>NZ_JBQFPO010000001.1:0-1132270 GCF_056536425.1 Ruegeria sp. D1(2025) | reverse complement strand
GCTCGATCTCGTCGCGCTGGCGGCCCAACTCGGACCGGATCGAGCCGAAAAGCTCAGGATCACGATCCGAAAGAGACTGGGTGAAAAAACCATTTATGCGGTGGGGGGCGTTCACGTGGAAACCTCCTGAAAAAGGCCTCCCGACGGGATCACCGGCGGGAGGAGGTGAGGGAAAAGGTCAGATTACGCGGTCCCGGGGCGGGCGGCCGGCAAAGAAGTCACTGAGATTGTCGAGCACCCGGAACCCCATGGCTTCACGCGCTTCGCGGGTGGCGCTGCCAAGGTGCGGCAGCATCACCAGATTGTCGCACTGCAGAAGGTCCGGGCTGATGCGCGGTTCGCCGTCGAACACATCCAGCGCAGCACCGCCGATCATGTCGAACATCAGGGCCTGAATAAGCGCCCATTCGTCTATCACCTCGCCGCGCGCGGTGTTGATCAGGAAGGCGTCCTGTTTCATCAGGCTCAGCCTGCGCGAGTTGATCAGGTGGCGGTTCGCCGCGCCGCCAGGGCAGTGCAGTGAGACGAAATCGCATTGCGGCAGCAGTTCGTCCACCGTGTCCACCTGAACGGCGTTGCATTGGCCCAGAAAGCCCGGCGATACTTGGCTGCGGTTCTGCACGATGATTTTCATTCCGAAGCCATGGTGGGCGCGGCGGGCCATTTCCTGACCGATGCGGCCAAAACCGATAATGCCCAGTGTCTTGCCACTGACCTTGGTGCCAACCAGATGGGTAGGGTGCCAGCCGGACCAACCTCCGGCGCGCAGTTCCCGTTCGCCTTCACCTGCACGACGGGCCACCATCAGCAGCAAGGTCATGGCCAGATCGGCGGTGCATTCGGACAGCACGTCGGGTGTGTTGGTGACAGTCATACCCAGATCGCGGGCTGCCGGTTCGCAGATGTGACTGTAGCCGACACCATAATTGGCCAAGATCCTGGTCTGCGCGGCAGGCACATCCAGCGCCTCGGCGCTGAGTGTGTCGGTCACGGTCGGCAACACCGCGTCATACCGTTTCA
Source organism: Ruegeria sp. D1(2025) (assembly GCF_056536425.1). Classification (NCBI taxonomy): domain Bacteria; kingdom Pseudomonadati; phylum Pseudomonadota; class Alphaproteobacteria; order Rhodobacterales; family Roseobacteraceae; genus Ruegeria; species Ruegeria sp. D1(2025). The sequence goes on along the minus strand of NZ_JBQFPO010000001.1, from coordinate 1,131,250 downwards.
GCGCATCGCGGATTTCGGCCGGAGACATGGGTTTGTCTCCGGTGTTCAGCACGGTGTCATAGCTCTCGGCCAGTTGCGCCTCGACCGCGGCAGGCCAGCGGCGTGTTACAAGGACTGAAGGTTTAACCATCACGCGGCCTTTCCCATGACGCGGGCGATCGTTTCGCCGATGACTGCGGGGTTTTCTGCCACGGTCACGCCTGCGGCAGAAAGGATTTCAACCTTTTCCGAGGCACTTTCGCCAAAGGCCGAAATGATCGCACCTGCATGGCCCATGGTCCGGCCCTTGGGGGCTGTCAGACCCGCGACATAAGCCACCACGGGCTTGGTGATGTGGTCACGGATATACTCCGCCGCTTCGGCCTCTTGCGGGCCGCCGATCTCTCCGATCATGGCAATGACCTCGGTGTCTTCGTCCTGTTCGAACCGTTCAAGGATGTCACGGAAGGACGAACCGTTGATCGGGTCGCCACCGATGCCGACGCTGGTAGACACACCGATTCCGCGTTCTTTGAGCTGCGCTGCAGCCTCGTAGCCCAGCGTGCCCGAGCGCCCGATGATTCCCACGTTGCCCGGCAGGTAGATATGGCCGGGCATGATACCCAGCAGCGCCTTGCCCGGGCTGATTGTTCCGGCGCAGTTCGGCCCGGTCAGCACCATGCGCTTGTCGCGCGGGTAGCGGTACATGTAGCGTTTGACCCGGATCATGTCTTGCGCGGGGATGCCGTCTGTGATGCAGACGCAATAGCGGATGCCGGCATCCGCCGCTTCCATGATCGAATCCGCTGCAAACGGTGGCGGAACGAAGACAAGGCTGGCATCGGCACCTGTGGCCTCGACGGCCTGTTTGACGGTGTCAAAAACTGGCACACCTTCGACGGTTTCGCCACCTTTGCCGGGGACCACGCCGCCGACAACATTGGTGCCGTATTCCAACATGTCCTTGGTGTGAAAACGCGCCATGCGTCCGGTGATACCCTGAACGATAACGCGGCTGTCGCGGTCGAGAAGAATGCTCATTACACAGCCCTCATCTTGGTGTTTTGGGACAGGTCGTTGCGCCATGCGCCAACGGCGCGTTCGGCGGCTTCCATCAGGGTGGTTGCACGGATGATCGGCAAACCGGATTTGGCCAGAATCTTCTGACCCTCTTCGACATTCGTACCGGCCAGACGCACGATGACAGGAATGTCGATGTCCAGTTCGCGCAATGCCTGCACGACACCTTCTGCAACCCAGTCACAGCGGTTGATTCCAGCAAAGATGTTGACCAGAACCGCCTGAACATTGCTGTCCGACAAAACCAGGCGGAAGGCCTTGGCGACCCGCTCGGGTGAAGCACCGCCGCCGATATCGAGGAAGTTCGCAGGCTCCCCACCGGCCAGCTTAATGGTGTCCATCGTGGCCATGGCCAGACCGGCACCGTTCACGATGCAGCCGATATTGCCTTCGAGGCCGACATAGGACAGGCCACGATCAGCCGCGCGGCTTTCACGGGGGTCTTCCTGGCTTTTGTCGCGCAGTTCAGCAATCTGCGGGTGACGGAACAGGGCGTTGTCGTCAAAGCTCATCTTGGCGTCCAGCGCCAGAACGCGATCATCGCCGGTTATGACCAAAGGGTTGATCTCGACCATGGTTGCGTCCAACTCACTGAATGCGGCATAGCAGCCCTGCAGGGTGCGGACCATTTGCTGCACCAGTCGCGGCTCAAGCCCCAGTTCGAAGGCGATCTCGCGCGCCTGGAATTCCTGCAACCCCACAGCCGGTTCCACGATTGAGCGTACGATGCTGTCCGGGCGTTCGGCCGAGATCTCCTCGATCTCCATTCCGCCTTCGGACGACGCGACGATCATCACCCGTTGGCTGGAGCGATCAAGCACGAAACCCAGGTAAATCTCGCGGTCGATGGGCACGGCGGCCTCTACATATACGCGGTAGACGCCTTTGCCTTCCGGGCCGGTCTGATGCGTAACCAGCTTGCGCCCGAACAGGTTGTCACAGGCCTCGTAGATCTCGCTTTCAGTGTTGCACAGCTTGACGCCGCCAGCCTTGCCGCGCCCGCCTGCATGCACCTGCGCCTTGACGATCCATTTGTCGCCGCCAAGCTCGCGAGCGCGGTAGGCGGCTTGCTCGGGGCTGTAGGCCAATGCACCTGGCGGGACATCGACCCCAAACTTCGAAAGGACCTCTTTGGCCTGATATTCATGAATATCCATCTGCATTCCTCCCGTTCATGCAGTGCGATTACGCGGCAATCGATGTGCCGTAGCGGCTTTCCAGCAGCGCCTCGATTTCTTCGAAATCGACTGTGCCTCCCAACTCATGCAGAGCTTCGGAGAACAGGCGCACGATGCGGCTGACGGCCTGATGGTTGAGCTGGTTCAGAATGCCGATGCGAACCTGCACCGGGGCGCTGAGCGTGGGCCAGATGCCAAACCCGCGCGCCCGGCAATTCTGAACAAGTTCCATTTCACGACCTGCCAGTTCTGTCGGCAGATTGAGAACGACAAGGCTGGGCATGTCCGAGGTCACTTCGCAACCAAGCGCGGTCACAGCGTCGCGCAGAACGCATTCGTGTGTGCGATATGACGCGGATCGCTTGGCCAGCCCCTCCTGAAGGGTCAGGCGCAGCGACTCGTGAAATGCGGCAACGGCGTAGCCCGAATGTGTGCGGTGATAGGTTCCCTTTTCGACATCCTGCCCGTCGACGATGCCCCAGTGGCGGGCTTCGAAAATCGGGTTGTGGACATAGGTATACGCACCCGTCGCCTTCAGCGAATTGATATACGAGTCGGTGAAGCTGACCGGCGCGTAGGTCAGTGGCAAACAGCACAGGCCTTTCTGCGGACAGGATGCCCAACCTGCGATCCCGGGAAAATCATCAATCCGGAAATCCTCTACGCCCAAGGAAGAAACCGCGTCGATCAGGCCCATGGCCCCATGACGTTCGCAGGCATCCGAGAAACCGCGCAGATCGTTGATGCGCCCCGATCCGGTTTCCCAATGCGCCATGAAGGCCCATTTCGGTTTATGGCGAGCCAGGGCCTTTTCGACCATTTCACCCGTAACCGGTTGCCCATGAGGCACTTCGATCACGACAACGCTTGCCGCCTGCGGGTCCAGCGGGCTGGAGGCGTGTTCCTGCGGTGTCGCGGCCTTGATCCGCAGGGTCAGCGAGTCGATGCCCGAAAACGTACCGTTCGAAAAGGCGACAACCTTGTCGCCCGGCATCACGGCCGAGAACATGGTGTCCAGCGCGCTCCAACCGGTGCCGGCGACGGCGAAGGTATAGGCGTTGTCGGTACCCCAGATTTCGCGCAGCATGTATTTGCATTCGACCATTCCGCGCAAAACATCGCCTTGCATGTGGTCTGCAACGCCAGCGCTGGAAAACGCCTGCAGGACGCGGGCGTCTGTATTGCCGGGGCCGGGTCCGGCCGCCAGGGTCTCGGGGATTTCCAGCGGGGGATAAACCTGGAACGTCATTTGTGATCCTCCTCAGCTACGGGATGATTGGCAGAGCCCGTGTATCGCGTTGACGATCAGCAAAACTGCAACTTGCCCGAACGCGCAACGTAACTTAATACTGCTTTTGGGCATCTAATTGGGTGGGAAAAAACCTACCCATTAGTGTAAGAATACAAAGGTGTACTGAGATATAACCTACCAAAATGGGTAGATTTTGAGAATTTTGGGCGGAAAATCAAATGACTGAAAAACCCCGATACCCGATTGACGTCATGCTGGCCGACAACAATCCGCTCGTCCTGTCTGCGATGTCGGAGATTTTTGAACGTGATCCGCGATTCTCTTTGGTGGCCACGTCCGCCACAGCCGAGGGGTTTCTGGGCGCGGTCATGCGGGTGCCTGTGCAGGTCTGCGTCGTGGCGTGGAACCTGCCGATTTTGGGTGCTGCCAAACTGATCGAGGTGCTGCGTGAACAGCAAAACGCACCCCGTTTCATTGTGTATGGCGACGAGGCTGGCGACGTTCCCAGGTTGGCCATGCAGGCCGGGGCCGCAGGGTTTGCCCCACGGTCAGGTGAAGTGGAGGGTTTGCTTGAAACCTGCGCCGACGTTGCTGCCGGCAAGATGGTGTTTCCCTTCATCGATGTCAGGAAGATGCATCAGGATCCGATTCATGGTCTGTCACGCAAAGAACGCGCGATCCTGGAGGCTTTGGCCAAAGGACTGTCAAATCGTGACCTGTCGAAAGAGCTGCAAATATCGACGAATACGGTCAAATTTCATCTGTCCAATATTTATGAAAAACTGTCCGTCAAAAACCGCGCTCAGGCGATTGCATATTACTATTCTTCGAAGTCAGCGCCTGAATGAGTGAGGCTCGTTTTGCGGCTGATCGTATGGCGTTCGCCGGATAATCCGGCGACGAAACACAGCCATTGCTGCGACGGAGTTCAGGGACCATCTGAACTCCGCTGATTCCGTCAGAATTGCGAAGGGCGCCCAGGCGGGCGCCCCGTACAAAATTTCAGCATCGCATATTGGCGCCGTTGGGATCGTAAAGCGGGCCGCCAAGCACTTCGGCATCGTAGAACTCGCCGAGGATTTCAACCTGAAGGACCGTTCCGGGCGCTGCGTGCTCCGACGCGACATAGCCCATCGCCATGGAATAACCCATCCGGTGCGCATATCCGCCTGAGCTGACGTAACCTACCGCCGCGCCATCCTTCAGGATTGCTTCGTCGCTGGAGACATCGATCCCTTCGACGTCGATTGTCATGGTCACAAGCTTTTGTTTCACACCCTCGGCACGGAAAGCTTCGGTCGCCTGCTTGCCGACGAAATCTTTCTTCCAGTTGATGAAGACATCCATTCCGCTTTCCACTGCATTGAAATCCGGCCGGAATTCCGTGGTCCAAACACCCCAGCCTTTTTCAAGCCGCATCGACATGAGCGCACGAGCGCCATACCAGCGATAGCCCAGATCAGCCCCGGCACCCTCGATCGTTTCGGCAAGCCGCAACAGGTATTGGGGGCGGCAGTAGATTTCAAAACCAAGCTCGCCCGAGAAACTGATACGGTTCAAAATGACCGGAACCCCGCCCACGAAGGTTTGTCGCAGATCGCGGAATTTCATGGCGTCGGCGCTGACATCGGTGCGGGTGATACGCGACAACAGCTCTCGTGACTTGGGACCGGACAGCGCTATCCCGTGCCAGTCGTCTGAAACATTGGCATAAGCGACATCGTCCGGCAGATCCTTCTCGAACCAGCGGCGGTGCGCTTCCTGCATCGCGCCCGACCCAAACAGCATAAAGTGATCCTCGGCCAGGCAGGCAACGGTCAGGTCACCGTACAGCTTGCCTTTTGGGGTCAGCATCGGTGTCAGGGTCAGGCGGCCGGGTTTTGGAACATAGCCTGCGAGAATACGGTCCAAATATGCGCGCACGCCTTTGCCCTTGAACTCGTGCTTGGCGAAGTTGGCAATCTCGATGCCGCCGACGGCATTCTGCACGGCGTTCACCTCGCGTTTGACATAATCGAACGAGCGGTTGCGCTCGAAAGTCGGATCCTCGTGGGCGTCCTCGGGACCGTCCGCAAACCACTGGGCGTTTTCAAGTCCAAAGCCCTGATCCATCAAGGCACCCTTCGCGACCAAACGATCGTAAAGCGCGGTGGTTTTCTGCATCCGGCCCTTGGGAAGGGTCTCGTTGGGGAAGGTCATGACAAAGCGGCGTTCGTAGTTTTCAGCCGATTTGACGGTTCCCCAATCCGGCGTCGCAAACTCGCCAAACCGCGCGACGTCCATGGCCCAGACATCGATCGAGGGTTCTCCGTCGATCATCCATTCCGCCATGGTCAGACCAACGCCGCCGCCCTGACAGAACCCCGCCATGACACCCACCGCGACCCAATAGTTCTTCATCCCCGGAACCGGGCCGATCATCGGGTTGCCGTCCGGGCCGAAAGTGAATGGCCCGTTAATCATGTCCTTGATGCCAGCCTCGCCGATTGCCGGTATCCGTTCGAACGACATTTCGAGTCGTTCGGCGATGCGGTCGAGATCGGGCTGCAGCAACTCGTGGCCGAAATCCCACGGGGTCCCGTCGACTTTCCAGGGGGTCGACTTTGGCTCATAGGTGCCCAGCAACATGCCCTGCCGTTCCTGCCGGAAATAGATGTTGGCCTCATAATCGATACCCGCGGGCAGGCGACCGGCTTCGCCCATGCTTTCCATGCGCTCGGCGATCATCGGGATCTTGTCGGTGATCAGGTAGTGATGCTCCATCGGCTGTACCGGAAGGTGAATGCCGGACATCTGGCCGACTTCGCGGGCCCAGAGGCCACCGCAATTGACCACCTGTTCCGCATTGATCGTGCCTTTCGGTGTCGTCAGATCCCAGCTTCCGTCCGGGCGCTGGCTCATCGCGGTCACACCGCAATGGGTAAAGTACTGCGCGCCGTGTACACGGGCCGATTTGGCAAAGGCATAGGTCGCGCCCGAAGGGTCAAGATCACCGTCCTGATCGTCCCAAAGGGCTGCGTGGTAATGCTTGGGGTCGATCAGCGGATGACGCTCGGCCAGTTCCCTTGGACTTATGAATTCCTGATTGAGCCCCATGTACCGCGCCTTTGAACGTTCGCGTTTGAGGTAATCGTACCATTCCTTGGTCGACGCGGCGTAGAAGCCCCCAGTGATATGCAGGCCAACCGAGTGGCCCGATGTCTCTTCGATTTCTTTGTACAGATCAATCGTATAGCTTTGCAGGCGGCTTATGTTGGGGTCCGAACTGATCGTGTGTATCTGCCCGGCGGCGTGCCAGCTGGACCCGGATGTCAGTTCATCGCGTTCCAGCAGTACGACATCCTTCCACCCGAACTTGGCAAGGTGAAAAAGGATCGAACATCCGACGACGCCGCCGCCAATGACGACAACCTTGGCGTGGGAAGGAAGCGGTTTGCCTGTGGCTGTATCGTCTTTTTGAATTTCGGGCATTGAAGGTGTCCTTGGTTAAGCTTTAAGCGTTTCAAGAAAGGCCGGGTCAGGCCCGCAATGTTTATTGCGCTGCCCACGCGATCATTGCGGTTTCGGTCGCGACGTTGGCAGGCGGCGTCGCGTTGGCTGTTTTCCTAGTACCAGGCATCGGGCAGTTCCTCTTTGCGTCTGGCGACAAATGCCTCCAGTTCTTCGCGCAGCGCGGTGTCGATCGGAGGTTCCTCATATTCTTTCAGCATCTGCTTCCAGCGACCGTGGGCGCGCTGGCGCATGTCTTCCGAACCGTTTTCTTCCCAGCTTTCGACATTCTCGCTGTCGCTGAGCCTGGGTTCGTAGAATGCTGTCTGGTAGTGGCGCATCGTGTGACCGCATCCCAGAAAGTGCCCGCCTGGGGCGACTTCGTCGTATGCGTCCCGGGCCAGCGCGTCGTCTGAAGTGTCCAGCCCCTGGCACAAGACTTTCTGATAGGATCCAAGCCGGTCCGCATCCATGATCAGCTTCTCGAAACCGGTGCACAGTCCGCCTTCCAGCCAACCAGCCGAGTGCAGGACAAAATTTGCCCCTGCCAGCATGGTAGAATGCATGGAATCCGCGCTTTCGTATGCCGCTTGGGCGTCCTCGATCTTCGATGCTGTCAGGGACCCGCCACACCGCAACGGCAACCCGGCGCGGCGCGCCAGTTGACCTATTGCATAGTTCGACATGACAGGTTCGGGCATTCCAAAAGTGGGTGCGCCCGATTTCAACGACATCGACGACAGGAAGTTGCCCAGCACGAATGGCGCGCCCGGGCGGATTAGCTGAATATACGCACAGACCATCATCGCTTCGGCCATGGCCTGTGCCACGGACGCCGCGGTTGAGACCGGCCCCATTGCCCCCGAAAGGATAAAGGGCACCACGACCATGCCTTGCCCGCGGGTTGAATACACCCGTGCCGCTTCGGTCACCACACGGTCCACCAAAAGTGGAGAGTTCGTGTTCACGTTCCCCATGATGACGCAGTTATCGGCCATTACGTCGGCACCGAACACGATTTCGGCCATGTCGACGCTGTCCTGCGCGCGACTCATTTCCGTAATCGCGCCCAGATGCGGTTTGTCGCTGAGGGTCATGTGCGCGAACAGCATGTCGAGATGCCGTTTGCTGACCGGAACGTCACAAGGCTCACAGGTGACGAAGCCACCGTGATGCAGGTTCGGGTGCAGATAAGTTAGTCGTACAAGATCCCGGAAGGCGGCCATATCGCCATATCGGCGCCCACCTTCGAGATCGCGTACAAAAGGGGCGCCGTAAATCGGCGCGAATACCTGATGCTTGCCGCCAATAATGACTGATCGGTCCGGGTTTCGGGCCAGTTGTGTGAACTCGGCCGGAGCCTGAGAGCACAGGTTGCGAATCCAATCGGCCGGCGCGCGCACGATGTCGCCGTCAACCTTTGCACCTTCGCGCTTCCAAAGTGCAAGCGCCTCGGGGTCGTCGCGAAAGGCGATGCCCACGTCTTGCAGGATCCAGTCGACCTGTTCCTCAAGCCGAACGATCTGATCCTCATCAAGCACATCGAAATGCGGGATGATGCGGCGAATATAGGGTGAGGGCGGTGCGCCAGTCTGCGCATTTCCCCGTGTTCTTGAACTGCGTGCCCGGCGCGCCATGAATGCCCTCTCTGAATCTGTCTATCCTGAAATTATCGTCTGGGTGGGCCTTTGTGACGTTTGAAAATTTCGATGAATTAGATAAACACAGCTTATGCAAAAGCTTTGGTCACATCTGTCCTCACCGCGCCACCTCGTCTTTTTCGAGGCCGCAGCAAGGACCGGATCGTTCACACGTGCGGCGCAGGAATTGAACGTTCAACAACCAGCGGTCAGTATGGCGATCAAGCAACTCGAAAGCTCGCTTGGTGTTCTTCTGTTCCAGCGTAGTCACCGTAAGATCAGCCTGACAAATGCTGGAAGCAAGTTGTTCGCCGACGTGACACGCGCGTTTGAACAGCTTGCGCAGTCCGCCGAATCCATCCGGCAATTTGCCAGCAATGATCACGTGACACTCAGCGCGTCTTCGGCATTCAACAACTATTGGCTTTTGCCGCGCATCGGGTCCTTTCAGCGCATCCATCCGGATATCGACCTGCGCCTGCAATCCAGCGATCGAGAGCCTGATCTGAATGTGGAAACGATCAGCCTGGCCATTCGACTTGGGGCCGGAGACTGGCCGGATTGCGAATGTGCGTTGATCGCCGAGGAAGTGATCTATCCCGTCGCGTCGCCCCGGGTGATGGCGGCAGCGGTAAATCTCAGAAATGTGCCGGGGCTTCTCAGCCAGCGCTTGATCCATCTTGAGGAACCAATTCGCGAACGCCCCTCGTGGCGGCAGTGGTTCTGGGAGTTCGGAGTGACGGAAATACCTCCGCGCAGCGGTCTGCGCCTGAATGACTACGCGCTGGTGCTTCAGGCCGCGATTGCGGGCGAGGGGTTCGCCTTTGGGTGGGACCATCTTGTTGCCCCATTGGTTCAGCAGGGCCTGCTTGCTGCGCGGTCGGAGTGGACCTGGAAAACAGGGAAGGGGATCTACCTGGTCTGGTCGAAGTCCCGGGAGCTGACACCCAAGGCCGAAATCGTGCGGGATTGGATATTGTCAGTAAAACAAGGTGCCTGAAGCGAGGGTCGCTGGCGGCCATGCAGAGCGTTTTCCGCCACCGGCGACGGGCTGCGGAAAAGCTGCCGTCTGAAATCTATCGCAACCGTTCCTGATCTGCGCCGCCCGGGTGAATTGGGGTTGCCGCCTCTTCCCAAACGGCTGCAAGGTGACACAAAGCGCCTGAACAGGAGCAACGAACAACATGGCAGGTCAGTCCGGCAACGACGCCGTTTTTCTGAGCGGCAGCCTGATGCGGCACGTGACGCGCATGTCCTTGACCACCAGCATTGGTCTGATGGCAATTTTCGCGGTCGACTTTGTGGACATGATATTCATCTCGATGCTGGGCAATGACGCTCTGGCTGCGGCGGTCGGCTATGCGGGGACATTGTTGTTCTTTACCAACGCCATCAACATCGGGCTGTCGATCTCCGCCGGGGCGCTCGTTGCACGTGAACTGGGCGCGGGCAGGCCAGAGCAGGCGCGCCACTATGCATCCAGCGTCGCGGTTCTGGGGCTGATTGGTGGTATCCTGATTTCGGCTTTGGTTCTGATGAACCTGACCTTTCTACTGTCGCTTCTGGGCGCCGAGGGCGAGGTGCTGAGGCTTTCGGTCCGCTATGTTTCGATCATCCTGCCGACAATGTGCGTCATGTCCATTGCCATGACGGCGATGGCTGTATTGCGCGCGCATGGTGATGCGCGACGTTCGATGATGGCAACGATCTACGGCGGTGTGGTGAATGCCGTCCTTGATCCCGTGCTGATCTTCGCGGTGGGGCTTGGACTGGATGGCGCCGCAATTGCATCGGTTTTGGCAAGGCTTTGTATGCTGGCAGCCGCGATACTGCCTGCGTTGCGCGTGCACCGGGGCTTTATGCGGCCATCGCTGTCTCAGGTTGCGCACGATCTGCACCCTGTGCGAACCATCGCAATTCCAGCGGTTCTGACCAATGTCGCAACGCCGATTGGAAATGCCATCGTAGTTCGGGAAATTGCTCAATATGGAACTGACGCGGTGGCGGGGATGGCCGTGATCGGCCGCCTGATGCCGGTGGCGTTTTCTGTGGTGTTTGCTTTGTCAGGCTCGATCGGTCCGATCATCGGGCAGAACTTCGGGGCCGAACGATATGATCGTGTGCGGGCCGCCTTTTGGGCCGGTATCCGGTTTACCGGGATATACGTCGTGGCAATGGCGGCTATCCTGTTTCTTCTGCGTGCACCAATCGCGGATTTGTTTGCAGCGCAAGGCGAAACACGGACACTGATCTACCTGTTTTGCGGACCGCTGGCGCTGGCTTCGTTTTTTAACGGAGTGATTTTTGTCGCAAACGCCAGTTTCAACAATCTTGGGCACCCGGTTTATTCAACCTGGATCAACTGGGGGCGACATACCGTTGGAACTTGGGTCTTTGTCGTTATCGGATCCAAGCTGGCGGGCGCTTCTGGCGTGCTGCTGGGACAGGCCTTTGGTGGGGTAATCTTTGCCCTAGTAGGATGGGTTCTGGTCGAGAGCGTCGTCGCAGGGCTGGCACACCCGCAGAAGATCGACCCGTTTACAGGGCAAAACCGTATCCACTCGCTGTTCGGGCGTCGCGGTTGGTGATCTGAGGGATCAGTTACCCTGGTTACGGGCCTCCAGCCGTTCCAGATTGACAACCGTCGACAGCATCAGCCGATCATGGCTCCAGTCATGTGTCTGGCGAAGCGAGGCTGATCCAAGCGCAAGCAAGGTTGCAAAAGTCAGCGTCAGACCCAAAAACAGAACCGGCAGCGGAGCCGTAGCCACCTGCGTGTCGGTCAGCGCGATCACACGCTGCTGCAATACCCGCTTGGCCTTTCCACCGGAAACCAGCGCTACATTCAGAACCTTCGGGTTCCGCATCGCGACTGTGCGGGCGCAATAATCCAGCAGGCAGGACGTATAGTCGCGCGCGTCGATCCCTTTGCGGGCAACAACCGACTGATCACAGGCCAGTTCCCGTAACCGGTCGAACTGATATTTCAGAAGCTGATAGGCCGGGTTCCAGAAAAGAACGGGGCGCAACAGTTCGAACCCAAGTTCCCATTCCACGTCGCCTGCGCGGATGTGCTGAAACTCATGGGCCAGAGCAAACCGCATTTCACGCGGCGTATTCAGCAAGTGACTGGGTAAAACCACGTGACGGCGGCGCAGACCGCGCACCGCGAAGGGCACCGTGATGCGGTCCGACAGACGAATGTCCACTTTGCGAGAGCGGCGCCACAGAAAACTTGTCCCGATCGTGGTGCGAATGGAAATCGCATCACGCACAGCGCGGACAAGATACAGCGCCGAGATCATCGCCAGAGCTATCAGGACAATAATCAAAGCCAGAGACTCACCCGAAACGATATGATCGATCCAGCGTTCGCGGGTGTTGAGCAATGCCTCGAACTGGACCGCTGGCATCGCGATTTCGCCGCGCAGATAAGCGGCAACCGCAATGTCACCCAGCGCCACTGCGCGACCGGGCCATGCCAGCCCCGCCAATGCCGAAGCGCCAAGCGCCAGCAGAGGACTGAGTACCACGCAAACGCACAGCGTTTTGAGCGCGCGCAACTGCGCGACAAAGCTGTTTCGCATCGGAGTCTTCGCCAACGTCGCGCGGGCCAGCAGCCAGATAAGGGCGGACAGGCCAAGCACGATGTTCAATTCGAGATATGTATCGAGAACCGGTTTAACCGCTGTCATTTTGCAGTCTCCTCTCTACCAGTGCCCGAATTTCCTCCAGATCGGCTTCGCTCAGCTCCGCGTCATCGACCAGACGCGCCACCAGCGTGGCGGGTGTGTCGTCGAACAATGTGCGGGACAGGTTCTGAAGCGAACGCGCCTGATACCTGTCTTTTTCCAGAAGCGGTCTGTAGATCAGCGTTTTTCCGTCCTTGCGGCTTTCGACGAAACCTTTCTCGTCGAGAATGCGCAGGATGGTCGCGCCGGACGTATAGGCCAGATTGCGTTCTGGTGGCAGACAATCAAGCACGTCACGGACCGAGCCCTGACCCAGCGCCCAGAGTTCGTTCATGAACTCGAGTTCTACTTCGGTCAGGAGGTTTGTTGTTTTTTTCTTTCGCATCGGTCTTTCGTGTCGCATTTTTTAGTATGCCTGACAGACAAGCATCCTTTCGCTGTTTCGCAAAGCTTAAACTTTCCAGAAGACGAAAATGCCCCATCCGACGGACAGGAAAAGTGGTGTCCAGACGGGCTGACCCACCAGGCCCAGCCAGGCAAGGAAGATATAGGCCGAGCCCAGCAGGGTAATAAACAGCCTGTCGCCCAGCGTGGTGGTCAGCCCCAGCACGCCGCGCCGTTCGATGCCGTCGCGGAATTTGAACCCTTCCAGCAGGCCAATCAGTGCAATGGCCGAGAAGATGCCGACGAACACGGCCAGCGTGGCAGGGGTCCAGGCCATCCAGAAGTCGGGCCACAAGGGGTCAGTCCACGAGAACCCTTTTTCCTCTTGCTGGCCGACATTGCCCCAACCGGCTTGCGCCTGTGCAAGGGCCGAAGACGGCAGGAAGGGAAGGGTGAGAAGGAGTTTGCGCATATCGAACCTCACACACGACCCATCGCGAAACCGCGCGCGATGTAGTTGCGGACAAACCAGATGACGATGGCACCGGGGATGATTGTAAGCGTCCCGGCTGCCGCCAGCAGGCCCAGTTCATACCCGGCACTTGAGGCGGTGCGCGTCATCACGGCGGCGATGGGTTTGGCCTCGACAGCAGTCAGGGTCTTGGCCAGCAGCATTTCAACCCACGAGAACATGAAGCAGAAGAACGCAGCAACGCCCACGCCTGCCTTGATGTTGGGCAGAAAGATCGTGACGAAAAAGCGCGGGAAGGAATAGCCGTCGACATAAGCGGTCTCATCCAGCTCTTTCGGGATGCCGCGCATGAACCCTTCCAGAATCCACACGGCCAGAGGCACGTTGAACAGCGTATGCGCCAGCGCCACGGCCAGGTGCGTATCGAACAGACCGATCGAGGAGTAGAGCTGGAAGAACGGCAGCGCAAAGACCGCAGCCGGTGCCATCCGGTTGGTCAGCAGCCAGAAAAACAACTGCTTGTCGCCCAGAAAGCGATAGCGCGAAAAAGCATAAGCGGCTGGCAGGGCAACGCAGACAGAAAGTACTGTGTTCAGAGTCACATAAGTGATCGAGTTGATGTAGCCCCAGTACCATGTCGGATCGGTGAAGATGGTGATGTAGTTCTCCAGCGTAAAGGTCTGGGGAAACAGGGAAAAGCCCGACAGGATCTCGTTCGTGGTCTTGAAGGACATTGCCACCAGCCAGTAGATCGGCAGCATCAGGAACGCGATATAAAGGATCGGGATGATGGACCGCTTCTTCATTGCGCGTCATCCTTTGTCATCAGAGTGTAGAAGACCCAAGAGACCAGTAACGTGATGGCGAAATAGATCAGGCTCATCGCGGCCGCAGGGCCAAGGTCGAACTGTCCCAGCGCGATTTTCACAAGGTCGATCGACAGCAGGGTGGTTGAGTTGCCGGGGCCGCCACCAGTCAGAACGAACGGTTCGGTGTAGATGTTGAAACTGTCCATGAAGCGCAGCAGCACGGCGATGGTCAGGACGGTTTTCATCTTGGGCAGCTGGATATAACGGAACACAGACCAGGGGCTGGCGCCGTCGATCTTCGCAGCTTGATAGTAGGCGTCCGGGATCGACACCAAACCCGCATAGCACAGCAGAACCACAAGCGAGGTCCAGTGCCAGACATCCATAACGATGACAGTGATCCAGGCCGATAGCGGCTGTTGCGTCATGTCATAGTTGATGCCCAGAACGTCATTCAGAAAATACCCCAGCAGACCGATCTTTGGCAGGGTGAAGATGTTCCACATCGACCCGACCACGTTCCAAGGGATCAGCATCGGAAGGGCCATCAGCACCAGGCAGACCGGCACCCAGAACCCCTTGCGCGGCATCGACAGGGCAACGATGATGCCCAGCGGGACTTCAATCAGCAGGATCAGCGCGGTGAACAGGAATTGCCGTCCAAGCGCGGCCTGAAACCGGTCGGACCGCAGGATTTGTTCAAACCAGCCAAGGCCTTCCCAGAAGAACTGGTTGTTGCCGAATGTTTCCTGCACCGAGTAGTTGACCACCGTCATCATTGGCACCAGCGCGTTGAACGCGACCAGAGCCAGCACAGGTAGGACAAAGAACCAAGCCTTTTGATTTTCCGTTCTCATTGCGCCCGCTCCTGAGTTGCGATCCAGCCGTCGCGATAGACGCGGGATTGTTCGGGTTTGAATTGCAGGAAAACCTGTGACCCGGGTTCGGGCACACTATGTTCGGTCACAGCCTTTAGGGCAGTATTGCCGACCATCGCACTGATCACATAGTGACGGCCGATGTCGGCGACTTTGGTCACGTGTGCGGGAATGCCGGTGTCGCCAAATCCAACATACTCGGGCCGGATACCCAGATCAGTGCGGCCCCCTTCACCATGAGTTGGGCCTTCCAGCATAACCTCATGGCCTTCAAAGATAGCTCGGTCGCCTTTCGCCTCGCAGGGCAGGACATTCATGCCGGGTGAGCCAATGAAGTGGCCGACAAACGTGTGCTGAGGGCGTTCGAACAGTTCGACGGGCGTGCCAATCTGAACCACTTCGCCTTCCTGCATCACCACCACCTCGTCCGCGAAAGTCAGAGCCTCGGTCTGGTCGTGGGTTACGTAGATCATTGTCGCTTTGACGCGCTGGTGCAGTTCTTTCAGCTTGGACCGAAGCTTCCATTTCAGATGCGGGTCGATCACGGTCAAGGGTTCATCGAACATCACCGCGTTCACGTCGTCGCGCACCAATCCGCGGCCCATCGAAATCTTCTGCTTGTTGTCCGGGCTCAGACCCGAGGCGCGGGTGCCCAGCATATCCGTGACGTCCAGCATCTCGGCAATTTCATCGACACGTCGCTTGATCGTGGCAGCATCCACGCCCCGGTTCTTCAGCGGAAAAGCCAGGTTCTCGCCCACGGTCATTGTGTCGTAGATCACCGGGAACTGGAACACCTGCGCGATGTTACGCTGGTCGGGGGGCAGGGCTGTTACGTCGCGGTCGTCGAACAGAATCTGTCCCTCGGACGGCGTCAGAAGGCCCGAGATAATGTTCAGCAAAGTGGACTTGCCGCAGCCGGACGGGCCCAGCAGCGCGTAGGCTCCGCCATCGCGCCATGTCACATCGATTTCCTTCAGCGCATAGTCTTCCGGGCCTTTCGGCGCGGGCATATAGCTGTGTCGAAGGTTTGAAAGCTTGATCTGTGCCATGTCAGGCTACCCTTTTGCCGTCTTGGCCGAAATACCGGCAATGGGCCGGGTTCATGTAGAAACTGTGATCCTCGCCCACCCGATAAGGGTGCACACCGGCGGCCAGCGAAACCCAAGCGTCGTTCCCATGTTGGAAATGCGCGCTGGAATCCGAGCCCGACAACTCTGTCACGATCACGCGCCCGGTCAGTTCCACATCCGCGTCTGTGGTGCGGAACGGGGTCACACGGTGCGGGCGCACGGCGACCATGTAATCTCCGTCGGCCATGTCAGTGACCGGCCAGCCGCCGCCGCCCGCCAGATGTGCCCGGGCACCGGAAACCGTAATGCGCGCCACATTGATCGGCGGGTCCGAGAAGACACGCGCCGCCGCGATGTTTTCCGGGTTGCGATAGATGTCGGCGGTCGGTCCGAACTGGGTCACGCGGCCGTCTTCCATCAGGGCGGTGTAGCCGCCCAGCAGCAACGCCTCTTCGGGTTCCGAGGTGGCATAGACCACGACCGCGCCACGCCCTGCAAACAGGTCGGGCAGTTGCTCGCGCAGTTCTTCGCGCAACTTGTAGTCCAGGTTGGCCAACGGTTCGTCGAGGAAGACGGCGCGGCTTTCTTTTGCAATGGCACGCGCCAGAGCGGTACGTTGCTGTTGTCCACCCGACAATTCATGTGGGCGGCGGTGCAGCATCGGGCGCAGTTGCAGCAGGTCGGCCGCTTCTTCAACGCGGCCTTCGATTTCGCTTTTCGCCATACCCGCCACGCGCAGCGGCGAGGCGATGTTTTCGAAAACGGTCATATGCGGATAGTTCACGAAGAACTGGTGCACCAGGCTGATCTGACGCTTCTGCGTGTTCAGTCGCGTGACATCCTGCCCATCCATCAGGACCTTGCCCGAGCCGATCGGGTCCAGCCCGGCCATCATCTTGATCAGAGAGGTCTTGCCCGAGCCGGTTGCACCCAACAATACATTGAAGTGGCCTGTATGAAGGGTCAGGTTTGTGGATTTGATATGGATGACGTTGCCGACCCGTTTGGTGGCATCTTGAAGTTCGATCATCTGGGAAACTCGCGGGGCATTTTAGGGTAGGCCGGGCTTGAGCCCGGCCTACGATGTTGCTGTTACTGGGACTGCCAGCGCTTAACCAGTTCGTCATAGTTGACGGTCTGGCCCTGCGGCTTTTCGTTCTCCAGCTTGGCTTTGGGCGAACCCGCTTTTTCCAGCCAGAAGGCAGGATCCTGCGGCTCGTTCAGGCGCGGGCCGCAGCCACCGTAGACACCGGCGCTTTCATCCGCGGCCTGCATACGGGCCATGGTGATGTCCATCTCTTCAGCCAGACGGTCCATCGCCTCTTGCGGGGTGAAGGCGCCCGAGTTCACGTCACCGATTTGCTGCCACCAGATCTGGGCCAGCTTCGGATAATCCGGAACGTTGATGCCGGTCGGCGACCATGCCACACGGTCAGGCGAGCGGTAGAACTCGACCAGACCACCCAGCTTGGGTGCGCGCTCGGTGAAGGACTCGTGGTTAACCGAGCTGTCGCGGATGAAAGTCAGACCCACATGGGACTTCTTCACATCGACGGTCTTGGACGTCACGAACTGGGCATAGAGCCACGCTGCCTGAGCACGATCCTCGGGGGTCGACTTCAGGAAAGTCCAGGAACCCACGTCCTGATACCCAACCTTCTGGCCTTCTTCCCAGTAGGGGCCGTGCGGGCTGGGCGCCATCCGCCACAGCGGTGTGCCTTCGTCATCCACGGTGTTGTTGCCTTCGGACTTCGGCTTCACCATGTCGGCGGTGAAGGCGGTGTACCAGAAGATCTGCTGGGCCACGTTGCCCTGGCTCAGCGCCGGCAGCGACTGGTAGAAGTCGTAGGACGCCGCACCCGGAGGCGCATAGTTGCGCAGCCATTCGTCCCATTTGCGGATCGCGTAGACCGCAGCCGGACCGTTGGCAGCACCACCGCGCGACACCGAAGCGCCAACTGGGTTACAGGTGCCCGCTTCCATGCGGATGCCCCATTCGTCGACCGGAATACCGTTAGGCTCACCGACGTCACCTGCGCCCGCCATAGACAGCCATGCGTCTGTCATACGCCAGCCCAAGTCAGGCGCGCGTTTGCCGTAGTCCATGTGGCCGTAGATCGCGACGCCATCGACTTCCTTCACGTCGTTGGTGAAGAATTCGGCGATGTCTTCGTAGGCCGACCAGTTGACCGGAACACCAAGGTCATAGCCGTACTTTTCCTTGAACGCGGCCTTGTTGGCTTCATCGTCGAACCAGTCCTTGCGGAACCAATAAAGGTTCGCGAACTGCTGGTCGGGCAGCTGATACAACTTGCCATCCGGACCGGTGGTGAACTGAATGCCCATGAAGTCATCCAGATCCAGCGTCGGCGAGGTTGTCGCCGCCCAGTCGCCGCCCATCATGTCGGTCAGCGGATAGGCCAGTTGCAGGCGGGAATGGGTACCGATCAGGTCACTGTCGTTGACGTAACCGTCATACAGATTCCGGCCGGTCTGCATCTGAGTCTGAACGGCCTGAACCACTTCGCCTTCACCAAGGATCTGGTGATTGACCTTGATGCCGGTGATCTCTTCGAATGCCTTGGTCAGAACCTCGGATTCATACGAGTGAGTGGGGATGCCTTCAGACAGGACGTTGATTTCCATGCCCGCGTAAGGCTGTGCAGCTTCGATGAACCACTGCATTTCAGCCATCTGTTCGTCTTTCGACAGGGTCGATGGCTGGAATTCGTCGTCGATCCAGCGTTGTGCTGCGGCTTCGTCGGCCCAAGCAGGACCGTGCCCCGCAATGACGGCAGCCGCCGCCACTGCGGAAAGTAGATGTCTCCGCATCTGTCTCCTCCCAAAAATTTATGGTTCTCCGGTGGGAACCGGATGTCAGATACCATCAGCGATTTTTCGCGCGCCTGTCAAACTAATTTTTTAGTAAATGAAAATGCAGATGCGTAACTATTTGTTTTTATTATATTGAAAGAGGAATTCGGGAGAGGTCACGGCAAGGATTGCTGACTGCGCCGGAATCGGGAAAGAGCACTCAAAGTCCGGAGAACAACTGACCTAACCTCAAGTGAACCAGCGACCAGGCGCCAGATATTTGGTTCTGAAACTTTGATTTAGGAAAGTGCAAATGGCAGCCCGTAGGGGAATCGAACCCCTCTTTCCAGGTTGAAAACCTGGCGTCCTAACCGATAGACGAACGGGCCACTTGGTCCAGTCAAGCACAAGTGGCAGCCCGTAGGGGAATCGAACCCCTCTTTCCAGGTTGAAAACCTGGCGTCCTAACCGATAGACGAACGGGCCACGCTGGCTTGTGGAGGGCCTTTTACGGTTTACCTCCCACCCCCGCAAGCCGAAAAACGCAGGGATGTGAAACTTTTTTGGCGGTGCTTTCAGGGTCAGGAAACAGCCTTCAACTTACCTCGGCAGCATCCTCAAGCCGAAGCTGAACGTTTTGGCGTCCGCCCCATGTGTTGACCTCAAGTCGGCCCGCGAAATGAAAGCGGGCTCCTCCGTGATTCAACAGCTTCTCGCCCATGGGGCCGTCGAACGCACCAAATGCGATGGCGTCCAGACCGCCGTTCAGCCCATCGGACAATGATAGCTTGAGGTGCGTCTCGCCGACGCGTTTGGCAAACCGCACCTGAAGCTCAGGCAGGGCATAACGCGGGGCAGGGGCGCTGGCGCCGAACGGACCGGCCTTTTCGATCTGTTCGATCAGCTCGACCGAGGCCGCGCCGGGCATCAAAGCACCGTCCAGCTTCAGATCCGCCGGGCCGCCCTGACCGGCCCCCTGTTTGGCCAGCAATTCACTCAGCCGTTCCATCGCCGCGTCCAGTTTATCGCGCATGACCGTCAGACCCGCCGCCATCTTGTGGCCACCGCCCTTGACCAGCAGACCCTCGGCGGCAAGTTTCTGGATCGAAGCACCCAGATCGATGCCCGATATGGATCGACCAGACCCCTTGCCCTCATCCCAGTCAAAGCCGATGACAACGGCCGGGCGGTTCGCCATTTCCTTAAGGCGAGAGGCAACGATGCCCACGACGCCGGGGTGCCAGCCTTCACCCGCTGCCCAGACCAGCGGCGCATCCAGTCCGCGTTCTTCCGCCTGATCAAGCGCAGCGGCACGCACCGCGTTTTCAATATCACGCCGTTCGGTGTTCAACTCATCCAACCGCTGCGCCAAAGCCTCGGCTTCAGCTGTCGATTCCGTGCTCAGCAGGCGGGCACCCAGATCGGCCTGACCAATGCGACCACCGGCGTTGACACGAGGCCCCAGCAGAAAACCAAGATGATAGGAATTGGGCGCCGCGTCCATGCGGGACACATCCGACAGTGCAACAAGCCCGGGGCGTTGACGTCTGGCCATGACCTTGAGCCCCTGACGAACAAGGGCCCGGTTGGCGCCGATCAAAGGTGCGACATCCGCAACCGTCGCCAGGGCGACCAGATCCAGCATCGACATCAGGTCCGGACCTTTGATACCGGCGTCGCGCAATTGCCGCCCGGCCTCGACCAGCATCAGGAAAACGACACCCGCCGCGCAAAGATACCCCAGATCGCCACTTTCATCCTGCCGGTTCGGGTTCACGATCGCGACGCAGTCGGGCAGGGTCTCTCCGCCAAGGTGGTGGTCCAGAACGATCACATCCGCGCCGTTGGCTGCCGTGATGGGCTCATGGCTCAGCGTTCCGCAATCGACACAAATGATCAGGTCGTGTTCAGCAGCCAGCGTCTGCATGGCAGGAACATTTGGCCCATAGCCTTCGTCGATGCGGTCCGGGACATAAAGCGTGGCGCTGATCCCCATCTGTCGCAACCAGACCAGCAACAATGCGGCCGAGCTTCCGCCGTCCACATCGTAATCCGCGAACACGGCGATCCGTTGCCGCGCCCTGACGGCCTGTAAGAACCGCGTTGCTGCCTTCTCCATATCCAGCATCGAACGCGGGTCCGGCAGCAGTTCTTTCAGCTTGGGCTCAAGAAATCCTGCTGCTTCCATCGCTGGCACGCCGCGCCGCGCCAGCACCTGACAGACAGCACGGGGCAACCCGGCCTGCTGCACCAGCATTTCTGTTGCCCGCTCGATGTCCGGCGTAGGTCCGATCCAGCGGCGTCCGGTCAATGACTGCTCGACCCCAAGAAAGCTCATCCCATGCCCCTTATGCGCCAAGGCCGGACCCTCGCGGATCCGGCCTCTTCATCTTTTTACAAATACTCCCGCCGGAGGCAGCGGCGCAAGCCGCTATGCGTCGCTATGTGGCCACATCGGTGTGCGATAGGACATACGCCGCACCGAACCGGTTTTCGACCGCATCAGCAAAGTGGTCGTTTCAACCCAGCCCGGCTCGCGTTTGATACGCGGTAGCAGTGAGCCGCCGGTTACGCCGGTCGCAGCAAAAATCACGTCCGCCGTCACCATCTCGTCCCGCGCATAGACCCGATCCAGATCGGTAATGCCCGCCTTGGCGGCGCGGCCGCGCTCGTCATCGTTGCGAAACAGCAGGCGGCCAAAGATCTGCCCGCCCATGCATTTCAGCGCAGCTGCTGCCAGAACGCCCTCGGGTGCGCCGCCCTGGCCCATATACATATCGATGCCGGTTTCTTCGCTTTCTGCGCAGTGCATGACACCGGCCACATCACCGTCAGTGATCAGTCGGATCGAGGCTCCGGTGTCACGAACTTCGGCAATCATGGCCTCATGACGCGGGCGCTCCAGAATGCAGACGGTGATGTCCGCCGGATCACAGCCTTTGGCCTTTGCCAGCGCTTCGACGCGTTCCCGCGGGCTCATGTCCAGATTGACGACGCCTTCCGGGAACCCAGGGCCAATGGCCAGCTTATCCATGTATACGTCCGGGGCATGAAGCATCGACCCGCGCGGGCCCATTGCGATCACGGTCAGCGCGTTGGGCATGTCCTTGGCGGTCAGGGTCGTGCCCTCAAGCGGGTCCAGCGCAATGTCGACGCCGGGGCCGTTTCCGGTACCGACCTCTTCGCCGATAAAAAGCATCGGCGCTTCGTCACGCTCACCTTCGCCGATCACGACGACACCTGCGATGTCCAACAGATTCAACTGCTCACGCATTGCGTTGACGGCGGCCTGATCGGCGGCTTTCTCGTCGCCCCGTCCGACAAGCGAGGCGGATGCAAGCGCGGCCTGTTCAGCCACACGGGCAAGGCCCAAAGAAAGCATTCGGTCGTTGAAATCGGTCTTGGCAGCGTTCATGTGTCGGTATCCTTGGGTCAATAAAGGCGTTCTGTCCGGCATAGCCTGCGTCTGGCACAGGCCGCAAGGGTCAAACCTCTTCGATGCGCAGCGCGACAGGTTCCCCCGAAACCACATCAGTGGACCTGAACCCCTCCAGCGCCACATCAAGTGTCGCGCGCGTGGTTTTATGAGTTACAATCAGGACGGGTGCCGTGTTTTCCGAATGGGCATACTGGCGCATCCGGTCGATGGAAACTCCGGCGTCACCCAGAATGGCCGCAACTTTCGCCAGCGCACCGGGTTTGTCCAACAGGGCAAGGCGAAGGTAATAGGGCGCGGGCAATCCGGTTCGCGCAGGCGTAGCCTCTTGCAGCGTCGAGGCCGGTCGGCCGAATGTCGGAATATGCAATCCACGGGCCAGATCACAAACGTCACCCATGACAGCGCTGGCAGTTGGGCCTTCACCGGCACCGGGACCGCGCAATACGACCTGCTCGATCGAGTCTCCCTCGATCACCACCATATTGGTGCCGCCTTCCAGTTGCCCCAGAGGTGAGCCGCTTGGCACCAGGCAGGGCTGCATGCGCTGTTCCAGCCCGCGCCGGGTACGCTGTGCCACGCCCAGCAGCTTGATCCGGTATCCCATGTCGTCCGCCTGATGAATGTCATCCAGGCTGATATGCTGAATACCCTCGATCTCGATCCCGTCGAAATTCGGCTTGGTTCCAAAGGCAATCGAGGACAGAAGCGCCAGTTTATGGGCCGCGTCAATGCCACCCACATCCAGGTTCGGGTCAGCTTCCAGATACCCAAGTTGGGCGCATTCTTCGAACAGCGCATTGTATCCCAATTCCTGGGACTGCATCCGGGTCAGAATGTAATTGCAGGTTCCGTTCATCACGCCCATGACACGGGTGATGTCGTTCCCGGCAAGCCCTTCGGTCAGGGACTTGATCACAGGAATGCCACCCGCGACCGCCGCCTCGAACCGGATGACACGGCCTGCAGCTTCGGCCTGCTCCGCCAGTTTCTGACCATGGACGGCCAGCAGCGCCTTGTTGGCGGTTACAACGTCTTTACCGGTCTCCAGCGCCGCTTCGACCGAGGCCAGAGCCGGGCCGTTTTCGCCCCCCATAAGCTCGACATAAACGTCAATGTCGTCTCTGCGGGCCAGCGCAACAGGATCGCTTTCCCAGGCGTAGTCGGACAGGTTGACACCGCGATCCTTGCCGGAATCCCGGGCAGAAACGGCCGCGATTTCAATTGGTCTGCCGGTCCGGGCCTGCAACAGATCCGCATGCTTGCGGACGATCCGGATCACACCCACGCCGACGGTCCCCAAGCCAGCAATTCCCAGCCGCAGCGCCTGTGTCATTCGGTGGATTCCTTTCCGCTCGTATTCGCCAGTCTGGATTTTTCATCCGTCAGGCGCTGCCTTAGCGGGTTCATGGGGTCGGTGCAATGCGTCAGAGGACAGCGCGGCCAATGAAATCCGGCAATCAGTCGATTTCTGCGTTCTGAAGAGCCTGAGCTTTGTTCGCCAGCGCTTCGGCACGCGCATTCAGGTCCTCTTCGACCTCGGCCGCTTCGCTTACGGGATCAACCGGTGGGCCCAACGCTTCGCTCAGCGGGATCAAGCGGGGAAACGTGGACTTGCGCACGGTTGGCGACTCGCTGCCTTCCAGTTCAGGAATGTCCGCGCATGCGGCGCAGACAAGCATCAAAAACAGCAGGGGCAGGGGTTTCATGACAAGCCGGTTGTTGTTGCAGTCGCCATTGTGATGCACCTTTTGCCCGTTCGGTTCAAGCGGGGTTCTATTTGAACAAACGTTCAGATACTGTCGGCCTATGGCTCGTACCCAAGGTTCACATTCTGACATAACCGGCCCGCGGATCCGCAAGGCAGCGTTGGCATTGTTCGCCCGACATGGGTATGCGGCGGTTTCAATGCGCCAGATCGCGTCCGAGGTGGGTGTGCAGGCCGGTGCTTTGTATAACTACACCCCAGACAAGCAAAGTCTGCTTTTCCGTCTGATGCGTGATCACATGCAGGAGCTTCTGTCGGCCTATGAGGCACAGGACAAATCCGATGATCCACACGATGCCTTGCGCCGCTTTGTCGGATTTCACATTCGCTTTCACCTGGAACGACCGGACGAAGTGTTCATAGCCTATATGGAGTTGCGAAACCTGACGCCCGAGAATTTCACGGAAATCGAAGATCTGCGACGCAGGTACGAGGATTCACTGGAAGGTATTTTGCGTGACGGTCAAGTCGCCGGCCTGTTCAAAGTACCTGACACCAGGATCGCAAGCTTTGCTGTGATCGCAATGCTGAATGGTGTGATGACCTGGTATCGGGCAGGCGGGAGGTTGTCACTGGATCAGGTCGAGCAGATCTATTGGGACATGGTCTGTCGCGCCGTTGCGACGTGATCTGCCCGCCCGTCCTTAGTGTGCTGGCCGGATGAAGGTTCCGTTTCGAAGCTCTTCAAAGGCTTGTTTCAGCTCGGCCCGGGTGTTCATGACGATTGGCCCATGCCAGGCGACTGGTTCGTTGATCGGCGCACCGGAGATCAGCAGGAACCGAACTCCTTGCGGCCCCGCCTGAACCGTAATTTCGTCGCCAGACCCAAAGCGGACCAGCGTCCGGTTGCCTGACATGTCGCGAATGTTGACCTCTTGCCCCGCCACCTCTTTCTCGAGCAGAACGCCGGTGGGTTGTGACGCGTCGGCAAACGCGGCCTGGCCATCAAAAACATAGGCGAAGGCACGGCGATAAGTGTCGATGGGAAAAGTCTTTTTGACGCCTGCCGGGATGCGGATATCCAGGTATTGCGGATCAGCCGCAATGCCGTCGACAGGGCCGGTTTTCCCCCAGAACGTACCCATGATCACACGAACCGTGGTGCCGTCATCATCCGTGATCTCGGGGATTTCCCGGCTTTGAACGTCCTGATACCGGGGTGCAGTCATCTTCTGTTCAGAGGGCAGGTTCCCCCACAACTGAAACCCATGCATCTGACCGCTGGCGTTTCCATGTGGCATTTCCTGATGCAATATCCCCGAACCTGCCGTCATCCATTGCACGTCACCGGCGCCAAGCGTTCCGGTGTTGCCCAGTGAATCCGAGTGTTCAACGGTCCCGGACAGAACATAAGTAATGGTCTCAATTCCACGATGCGGATGCCACGGAAACCCTGCTTCATAGTCTTGCGGGTTCTCATTCCTGAAATCGTCGAAAAGAAGAAATGGGTCGAGTTCGGACGGGTCCTGAAACCCGAAGGCACGATGCAAATGCACACCGGCGCCTTCCCGTGTTGGAACGGATTGTCTGGTTTCCAAAGTAGGCCTGAGGGACATTTTTGCCTCCTGATTTACATGACAATCATGTAATGTGTGCGCCTGCGCGGTCAATTGTTAAAAACGCGCGCGGATTGTGCGACTCCGCGCAGGTCGGGACCCCCTGTCCATTATTTCGCAAAGCGGGTAAGGGAAGTCGAGGCAAAGAAAGAGGGCCCCATGCAGGACGAAGTGCTGGCAACAGTTCAGGCATCATCACCCAGACGATGGGCAGGCGTAGGAATGCTGGGCACAGTTGGCGCGATGGTACTTTACGTCGCCTTAGCGGCACCACCTGCTTTGGGATGGCAGATATTCCTTTTTGTGATCGCGGGCGGGGCGTTCTGGCTGGCACATCGCATGTGGAACGCGATGACAGACCGGATCGAACTGACTCGAGCCGAGTTGCGCACCGGAGCAGGGCAGGTCATTGCCAATGTCGAAGATATCGAAACTGTTGATCGCGGCGTGTTTGCCTTCAAACCATCAAATGGATTTCTTGTTCGCACGACCGGCAAGGGAAAAAACACTTGGGCGCCAGGCCTTTGGTGGCGATTGGGTCATCGTGTGGGGGTCGGCGGCATGACTGCCGCCGCCGAGACCAAGTTCATGTCCGAAATGTTGTCCGCGCTTCTAGCTGAAAGGGCAGCGCCTTAGGCGTCGGGCATGTCGGGGTTCGAGGTCGGAGGTGGCAAGTCGGCTGTTGTCCAGCATTCATTGTCGTTCTGCGGGCCTTGGATATTATGATATCCGCGCGGCTGCGTGAACACGAAGTTGTCCATCGGAAACTCATTGTCGCCAAATCCGATGTAGAATGGCCGGGTATAGAGATCCTCGGTTTCTACGATGATCATGTTCGCATTGTCCGCCATGACGGGAATACGATTCCAAATTTCACTGATGTTGGCATCCGTCCATGCGTCATAGGTGTCACCACGGGTGCAGGACCAGCTAACATAGTGGCGGTCATCGGGTTCGTCGTATCGGATAAATGAAATCCGGATCGATACGTCCGAGCGGTCCGCAATCATGAATTTCTGCAACTCGTACAGGTTTGTAATGTACTGCTCGGTCACTGCATTGCGTTCGCGCGACAGGATATCCGCAATGGCATACGCGGACTTCAGGTTTCTGGCGCTCTGCCGGTAGCCATCAAAGTAGGAATATGCCGTCCATGTCGACCACATAAGGAGAGGGAAGACCATGATGCCTTCGATGGTCGCGACACCGTGCTCCCTCCGAAGGAATTTCCGGAGAAACCGTGATGCAGTTCTGATCGGGGGAAACTCAAGCCGGTTCATGGACAAACACCGTTGTTGCATGCAGTTCGTATTGACCATCCGGGTCTTTGGCCGCGAGCCGACCCAGTGTTGTTCCGACGAACAGCGGGGTGATTTCAATGCAGGCGCGGATAACCATCAACTGGTTTGATGCGCCCGGAGTGAACATCTGATCGTCCTTGCCGCGAATGTCCTCGGGCGTGTCGACACAGAAGGGCGATGTGAATTGCGCTGTTTGCATCGGGTTGCCCACATAAGGATCAATGGGCGTCATTTCGATGGCGAGGTTTTCAAAGCAATCCGGCAACGCCATGGCGCGATCACAAATGATCTGCTTCAGCAGGGTATGCGTCCACTGAGCATTCGGGCTCTGGTCGTATTTCCAGATGTGGTTCATACGGACATCCTGAATGGTTTCATCCAGGGCGCGTTCAAGGTTCGAGTGGTTGTAAGCCACAATTCCATATTCAATGCCGGAGTAGGTGGTCATCAGGAAAAGCGGAAACAGGATGATGAACTCGATCGTCGCCATGCCGTCTTCTTCGCGGCGGAACTGACGATATTTTCTGCGCAGACTTTTTATCATTGTGTCAGCCTCAGGTTGCGGATGCTTGACCCGATTGATGCAAAGACGTCAGGCAGGTTGCCCGGAGAAGCGTTATAGTAGGTGTTCTCGTCCGTTTTGCAGTACCACAGAATATCCCGACCGGCCTGGGGCGCTTCGAGGGCGATGGTAAAGACGAATATGTCGTTTGCCTTGGCCTGATCGCACAGTGCCTTGGTCCGGGGGTCTTTCTGGCTTGATCCGTTCAAAGTGACGGCATTGTTGTACCAATTGTCGCCGTTGGTTCTCCCCAGCGCTTCGCGAAACAGGTCGCGGATGGCGCGGCGGGACGTGCGTTCCCAAACGTGGTGCCAGTCAAGTTGCACCGAGAAGGAGGGGTCTCCGTTGTTGTCTGTGACAGTTCTCGTTTCCGAGTAACGCCGGTCGAACTGATAGCAAACGCCGTTGGAGCGATAGGTGCAGCGATAGACGTTGTAAGTATCGTTTCCATAGGGTTTGTCCTGCCAGATATCACGACCCCAGTACCAACCCCGGCTACTATCCCAATCCGTGTAGTTTACGTTGTGCCAGTAGTACTGTTCACGCACGTGATCGTAGGTCGAGTAGTTATTGTGATCCGAGTTCCACCACAGGATGGAAGGTCCGCTTCTGTAGGGATCGTTGACCTCGTATTGCGTCGTATTCGCCCCGTCGGTCATCAGAACGATAACCTTCATTGCATCGTTCGACGCGTAGTTGGACGGACGTGAGGCGAACTCCGCGGGAACCTGGTTGCCCGCCAAAGCGGCAACCACCGGCCGGAAGCTTTGGTCAAGCAGGGTCAGGCCCCATTTCATCCCCAGATCGATGGATGTGTTTCCGCCAGCCTGAAAGCTGTCGATGTGGTTTTTCAGGACAGTCGCATCCTTTTGCAGGATCGAAATTTGACGCCCGGCCCGCCGATCGCATATTTCGTTTGAAACCAGACCGTTAGTTGGCCTCCGGTCATAAGTATACCACGGCGTGAAATGCAGGGTTTTTGGGCGAACCAGACCAAAATCGAAGGTGTTCGTGGCAAATTCAGCGGTGGTGAAATTGACGCAGTTGGCGTGGTCATTTTGCCCCGATGTCTGCAGAAACGGCATGACATAGTCAGGCAAAGCAACCTGCGTGGCATAGGGAATAATGGAAATGGACAGTTTGCCATCTTCCGTCTTGTCGACCATTTCCTGAACAAAGTTCTTTGCAGCAGCCTTCAGCGTCGGCAGGCGGTTGTTGTTGTTCATGGACCCGGAGACGTCCAGAACAAGGGAAATCTCAACATCCCCGATCGCCTCTTCGGCGACGCTTGTGACAGTCGTATTGATGGAGTCGACGTCCCACCACTGCATGAAATGCATGGCGACGTCCATTTCGGCATGCGCCTCAACGCGGCGATACCCTTCGACGGTCACTGCGTTCGATCCGCAAAGGTCCGGCGTCACCACCGGCTCGCCGACCAGATACTGTTCAAGTCCTTCCTTGTTCAGGTAGTCCTTGATCACATCTTTGGGACACAGGTTCTGTTCAAGGTCCGCTGCGGCCAGCACAGCGCGGTCCAGCGCGTATTGCAGTCTGGCGCGCTCGCGATCGAACCGCATGATGTCGACGGCAAATCCACCGACCGCAAAGACGATCATTATGAAGGTCAGGGCTAGAATCGTCATCAGCCCACTTTCGGACTGAACAAACGATTCCGGGTTTTTCAGGCTGGTGTCTGCCTGCGTCGTTTTGTTAGATCTTGGCTTCCAAAAAATCTTTTGCATAACGAATCCCTCTGCCGGCCAGACATACTGAGACCAGAATTTCGCAAGTATTATTATTTAGCGCCGGATCATGGCGAGAATTGGGCGGTAACGCGGTCGCAAGTCCTATTTTCCGGGGGTTTTGGCTGCAATCACGCCGGTTTAGCGCGCTTTGTTTCGGCGCGAGGGACAATACTTCAGCGGCGCGTTAATCTTCTAGGTGGCCGGAGAATCGAAATCGGGTTTTTACAAAGTGATGAAAAAAAGTGCGGTTGGGCGTTGCGGCTTTTCATTAAGGGTGCGACAAAAAGTCGTGACATATGTCAGTTTCCGGTACGGAGGAATTTATGACCGGCATTATTGAACCCAGCTTTCGTAAAAGTGTTGACCTGATGTTCAACAGGGCCGCGTCCCTGATGGATCTGCCGCCGGGACTTGAAGAGAAGATCCGGGTGTGCAACGCCACTTATACCGTCCGTTTCGGTGTGCGCCTGCGCGGTGATATCCATACATTTACCGGATACAGGTCGGTCCATTCCGAACACATGGAGCCGGTCAAAGGCGGTATTCGCTATGCCATGGAAGTCAATCAGGACGAGGTCGAGGCGCTGGCTGCCTTGATGACGTACAAGTGCGCGCTGGTAGAGACGCCGTTCGGGGGCTCCAAAGGCGGCTTGTGTATTGACCCGCGTCAGTATGAAGAACACGAACTGGAACAGATCACCCGACGGTTTGCCTATGAACTGGCAAAACGCGACCTGATCAACCCATCGCAGAACGTGCCCGCCCCGGACATGGGAACCGGCGAGCGTGAGATGGCTTGGATGGCCGACCAATACGCGCGCATGAATACGACGGATATCAATGCGCGTGCTTGTGTGACTGGCAAGCCTCTCAACGCGGGTGGTATCGCGGGGCGCGTAGAGGCAACTGGTCGCGGAATTCAGTATGCGCTGCGTGAATTCTTCCGGCACCCGGACGACATCGAGAAGGCCGGCTTGTCCGGAAGTCTGGATGGCAAGCGCGTGATTGTTCAGGGGCTTGGAAACGTGGGCTATCACGCCGCAAAGTTCCTGAGCGAGGAAGATGGCGCGCGCGTTATCGGGATCATTGAGCGGGACGGTGCCCTGCACAATCCGGATGGCATCGACGTTGAATCGGTGCGGAACTGGATTGTGAAACATGGCGGCGTCAGCGGCTATCCGGATGCGGCGCATACCGCAGAGGGCGCTGCCGTCCTTGAGGCCGAATGTGACATTCTGATCCCGGCGGCACTGGAAGGTGTCATCAACCTTTCCAACGCAGAAAGGATCAAGGCGCCGTTGATTATTGAGGCCGCGAATGGTCCGGTGACTGCCGGTGCGGACGATATCCTTCGGAAAAAGGGCGTCGTTATCATTCCGGACATGTATGCCAACGCGGGCGGTGTGACCGTTTCGTATTTCGAATGGGTCAAGAACCTGAGCCATATCCGGTTTGGGCGGATGCAGCGCCGTCAGGAGGAAGCCCGCCACGAACTGATTGTCAGCGAACTTGAGCGGCTGGACAGATATCTGGGCGACGCGTGGTCAATGTCCCCGAACTTCAAGTCCAAGTACCTCAGAGGCGCGGACGAACTGGAACTGGTTCGCTCGGGGTTGGATGACACGATGCGTATCGCCTATCAGTCGATGCGCGAGGTCTGGCACAGCCGCGATGATGTCGAAGACCTGCGGACTGCGGCATATATCGTCGCCATCGACAGAGTTGCCAAAAGCTATCGGGCCAAGGGCCTTTGATGCAGTAAGGCGATCCGGGTGCAAGGTAACCCGGGTCGCCTCCGATCAATTCAAGGAATTCGGGAAATCGGTTGTGGCGGGCGCTTTGGCGCACAGGTAAGTTGCCGCGAGTGAAACGAATCCCGGGGGACTTCTAATGTTGCGTATCGCCATCGCCGCCATTCTTTTGGCAACGCCTCTGGCCGCGGCTGAGACCAAAGAACAAAGCTGCAAGTATCAGGCCGACGTGGTGGCCGCTATTCAGAACGCCCGCCTGGACCGCGTCAAGGAACGCGATGTCGCGAAGGCGGTCGCTGACAGCGGCCCGACCTGGCCCGAAAACTACAATGCCGCGATTCCGTTGATCACCCCTTGGGTGTATGAGCAAAAGATGCGCGACGTTCGCAAAAAGGATCTAGGCGCGGCCTGGCTGGAGCTATGTCTTCAGCAATAATCCACAGCTGGTTATATTCCTTGTGGATAAGCGCGCCATCCCCTTGGCGCGCGTTTTCATTTCTGGCAGGTTCGACACATGTCATTGCCCCCCGGTTTCCTGGATGAATTGCGCACCCGGCTAAGCCTGTCTCAGGTCGTCGGACGCAAAGTCATGTGGGATCAGCGCAAGTCCAATCAGGGCAAGGGCGACATGTGGGCGCCATGCCCGTTTCACCATGAAAAGACGGCGTCGTTCCATGTCGATGACCAGAAGGGGTTCTACTACTGCTTCGGATGCCACGCCAAGGGCGACGCGATCAGTTTTGTGAAAGAGACCGAGAATGTCTCGTTCATCGAAGCAGTCGAGATTCTGGCACGCGAGGCGGGTATGCCCATGCCGCAACGCGACCCGAAAGCACAGGAAAAACAGGACCGCCGCGCGCAACTGGCTGATGTGATGGAGCAGGCCGCCCAGTTCTTTCGCCTGCAACTCAAGACCGGGGCAGGTGGGGCTGCGCGGGAGTATCTGGCGCGTCGCGGGCTTAACGAACAGGCGTTGGACCGGTGGGAAATCGGCTTTGCCACGGATGGCTGGCAAGCGCTGTGGGATCATCTGCGGGGCAAGAACGTGGCCGAGGATCTGATCCTCGGGGCCGGGCTGGCCAAACCCTCGAACAAGGGCAAGAAGCCCTATGACACATTCCGCAACCGGATCATGTACCCGATCCGTGATCCGCGCGGGCGCTGCATTGCGTTTGGTGGCCGCGCGATGGACCCCAATGACAACGCCAAGTACCTGAACTCGCCCGAAACGGAGTTGTTCGACAAGGGCCGAAGCCTTTACAATCAAGGCCCCGCACGACAGGCGGCCGGGAAGGGTCAGCCGCTGATCGTGGCCGAAGGCTACATGGATGTGATCGCCCTGGCCGAGGCTGGTTTTGAGGCGGCGGTTGCGCCGCTGGGAACCGCGATTACCGAACACCAGCTGCAGCTGCTGTGGCGCATCTCGGATGAACCGATCATTGCGCTGGATGGCGACACGGCCGGCCTGCGGGCGGCGATGCGGGCCGTCGATCTGGCTTTGCCGCTTCTGGAAGCCGGAAAATCCCTGCGCTTTGCACTGATGCCCGAAGGCAAAGACCCCGACGATCTTTTGCGTGGCGAAGGACCTGCGGCTGTGCAGGCCGTGTTGGAAGGTGCCATGCCCATGGTCAAGCTACTGTGGCAGCGTGAGACCGAGGGAATAGTTTTCGACAGCCCGGAGCGTAGAGCGGCTTTGGAGCGTGCTCTGAAGGACAAGACGGCGTTGATCCGAGATGCATCAATACGCTCTCATTATGAACGGGAAGTCAAAGACCTGTGCTGGCAGCTTTTCCGTCCGCAACGCCAACCGCAAAACCGCCAATGGCAGCCGGGCGGCAAATGGAAGCCACAAAAACAGCCCGCTTCGCCAGGCGCGCGCGCCTCGTTTCTGGCCTCGTCCGAAAATGCAGATATCCAGATGCGCGAAGCGGTCATTCTGGCCATCGCCATTCTGAACCCCAAGGTTGTCGTGCAGTTCGAACACCAGTTGGAGGAGATGGACTGCCACGATCCAGACCACTCGGCGCTGCGCGAGGTCATCCTGCGCCACGCAATTGATGACCCGGACAATCTGAAAGATCACATAGTGGGAACTTTGGGGCTCGAACCCCTTGAAAACCTTCTGGCCCTTCGCCATGTCGCAGTCATCCCCTGCGTGCACAAACCGGGCGACGTGGAAAAGGCCGAGATGACGCTGGCCGAGGAACTCGCAAAAATCAAAGCGCTCCGGGGGTTGGATGCTGAGATTGCCGAAGCTGCGGAGGAACTGTCCGAACTGGCAGATGAGGCGCTGACCTATCGGCTGGCGCAAGCCGCCGAAGAGCGCAACCGTACAAGCCGCAGCCAGAATGAGGACAGGGCCGTTTTTGACATCGCCGACAACGGCGCGCGGATCAACCGCGACGAGAAAGACGCGTTCGAGGCCATCATGTCCGGCATCAAATTCGAACGGAAACGCCGCTAAAGTGATGTTTTCGTAAGGCACTGGAAAAGAAAAACGGGTAAACGGGTGGCCGAATCACTTCTACGCGCTAATGATTCGGTTCAAACGAATCACCCATCCCTGCAGGAGCATTGAATGGCCGCCAAAGACACGTCCGAAGATCGCAAATCAGACGAGCAGGAACAGGAAATCTCGCTGGACATGAGCCAGGCCCAGGTCAAGAAGATGATCGCCGAGGCCCGCGAGAAGGGCTACATCACCTACGACCAGCTCAATCAGGTTCTGCCGCCTGATCAGGTCAGTTCGGAACAGATCGAAGACGTTATGTCGATGCTGTCCGAGATGGGCATCAA
The DNA here is from genome assembly GCF_056536425.1 of Ruegeria sp. D1(2025). Lineage (NCBI taxonomy): Bacteria > Pseudomonadati > Pseudomonadota > Alphaproteobacteria > Rhodobacterales > Roseobacteraceae > Ruegeria > Ruegeria sp. D1(2025). The sequence goes on along the minus strand of NZ_JBQFPO010000001.1, from coordinate 1,097,592 downwards.
CATCATCGAAGATGAAGAGGCCGAAGAGGAAGAGAACAAAGGCTCGACCGAACTGACCACAACGGAAAGCAACCGTGAGGTTGCGTTGTCGGGTGCCGCCACCGAGAAACTGGATCGCACCGACGACCCCGTGCGCATGTATCTGCGCGAGATGGGCAGCGTCGAGCTGCTGAGCCGGGAAGGTGAAATTGCAATCGCTAAACGGATCGAAGCTGGCCGCAACACGATGATCGCCGGTCTGTGCGAAAGCCCGTTGACCTTCCAGGCCATCACCATCTGGCATGACGAACTTTTGTCCGAAGATATTCTGCTGCGCGACGTCATCGATCTGGAAACCACGTTCGGTAACCAGATGGACGAGGATGGCGATGTCGAGGAGCCGGTGGTGGACACGTCAGCGGTTCAGGCTGCCAAACCCGCCAAAGACACCGGGCCAGAGCTGGACGCGGATGGCAACCCAATTGCCACCGACGACGACGACGATGAAGACGAACAGGCCAACATGTCGCTGGCTGCGATGGAGACAGCGCTGAAAGAGCAGGTTCTGACCACGCTCGAGCGGATTTCGTCTGATTTCGCGATGCTGTCCGAAATGCAGGACAGCCGTATTTCGGCAACGTTGAATGAAGATGGATCTTTCACCGCCAAGGATGAAGAGACCTACCAGAAGTTACGGGCCGAGATCGTTGTGCTTGTGAATGGTCTGCACCTGCACAACAACCGGATCGATGCACTGATCGACCAGCTTTACGGCATCAACCGCCGCGTCATGTCGCTGGACAGCTCGATGGTGAAACTGGCGGATCAGGCGCGTATCAACCGCCGCGAGTTTATTGATGAGTATCGTGGTCGCGAACTGGATCCGAATTGGCTGGCCGAGATGGCTGAAAAGCCGGGCCGGGGCTGGCAGATGTTCATCGAACGCTCGACCGACAAGGTCGAGGAACTGCGCAACGATATGGCTCAGGTCGGGCAATATGTCGGTCTGGACATCAGCGAATTCCGCCGCATCGTTCAGCAGGTTCAAAAGGGTGAGAAAGAGGCACGTCAGGCCAAGAAGGAAATGGTCGAGGCCAACCTGCGCCTGGTGATCTCGATTGCCAAGAAGTACACGAACCGTGGCCTGCAATTCCTTGATCTTATTCAGGAAGGGAATATCGGCCTGATGAAGGCGGTCGACAAGTTCGAATACCGTCGCGGCTACAAGTTCTCGACCTATGCAACCTGGTGGATCCGTCAGGCGATCACGCGCTCGATCGCGGATCAGGCGCGCACCATCCGTATTCCGGTCCACATGATCGAAACGATCAACAAGCTGGTTCGGACCGGTCGTCAGATGCTGCACGAAATCGGTCGCGAGCCGACGCCGGAAGAATTGGCCGAAAAGCTGCAGATGCCGCTGGAAAAGGTTCGCAAGGTGATGAAGATCGCCAAGGAACCGATCAGCCTCGAAACGCCGATCGGCGACGAGGAAGACAGCCAACTGGGCGATTTCATCGAGGACAAGAATGCCGTGCTGCCGCTGGACAGCGCCATTCAGGAAAACCTCAAGGAAACGACCACCCGGGTCCTGGCTTCGCTTACCCCGCGTGAGGAACGCGTTCTGCGGATGCGCTTTGGCATCGGTATGAACACTGATCACACGCTGGAAGAAGTCGGCCAGCAGTTCAGTGTGACGCGCGAACGGATCCGACAGATCGAGGCGAAAGCGCTGCGCAAACTGAAGCATCCCAGCCGGTCAAGAAAACTGCGGTCCTTCCTGGATCAGTAAATACAAAGGCGCCCCGATCGAGGCGCCTTTTTCTTTTCCCGGGGCGTTCACATCTTGTTGTCCTGTCTGAAAGTCAAATTGGCGAGAACTCACAAGAAGAGGGACAGCGGGATTTCTATATCCGTCTGGTCCACTCATGGGACGGGCCGGGGCGAGATGGTCTCATCGATGACCCCCGGCTACGCTCAAACGCGGTTCAGCGGGCGATCGACGCGGCCGCGAAATGTGGTCGGAGGCTGGCCGGTCCAACGTTTGAACGCCGTCGAAAACGCGGCCTGATCGGCATACCCCAGAGAATAAGAAATCTCGGACAGGTTCATCCCGTTTCGCAGAAAGGTCTGCGCAAGATCACATCGCAGGTCTTCAACGATGTTGCGATAGCTGGTCCCTTCATCGGCCAGCCTGCGGGCCAGTGTGCGAGGGCTAAGACCCAAATCGGCAGCTGCCTGATCTGCCTGGATAATGTTTCCGGGCAGGGACCGGGTGATCAGTCCTTCAACCCTTGCGCGTGTCTTCTGCCTTTGGGATTGCCGGTCGGCCAGCAGACGCTCGGCATAATCAAGCAGATGGGCGCGCAGTGTAGGGTCGTAAGTTGGAATTGGAAGATCAAGCGAGGACAGAGACAGGACGATGCACATCCGTTCGGCGCCGAAAACTACTGGAAACCCTCCTATTTTCTCATATTCCGGCGCGCGTTGACCGATTTCGTGCTGAAAGCGCATCTCGACGGGGTGAAAATCTGACTGGGTCAGGGCGCGCAGTCGGGCTATGGCCGCAAATAGCAGGAATTCGGTGCGTCTGTGATAGCGGGAATAACTGGCGTCCTTCCAGTCGATTTCAAACACTGCCGAGTCGTCTGAAAGGCGCAGATTGAAAATCAGCGCAGGATCAATCATCCAGTGAAAGTAACACGTGTTCTCAATGGCTTGGCGCAAGTTCCTGGAGTATTTACTGATATAGGCTGTAAGAGTAGATGACTCATCAAATCGGATGCCTGCCCGGGCGGCGAAAGTGATGTCATTGACCGCATCGCAGGCATACCGGACAAACTGGGCTTCTTTTTTGGCATGGTAAGTGGTTGCCGGCGGGGCAATTCCAGCCCGACTGAGTCCGCTTTGCCGCAGGACGTGATCCGTGAGCGCAGTTTGTCCGGTTTCTTCGTCCAGCGTCTTTGCCAATCGCTGAATGCGGCAAATATCAACTTCCATGGCTCGGCGTAATCCATTCTCAAATCTGAAGCTGATCTTAATACCAAAGATCCGGCGCGCACCAACTTTTGTGGCGGAAGCCGAGTGCTGAGGGGCGGCTTTCGGTGCGATTGGCAAATTCACACAAGGATTTGACTGGTGTGCACATGACCGAGTTTTGACAATTCTTATGTACATATTGCTGTCGGGTCCGCGCCTTTTGGGGAAGAGGCCAGAGCCCAGAGGGCCGGACTACCACCCCGGTTCAAAGGGTTCCCCGACACGCTGCTCCCACAAGATCGTTTTCATTTTATTGAGTTTTTTGGCTTGGCCGGAATATGCTTGGGCAGGTCCGGGGGCACCGGTTCACAGATTTTGGCTGAGCGTCTGAATAGATCGTGAGGACCACTGTTCCGCCGATGCTGGCATACTAGTCTATGCGGCAGTCAGAAACAGGAAAGGTCGAAAATGATGAAACGGGTCATGACTTCAATGGTACTTGCCACTGTGGCGATCTCCGCTCCGATGACAGCCGGGGCCGCGCCCAACGGGTTTCAGACGGTTGCCGTCAACAATTCGGTTTTTGAGGTGATCCCAAGAGCACGCCAAGATGTAGACGGTTATTGGTGCGCCGCGGCCGATTTCGCGCGTCGGACGCTCGGGGCCGGTTGGCAGCAACGGGTGTATGTTGTCCGGGGTTATGGCCCAAGCGAGGCGACAGGTCGCCGAACGGCTGTTCAGTTTTCCCTGACACCACCGAAAAACGCACCTCAGCAAAGCAGTGTGTCACTTGGCTTTCAGGTTGGTGAAAGTATGTCGGTACAGGGCGCAAATGGACGGTGTAACCGCCGGCAGTTCATAAACTAGGTAATGGTAAGCAGAGCTTTGCAGATCGAATTCACCATCTCAACACGCGGCGCCGGTCTATATGAATTTACCGGCGACGTTTGTCGATGGATGAGTTCGGTTGCAGGCGACGGCTTGCTTACGCTGTTCGTCAGGCATACATCCTGCTCTCTGCTTATTCAGGAAAACGCGGATCCCGAGGTTCAGACTGATCTGCATGCGTTCTTTGAACGGCTCGTGCCTCCGTCAGATCATCCTTCGATGGCATATTTGAGGCACACTTACGAAGGCCCTGACGACATGCCCGCACATATCAAAGCGGCCCTTATGCCGGTTTCACTTTCCATACCTGTTGCGGCGGGGCGGCCTGTGCTTGGGACGTGGCAGGGGATCTATCTGTTCGAACACCGTACTGCACCGCATGAACGTCGGGTCGCTGCACATTTTGCATGACCCCTTTATATTGCGGTGAAAAATTCCGACTACCCAAATCCTAGCGGCTGCCCTATAGTTGTGGATAAGTAAGCCGCAGCGCTTACAAAAAGAGGCGGAACAAGGGACGAGGAGACGGCGGATGCGCTGCCCGTTTTGCGGAAATATCGATACTCAGGTCAAGGATTCACGCCCGGCAGAGGATCACGTCGCGATCCGCAGGCGGCGGTTCTGTCCGGCCTGTGGCGGACGCTTTACCACCTATGAACGGGTGCAGTTGCGCGATCTTGTTGTGATCAAGACCAACGGCAAGCGCGAGGATTTTGACCGGGATAAACTGGAGCGTTCGATCCGGATCTCGATGCAGAAACGCCCCATCGATCCGGACCGGATCGATCAGATGATCTCGGGTATCGTGCGGCGCCTGGAAAGCATGGGCGACACGGATATCCCGTCCAACAAAATTGGTGAAATCGTCATGGAAGCGCTGGCCCGGATTGATACGGTGGCGTATGTTCGCTTTGCGAGCGTTTACAAGAATTTCCAGGCGGCCGATGATTTCGAGGAGTTTGTCCACGAACTGCGTCCGCCGCAGCCTTCGACGGACGAGTGAGCGAAACAGATAAGCGATATATGGCGCTGGCTTTATCCTTGGGTCAGCGCGGGCAAGGCACGTGTTGGCCCAACCCTTCCGTAGGGTGTGTCATCGTGCGTGATGGCCGGATCGTCGGTCGCGGGTGGACGCAGCCGGGCGGGCGCCCTCATGCCGAGACCGAAGCCCTGAAACAGGCCGGAGATGCCGCGCAGGGCGCAACCGCCTATGTCTCACTGGAGCCTTGTGCACATCATGGCAAAACACCCCCTTGCGCGCAGGCCCTGATTGACGCCGATGTGGCGCGGGTCGTTTCAGCTATCGAAGACAGCGACCCGCGTGTAGCCGGGCAGGGCCTGGCCATGCTGCGTGAGGCCGGTATCAAAGTGACTACCGGTGTGCTGGATGAACAGGCTGCCAAGGCCCATGCGGGTTTTTTTCTGAAGAGCGAACAGGGTCGCCCATTTGTAACTTTGAAACTGGCCAGCAGTTTTGACGGGCGGATTGCAACGTCCAGCGGTCATAGCCAGTGGATTACCGGACCCGAAGCGCGGCGTCTGGTCCACGCCATGCGGGCGCATCACGACGCGGTACTGATCGGCGCAGGCACCGCGCGTGCGGATGACCCATCCCTGACAGTGCGTGATCTGGGCATTGCGTCACAGCCGGTTCGGGTCGTTGTATCGCGCCATCTGGACCTGCCGCTGATGGGGCAGCTTGCGCGCACGGCCTCTGACGTTCCTGTCTGGATATGTCACGGCCCGCATCCGGATCCGGATCGTGCCAATGCCTGGCAGGGCATGGGCGCGCGCCTGATCCCGTGTGCATTGCAGGAACACCACATTGATCCGGCGGACCTGTTGCAGCAGCTTGGAAATGCCGGCCTGACACGTATCTTTTGCGAAGGCGGTTCCGCTCTGGCCGCATCGTTACTGGCGGCGGATCTGGTCGATGAACTGGTCGGGTTCAGTGCCGGGCTGACCATCGGTGCGGAAGGCCTGTCCGCGATTGGGGCGCTGGGGCTGGACAAGCTGAACGAAGCGCCCCGGTTCGACCTGATCGAAACACGCGCTGTTGGCGGTGATATTTTGCATCGCTGGTCGCGGGCCTTGCGCTAGCGCCCGCGCCACAGGTGAGCATGGGTTGCGAATGCACCCTGAAGCTTTGACAGCAGACGATTCAAAGGCCCGTGTGGAGCATCATACCCCTCGGCCAGTCGTTGCAGTACGACCTCAACCGGGCAGGGCAGGCCTGTTTTCGGATCCAGATAGCGGGGGTAGTCGATAAGGACGGCATGAACCAGACCCGACAGACTGGGTCGCGCGCCTCGCCGGGCGGGAACTGTACCCAGATCCTGCGTCAAACCCCATCCAGCATAGAATGGCGCGCCAAGCGTTGTCACCGGGACACCACGCAAAAGGGCCTCGAACCCAATGAGTGACGTCATGGTCCAGACCTCATGTACCTGTGGCAACAGAATGCCCGGGTTTGTGTGCGGAACAATGATATCTGCCAGACCTTCGGCTTCGATTGCGCCTTCCCGAAGACCCGCCTCGACATCTGGATGAGGTTTGTAAATCAGGATCGCGTCCGGGTTTGCTTCACGCGCAGCCCTTAGCAGGTCCATGTTCGTGCGCACCGCTCCACAGCCCAGCAGGATGGAGGCGTCGTCCTCGACCTGACCCGGGATCAGGATGCGATGCCCGTCCGGCAATTCCGGCGGGCAGGTACCGGTATTGTATTTGCTCAGACTGTTCGAGATGATTTGGGCAACCAGCCGCTCGACCCGTAGAGCCTGATCGGGTCGCAGGTTTTCCCGGGCCGTGATCAGGTTTTCCAGTTGGCTGGGGCGCGTCGGGTCATAGTAAATTCCCAGATCGTCCGTCACCAGCGACAGCGGAGGCACAAGATTGGCGCCCAGCCCCCGTGATCGCAAAAACCCGTCTTCAACCCTGGTAACGCCGTCCAGATCCCGCGCCTGATTGGCCCACACCATATGAGGCCGTTGCGAAGCGCCAGGAGGATCGGCAGTGAAACGGATTTTGTGTTGTCGGCCGAACATGCGCTGCAGGTGCGGTCGTTTCCACAGCCGCATGCCCGATGCGGTCCAGCCCGCATGATCCTGCCGCCAGGCGCGAGACTGCGCCTCGAGCGTGTTTAACAGGGTCTCAAGCTCGCACAACTGGTCGCGGTACGGATCGTACCATGTTGGATAAAGCAGCATCGCAGCGGCGAACAATTGCGCGCGGGTCAGGTTTCTCTGGCGTCTTGCAAGAGGTGCTTCATCCTGAGTGAGCCCCCATCCGGCGTAGAAGGGCTGCCCGAACACCCGGGGCTTGTGGCCGGCGAGAATGGCTTCGAACCCCAATTGTGAAGACAGCGTGTAGACCCCAATCGCGCCTTCCAGCAGGGTCCATGGGCTGACCGGATCATTGAAAAACCGCACCCTGTCAGACAGGTCCTGATCGGTAAAGTGGCCGGGCCGGTGCCCTGACTGCGTTTCCGGATGTGTCTTTATCAGGATTTCGGCGCCCGGGTTTTCCTCTTGCGCGATGACCAGCATCTCGCGGAAGCGGGCCGTGTCCCCCTTGCTGGCAGTGACGGCGGCGTCGCCCTTGGTCTGGTCGACAACCAGAACATAGCCGGGGTCCGGGGCTTGGATGTTTGGATCAAAGGCTGAATACTTGCTCAGGTGCAGTTCCTGTATTCGCGCCATCGCGCCGCGCGCACGGTCCAGCAGGGCCGTGTCGTCCAGCGGATGTCTGGCCAGCAGGGTTTCCAGATCCGAGGGTTGATCAGGGTCGAAGTGCAGACCTGAACGGTCCAGCAGCAAACCCAGCGGCGGTTCGCCTGAGCGCCCCGGGTGCAAGGACCGAAGAAAGGCATCCTCGACCCGCAATGCCGGTGTCTGGTGCTTCGACGCGATCTTCAGCCCGCGATGCGCGGTTGGGCTGTTGCCCCAGACACCAACCAGATCACCGGGCTTCGGAAGGCCCAGACGAATATCAAACCCGGCCAGAGACAGTATCCGCCAGATGCGCCGTGATGTGAGAAACCCGCCGTTGTAGACAAACAGCCGGGTGCGTTCAGCCCCGGCTGCGGTGTCCTCTTGCGGCAACATGCATCAGTAGCCGGTCAGTGTTGCGACATTGGCGATCGGGGTCAGGCCACCCGCAATCAACGAAATAGACTTACTCCATTGCGCATAGGGCGCTTCGGTCACGTAAATCGTGTCATCGTCGCGGATCACGAAGTCCCGCGCAATGAACAGGCCATTCGGAGCCGTCAGGTTAAGCAGATAGATCAACCTTTGATCCCCTTGCAGATCTGCCCGGCCCATGACATTGCGCGCCACATCCTGGCGTTCTTTGCGGAGAACAAAGATGCCGGTCGGGTCCGACGACAGCGACTGAAGACCGCCAACTTGCGCCAAGGCTTCCAGCGCGGACAGGTCCTGACTGTCAAATGCAACGCGGGATTGCCCTCCGGTTGCACCCAGCGCGATGTACGAGCGGCTGTCTTCTTCAACCAGAATGCGGTCGCCACCGCGCAGGGCGACATCCAGCTTGGGGTTGCGGAACAGATCATCGTACCAGATGGTCCCGCGCTGATCGCCACGGATCAACGTGACCAGCGCAATGTCGGACGAGACAGTGACGCCTCCGGCCTGCGCCAGCATCCCGGACAATGAGCGGGTCGGACGCTGGATCGCGTAAATCCCCGGTGCGCCAATGGTTCCGGTCAGGGACACGGTCGAGCCGTCACCGGCAGCACGACGAACTTCGACCTGCGGATCCGGGGTCTGGTCCTGCAGTTTGCTGGTGATCAGGGTGCGCAGCTCTTCCGGTGTGTTGCCGGCAGCCCGCAAACGACCGGCGTAGGGAACAAAGATGAAGCCTTCGCTGTCGACCTGAACTTCGTCGAGTGTCGTGGCCGGTCCCGTCTCGCTGGCCAACAAGCCGTCATCCACGTTTTCCCAGATTGTCAGCCCAAGAACATCGCCGGGGCGAACGGTGTCTGCGGTCAGGTTCGGGGCAGTGCTGAAGGCGGCCGAGAAGCCGTATTGGGGCACGGCAGATGTTGCCTTGGCAACGCGGTCATCCACTTCCACGACAAATGCATTCCCGCCATTCTGCACAGAACCTGCAAGGATTTCAGATTTGTTCGGGCCGGATTTGGGAAGCTGGCACGCAGCCAGAAAGCCGCAAGCCGCCACGAGAGTTACCCCCCGTATCCACCGGATTGGAAAGCGCTTCACTGCCGATATACCTCAATTATCTTTCTTTCTGTGCAGGCTACCCGCAATGTGGTGTGACTTCCAGAAACAACCGTCCAGATTCACTGAACGATTCTCAACTGTGGCGTCAGCGCCGCTTTGCCTGACAGAACTGTTTGATATGGATCTTGCGGCCGCAACATCATGTCGACAGCCCGTCGCAACAATTGCCGCCGCCCCCGGCGTGAATAGAACCCACCGGGCACCTGGCTGGTTTCCAGAAGAAACCGGCGATAGATTCGATAGGCGCCGCTGTCAGGGGCAATCGGGTTGGCGAAGAAAGCAGTCAGGGCCTGCCCGGACACGAATTCGGGTTTGTCATAGACGGACTTGCCGAAAATTCGCAGGGGAATGCCGCGCCATAACACTTGCTGGCCGGCGGTCGAATTGATCGTGACTGCAGAATTCGCATCATCCAGAAGTCCGGCAAGCTTGCCACCGGGAACATAGTAGACGCGATCGTCAATCCCGTACCGGGCCGACAGTTCACGCACGCGTCGTCGCAATGGTTCGCGATGATTTTCCAGCGGATGTTCCTTGATCACCAGCCGATGATGTCTTGGCGCGCCCTTTGCGAAACCTTCGAGAATTTGATCCAGAAAATCGCTCATGCAGGAATACCCGGAATGCGCCTGTACCGAGCTGTCATGACCCAGTTGCAGCAGGACCATGTGATAGGGGTGACCGCCCAGCCGAACGCGGGTCGTTGCCCAGATCCGCTGTAGCCGGTGAAATGGCATAAGGGACAAACGCTTGAAGTACAGACGAAACTCCTTCGATACCGGCAGGTCCCGATGAGGTCTGAAATTGCGATAGCGGCGGTTCAGGAACAGTACAAACCAGTGATACAGGGCACCGTAAAAGATATGTTGCCTCATATCGCCCCAATGGGACGGTGGTGGTGATTGCGTATCTGACTGGGCCAGGGCCTGCTGCATCTGGTCAACGTTCAGGTCCATCAGCCGGGAATTTCCGTTCGAGCCCGTGCGTTCATATGTGACCCACCAGGGGCGCAGATAGCCTTCTTCAAACACGTGGACGGTGATGCCCCTTTCCCTTGCGATTTCAACCGCCTGAGCATGGATCGGACGCGTGTCGCCATACAGCACAATGTCTGTGACATCCCGGTCGTTGATCAGCCCGGTCAGGGTTTCCGGCCACTGCTCTGGCGTGTCAAGGAACGGAATGTAGGTTGAGCGATCGAACCAGAACGCGTGGTCGCCGGCATTGAAGCCGACGCGCCAGACCTGCGCGCCGGATGCGCGCAACATGCGCCCAAGGGCGTTGAAAAACGGGCCATGAGGTCCCTGTAGAAACAGGAACACGCGGCGAGCCGGGGCATGGGGCAGGTTGGTCATCGGGACTGCTGTATTCGTATTAATTGTCAAAACTATGCCCGTTTGGCGATTTCCCGGCAAGCCGGGGCTTGCCCGGGAAGCCGCTTGGGCTTACCTCGGCTGTGGAAGCGAGACACAGGTTAGGAACTGAGGGTTAACAGAATGTTCACAGGGATCGTCACCGATGTTGGCACTGTCACGGAGCTGGAACAGCAAGGCGATCTGCGGGCCCGGATCAGCACCGGCTATGATACTGCGAGCATCGATCTTGGCGCTTCGATTGCCAGCGACGGGGTCTGCCTGACTGTTATCGCGCTGGGCGACGACTGGTACGATGTGCAGATCAGTGCTGAAACCGTGTCAAAAACCAACCTCGACGCCTGGCAGGTTGGCAAGCGGGTCAACCTTGAACGCGCCTTGAAGGTTGGAGACGAACTGGGCGGGCATATCGTCTCGGGCCACGTGGACGGGGTCGCTGAGGTGGTTGGCATTGAAGACGAGGGCGACAGCACCCGTGTCACACTGCGCGCACCCGAACATCTGGCCAGGTTCATTGCGCCCAAGGGATCGGTCGCTCTGAACGGCACCTCACTGACTGTCAACGCGGTGGAAGGTTGCGACTTTGGGATCAATTTCATCCCGCACACCAAAGAGGTCACGACCTGGGGTGATGTTCAAATGGGCGACCGCGTCAATCTTGAGATCGACACGTTGGCCAGATATGTTGCGCGGCTGGCGGAAATGTCCTGAACTTTAAGGCCGAACAACGCCGCGTTCTTGTCCGCTGACGCCGCATGTGGTCTGGCCTTTGGGCGAATGGTGGTCTATCCAGCCGCTCATACATGCTCTTGCGAAAGGCTGCCCCATGAGCTTTGAAACCCCCGGCCCGGTCGAGGCCCAGTTGCGTGACGCGATAAGTCCGATCGAAGAAATCATCGATGAGGCGCGCAAAGGCCGGATGTATATCCTGGTCGACCACGAAGATCGCGAGAACGAGGGCGATCTGGTCATCGCCGCCGAATTCGCGGATGCCGAGGCAATCAATTTCATGGCCACCCACGGGCGCGGCCTGATCTGCCTGCCGATGACCGCCGAACGGGTCGACGCGCTGGGCCTGCCGATGATGGCGGTGAACAACTCGTCCCGGCATGAAACCGCCTTCACCGTGTCGATCGAGGCGCGTGAAGGTGTATCAACCGGTATTTCCGCAGCTGACCGCGCACTAACTGTGTCGACCGCAATCAATGAGCAGAACACGATGGCGCAAATCGCCACCCCCGGTCACATCTTCCCGCTGCGGGCCAAGCGGGGCGGGGTGCTGGTGCGTGCAGGTCATACCGAGGCCGCCGTGGACATTTCGCGTCTGGCGGGGCTGAACCCCTCGGGCGTGATCTGCGAGATCATGAAACCGGACGGCACCATGGCGCGCCTGCCTGATCTGGTCGCCTTTGCTAAAGAGCACAACATGAAGATCGGTACGATCAGCGATCTGATCGCGTACCGGTCACGCAATGACAACCTGGTGGTCGAAACCTCACGCGAAACGGTGATGTCGGAATATGGCGGCGAGTGGGAGATGCGTCTGTTCACGGACCAGACCCACGGCATTGAACATGTGGTCATGACCAAGGGCGACATTACCACGCCCGAGCCTGTCCTGACCCGAACCCACGCCCTGCACGAAGCGCCGGACATCCTGGGCCTAGGTCCGAAATCGTCGCGGGAACTGCCCCGTGCGATGGAAAAAATCGCCGAGGAAGGGCGTGGCGTCGTCTGCCTGTTCCGCCAGCCGCGCAACTCGCTGTATGCGGCCGAGGACGAAGGCCCGCGCACCATCAAGCAAACCGGTCTGGGCGCTCAAATCCTGTCCAAAATGGGCGTTCAGCAACTGGTGTTGCTGACGGACTCGCCGGAAACCGTTTATCTGGGGCTCGATGCGTTTGGCCTGTCCATCGTCGGCACCCGCTCCATACTCAAGGATGACTGATCGTGGCTGAACAAGACAAACATGGCGTTCTGCCGACGCCGACATTCGATGAACCGGTGAAACTGCTGATCGTGGCCGCGCCTTTCTATCGCGCGATTGCTGACAACCTGATCGCCGGAGCCAAGGCCGAGATCAAAGCGGCAGGTTGCACTTGCGAGGTTGTCGAGGTGCCCGGTGCGCTGGAAATCCCAACCGCCATCGCCATGGCCGATCGTCAGTGCAACTTTGATGGCTATGTCGCGCTGGGCTGCGTTATCCGCGGTGAGACCACGCATTACGAAACGGTATGCAACGATTCCAGCCGGGCCATTCAGCTCATGGGCTTGCAGGGCCTGTGCATCGGTAACGGTATCCTAACTGTCGAGAATGACGATCAGGCAGAAGTCCGCGCAAACCCTGAAAAGATGAATAAAGGTGGCGGAGCGGCCGCTGCGGCCTTGCATCTGATCGCGCTCAGCCGTAAGTGGGGCTCTTCCAAAAAGGGCGTCGGCTTCAAGCCTCCGTCCGAGTCCATCCTTGTGGCGGGCGACAGCAACGGACCCACGACAGCATGACCCAGACAGACGCGCCGAAACCGGCCAACCAGAAACGCTTGATGAAATCCGCAGCCCGGCTTTACGCCGTGCAGGCGTTGTTCCAGATGGAGCAGTCGGGACAAACGACCGAACAGGTTGTTAATGAGTTTCTGGATCACCGGTTTGGCGCAGTTTACGAGGGCGAAGAAATGCTGGATGGCGACATCAGCGTTTTTCGCAAACTCGTGGATGATGCCGTGAACTATCAGGCGCCGATCGACCAGATGACCGATCGCGCATTGGTCGCGAAATGGCCCATCGCGCGCATCGACCCAACTTTGCGAGCAACCTTCCGCGCCGCAGGGGCCGAACTGACCCAAAGCGATACGCCGCCCAAAGTGGTCATCACCGAATTCGTCGATGTCGCTTGGGCTTTTTTCCCGGAAGGTAAGGAGCCGAAATTCGTCAACGCCGTTCTGGATCACATGGCGCGCGAGGCCAGGCCCGAGGCGTTCTGACGCCTTTACCGCCGACCGACAAGCGCTAGACTGAATGTCAGAGCGCAAGGAGGCCCGCCATGCCCAAACTGATACGGTTGTACATCACTCAGGTTGCCTGGGGATTTGTCATCTCGGCGGCTTTCGTTGCGGTGCTTTTGGTTTTCAACGTCGCCAATCTGCGCAATCTGATCACCGGGTCGGAACTTGGCCTGATTGCATTGCTGATGATCTGGTTCATGAATGGAATCGTTTTTGCCGGGGTGCAATTTGCCTATGCCGTCATGAGCATGGCGGAAAAGCCGCAGGGGCCACGCCGGGGAACCCCGGTTGTCCACAAATTTGAACCCGCCTTGGTGAAGCAGGAAACTGGCGCAGAGCGCTGATTTTTTAGCGGAAAATGTGGCGGGACCACCAGTCAACCGTGCGGTGTGATTCCCGAGGACCTGTATGTACAGGTGGGCGCCGGGTAATCAGGCCAGGACCTGAACAGAGCCAGCCCCCTCGGAATTGCTTAAGGCCACCAGAATGCTACCAGTCACAAGAAGGGCAGAACCCGCCACGCGCCTAAGTAGGGGTTGCAGCGGGTTTGCACAAGGGGTCAGGCATCAACTGTTTCGTGCAATGCGGTGCGCATCTTGCCGAAATGTTCATCCCAACCGTTATCCAGCGCCAGGATCAGGCCGAAGGCCTCGGCGCACTGTGGCAGGCCTTCGTGCAGCAGGCCAAGCTTCGTGCCCCCGGCAACGGGTTCCAGGGTCCATTTTACTATACTGACGGCGTCTCCCATCGGCTTCACGGTGAACGTGTATTCAAGGTATTCGAAAGGGCGTGCCTTTTTGACTTCACCCCAGATCAGCAGATCGCCGCTGGTGGTTCCAAACATCTCCAGCTTGCCGCCCTCGGTCAGGGGGTGTTTGGGTTTGTGAAACCACTCTGCCAAGCGGTCAGGATCTGTCAGATAGGCCCAAACCGTTTCAGGTTCGGCACGCAGGAAGATTGTCTTTTGCAAAACAGCATTGGTCATTTCTTTTTCCCTTCAATAGCTTCCTTCAGATTGTTCAGACGGTCATCCCAGAACTGATCAAAATAGCTGAACCAGTCCAGAACGGGTGCCATGCCTTGGGGTTCCAGGCGGTTGATGCGCTCTCGCCCGCGCGCCTCGACCGTAATCAGACCGCCATCGGACAGAACGGTCAGGTGTTTCTTGACGGCAGCTCGGGTCATGTCGAACCGGTCCGTCAACTGGCCTATCGTCAGATCCTCCGATGCCAGCATTCTTACAATGTCTCTGCGGGTAGGGTCGGCCAGCGCCCGGAATGCAAATTGTGTTTGTGTGTTCATTGGTCACCTCAAAGAGATACCGATTGGTATCACGTTTTTATGATACTGAATGGTATCATGTCAACATGTTTGAGGGGCTTGATATTTGTTCATGAATTGTTCACATATTTTGAATGACACTGGAAATGCAGCCCGGCCAGAAACTGGCCCGCGGGGTTTCACGCCACCTTCTGACCCACGGGTATGTTTCAATTGAAGAATTTGTTCCCGCGCGTGGATTGCGTGTGGACGTGATGGGGCTTGGCCCCAAGGGCGAGCTTTGGGTTGTTGAATGCAAATCCAGTTGGGTGGACTATCAGTCAGATTCCAAGTGGCACGGCTATCTGGAGTGGTGCGACCGCTTCTTTTGGGCCGTCGATACCGAATTCCCGACCGAGATGCTGCCGCCGGAAACCGGTCTGATCATTGCCGATGCCTATGATGCAGAAATCGTCCGAATGGCGCCAGAGGACAAGGTTGCCCCGGCGCGGAGAAAAAAGATGATCCAGAAATTTGCCATGGACAGCGCCCGCAGGCTGCACGCTTTTCGCGACCCCAGGCTGTAAAGGCTCAGCCCTGAACCGCGCGGGCAGCCTGTGCTGCGGCCAGAATTTCTTCCGCGATTTCTTCAGCTTCTTCCGGGTCAAAGTCCATCGGAATCTCGACGCCATCGGCTTCGATGAACAGGCGGACCATGCCGTGATCGGTCGGACCGATCTGCAGGTTAGCCTGAATGTCGCGTTCGGTATTGATGCCCATAAGTGCCTCCGGGACTGAGCATTCGTGCTAGCGCGCAAAGGGTTGAGAATCAAGTCGCCTTTGCGGTCAGATGGCTTATGGAAGATGCGCTTCTCAGACCGTTTCGTTCCGACGATGCATCGTGGCTGGTTGACCAACACGACCGTCTCTACACGCGCGACGAAGGCTTTGACCACACATTTGCGCCGCTTGTTGCCGGTATTCTGGACGCATTTACCGCATCGCATGATCCGGCCAGGGAACGCGGCTGGATTGTTGAACAGGCGGGCGAAAGGCTGGGAAGTATTTTCTGCGTCTCGCTGGACCGTGACACGGCAAAGCTGCGGTTGTTTCTGCTTGTGCCGCAAGCAAGAGGGCAGGGGCTGGGCAAACGGCTACTGGACACCTGCACGAGCTTTGCGCGCACTGCCGGATACAAGGAAATGGTCTTATGGACGCATGAAAGCCACAAGGCCGCGTGCGCGCTCTACAAGGCGAACGGTTGGCAGCTGACGGGCAGCAAACCGGTGCATTCATTCGGCGTCGATCTGGTTGAACAAAGCTGGAGAATTCAGCTTTAATCCTCTTGCAATCCCGCTGCGCGTTCGGTACATCGCCCCTCACGAGTGCCGCCTTAGCTCAGTTGGTTAGAGCGCTGGATTGTGGATCCAGAGGTCCCCTGTTCAAGCCAGGGAGGCGGTACCACTTCTCCCTATCGTCTCAGGTACGGATTTTCGCAACCTAACCCGCATTGGGCTAGGGCAAAAAGACGTTCGGGCCTGGTTGTCCAGACCCGGTCATTGACAAAAAAGCGTTTGTTAACGCGCCAGATTCAGGCGAAGCCGCATTTTGGACCGTTTGGCCTGCGGCAGGTGCCGGTTCAGGTGCTTGTTCACCCTGCCGAACCCCCAGACGATCACCAGTGTCAGCAGGATGAAATAAAAGGCCAGAATTGGATAGGGGACAAATGGGTTGAACGTTTTGTCAGCAAAATAGCTGGCGTAGTACAACGCGTCTCCGCGTTGTTGCCAGGCCGGAAAGGCCGAGAAAAACACCAGCGTGGTTGCGTGAAACAAAAAGATCGCCTCGTTTGTGTAGGCAGGCCATGCTAGGCGCAGCATCGTAGGCCAGACAACGCGGCGGAAACGGGACCACCCGGTCAGACCGTAGGCGTCGGCCGCCTCGATATCGCCCTTTGGGATCGAGCGCAGGGCGCCATAGAAGATTTCGCCCGTGTAGGCGGCCGTGTTCAGGAACAGAACGATCAGCGCCCCAAGCCATGCCGAGGTCAAGGCGTCGAACATCGGGTAGGATTTCTTCAGCGACAGGAAGAAGAAATAGGCAAAGAAGAACTGGATGAACAGCGGCGATCCCCGGAAGATGAAGATGAACCACTCTGACGGTTTGCGCAGCCATTTGTTGGCGGACGACTTGCCGACGGCCAGCGCGGTGGCCAGAAAGAACCCGGTCGCCAGCGCCATCAGGCCGAAATAGACGTTCCAGATCATCCCCGATCCGATCAGGGTGAACTGTTCGCACAAGGTAAAATCGTTTCGCGGCAGCAGGCGCTCGCCGAAGCCGATCGAACGCAGGGCATAGTCCTGGATGGTTTGCAGGCAGCTCATGCGGTGGTCTCCTTGCGCAGCAATTCTCCACCAGATGTCGCCTGACCGTGCGACAGTCGCCGCATCAGACGTTCAAGCCCGATTTCGGATACTCGGGTCATGCCCAGATAGAAAAGCAGGAGGAACAGGAAATACCACATGCGCCAGTCACCATGCGGGTATTGGGTGAATTTCGACGTCTTGGTGCCACCCAGTTCGCGCGCCCAGTAGACGATGTCCTCAATCCCCAGCAGGAACAGCAGGGGCGTGGCCTTGATCAGCACCATCCACAGGTTCGACAAGCCGGGCAAGGCATAGACCCACATTTGCGGAACAAGGACGCGCCAGAAGGTTTGGCGACGGGTCATGCCATAGGCCTCGGCTGTCTCAAGCTGGGCGTGCGGTACGGCGCGCATGCCGCCAAACAGGACGTTTGCGGCGAATGCACCGAATACGATCGAGAATGTGATGATGGCTAGAAAGAACCCATAGGTTTCATGCACCCACTCCGGCGAAGTGCCCAACGGCAGCTTGGCAGCCTGACAGACGATGAAATCATTGCCCTGTCGAATCGGATCGGTCCAGTCGGGGCAGAGGACCTTGTGGCGGGTCCATTCGAACGCCTGATCCAGTGCAATCACGAAGAACAGGAAAAACGCGATGTCGGGTACGCCTCGAACGATGGCGATATACCCCTTGCCCAGCCAGCTGAGCGGTGGGAAATGTGACCGGGCGGCCATGGCTCCTGCGAAACCAAAGCTCAGCGCGACAGGGGCGGTGACAGCCAGAAGGGCCAGTACCTTGACGAACGAAAGATAAAACGACCAATGCACGCCATTGGTCAGATAGCAGGAAAACCAGCGGAAAGTGCCGAGCGTGTCGGGATCGGTACAGTAGGAGAACATAAGGCGTCTTTCGAACGTCGGATCCGGCGCGGGGCCAAGACAGGTTCGGCGCCAAGAGGCGCCGAACCATCAGACAGAGTTTTTAGTTGGTAACGACCGAGCCGTCAGCGTTGTATGTCGGAACGCCTTCGCCGAACCACTTGATGATCAACTCGTTCAGGCTGCCATCCGCCTTCATCGAAGTAATGGCTTCGTCGAACTTGCCGCGCAGCTCGCCGTCGGATTCACGGATACCGAGACCGATGCCGCCGCCAAGCGGAACATCGTCGCCGACAAATACCAGTTCACCGCTGGATTCTTCGACGATCGGCACCAGGAAGTCCTTGTCTGCAAATACCGCATCAGCCTCGCCGTTGCGAACCGCAGCGATGGTTTCTTCAGGGGTTGCAAACTCGACGAGGGTTGCGCCGGACTCGGCCACGTGGCCGGCCTGGATCGTTGCGGTTTGCGCCGCGACGATGCCGCTGCTTACGTCAACACCTTCGGATGCCCCGACATAAGCCGATGCCGCCGGAGGGAAGTAGTTCTGGGTGAAGTCGATAACCTCATCACGCTCATCAGTGATCGACATGCCCGCGATGATGGTGTCGTAGTTGCCCGAAACCAGGTTCGGAATGATCGAATCCCAGTCGTTCTTGACCCATTCGCATTCCAGACCGGCGCGCTTGCACAACTCGTCGCCGACTTCGCGCTCGAATCCGTCGATCTCGCCTGAGTCATTGATGAAGTTATACGGAGGGTAGGCGCCCTCGGTCCCCATGCGGACGGTGTCGGCCATTGCCATGCCAGCGGTCAACGCCAGTGCTGCAGTGGTCAGAATCAGGTTTTTCATTGGTTACTCCCCATTAGTGATTCTGTGGATCAGTTAAGCCGCCTTGGTGGCGGAGAGAAAGCCCCGAAGCCGTTCGGATTCCGGGGTGGTAAAGATATCTTCGGGCAGGCCTTCTTCTTCGATAAGGCCCTGATGAAGAAAGACAACGTGGCTGGAGATGTCAGCAGCCATCTTCATGTCGTGGGTTACGATGATCATGGTGCGGCCCTCGGCGGCCAGATCCTTGATCACCTTGATGACTTCCTGCTCCAACTCGGGGTCCAGTGCCGAAGTGGGTTCGTCAAACAGCAGCGCCTCGGGTTCCATGCACAGTCCGCGCGCGATAGCTGCGCGCTGTTGCTGACCGCCCGACAGTTGCGCCGGATAGACGTCACATTTGTCGCCGATACCCACTTTTTCCAGGTATTTGCGCGCGCTGTCTTCAACCTCGGCCTTGTCGCGGCCCAGAACGGTTACGGGTGCTTCCATCACGTTTTGCAGAATGGTCATGTGGGACCAAAGGTTGAATTGCTGGAATACCATCGACAGGTTGGTCCGGATGCGCAGGACCTGTTTGGGGTCTGCAGGCCGGCGATGATGGCTGTCGCCACTCCAGCGAACCGGCTCACCCTTGAACAGGATTTCGCCCTCCTGACTGTCTTCCAGGAGGTTGCAGCACCGCAGCAGGGTCGACTTTCCGGAACCGGAGGATCCGATGAGCGATACAACGTCCCCGCGCCTGGCTGTAATATCCACCCCCTTCAGCACCTCCAGATGACCGAAGCTTTTGTGAAGGTTCTTGATCTCGATAACGGGAGTGGAATCTGTCACGGGTCGTCCAGTTGTTGTGAGTGTTAGTGCGGTAATAGGGCGCAAAATGTTGAGCAATGCAATGCGCAAATAACATGTTCCCATCGGGAAACGACCAAATTGAACAATTCAGCTGTTCAATTTGTTCAGTCGTGCGACCCGAACGCTTGCGGGGCCGGGGGCATGGAAACCGCCAGGTAGCGCTCGGCCGGGATGTCGACCAAACCGTTGATGTGCAGTGCCTGGCGGTCGGCATCCGACAAACGGTTAATGGCCCTTCTGACAGCCCCGGCGATGCGGCCGGCGTCTTGCCCAAGGGCAGTTATGTAGGGCAGCGTCGGTGTCGGTTCCGTTCTTGCAACCTCGCGCAGTTGCGATCCCAGGTCTGTATGTTCCCTGAGCAGCGTCCAGGTCAGCAGGTCGAGAGAAGCATAGTCGGCCCGTCCGTCCGCGACCGCGTTTGCGGAGCGCGCGTGGCCGCCGGTTTCAAGCAACTTACCCGGGCGCAGGCCCAAAGCGGATAGATGAGTAACAGGTGCGGACCACCCAGATTGGGACAACGCCTCGTTATAGGCGAAGATGCCGGTCGCCAATTCGGACAAGGGGCGTGTGTCATCGGTGCGGGCCACAAACACGGAGCAGTAATAGCCGGTTGGGCAGTCGGGCAGGCCATAATCGGGCGTGCCGACCAGTTGCACTTTTCCGTGCAGGCTTGTGCGGTAGGGCATTCCGCAGGTTTGCGACAAAACCAGATCGGGGTCTTGCCAGACCTCCCAGAAATCCTGGTCTCGGGTCAGGTGCGTCGGGCCGAACCCAAGTTCCGCACGAATCAAGCTCCAGAACCGGTCATTGGCCGCGTGAAGCGCGGGCATGTCGTACATGCCCAGCATCGCCGTCACGATTTGGCAGCCTTTTGTCTGGCTAGCGCGGAGTCCACGTCGCTGACACCCAGAAGACTGACCACTAATCGCAGAAGCGAATCCTCTTCTCCCGAGCGCTGCCCATCGGCAAGAGCCACAGACCACATTGCCTGAACGACGGCCAGCCGGTCGTCATAGGCGACGGCTTCCTTGATGGCGCGGGTAAAGCGCACGGTGTCGGGTGCCTCGCTTTCAAGGTCTTCCGCGCGGGCACGAAGACCGGCGGCCTCGAAAGGGGACAGGCCGTAGCGTTCCGCCGAAATCCGGTCGATCCGGGCCATTTCAGAGTCTGCATAGTCGTTGTCGGACCGCGCGATACGAACCAGCAAGGCGGTCAGCGCCAATCGGGCATCGTCTTCGGCAAGCGGGTCGGGCTGAGGCTGGGAAAGCCGTGACAGAAAATCCTTGAACATGAGAGAGATATAGATCCGGTTTATTCAGCTTCCAAGCGTGACAGCACCCGTTCGCGGGCAATCTGGCTGTCCTTGAAGCTAAGGCCCATGGCAATCCGGGCCTCTTCCACGATTTTCATTTCACCTTCGTCAGAGTTGCCATCGGCCAGCACGATCTCCCACAAGGCATCCAAAGCCGCCAACCGTTCTTTCAGGTCTGTTGTTTCGCGGATCAGCTTGCCGAATGTGTCGGTGTCGGGGGCTGCGGCATGCAGCTTTTCGCAAGTTGCCCGCACTTTTGCAGCCTCGATCGCGTTGTGCTGGTAGAGGCGGGCCAAAATCCTGTCGATCAGGCTGATTTCTTCAAGCTTATAATCCCGATCCGCCTGTGCCACCCGCACCATCAGGGCCCCAAGAGCCAGTTCGGCATCCGGGTCGGGCAGGGTCGTCTGCTGGGGTGGGCGAAAGGCCTGAAAAAGCTTTTTTAGCATGAGCGCAGCTTATCCCATATTTTGTAGGTCGCCAAGCGTGGACTACCCGTCATAGCCCTGAACAATCACCAGATCGCTGGTCGCGACCGGGTCACGCAAAGCCTTGGCACGTTGATAGGCGTCGCTATCATAACAGGCCAGCGCGTCCTCATAACTTGGAAATTCAATCACGACAGTACGCGACCGCGAGGTGCCTTCCTTGATTTCGTATTCACCACCGCGGACCATGAACTTTGCCCCATAGGCGTGAAAAGGTTCGGCGTTTGCCGCAATGTAGTTTTTGTAGGTTTCAATGTCGTCCACATCGACGTGAGCGATCCAGTATCCTTTGGTCATAACTTGCCCTCTGATTCACGCTAAACGTGGCCTGATTGTGTGGCACATGGCAATCCCGCAAATGACGAAAACCACCCTTCGGAGTTTATTTGCCGGATTTGCCCGATTTGCGGAAATCGTGTATGCATAATGATGCATTAGACAAAGCAATTTTCGCCTCACGTATTCAGCGGAGCGTTGCTACGATTAAGTCTCTTTTTGAGAAACTGGCGCGGGCCGGACACGCTTTGATGTTGTGAGATGCGGTATTTCAGGAGGTCAGAAATGGTTAAGCCCAAGAAAGTTGTCGACATACCGAAAAAGATCAACAAAGGGCTAAGCTCTGCCAAGCGGTCCACGATGTTGGCTATCCTTGGCATGCCGCGGCCTGTGCTGGACAACAAGTGCCGAGGGATTGCAGGAAACGACAAGCTCAAATCGCTGATGGTCACAGACGACGTGGGGCCGTTCAAAGCGACCGGCCTGAAACCCGCTATTGCTTCGCTGCGCGGCGTTATGGCGGATGTGAAAGATGCTCATCCAGAAGTGTTCAAAACCCTCGGGAGTTCGGGGATGCTGTGTGTCCGAAAAATCAAGAACAGCAACAATCCGTCCAATCATTCATGGGGTTGCGCAATCGACATCAATATCGAAGGTGCATTGGATGGTATCGGTGTCAAAGGGGGAACCGCTGGTAAGGACGGCAAGACACTGGCGGGCCTTGCCGCGATGGCACCGTTTTTCAACGCGGCTGGCTGGTTCTGGGGCGTGGGTTTCAGCAGTTTCGAAGATGGAATGCACTTCGAGATTGCGGACGAGACCATACGCAAGTGGCACAAGGACGGAGTTTTGGGAGAGGCGATTTCAAACCGGACCGTCCCCAACGCAAACCTTTCCATTGGCGACATCGGGGCCGAAGTTCAGGAACTGCAAAAGCGGCTGGCTGAGTTGGGTTACGACATTATTGCGGATGGTGAATTCGGCCAGATCACGCATGCAATTGTGATTGATTTCCAGGCAGAAAACGGTCTGGAACCGGACGGGATCGTCGGGCCCAAGACTCGCAAAGCACTGAAGCTCTGAATGGTGCAGTAGCCGGGCGCTGTTCAGCGCCCGGTCAGTCTGTTGTGTCAGACCAGGCGCGACGTTTCCTTGGCCGCGCGCACGAAATCGCGGAACAGCGGATGCGGGTCAAACGGCTTAGATTTGAGTTCTGGGTGGTATTGCACCCCGATGAACCACGGGTGATCCGACCATTCGACAATTTCCGGAAGACGGCCGTCAGGTGACATGCCCGAGAAGTTCAGGCCCGCCTTTTCAAGCTTGTCCCGGTACTTGATGTCCACTTCATAGCGGTGACGGTGGCGTTCCTCGATATTGGTGTTGCCGTAGACCTCGGCCACTTTCGATCCTTCGGCCAGCACTGCGTTGTATGCGCCCAGACGCATGGTGCCGCCTTTGTCGTCACCGACTTTGCGTTCGATCTTGTGGTTGCCCTGCACCCACTCTTTCAGATGGTAAACCACGGGTTCAAAACGTTTCTTCCCGGCCTCGTGGTCGAACTCCTCAGAGCCCGCCTCGGTGATGCCGGCGGCGTTCCGCGCCGCTTCGATGACGGCCATCTGCATGCCCAGACAAATACCCAGATAGGGCACCTTGTGCTCGCGGGCATATTGCGCGGCCTTGATCTTGCCTTCTGTCCCGCGCTCTCCAAATCCGCCGGGGACAAGGATGGCATGGTAGCCTTCCAGATAGGGCGCGGCATCCTCGGTGTCGAAGATTTCCGCATCAACCCATTCAATCTTCACCTTCACCCGGTTCGCCATTCCGCCATGGGTTAATGCTTCGGCGATGGACTTATAGGCATCTTCCAACTGAGTGTACTTGCCGACGATGGCAACCTTCACTTCGCCTTCGGCGTTGTGGATGCGATCGCTGACATCTTCCCATTTCGCGAGATCCGGTTTGGGGGCCGGGCTGATCTGGAACGCATCCAAAACGGCCTGATCCAGCCCTTCATGGTGATAGGCCAATGGCGCGTCGTAGATCGTGGACAGGTCTTGCGCCGCGATCACGCTGTCCGGGCGCACGTTGCAGAACAGGGCGAGCTTCTCTCGCTCTTTCTGCGGAATCGGACCTTCGGAGCGGCAGACCAGAATGTCGGGGGCCAGCCCAATGGAACGCAGTTCTTTCACCGAGTGCTGGGTTGGCTTTGTTTTCAGCTCACCGGAGGCCTTTATATAGGGCAGCAGCGTCAGGTGCATGAAGATGCACTGGCCGCGTGGTTTGTCCTGGCTGAACTGGCGGATGGCTTCGAAAAAGGGCAGGCCTTCGATGTCACCAACAGTGCCGCCGATCTCGCACAGCATGAAATCGACCTCATCCTCGCCGATGGCGATGAAATCCTTGATTTCGTTGGTAACGTGCGGGATCACCTGAATGGTCTTGCCAAGGTAGTCGCCACGGCGCTCTCTCTCGAGTACATTGGAATAAATTCGCCCCGAACTGACCGAGTCGGTTTTTCGGGCGGCAACACCGGTGAAACGCTCATAGTGACCAAGATCCAGATCGGTTTCGGCCCCGTCATCGGTGACGAAAACTTCGCCATGTTCAAACGGCGACATCGTGCCGGGATCGACGTTCAGATAGGGATCCAGCTTGCGCAGACGCACCGAATATCCCCGGGCCTGCAACAGCGCGCCCAAGGCCGCCGACGCCAGTCCTTTGCCCAAGGACGAAACCACACCACCAGTGATGAAAATAAATCGCGCCATGTTTTTTCGGCTGCTCCCGTGAGACGTCAAAATCAGCTGCCCGGCGGTTCCGAAAAACCGCTGCATCACGGGACTTTACGTATAAAGGATTCGCGCCAATAGCGCAAGAGAACCGCAAGATGCTGTTGCAGTTCTCTTTCAGGTTTCTAGGTCTAGTGAATCAGTCGGCTTGCGGAATCAGCGGCGCGTTGTCGCCCTGCGCCGGTGGCAGAAGATCATCCGCCGACGGAACCGCTGGTGTGCTGTCTTCTGTCGCGGCCGGTGCCGGAACGCCCAGACGATCGATCACCGAACTGCCCGAGGATTTCTGAGCCGCCAGAATGGTCAGCGTGATCGAGGTTACGATAAAGCACGCCGCTAGGATCCATGTCAGTTTGCCCAGCGCCGTTGCGGCCGCACGACCGGTCATGGCGCCACCGCCACCCCCGCCCATGCCAAGGCCGCCGCCTTCGGACCGCTGCATCAGGACGACGGCGATCAGGCCCAGAGCCAAAAGAAGATGGATGATGAGAACGACGTTTTCCATGGTGGTCCTGTACAGCGTGGCGTGTATCGCGTGGTATCTATGCAAGTTTGACGCTGGGGGCAAGGGAGGAGTTGGCATCAAGAACCCTGATGCTTCAGATCACGTCAAAGGGACTGGACAGCAGGGCTTTTCCTCGCGCAGGCTGCGGCCATGCCACATGATGATCACGATCACCCGCACGCCCTTTTGCCGCCTGAACCCGCGCTTCGCGTCAAGGCACTTGAGACGATTCTGACACGCAAGGGTTTGATTGATCCAGCCGCGCTGGATGAGATCATAGATACGTATCAGAACAGGATCGGCCCTCAGAATGGTGCCCGCGTTGTCGCCAAGGCCTGGAGCGATCCGGCTTTCAAGGCCGCGTTGCTGGAAGATGCCACGCCGGTTGTGGCCGAACTGGGATACTACGGACGGCAGGGTGAACACATGGTGGTGGTGGAAAACACGCCCGATCAGCACAATATGGTCGTCTGTACATTGTGCAGCTGTTACCCTTGGCCGCTGCTTGGAATACCGCCGGGCTGGTACAAGTCGGATGCCTACCGGGCGCGTGCAGTGCGAGAACCTCGCAAGGTACTGGCGGATTTTGGCGTGACGCTGCCCGAAAATACATCGGTCCGGGTTTGGGATTCCACGGCCGAGGTTCGATACCTTGTACTGCCGATGCGTCCGCATGGAACGGAGGGGTTAGGCGAAGACGAACTCGCCACGCTTGTCACGCGGGACAGTATGATCGGGACCGGATTGCCGAAGGTGCCGGCATGACTCGCGTGCACGACATGGGTGGACGTTTCGGCGACGGACCGGTTCGCCCCGAGCCCGAGGACGGCCCTGTATTTCCCGAGGAGTGGCACGCCCGGGCGCTGGCGCTGACCCTGGCAGCCGGATCACTGGGACAGTGGAACATCGACATTTCCCGCCACGCACGGGAACGCCTGTCGCCCAAGGATTACACCCGGTTCTCGTACTATGAAAAGTGGATCTCCGCCCTTGCCGATTTGTTGGTGGAACGCGGCATCCTGACGCCTGATGACCTGCAGGGGAACCCGTCTGAAAGCCCACATCCGTTGGCAGGCAAGGCCATGAAGGCCGAAGCAGTGGCCCGTGTACTATCCAGTGGTGGTCCCGCCGATCGTCCGTCGGATATTCCGGCCAGGTTCGTGGCAGGCCAGGACGTCGTTACCTCGCATCTGGCGGCCAATCGTCTTGTGGACGGCGGTCACACGCGCCTGCCCATCTATGCCGCCGGTGCAAAGGGGCGCATTCTGAGACTGCACGGAACGCATGTTTTTCCCGATTCAAACGCACACGGTCTGGGAGAAGCCCCTGAACCGCTTTACGCAGTGGTCTTCCCCGCATCTGAACTCTGGGCCAACCCGGAACACCCGAGGGATGAGGTGGTTTTGGACGTCTGGCAGAGCCATCTGGAACCCGCATGAGCACCTGTCTGACACATTCGGCACCTCAGCCCGTTTTTGACCAGCCATGGCACGCACAGGTCTTTGCGATAACCATGGCCCTGAACGAAACCGGTCGGTTCGGTTGGTCAGATTGGGTCGCCAGGTTTTCGGCGACCTTAAGAAAACATGGGCTGAGCAAAGAGTTGGATGGCGGAGATGATTATTTTCACGCCTGGCTCGAAACGCTGGAGGCGCTGTTGGCAGAGCATGGTGATGCTGCCCCGGATGAACTCCTGTTGCTGCGACACGCTTGGGAAGACGCCTATCTGACGACGCCTCATGGTGAGCCCGTTTGCCTCAGGTAAGAGTGAGGGGGCGCTGCCCCCGCCGCCCGCCGGGCGACTCCCCCGGGATATTTCGGGCCAGATGAACAAGGGATCCGGACTTCATCTGGCCCAAAAATATCCCCGCCGGAGGCATCGCGCGCAGCGCGATTTCCGGATGCGTCGAATTACCTGTTTCCCTGCTGCTGTCACCTCGCTATACGAGCCGGGTTTGATAAATCAGCACAAAAGGACCTGGTATGGCCAATGTGGTTGTTGTCGGAGCCCAGTGGGGCGACGAGGGAAAAGGCAAGATCGTCGACTGGCTCAGCGAACGGGCGGACGTGATCGCGCGTTTTCAGGGCGGGCATAACGCCGGTCATACTTTGGTTATCGATGGCGAAGTCTACAAGCTTCATGCGCTGCCATCCGGTGTTGTGCGCGGCGGCAAGCTGAGTGTCATCGGCAATGGCGTGGTTCTGGATCCGTGGCATCTGGTCAAAGAGATCGAAACGGTCCGGGCACAGGGTGTCGATATCACGCCCGATACACTGATGATCGCAGAAAACACACCGCTGATCCTGCCGATTCACGGCGAACTGGACCGCGCGCGCGAAGAGGCTGCAAGCAAGGGTACCAAGATCGGCACAACCGGGCGCGGCATCGGGCCGGCATATGAAGACAAGGTCGGTCGCCGTTCGGTCCGTGTTGCGGACCTGGCGGACGAGGCAACTCTTGAAGCTCGGGTTGACCGGGCGTTGCAGCATCACGACCCGCTGCGCAAAGGCTTAGGGATCGAGCCGGTTGACCGCGACGGTCTGATCGCGCAGCTCAAGGAGATTGCGTCGCAGATTCTGCCGTTTGCCGCCCCGGTCTGGAAGGTGCTGAATGAAAAGCGCAAAGCGGGCAAACGTATTCTGTTCGAAGGGGCGCAGGGCGCCTTGCTGGACATTGATTTCGGAACCTATCCCTTTGTGACCTCGTCCAACGTGATCGCAGGGCAGGCTGCAACCGGGGTCGGCATCGGCCCGGGGTCCATCGATTTTGTGCTGGGTATCGTCAAAGCCTATACGACGCGCGTGGGCGAGGGGCCGTTCCCCACGGAACTGGAGGATGATGACGGTCAGCGCCTTGGTGAGCGTGGTCACGAATTCGGCACGACCACTGGTCGTAAGCGCCGGTGCGGTTGGTTTGACGCCTGCCTGGTGCGCCAGACCTGCGCGACCAGCGGTGTGAACGGTATTTCGCTGACCAAGCTGGATGTTCTGGATGGTTTCGAGACGCTCAAGATTTGCGTGGGTTACGAACTGGATGGCGAGCGCCTGGATTATCTGCCCACGGCGGCAGATCAGCAGGCGCGCTGCAAGCCGATTTATGAGGAAATGCAGGGTTGGAGTGAATCGACCGAAGGCGCGCGCAGTTGGGCGGACTTGCCAGCCAACGCGATCAAATACGTTCGCCGTGTCGAAGAACTGATCGAATGCCCTGTCGCCCTGTTGTCCACCAGCCCGGAGCGGGAAGACACCATTCTGGTGACAGACCCGTTTGCCGACTGATGAGCGACGAACAAAAAACCGGCCTGAGCTACAAAGCGCGCCGCCGCTGGTCGCTGATTATTCTGCTGGTTGGCTTGCCCGTTTACGTCGTTGCCGTGGTGACGGTCGTGAACTGGCTGGATCGCCCGCCAATCTGGCTGGAACTGCTGGTCTACATCGTGCTTGGCATCTTGTGGGCATTGCCGTTCAAGTTCGTTTTCCGTGGCGTTGGCAAAGAAGATCCGGACCAGTGATCAAGTTAGCCACGCTGGCGAAAGCGAGTGTGTTGGAACGACGCAAGTGTACGCCTCTTCCGGTTCGTTCCCAGATTCGCAATCAGAAAAAGGCCGGAGGTGTCCTCCGGCCTTTTTCTGACTAAACCTTTTGCGGATCAGCCCGCTGCGCGCTCGTCGCTGGGGCGAAAACCGATCTGGTTCGAGGCGGCAAAGCGGCCTCCGCCAGCCTTTTCGATTTTTCCATCCCGCAACAATTGACCGAACGAACGCAGGCTTTCTTCGCGGTTGAATTCGTCCTGCTTGAGGGACCGGACCTTGTTCATCAATTGCGGTCGCGAGAACTGTTCCTGACCCTCGATAAAGGACAGGTATGCAGCGGCGGCTTCCAGCAAATCAGGTAATGACTGAGCGCCCTGTTCCTGGGCGAACGTTGCGAAACCACCTTCGTCAGCAGACTTTTCTTCTTGCGGGGTGGTGACGCGGCGGGGCGTGACAGGGCCAGATTCGTTTTGCTGATTGTCGATGCGCTGTTCCGCCACCAGTTTGAGCGGTGCAGCGGCATCGGATTCCGGACGCATGCTGGTGACCTGAATTTCCGGGCGGCGCGGGCTGACGACCGACGCCAGATCCCCCCGGTATTCCTGATCCGGAGCTTTCTCGGCAGATTCACCCTTTTCTTTACGCTCGGCTTCGGTGGCCGCAACCGCGGTGCGCAGGTGCGAATATGTCTCGCGCTGATCATTTGCAGCCGGGTCATCAAGTTGTTCGTCGGCTTTGTCCATCAGGCGGGACACGTCCAGATCGAGGCTCGAATGATCCTTCGGTTTTTGGTCATCGGCCCGCTGCGCCAGTTCTGCCTCGACGGCCGAGATCTCGTCCAGCAGTGCAACTTCATCTTCGGCAGTCAGGAGAAGCTTGTTGTCTTCCGCTGCTTCCTCTTGCGCCTCGGCTGCTTCGGATTCCTCTTCCTGCTCTGCCACGTCTTCTTCGCTGAGGATGTTTACGATCTCGTCTTCTTCGGCTTCTGCTTCCGGCTGTTCGTCTTCCGTCAGATCATCAAGGTCCGAAAACAGCGCGTCCGCTGCCGGAGCTTCAGCCTCGTCTTCAAACTCTTCGGATACAACAGGCGCTGGTGCGGGAACAGGTTCTGGAGCGGCGGGTGGGGTTGCCGCTTCGGGTGCAGGCATCGAGACGGGGGTCACAGGCTCGATGTCTGCCGGGTTCAGCGCACCCGCCTCAAAGGCTGCGGCCACGGCGTCAACCGGGGCGGCACCACCTTTCAGCAAGGTGCTGTCTTCGTCTTCAGAGTATTCGACAGGATTGTCGGTCGAGTGCGAAACCACCGCGCGGATCCGCTGAAGTTTGGCGGCGATGCTGTCAGCAGGGGGGGCTGGCGCAGCATCGAAGGGTTCGGCAGTGGCAACGGGTTGCGCTGGTTGCGGTGTATTGACGACATTCAGATCGGGGGTACTGATGGTTGGTTCCTGTGCTGGCGGCATTGTGGGCGTGGCCATCGTGGCTGAACTTTCGGTTGCGCGCAGCAGTAGACCCGTATCGCTCTGGCTGGCTTCCACACGTTTCGAGGCGTCCCGCTGTGCGATCCGGGTCAGCATTTCGGCGTCAGGCTGTGGCGGTTCCGAGCCGAAGTATCGATCATCTGCTGCAAGGTCGCGAAAGTACTCAGCAATCGCTTTCATCGTTTCAAACGAATCGTCAAAGCCTTCTAATGTGCAGGAGAAGGTTCCATAAGAAACGGTCAATACCTTGTTATTCTGTACCATCAGACGCACGTCCTTTACAAACTACCTGAACCAATTCGCCCGGAATCAGGCACACGTATTGGTTCGAAACTCTCTATATGAACCTATCATTTTGTGGTCTGAATGTGTCCAAATCCGGGAAAAATGATCAATCTTAGAAAAAATGCGCCGATTGTGCGGTCGTCCGAGCCAATCTTACTGGTTGGCGGAGGGCAAATCGGGCTCGATGATCTGAATCTGGCGCTGAATCGCGCCAATTTGGCCGTTGCAGCAGATGGTGGTGCGACGGTTCTCAGGGAATCGGGGCGTATTCCGGATGCCGTCATCGGTGATTTCGATTCGCTTTCCGCATCAGACCTTGAAGAGATACCGGCGGACCGCCTGTTTCCCATACCTGAACAGAACAGCACGGATTTCGACAAGGCGCTGCGCAATATCGAAGCCCCGGTGGTCTTGGGCGTTGGCTTTCTGGGCGGGCGTCTGGATCACCAATTGGCGGTCCTCAGCGTACTGATCAAGCGTCAGGACCAATCATGCATATTGCTGGGAGAGCACGAGGTCGTGTTTCACACGCCGCCTAAGGTTTCCCTGAACTTGCCGAAGGGGAGCGTGGTATCCCTGTTTCCCCTGCAAAGGGTGACAGGACGCTCGCAAGGGCTGGAGTGGCCGATCGATGATCTGGTTCTGGAGCCGGACGGTCAGATCGGCACGTCCAACCGGGCGGTATCCGAAGTCACGTTGCAGATGAATGGCCCGGGTCTGGTTGCAATGGTTCCCCGCGGCGCGCTGGATCAGGTCATGCAGGCGTTTCTGTCGGAGCAGACCGGGCGCTGGCCCGCTCGCGCAGAATGACGTAAAGACCTGCCGCCATCGTGATGCCGATCCCCAATGCGGCGATGCCGTTGGGCAGGTCGTGAAAGATCAGCCAACCGAACACGGTCGCAACCGGGATTTCCAGATACTGCATTGGCGCCAGTGTTGCTGATGGGGCATAGCGTAACGACCAGGTCATCAACAGGTGGGCGACGGTGCCCAGAACACCGATACCCAAAAGCAGCCAAACCGCGTCTTTGTCAGGCAGGCTGAACGACAGTTCCGGAACGCCAATGACGCTCCCCAGGGTCAGCACAGGCAGCAGGATCAGCGTTGCCATCGCGCCCGAGACAGCCTGAAGCGAAACCGGATCGGTTTCCTTGGCGATCTGCCGCGTGACAAGCATGAACAGCGCAAACACCACGGCCACGATCAGCGGCAGCAGGGCAGGCGCTCCGACCTGAGCGAAGCTGGGCTGAATGACGAGAAGCGTACCCGCAAACCCCACGACGCAGGCCAACAATCGCCTTATGCCAACCTCTTCATCCAGAACGAACCTGCCCAGAAGCAGCATGATGAAGGGCATAACGAAGGCGATAGCGATGGCATCGGCCAGCGGCAGGAATTGCAAGGCGCTGAACATCGCGGTGATGCCAAGGATGTGCAGACCGGTCCGGATCACGGTCAGTTTCAGAATTCGCCCCCGCAGACGCCACGGACGACCCGTGAGGGCGACCAGAGGGATCAGGATCAGTGCCTGCACGGCAAACCGGGTGAAGACCAGTATGCCGATCGGAGTTGTCTCACCCAACAGTTTGGCCATTGCATCACCCAATGGGGCGAGCATGCAAAAGCCAAGCATCAGAATGATGCCGAGTACGGGGCGGTCCTGAGTCATGTCCGCGACGCTAACGATTTGCTGCGGACGGGGAAAGGTCAGCTTTCAGCAAGCGGTTGATATTTAGTGTAGTCGGGTCCGATGCAACAGGGCAGGCCGTCATTCAGCTTGAGCCAGCTAAGTTTCTCTTCATGGGCGACGTGCAGGGTAGGCTGCAAAGCCTCGGGATCCTCAAGTGCGGCGACGTACATATGCATCACGTCGGACATAGACTGCGAGCGAAAGGACATTGGTGTGCCGCAATGCGGGCAAAAGCTGCGTTCAACGCCCGGAGAGGAATGAAACGACTTTGGTGTTTCACCTGTCCAGCGCCATTGGTTGTCCCGGATGCCGAAATAAGCGGTCATCGGGGCCGAGCATTGCCTGCGGCAGCTTTCGCAGTGGCAGGTGACGCAGGACAAAACAGGTGGACTGACTTCAAAGCCGACCTTTCCGCAAAGACATCGTCCACGCATGAAACACCTCCCTTTCAGGAACAGATTTGCACCGCTTTTGGTGCAAATCCATCCAGAAAACGCAGGAATACGGATGCGTTGCGACGTCGCCCGTTTGCCTCAGCAGTTCGGAACATTGACGGCCAGGCCGCCCAGAGACGTTTCCTTGTAGCGTTCGTGCATGTCGTGCCCGGTCTGGCGCATGGTTTCAATGACCGAATCCAGAGGAACGAAATGCTTGCCATCGCCGCGCAGCGCCAGCGAGGCCGCTGAAACCGCCTTGATCGCACCCAGACCGTTCCGTTCGATACAAGGCACCTGAACAAGTCCGGCAACCGGGTCGCATGTCATTCCCAGATGATGCTCCAGCGCGATCTCCGCAGCGTTTTCGACCTGTTCGGGCGTGCCGCCCATCACTGCGCACAAACCGGCGGCCGCCATCGCCGAGGCGCTGCCAACCTCGGCTTGGCATCCGGCTTCTGCGCCCGAGATCGAGGCATTGAACTTGACCAGCCCGCCAATCGCGGCAGCCGTCAAAAGGAAATCTTCCACATGGCTTTCGGACGCGCCGGGTACGTGATCCAGATAGTACCGCAAAACGGCCGGCAGAACGCCTGCGGCCCCATTGGTGGGCGCCGTGACCACCTGGCCCCCGGCAGCGTTCTCTTCGTTGACGGCCATGGCGTAAACGCTCATCCAGTCGTTGATCGTGTGCGGAGCGTTCAGATTCATCCCACGCTCGGCCACCAGTGCGTCATGGATGCCTTTGGCACGGCGGCGAACCTTGAGGCCACCGGGCAGAATGCCATCTGTGACCAGTCCACGTTCGATACAGTCATTCATCACCTGCCACAGGCGCGCGGTGCCCTTGGCGAAACTGTCCGCGCATCCACGCGCGATTTCATTCGCGCGTTTCATGTCCGCGATGCTTTTGCCGCTGGAACTGGCCATCTCGAGCATCTCGACCGCAGTTTTGAACGGAAACGGCACCGGATCACCTTCATCCGTTGCCTTGCCCTCGGCCAGTTCTTCTTCGGTCAGGACAAACCCGCCACCGATCGAGTAGTAGACCTGCCTGAGGATCACATCGCCCTGCGCGTCTGTGGCCATCAGGATCATACCATTGGCGTGGCCCGGCAGGTTGTTTTCATAGTCGAACACCAGATCCGATTTTGGATCGAACTTCAGCGTCGGCAGCCCTTCCGGCGTGACAGTATGCGAGTCGGATATGGCGGCCAGCGCTTTTTCGGCCTTGTTGTTGTCATAGGTGTCCGGAACAAACCCGGCCAGCCCGAGGATCGTGGCGCGGTCGGTCGCGTGGCCTACGCCTGTGAATGCCAGTGAGCCATGCAATGACCCCCGAAGCCCCGAGAATTCGAACGGCGAGGCGCGCATCAGGTCCAGAAAGCGGGCCGCGGCAACCATTGGTCCCATGGTGTGGGACGAGGACGGGCCGATGCCCACTTTGAACATATCGAAGACAGATAGAAACATATCAGGTAGCAGAGCCTTCTGGTGGTGTAGCGTATGATGGTGCAGTAAACGGTGCAACTCCCAGCCCTTCCGCTGCGATTGCTGCGCGCGTTGCGGGGCGGGCTTCCAGTTGCAGCAAAAGCTGCCTCAGATGAGGAGTGTTAGTCAGTTGAAACCAGCTGCGATCGGCCTCGGCCGGATACAACGCCATCCATCGCATCATGCAGGCGATGTAGTATGACAGGGCTGACGGTTGGTCTGATCCAAACCAGCCCGGCGTGTCCTTCGCCTGCTTTTCGAGGATTGAAAGATGTCGTTTCAGGCGGGTCCGGATACCAGCCCGCAGCGCTTCTGTCTGCGCCGCCTCGATGTACTTCTCGGCATAGAACAAAATGCGCAGGTCGGCGTGCAGCGTGTTCGACGCAAAAAAAAGCCATTTCAGATACGCCGCGCGGTCCGGATGTTGCGGAGCTGGCGCGAGTTGCCCGTGTGTATCGGTCAGCCACAGCAAAATGGCTGCAGTTTCAAAGATCGGTCCCTGCGGCGTCTCCAAAACAGGGATAAGGCCGTTGGGGTTCAGTTGCTTATAGGCAGCACTGTTTTGTGCATCACGGGTCCGATCGACCAATGCGGTCTCATAAGGCAAACCCATCTCCTCCAACGCCAGTCGGATCACCAGCGAGGCGTTGTCGGGGGCGTAATGCAGGCGGTAGCGCGGTTCCATAATGCATATCTATTACGCACCTTTCCCGCAGGACGCGCCGATTGCGACGTTTCCAATAGGAAACGCGTATTTTCGCGACAAGGCGCCCTGGTGAATTGGCGTTTTGGGTCTCGAAGTTGAGTGTGGCATTTCGTATAAGGCCCGCAGCAACTTGGGGGAAAGCTGCCATGACAGGGGATCTGTCGCCCATCGACAAGGCGAAATATGTAGCCGCGCACCGTGCCGCGGAAATGGTTCAGGACGGCATGCGTGTCGGATTGGGAACCGGATCAACGGCCGCCTGGCTTGTGCGTCGGCTCGGCGAACGGGTGCAAGAGGAAGGGTTGCGGATCAAGGGCGTGCCCACTTCAACCCGCACGGCACAGCTGGCACGTGAAGTCGGGATCGAAGTCGTCTCTCTGGATCAGGCGGGGTGGCTGGACCTGACCATAGACGGCGCAGATGAATTTGACGGCGAATTGAACCTGATCAAGGGCGGCGGCGGTGCGCATCTTCAGGAAAAGATCGTGGCAACGGCCAGCGATCAGATGGTGGTCATCGCCGATGCAGGCAAAGAGGTTGAAACCCTGGGGGCATTTCCATTGCCGGTCGAGGTGATCCCATTTGGCTGGCAAACCACGCGAACCCTGATCGAGGAAGCGCTGGATACGATGGATGTGCTTGGTACCTCGGCTGCGCTGCGAATGAACGGCCAGGCCCCTTTTGTCACTGATGAGGGCAACCACATTCTGGATCTGCATCTGCAACGCATCGGAAATGCCCGTCAGTTGGCGCTGGTGCTGAACCAGGTTCCCGGAGTGGTCGAGAACGGGTTGTTCATCGATATTTGCGACAAGGTCGTAATTGGCCACGGTGACGGGCGGGTCGAACTGCGCGACATCAACGAAGGAACCCTGGAACTGGACCAGTTGGCCGATGGCGAAAGGGACAATCTGTTTTCGGACCTCTCTGATTGAAAATTGCGGCTGGATTTTCTGCAAATGGCGAGAGAGAAACCCGAATTCCTGATCCTTAGGGGTTGGCAGACGATTTTCCGCGCCCAGATATCCAGAACCCTTCAGGCAAACTGAACAAAGGAACCCGGTATGAGCTTTGACTATGATCTTTTCGTTATCGGTGGCGGCTCGGGCGGGGTCCGTGCAGCACGCGTGGCCGCTGGTGAGACCGGCGCCAAGGTGGCGCTGGCGGAAGAGGATCGGTATGGCGGAACCTGTGTGATCCGGGGCTGTGTTCCAAAAAAGCTGATGGTTTTCGCCAGCGAGTTTTCCGGCATGGTAGACGATGCGCAGGCCTATGGATGGGATGTTCAGTCGGGTGCGCTAGACTGGAATACATTCCATGGCAAACTGGTGGCGGAACTGGACCGGCTGGAAGGTATCTATCGCAACATTCTGAAAAACAACGGTGTCGAAAGCTTTGACCAGCGCGCCACTGTGGTCGATTCCCACACGGTTGAGCTGGCGGATGGGACACGCAAGACGGCCAAGCACATCCTGATCGCCACCGGCGGACGCCCTGTGGTGCCCGAATTTCCAGGCTCTGACCTAGCGATCACATCAAACGAAATCTTCCACCTCGACAAGCTGCCCGAATCCATCCTGATCGTTGGTGGCGGCTATATCGCCAGCGAGTTTGCCGGGATCATGAACGGGATGGGGGTCAAGACCACCCAGTTCTATCGCGGTGCGCAAATCCTGCGTGGCTTCGATGAAGAAGCGCGTGGTTTGATCTGCGAAGAGATGCGCCAGAACGGCATCGATGTGCGCCTTGGCACCAACGTGCTGGAGATGACCAAGGAAGGTGACAAGATCCGGGTAAAGGCCACTGACGGCACTGAAGATCGGTTCGATGTTGTCATGTACGCGACTGGCCGGGCTCCGAATGCGGATAATCTGGGGCTTGAGGCACTGGGCGTCGAACGGGGTCGCAAGGGCGAGATTGTGGTGGATGAGTACAGTCAGACCGGCGTGCCCTCGATCTATGCCATCGGTGATGTAACTGATCGCGTGAACCTTACGCCGGTCGCCATTCGCGAGGGCATGGCCTTTGTGGAAACTGTGTTCAAAGGCAACCCGACCCCGGTTGATCATGAACTGATCCCGACGGCGATCTTCACGCAACCGGAATTCGGAACCGTCGGACTAAGCGAGGAAGAGGCTGCGGCACAGGAGCCGGTCGAAGTTTACGCGACATCCTTCAAGCCGATGCAGAAAGCCTTCGCCGGCGGCACGCAGCGGGTATTGATGAAACTGATCGTCAGCCAGGCGACCCGCAAGGTGCTGGGCTGTCACATCGTAGCACCAGGTGCGGGCGAGATGATTCAACTGGCCGGGATCGCCGTCAAAATGGGCGCGACCAAAGAAGATTTCGACCGTACGGTTGCGGTTCATCCGGTAATGGCGGAAGAACTTGTTACAATGCGGCAACCTGTGCGCACTGCTTGATTTGCAACCGCGCACACACAAGTTACAAGGGACCCCGTGATCACACGGGCCTAAACGAAGGAATAGACACATATGGCGGGCAACAGCGGCGGCCCCTGGGGGGGCGGAGGCTCCTCGGGCGGCGGAGGAAATCGGGGTAACAACGGTGATGGGCGCAAGCCCCCCGAAGGAGATGGCCCGCAGATCCCCGAGATCGACGAGCTGATGAAGAAAGGCCAGGAGCAGCTGCGCGTGCTGATGGGTGGTCGTGGCGGCGGTGGCCGTGGCGGCAACGGTCAGGGCGCAGGTGGCGGTGGCCCGGTCTTCACCAAAGGCACGGTGGTTATTGGCGCTCTGGTCGCAGTAGGCCTTTGGGCGGCTGCCAGCTTCTATACCGTAAAACCGGAAGAACAGTCGGTTGAGTTGTTCCTGGGTGAATTCTCGGCCGTTGGGAATCCGGGTCTGAACTTTGCACCCTGGCCGGTTGTGACCGCCGAGGTTATTCCGGTTACCCGCGAACAGACCGAGGATATGGGCGGCACGCGCGGCAGTGATGATGGTCTGATGCTGACCGGCGACGAAAACGTGGTGGATATCGACTATCAGGTCGTTTGGAACATCAACGATCCCGCCAAATTCCTGTTCAACCTGCGCGATCCACGCCAGACAATTCGCGCGGTGTCGGAATCGGCGATGCGGGAAATCATCGCGCAAAGCGAACTGGCCCCGATCCTGAACCGCGACCGGGGTATCATCGCTGATCGTTTGCAAGAATTGATCCAGGCGACGATGGACAGCTACGACTCGGGCGTGAACATCATTCGTGTGAACTTCGACAAGGCCGACCCGCCGCAGGACGTGATTGCTTCGTTCCGCGACGTTCAGGCCGCCGCGCAAGAGCGTGACCGCCTTCAGAACGTCGCCGACGCCTATGCGAACCGCGTACTCGCCGAGGCGCGCGGTGAAGCCGCACAGGTTCTGGAAGAAGCCGAAGCCTACCGAGCCCAGCAGATCAACAGTGCGATGGGTGAAGCCAGCCGCTTCAGCGCGGTTCTGGAAGAGTATTCCAAAGCCCCGGATGTAACCCGAAAACGTTTGTATCTAGAGCGGATGGAACAGGTTCTGGGTGACGTCGACAAGATCATTCTGGACGAGAACTCGACCGGGCAGGGGCAGGGCGTCGTGCCTTATCTGCCGCTGAACGAGCTGCGCCGTAACCAGGCCGAGGGGAGCAACTGATGCGTAAGTCACCCATTATTCTGATCGTTCTCGTCATCCTGGTCGTTGCCGGACTGTCGTCGATCTTTATCGTTGACGAACGTGAACGCGCCCTTGTTCTGCGTTTTGGACGGGTCGTAAACGTCAAGGAAGAGCCAGGCCTTGCGTTCAAGCTGCCGGTTTTCGACGAAGTGGTGCGTTATGACGACCGCATCCTTTCGATCGACGTGCAGCCGCTTGAGGTGACACCACTGGACGATCGCCGCCTTGTGGTCGATGCCTTCGCCCGTTATCGGATTGCCGATCTGAACCAGTTCCGTCAGGCCGTTGGTGTCGGTGGCGTTCCGGTGGCCGAGGATCGTCTGGACCGTATCCTGCGCGCTGAAACACGCGAAGTTCTGGGTTCGGTTTCGTCGCGCGACATCCTGAGTTCGGACCGTGCTGCCCTGATGCTGCGCATCCGCAACAGCGCGATTGCCGAAGCGCAGGCGCTGGGCGTTAACGTGATCGACGTGCGCCTGAAGGCCACCGATCTGCCGCAGGCGAACCTTGAGGCTACGTTCGACCGGATGAAAGCCGAGCGGGAGCGTGAAGCCACTGACGAACGCGCCCGTGGTAACGAAGCGGCGCAGCGTGTGCGCGCGCAGGCCGACCGGACCGTGGTCGAACTGGTCTCGGACGCCAACCGTGAAGCCGAGATCATTCGTGGTGAAGCTGACGCTGAACGCAACGCGATTTTCGCCGAAGCCTTTGGCAAGGATCCGGAGTTTTTCGAGTTCTATCGCTCGCTTTCCGCATATGAGCGCGCGCTGGGCGGCGGCAACAGTTCAATGGTGCTGAGCCCGGACTCGGATTTCTTTAATTACCTGAAATCGCCTACAGGTCAGGGCGGACGGTAATGGGTATGATCCTTCTGGCCTTCGGGCTGGTACTGATTGTCGAGGGGCTGGCCTATGCGCTGGCCCCTTCGCTTATCGAACGGATGCTGGAAACCCTGCGGACCCTGCCCGAGCAGGCACGGCGAATTACGGGTCTTTTGTGCGTGATCAGCGGGCTGATCCTTCTGTGGGGTGCCTATCAGCTGGGCTTTTGAGCAGGACATCTCACTTGCCGGTGATTTCCACGCGATCCTGAGTTGCGGGACAGGTCAAACTGACTACATTAGTCCGTAAGAAGGGCCGCGCGAGAGTGGCCACCTGAATAATTCGACAAGGAGACCACAGGTGCAGGCAAAAGCACGCAGTATTTCCCTCGGGCGTGAAGACGCGGTTTTTATGGTGCGGTGGATGTGGTTGGCCTTTGCCGCAATGGTGTTGGTTCTGGCCCAGACCGTTGCCGTTCAGGCCCGGGGCGAAAGCCTTGCGCCGCTGGCAGAAAAGATCAGCCCCGCGGTTGTCAACATCACGACCAGCACGCTGATCGAGGGACAGACCGGTCCGCGCGGGATCGTGCCCGAAGGGTCTCCGTTCGAAGACTTCTTTCGCGAGTTTCAGGACCGTAACGGTGACGGCGATGAGAACCTCCCACGCCGCAGCAATGCGCTGGGTTCCGGGTTTGTGATTTCCGAAGACGGGTTCATTGTAACCAACAACCACGTCATCGCCGAAGCGGACGAAATCCTTGTCGAATTCTTTCCCGGTGACGGGCAACCCGTAAAGGAGTTACCCGCGAAAGTGATCGGCACGGACGAAAAGACCGACATCGCACTGCTTAAGGTCGAAGCGACCGGTCCGCTCAAATATGTAAAGTTTGGCGACAGCGACACGGCGCGCGTTGGTGACTGGGTAATTGCCATGGGCAATCCGCTGGGGCAGGGGTTCTCGGTCTCGGCCGGGATCGTATCGGCGCGCAACCGCGCGCTCAGCGGGTCTTACGACGACTACATTCAGACGGATGCTGCGATTAACCGGGGCAACTCGGGTGGGCCGCTGTTCAACATGGATGGTCAGGTCATAGGTGTGAACACCGCGATCCTGTCACCCAATGGCGGGTCCATCGGTATTGGCTTTTCCATGGCCTCGAATGTGGTGGTCAAGGTTGTCGATCAACTGCGCGAATTCGGCGAGACACGTCGCGGCTGGCTGGGTGTGCGCATTCAGGACGTGACCGAAGACATGGCCGAAGCCATGGGGCTGGAGAAGCCCGGTGGCGCCCTGATCAGCGACGTGCCCGAGGGGCCGGCAAAAGAAGCCGGGCTGAAGGCGGGTGACGTGATCCTGAGTTTTGACGGTGTCGAAGTGGAAGACACGCGCGGGTTGGTGCGTCAGGTGGGGGAAACGACGGTCGGCAAATCCGTTCGCGTCGTTGTTCATCGCGATGGCGGTACACAGACCGTGCTGGTCACTCTGGGTCGTCGCGAGGATGCTGAACGGGTGGAAAACGGAGATGAGCCCGCGCAAACGGACGACGAGGACGAAAACTCCGAGATTCTGGGGCTGACCATTTCCCCGCTGACCGACAAGCTGCGGGAAGACCTTGGTCTGGATGCCGAAGCCGACGGGCTGGTCGTCAGCGAAGTTGATGAGGCGTCTGAAGCCTATGCCAAGGGATTGCGGGCCGGTGATCTGATTACCGAGGCCGGTCAGCAAAAAGTGACATCCGTCAGTGACCTCGAAACACGCATGGAAGAAGCACGAGAGGCCGGGCGCAAGTCCCTGCTGCTGTTGGTGCGTCGCGGAGGTGAACCCCGGTTCGTCGCACTCAGCCTCGGTGAGTGACCCAAGGCGCAAAAAGGTTATCGGGCCGGAGTG
This sequence comes from Ruegeria sp. D1(2025), assembly GCF_056536425.1. NCBI lineage: Bacteria > Pseudomonadati > Pseudomonadota > Alphaproteobacteria > Rhodobacterales > Roseobacteraceae > Ruegeria > Ruegeria sp. D1(2025). The sequence goes on along the minus strand of NZ_JBQFPO010000001.1, from coordinate 1,056,556 downwards.
TAAACTCCGGCCCTTTTTTGTGAGAAATTGCTGATGGAAAAGGTGAGCCATACGCCTGGGAAGGACGTATGGCTCTGGTACAGGGAGAGGTCAGTGGACAGATATCGGGGATGATTCTCTGACCTCCTACGGTAACAGTTATTAATTTAGTGTTAACGTCGCCGCATGTATGTGAAGCAGGTCACAGGCGTCAGATCAGGTCAGATTCCGCCAGTTCCTGCAATGCATCGAAGTCCTGGATCAGCAACCCACCCCGCGACGCCTGAACGATATTGTCACGTTTCCAGGTGGATATGGTCTTGGACACCGCCTCGCGCGTGGCGCCTACGAATTCGGCAAGTTCGCTTTGCGACAGGGTTATCCTGTCTGCCGGATTGTCCTGAAGTTCCGAAAGGTGAAGCAGTTTGCGGGCCAGCCGGATCGGCATCGGCAAAAAGACCTGCTCGTTCAGCTGCGAGCCCATCCAGCGCATGCGCAGACCTGCCAGACGGATCATGTCCTCGGCCAGATCGGGGTGCTGTCGTATTTGACGCAGCACATCGTTGCGCAGCACGCGCAGGACACGCGAGGGTTCGGCAGCGGAAATGGTGGCGGTACGCGGGCCGTTATCAAACAGGGCGATTTCGCCGAAGATCTCACCCGGACGCATCAGCGTCAGCGTGAGCTTTCGGCCGCTCATCGCCAAAAAGGACACTTCGAGTGTGCCTTCCAGAATGGCATAGAGCGCGTTGCCCTCGTCACCCTGTTCGAAAAGTGTATCTCCGTCGTTCAGTGAAATTTCGGTAGCCTGCGCGGTAAGCATGGCTTTCAGGCGGTCAGATGCTTCGGCAAGAAAGCCGCTGTTTGGGAAGGCCGTCATGAGTGTACGGGGCTCCGGATGGGGGTGGTGAGTGGTTACCCCATTCTTCACAGCTTTAGCGCTTAGCCAAGCTGTTTGTGGGTAATTGCCGGATTTCAGACAGAATACTTGGCGCCAATGCGGGCATGTTCACGGTTTTGTGATGTCCGCTGTCGGAACCTATTGATGATCCGGGTCGTCCATATAGCTTTGCAGCAGGTTGAATTGCAGCATCAGAAAAACCATCAGGGCAATCGGAAACCCAAAGGTTTCGATTTTGACCCATAGATCGGTCGACAAGGTCCGCCAGACAACTTCGTTGGCGACTGCCAAAACGGCGAAGCAGCCACAGAGGCGACGTGTCAAAATCATCCAGCCCTGATGGCGCATGGGCAACATCTCGTCCAGCACATAGGCGAGATAGGATTTCCCCTGCAAAAGACCGATGCCCAGGATGACCGAGAAGAAGCCGTAGACCAGCGTGGTTTTCATCTTGAAAAACCGCTCATCATTGAACCAGGCCGTCAGACCGCCGAAAAAGATCACCATGAAGGCCGTGAAGATCTGCATCCGGCTGAGTTTTCCGGTCAGAAACCACAATATGCCCATGGCACCCAGCATCAGCGGTACAAAGATGATCGTCGCTATGATGAAGCCGGAATATTCGATGCCGCCGATCAGGAAACTGTCGTCACGCAGGCGCAGATAGATGAAGAAGAAGGCCAGAGGCGGGCCCAGTTCCAGCACCTGTTTCAGAAACGGGTTGATTTCTTTGTTACCTGTCATGATTCTGTCCTGCTGCTTACCCGCCCATTTCAACTATTACTGCACCCAATGCAATCAAGGCCATCAGGGCAATACGCCGGGGGCCGACGGTCTCTTTCAGCACCAGCCATCCGATCAGGGCCGCGAACACGGTCGAGGTTTCGCGAAGCACCGCGGCCTCGCCCACTTTGTCCAGCCGTGTGGCGAGCATGATGGCCCCGAAGGACAATGGGGCGATGATACCGCCCGCGAGCCCGCGCAGCATCAGTGGGCCAATCGCAGGGCGATGGATCATGGCCCGCCATCTGAGGAAGGCATAAATCGGCATTGCCGCCCCGTCGATCATGAAAAACCAGGCCAGGAATGTGAACGGATCGGCGGTCGCACGAATGCCATAGGCGTCATAGGTTGTATAAAGCGCTACGAACAGCCCGGTTACGACGGCCAGAAACAAGGCGATACCCAGCGTTTCGCGGTTCGTCTCGAGATAGCGCAGGTTGTATCCGGCCAATCCGAAGATACCGGCCAGTAACACCGCGACGCCGAACCACTGCGTGGTCGAAAATGTCTCGCCGAACAGCAGGTAGGCACCAATAACGGTGAACAGGGGGCCGGTGCCGCGCACCACCGGGTAGACCACGGTGTAGGAGCCTTTGGTGTAGGCCAGCGCCTGCAAGGTCTTGTAGGCGATGTGGATCAGCCAGACGACTGCGAAGATGGGCCACATATAAGGTTCGGGCCAGGGCACGACGAAAAAGGCAAAGGGCGCGGCCATCAGGCAGTAGCAGATGTCAATCGCGCCACGTGACAGCCAGGGGTCGTGACGCCCTTTCTGCAATGCTCCGAAGACCGCGTGCAGGAATGCCGCCATAAGCGCCAGTCCCAGCGCAAGTTGGTGGCCCGCTTCGGTGCCTTCGAGGGAAATCAGCCAGTCGCTCAACTATCGGCCTTTTGCTGGTTGGAAAGGGTGGGGGGCTGTCTGCCCCCCACACCCCCCGAGGATATTTTCAGCCAGATGAAGGGGCGGATCAGCCCTTGTCGAGGCCAGTGAGGGCGGCAGCGAATTCTTCCGGGTCGAACGGGGCCAGGTCGTCGATCTGCTCGCCGACACCAATGGCGTGGATGGGCAGACCGAACTTGTCAGCGAGCGCCACAAGAACACCACCCTTGGCCGTGCCGTCCAGCTTGGTCATCACAAGGCCGGAGACATCGGCCAGTTTACGGAAGGTTTCAACCTGGCTTAGCGCGTTCTGGCCGGTGGTGGCGTCGAGGACCAGAAGGGTGTTGTGCGGGGCGGTGTCATCGACCTTGCGGATGACGCGGACGATCTTGGCCAGTTCCTCCATCAGGTCGGCACGGTTTTGCAGGCGGCCTGCTGTATCGATCATCAGAAGGTCCGCCCCTTCATTCTGCGCACGGGTCAGGGCGTCGAAAGCCAGCGAAGCCGGGTCCGAGCCTTCGGGCGCGGTCAGGACGGGCACGCCAGCGCGGTCGCCCCAGACCTGAAGCTGTTCGACCGCGGCGGCGCGGAAGGTGTCGCCTGCGGCGATGACCACTTTCTTACCTGCGGACTTGAACTGGCTTGCCAGCTTGCCGATGGTTGTGGTTTTGCCGGATCCGTTGACGCCAACAACCAGAACCACCTGTGGGCGTTTGGGGTAGATGGGCAACGGCTTTGCAACAGGTTCCATCACTCGGGTGACTTCCTGCGCCAGAAGTTGCTTGATTTCCTGGGTCGATAGTTTGCGGCCGAAACGACCTTCGGCCATGTTGGCGGTGACACGCAGTGCGGTATCCACCCCCATGTCCGAGGCGATCAGCAACTCTTCAAGCTGTTCGAGCATATCATCGTCAAGCGTGCGCCGTACCACGACCTGAGTGTCGCTGCGATTGAAAAGCCGTCCCAGAACACCCTTGCGCTGCGCCGGGGTTGCTTCGGGCGGCGGCGGAGCCGGCGTAGGGTCCGCCGGAGAAGGTGTTTCGACCGGTTGCGGGGCGGGGGCCGGTTCAGGGGCGGGGACCGGTTCGGGGGTCGGGGCCGGTTCGGGAACCTCGGGGACGGGCTGAGGCTCAGGCTCTGGTTCGGGGATGACCGGATCGGGGGCGGTCGTTTCTTCGCCGCCATCTTCGACAATCGCATCGAGCCCCTGTTCCAGCCGGGACGAGGATTTGAACAGCCGATCCTTGAGCTTTGAGAAAAACGCCATCTTTGGTCTCCGCAGGTGTTCTCTTCACCTAATGCGGATTTGCGGCAGTTGCAAAGGGTCAGAGAAACGCAAGCAGCAATGCAGCTTGTGCGCCCCAGTAAAGCGGCCAGACCAGATATGGGGTCAGGGCCATTGCGGGATGCCGGGGCGGAAGCAGGAACTTTTCTGTGGCCAGGATCAGGTCGGATGCGATGAAGGCCAGCGCTCCGGGAAGGGCCCAGCGTAATGCTCCGGTCTCGGGCAGGCTCAGAACCGTGATCCCCATGCCCAGAATGATCGGGATATAGCAAAGCACCGGGATTTTCAGATCACCAGCTCGTGGTGCCAGAAGTGTCGCCGCGACAATGCCCAGCAGAACCAGCGACCAGACCAATCCCGGCCGGTCCAGGATCAGCGCCGGATCGCTGCTGGCGTGGGTCAGAAACAGGGCAATATAAGCCAGATGCCCAGCGGCAAAAGCACCGATCCCGGCCATGAACGTCGCCTCGGTCTCTTGCGAAAGCAAAGCATCCCCGACGGCGCACAATGCCAGGGCCAGGATCAGCAGGGAAGGGGCACCGGCAATCGCTGCGATCAGCGCCAGGATGGCAACCGATCCGGTCTTGAATGCCGTTCGCACTAGGCTGGCCGGTTTTGGAGACATCGGAAGGTAGGCGATTGTAAACAATGCGGCGATCCAGAACAGCGTTGTTGTCATCCCTTACTCTCCTGCCAGTGTCGGCTGTTGGTTCTGATGCAGTGTCAGCCTGATGTGCCGGGCAACTCAACCGGTGACGTGAAGGAAACCGGTCGCAGAATGCTGGTTGGCGTCGGATTGCGGCATCTGACAATATGAAACCATGTTGAGGCATTTAGTGATTCTTCTGATTGCGTCCGCGCAGGCCGCAACCGCGCAGACTGCGCTATCGGCTGCAGAGTTCGACGAATACACACGCGGCAAGACCCTGTTTTATGGGTTCCAGGGGCAGGTATATGGGGTGGAACGCTATCTGCCCGGGCGCAGGGTCATCTGGTCGTTTCTGGATGGCGATTGCAAGGAAGGTGTCTGGTACGAGCAAAATCAACAGATATGTTTCGTCTATGAAGACCGACCGGACCCTCAATGCTGGTTGTTCACCAGATCGGGTGGAAGGCTGATTGCGCGGTTCGAAGGTGACCCGCTGGAGACTGAATTGTACGAGGCAGATGACCGTGGCGAAGAAATGGTGTGCTATGGCCCGGAAATCGGAGTTTGAGCCTTTGATTAATGCGCACGCAGGCTTTCGTAGTTTATCATGACGTGATCGCGATAGGCCGGTCTGGCCGACAGGGTTTCATAGTATCGCCGTAAGCGCCTGAATGGTGCGCGCGGGATGTCGATGTCAAAATACCTGTACAAAACGTGGCCCAACTGGATGTCGGCCAGCGTGAAACTGGTCCCTGCGATATAAGCGCTATGCGACAATTGTTGGTCCGCAATGGCTAGTTTGTCTTCCAGCACATGCAGGGCAGCGGTGATCGCTGTTTCATCCCGGTCGGAGGGCGCCGTTCTAACGACTCGCCAGAAAACCGGCACGGTAAAATTCATGGCGACGTTCAGCTTTGCCCATTCCGCCCATTTATCGACCGGTGCACGTCGGACCGGGTCGTCAGGCCAGAAATGGTCATCAGCATAGCGTGCAGCGAGGTATCGAAGGATCGCGCCCGTTTCCCAAATTGGTGTACCGTCGTTGTCCTGTACCACCGGAATTGTCCGGTTTGGGTTGAGGGCCGCGAAGGCATCGCTGTCCAGCCCGCCAAATTCATGTCCGACGTCATGGCGGCGAAACGGCAGGTCCAGTTCGCCGACACACCACATCAGCGCCTGAACGTTGGATGATGTTTTGCGACCCCAGATTGTCAGCATGAGTCAGAAAAGCGATCCCTGATCCGGGGCGTCGGGTTTGGTTTTTTTGGCCGCTGGTTTGGCCGATCCGCCGGTTGTCAGACGACCATCAGAAAATTCGATCTCAAGAACAGGGTGCCCGGCTGCCTGCGACTTGGTGGTGACAACCGCACCTTCTGCGCGAACCACGGCGTACCCACGTTCCAGCGTCGCTTTGTAACTGAGCGTTTCGCGCAGCCGGTCGGTCGCGTCCAATTGTTGACGCAGCCTGTCCAGCCGGGATTTGTGCGCTGTATTCAGACGCTCTGACAGTCGGTTCAGGTTTTCGGCGCGGTTTTTTAACTCTTGCCTGATCGGGCGCAGAGACAGGCGGGACGTCAGGTTGCGCCATCGGTCGCGGCGGGTTTCGACAATCCCGCGCAGGGTTGACGGGCGCAAATGTGCGGATGTGTCCAGCAACTTGACGCGCCGGTTCTGAACACCGCGGATCAGAGCGTTGGGCAGGCGGTCCGAGACCTGATCCAGACGTTGCCTTGGTGTGTCGAGCAGGCTGTCAGCCCTTGGCAGTGCACGTGACAAATCCCTTAACCGCTGCGAACGGCGTTGCACGGCATCCGTTGCCGCCCGCGACAGACGCGCGCCTTGTTCGCCGGTCCAGGCCAGCAATTCCAGCCGCACAGGTACCGCCAATTCGGCGGCGGCGGTGGGCGTAGGGGCCCGACGATCCGAAACGAAGTCGATCAGGGTCGTGTCCGTTTCATGCCCCACGGCGGAAATCAGTGGAATCGCGGATGCGGCGGCAGCCCGCGCGACGATTTCTTCGTTAAATCCCCAAAGGTCTTCGATCGAGCCGCCACCGCGCGCAACGATGATCAGATCGGGGCGGGGCAAAGCACCGCCGGGCGTCAGCCGGTTGAACCCTTCGATTGCCCGGGCAACCTCGGGCGCGCAGTTGGCGCCCTGAACCGCAACCGGCCAGATCAGCACCTTTCGCGGGAACCGGTCGCGCAGCCGGTGCAGGATGTCGCGGATCACCGCGCCGGAAGGAGAGGTCACAACGCCGATGATCTGGGGCAGGTAAGGCAGGGGAGTCTTGCGTTCGGGCGCAAACAGGCCTTCCGACTCAAGCTGTTTCTTGCGTTTTTCCAGCAACGCCATCAGCGCGCCTTGTCCGGCAACCGCAACTTCGTCGACGTTCAGATTGTATTTTGATTGCGCGCCAAAGGCGGTCAGCCGTCCGGTGACGACAACTTCAAGACCTTCTTCGGGCACAACGGAGAGGCCGGAAACCTGACCTTTCCAGGTTGTGCAAGCCAGGACGTTCCGGTCATCCTTTATGTCATAGTACAAATGCCCCGAACGTGCTTTGAAGACGCGACCGACCTCGCCGCGCACACGGATTCGGCCAAACGCACCTTCGAGGGTCCGTTTCACTTCGCCCGAGATGTCCGAAACGGTGTATTCAGGGGTATTCTGGCCGGGAATTGGGTCGTCTAGCAGGTCGGACATTTCAGCGCCTTGTTTCAAATGCTCACCCAGCTTAGAACGCCGCGCAGGCAAGGCCAAGCAGATCGGAGAGCATTCATGAACATCCTTATTCTCGGCAGCGGCGGGCGTGAGCACAGTCTGGCCTGGGCGGTGCTGCAGAACCCCAAATGCGACCGTCTGATCGTGGCACCCGGAAATGCCGGGATCGAGCAGATCGCCGATTGCGCGGCGCTGGATATCGAAAACGGTGGCGCGGTTGTCAGCTTTGCCGAAGAAAACGCGATAGATTTCGTGATCGTTGGGCCCGAAGCCCCTTTGGCGGCAGGTGTTGCCGACCGGTTGCGGGAAGCGGGCGTTCTGGTATTTGGACCGTCGGCCGGTGCCGCACAACTTGAGGCGTCAAAGAGCTTTACCAAGGAAATTTGCGATGCCGCGGGTGCCCCGACAGCGGCTTATGCCCGGTTCACCGAGGCCGGTCCAGCCAAGGACTACATCCGGACCCAGGGTGCGCCCATTGTCGTCAAGGCGGATGGTCTGGCTGCGGGCAAGGGCGTGATCGTGGCAATGGACGAGGACACCGCGCTGGCGGCCATCGACGACATGTTCGGCGGCGCTTTTGGCGGTGCCGGAGCCGAGGTCGTGATTGAAGAGTTCATGGAGGGCGAAGAGGCCTCGCTTTTCGTGCTGTGTGACGGTGAGGATATCCTGTCCATTGGCACTGCGCAGGACCACAAAAGGGTTGGAGAGGGCGATACTGGGCTGAACACCGGCGGCATGGGCGCATACTCTCCCGCACCGGTTTTGAACGCCGAAGTCGAAGCGCGTGCGATGGAAGAGATTGTGCGCCCGACCATGGCCGAGATGAAACGTCGCGGGATGCCGTTTCAGGGCGTGCTTTATGCCGGGTTGATGATCCGGGATGGGCAGCCGAGGTTGGTCGAATACAATGTTCGTTTCGGCGATCCGGAATGCCAGGTTCTGATGATGCGACTTGGCGCGCAGGCGATGGACCTGATGCACGCAGCCGCCGAGGGGCGTTTGCGCGATACACAAGTGAATTGGGCAGATGATCATGCGATAACGGTTGTCCTGGCTGCGGAGGGATATCCGGGGACCTATGAAAAAGGTTCGGTGATCCGGGGGTTGGATAACCTGCCGGAAGACAGCAAGAACATGGTGTTCCATGCCGGAACCAAGTCTTCTGAAGGGCGGATTACGGCGTCGGGCGGGCGGGTTCTGAATGTCACGACACGTGGCGGGTCGTTGCAGGACGCGCGTGACAGGGCTTATGCGATGATTGATGCGATAGACTGGCCGGAGGGTTTCTGTCGGCGGGATATCGGCTGGAGGGCACTGTAAGCTCTGGCAGAGGTCTCGTGACGGGCTTGTCGTCGTTTTATGATCAGGGGGCTTTGCCCCCTCGGCCTGCGGCCTCACCCCCAGGATATTTTTGGCCAGATGAAGGGGCGGATCAGCAAGTCAGGGCTTGGGTGAGGCTGTCGCGGCCCCGGAACGGTCCCAGATCTGTTGATTGCCAGCCCTTGTCATACGTGACGCTGACAATACGAGACCAGTTGCCGTCGGCCAGTATCAGCGAGGGAGTGTCCCCGCAGGAGCGCAGGCCGCCGGAGATGAAATCCTCGCCGATGCGATGGTTCGTCAGATTGGGAATTGTTGCGATCTCGGTCAGTTGGTTGTTCTCGAAACGCCAGATCCGTAGCGTTTTCGCAAGATGAGGGCGGTCGACATAGGCGATTTCGACATGGCCGTCGTTGTCCAGGTCCGCAGCGCCGACCGGTGCGAGCCAGCGGAAACGGGCGCCGATGTAGGGCGTGGCCGCGATCAGGCCGCCGCCGTTGTAGATTGCAAGCCGGGCACCCTTGTCGCGATGGCTTTCGACGACAAGGGCTTCGCGACGGCCGTCGTTGTCAACGTCGACCAGGCGCGGCCGGATGTCTTCGAAAACACGTTCTTCTGGCAGCCGGATAGTATATTGCGCTGATCCGGGTGCGTATTGCAGGACCAGCGCGCCGTATTCAATCTGATCACCCAGAACACCATGGGGGTATCGCGCCGTGGGTTCGGTGTATTCGGCCGAGCCCAGTGGTTCATACTGCCACGGTTGCTGCGATTGTGCCGTGACCGGACATACACCGAGTGCGATTGTGACGGCGACGACCGGTCTGGCTGGCATCAGATCTGTTTTTCCGGCATCTGCACGACCAGACCGTCCAGAGCATCCGTGACCTTGATCTGGCAGGTCAGTCGCGAGCGGGCCGGATCGGGTTCATAGGCAAAGTCCAGCATGTCTTCTTCCATGTCGTCCTTGGCCGGGATTTTCTCGACCCAGTCGGGGTGAATGTAGACATGGCAGGTCGAGCAGGCGCAGGCGCCGCCGCAATCGGCCTCGATGCCGGGAATGTTGTTGTCACGGGCCCCTTCCATGACGGTCAGTCCGTTGGCGACCTCGACAGTGTGTTCGGTACCGCCATGCTCGACATAGGTGATCTTTGCCATTGCGTGCGTCTTCCTTTTGCGATGTTCGAAACCTTCCTTAGTCAAGGCATTTAGCTCTTTCCAGCCTCATTTGCGACTCGGCGTGCCGCGACTGGACTTTCTTGTCATTTGTTCTATTTTTGTTCTCATGCTTGTTGTCCCTGTTCGCCCCACAGATCAAAACAGCGATTGGCCGCGCCCGCCCGCGTGCCTGCCCGCCTGCCAACTGAACGCCCCGCCCGAAGGTGCACGCGTGACGGTGGCGGGGCTGGTGATCCTGCGGCAGAGACCGGGGACGGCCAAGGGGGTGATATTCGTCACGCTTGAGGATGAGACCGGCATCGTCAACGTGGTTGTCTGGCGCAAGATCTACGAACAATTCCGCCGCGCGGTGATCTCGGGGCGGCTGTTACGGGTAACGGGCCGGATGCAGCGGGCGCATTCGGTGACCCATGTGATCGCGGAAGAGATCGAGGATATCTCGGGGATGCTGGATGTGCTGGTGCAGGGGGAGGGGTAGGTCTGCCTTACGGACAAAGTGGACGCTTGCCGGTTGCAAGACTTGCGGTTTGGCGCCCACGGATAAGTGTTTTTTGATCCATATGTGAGTATAAGGCGCTTTTCCGCCGCTTTGACGCCGGTTGGTCGACTCTCTGGTGCCGGAAGGGTACTTGCAAGCATCTTTGCGCGTCGGCCTTTGTCAAAGCCTGGGCTTGACAGTGCACCACTCAACGTCTTCTCGAAGTCAGTCCGGATGCCCAACGTTACACAAAATGGATCGCTCAAAAAAAATGTCCGACCGGATGAGAGCCAGATCCACGATCGTTTTGTCGAACTTTCAGAGTTCACGCGATCAAAAGGATATGTACACACCGCCAAAATGATCGATGAGGCACTGAATGCTTACGCCTTCGAACGCAGGCACCTTGGGATTGCAACAACGTACCTCTCAGAATTGCAGCAGCAGAAGGGCGTAGAGTTGTCACGGTCGGAGGAAGAAACAGATCGGAAACAGCATTCAGTTCCAAACTTCCGCTCTGCGCGGTCGAAAAAACCGATTGGCGTGGATTTCAAAAAGACAGAGCGTTCAGTCGGCCCAGCTCAAACAACAGAGACAGGGCATGCGGCTTTTGTCCTGACCGCCCGGATGCGTACGGACGGCAGCAATGCTGCGCAAATGCGCAAGAGTTTCCGGAAAAACAAGCTGATGCCTTTGCCGGCGGAGCCTGAATTCCTGTTTCGCTAGCGGTCTTTGGTATGGCCAAGGTAAAATCAGCGATGATCATTGAGAACCCAAAACGACTTCCGAAAACCATCACCGCTTGAATAGCACCCCTTGCGATTGCTTGTCCCGGTGATCGCCGCGCAAATCGGCATGCAGCGCGCGACCGGCCTGCACGCCGGGGCGGGCACTGACGGCTTCCAGCCAGCGCGCAAAATGGGGCTTGTCCTCAAGCACTTGCTGTTGACCTTCCCACAGGCTGGCCCAGCCCCAGATTGACATGTCGGCGATGGAATAAAAATCGCCCGCGACGTACTCGTTTTCCGCCAGCCGTCGATCCAGCACGCCATACAAACGCCCAACCTCTGCCCGGTAGCGGTCCTTCGGATAGGGGTGGTCCTGCGGCGGGTCCATGTTCGGGGCGTATTTCAGGAAGTGGTGCGCCTGACCGGCCATGGGGCCGACGCCGCCCATTTGCCACATCAGCCATTCTTCGACGGCAATGCGATCACGCTCGGTTTCGCCATAGAACCGGCCCGTCTTGCGGGCCAGATACATCAGGATCGCGCCGCTTTCGAAGACCGAAACCGGGGCGCCGCCCGGGCCGTCGGGGTCGACAATTGCGGGCATGCGGTTGTTCGGCGAAATCTTCAGAAATTCGGGCTCGAACTGATCACCCTTGCCGATATTGATCAGATGGGTTGTGTAGGGCAGGCCCATCTCTTCCAGGGCAATGGAAACCTTCCAGCCATTCGGTGTCGGCCAGAAATACAGATCGATTGGGTTGGTCATGGCTCCTCCGTGTATCGGCGATCATGCGGCTTTCTGCCGGTTCGGCAAGAGGCGGTTACGAAAGCGTGACAGAACCAAGCGCAGCCTTGACGAATAGCGGCCCGAGGCGTATGGCAGCACAGAGCTACGTGGCGATTTGTTACCGGATTGCGGGCCACGCTAAACAACACCGCTAAAAGGTCAGGATGAAAGACCCCTTTCGCTTGGCCGCGTCTGGGGTTTTTTGTTTGCCTCCCGCGTCGGGGGCGGAAAGGAAAAAGATGAGCGAGACCTGGAACAAACGCACTCAAGCCGTTCATGGCGGTATTCGCCGCAGCCAGTATAACGAGGTCAGCGAAGCGATCTTTCTGACGCAGGGTTTCGTCTATGACACTGCCGAGCAGGCCGAGGCGCGATTCATCGAATCCGGCCCGGATGAGTTCATCTATGCCCGCTACGGCAACCCAACCGTGGCGATGTTTGAACAGCGCATCGCCGCTTTGGAAGGCGGTGAAGATGCGTTTGCCACCGCATCCGGCATGGCGGCCGTGAACGGCGCGCTGACGTCGATGCTGCAGGCCGGTGACCATGTTGTTTCGGCCAAGGCGTTGTTTGGCTCCTGTCTGTATATTCTTGAAAACATCCTGACGCGGTATGGCGTTGAGGTGACGTTTGTGGACGGAACCGATCTGGCCGCGTGGGAGGCTGCGATCCGGCCGGACACCAAGGCTGTTTTCTTCGAATCCATGTCGAACCCCACGCTTGAGGTCATTGATATTGCCGAAGTGTCCCGACTTGCTCATGCGGTCGGTGCAGTGGTTATCGTCGACAATGTGTTCTCGACCCCGGTCTTCTCGCGCGCGATCGAGCAGGGTGCCGACGTGGTTGTGTATTCAGCCACCAAACACATAGACGGGCAGGGGCGTGCTCTGGGTGGTGTGATCATCGGCACTAAGGAATTCATCCGTGGCACGGTCGAGCCGTATCTCAAGCATACAGGCGGCGCGCTGAGCCCGTTCAACGCCTGGATCATGCTGAAAGGGCTGGAAACGATGTCGTTGCGCGTAAACGCGCAGGCCGAGACGGCGCAGACAGTTGCGGAAGCGCTTGAAGGGCATCCTGCTCTGGTTCGCACGTTGTATCCGGGGTTGAAAACCCATCCGCAAAACGCGCTTGTTCAGGATCAGTTGGGCGGCAAGGGCGGAACGGTTCTGTCGCTGGATATCAAAGGCGGAAAAGAAGCAGCCTTTGCATTCCTGAATGCCATGACCATTCCGGTAATCTCGAACAATCTGGGTGATGCGAAGTCGATCGCGACACACCCCGCCACAACCACGCACCAGCGCCTGAGTGAGAAGCAGCGGGATGAGTTGGGCATCACGCCGGGCCTGATCCGCCTTTCAATCGGGCTGGAAGACCCGACAGATCTTCTGGCGGACATTCAACAGGCGCTTGCGGCATCGCAAAAGTAGACAGATGCACCCTGTGGCTTGCAGTCGCCGCAGGGTGCACGTGCCTCAGGCCCGTCCGTAGAAACCCATCCGCTCGGTATCCGAAAACGTGACACCGGGATTTTCGTAATAGGAAAACACGGCAATTATTCGTGGCTTGCTTCCTGCTACGGGTGTCACCCGATGGGCGGTATTCTTGCCCTTGAACACGTTCAGGGTTCCGGGGCTGAGGGAAATAACCCGACTGTTTTCATCGTTGCCGCTCAGCAGTTTTGCAACGCCGTCATAGTTCGGGTCGTTTTCACTGCGCAGGTCTTTCCGGTACTCAAAAGCGCCACCCTGATCCGGTGCCTGCAACAGCATCGTTGTGGTGAACTCTGAGCGGTCGAAATGCCAGTTCAGGGCCTGACCCTCACGATACGACATGACGTTCACGCATGCCATCGGATCGTCCATCACATACAAAGTGGGTTTGTCCATCGTCGCCGCCAGAAATCGGGCGAATTCGGGCCATTCATAAAGTCTGATCAAGGCAGAGTCAGGGATCTGGTCCGCGCAGAGCGTCCGGTTGGACGTCTGAAACTCCTGCAAAGCCGGGTGGTCGCCCGGCAGGCCGTCGATCCTTTTGAAGTAAATGTTGTGTCGGCGCTCGTGCAGAAATGCTTCGCTGTCAAATCGGGGGGCCATTTCCGCCACCGCCGCTGCCGCGACCTTGCTGTGCATCAACCCATCGAGGTTGAACATTCCGGTCGCTTCAAGGTCTCTGCGGCAAGTTTCGACAAGCGCGTCCCATTCCGGGCTGCCGGGTTTGTCGATTGGAAACCGGTCAAGATCAAGAATGTCTCTCATGCCCTCCCTTTCCTTTGCTGGGGTCCTGCACCCTTTGCACCTACTGAAAGGCTAGGTCGGGAAATTTGAATTAACTGTCCCGTTTGCGACAGACATCCAGTCCTGGGCTATCGCGACTTGCGAACCAATGCAGGAATTTCGCAAGGAACGGCGCATTCTTGTTGAAAATGACGGTTTTGCATTACTTTTTGCAGTGCGATCTGATACTGCGCGCCTATCGGGCAAGACTGGTAAAAGAACGACAGTCGTATATATTCCGACGACCAACCCCGAGGAAATCTGATTGATGAACGTTTACCCCGGCGACCTGAACGACGCACCTGACGACGAAGATGCTGCCGCGGCGCTGAAGCTTCTGCGCAAATGGGCAGAATCTGCGACAGAGGCCGAGATCAATCAGCTTGATCCCGCTGTTGCCCGGCTTGTTCCCGGCTTGATTGCGTCCAATTATCCCCCTTTGTCGCGGCAATACCCTCAGAACTTTCGCGTCGATGAGGCGTATCGCGCGACGTTGCCCGATCTGCAAAACGGTCCGTCCAGCCTGATCCGCGGCGCAAAGCAGCAAATTCAGCATGTCGGTATCTCGAATTTCCGCCTGCCGATCCGCTTTCACCGCAAAAATGATGAGGATCTGACGCTGGAAACCTCGGTCACGGGCACTGTCAGCCTTGAGGCCGGGAAAAAGGGCATCAACATGTCCCGGATCATGCGATCCTTCTACAAACACGCGGAACGCACCTTCAGTTTCGAGGTGATGGAAGCAGCGCTGGATGACTACAAGACCGATCTGGACAGTTTCGATGCGCGTATTCAGATGCGGTTCTCGTTTCCCGATCGCGTTGAAAGCCTCCGCTCTGGCCTGGGTGGGTTCCAGTATTATGATATCGCGCTTGAACTGGTCGAACAGAACGGCGTGCGTCAGAAGATCATGCATCTGGACTACGTCTATTCCTCGACCTGCCCATGTTCGCTGGAATTGAGCGAACATGCACGCGCATCGCGGGGGCAACTGGCGACACCGCATTCGCAGCGTTCGGTCGCGCGAATCTCGGTCGTTGTCGACAGCGCCGCAGATTGCTTGTGGTTCGAGGACCTGATTGCCCTGTGCCGTCGCGCGGTTCCGACCGAAACTCAGGTCATGGTCAAGCGCGAAGATGAGCAGGCGTTTGCCGAACTGAATGCCGCCAACCCGATTTTTGTCGAGGACGCCGCTCGGTTGTTCTGTGCCGAACTGCTGGCGGACCACCACATCGGCGATTTCCGGGTAGTTGCCAGTCATCAGGAAAGCCTGCACAGCCACGACGCGGTGTCCATTCTGACAGAAGGGCCGACCTTTGCAGCGGCCAGTCTGGATCCCCGGCTGTTTACCACATTGTTCCACGTCGGATGATCTGCCTGATTTAAGGGCAGTTTTTCGGAAATAGGGCGAGGTGTGGCGATTTATTGCCGCACCGCAGCAAAATTTCTGCACAAGCACATATATCCGGGTAGTCTGCAAGACAATGCAGATGCAGCATGATCGCACCAGGTGGTGCGACACCTTAAAGGATGCCGGGACGTGCAACGCCTTGGATTGCAAATTCGGTCTGCCGCCCAAAGGGCCCGAGCCGGGGAAGCGCCTTTGCTCTGTCTTTGCCTGCATCGCTTTCAGAGGAGAATTAGTAGATGAACCCGATTTCCGGACCATTGGAACTTCAGGCTGCGGCTGTGCGTGTGGCTGGCTATGCCATGGTCAATCAGATGAAGATCATGCAAATCATGACCCGCTCTGCGATCGAGTTGCCTTTAGTACCCTTGCAGGCACTACGTGCGGCAGCGTCTGAGTCCTCTGCGGTGGAACCTGCTAAGGAAGCAGTCCGCGCAAAGCCAGCGGCAAAGCCAAAGGCAGCGGTAAAACCCAAGATCCGGGCAAAACGTAAAGCGCAGGTAACGCCAAAGGCACCTGTTGTCAGAGCGTCGTCTGTCACGCCCAAACCGGTGGCAAAGAAAGTGGAACCTAAGACCGCGCCGGTCGCCAACGCTGCCACGCCGAAACCGGCCAGCGCAAAATCGTCCGCTACTGTGGCCAAGGCGCCGACGCCCAAAAAGCCAGCGGTCAAGCCGGAAGCGGTAGCAAAGCCTGAAACCGTCAAAGTGGCGGCACCCAAGTCTCAGGCAGGCAAGACGGCCGAAATAGTGACAACCAAACAGCCGGACGCCAAGCCAAAGCCTGTCGCGCGTCAAGCAAGCAAGGCACCCGAGGCACCAGCGGCGGCAAAACCTAAAACCGCTGCCGAACAGCCGGTGCGGCGCACCCGGGCACCTTCCAAACCGCCCGCGATGCCAGTTCAGGCACCAAAATCGGACAGTTGAACCCGACATCCGCTTGACACAGTCGTGCAGGCGCGCCAACGCTGCGCCTCATGACGGATATGCGCCCGGTTGGATATGTGATTGGCCTGTTGGTCGCCATTCTAGGGGCGACCATGCTGCTGCCGTTGCTTGCTGACCTGATCGAAGGGCGGGGCGAATGGAATGTCTTTCTGGAAAGCGCCGTCATTACCGTTATGACCGGCGTGGTCCTGGCCATGAGCTGTTCAAACGGTGTGGGCGAGGGGCTGACAATCCGCCAGACCTTTCTGCTGACAACCGGCGTGTGGGTTGCCCTGCCGGTGTTTGGCGCCATTCCGTTCATGTTCGGCGAAACCGAACTGCGTTTCGTTGACGCCTATTTCGAGGCCATGTCCGGCCTGACAACGACAGGGTCCACGGTTCTTTCGGGCCTGGACGGCATGCCCACTGGATTGCTGCTGTGGCGCGGAATCCTGCAATGGTTGGGCGGGATCGGAATCATCGTGGTTGCGATGGTGTTCCTGCCCGAACTGCGCGTCGGGGGGATGCAGATCTTCCGCTCGGAAGGGTTTGAGACCATGGGAAAGATTCTGCCGCGCGCGCAAGAGATCGCCGGGCAGATTTCCATGATCTATGTTGTACTGACTCTGATTTGTGCCCTGGTCTATGCAGCCTTCGGGATGAGTTTTTTCGACGCCGCCGTGCATTCGATGACGACCATCGCGACCGGAGGATTTGCCAACTATGACAGCTCATTCGCCGTATTCTCGGGTCCGACGGAGTATGCCGCTGCCGTTTTCATGATCCTGGCTGCACTGCCATTCGTGCGGTATGTGCAACTGGCCAATGGCAACACCGGTTCGCTTTGGCAAGACAGCCAGATTCGCGCCTTTCTGGCGACCATTGCGGTGTTGGTCGTTGTCATGACCGTCTTTCTGACGACCGTGTTCCCACACCATTGGGAAAGAGCCTTGCGGGAATCGCTGTTCAACATCACCTCGATCATTTCCGGCACGGGCTATGCCAGCGTCGACTACATGGGTTGGGGCAATTTTCCGATTATGCTGTTCTTTCTGATCGGTCTGATCGGTGGCTGCGCGGGCTCCACGGCCTGTTCGATCAAGGTATTCCGGTATCAGCTTTTGTTCGCGTCGATCAAAACCCAGATCAGCCGCATTCGTTCGCCACACGGCGTGTTCACACCGCAATACGACGGCCGCCCCATCAGCCGAGATGTTTTGACCTCGGTCATGAGCTTCTTCATGTTCTTCGTGCTGACGATGGGCGTCCTGTCCTGGGCGCTGGCTCTGACCGGGTTGGATTTCATTACATCCGTGTCCGGTGCTGCAACCGCACTTGCCAATGTCGGACCGGGCCTCGGCAATCAGATCGGACCGGCCGGCAATTTCGCGGGGTTGAGCGATACGGCGAAATGGCTGCTGATCACGGGTATGCTGGTCGGTCGGCTTGAACTGCTGGCGGTTTACGCGATCTTCACCGTTCAATTCTGGAGAAGTTGATGAAAAGAACCCTTGGTGCGCAGATCTCGCATATGCTCAGGGACCATGGCGTAGATGTGATCTTTGGCATTCCGGGCGTACATAACCAGGAAATGTATCGCGGTATCGAAGAAGCGGGCATCAAGCACGTGCTGGCGCGGCACGAGCAGGGGGCGGGCTTTATGGCCGACGGCTATGCTCGTGCTACCGGGAAACCGGGCGTGGCTTATGTGATTTCCGGACCAGGGTTGTGCAATATCATGACGCCGATGGGGCAGGCTTATTCCGATTCCGTCCCGATGCTGGTCCTGTCCTCCTGTCTGGATGAGGTAAATGCCCAGCGGGGCCAGTTGCATCAAATGAAGGATCAGCGCGCTGCCGCGGAAACCGTGGCGGACTGGTCCTGCCTGGCCAACACCGCCGACGCGGCCTATGGCCTGGTCGAACGCGCGTTCGAAGAGTTTGAGCTGAAGCGCCCCCGCCCCAAACACATTCAGGTGCCGATCGCACAGCTTGAGGCTGAGGCTGACCCGGCGCCGTTCCCGAATCAGCCCGGGCTCAGAACAAAAGTGCTGCCACCTGATATCGCGCCGGTCCTGTCGATGCTGAATATCTCGCGCCGCCCCCTGTTCATTCTGGGCGGAGGGGCGCATTCAAATCTGTGGCGTCAGATATTGACGCAACTGGGGGCGGCATGCTTCACCACTTTTGCGGGGCGGGGCATGGCTGGCACCGGTTACGCTCTGGATTTCGGGGCGATGCTGACACGACCGGGCAGCGCCGATGTGATTGCGTCAGCGGATCTGGTTGTCGCCGTTGGGGCGGAACTGGGGGAAGTCGATCTCTGGCGCGACAAACTTGGGCACACATCGCAACTGATCCGCGTCGATCTGGACCCCGAGGTTCTGTCAGACCGACATCGTGCAGCGATCAAGCTGCAGGCGGATGGTGAAAGCTTTGCGAAAACGCTTTGGGCGGTGTTGGATAAGGTGAAACCGGCAACTGGTTGGACTGCCGAGGAGGTGGCCAGCGCCCGTACCAAGTGGCGGGCCGAAATCGACGCCGAACGCCCCGGGATCGCCGCAGCGATTGATGTGATGCGCGCGGCTTTGCCCGCAGATACGATGATTTATTCGGATATGACGCAGTTTGCCTATGTCGCAAAGGAACTCTGGGACATGGACTATCCGTATCACTGGCATCACCCGACCGGGTTCGGCACGTTGGGATATGCGTTGCCTGCCGGCATTGGCGGCGCGATTGCCCGACGCGGCAAGCCCACGGCCGTGATCGCCGGGGACTATGGGTTCCAGTACACGATGCAGGAATTGGGCGTGGCGGTCGAACTGGGTTTGTCCCTGCCAATCATTCTGTGGGACAATGGCAAGCTGAAGGAAATTGAAGACAGCATGGTGCGCAGCCAGATTGCGCCGAATGCCGTTGAGGCTCGCAATCCAGATTTCTGCAAGCTGGCCGAAGCATTTGGCGCGTTGTCGTCGCAGCCCAACTCGGGGGTCGGCTTGCAATCCGCCATCCGTGCGGCGTTGGATGCGCTGGTGCCCACGCTGATCCGCGTCACACCGGACATATTCTGAAGCTTCGGAAAACAGATATGGCGCCGCCTGGTCTGGCGACGCCATTAGTGGAACCTAACGGTTTCTTAGTCCCAGCAGTGAACCAGAACAGTCATTCCGGTTGCGCGGCGGTTCAACTCGTTCGGTGAAATTTCACCGACCGCCTGCCCAGGCTGACCCGCAACACCGGCTTTATCCAGGACTGTACGCAGTCGATCAACCGAGGCGGCAAGACTGACCGAGTCGGGCAGGGTGCGACCGTCAGAGCTTTTAGGCAGAAGCATCCCGACCACGTTTCCGCTGTCGTCGAACACCGGACCGCCTGCATCGCCGGGCTGTGCGACCAGTGTAAGACGTTTTATTCCATCTTCGCCATTCAGGCCCCGCACATCGGCGACTTGACCGAAAGTCAGTGTTGGTGCACCCAATGCGCCCAGATAGGAAAAGCCAGATACGGCCACTTCGGATCGGATACGAGGCTCATCTGCGCTGAATTCGGCCACGCTCATGGGGGCAAGTGCCCGGCTTGGGCGCAACACGGCCACGCCTAGATCGGCATCGTCCCACGCCACCTGAACCTCCTGATCGTCGTCCAGGGTCATGCGGGTGCAGTTATTTGCCACTTCCGAGACCGTCAAAACCGTGCCGTTGGCAGCGGCGAAGAAGCCCGAGCGGGACAAGCGCGGTTTACGCACCTGCAAGCCTGAAACCAGGTCGATCCGCTGTTCCGCATCCGCGCCGGCACCGGCGTCAAGGACCGCATCCCTTGTGGTAAAGCTGGCGTTGATGTAGGCCAGTACGCGTGCACGGCGCGCCTCGTCCCCTTCCGGCCAGACCAGGGTGAAGCCCTTGATCTTGCCATCCTTCAATGCGGCCTGCGTGTAGGATACAATCCCTTTCCCGCGGCCTTCCAGCGTGAAGCGATCGCCCCGCAGGGTGCGCGGGCCGTTCAGCGGAACAATTTCCAACGACTGCATCACCTCGTACAAAGCGCGCAACGTCGCCTTGTCACCTTCCTGGCTGATCAACAGCACCTGTGCATTCAAATCTGCGGTCGCATTGAAATGCGCAAACGGTGCTTCGTAGCGGTCAAAGGTCACAACACCCAGCGGTAAGTCCAGTTCAATACCGGCCTGCGGGTCTGCATAACGCTTCATGCCAACGCTGATCAGCGGTGCATTGTAGTCATCCATCAAGGCCTTGCGCTGCTGCGTCGTCAGAACGCCGGTGGTTTCAAACCCATTGAAGCGCTGCCATTCGGCCATGGAACGGCGTGTACCCTGACCAAAAGCCCCGTCAATCGTCGAGTCATAGAACCCCTCTGCCTGCAATGCTGACTGCAGGTCTTTGCGTTCCTGCGCGGTCAGCAGGCGTTCACCCTGCAGAGCTTGCGATCGGGTTTCATCGGCATCTTGCGGAACCGCCGCAGCTTGCGGCTGTTCTGTTTGCGCCTGTGGTTGAACCGACGGCGTTACCGCGCCCCGATCCAGAACGTTCGCACCAACTGGCCAGAATTGCGGCCCCAGTGCGTTCGAAAAGGCAATGAAACTGTCCGACGGGATTTGACCCTCAGCCCGATAGACCTGCAGAACCTGATCCGCATCTGATCGTAAATAGGGTCCTATTACAATGGCATACCAGCCGCTGTTAAGGCGAAACCCATTCACGTCGGGCAGGGTATTTGCATAGATCTGCGCCCGATCCTGCGCCGCCTGCAAGGTCGGTTGTGCCTCGATCTGGACCCAGACACCCGTATCCTGTTGCGCAAAAACGGCGCGCACACCAAGTAGAAAAAGAAATGCAATTGAAGTGAATATGCGTGCCATTGTCCGCCTGTGTTTCGCAGAGTTTTTTCAGCCCGGAGAATACGCCAAATCGGCCTCGGAACGCCATGGCCAGATTACGGGGAATTTCCAGTGTGGCCGCACAGAGACATGACGAGCCCACTGGCCCGTTGACGCCCCCGGACCCCTTGCATAGGAAGGGCAAAACCGACCGGAAACGGACGCTGCGGCGTCCAGGGGAAATGTCATGACCGAACCGTCCAGCGCTCCACGTTCATTTCAGGAGATCATCCTGAGGCTTCAGACCTACTGGGCCACCAAAGGATGCGCCATTCTGCAGCCCTATGACATGGAAGTCGGAGCTGGCACGTTTCATCCTGCCACGACGCTCCGCTCGCTGGGGTCCAAACCCTGGGCTGCGGCCTATGTGCAGCCCTCGCGCCGTCCCACTGATGGACGCTATGGCGAAAACCCGAACCGGTTGCAGCACTATTATCAGTATCAGGTGCTGATCAAACCGAGCCCGCCCGATCTGCAGGAGTTGTATCTGGGCAGCCTCGAGGCGATCGGCATCGACATGGGTTTGCACGACATCCGATTTGTCGAAGATGACTGGGAAAGCCCAACTCTGGGCGCATGGGGTCTTGGCTGGGAAGTCTGGTGCGACGGGATGGAAGTCAGCCAGTTCACCTATTTCCAGCAGGTCGGCGGACATGATTGCGCGCCGGTCTCGGGTGAACTGACCTATGGGCTCGAGCGTCTGGCGATGTATGTGCTGGGCATCGATCACGTGATGGATATGCCGTTCAATGACCCGCAATCGCCCAGCCCTTTGACCTATGGCGACATCTTCAAACAGACCGAAGAGGAATACGCCCGCTGGAACTTCGATGTGGCCAACACCGAGGTATTGTTGCGTCACTTCGAAGAGGCCGAGGCAGAATGCGCCGCCATTCTGGCGCAGAAACATGACGATCCCAAGACCGGGAAGCGTATCATCATGGCGCACCCCGCTTATGACCAATGCATAAAGGCCTCGCACATCTTCAACCTGCTTGATGCCCGTGGCGTGATCTCGGTGACGGAGCGTCAGGCGTATATCGGGCGTGTGCGGGCGCTGGCCAAACAATGTGCGGATGCGTTTGTTCTGACCGGGGCCGCCGGTCACGCGGGCTGATGGGCCGGTCAGGCCAAACCGGGAAGCAATGCCTTCAGGCCGTCCGCGATCATGCCGATTGCGATGGCCGACAGGATCATGCCCATGAACCGGCTCATGATCACGCGCGCGTTGTCAGACAGCCGCTTTGCCAGGGCCGTGGCGTTCCAGAACGTGATCAGAAGCAACGACACGACTGCAAGAAAAACACATGTGTAGACAATGGCTTCGGTCGGGCTTTTGATGCGATGAGCATACAGGATCAAGGTTGTAATCGTTCCGGGACCAACGAGAATGGGAAATGCAAGCGGGTAAAAAGCGACCGCTTCAAGCGTCGCATAGGATTGCTTTTCATCCTGCGTGCCATGGTGCGAACTGCTTTCGTTACCGTTCAGCATGTTCAGTCCGAACATCAGAACGACAAGGCCCCCGGCAACGCGCAGGTCGTCGACGCTGATACCAAAAAGACCCAATACCTGACTGCCTATGACAGCAAACCCTCCGCCCAGGATCAGGCAATAGACGGCGGTCTTGATTGCAACTTTTCGTTGGTCGGCGACGGACAGGCTCTGAGTCACGCTCAGGAACACCGGCAGGTTGGTGACCGGGTTCATGATCGCGAAAAGCGCGCCAAAAAAGCCAATGGCAAGGGTCGTTTCCATTCAGGGTGCCTCGATCAGTTCTGCAATCTGCGCGAGGTTGTCCTATTTTCAACGATGAATGAAGGGGCAGCATGAGCGAAAAAAGAAAAAGTTCGGCCGGAAAGGTCCTTGTTGTCATTCTGTTGCTGTGCGCGGCCATCGCGGGCATCAGCATGTATTATTTGCAGATTTACGGGTTCTACTATGATGTCGAAGCGAAAGCAGGCCAAGATGTCGTTCTGACGGAAGTCGAAACGAACCAGCCGGTTGCCATCAGTTACAGCGCATTTCAGGCGATTGACGCGGATAGTTCGCCGATCCGCTATCGCGCCTGTTTCGAAACAGAGCTGACATTGGAAGATTTGTCCGCTGCCTTCATGCCTGCTGACGATCCCGAACCGCTAACCGCGCCCAGCTGGTTTGGCTGTTATGATGCCGTAGCCGTCGCCGATGCGCTGAAGGTCGGACATGCGCGGGCGTACATAGCCATCAAAAACGTCCATTTCGGGGTCGATCGCATTGTGGCCGTGACCGATGGTGGGCAGGGCTATGTCTGGCACAGGCTGAACAATTGCGGCGAAAAGGCTTATGACGGGACAGTTGTGGGCGAAGAATGTCCGCAGCGGTCACAGGAGTAAGAGGTTCATTTTGGTTGATACGGTCCAGATCCCCGATTTCCTGACAGCGACGCTGGGATTTGCGGTTTACCTGATCGGTGCCGAGATCAACGCCCGGGTCGCAACACTGCGTCAGTTCAACATCCCCGAACCGGTAACAGGGGGGCTGCTGGCATCGCTCGTTGTGTTGCTGCTGTATTTGGTGGCGGGTCTTGAACTGTCCTTTGGTTTGGCGGCGCGGGACTTCCTTCTGGTGCTGTTCTTTGCCGGGATCGGATTGAATGCCCGATTGTCGGATCTGATTGCGGGCGGCAAGCCCCTGTTTTTGCTTCTTGTCCTAACTCTGATCACAATTGTTGCGCAAAACGTCATTGGCGCGGTTGGGGCTGTCGTGTTCGGGTACCCGATGCAATCCGGAGTATTGTTTGGCTCTGCCGCGCTGATCGGCGGTCACGGTACTGCAATCGCATGGGCCCCGGAAGTGGGCCGGGCCACCGGTCTGGAAGGCGCGACTGAACTTGGTGTGGCCGTGGCCACGCTGGGTCTTGTTCTGGCTGCGCTTGTCGGCGGCCCCGTCGCTCGGTTTCTGATCGAAGGGCGCAGCCTCAGCCCGGATCGGCCGGAAGAAGAGCACACCGTCGGTCTGCCGGACAATCCGGATGAAGCGAGCGCCGGAATAGATCACCTGACGGTGATGCGCGTTTTGCTTCATTTGAATCTGGCCATCATTCTTGGTTATGCACTCAGCGAAGTCATCACGGCAGCCGGGCTCAAACTGCCATTGTTCGTGCCCTGCCTGATCATGGGCATCGTGATCGCCAACGTCCGATCGGCCATTGCGCCCTCAGCCCCTCCGGTTGCGCGAACGCCGTCGCTGGCGCTGATCTCCGAGTTCGCGTTGGGTGCCTTTTTGGCCATGTCACTGATGAGCTTGCAATTGTGGACCATTGCGGAGCTTGGAATTGCCATCGCCGTAATCATGACCGCGCAAACCCTGTTTGCGGTGGTATTTGTTATCTGGGTGCTGTTTCCGATCATGGGGTCGAATTACCGCGCTGCGGTGCTGGCTGCCGGGTTCGGAGGTTTTGCGCTGGGTGCCACTCCGACCGCCATCGCAAATATGACCGCCGTGACCAAGCGATATGGGCCGTCGCCTATTGCCTTTATCGTGCTGCCCCTTGTATCCGCATTCTTTGTGGATATCGCCAATGCCATCGTCATCCAGACGATCGTGAATTTCTAAGGACCGAAAATGCCCGACCTGCTGATCGAACTGTTTTCCGAGGAAATCCCCGCACGCATGCAGCGCCGTGCGGGTGAGGATCTGAAAAAGAAGGTGACAGATGGTCTGGTCGAGGCCGGTCTGACGTATGCCGGGGCCGCAGCAATGACCACTCCGCGCCGTCTGACACTGGCGGTCGAGGGGGTGCTGGCCGAAAGCCCCACTATCCGGGAAGAGCGTAAAGGCCCGAAGGTCGGCGCGCCGGACAAAGCCATCGAAGGGTTTTTGCGCGGCGCGGGCCTGACCCACGATCAGTTGGAAGAACGCGAGACACCCAAAGGTGCGGTGTATTTCGCAACCATCGAAAAGCCTGGTCGGGCGGCTGCCGATATCGTGTCCGAGGTGCTGGAGGCCACCATCCGCAATTTCCCCTGGCCCAAATCGATGCGCTGGGGCAGTGGACCGATGCGCTGGGTACGCCCTTTGCACTCGATCCTGTGTATCCTGACCGACGAGGCCGGAGCGCAGGTGGTTCCGCTTGAGGTCGAGGGGATCACCGCCGGGGACAGAACCGCCGGTCATCGCTTCATGGCGCCGGATCGTTTCTCGGTTTCGTCTTTCGAGGACTATTCGGCCAAGTTGAAGCGAGCCTTTGTTGTATTGTCTCCCGAGGAGCGCGCCGAACATATCTGGAATGACGCCCAGAACCTTGCCTTCGCTGCCGGTCTTGAAGTGGTCGAGGATAACGGGCTACTGGCCGAGGTCGCCGGTCTGGTCGAATGGCCGGTCGTTCTGATGGGCAAGATTGACAGTGAATTCCTGGATTTGCCACCCGAGGTTCTGCAAACCTCGATGAAGGAACACCAGAAGTTCTTTTCGGTCCGCAATCCCAAAACGGGTCGGATCGAACAGTTCATTACCGTTGCAAACCGTGAAACCGCTGACAACGGGGCAACCATTCTGGCCGGGAACCAGAAGGTTCTGTCGGCGCGTCTGGCAGACGCCAAGTTTTTCTGGGAGAACGACCTGCGCGTTGCCAAGTCGGACATCGCCCAGTGGACCCGTGCGCTGGAGAATGTGACCTTCCACAACAAACTGGGCACGCAGGCCGAACGGATCGACCGCATCGCAGCGCTGGCCCGCGAACTGGCCCCGGTGGCGGGGGCGGATGCGGATCAGGCCGAGAAAGCCGCACGTCTGGCCAAGGCTGATCTGAACTCCGAGATGGTCTATGAATTCCCCGAACTTCAGGGGCTTATGGGCCGGTACTACGTCGCGGCCGCAGGCGAAGACGCCGCCTTGGCCGCCGTGGCGCAGGAGCACTACTCGCCGCTGGGTCCGTCGGATGACGTGCCGACCGCACCGCTTTCGGTGACCGTAGCGCTGGCCGACAAGCTGGACACGCTGACCGGGTTCTGGGCGATCGACGAAAAACCCACCGGCTCGAAAGACCCGTTTGCCCTGCGCCGTGCGGCGTTGGGGGGTATTCGTTTGGTCTTGGAGAATAATTTACGAATTGAACTCTTGGACGTTATTCAGAATTCGTTTCTTTGCTTGGCTAAGCAGAAGTTTAAGGTTGCGAATGCAATTTACTGCTCGTCCACTTGGACTACTGAAGTTAGTAATACTGAGACTGTAAAACTCAAGTTGGATAGAGAAACAACAATTGCATTTAAAAGCCTGGCATTTGTGAAACTAGACGAAACTGATTTGGAGGCAATTTACGAGTTCAAAGATATTCCAAAATATTCACACGATCAAATTCAAGGATTGATGAATTGCGGCGCTGAACTTTTTCAAAACCTCCTCTCCTTCTTCCACGACCGCCTCAAAGTCTTCCTGCGTGACGAGGGTATCCGCCACGACATCATCGACGCCTGTATCGCGATGGACGGCAATGACGACCTCAACCTGCTGGTCAAACGCGCCCGCGCGCTGAATGCGGTGATTGCGACCGAGGATGGAGAGAACCTCGTGCAGGGGTTCAAACGCGCCAACAACATCCTGACACAGGCCGAGGAGAAGGATGGCGTCGAATACTCCTATGGCGCCGACATAAAATTTGCCGAGACCGACAGCGAAAGGGCGCTGTTTGCTGCGCTGGATCAGGCGCAGGCCGAAATCGAACCTGCGCTGAAGGCCGAGGACTTTCCAAAGGCGATGGCTACCATGGCCGCGTTGCGCGGCCCGGTCGATGCGTTCTTTGACGAGGTTCAGGTGAATACCGACAATGATATTCTCCGTCGCAACCGTCTGAACCTGCTCAGCCAGATCCGCCGGGTTTGTCTGGGCGTCGCCGACCTCAGCAAGATCGAAGGCTGACCCAGAACTCACTTGCGCCAACAGTGTTTGCGCTTATGCTGCGGTGAAATCAAAAGGTGCCGCAGTGCAGAATAACCCGCATACAACGCTGATCACATCCGACGCGCCCGTCGCCGCCCATACCCATGGCGGCCGGGCGAAATGCCTGCAACGTCTGGTCCGGCTTGACCTGCCGGTGCCGCGCACGGTCGCCTTGTCATTCGATGCGGTCCACCGGATCGCCGAAGGTCATATCCCCGACATCGCCGCCATTCTAGAACAGTTCGAACCGACTGCATTGCTGTGTGTGCGTCCCAGTTCCGAGGACCCCGACTGGGGCGGGCCGGGCGCGGTTCTGAACATCGGCATGAACGACGCCCGCTATGTAGACCTGTCCGACAAGATGGGAGCTGAAGCAGCGGCCGCACTGTATCTGCGTTTTGTCCAGAGTTATGCCATCCATGTCGCCCGGCTGGACCCTGACCTGTTTGATGATATCGATCTCACCGGTCGCGAGGGGTTGCGCCAGTCTTTGCGGGCTTACGAAGATGAAGCCGAAGAGGCCTTTCCGCAGGATCGGGGCGAGCAACTAATCGGTGTTCTGCGTTCGATGGCCCGAGCCTGGGATGGCACTTCCGCGCGTTTGCTGCGTCAGGCCAAGGGCGCGCCGGCCGATGCCGGCCTTGGGCTTGTCATTCAGGAAATGATACCGGGCGTCGGGCAGGGGGAATGCGGTTCCGGAGTTCTGCAGCTTGTAGATTCCACGACCGGACTGCCGCAGATCACGGGCCGTTACCTGAGTCAAAGCCAGGGTCGGGACGCTTTGGGCGAAGACGTGGCGGCGCTGTATCTCGAAAAAGATCCGCGCGGCTTGTCACTCGAGGAGCTGGCCCCCGAAGCATTTAACGACCTGAAATCTCATGCCGCGCTGATGCGCGAAAAGCTGCGTGAGGAAATGCAGGTCGAATTCGTTATCGAAAACGGACACGTGCATATTCTGGACGGGGTACGCGTTCAGCGCAGTGCCCGCGCCGCGATGCGGATAGCCGTGCGTCTGGCCGAAGACGGTATTGTGCCGCCGCAGGACGCGGTGATGCGCGTTGACCCACACTCTCTGAACGAGCTGCTGCACCGGCAGGTACACCCCAAGGCAGAGCGAGACATCCTGACCACCGGGATCGCCGCCAGCCCGGGTGCGGCAACAGGCAAGATTGTTTTTACCTCCGCCGAGGCACAGGCCAGCGCGGCGCGTGGTGAACCCTGCATTCTGGTGCGGCGCGAAACTGCGCCCGAGGATGTGCGCGGTATGCATGCCGCAGTGGCCGTGCTGACGGAAAAGGGCGGCATGACCAGCCACGCAGCTGTAATCGGGCGCGGTCTGGGCCTGCCATGTATCGTTGGCGCTTCGGAGATGCGGTTCCAGACAAAAAAGAAGCTGCTGACCGCTCCGGACGGGCGTGTTTTCCAAACCGGTGACGAACTGACAATTGATGGCAGTTCGGGTCAGGTTCTGGCCGGTCGGCCCGCGATGCTTGAGGCCGCGTTGGACGATTGTTTCCAGACACTGATGGGTTGGGCCGACGCCGAGCGCGATATTGCAATCCGCGCCAACGCAGACACGCCGGCGGACGCACAGACCGCGCGAAATTTTCAGGCGCAGGGCATCGGTTTGTGCCGGACCGAGCATATGTTCTTCGATCCCGGCCGGCTTATTGTCATGCGCGAGATGATATTTGCGCAGACCTCGTCGGGTCGTGCGGCTGTGCTGGAACGTTTGCTGCCGATGCAACGCGAAGATTTCGTACAGCTTTTCCGGATCATGGAAGGGCAACCTGTCTGCATCCGCCTGTTCGACCCGCCATTGCACGAGTTCCTTCCAACCACTCGTACAGGGCAACGTGAACTGGCCGAAGCACTTGATCTGCCGGTGTCGGATGTCGAGCGGCAGGTCAATGCGATGACTGAATACAACCCGATGCTGGGCCTGCGTGGCGTGCGTCTGGGGGTTACGGTGCCTGAAATCTATGACATGCAGGCGCGGGCCATCTTCGAGGCCACGATCGAAGCCAGTATGGATGGTGCGGCCGTCGTGCCCGAAGTCATGATTCCGCTGGTTTCCGCCCGGCGCGAGGTCGAACTGGTGAAGTCCCGTATCGACTCCGTGGCTGCGGCTGTCGCCTCGGAAAAGGGGCAGGAATTCGAATACAGACTGGGCGTCATGGTGGAAACACCGCGTGCGTGCCTGCGTGCGGATGAGATCGCGCCACAGACCTCGTTCCTCAGCTTCGGAACAAACGACCTGACCCAGATGACCTATGGGCTGTCACGCGACGACGCGGGAAGGTTCATGTCCGCCTATGTGCGCCAGGGCGTGTTTGTCGAAGATCCGTTTCATGTACTGGACCGCGACGGCGTCGGCGAGCTGCTGAAACTCGGGGCTGAACGCGGGCGTGCCGCGCAGCCGGATGTCACGCTTTCGGTCTGCGGCGAACATGGCGGAAACCCCGAATCAATCTCGATTTGCCGCGATCTGGGTTTTGACTATGTGTCCTGTTCGCCCTTCCGGGTGCCTGTCGCTCGGCTGGCTGCCGCTCAACTGGCGATTTCGTCCAGACTTGGGGGTTGACAAGGGTCGCAAGCCCTAGGAATAGTGGTTTTGGAAGGACCTGTGGTCGAAAAAACTCGACCCCGCAGGCAATTTTCCTCTTGCATTTTTTTCAGATGTAGACCTTTCGCCCTCAGTGCGTTAAGAGCCTCATCGCGCCCGCCGGGGGAGGGTATGGCGCGAGAAGTGCCTGTGCGAGGTTATCTGATGCTACGTTACATAATGGCTGTTGCCACTGTGGCAGCAACCGTGCTGCCGACTGTATCCTTCGCCGAGAAGGAAGAGACTCATTCCGCCAAGGCTGAGCTGGTGACTCGGAGTGAACTGCCGGGTCAGGTTTTTCGTGATTACCTGAAGCTATTTACGCCCCGAAAAGAAGCCAAACCGCTGGACGTATCCTATTCCAAGGAATGGTTGGACCAGCAGCCCAAGGCAACCGGCGATGAGCATTGGAAGTGTCTGGCCGAAGCGCTGTACTTCGAGGCACGCGGCGAAAGCGTCCGTGGTCAGTTTGCGGTGGCCGAGGTTATCTTGAACCGGGTTGAAAGCAGCCGCTTTCCGGATGATCTGTGCGGTGTCATCCAGCAGGGAACGGGCAAGAAGTACCAGTGTCAGTTCACCTACACCTGCGATGGCCGCAAAGAGGTCATTCACGAAAAGAAAGCCTATGAGCGTGTCGCTAAAGTTGCCCGCACGTCCATTGATGGGATTGCAGATCAACTGACCGAAGGGGCAACGCATTATCACACCAAAGCCGTACGCCCGTCTTGGTCGCGGGTGTACAAGGAAACCGCCCGGATCGGTGTGCACATCTTCTATCGTCACAATTACCGTACCGCGAGCAACTGACCTGCTTCCGATTGGTGACTAAGCACCGCGAATGCTGAACCGGCATTCGCACGCTCGGGTTTCGCAAGTTCTCGCCGGTGCAAATGGCCCAAGTGGCGTTTTAGGCGGTTGGAATGGCGTTTGTATGAATGTTATAGGCCTGCGCACCGCCTATGATAGGCAACCTGCACTGCCCGAGCCCGAAAAGGCCATACCCATGAGTTCTGAAATCCGCCTTGCCTTTGCGCACCCGTCCGAACGCTCGGAAGCGACAGCGTCCCGGGGTCCTCTGGACCGTATTTCACTGCGCGATCACATCGTCGAAGTGGAAATCGGCGCATTTCAGGCCGAGCGGGGAACAACGCAGCGCATCTGTTTCAACATCGTGGTCGAAGTGCGCCCGATCAGCGATCCGATTGATGATGATGTCGACCGGATTCTGTCCTACGACCGCGTCACAGAAGCCATTGCATTTGAACTGGCTGCTGAGCGGTTGAACCTTCTGGAAACTTTGGCGGACCGGATCGCCGAGCGTATCTTGCTTGAACCTCAGGCTGTAAGGGCTTTTGTCAGAATAGAAAAGCTGGACCGGGGTCCAGGTGCTTTGGGCGTCGAGATCGTTCGCGGCAAGGACACGGTCCATCATGACCTGATTGAAGAAGAGCGGCCGCATCCACGTCTGGTTTATTTGTCGAACGAGGCGATGCAGTCGAAAAATCTGACCGGTTGGATCGATCAGCTTGAAAGCCGTCAGCGCCCTCTGATCCTGTGTGTCGGGGCATCGGACCTGACTGTTCCGAAAACCGGTCATGCAATGACACAACGTCGGATCGACCTGCTGGCCATTGAACAAAATGCATGGGTATTGGCGGCGCGCGATCACCGGTGCGTGGTGGTTTCAACGCGAACAGAGCTGGATTGGGCCATGAAGAACGGCCAGATTTGTGTCTGGGCGCCGTCCAAGATCGTTCTGGATGCGGTGGATGGCCCGTCAGCGGCGCCGTCCGATTCGGTTGCGTTGGCAGCGTGGTTCGCGGCAACATTCGAAGCCAGCGAGATGTTGGTCATAGGCGGCGATCTTCCAGAGGCTCCCAAAACTCCCCTGCGGGCGGTGCCGGTGGATCAGGCCAAACTGTGACCGCGTATTTTCGTCCTCTTGTACAGCACGGACTGACGCGCCCGACCCATGCGGTGTCGTTGGCTGGGCAGGATTTGTGGTTCACCCATGCGGAAAAACTGACACGCGACGGCGACCCGGTTCTGGTCGCCGTGAACGACATCCCGGAAGAAGTGATCAGCCGCCTGACCCGCAAAAGGGCGGCAGTTGCAGGTCTGGACATGACGGTCCCGCAGATCATGGGCATTTTGAACGCAACGCCCGACAGCTTCTCGGACGGAGGTCTGCACAATTCGGTCGAAGCCGCTGTGACCGCAGCTAAATCCATGGTCACGCATGGCGCCAGCATTCTGGACATTGGTGGGGAATCCACCCGTCCGGGCGCCGAATATGTTCCGGAAGCTGAAGAGATCGAGCGGACGCGCCCGCTGATTTCCGCGATCTGCGCGGAAACGGATGCTTTGGTTTCAATCGATACACGCAAGGCCAGCGTCGCCGAAGCCGCCTGGGCAGCCGGGGCAGGGCTGATCAACGACGTGTCAGGGTTTACCTTTGATCCGGATCTGGCCCCGTTTTGTGCCCGGGTCGCTGCCCCGGTCTGCCTCATGCACATGCAGGGTGATCCCGCGACGATGCAGGATGACCCGCAATATGATGACGTCCTGCTGGATGTATACGATTTCCTCAATGGACAGATCGAACATCTTGAGGGCCTTGGCCTGAACCGGGACCAGATCATTGCCGATCCGGGCATTGGGTTCGGCAAAACCGAGGCTCATAACTTGACCCTGTTGCGGAACCTCAGCCTGTTTCACGGGTTGGGTTGCCCGATCCTGTTGGGCGTGTCGCGCAAGGGATTCATCGGTCAGATCGGCAAGGAACCGCGCAAGGATGCGCGTGCGCCAGGATCAATTGCTGTTGCGTTGGCCGGATTGTCGCAAGGTGTGCAGATCATTCGGGTCCATGATGTGGCCGAGACGGCTCAGGCCTTGCGCTTGTGGACTGCCGTCCGGTAATCCGGTCCCAAGGCTGGAATTTTGGAGAAAACACCGATGCGCAAATTGTTCGGAACCGACGGGGTGCGGGGCACTGCCAACACGCATCCGATGACGGCGGAAATGGCTTTGCGCATTGGTGCGGCAGTCGGGCGATATTTCCGGCGCGACGCCTCCGGCGTGCACCGCGTGGTCATCGGCAAGGATACGCGCCTTTCGGGCTATATGCTGGAAAACGCGCTGACGGCAGGTTTGACTTCGACCGGTATGAACGTGTTGCTGCTGGGCCCGGTGCCAACGCCTGCGGTGGGTCTGATGACCCGGTCGATGCGCGCTGATCTGGGTGTGATGATTTCTGCCAGCCACAACCCGGCTGAAGACAATGGGATCAAGTTTTTTGGCCCCGACGGCTTCAAGCTGTCGGATCAGGCAGAAATGGATATCGAAGACCTGATTGAACAAGGCGTCCACCCCGCCAAGGCCCAGAATATTGGCAGGGCGCGTCGCGTGGATGATGCGCGGTTCCGCTATGGCGAGCGTGTGAAATCCTCGTTGCCACGTGAATTGCGGCTCGATGGTCTGAAAGTTGTGATCGACTGCGCCAATGGCGCTGCGCACCGCACCGCCCCGGAGGTTCTGTGGGAGTTGGGTGCCGAGGTCATTCCGATTGGCATCGCGCCCAACGGCAAGAACATCAACCTCAACTGCGGGTCGACCAAACCGCAAATGGCGGCGGAAACCGTGGTTGCCCACGGTGCCGATGTAGGGATTTGCCTGGACGGTGACGCTGACCGGGTCGTGATTGTCGATGAACAGGGGCAGGTTGCCGATGGCGATCAGTTGATGGCGCTGCTCGCCAGCAGCTGGGCCCGTGCTGATCGGCTGACCGGCGGGGCGTTGGTGGCAACGGTCATGTCCAACCTCGGGCTCGAGCGGCACCTGGCTGCGCGGGGGCTGCGACTTGAACGCACAGCGGTAGGCGACCGCTATGTTGTCGAACGCATGCGCGAAGGCGGGTTCAATCTGGGCGGCGAGCAGTCGGGTCATATCGTGATGACAGACTACGCAACCACCGGGGACGGGCTGATGGCAGGGCTGCATTTCCTGGCGGAAATGGTTCGGGCTGACCGCAGCGCCTCTGAGATCTCGCAGCAGTTTGAGAAAGTTCCGCAATTGCTGAAAAACGTCCGTTACGAAGTTGGCCAGCATCCCCTGGAAGCTCAGAACGTCAAGACGGCGATTGCCGATGCCGAAGCGCGATTGAACGGGCAGGGGCGTTTGTTGATTCGCATGTCCGGGACTGAGCCGCTGATCCGTGTCATGGCCGAGTGCGAAGATGATACCCTGTTGAATCAAGTCGTTGACGGCATCGTCTCCGAGGTCGAGGCGGCGGCTGGCTAGCGTCTGAAAAGCAGTTTCTGCAGGCTGAACCATTGGCTGATGGCCAGCCCCGTCAGGATCATTGCCAGCGCCAGATAGAACCGGAAAGGCAGCGCCTCGGACAGGATCCAGGCGCCAAACACCATTGACCAGATTGGAACCTGATAGTTCACCAGGGTCAGAAAAACGGATCCGGCGCTGCGTATGATGGAAACCCGCAGGAGCGTTGCGAAGGCAGTGGGGAAC
Organism: Ruegeria sp. D1(2025); assembly: GCF_056536425.1. NCBI lineage: Bacteria > Pseudomonadati > Pseudomonadota > Alphaproteobacteria > Rhodobacterales > Roseobacteraceae > Ruegeria > Ruegeria sp. D1(2025). The sequence continues at coordinate 1,022,309 of NZ_JBQFPO010000001.1, read as the reverse complement.
AGGCCCAGCACGATGATGGCAAGGCCGGGCCGGGTGCCTTCCCAGCGGGGTAAACCCTCGTAAACCAACATGATCGGCAGCAACAGCACGGCACCGACCACAAGCGTCAGGGCGGCCAGGACAACCGGATCAACGGGCGGGCAGCGGCGGGTGAAGATCGAGGCCAGGGCGTAGGACAAAGCTGCACCGACGCAGGCCAGTTGAGCCATGGGTTCAGCCCCCGACCCCAATTGTGCAAGACCTGGCCCGATCAGTATCAGCGCACCGGTGAACCCAAGGGTTACGCCGAACAGTCTGCGCGCATTCATCGGTTCATCGGAAAAGAAATGGGCAAGCGGCAAAACCATCAGCGGGATTGCGGCCATGGAAAGCCCGGCAAAGGCAGACGGAACAAATTGCTGTCCCCAGCTTAGCAGGACAAAGGGCAGGGCCGTCGACAGGATGCCGATGATTATGATCGACCACCAGAGTGCCGGGTTTCCAGTGGGAATTTTTCGGCCCGTCGCCGCCATCATCAACAGCAAAGTCAGTGCACCCAGTGTCGTCCGGGCGGTTGCCACGGTGATCGGGCCGTAGCCTTCCAGGGCCATGGCAACGACCATGAAAGTGCCGCCCCAGATCAGGCCAAGCGTTACAACGCCGCTCCAGTCGCGTGAATTGGGGCTCTCTACCATGGCTTCCCCTTATCTTGCGCATCCGGGGATGTCACGCCGCCATATTTGACAATCAGTAAGTTTTCACTTACGGTAAGTGATGGCTAACCAATATGTATTCTCAGCTTTAAGTGATCCCACCCGGCGACAATTGTTCGAAGCGATTGCAATCAAGCCGCAGGCAGTTGGGGAATTGGCTGAAAACATGCCTGTCAGTCGTCCTGCCGTGTCCCAGCATCTTCGGGTTCTAACCGATGCGGGCCTCGTGGTGTGCCGTGCCGAAGGGACCCGGCGGATATATGCTGCCCGCCCCGAGGGGCTTGCCGAGTTGCGGGATTGGCTGGATCGGTATTGGTCCGAAGTGCTGGAAAGTTATGCGGCCGAATTTAACGAAAGCGGACAGAACAATGACTGATCCCATCGTCAAAACGGTGATTGTAAATGCGACGCGTGAACAGGCATTTGATGTTTTTGTGAACCGGATTGCAAAATGGTGGCCGCTGCATGGCCATGCCGTGTCCGCCGCACACGGTAAACCGGCACTTGCTGTCTCGATCGAGCCGTTTGTAGGTGGCGCGATTTACGAAACAATGTTTGACGGCACACGTTCGGACTGGGGAGAGGTTCTGTTGTTTGCGCCCGGGCAAAAGGTGGCGTTTACCTGGCATCCCGGAACAGACGAAAAGCGTTCCACCCTGGTGACAGTCGAATTCGAAGACCACGAGCTGGGGCAAACAAAGGTAGTCCTTACCCATTCCGGCTGGCAGGCCTGGGCAACCGAAGCACCGGACAAACGCGGCAGTTACGACGGTGGCTGGGATTACGTTCTGGGCGAGTGCTATCGAAATGCGGTTGCAAACTGAAAAGGGCGGCCACCGGGGCCGCCCTTGTGCTGACAGAAGTCAGGCTCAGTTCTTTTCCTGATCGACCAGTTTGCCGGCCGAGATCCAAGGCATCATGTCGCGCAGTTTCTTACCGACCTGCTCGATCTGATGTTCATCGTTGTGACGGCGGGCCGCTTTGATGGTCGGTTGGCCAACAGCGTTTTCCAGCATGAAATCACGCACGAACTTACCGGTCTGGATATCCGACAGAGTCTCTTTCATCGCCTTCTTGGTCTGCTCATAGGGCAGGATCCGCGGGCCGGTGACATATTGGCCATACTCGGCGGTGTTCGAGATCGAGTAATCCATGTTCGCGATGCCGCCTTCATAGATCAGGTCAACGATCAGCTTGGTTTCGTGCAGACACTCGAAATAAGCCATTTCCGGTGCATAACCTGCCTCGACCAGAGTCTCAAAGCCGCAGCGGATCAGTTCGACGATGCCGCCGCACAGAACGGCCTGCTCGCCGAACAGGTCGGTTTCGCACTCTTCGCGGAAGTTGGTCTCGATGATGCCCGAGCGGCCGCCACCGATGGCCGAGCAATAGGACAGACCGATTTCCAGCGCCTTGCCGGTGGCGTCGTTGTTCACGGCGACCAGACAGGGCACGCCGCCGCCTTTGACATATTCGCCACGCACGGTGTGTCCGGGGCCCTTGGGGGCCATCATGATGACGTCGACGCCTTCTTTCGGCTCGATCAGGCCAAAGTGAACGTTCAGACCATGGGCAAAGGCAATGGCCGCGCCGGGCTTGATATTGTCATGCACATATTTCTTGTAGGTTTCGGCCTGCAGCTCGTCGGGCATGGTGAACATGATGACGTCGCACCATGCGGCGGCTTCGGCAATGCCCATCACCTGCAGACCTTCGGCTTCGGCTTTCTTGGCCGAGGGCGAGCCTTCGCGCAGGGCAATGACCAGGTTCTTGGCACCCGAGTCGCGCAGGTTCAGCGCGTGTGCGTGTCCCTGGCTGCCATAGCCCAGGATAGCCACTTTCTTGTCTTTGATCAGGTTGATGTCGCAATCGCGATCGTAATAGACACGCATTTTGCCGGTCCTTTCAGTTTCGATTGCGGTGGTTCTATCTGCCCGCCGGCGCAATGGCGATAGCATTGGGGTTGAGTATTTGAGAAAAAGGTGAAGAATAATTCGCAAAACATCTTTCATGTGAAAAAATCATGCTTGACGATACTGACCGTCGCATCCTGCGTCATTTCCAGGCCGATCCGAGCCTGACCACAGCCGAACTCGCCGAGCGGTGCAGGATCAGTGCAGGGGTGTGCTGGCGGCGGATTGAAAAGATGCAGGCCGCAGGGATCATTCAGGGGCAGGAGGCCGTGATCGACTGGGTCGCGCTTGGGTATGCGGTTGAGGTTTCGCTGAGGATCACGCTGGACAAGACCCAGCCACGTGCCTTTGACGAGTTCACCGCCGCAGCACGCAAAGTGGCCGAAGTGATCGAGATTCAGACCTTTCTCGGGCGGGTTGACGTGCGCCTTTCCGTTTTGGCGCGGGATATGTCCCACTACCAGCAGGTGTATCGTGACCGCATTCTGACACTGCCGCACATCGCTGACATCGAAGCGCTGATGCATATTGCCCGGGTGAAACGGGACGAGGTGTTGCCGGTATGACGGAACTAGACGAAACCGACCGCAAGATCTTACGTGCGTTGGCGCAGGACGCGTCGCAAAGCGCGGGCGCGCTGGGGCGACGGTTTGGCCTTTCGCAACCGGCAACCTGGCGGCGTATCCGCAGGCTGGAGGAGGAAGGCATCATCAAGGGGCGCCGGTTACGGTTGAACGCCGAGGCGTTGGGGTTTGGGGTGACGGTGTTTCTGGGTGTGAAACTGGCGCGCAAAGGGCAGGTCAGCCTTGAGGATTTCGAACGTGCCGTAAGCGCCATTCCCGAGGTTCAGACGGTCGAGCATGTGCTGGGTCTTTATGACTACCGACTTCGGGTCGTTGCGCGGGATCTGTCGGACTTTGAACGCGTCCTGCGGCGGCGCATCATGACATTGCCTGGGGCCGGTGACGTCGAGGCCAATGTGCTGCTGAGTGAAGAGCGTCTTCCGGGCCCGATCGGATAAGTCAGTATTTTGAGCGGATGCAGAAACCCGGGTGATGCGTCATGCGGGCAAACGCCATCGGCTCTCCATCTTTCCAGGTCGTGCGCTCAAGCTGAATCATTGAGGTGCCGGTCGTGGTCCCCATGAATTCGGCCAGTCGCCCGTCAGCGGAAACGGCACAGAACGCGATTTCGGCTTCGGTAAAGGGTGCGGTCTTCAGCAACCATTCATGCGGCCCGTTTTGGTTCAGATCGGCGTGTTCGACATCCGGAACGGCCTCGATATTGATCCAGCGTTCTTCGAGCTGGAAGGGGCGGTTGTCCGCGTAGTGCATGCAGATGATATGAAGGACGCGCGCGTCCGGTGAAACGCTCAGTTGCGATGCCAGCCAGCCAGGGCTGGGTACGACGTTTCGTTCGACCAAAGCGTAGCGATAGGTGGCATTCTGGTTTTCCACTGTCTGGCGCGCGAGCGAGATTTCCAGCTTGGCATGTTTGCTGGGTTCTTTTTTGACCCGTGTCCCGCTTTTCCGCTTTCTTTCGACATAGCCTTGCTCGGCCAGTTCCCGCAGGGCCCGGTTTACGGTCGCGCGGGCGCAATTGAACTCTTCGGCCAGCTGTGTCTCGGTCGGCAGCAAAGATCCCTGCGGCCAGATACGGGCTTCGATCCTTCTTTTGACTTCGTCGCGAACTACCTGAAAACTTATCCGTTTTTGCCCTGTCACCTGCGAAATTACCTTTCTTGTACAAAGTGTATGTATCTGGTCAGAAACACGTCAAAGTGTAAAGTAGGGGTGACCCTAATTGGCGTCATTTGTGCCTTGATCGGACCGTGCGAGACGCAAAAAACAATCTGAAGAGAAAGGTTCCGTTGCGTCAACATGTGACGTGCGTAAGGTGCTTTACGAAATTCGCCAAAAGGTTCAGAACTTCAGGAACCTCTCAGGAAAGGAACAATCATGCCCGCGTTGCTGGACAGTGTTGACCCAAACGGTCTCGAAGAATTCTCGGTGGTTTTTACGGACCGGTCCCTAAATCACATGTCGGCATCCTTTCAGCAGGTGATGCGCGATATCTCGGATATGTTGAAACAGGTCTACAACGCTGACGGTGTTGCGGTGATCCCTGGGGGCGGAACCTATGCGATGGAGGCCGTTGCCCGCCAGTTTGCACAGAACGCCAATGTTCTGGTGGTTCGCAATGGTTGGTTTTCGTACCGCTGGAGCCAGATCATCGAAACCGGTGGATTGACGGCTTCGGCCACTGTAATGAAGGCACGCCAGACCGGAAACACCAGCCCGTCGCCCTTTGCACCGGCCCCGATTGACGAGATCGTGTCGGCCATTCGTGAACAACGTCCGGATGTCGTGTTCGCGCCGCATGTGGAAACCGCTGCAGGTGTGATTCTGCCTGACGACTATGTGGCGGCCATGGCTGCAGCCGCGCACGAAGTCGGCGCGCTGATGGTGTTGGACTGCATCGCTTCGGGGTGCGCTTGGGTCGACATGAAGGCAACCGGTGTTGATGTTCTGATTTCCGCGCCACAGAAGGGATGGAGCGCGTCGCCCTGCGCCGGTTTGGTCATGTTGTCCGAACAGGCCGAAGCGCGACTTGAGCAAACGACGTCGGACAGTTTTGCTATCGATCTGAAAAAGTGGCGCCAGATCATGCAGGCTTACGAAAATGGCGGTCACGCCTATCACGCCACGATGCCAACGGATGCGCTTCGTGCGTTTCGTGAAACAATGATTGAATCCCGTGATTATGGTTTCGAAAAGCTGCGCGATGCGCAATGGGCGTTGGGGAATGGTGTGCGGGCGATTCTGAAGGACAAGGGAATTGTCTCGGTGGCCGCCGACGGATTTGGCGCGCCCGGTGTTGTCGTCAGTTATACATCGGATCCCGATGTTCAGAACGGCAAGAAATTCGCAGCGCTGGGTATGCAGATAGCGGCGGGCGTGCCGCTGCAATGCGACGAACCTGAAGGCTTCAGCACGTTCCGCCTTGGTCTGTTTGGGCTGGACAAGCTGTATGACGTGGACGGCACCATCCAACGTCTGAAACGGGTTCTGGATCAGGTGATTTGAGCCGGCAATCGGGCCTCAGCGCATGCCGAGGCCCATTTGCATAAGCGTTTTGCGCACCGGCGCCAGTGAATAAAGGGCATTCAGGCTCATTGCGCGGGCGTCACGCAATGGGCGCGCTTCGATCATGGAGGCGCGGTTCAGCAGGTCGATTCCTTTGACACGCAATTCGATCTCGGTGTGGCGCGCTTTGTGGTAGGCCGCCAGCATCTGGGCATCACCCAGCCCGTCCGGTCGCGCCTGCGCCAGATCCAGCAGGCACCGCAGATCCCCCAGCGACATGTTCAGACCTTGGGCCCCGATCGGCGGAACCACATGTGCGGCCTCGGCCATCAGGGCGAGTCTTTCACCGGACAGATGCTCGGCCGATTGACTTATGATCGGCCAGATCGTGCGACGCGACGCTAACTTGAGCGGCCCGAAGAGTTCGCAGGATCGACGGGTCATGGCTGCCTCGAAATCCGGGGCGTCGAGGTTCATGAGCTCGACCGCACGGGGGCCTCGTTCCATCCAAACGATCGCAGAGGACGGCTGACCCTGCCAGTCGGGCAATGGAACCAAAGTGAATGGCCCGCCGGACCGGTGGATTTCGGTTGATACGTTTTCGTGCGGGATTGGGTGCGTGACCGCAAAAGCCAGCGCTTTCTGACCATAGCGTGTTGTCCGGACGCCGATACCAGCAGCTTCGCGCATGGGTGAATTGCGCCCGTCTGCTGCGATCACAAGACGGCAGCGAACCCGGGCGCCGTCACTAAGCCCGACGCGGGCTTCGGCGGTGCGGGTAAACAGACTGGTGGTGCCGGTTCCGGGCCTGAAATCCACATTGGGCAACTCGGCCAGACGTGCCACCATTTCCCGGCGCAGCAGCCAGTTGGGAAGGTTCCAGCCGAAAGGCTGGTCGGAAATGTCCGAGGCATCAAAGTCGCGAACGACACGCGGTTCAGGCACGTCACCGCCGGCATCCACGATGCGCATGATCTGCAAAGGGGCGGCGTGCGCATCCAGGCGTTGCCACAGCCCGCATTGTTCCAGCAAAACCCGAGCGGGTTGCAGAAACGCCGTTGTTCGAAGATCTGACCCTTCAACGTCGCGATCGGTCACGGGCGGGGCAGGGTCGACGCAGATTACGTCAAATCCGGCTGCCCCAAAGGCAGCGGCGGCGGTCAGACCGGCGATACCGCCACCTGATATCAGGATGTCACAACTGTCAGTCATCGCGAAATTCTCCGTTGTCCGCAGACCCTAGTGGTGTTGCGGCCCGGGCGCCAAGTGACATCCTGTCCCGGTTCCTAACCCCGCGAAATCAGCAGCAGGATCAGGAACATCACCGGCACCATCGCAAGTGCGGGCAGATAAAGGCCGGGAAGACCGAACAAAAGGATGGAGCATCCCCACATGCTGACGATGGCGGCGGCGGTATAGCCCAGATCCTCGGGCGCGCCGTCTTTCACATCGCGGGCCATCCATCCAAACAAGGGAATGGCAAACAACAAGCGCTGCCAGATAGGCAGGCGCGGGGACATTTCGATCGCGCTCATTGGAGGTCTCCGTTCTGTTCGTCGCTAAGGCGGATATAGGAACGATGATGCAGGTGCAGAATGAGCAGATCGTCGCAGGTTGCCCTGTCAGACCAGGCATCCGAGAAACTGGGTCAGATCGTCAGTATGGTGGTGGATATGCTCCGCAGTGTGCGGTTCAGCTGCCACATGGACCGTGCGCATTCCCATCTCGTGCGGAGCTGCCAGATTGCGCGGGTCGTCCTCGAACATCGCGGCCTGTTCGGCGCGAATGCCGTCTCGCGCGAAAATCGCCTCGAACGCGGCTTTTTCCGGTTTTGGGCGGTATCCGGCGTGTTCGACGCCATAGACCGCATCAAACAACCCGCTCAGACCGCGTGCCGCCAGAACGCGTTCCGCATAGGGCGCACTGCCATTGGTATAGACGATGCGGCGACCGGGTAGAGAGCGGATATGGGCGGCCAGTTCCGCGTCCGGATCCATATGACTCATGTCCACCTGATGGACCGCATGCAGATATGGATCAGGGTCCAGGTCGTGCTCGGCCATCAACCCGGCCAGCGTAGTGCCGTACCGGCGCCAGTATTCTGATCGCAAACGATCCGCCTCGGCCTGGTCCACACCTAGAGTGCGCACGACATAATCCGTCATCAGCACCTCGATCTGATCGAACAGGCGCATATGGGGCGGATACAGCGTATTGTCGAGATCGAACACCCACTGGGTGACATGAGCAAATGCAGGTTTGACCATGGTTATGGTTTAGGGTCCGGTGCTGCGGATTTCAATGCTTCACTTGATTGGAAGGCCAAGTGGCGGATAGACATGACCGAACGAGGAGACGAAAGACAAAATGAGCCAGACCCGCCAACCCAACAAAGATGCCTACAGCCTGATTCTCGAAGCCATTGATGTTGGCGTGTACAAGCCCGGCGATCGGCTTGTCGAAAGCGAACTGGCGGAACGTTTTGGCGTGTCGCGCACCCCGATTCGCGAAGCCTTGCAGCGACTGGAAACACAATCCCTGCTGGAAAGGGACGGGCGATCACTTATCGTGGCATCGCTGGATCACAACCAGATGGCTGAATTGTACGTCGTGCGCCGCGAACTCGAGGCGCTGGCAGCCCGTCTAGCCGCCAAACACGCAACGGAAGAGGAAATCAAAGTTCTTCAGGACATGGTTCTGGCAGATGACGAACTGGTCGATGATCCGACGGCCCTGTCGCGTGCCAACCGGCGGTTTCACGAACAGATTCATTTGGCGTCGCACAACCGATATCTGGTTCAGCAACTGGATCTGGTGCATCGCACGATGGCCCTGATGGCCACGACATCGCTTGCCGTGCAGGGCCGGGGTGAAATCGCCCAGAACGAGCACAAGGGAATTGTCGAAGCGATCGCGGCACGTGATGAAGACGCCGCAAGCCAGGCGTTGCGGGAACACATCTCGATCGCGTTCATGACCCGCCTCAAACAGGATGCGGTCCGGCGCGAGTCCTGAACTCAGGAGGGCAGCTGTTCCTCGGCCGCTTGTCCGTGTTGGGTCTTGTCCCAAAAAAATGGGTTCCAGATCAGCTCCCATAGCGCTTTGTAGGCCGCCAGAACGCCCAACGGGTAATACAGGATCATCGTCGGCACCCAAGGCAGCAGGAAACGCCTTTCCCTTGCTGCGACGGCGACAAGTCCGACCATGACGTTGGTCAGTTCGGCTGCAAGAAACAGGCTGAAAAGGACTGTGACACCTTCTTGCGTCAGCCCCTGCGGCAGCGGTACGGATATGCCCATCGCCAACAGCCAGAACACCCAAAGGACAGGGGCAAGAAGGAATTGCCCCAAAGTTCCCAGAAAAAACGCCTGAACGCCCAAAAAGCGAAGCAATCCCAGATCCCGCAACAAACCAACCGGTGTGCGCATGTGGACCAGATAGGTCACCATGAAACCCTTGAGCCAGCGCGAGCGTTGTTTGACCCAGGGCCAGGTCCGAAAGTTCGCCTCTTCAAAGGTTGTTGTGTCCACCATCTCGGTCCGATACCCGGCGCGGTACAACCGGACACCCAGATCGGCGTCTTCGGTGACATTGTGCGCGTCCCAGGCGCCCAACTCCTCCAATTTGTCCCGGCGAAAAAAGAAGGTGGTGCCGCCCAGCGGGACCACAAGGCCCAATCGGGCAATACCAGGCAGGATTACCCTGAACCAGCTGTTGTATTCGATTGTAAAGCACCGTGATCTCCAACTGGTGCGCGGGTTGTAGTAATCCAGCACGCCCTGCAGACACACGACATCTGGCGGCGCATGTTCAAAGTGATCGACCACGCGTTCGATCTGATCCGGTTGCGGCGCGTCCTCGGCATCCCAGACCCCGATCAAATCGCCGCGGCAGAAATCTAGGGCGTAGTTCATCGCGCGGGGTTTGGTGGTCAAGCCGTTCAATTCCGGGACTTCCACGGTGCGCATCCAACTGGGCAGATCAACGCGTGACAGTGTTTCGCGGGTAACGGCGTCGTCTTCTTCGAGCACCAGAATAACGTCCAACAGTGCTTTGGGGTATGTCAGCCGCCGCAGTCGTTGGATCAGCGCGTCGGCAATCTCGGTTTCTTTGTATAAAGGCACCATGATCGACACATAGGGCTGGCGAGTGCGTGACACCCTGGGTCCTTCCTGTTCCGATGTCCGAGCTGTCTTTGACGTCAAGAAGGCCAGCAACCCGGACAATCTCAGGACCCAGAACAGGAACAACGTGCAGACCGCCGCAAACACCAGAACGGACCAACCGATCGTTGGGATTGCGATCATTGTCGCCAACAGGGCGATTGCGCCTGCGACTGGTCCGGTGCGTGCCCGGGCTGTCCAGGTGCGGCAACTGTGCAGCGGGTCCACACGGGTTTCGGCCGCCCGGGCCAGATCTTGGGAGAATAGTCGGGATATCGCCGTGCCAACCTGATCTGGTGCCGCCAGAACGGGAATCAATGTATATCGGCTTGCCTCAAATTCTGCTGCAATGGCATCGAAATGGTCTGGCCGGGCAGTGGCAACCAGAAGGATCGGACCCAGTCTGACCCACGGTATGACATGGTTCTTAAGCCAGAAGGACGCAGGTTTCAGATCGACCAGATCAGGGGATGGCGGCGTTTCTTCCAGATCCGCGATTTGCAGGCCTGTTTGTTTGGACAAGGCCAGCAAGACATCCTGCCGGCTGACGCAGCCCTCGCTCACCAATATCTCGCCCAAGGGGGCCTGCTGTCGTGATTGGAGCAGCAATGCGTGATCCAGTTGCGCGCGGGTGATCAGGCCGCGTTCCATCAAATAGAGGCCGAGAGGTTTGCGCAGCCCCAGTGCCGGTACCGGTTCTGCCGGAGCAAGTTGCTGTAAGTTCAGTTCGACCATTAATAAACCCTGACGCGATTACGCACGTCAGGGTTGCTTCAACATAGTTAATGGCCGGTTAATCCGGCAAAGGCAGGCGGCTAAGCCTTTTCTTTTCGCGCGGCCATTGCATCCGCAAAGCGTTCGAACAGGTAGAAACTGTCCTGCGGCCCCGGCGATGCTTCGGGGTGATGCTGCACTGAATAGACCGGGCGGTCCGTCATGCGAATACCGCAGTTCGAACCGTCAAATAGCGACCGGTGGGTTTCAATGACGCCATCGGGCAGGGATTGAGCGTCAACGGCGAAACCGTGGTTCATCGAGGTGATTTCGACCTTGCCGGTTTCCATGTCCTTGACCGGGTGGTTTGCGCCATGATGACCGTGGTTCATCTTGACGGTTTGGCCGCCAAGCGCCAGCGCCAGCATCTGATGGCCCAGACAAATGCCAAAGATGGGCAGGTCCGTGGTCTCAAGTACCTCTTTGATCATGGGAACAGCGTATTCGCCGGTGGCGGCGGGATCGCCCGGACCGTTGGACAAGAAGACGCCATCCGGATCGTGTGCAAGAACCTCGGCAGCGGTTGCCGTCGCGGGCAGAACGGTCACGTCACATCCGGCCGAAGCCAGGCACCGCAGGATGTTGCGCTTGGCGCCATAGTCCAGCGCCACGACTTTGTGCACGGGGGCTGTCTGGCGTGAGTAACCGTCGGGCCAGGCCCAGCGCATTTCGTCCCAGCGATAGCTTTGCGCGCAGGTCACATCCTTGGCCAGGTCCATGCCCTCCAGACCGGCAAACCCACGGGCTGCGGCGACCAGAGCCTCGATATCGAAATTACCGTCCGGATCGTGGGCCAGCGCCACATGAGGCGCACCTTGCTGCCGAATGGCACGGGTCAGTCGCCGGGTGTCAATGCCGCCAATCGCAATTCGCCCGCGTTGCGTCAGCCAGGTCTTAAGCTCGTCTGCGGCACGCCAGTTCGACGGCTCGGTCGGGTCCCATTTGACCACCATTCCTGCCGCAACCGGATCGCCAGTCTCGTCATCCTCGGGGTTCACACCGACATTCCCAATATGAGGGAATGTGAAGGTCACGATCTGTCCCGCATATGAGGGGTCGGTCATGATTTCCTGATAACCGGTCATGGCGGTGTTAAAACACAGCTCGGCTTCGGTCTGGCCGGTGGCGCCAAAGCCTATGCCGTAGAACAGTGTTCCGTCGGCCAATGCCAGACATGCGGTGGGCTTGGACGGGGCGTTCTGGGCCATGGCGCGACTCTCCTGCAGGGTAAATCGGCGCATTCCTAAGGGGGTTGGGCCGCTGGGTCAAGCCTGTTCAATTTTTGGGCAATTGTTTAATATCAATTACTTAGATATATTCGACCCCGGTTGTGTCGCGCTTTTTGTTTCGATATGGTCGGGGTTCCTTCATCTTGGGGATGGATTGAGCAGATGGATATGCGATCAAGGGTGAATGCAGCCCTGAAGCAAGCAATGAAAGACAAGGAGGCCGAGCGTCTATCGACGCTGCGGCTGATCAACGCGGCGATCAAGGACCGCGACATCGCAACACGGGGTTCGGACAACGAAGAAGCAAAAGGTTGCGGTGATGCCGAGGTACTTGAAATCCTTGGTAAAATGACCAAGCAGCGCAAGGAAAGCGCACGCGCCTATGAAGAGGGCGGGCGCTTGGATCTGGCAGAACGCGAACTGCGCGAAGTTGATGTGATCGAGGAATTTCTTCCAAAGCAGCTGGATGATGACGAAGTGAACCAGGCCATTCTGACCGCGATCACCGCGACAGGCGCCGGTTCGATCCGTGATATGGGCAAGGTGATGGGCGAACTCAAAACCCGCTATACCGGCCAGATGGATTTCGGCAAGGTCGGACCGATGGTCAAGGATCAGCTTTGCGCGGCCAGCAACAGCTGACCTGTCACTTCGACATTTACTGCACCAATTGCTGCGCGACAGGTTCGCGCAGTTTTTGTATCAGCTCGTCATAAAGCGCGATGCGCTCTTCCTCGGACAGAAATGAACCGATTTCAACCTGGCGGCCGTCGCCGGTCAGGGTGACGTAATGTGGAACAGGCCCGCCGCGTTGGTGCATTTCAGGCCGAGCCCAATATCGGTTGCACGTCCATTCCTGACGACCGGTTCGGGGGTGGTGGTGCACCAGCCGGGCCTGGCTGCCACTCAGCGTCAGAACCTCAAAGACGCTGCGGGCGCGGTAGTTTGTCTGAATGGCCAGCCACAGGCCCAGAACGCTGAGTAGCATGAAAGGAAGCAGCCCCCACAGCAGCACCGACCCCAACACCGCCAGCATCGGGATAAGCCCGAAGGCAAACACCAACAGGATGAACCGCATCGCCCAGCGGGGTGGCAGCGAATTATGCGGCCAAAGGCGCAATTCCTGCTCTGTGTCTGATGTCTGAGTCCATTGATAGGGCATGGTGAAAAAATAGCGTATCGACACCCGGAGTCGATGGCCAAAAGATCAGATCACGTGGCCGACACGCGCCCACGACAATGCATCATCCAGCCGGTCATCGCCCCAAAACACCTCACCGCGCACGACGAGGCTCGGGGCGCCAAATACGCCCAGCTGGGTGGCGTTCTTGGTCTCGGATACCAGCGCCTCCGAGATTTCCGGACTGCGCGCGCGGGACAGTGCAAGGCGCGGATCCTGCTGACATCTGAACAGGGCCTCGGACAGGGCAGTTTCGCTGCCTGCTTCGACGCCATCTTCAAACCAGATGCGATAGAGGTTCTGGGTAAAGTCCTTGCCCCAGCCCTCGCGCATGCCCAGAAGGGCGACCTGATTGGCAAGGGCAAGATCGGAAATCGGATAAGGGGCGGGCAGCTTGGCATGAAGCCGGTACTTTGCCGCGCGCCGTCCGATATCCCGCCACATGTAAGCTGATTTTGTGGGTTTTCCGGCAAAAGGAATGTTTTGTTGTTCGGACATGATGGTTCGCACGTTGAACGGTTTCCAATGCACTGTCGCATCATGTTCTGCACACCATTCATCCAGACGCATCACCGTCAGAAAACTGTATGTGCTACCTATTGAGAACCAGAAATCAATCTCGGGCATTGCGTACCTCCGGATTGCCGGATGACCAACCGCAAACAGAATAGCCGATTTTTGGCCTTCTGGCGATATTCCCGAAATGTCCGAAGGTTTCAAAAGAAAAGCCCCGCCGAAATTGGCGGGGCTTCTAAGTCGTGCTGTCAGGGATTAGTGGGCGTGGCCCTTGTCCCAGACTTCCTGCTTGGGCAGCTGCTCGAACGTGTGCTCGGGCGGCGGCGTCGGCAGGGTCCATTCCAGCGTATCCGCGTATTCGTTCCACGGGTTCGGACGTGTCTCTTTCGCGCCACGCAGCAGGGCGTAGATGACAATGCCGAAGAACAGCAGGAACGAGGCGAACGAGATGAACGCGCCAATCGACGATACGAAGTTCCACTGGGCAAATGCCTCGGGGTAGTCGATGTAGCGGCGCGGCATGCCTTGACGGCCCAGGAAGTGCTGCGGGAAGAAGGTCAGGTTGGCGCCAATGAAGAACATCCAGAAGTGAACCTTACCCCAGAACTCGGAGTACTGACGGCCCGTCATCTTGCTGAAGTAGAAGTAGACACCGGCAAAGATCGCGAACACGGCACCCAGCGACATCACATAGTGGAAGTGCGCCACAACGTAGTAGGTGTCGTGATAGGCACGGTCCACACCCGCCTGTGACAGTACAACGCCGGTCACACCGCCGACGGTGAACAGGAACAGAAAGCCGAAGGCGAACAGCATCGGTGTCTTGAACTCTATGGAACCGCCCCACATCGTCGCAATCCACGAGAAGACCTTAACGCCTGTCGGAACCGCGATGACCATCGTGGCAAGCATGAAGTAGGCCTGCTGACGCAGCGACATGCCAACGGTGTACATGTGGTGCGCCCAAACGACGAAACCCAGAACACCAATCGCGATGATCGCCCAAACCATCGGCAGGTAGCCGAAGATCGGTTTGCGCGAGAAGGTCGCAATGACATGACTGATGATGCCAAAACCAGGCAGGATCACGATGTACACTTCCGGGTGTCCAAAGAACCACAGGATGTGCTGATACAGGATCGGGTCACCGCCACCGGCCGGATCAAAGAAGGTGAAGCCAAAGTTGCGGTCCATCAACAACATGGTGATCGCGCCTGCCAGAACCGGCAGCGACAGCAGAATCAGCCATGCAGTGACGAATATCGACCAGCTGAACAGCGGCACCTTGAACAGTGTCATGCCCGGGGCCCGCATGTTCAGGAAGGTGGTGATCATGTTGATCGCGCCGAGGATCGAGGAGGCGCCCGATACGTGCACGGCGAAGATCGCAAGGTCCATGGACATGCCGCCCTCGGTCGTCGACAGCGGCGGATACAGAACCCAGCCCACGCCCGAACCGGCCTGATCGTTGCCGCCCGGAGCCAGAAGCGAAGCCACACCGAGCGAGGTACCCGCGACGTACAGCCAGAAGGACAGGTTGTTCATCCGCGGGAAGGCCATGTCCGGTGCACCGATCTGCAACGGCATGAAATAGTTGCCAAATCCGCCAAACAGGGCGGGGATGACCACGAAGAACATCATCAGAACACCGTGATAGGTGATCATCACGTTCCATAGGTGTCCGTTGGGTGTGCACGGGTCGGCCATGAAGCCTTCCAGGCACATGTACTGAACACCGGGGTGCATCAGTTCAAGCCGCATGTAGACGGTCATCAGAACCGAGATCAAACCGGCCAGGGCCGAAACGATCAGGTAGAGAATCCCGATGTCCTTGTGGTTGGTCGACATGAACCAGCGGGTAAAGAAACCGCGATTGTCTTCATGCTCGTGACCATGAATGGCTGCGTCTGCCATTTAGGTGCCTCCTGTTACAACACTACCGCGCAGTCGGACCTCTCCAACGCGCGGGATTCCTGCTGGTTTTAGATTGCGAGGGGACGACCTTCAATGGTCGAGTTTGATCTGGATCAAGATTAATTGTCGCGGGCAGGAGGCTTCCACGACATTTTTGACCCGGTGGTGCCTGCTATTTGGCCATTGCAGTACGGTTTTCAAGAGGTACGCCCGGTTCCCGTTTCCGTGCTTGACCCCCGGCGGGTTGGGTCGCAGAACGGGTAGCAGTACCAAATCGGGAGAAATGCCATGACGGGCTACGACAATGACAACATCTTCGCCAAGATCCTGCGTGGTGAAATCCCAGCGACCCGTGTTTACGAAGACGATGACACGCTTGCCTTCATGGATATTATGCCACGCTCGGACGGTCATCTTCTGGTCATACCCAAAACTCCGTGCCGAAACGTTCTGGATGCCTCACCCGAGCAACTGGCTGCTGCAATGGCGACCGTGCAGAAAATGGCGAGGGCGGTAAAGGCGGCCTTTGACGCGGACGGCGTCACCATTCAGCAGTTCAACGAAGCCGCAGGCGGACAGGAGGTTTTCCACCTGCATTTCCATGTCCTGCCTCGGCACGAGGGCGTTTCGATGCGCCCGCCGGGAAATATGGGTGATTTCGACCTCATCGCCCAACATGCCGAGAAAATTCGCGCATCTCTGACCTGACTCTAATGCGCCCCATCGCAGGTGTCATGATCCCCGAATGCATGCAGAACGGCACAGACATGATCATGATGCCCGTCACATGCTTTGGTGATGCGGGCCAGTTCTTTTTCCAGCCGGGCCAGACGTGCGATCCGGTCGCGGATGTCAGCCAGTTGACGCTCGGCGATGTCATGCGCGCGGTTCAGGTCATCCCCTTGCGCGCCTTCCAGGGTCAGTAGAGCTTCGACTTCGGCAAGGGGCAGCCCAAGATCGCGCGTGTGGCGGATGAACTGCAAGCGCCGCAGCGCAGCCGCATCATACCGCCGCTGGTTCCCGGCTGTGCGCACAGGTTTGGGCAACAGCCCTTTTTCTTCGTAAAATCGGATGGTGGGAACCTTGACCCCGGTATGGCGGGACAAATCACCGATTGAGTACATTTTGTTGGCCTGCCACTTGAACCTCTAGTTACTAGAGGAATTACATTGCTTTAAGGACCGAAACAACAGGCGCTCTTTACATGGCACATCAGCACTCGCACTCTGGTCACAGCCACCATCATCACATCGACCCAAAGGCCGGAGATGCCCGTGTCGCCTGGGCAATCGCCGTCAATTTGTTCCTTACACTGGCGCAGATTGTGGGCGGCATTCTGTCCGGCTCGCTCGCGCTGATCGCCGATGCGCTGCACAACCTGTCGGATGCCGCAGCGCTGGTCATCGCCTTTTTCGCCCGCAAGATCGCACGGCGACCCGCCGACCCGCGCATGAGTTTCGGATACGGCCGGGCCGAGGTCGTGGCAGCGCTGATCAACTATACAACATTGATCGTGCTGTCCGTCTACTTGATGTTCGAAGGTGTCACGCGGTTCATCCAGCCGGAACCGGTCAATGGCTGGATTGTCGTCTGGATTGCCGGGATTGCTTTGGTCGTCGACCTCATCACTGCGGCACTGACCTACTCAATGGCCAAGGAGAGTATGAATATCCGGGCGGCCTTCCTGCACAACGTGGCAGACGCGCTGGGGTCTGTTGCCGTGATTATCGCCGGAACATCGGTCATTGTGTTTGATTGGACATGGGTCGATCCCGCAGTCACGATCATGATCTCGGTCTACATCCTTTGGCATGTTAAAGGTGAGATCGGTGAAACGATCCGGGTTCTCATGCTGGGGGCGCCCCCCGATCTGGAGCCGGAACAGGTTGCCACGGCCATCGAAGAGGCCGAAGGCGTAACCGCCGTACACC
The DNA here is from genome assembly GCF_056536425.1 of Ruegeria sp. D1(2025). NCBI lineage: Bacteria > Pseudomonadati > Pseudomonadota > Alphaproteobacteria > Rhodobacterales > Roseobacteraceae > Ruegeria > Ruegeria sp. D1(2025). The sequence goes on along the minus strand of NZ_JBQFPO010000001.1, from coordinate 1,004,911 downwards.
ACGTGCATATCTGGAGCATGCAGGAGCGCGAACCGGCGCTGACCGCACATGTCATTGTAGACGAGGTGTCCTGGTCCGACGCCGGGGCCGTCAGATCAAGGATCAGGCAGAGCCTGAAAGACCGATTTGGGATTACGCACGCAACGCTGGAGTTGGAGCGAACTGACCAATGCTGTCCCGCATCTTCCCGCTTTGGACATCAGTGAAACATGCGTTTAATGAGAATTGCCGTTCCGATTTGGGGTCGGAACGGCAGACTCGTAACCAAACACATATTCGGATTCTCCGGGCAAGCCCGTGATCACCGGTTAACATACCACTCACTTTAGAACGGTGAACTCATACTACTCGTTAACGTCTTCTTTGTATCGGCCAGAATTAAACTTTGCATAAATATCACCGGAAATGTGGGTAATAATGGTTAATGAACCCACTGACCGGGAAACAGATGCCAGAGGAGTCGGTGATTGTTACTTCACGTTGGGCAATCGGTACCGCGCCACCGGCCGATCGGTCAGGAATCACCCACAGAAAAAGCGTCGTCAAAGGTTCTCTGGAGGGCGGAATCCACATCCGCCAGTGTCACCGGCAGCCCCAGATCGACAAGGGATGTCACCCCATATTCGGTAATGCCGCACGGTACGATGCCCGTAAAATGATCAAGATCAGGTTCGACATTGATCGAAATTCCATGAAAGCTGACCCATTTCCGCAGGCGCAGCCCAATGGCCGCGATCTTGTCTTCGGCAGGCTGGCCCGTAACGGTAAGCGGCTTGTCATCCCGCCGCACCCAGACGCCGACACGACCGTCGCGGATCTCTCCGCGGACGTTGAATTCGGCAAGTGCTGAAATCACCCAGTTTTCCAGCTGTTTCACAAACCTGCGCACATCCCGGCCACGTTTGTTGAGATCCAGCATGACATAGGCCACACGCTGGCCTGGTCCGTGATAGGTGTATTCGCCTCCGCGTTTGCTTTGATAAACAGGAAACCGTTCAGGATCGGTCAGATCCTCAATACGCGCGGATGTCCCCGCCGTGTAAAGCGGGGGATGTTCCAGCAACCAGATACATTCCTGCGCGTCGCCCGAGGCGATCGCGGCCACGCGCGCCTCCATGAAGGCCACGGCGTCTTCGTATTCGGTCAGCCCTTCGGTGATCTTCCATTCCATACCGGCCTCTTATCCTGCGCAGGGGTCAGGGAAAAGGGGTCAGGCGGCTTCGGACAGGCATCGCTGCAATACCTGAGAATACGTGTCCTGACCCTGAGCGCCGGTCAGCATGTACTTGCCCCCAAACACCATAGCCGGAACACCTGAAATACCCCGGCTTGTCCAGAATTGCTGCTTTTCTCGCACGGCAGCCGCGTGGGTGCCGCCAGCCAGTGCGTCCCGTGCCGCGTCAGGGTTCAAACCTGCCGCTCGCACTACCTGCATCAATACATCAATGTCCGAGACATCCTGCTGTTGCGTGAAATAGGCATCAAACAAAGCCAGTTTCAGCGGATGCTGACGCCCCTCATGTTCTGCCCAATCCAGCAATTGGTGTGCGGCAAATGTATTCACGATCCGGCTGTCATCGTTGAAGTTGAAGGTAAACCCAAGCTCAGCCCCCAGCGCTGTCAGCCGTTCGCGTACCTGCTGGCTTTGTTCACGTGTCGAGCCGTATTTTTCGACAATATGCTCTCTCAGGTTCTGACCTTCCGGCGGCATGGCGGGGTTCAGCTCAAACGGATGCCACCGAAGACGGGCAAGCACACCTGTTTGTTGCAAAGCAAGATCAAGCTGACGAAATCCCACAATACACCATGGGCATACCACATCCGAAATGATGTCGATCTGAACAACGGGACGGGGATCGGATGTTGTCATCGAGAGCTCCTGCGCGGGAATCCTGTAGTCGGTTTGGTTGATTAGATAAGCAGAGGGCAGGGGATTTCAAACAGGTGTCTTTTGCCTCTTCACAACGTCTTCATCAGCGTCTATACGCCCTCTACCAAGTCACTGGCAGTGCGGTCGTGGCGGAATTGGTAGACGCGCAGCGTTGAGGTCGCTGTGGGGTAACACCCGTGGAAGTTCGAGTCTTCTCGACCGCACCAAAAATCCTATTAAAGTAATGCAAAATTACCCTAAAAGTGAGGCGGATTTAGGCTGCCTTAGATTGCGTCCCGCGCTTGGCAAAATATGCTTGCTGGCCATGTAGCGCCTTACGTCTGTGAAATAACTGGTCTAGCGGATCGTTGAGGCAGTTTTTCGCAAGCCGAAGGTCACCTGAGCATATCCGAATTCTGGATGTGGCCAAAGTCACCACGGAACGACCGCTTAATCGAAGATCTCATTACCACCAGCTTTGCATCACCCAAACATGTTCACCCAGCGGATCAGCATTGGCGCAAGGCAAATCAACAACAAAACGGGCATCATGCACATGGCCATAACGGCGGACATTTGCACTGGAAGGCGGTTTGCCTTTTCCTGAGCACGTAGTTCGCGATCAAGCCTCATGTCAGTCGCAAACCTGCGCAACGATGCGGATATGCTGGTGCCATACTGGTTGGATTGCAAAAACGCGTTGGCAAATGAACTCAACTCGTCGATTCCGACCCGATCGGCCATGTCAAGAAAGGCGGCCTGTCGTTCCTTGCCCGCCTGCAATTCCAGCTGAAGAATTGAGAACTCCTGCGAAATCTCGGGCGCCGCACTTGCCATCTCATGTGACACACGGATCATCGCTGCATCAAAACCCAGACCGGCCTCAATTGCCACCTGCAGCAGATCGAGTGCGTTTGGCAGGCTGTGTTCAATTGCCTGGCGGCGTTTCTTTATGCGAAGGCGCAACCAGATTGCGGGTCCATAGAAGCCCGAGACCATCAAAACCGTTACGATCTGCAATGTGTTCATCCAAGTAACACCCTGCAATATGCCGGCGATCCCCAATTGAACCTGGGTTTCTATTGGCAGCGCCATGGCTGCGACAAACGTGGCCGGCAGGACAAATCCCAAAATCACTCGACAGCTGTAGTATGTGCGAATGGCGTGCTTTCGTTGAATGCCAGCCTGTCTTAGAAGCTTGCCAATCTTGGAACGTTCGTTCTTCGACGACGGAACGAACGCCTTGAGAAGCCCGTGCGGATCACTGTTGTCGCCTTGAATGAGGTCAAAATCCTGACCGTGCCCACTTGAAACTGACCCTCCACGCATGCGCTGCGCCGCAGTGTTGTCGGCTTCGGTTAACCCGGACAGGCCCATGACAACAAAGAACACGCTAAGGGCAATTCCTACGAGCAAAAAGAACTGCGGCGAGAGGCTTTGCTCACTCAGAAACTCTTGAATAATATCCATATCATCAGCCCTTTTTTTAGAACTTGAACTTAACCAAGCGGTTCAAGATGAGCCCCTGAGCAATTGTCAGGCCTACAATCACGCAGGCGAAATAGGGAAACAGTGGGTCATTGCGAACGTCGCCGTAGAAGGTAGGCGTGGAAATTTCGATCGATAGGTAGATAATTATCGGCAAGATCGTGAGGATTAGGCTGCTCAGACGCCCTTCAGCGGAAATCGCCTTGATTTTCTTCTGCATTGTGTGCCGGTCCCTGATGGTCTGGGACAGGATGGTCAGAACCCGCGCAAGGTTGCCGCCGGTTCCATGCTGAATGCCAATACTCACGGCAAGGTACTTTGCGTCCTCGGTGCCAACGCGTTGCGCAAAGTCGTGAAAGGCAGTCGCGACATCATCGCCGTAATTGATCTGATCTTTGATGATGCCAAATTCCGTGCCGATTGGATCCGGCAAGTCCGTTGCGACGTTTCCAACCGTAACAGCAACCGGATGACCAACCTTCAATCCCCGGGCCATCAAATCCAGAGCGTCCGGCAGTTGTTTTGTCAGCTTCTTCGATCGAGCGTTCTTCATGGCGACCAGCACGATAAACGGCCCAACGAGACCGAGAACCGCGCTCAGTAGGGCTGCCAATTCCTGGACGAGAAACCGGGACGCGCCTGCGAAGGTCAACAAGGCTAAGAACACGACTGCGAGGGCAGCCCATATCGGGCTAATCGTTAACCCCGCTTGAACGAGCAAACGGCGAAAACGAACTATTGGACCGGCTTTTTCTCCGGCGGCGAGCATCGCGGGATCCCGAAGGACTTGCAGTACTTGATCACTTGAGGCTCCGTCCTGAATCATCTTCATGCGCCGGTTCCTGGCTTCGCTTTGGGTTTCCCTGCGAAGCAGAAGCTGGTGCAGACCCTCGTAAACCAGCAGAATGCCCAGAAAAATCGCGATGTAGATCAGAATGTTCAGTGTATTTGGTTGCAGATCAATCATGACGTCATTGCCCCGCGAATAAACATATCGCTATCCACATCAATGCCCGCGGCAACCAGTTGGTCGAAGCATTTTGGGCGAATGCCGGTCGGCAGGAACTCTCCCAATACATCCCCGTTTTCAGACTTTCCGCGACGTTTGAAGACAAAGATGTCCTGCATGGTGATCGTGTCGTCCTCCATGCCGGTGATTTCCGAAATGCTGACGACCCTGCGTGTGCCATCGCTGAGGCGGCTCAGTTGCAACACGATTTGGATGGCCGAAGCGATTTGAGACCGGATGGTCTTGATGGGCAATTCTGCCCCCAACATAGTCACCATCTGTTCCACCCGACTGAGCGCATCACGCGCTGAGTTTGCGTGAACGGTCGTCATCGACCCGTCATGGCCGGTGTTCATGGCCTGAAGCATGTCAAAACATTCAGCCCCACGAACTTCCCCGACAATGATGCGATCCGGCCGCATCCTGAGCGCATTGCGCACCAGATCGCGTTGAGTGATCACGCCCTGGCCCTCCGAGTTTGGGGGGCGGGTTTCCAGACGAACCACATGGCTTTGTTGCAGCTGAAGTTCGGCGGCGTCCTCGATTGTTACGATACGCTGATTGCCGTCGATAAAGGATGAAACGGCGTTCAGCATCGTTGTTTTGCCGGAACCGGTGCCACCGGAAATCAGGATGTTCAACCTTGCTTCGACCAGCGCCTCCAGAAGCTTGGCAGCTTGGCCGTTCATGCTTTCTCGCTGAACGAGCTTGTCGATCGTCAAAGGATTGCGCGAGAATTTGCGGATCGACAGCGCAGGCCCGTCCACGGAACACGGGCGAATGATTGCGTTGACACGGCTGCCGTCTTCCAGGCGCGCATCGACCCATGGCTGGGATTCATCAATGCGACGACCGACTTTGCTGACGATCTTGTCAATTATCCGAAGCAGATGGCGTTCATCGCGAAAGCGCGCCGTCGATTCTTCTAACAAACCAAAGCGTTCCACGTAGACTTGATCATATGAGTTGACCAGAATGTCGTTGACCGTCGGGTCTTCCAGAAGTGGTTCCAGCGGACCCAGCCCCATAACTTCGTGAATCAACTCGTCGACCAGTGATGTGAAAGCCTCGGACCGCAAATGAAGGTTTTCCGCCTCGATCAGGCCTGTCACCAACGATGCGATCTGACGTTTCAGCTCCGACCGCTCAACCTTGTCGATCACGGACAAGTTTAGCCGGTCAAGAAGTTCGCCGTGCAAACGGCTTTTGAGCTCCAGATGCGCTTGCAGATCAACGTCCACGGGTTCCGGAATCACCTTGGGCCTGGGCACTTCGATTGGCTGCTCAAGGACCAAGACATTCGAATTGGATGCAGCCTTGCGTGATCTATACTCATTGAACACGGTGATCTCCTTTTTTAAGTCGTTTTTGTCGCCACGGGCCGAACGTCTTCAGACATCGCGCCAGCAAGTTTTGTCAGGGCTTTGCCAAGGTCGGATCCTGGCTTCATGTCCACGATGGGACGCCCAAGATCGACTGAGTTGCGGGCGACCTTGTGGTTCTCGGGCAGCCAGTGTTTCAGCTTGGTTTTCAGGACTTTCTCTGCCTCGCGAACGTGCCCCGGCTTGAGCAGAGTCTTAGGTTCGCGGTTCACAATAACCTCGACCGGAAGAGAGACATTGGCTTCGCGGTAGAAATCAATCAAACGTCGCGCTTGGCGCACGCATGGCACGGTTGTGTCAGTAACCAGCGCAAGCTGGGTCGCACGCTTGAAAATGGGTTCGACCCATTCGACAACGGCACAGGGCAGGTCGATGACAATATAGTCGTAACGACGTTGAAGCAGATCAAGCATACCTTCGAGAAGGTTCGTATGTATCGACTGAAGCGGAACCAAAGGGGCAGGCGCGCAGAGCACGTCGATGCCGAGTTTGTGGCTCTGAAGGATCGATGACAGGAAATGGTCATCGGGCTCATCCGAGTTTTCGATGAACTGAAGGCACCCTCCGTTGTCTTCGAGATCCAGAAACACGTTTGCGTTTCCGAATTGCAGATCGAAGTCCAAAAGTGCGACGCGTTTTTTCTCAGTCTTCCGAAACAAGGAGCCCTTGCTGCCCACCAGCGAGCACGCAAGGTTCACCGCAACAGTAGACGCGCCGATACCGCCACGGGATTTTGCAACCGGGATAACCCGACCCAGAGCAGACAGACCGTTCCTGGTCGGAAGCTGCGGAACGGTGCGCGATATGGTTCTTTCACTGACCGCAGCTTTCAATCCCTCGCCATCGATCGACAAGGGAAGCACTTCGTCGATACCAATTTTCCGCAGTTCACGGGCTTTGGTGATCGAAAGATCATTCTGCGTCAGCGCCACGAACAAGGTGTCATCATCGCGATGCGTCAGCAGTTCTTCGACGGCTTGTACCTCGCCCGAGTCATCCGGGTCGATTTCAAATATCACCACGTCATGCTTGAACGCCATTTCGCGGGCGGTTCCGTTCAGTGTTTTGAACGAGCCAGCCAATTCAGAAACCTTGTTTTCTCTGACAGCGGGAAACGCGTTTGCGACCGCCTGCGCGATTGTTTCTCCTGCTGACAGAAGCATGACCGATTGTGACTTGAGATCTGAAACGTGTTTACTCATTACCCTGACTCTCCTAATGCAAGGTCTTCAGCAGGCAGCGAGACGCTGAAATTGGAATAGCCGGCTGTCGAAGAGATTGTGCTGCTTGTCGCACCCGCGGCGTTGGCCAAAGCGGCCAGAGGCGACACGAACTGAAAATCACTCAGGTTCAGTTCAACAGTGACCATGGGTGTGTAAGGGCCGCCCAGGAAACCCAGATTGGAATTGAAATCATAGGAAAATTGCAGTGCGCTGATGGTTGTGCCCGGTGGCAGAAGCGGACTGACGCGATCCCAGATTTCCGACGCAGTGGCGTTGGTGGCGATACCTGAACACGCCGGGGTCATGGGATCGGCGCATATGCCGACCGAGGCACTGCATGAGGTGCCGAAACGAGGTTGGAGTGCAGATGTTCCTCGCGTGTGGGTTTGCGGAACGCCAGCACACGCAGGTGGACGCACCACGGCGATACGAGCGGCCAACTGCGCTGCTTTTTGTGCGTTCACTCCACTGTACGAAAGCCTGCCAAAATCCAACAGTGCAAGGAACAGGAAAGAAAACAACGACACGACCAGAGCAAATTCGACCAGAACGCCACCATGCTGCTCTTGCAGGAATGAGCGACCGCTCTGTCGCAAACGCGCGTGGATATCCAGCAGGCGTCTCATTGGCCAAAAATCCGCGATGTATCAGCGACGTCCGTGGTCACCGATGTCGCACCGCTGCCGAACAGCGTCAGGATGCCGCCCAGCGGAAACTGAATGGTGATATTGGCACTCACCTGGCCAACAGGGGCGGGGTTCATTCGATAGGTGCCGGACACGCAAGACAGGCTTGGCGTCACGGAATTGACCGTCACGCTGGACGGAAACAGGTTATTTCCGTTGATGTCCTGCTCAACAATGCTTTTCAAAGTCGTGGTCAGCCCCGCAACAGAGCCACCGGATGTGCAGATATCTGCAGGTGTAACTCGCGACAAGTAGCGGCTGGCATCGCGCACACCGGCAATAACCGACTGGTACGACCACATAAGGCGCGCCGACTCCAGAGTTACGGCCAATAGAAGCAACATGACCGGCATAACAAGGCCGAACTCGACAAGGATTGCGCCGTCGTCGTTCCTGGCGAAACGTTTGAAAGGAAATCTGTGCCTCATACTCATGAACGTGCGCCTTTAACGATACAACTGTACGACGTCGCGGAAGATGCCACCGAAGCCATTACCGCCGCTCCCAACACCGGTGACATCCGGGAAGCCGACGACCTCGCCGTGAATGTCAAAACTGGGTGGCGAGCTGCCATCATCGCCCACCGGTTCCGTCAGGAAGACGGCAACGAATTTTGTTACGGGAACCCCGGTCGTCGAACCGGAAACAGGGCTTTGTGCGCAATCAACGCCGGCCGCTGTTACAACGCGCCGCGCCGGGTCATTCGACATTTGGCTTGAACACATTGGGCGGCCGGTTTCGGCAAGCGAAGGATCAAGGATGGCGTTTGCGTTTGGCGCTGCGTAAGGGTTTGTATTTCCGTAGGCAATTTCCCGAAGATACATCCCGTATCGCGTGCCCGCGAATACTGAATTCGACCCTGACAACAGGGGCAGGTGAGCGTCACTGCCAACACCGTCTGCCAGCCCATCGGCCAGATCGTGGTTCTGGTTCAGGTAGCCGGCCCGATCCCAGTTGCCATCGCCGAAACGGTTGTTTCCGCCGCAGGTGCCCGCCGCCATGCACAGGTCGCGACCAAGTCCGGTTGTGTCGGGTGTCGGTTGTTCGTTGCCTTGAATGCAAGCGCCGCCACCGTTCTTTTCAATGCCCTTGATCACGTTCGGCGCCGGCGCGAAATCTATGTTGTTTTTCTCGCCATTGAGAACAGAGCGGTAGATGTCAAAACGCACGTTGAATGCCGCGTTTGTGATGCCGACTTTCTGCCCTGGTTCCGTGTCCAGCCCGTTGGTGAGAATGCACTGAGTGATCTGGCTTTGCGCCGCGATGAGGCACGCCAGTTTGTTGCCACCTTCGTCTGCACACACACCCGAGGTGTCCTGGAAATTTGCCAGATCGATGAAGCCAAAATTACCGGGCCCCCAGGCAGTACCGTTGCCGCCACTGCGAAGCAGGATTTGATCGCCGACTGTCAGAGTGGACTCCCAATTCGGCGGAAGGCAGAACATCAGAGGTGAAATATCGCACGCGGCTTTCGAGTATCCGGCCACCGCTTCGGCCGAAACGCTGGCCGCCGAGAAACCGCTCCCTCCAAGCATTTTGTCCAGTGCGGAAGCAAGGCTCATGCTCAGCGATTTCGGTGTTAACACGACGTGCGCGAACTTTGCTTGACGCGGGTCTGTAGTGAGGTCCGCGCCGAGCGGCGTAAGATCTGAAGCAGGAAGCGCGGAGTGGAACGAGAGCGTATAGTCAGATGAACCTGAAAGCGCGGCGCTACCATTCGCAAATGTCTGACTGTCACTAATCAGATTTGCCGCCGCATTTGTGGCCCGCGAAATCGCATTAGGTTGTCCGTCCAGCTCAGCGGCCGCAGCCAGAGCCACATTGTCCGCAAACGACTGAAGCTCGGCATGGGTAGAGTTCAACCGGCCAACATCCAGAGTGATCGCAAAGAAGCCGAGGAAAGCGACCAAGGCGGTGCCCCACAGGATTGCCACCGTACCACGGTCATCCTTGATGAAATCGGATATGAAAGCAGCTACTCGCATGGCAGGGCTTACTGGCTGGGTGCCTGGCTGATTTTTATCGTTCGAGCGCGAGGTTTGACCTGCGGCGTCGCGACCGCCGGGGCAAGCTGAGCATCTTTCTGGGGGGGCGTTTCCAGTTCGGTGACAGGCTCGGCGTCTGTTCTCTCTTCCGCTTCGTTGAGCTGCCTTTGGATGGTTACAACCTCGGTCTCGGTTCCCCGACGTACCGTTACAGTTGGTTGAGCTTCGACTTTCTCCACCGGGCCTTCTTCCTGCAGAAGATCGCGCAGGCGAACCATTTCCATGGGTTCATCTTCAACATTGTCCAGTGTTCTGAGCGTCAGACTCAGTGTTCCGGCCTTTTGAGCCAGCGCCAGACGTTGTCCCTGCTGTGGGGTGACCTCAACGGTTATCGTCCGGGCGATCTCAGGTTGATCGCTGAGTTCCTCTGACTGCTGATCCACGCCAATCACGCGGATGTTCTGTAAGATGGTCACCGCGCGAAGTTCCTGCTTCGCGCCTTGTGTCAGGACGATGTCTACATGATCGCCCGGCGTGACAAATCCGCCAACCGCAGTCACGGCATCGACCTCGATCGCCATGGCGCGCGTGTTTTCTCCAAGTTTCTGAACCAGCGTGACTTTTTCACCAAAGTTCGAAACCTTTGAAAGAAGCATCACTTCGCCGGGGTAGAACCGCCCTTTGGCGCGGCGCAATTGGCGGCGGTTGTCGGGAACAAGAACGTCGATTTCCGTGAAAACTCCGGCCGGAAGTGCTTCGCGCGGCCAGGGGTGGATCGTAACGTTGTGAGCTTCGATCGTTTGGCCAAATGCGATCTCCGATCTGGCCACATAAATTTCGACTAAATCTGCATCAGGCGATACGCTTGCCGTGTTGGCCTTGAACTGAATATGGTCTTTCGCCAGGTAAACGGAACCGGAAGCTATCGCAATTCCAAACAGCGTAGAAATGATTGGTCTGATACGCATATCTCTCTCCAAAAGTCTCGCACTCAAATACGGAACTTCGGTTTTCCTGTTTTTGCGAAATTCCTGGCGGTAAATTCTGCGCCGCCAAACTTGAGTGAGGGCGCAGAATTCTTTGATGTTCTGACCTGGTTTCGGTCAGCAGGTTGCACTGCCCAAAGCAGCACAGGCACCAGTCACGTTTGTATTGGTGGTAGTGCCCAGATACGAAAATGCACCGACTGCAATCGAGGCGACCACCAAAAGGGCCAGTCCGTACTCAACAATTGCCGCACCGCTTTCGTTCTTGGCAAACTTCTTCACAAATTTGATCATTATTTCCCCCAAAAGGTTAAGTTAGTTTCAACGCTCCACAGTAATGCAGCGCAAGCCAGGCAAAAAATGCTTTAGCTTGGAATCAGAATAGGGGCGTGGGAAACAGCATCCTTCCCTCAAAGGTAAATATATTACACGCAAAGGATGTAAGTTGTATGTTGCTATCACTTAAAGGATTAAAAGAATTAACCCAGCATTAACAGGGTGTTAAAGCGCGAAAGAATCATCTCGGCTGTCAACAATGGCTCGGCCAAGGCTGCAATTGTAATCAATTTGATAGCCAGTTTTGGGGTGTGGAAATTTTTCTCTGGAGGGAGCTTGGTAGTTGAGAATATGCAGATATTTGAAAAAAATTTATAAATATGAATGAGTTATAGTAATTTGCTTGTGGCCCGTTTGAACGCGGATGTGCGAGCTGCGCGGTGAAATCGGTTGCTCATGGATTACGTGTAGAACAAATTTGTCGTCCAGGTTCGAACGTGTTTGGTTCGACGATTTTTTGATCTAGTTGGGTTGTGGGGTATGAGTGTCAGTTTTGTTAAGAGCACCCACGCGAAGGACAGTTTCAACTTCGTGATGGAGTGGACACAGGCCGTAAATAACAATGGCTCTATTCTAAATGCAGCAAATTTTTTAATGCGTCTGCTAAATGCCGATGCGCTTTTAATTGTCAGGGTTTCGAAAACTGGTTGGAAAGTTAAGCACATTGCACGGTGTTGCATCCAACAGGGGAAGATATGGCCGTCGCAACCTCAAACCCAAGCGGAATTGGTTTTCGGGGATTGCATCTCAAATGCAAAGCCGGGATCTATCTGGAAATTAACGGACATGATGCTATCCGGTGCGGCACCAATGTCTCGCTATCAATATCATAAACCTGAAGGGTTGGTCGAAGTCATTGTGGTTCCGCTTGAGACAACCGCGTCACATATCGACTACATTGAATTGCACTACAGTGTCAGCCCTCTGGGACCCGATCTGGATTTGTTAGCTGTTTTGACTTCAACTCTTTCGTCTGGATGGAAGAACCGTTTGCCTGGTGCGATTTCTGCAAAGTCCGAGCAGCCCCGCAGCCATCGTCTGTCCGAAGACAGCGGCGGCGACTATGTCCCGATCCTTGATCCTCAGAACCCGGCGGCGCTCAGCAGATGCGAGTTCCGGGTTTGTGCGATGATGAGGGAAGGAATGACGGTAAAGCTAATCTCGGAAACTCTTTCGGTTGGCCCCGCAACTGTTCGTTCACACCTCAGTTCAATATTCTCTAAAACCGGAACGTCCAATCAGGTCGAACTATTGCACCTTTTAAATCGGAACGCCCAAGCTGGAAGAAAGCTCAAGGGTTTTGCTTGTTGACAAGGCGAGTTTGTTACTGGTGTTCGAAGTGTCTTGGCTGACGAAAGTGGGGTCGGCGTGTGAATTGCTCAGACTTTTGCCTGAAGAAACAAACTCTTTTACGTGATGGTGAACTGAACTCAAATCGGGTCATGTGAGTGACGAGGGACCCGGCGCTTTCCTTAATTGTCGATGACGTGGAGCGATAGCGTAAGGCTGCCCTGTCGTCGTACAGACGTTCCGGTCTGGCCTAGAGTACCGTCAGGCCCGGTTTTCAAATGCTGCGTCGATTCTGTTGGCCTCGGCTTCTTCGCGCATCTATTCACGCTCTGATGTGCGATCTATTGCCCATGGCAAGGACGCCGGCCCATTGCATTTTGTTTTTGGGATTTCGCAAGTGAGACTTTGGGGTAAGGACCCAGCCCGATTTTGATCCGCTACCGTCGAGAGGTTGCCCGTGTCCCCGCTTGCTATTGCTCTGGCCCTTCAAGCACAATAGGCCGTCACCGTTCTGTAGTATCGTGCCGTTCTTCGTGTTCTTGATATGTGCTGCTGATTGCTATGCCATCCAGGCCCCCATCTTGTGGGAGGTTGGTTGCTACATGTTGACCCAATCCGAGACGGTCGGCATCCGCAAAACACACCGCAGCAAAGTGGTAAGGGTTACTTGCAACATTTAGCGGGGGTAACATGGTGCCTCTCGATCGCACCACTTTTTCAACAAAAATAGATAAGTTACAATAACTAACGTTCATTTGCGCTGTTGCGGACCAACCTGTAGCCACCCTACAGTTTCTCCATCTGAAAAATACCCGGTTTAGGCTTTATTTGACAGGCAATCTGGTCAAATAGGAACCTTCTCTGTGTTCTGGTGCGACGATCAAAGAGACTTCGTCGCACTCGCGAAATGATGTGTATCCGGAAGCCTGAAAGACTGGTGTTGACCGCAACTCTCGGTTATGGGCAACGGGCATCGCGAAACCTACAAACCAAGCAGTACTTACTGAGGCGAAAATGGAGCACTCCGGTCAAAAGAACATTGATATCGAGACCCTTCGAGGGATTTCGATATTTTTGGTCCTGATCGCGCACCTGCCCTTTCTGATGCCTTGGACGCAGCTTACCTATGACTATACCTCTCGACTGCAGTTCGGTGCTGGCGTTGATCTGTTTTTCGTAATCAGCGGGTACGTAATCTCACTTTCCATTTTTAAAGAACTGGAAACCGGAAAATACTCGGCCAAGGAGTTGTTGCTTCGATTTTGGATCAGAAGGTTTTTCCGCCTAATTCCTGCGGCGGCAATCGTCGTTTTGGTGACATTCGCCTCGGTTGTTCTTTTGTCCGGGTCAGACTTCTACACACAGTATGGCGGCATCGAGCATACAGGATACGCGGCTTTTGCCGCCTTGACCCAATGGCTGAACCTTTGGGGGTTTGTGCAGATTGAAAATGGGCAACCAATCTCTCTGCTTGCGCATTTTTGGAGCTTGTCGCTGGAGGAACAGTTCTACTTTTTTTGGCCCATATTGGTTGTTGTGGTGCTGCGCAAGCAACGTCTGGTTTTTGGGTGTGCGATTTTTCTGGCCATATTTTCCTTTTTGCAGCGGACGGATGTTTACGATTTGGCATGGTGGTTTCGGCTGGACGGCGTGATCTGGGGATGCTTTCTCTATCTCACAGTCCCTGTGCTAAAGGCACGCTATCAAATCCCGCGCAACAGGGTCGTGGCTGTTTTGACCACGGGACTTGGTTTGCTAATGGCCTTGGGAAGCCCTGCTGTATTCGGACCCGGACCATTTGCCAGCACGCTCACAAGCATCGGGTGCGCGCTGTGCGTGTTCACGGCAATAATTAATGAGCGAGCTTTGCAATTCGCCGGATGGCCAGTCCGGGCAGTGAACTATATGGGGTCCCGATCCTATACAATTTACTTGTGGCACATCTTGATATTCTCGCTGGTCAAAGTGATGTGGGTTGAACTTTATCCCGGCGTTGAAAGCAGTTTTTCCGTTCCTATCGCGGTTCTGGTCATGCTTTGCGTTGCTCCGTTTGGATTGATCATTGAATTCAGTTTTAACACCGTTGAAGCGCGAACCCGCGAATTCGGGCGCAACGTGGCGGCTTTGCTGGTGCCGGGTCAGACACACCAATCCCCACGCGGCATTGAGACTTCGGTTCAAGGCGTGCGTTAGCGCAAAGTACACCGAGCAACAATCTGAAGGCTTTCACCTTGTCGATTTGATGAACGTTTGGTGCTGTTTTCGGCTGAGTGCAGATCTTATGGATCTGGTGGCTGCTTGGGATTCTTTTGGCACCCAATCCCTTTCAAAGGCGAGTGCGAAGGTGCATCAGTTTGTTCGGGATTGCCGGTTTGCTCGATTCCCGTCTCGCCCCGTTCTGCGTGCTTGTGTAAGACAGTGGGCAATTCAGATTGGGAACGGCTTGAATGTCACAGACCATTACCATCTTTACGACGATGAAAAACGAAGGCCCCTATATGCTTGAATGGGTGGCTTTTCATCGGAGTCTGGGCATCGACCACTTCGTGATATTCACCAACGATTGTGAGGACGGTACTGACGAAATGGCCCGCAGGTTGCAGGATCTGGGGCTTGCGACACATGTGTCGAACGAGGTGAAAGAAGGGGGAAACCCTCAGCACCAGATGTTGCGGCGGGCGCGGCGCCAGCCCAAAGTCAAGGAGTCTGACTGGTTATTGTGCCTGGATGTCGATGAGTTCTGGAACATCCGTTGCGGCGATAACAGCTTTGGCTCTCTGATTTCCCAGGTGGAACATCGCGCGGGGCAGCCAGTGGATGCAATCTCGTTCGCGTGGAAGCTGTTTGGCAGCGCCGGAAACATCAGCTTTGAAGACCGGCCCGTGACCGAGGCGTTTGTGATGGCGGATGTGGAATTCCCGTATCACTCCAGCCGAGCTTTCGGCTTGAAGACGCTGTTTCGCAATAACGGAAAATTCACCCGGTTCGGTCCACACAGACCAAAAGGCATCGAAGAAGGAAAAGAGGGCGACGTTGCCTGGTCGGATGCCAGCGGCAATCTGTTCCCTGCGGCAAAGGTCGGCTGGCGAGCCTGGCGAAACTTCGATCACAGCTTTGGTCGGATTCACCACTACTCGGTCCGGTCGATGGACGGGTTTCTGATCAAGCGTGACCGCGGGAGAACCAATCACATCAAGGTGGATCAGGGGCAATCCTACTGGATGGATATGAATGCCAACAAAGAGATGGACCAGTCCATCCTGCCGGCGGCCCGCCGCGCCGCGCCCTTGCTGGCCGAGTTGAAGGCGGATGAGGAATTGGCCCGCCTGCACGAACAGGCTTGCAATTGGCACACGGCGAAAGTTCAGGAAATCAAAATGCGCAAGGACTGGGTGGACTTCCGGTCCTGGCTTGCGGACAATCTTGTTTGAGCATCATGACCGACCTGTCCAAAGAGCAACTGAAACCCGAGCACCCTGACCGCAAGACAGGGTACGAACGCATCCTGACCGACCCCGCACCGCCATGGTTTGTGGAACTGTATCCGGGCGGAGAAGGCAGGGGCTTTCTGCAGAAACTTGAACGCCACGCGTTTCTGTTTCATCAACGTTCGGCCTCTCGCCTAATTGTAAGCTTTGACAACATTGCCAACGCCAACGACCTGTCTTTTGCG
The DNA here is from genome assembly GCF_056536425.1 of Ruegeria sp. D1(2025). Taxonomy (NCBI): domain Bacteria; kingdom Pseudomonadati; phylum Pseudomonadota; class Alphaproteobacteria; order Rhodobacterales; family Roseobacteraceae; genus Ruegeria; species Ruegeria sp. D1(2025). Next base: position 988,983 of record NZ_JBQFPO010000001.1, on the reverse strand, counting down.
CGCGAACCATGGGGCTGGAAGTTTTTCAGGGACGAAGGGTGGTCTCATCTTGGGGTGTTTGCCCGGACCAAGGCCTGGTATCGCGACACGGAAATCATTTCGTATCTGGAAGGAAAGGCCCGCGAAGGTTTTTTTGCCCAGTTCGATCAGGTGGTTTTTGCCGGTGCATCCATGGGGGGCTACGGCGCGCTGGCGTTTTCCGCTTTGGTGCCGGGGTCAACGGTGATTGCCTTCAACCCGCAGACAACGTTAGACGAACGGCTGGTGCCATGGGAAACCCGATACCGGTTCGGTCGGGTTCAGGACTGGGATCTGCCGCTCAGCGATACTGCCGAAACCATCAAAACCGCCAAACGGGTTTATGTGGCTTTTGATCCGTTTTTCGATCTTGACCGGCAGCAGGCGGCGCGCTTGCAGGGGGGAAATGTCATCCCGCTGAAGACCTGGTGTTCAAACCATTTCGCGGCCCCGATGCTGCGAAAGCTCGATTTGCTCAAGCCGGTTATGCTGGGTGCGATGGACGGCTCGCTTGAGGCCGCAGATTTTTTTCGGATGATCCGGGCGCGCAAGCGATTGCCGGTCTACATGAACAGACTGGAAGAGATGAGCCGTGACCGGCATCCGAAACTGGCACACGCAGCACGTCAGAGGTTTCGTGCCCTTCGCAGACAAGCGGCTGCCGACACTGCCCAGGCAACCTCATGACCCCAGGCAGGGGGGTCTTCATCGGTCAACGCAAGGACAGGATGGGCGCGCGCCTGTTGATGTTGTTGACATGTATCCGCCTGGCCGAGGATTTCGATACTGATTATCGGGTGAACTGGTTCCCGCAAGGCGCGGATGCACCCGAGTTGGAACATCCACAAGAACTGTTTTCCCAAGCGTGGATGGCGGACCATTTCCTGGATACCGACGCGTTCGAGGCGCTGTCACAAAATGCCCAACCGATCTGGAAATTTCAGAACGATAAGACACCGGACCGGCTGATCAAGCATCTGGATGCCGGGCGTGCGGTTCTGGTCGAGGAGGGGTTCCAGATTCTGACGTTCCCCTGGGAAGACATTGAAACGATCCGCCCCCGCTATCGAGAGTTCATTCACCGGATCGGCTTCACCGACGAAATCCGCGCCATCATGGACCGTGCGGACCAGGCGTTGTCGGGGAAGGGGGTGTCAGCCTACCATATCCGCCGGGGCGACATTCTGAATGGGTTGCCGTGGAAACACTCAACCTGGCCTGCGAAGATTGAGACCGAAGAACTTTACGAAGCGCATTTGGACAAGTTCGCCGACAATCCGACGATCATGTTTTCGGATCAGCCGGAGCTGATCACCCGGTTTCAGAAGCGCTATCCGCAACTGATGCGGATGTCGGACATTGCAGATCTGTCAGAGATGACCCGGGCCAAGCGCGATTTTCTGGAGCTTTATGCACTGTCCCGGGCGGATCAGGTAATTGCCCCCCCCGTATCGGCATTTTCGATGGCGGCGGCCAGGCTTTCCGGGCAAGAGAACAAGATGTTTCGCGATGTTTTGTCCCCGCAGGAAATAAGTGAGGCCAACGAAAAGACAGTGGATCGGCTGCGCAAGGGTGCGGACGGATTTATCAACGCGTCAGAGGCTGCACATATCTATGCCAAGGCGACGTTCCACTTGTTCTCGCTCCAGGCTGAAGACCGGGCAGAAGAGTCACGCCAGTTTGCGGAGTCCTTGCTTGAAGCCGGGGCGGACAACGCGTTCTTGCCGTTGTTGAATGCGCTGAACTACTTTTACCTGCGCCGCTGGAAAGAGGCTCTGAGGCTGACAGAACAAGCCTTGGCAAATCCCCATATCTGGCCCGAGGATCACGCCGTTGCCTGCGCATTGCAGGCCGCAATTCTGGGCAGTCAGAAAAAGCGGTGGCTTGCAGCACAGGCTTTCACTCGGGCCTTCTGGGCAAAACCGTTGAGGCCCGACGTCATCATATTTGGTTCGCGACTGGTGTTTCGGGATCAGGTTTCTTATCGGGCGATGCCGCCTGTGGACTGGACCATTCAAAAAGCGGTCCGCCGATCCTGGTTCAACTTCAATGCCCATGTCGCTCAGCGTCGGGTATTATCACGCCTTCCCTGCAACTTTGATGTGATCTTGCTGGACTGGAGCGATCTCGCACTCGACCAAAAGGCGCGCCGGCTGAACTCGAGCAGGGACAGGTTGGTTATGTTGCAGGATTGGCTGGGCAACATGCAAAACCTGTCGGAGAAGATGCAGGTGCCGCTGGATAGCCCGGAGTACCAGAGCTTTTCTACAATCCTTCGGTTTCGGCTGGATGATCTACCGTTGGAAAAAGCAATAGATGTTTCCCGGAACGTATCAAGCCTTCGCCCTGAAAACACGCTGTATCTCAAACGTTTGGCCGAGCTGTACGAGGCGGATGGTGATTATTCTCAGGCGCGGCTCAAGATGGCTGAGGCTGTTGGAAATGATCCGGGAAATCCATTTCTGGTGTTTGCCATGGGCGGCTTGCTGGAACGGATCGGCGCGTCCGAGCAGGGGCAAAACCAGATCCTCGAGGCGGCAGATCTGGATGACAATACAGCGGCGATTCAGGGGGCGGCCGGTCAGTTGTTGCTGAGGCGGGGGGACAAGAAAAAAGCCGCCGGATATCTACGCAAGGCAAGGGACCTCTGCCCGCCATACAAGCGGTTCGCCAATCAACTGAAACGAACAGAAACCTGACCGGGAGGGAAGGCAACAGCGTTTGGGCGGCTTGAAGGCAGGTTCAAATATGTGAAAACTCGTGTAGGACTAACAGGTGATGTATCCGCCGAAACCGGGACAATAAAACCAACAAAGGGCAGTCAGTCATGAAGGAACAGGACCCACGCTTTGTCAGCGTGACCCCGATGAAGAACGAAGGGCCGTTTGTTCTGGAATGGGTGGCGCATAACCGGGCCATTGGTGTCGATCATCAGGTGGTTATGACCAATGACTGTACCGACGGGACGGACGCTTTGCTGCAAAGGTTGGACGAGCGTGGAATTCTGACCCATGTCGACAACAATTCACGCCGGAAGACCAGCCCGCAGAAACGGGCCTATAACACGTTTCTGAAAATGGAAGTTGCCCGCCCGCAAGACTGGGTTGTCGTGATCGACGCGGATGAACAGATCGTGGTCAAGACCGGAGATCACACCCTGCGCGCCCTGACCGAGGCAATTCCGGACGCCCGCACGATTTCGATGACATGGCGGTTGTTCGGAAATGCGGGTGTTGTGCGTTACGAGGATCGGTTCCTGTCGGATCAATTCAGACAGGCCGCGCGTGAAATGACCATCCGGCCGTTTCAGGCGTGGGGATTCAAGACCATGTTTCAGCGCGAACTCTGGGACGGGTTGGGGGTTCACCGGCCCAAGCGCCCGACAGTCGAAACCATGGCGGAATGCCACTGGTACAACGGATCGGGTCAGTTGATGCCCGATCGGTATTACGAAAGAAGCTGGCGCTCCGCCCGCGATTCCGTCGGGTACGAGTTCGTTCAGGTCAACCATTACGCGCTGAAGTCCTGCGAAAGCTATCTGGTCAAGAAGATGCGCGGTCGCGCTCATCATCTGGGCGAAAGCCTGGGGATGGAATACTGGAACATGATGAACCAGAATGCCGAGGCGGACAGCGCGATCGACGTCGTCGCTGACCGCAAACGCGAATTCTATTACGACATGCTTTCTGACCCTGAAACCGCCCGACTGCATCACCTGACCTGTGATCTTCACCGTCAGCAAATCGCGCAGCTGCGGGAAGTCCCCGAGATGCAGGATCTGATGCAGCAGATGACTGACGGTGCCGTAGCCGGGAAGGTGTGATGACGGTTCTTTTTCAGGTTTGCGGAGGCGCCTGATGCTTTGGCTTCATATCGGGATGCCCAAGACCGGCACAACCGCCTTGCAGGGTTTTGTTCGCACGAACGGCGGAATGCTGGAAAAGGCCGGGCTGCGATACATGGAAACCGGTCGCCGGCGCCACGAAAACAGCCGGCTGACGATCAGCCACAATATCATCGCATTCCACATTAACCAGACGCAGCAGCCGACAGATGCGTTCCGCGAAGCCATGGCTCTGGAATACGAGGCGCACAAGGATAAAACCTGCCTGGTCTCGTCCGAGATGCTTTATTCGGTAGATCTGGACCGGCTGGCGCAGATTTTTTCCGATATTCCGGCTCGGCAGATGCGCATTACCTTCTACTGTCGGCGATATTCCGACTTTTGGGAGGCGGACTATAAGCAGCGGGCAAAGAATGGTCGCTTGCCCGCTGGCGGAACGCAATACATCCGCGCTCGTCTGGACGAGATCGCCGAAAACCCCGAGCGGCTGAGTTACAGCGCCATGCTGACCCGAATCCGAAGCGCGTTTCCCGGCGTGACGGTCGCGCCTTTCTTGTATGATCGGTCTGTAATGGCCAACGGGAATGTCGTGGACGATTTCATGTCACGCATTGGTGTCACGCTTCCCAAGGGTAGCACGGCAAATCTGCCGTCCAATCCTTCACAGTCCCGCGCGGCAAGCGAGGCTTTCGGGATTCTGGCCCGGTCCATCGGACGCCAGCGAACCCGACAACTGCGGCGGCTCGTTGTCGACGATCCGGTAATGATCCGGCGAAATGACGTGCTGGAACCGAAAGAGCGTTTGTGGCTGGACGAACATCTGGCCGCGCAGGACACTGATTTTCAGCAGGAATTTTTCCCGGATCGCGATCAGTTGTTCCCGCCCGTGCAACTGAGTGACGCCGATTTACAGTTCCGCCGCGACTCGTCCGAAGAATATGAAGCACTGCGGTTGGCGTCAGAGATTGTTTTCCGAATGGCGCTTGAAGAGTGATCGCGCCTATTCGACAACGATTTCCTGCCTCTGCCGCCCGGTTGTCTTGTCGAATATCAATATCCGGTTGTCATCCGTTACAACCGCGTACCAGTTGTTTCCGATGGTCACGGCCTGCGCTTTGGCGCCGTCCGGCAGTTCGATCTGGTCGGGCAGGGTGGGGGTGCGGTCCGATAGCCGGATGACAATCAGCGCGAATGTCACTAGAACCCCGCCAATCATCACCACGGTCAACAACATGACCATGCGCCGCAGCAGCTTAAGCTGGGGCGTTTCCTGCGGTTCTTGGGGTTCGGAAGGGACAGTCATGGGCACCCGGCAGATTGAGTTTCAGATCGCGGCCGCTCCGCCGCCACGTCTTGATAAGGCGCTTGCGCGGGATGTGCCAGCGGAAGAAAACCTGTCCCGTACACGTCTGGGGCGTCTAATCGACGAGGGGGCGGTGCAGGTCGATGGTGTCGTGGTGGCCGATCCCAAGGCAAAAGTCACGGAAGGCGCGCAGGTCGTTGTAACCGTTGCCCAAGCCGAAGACAGTCATATCGGCCCCGAAGACATCCCGCTGGACATCATCTACGAGGACGCTGATCTGGTCGTGATCAACAAACCCGCGGGCATGGTCGTTCACCCGGCACCGGGTTCGCCCAGCGGCACGTTGGTGAACGCGCTTCTGTTTCATTGCGGCACGGATCTGTCCGGCGTCGGCGGTGTCAGGCGTCCGGGCATTGTGCATCGCATCGATAAGGAAACCAGCGGGTTGCTGGTCGTCGCCAAATCGGATGCGGCGCATCACGGTCTGGCGGCGCAGTTCGAAGCGCACAGTGTCGAGCGCTATTATCGCGCGATCTGTTACGGAGTGCCGGACGCCAACGATCCACGCCTGCGCGGCGTCAAAGGTGTCAGTTTCGAACCGGGCAATGTCATGCGCCTGACCACGCAACTGGCCCGGCACAAGACGGACCGGCAAAAGCAGGCCGTGTACTTTCACGGTGGCCGCCACGCTGTCACGCGCGCCCGGGTCGTCGAAACATTTGGCGCGCCCGCGTCTCTGTCCATGGTCGAGTGCTGGTTGGAAACCGGTCGTACACATCAGATTCGCGTGCATATGGCACATGCGGGCCACGGGCTGGTCGGCGATCCGGTCTATGGCGGTAAGCGCAAACTGGCCACTCGCGCGTTTGATCCGGCGACGGCCGAAGCTGTCCGCGCCTTCCCGCGTCAGGCGCTGCATGCCGCGGTTTTGGGGTTTGAACACCCGGTCAGTGGCGAAAACCTGCGGTTCGAAGCCGCCTTGCCGAATGATATGGAAAGCCTGATAGAAAGGCTGCGCGCGCCGATGACACAATAAGCAAACCCCTGTGAGTAAGAGTTTCTTATCTTTCCTTTATCAAAGTTTAATCTCAAACTGTTAGCAGCACCTCTTGAATGGGCAGGGTTCCTTACCCATATCCTATGTTAAATACTTAAACATTTGTCGGAGGGACATGAAACATGGCAAATTACGCAAATCTCCCCGCGCCGACGCCCGAGGGCGGCCTGAACCGCTATATGCAGGAAATTCGCAAGTTTCCCCTGCTTGAGCCGGAAGAAGAATACATGCTGGCCAAGCGCTGGGTGGAAGAACAGGATACCGAGTCGGCGCATAAGATGGTGACATCGCATCTGCGTCTGGCGGCCAAGATCGCCATGGGCTATCGCGGCTATGGCCTACCGCAGGCCGAGGTGATTTCCGAGGCGAATGTGGGCCTTATGCAGGCCGTGAAACGTTTTGATCCGGAAAAAGGATTCCGTCTGGCGACCTATGCGATGTGGTGGATCCGCGCCTCGATCCAGGAATATATCCTGCGGTCCTGGTCGCTGGTGAAACTGGGCACCACCTCGGCGCAGAAAAAGCTGTTTTTCAACCTGCGCAAGGCGAAGGCCCGCATTGGTGCGCTGGAAGAAGGCGACCTGCGTCCTGAAAATGTTGCGCAGATCGCCAACGATCTGGGGGTGACCGAGGAGGAAGTCATCAGCATGAACCGCCGCATGTCCGGTGGGGATGCCTCGCTGAATGCGACCGTGGGGTCCGAAGGCGAAGGTACCATGCAGTGGCAGGACTGGCTTGAGGATGAAGATGCCGACCAGGCCGGTGACTACGAAGCCCGCGACGAGTTGGAAGCGCGCCGCGAGTTGCTGAGCGCTGCGCTGGACGTGCTGAATGATCGTGAGAAGGACATCTTGACCCAGCGACGCTTGATGGATCAGGCCGTGACTCTGGAAGAGTTAAGCACACAGTACAATGTCAGCCGCGAACGCATTCGCCAGATCGAAGTCCGGGCGTTTGAGAAGCTGCAGAAAAAGATGCGCGAGCTGGCCCGTGAAAAGGGCATGCTTGGAAACAGCTACAGCTGACCGGACAGCCTTAGCGGACCGGCCGGAATTTTCCGGCCGGTTTTTTCGTGCCCGCGCTGCAGGCCCCGGTTTCGAATTCTGCAGCTTAGAAAATGGCTGGATTTGCCTGACTTGGGTGTGATTCACTGCTAAAGGTACACCGACACAGGCTGAACCCAGCCTTGCGACGAGGCTGCAACATTTCAGCAGGACAGTATTCGGAGTTCACGATGCAAAAGCCGGTTCAATGGGGCATTCTGGGTGCCGCCAAATTCGCACGACAGTTTATGGCACCTGCCATTCATGCCGCAGACGGGGCAAGACTGTCGGGGCTGGCAACCTCAGACCCTGCCAAAGCTGAGCCGTTTCAGCAGTTCTGCCCGGATCTGGCGGTCTATGACAGCTACGATGCGCTTCTCTCGGATCCTGAGATTGACGCGGTATACATCCCGCTGCCCAATCACCTGCATGTCGAATGGAGCCTGAAAGCCCTTGATGCCGGAAAACATGTGCTGTGCGAAAAGCCGATGACCATGAAGGGCGAAGAATTCGACGCCCTGATCGGAAAACGGAATCAGACCGGTTTGTTAGCAGCCGAAGCTTATATGATCGTGCACCACCCTCAGTGGCAGTTCACGAAAAGGCTGATTGCCGACGGGGCGATCGGAAAGCTGGCACATGTGACCGGGGCCTTCAGCTTTGACAACCGGGAGGACACGACGAACATCCGTAATCGCGCGGAAACGGGGGGTGGCGGATTACGGGACATTGGCGTCTACGTTATCGGCGGCGCACGTTTTGCGACCGGGCAAGAGCCTGTCTCGGTACAATCGGCAATTCGCTGGCAGGACGGTATCGACACGTTTACGGAAATCCGGGCGCAATTCCCTGACTTTACTTATTCCAGCTATGTTTCGATCCGCATGCACCCGCATCAGGAGATGGTGTTTCATGGCGAAGGCGGCGTGATCCGGCTGACAGCGCCATTCAACGCCCGGGTCTTTGGCGAGGCCCGTGTCGAATTGCATCGCCCGGGGCTGGAAGTGCAGGTCACGCGTTTCCCGGCGGATGATCACTACAAACTCCAGGTCGAAGCGTTCTGCCGGTCTGTTCGGGAAGGGGCTGACTACCCATGCCCGCTTGAGTTCTCGCGGGGAACGCAAGAAATGATCGATCAGGTTTTCAGTCTGGCCGTACCGCTCTGATCCGACCACTTGCCTACCATGGCGAGCCTCGGTTAGCCTGTTGGGTACCTATTCAGGAGGTGCCCTATGGCAGGCGGTTGGGCGCGCGATGGCGCGGTAAGTGAACAGATTGAGGCGTCAATTTCCGATGAGCTGGCACGGATGCAGGCGCAAAAACGCCCTTTTGGTGAAAGTCTGACCCATTGTGCTGAATGCGAAGAGCCAATTCCCGAGAAACGGCGCAATGCGATCCCGGGGGTGAAACTGTGCCTGGACTGTCAGCAGGAACGTGACGGGGCGTTCAAAGCCCGCAGCGGCATCAATCGGCGCGGGTCGAAGGACAGTCAGCTTAAGTAAGCCCCAGCGGAGCGGCCCCTTGCAAGACAACTCTGCCAAGCACGTATCCCTCCTGCAAAACGGTCTGGTCCTTGGCTTTTTGGCTGCGTTCTTGTGGGGCACACACAGCGTTATCGTTCGCTATCTGACCAGTGATCTGGGTGGAATGCAGATCGCCACGACGCGATTGTTCATCGCCGCGTTCGCAATCTACTGCATGTTGCGTGCGATGGGGGCGTCAGTTTCGATCCGGTTTGGGGATTGGAATTTCCGTCTGGCTGTATTGTCGACGGTGGTGAACTACATTCTGTTCCACATCGGATTGGAACATACCGGTGCGGCCAACGCGATGGTGCTGGAAAACACAGCGCCCTTCTTCGTTCTGGTGTTTCTCTACTTTTTCGCGGACACACCAGTTGGCCGGACCGAAGTTCTCGCGACGGTATTGGCGATCTTTGGCGTGTTTCTGACGGTCTACCAGGATTTCGAAGGTGGCGGAGAGCCTCTGCTTGGCGATGTGATGGAAATCGGTGCTGGCCTAAGCTGGGCCGTGTTCCTGATTTCCAGCAGCCGGGCTATGAGAGCCTCTGAATCCACGCCCGAACGTTTGAATTTCCTGTTTGGGATATTCATCTGTTCAGGCGTTATTCTGTTGCCGCTTTCCCTGTTCGGAATTCAGATGCCGACAATAAACGATGTTGTTTTTCTGGTACTTCTTGGTGTGTTGCCAACGGCGTTGGCTTACTACCTTTGGTACGAAGCGGCAGCGCGGGTTTCGACCCTCACCGCCACTTTGATGTTCGCCGCTTCTGTGGTGTTCACCTTCATCAACTCAGCACTGTTTCTGGGGGCGGCCATCACACCGCTGGCTGCAATAGGCGCTGCGCTGATCGTCCTGGCCATATTCCTCACGACCAAATCAAATGAGAAAGACTAAGGAAACCTAGCGAGATTTGCGACGCCATCGCCGATACAGATTGATGTCCATTGCCGCCACCATGATTCCCAACGGGATCATCCAGAAGCCCAGAATGGGAAGAAACCCAAGAACACCGCCGAGTATCAGCAAGATGCCCACGATGATTCGCCAGCCACGTGGCACGGTTCGGCGAATTCGGTTCATTGCAGGGCGCAGGCGCGCCTTCAAAGCGGCCCAACGCCCTGTGGATTGGGTGCTCACCCCTCCATCGCCTCAAGTTCGTCAATGAAACCAGAGATCATGGACAGGCCCTTGTCCCAGAACTTGGGATCGCTGGCATCGAGGCCAAACGGGGCAAGCAGTTCCTTGTGATGTTTTGATCCGCCGGCACGCAGCATCTCGAAATACTTGTCCTCGAACCCTTCCGAGCCGCTGGCGTAAACGGAATAAAGAGCATTCACCAAACCGTCGCCGAACGCATAGGCATAGACGTAGAACGGTGAGTGGACGAAGTGTGGGATATAGGCCCAGAAGGTCTCGTACCCATCCATGAATTCGAACGCGGGCCCAAGGCTTTCGGCCTGAACGCTCATCCAAAGGGCGTTGATGTCGTCCGGTGTCAGTTCGCCCTCGCGGCGGGCGGCGTGCAGTTTGCATTCGAAGTCGTAGAAGGCGATCTGGCGGACGACGGTGTTGATCATGTCCTCGACCTTACCGGCCAGCAGCACCTTGCGCTGTTCTGGCGTTTCGGCCTGATCCAGCATCTTGCGGAAGGTCAGCATCTCGCCGAACACCGAAGCGGTCTCGGCCAGGGTCAGAGGTGTTGACGAAAGCATTTCGCCCTGACCTGCGGCCAGCACCTGATGTACGCCATGGCCCAGTTCATGCGCCAGTGTCATCACGTCGCGCGGTTTGCCCAGATAGTTGAGCATCACGTAAGGATGCACGTCGGTGACTGTTGGGTGGGCAAAGGCGCCGGGGGCTTTGCCCGGTTTCACGGCGGCATCGATCCAGCCTTTTGAGAAGAACGGTGCTGCAATCTCACCCATGCGCGGGTCAAACGCGTTGTAAGCGTCCATCACCGTTTTCTCGGCATCGGCCCAGTTCACGGTGCGCGTGTCTTCCATCGGCAGGGGTGCGTTGCGGTCCCAAACCTGCATCACGTCCAGACCCAGCCACTTGCGTTTCAGTTCGTAGTAGCGGTGGCTCAGCTTGGGATAGGCGGCGACCACCGCTTCGCGAAGGGCATCGACAACCTCGGGCTCGACATCGTTCGACAGGTGGCGCCCGGTTTGCGCGGTGGGCATTTTGCGCCAGCGGTCGACGATTTCCTTTTCCTTGGCCTGCGTGTTGTGAACCCGGGCGAAGGTTTTGACATTCTCCTGAAACACCGAAGCCAGTTCCCGTGCCGCAGCCTCGCGTTTGTTGCGGTCCTGTTCGGTCAGCAGGTTCAGGGTGCCTTCGATATTCAGCTCTTCGCCATCCACGGTGAATGTGAGGCCGGCAATCGTCTCGTCAAACAAGCGCTCCCATGCGTCTCCGACAACGCCCAGATCGTGCAGGAATCTTTCCAGCTCGTCGGACAGCTGATAGGGCTTCATCGCGCGAATTCGGCGGAAAACCGGCTCGTAACGCGCCAGATCCGGGTTTTCATCAAAATGGGCACGCAGCACGGTGTCATCGATGCGGTTGATTTCCAGCGTGAAGAATACCAGCGGTGTCGTAAAGATTGTTATCTTTTCCTGCATGTCCGACAGGAACTTGGCCCGCTCGGCATCCGTGGTCAGCTGATAGTAGCGCAGACCGGCAAAGGACATGATGCGGCCGGCAATTGCATTGATCTTTTCGTTACGATGCACGCATTGCAGCAGCTCACCCGCATCCAGATCAGCCAGTTTGCCTTCGTAGTCCGAGGCAAAGGAAGCGCACTCTTCCTCCAACCAGTCAAGATCACGGCCAATCTCGGGGGCGTCTTCCGCTTTGTACAGATCACTCAGATCCCATTCCGGCAAGTTGCCAAGATTGTCGCCCCCGCCGACAGCGTTTGCGTCACGGACGGGAAAGGGAAGGTCGCGCATGGATCACCTCGATGTTCTGCTTTCGGAAACATCTAGGCGCGGGCGGCAGGGATCACAAGCGGCCAGAGTGACGGATCGGCCATTAACTTTGCAAAGCCGCATTATGTGCGGCGTTTGGCTGGCTCGCCCTGAAATGCGCGGCAAGTTGATCAAAGACCGGTCCCCGAACTTCGGGTGATTCCATCATGACCTCATGTTCGCCCTCGGGAACTTCAATCAGCTTGCCTTTGGGCCAGTTGGCCATTCGGGCCCTGATGGCATCACGATCCACGATCCGTTCGTTTCCGCCCAGATACGTCAGGCATGGTACATCCGGCGCAGGCTGTTTCATCAGCCAATCACATTCCGTCAGCGACTCGCGCAGCCAGATTGTCGACGGCGCCCCAAGCGCCATTTCCGGATGCGCAGCCAGTTGATCCTGCATCATCCGGTACATATCCAGATCGCGGGTCAGCATATTGTCTTCGAAGGGTTGAATGGTGACATAGCTGTCCAATGTCGTGGTCGGAGGTGTTTTCTCGCCCAGTCCGAATTTCGGCCCCCAATAGGCCGTCATCCAGCTGATCGGCCGCATGATTGTGGAAAAGTAAATGCCCCACATTGGCCCGGTGAAGGCACAGGCCGCAAAGCAGTTCTGCTCGATAATCGCCCGCAACGCTATGGCACCGCCCATTGAATGGCCGATCACGTACCAGGGCTTTGGCAGTTTCAGGTCTGTTACCATTTGCAGAACGGCGCGGACGTCCTTCTGGTAATCCGGAAATTTCGCGACATGTCCGATCCGGGGGTCTTCCAGAAGGCGATCCGCCAGTCCCTGACCGCGCCAGTCTATCGCCAGGAAGGCAAAGTGCCGTTTTGTGAACTCTCCGGCCGCGTTTCCGTATTTTTCTATATATTCCGTGCGTCCCGGAAACATCAGCACAGTGCCATTTGCACTGTCTTCAGGCACCCAATGCGCGACACGGATGCGTTTGGCATCCGAAGTTTCCAGCCAATGGGCCTTGCCACCGGCAGGAGCGCCGGCCACAGCTTCAAACAAAGGGGCCGGCGAGAAGTCCATCAGGCCAGCACCGAGGCAAGTTTCATGGCAATCCCCATGTCTCCGTCCACGCTCAGCTTGCCGGACATGAACGCGCCGGTCGGGTTCAGGTCACCGCTGAGGATCTGCTCGAATGTATCAGCATCCGCGCTCAGGGTCACGTCGGCGTCTTCGTCGCTGACACGCGCGCCGTCTGCATCCAGAACGATCGAACCCAGATCTGCGATGGCGAATTTGGCCGAAGCATCAAAAGCCCCGCCCGCCAGTTTTTCATTCAGCGCGGCTGCGGCCTTTTCAAGAATCTCGCTCATGATCTTCCTCATTTTGTTTATGCGCCGAGAATGGACATCCCCGGTCGCAACGCTACACTGAACAATGTTATGAGCATTGCAAACCACAATCTCAAAGGTATCGTCGCGGCACTTGCAACACTGATGGTGTTTTCCACCATTGGTGCGGCCCAGCAAGCCGACTCCAAGGACGAATCCGTGCTGTTGGAGCAACTGGCACAGTCCACGCCCCGGCAGGCGATCAGCATTGACCGTCAGTTGCAGTCGCTCTGGTCGCAATCCGGCTCGGCCTCGGCCGATCTGTTGCTGGAACGCGGGCGCGAGGCGCTTGAGGACGGAGACGTCAAGGCGGCGATTGAACATCTGACGGCTTTAACCGACCATGCACCGCAGTTTGCCGAAGGCTGGCACGCCCGGGCATCGGCGTTTTTCGGTATCGAACGCTTTGGCATGGCGGCGGCTGATCTGGAACATGCCCTATCCTTGAACCCAAACCAATACGAGGCCATCTATGGCTTGGGTCTGATCTTCGAGATGCTGGATCAGCCGGAAAAAGCGTACGAGGCCTATTCCCGCGCTTTGTCTATACATCCCCATCACGAAGAAGTAACCAATGCCGTGAATCGTCTAAAGCCTCAGATCGAAGGCAAGGCGCTGTAAGGTCCGGGGCAGGGGGCAAAGGTGAACGGGTCATCCCGAATCGTGGCCGTTCTTGGCCCGACAAACACAGGTAAAACCCATTACGCGATCGAGCGGATGCTGGGACACAGGACTGGTGTGATCGGTCTTCCGCTGCGTCTGCTGGCGCGCGAGGTCTATGACAAGATCGTAGCCGTCCGTGGACCCTCCGTCGTGGCCCTAGTCACGGGCGAGGAACGGATCGTGCCACCGCGTGCGCAATATTGGGTCTGCACGGTCGAGGCGATGCCCGAAGGCATGGGCGCGGATTTTGTGGCCATTGATGAGATCCAGCTCTGCGCCGATCCCGAGCGTGGCCATGTGTTCACGGACCGCCTGCTGCGCGCACGCGGGACCAGTGAAACGCTGTTTCTAGGGTCAGATACGATGCGCGGTCCGATCGCGGCGCTGGTGCCCGAAGCACAGTTCACCCGCCGCGAGCGGCTGTCGCAGCTTGTCTACTCCGGCTCGAAAAAGATCAGCCGCATGACACCGCGCAGTGCCATCGTCGGGTTCTCGGTCGATAGCGTCTATGCGATCGCCGAACTTCTGCGCCGTCAAAAGGGTGGTGCAGCGGTAGTTATGGGGGCGCTCAGCCCGCGTACGCGCAACGCACAGGTTGAGCTATACCAGAATGGCGAGGTTGACTATCTGGTCGCCACTGATGCCATCGGAATGGGTTTGAACCTGGATGTGAATCATGTGGCGTTTTCGTCCCTGACCAAGTTCGACGGTCGTAGGATGCGACCTCTGGCGCCCAACGAACTTGCCCAGATCGCAGGCCGGGCAGGGCGCGGCATGTCCGACGGCACGTTCGGCGTAACGGGTGAGGCCCCGCCTTTAGATGATGGTGTGGCGCAGGCGATCATGGACAGCCGTTTCACGCCAATGAAAAAGCTGAACTGGCGGAACGCCGCCTTGCGGTTCGGCTCGATCGAGGCGCTGATCGACTCGCTTGAGGTCAGCCCAAACGACGAACACCTGATCAAGGCGCGGCCAGCGGATGATCTGAACGTGCTGAAATCTCTCTCGCAAGTGACCGAGGTCTCGGCGCGCGCCAGCGACGGTCCGTCGATCCGTTTGCTGTGGGATGTCTGCCGAATTCCAGACTTTCGTGGCATCAGTCATGCCGAGCACGCAAGTCTGCTTGAGGTGATCTACAACCACCTGCACGAGCGTGGAACGATCCCGGATGACTTTCTGGCGCGGCAAATCCGCCGGATCGACCGAACCGACGGAGATATTGATGCGCTGTCCAAAAGGTTGGCATATATTCGCACATGGACATATGTTGCGCAACGAAACGGTTGGGTACGTGACGAATCCCATTGGCGCGAGGAAACGCGCACTGTAGAAGACAGGCTGTCGGACGCTCTTCACGAACGTTTGACTCAAAGATTTGTGGACCGGCGCACATCCGTTTTATTGCGCCGGCTCAAACAGAAGGAGGCCCTTTTGGCCGAAGTAAATGACAAGGGTGAAGTGACCGTCGAAGGCGAATTCGTCGGTCGTCTGGAAGGGTTCCGGTTTATCCCGGACAAAAGCGCGCAAGGAACCGAGGCGAAAGCTCTGAAATCGGCGTCCCTGCAAGCTCTCGCGCCGCAATTCCATCTGCGTGCCGACCGCTTCTACAACGCGCCCGATACTGAAATTGATTACACGGATCAGGGCGGCCTGATGTGGGGCGAATACGCCGTTGGCAAACTGGTTGCCGGGGCGGAGCCTCTCAAGCCGGTCGTCGAGGTTTTTGTGGATGAGGCTGCGGGGCCGGATGTGGAGCAGAAGGTTCAGCGTCGTTTGCAGCACTTCATCGACCGCAAGGTCGCGGCGCTGTTTGAACCGCTGCTGAACCTGTCGCGCGACGAAGAACTGTCAGGCCTGGCCAAGGGGTTTGCCTTCCGAATGGTCGAAGCCTTGGGTGTGCTGCCCCGTGCCGGCGTCGCGCAAGAGGTTAAGGATCTGGATCAGGACGCCCGTGGCGCGCTGCGCAAGCACGGCATTCGGTTTGGCCAGTTCACAATCTTCATGCCGCTTCTGCTGAAACCCGCACCGACGCGTCTGCGACTGGTGTTGTGGGCCCTGTCCAGCGGATTGCAGGAGTTTCCCGAAGCGCCCCCTCCGGGTCTGGTCACCGTGCCTGTCGCCAAGGGCGCGCCCGAGGGGTACGACACGATGTGTGGATACAGGGATGCCGGCGAGCGTTCGATCCGTATCGACATGCTGGAGCGTCTGGCCGACATGCTGCGTGCAGAAGACAGCCGCGGCGGGTTCGAAGCCAAACCCGACATGCTCTCGATTACCGGTATGACGCTGGAACAGTTCGCTGACCTGATGCAGGGGCTGGGCTACAAGGCCGAGCGTGGCGAACGTGAAAAGGTCAAACCGGCGGCTGTCGAAACAGAACTGCCTTCGACAGATGCAGCCGAGCAACCTGTCGCCGAAGAAGTGTCCGCACCCCAAGAGGCAACCGAAGAGGTCGCAGCACCCGCCGAGGCGCCTGCCGAGGCCGCGACAAGCACCGAGGCGGCAGCCGAGGCACCGGCTTCGGATGAGCCGGAGGTCGAAGTATTCTACACGTTCACCTGGGGTCGTCAGCGGCAGCCGAACCGTGGCCCGCGCCGCGAGCAGGGGCAGGGCAAGGGCAAGCCGCGTGGCAAACCGCAGGAAGGCCGTGGAAAACCACACGGAAAGAAAGGCGGCAAGCCGCAAGGCTCCAAGACTTTCTCCTCCCGTCCTCCGAAAAAGGAAAAGGCGATCGATCCTGACAACCCGTTTGCAGCTGCGCTGATGGGTTTGAAGGACGGCAACTGACCCGAGATGGCCGAGGCCCGGCTGCGGATTGACAAATGGCTGTGGCAGGCGCGGTTCTTCAAGACCCGCAGCCTGGCTGCCAAGCAGGTCAGCGGCGGACACGTGCGGGTAAACGGAAACCGTGTGGTGAAACCGGCGCATTCGGTCGGCCCCGGCGACGTTCTGACGTTCGCTCAGGGGCGTATCGTGCGCGTCGTTCGTGTTGAAAAACTGGGCGAACGGCGGGGACCGGCACCCGAGGCGCAAACGCTGTACTCGGAGATGACCGAAAAGCAGAACGCACCACCGCGTAATCCGGGTTTTGAAGGAAAAGGTCGTCCAACCAAGAAAGATCGGCGCGCACTTGATCTTTCTCGACCTCCGGAATGCTGATCCTCACTTGAAGAGCAAGCCATACTGAATTAGCTAGACGCCCAAACCGCAAACGGGAACGCCGCTATGACCTATGTTGTCACCGAGAACTGCATCGCCTGCAAATACACCGACTGTGTCGAAGTGTGCCCGGTGGACTGTTTCTACGAGGGCGAGAACACACTGGTCATCCACCCCGATGAATGCATCGACTGCGGCGTGTGCGAACCGGAATGCCCCGCCGACGCCATTCGCCCCGATACCGAGCCGGGTATGGAAGAATGGGTCGAGTTCAACCGCAAATACTCCGAGCAGTGGCCGGTGATCGTGACCAAGAAAGATCCCCTGCCAGACGCGGAAGAACGTGATGGGGAAGAAGGCAAGATGGAGAAGTACTTCTCCGAAGCGCCGGGTGAGGGCGGTTAAACGATTCGTCCCGGAATCTGGTGGGAAACTGAAAAGATTGAGGGATATCCTTCTGATTCCCAAGCAGCTTTTCGGAATTTCCGCGGCGTAAGCTTTCAGATGCCACATTTTTGTGGTATACTACGTGCCTACATGATGATCGGGATTGGGGTTCGCTCCGTAAGTATGCTTGCTTTGGAGTTCTGAGTTTTCAACACAACCGCCGCCAGACGGGGCTTAGATGCGCCCTGTGGTGGTGTTTTTGTTGTCTGTACCCCGGTCCGCAACGAAGGAAAAAAGTGAATGTCAAAATCGAAAAAGCTTGAGTTCCGCCCTAACGATTACGTTGTCTACCCTGCGCACGGCGTGGGTCAGATCATCTCGATCGAAGAGCAGGACGTTGCGGGGTTTTCGCTCGAGCTGTTCGTGATCTCATTCGAGAAAGATAAGATGACCCTGCGGGTTCCGACCAACAAGGTCACCGAATCCGGTCTGCGCTCGCTGAGTTCGCCGGACGTGATCAGTCAGGCGATGAAGACGCTTAAGGGCAAAGCCAAGGTCAAACGCGCCATGTGGTCACGCCGGGCGCAGGAATACGAACAAAAGATCAACTCGGGCGATCTGATTTCGATCGCCGAAGTGGTTCGCGACCTGCACCGCACCGATGACCAGCGCGAGCAGAGCTATTCCGAGCGGCAGCTTTACGAAGCCGCGCTCGAGCGTCTGACCCGCGAAGTCGCCGCAGTATCCGGGCATGGAGAGATTTCGGCTGCCAAGCAAGTCGACGAGGTTCTGATGTCGCGTGCCGCCTGATCTCAATCGGCTACCAGATTTTGGGCCGTCCCTCATCGGGGGCGGCCTTTTTTTATTCTGCTGCTTGGTCCCCGGTGGGTTTGAGAGTAATTTTGCCCTGAACAAAGGGGGATAGGCAGTGAAGGTAAAGCAAGCGATAAAGTTCCTCTATATCGGAAAAGACCCGATATCGGTGCGGTTCAGGTATACCTTGATCCTGTTTGATGCTGCTACGATCATCTTCTTTGTCGCCACCGCACATGGCGGTCATGGGCCCGGCATCACTCTGGTCAGTATGATTGTGGGCCTGATCATCCTTATGGATTTTTCGGCGCGGCTCTGGATTTCGAAGGATCGCAAAAGACTGCTGCGCAAGATTTACACGCTGGCCGATATCGTCGTGATCCTGTCATTGATCCTGGATCCGTTCCTCACCGGCAGCCTGGCCTTCCTTCGAATATTGCGCGCGCTACGTCTGATCCATTCCTATCATCTGTTGCGCGATCTGCGACGCGACAGCCCCTTTTTTCGAACGCATGAAGACGCAGTGATTGCTGCGATCAACCTGCTGGTTTTTGTGTTTGTGACCTCGACGGCAGTTCTGGTCTACTTCATCCCGGAAACCAGCCAGACGCCATACATTGATGCGCTGTATTTCACGATGGCGACGCTTACGACGACAGGATTTGGTGACATCACGCTGTCGACGCCGTGGGGCAAGCTGTTCTCGGTTTTCATCATGGTGGTCGGCGTCGCACTTTTCGTGCGGCTGGCGCAGGCGATATTCATGCCCCAGAAGGTCAGGCATAAATGCCGAAGCTGTGGACTTTATCGGCACGACCCGGATGCCGTGCATTGCAAACATTGCGGAGAGGTGTTGCGGATTGAAACCGGCGGTGTCGCCTAAAGCCGTGCGATCAACGCAACAAGGATTGTAACCTCAGCCAATTGCTGCGCCGCGCCCAGAATATCCCCGGTCTGACCGCCGATTTTTGCCTTTGCGACGATGGCCAACAGACCGACGATCAGCGCCGCGCAAAGTACCGGGAAAAGGGCAGAGCCACCGATCAGCGCCACAGAGACTGCACAAGCAACAATCAGGCCTGCAATTGCACTCATCAAACGGGGGCGACCTACAGAGTGACTTAGTCCGGATGAACGGGCATTTGGCAGGATGGCCATCAAAACGGGCATCATCGCACGAGACACTACGCATGCGGTCAGGATGGCGCTGATTCCTCCGGCCGTCAGCAGGGATGCGACAGCAAACACCCGGATCAATTGTGAAAACAAAAGTGCCAGAACACCATAGGTGCCGATATGGCTGTCTTTCATGATCTCAAGCCGCCGGTCCCGGGTGAACCCGCCCCAAAGCCCGTCAGCCGTGTCTGCCAGCCCGTCTTCGTGCATCGCGCCGGTTGCTGCAATCAGAACGCCCACCAGCAAACCGGCAGAGACAAGGGCCGGCACGTTGAGGGAGATGGCAATCCATCCCACCAGACAGGAAATTATTCCGACGGCCAGCCCTGCAATCGGGAAAGCCCACGCAGCCTGAGCCTGACGCGCGAATACATGATCCGGCAGCCGGGGAACGGGCAGGCGGGTCAGAAGCACCAAAGCCAGGGGTATATCCCAGCCGGAAATGAGTTTGGTGTCGTTTTTGAGCACTCCCGCGCCTTTCGGGGTCTTGTTGGTCTGGTTGCTTCGGTTAAACACACAGGACCACTCTGATGCAACGAGGCTTTCGATGCTGCCCGAACTTACCGACCTGAAAACTTTCCGGAATGCGCTGAGCTCTGCACCCGGCCCGGACGAAACCGCAACAACTGGCGCGTCCGAGCGCAACGGCCAACTGACCAAGCCTCCGGGCGCGCTGGGTCGGCTCGAGGATCTGGCGATCTGGTATGCGGGATGGCGTGGGGATGCCCGGCCGCAGATTTCCGCGCCTCAAGTGATCGTTTTTGCCGGAAACCACGGTGTTACGGCGCAAGGCGTATCAGCATTTCCGCCTGAAGTGACCGTTCAGATGGTGATGAATTTTCAGCATGGCGGTGCGGCGATCAACCAACTGGCCAAATCGGCTGGTGCGACGATGAACGTACACGCGCTGGATCTGGATACGCCAACTGCGGATTTCACAAAAGCGCCGGCAATGGATGAGCAAGAGCTTCTGTCAGCGTTGCGTACAGGCTGGCAGGCGGTCGATCCAACGGCGGATCTGTTGGTGGTTGGCGAGATGGGGATCGGCAACACAACTCCGGCGGCCGCAATTGCCTGCGCCCTGTTTGGAGGCGAGGCGTCCGAATGGACCGGGCGTGGCACCGGCGTTGATGATGCGGGTCTGGCCAACAAAACCCGGGTGGTCGCCGAAGGCGTCGCTCTGCACGGTCAGTCTGGCGACGGGCTGGATATCCTGCGCTGCCTGGGTGGGCGCGAGATTGCCGCCATGGCCGGCGCCATCGCGGCGGCTCGTGTGTTGCGAATTCCGGTCATTCTGGACGGATTCATTTGCTCTGCGGCTGCTGCCTGTCTGGCGGACGTGAACGAAGGGGCGCTGGACCACACAATTGCCGGCCACCAGAGCGCCGAGGGCGCGCATGGCGCGGTCTTGGCGCGGCTTGGCAAAGAACCTTTGTTGAACCTGGGCTTGCGGCTTGGTGAGGGGTCGGGTGGTGCGCTGGCTATCAACATCCTGAAAAGCGCCGTCGCCTGTCATTCGGGCATGGCAACGTTTGCCGAGGCCGGTGTTTCGGACGGCTAAACGCTGTATCTGACCTGGGTAGGGGCCTGGGTCAGGCAGACTTCTTGGCGTTTTCTTCTGCCATCTCCAAAAGCGCGGTTTCCAGCTCCTTCTGAAGCTCGCGCGATCTTTCGATGTATTTCTTGTTCTCGGCCGTCGGCATGCCCGGTATCCACAATTCGGCCAGCTCGCGCACCGACATCCGGTCATGATGATAGAATGTCTGTTCCGCCTGTGCCGCCTCATAGTCGCTGAGGCCGATGTTCTCCAGGACATAGCGGCCAGCGCGAAGTGAGCTGTCGAAGGTTTCACGGACGATATCGTTCGCACCGGCCTGATACAGCTCATAAACATGATTCCGATCATAGGCACGGGCGATGATGTGCAGATCGGGGCGTTGTCGTCTTGCGTAGCCAACCAGCCGCGTGACCTGTTTGTGATCGTCCATGGCCGCGACAAGAACGGATGCCTTTTCGATCCCTGCCGCGCGCAGCAGTTCGGGGCGGGTCGGGTCGCCCAGAAACCCTTTGACGCCGAACCTGCGCATCAACTGCACCGTGTCGATGTCGTGGTCCAGAACGACCGTCTTGAAACCACTTGCCCGAACCAGCCGATTTACGATTTGGCCAAAGCGGCCTATGCCTGCGATGATAACCGGGCCTTTTTCGTCAATCTCGTCCGGTTCCGGCTGCGGGCGCACATCGCCAATGCGGCGCGAGAGTTGATCGTAGATGATGAACAGCAGCGGTGTGATCAGCATCGTCAGGGCGATGATCATCAGCAGTTTCTGGGAAAGATCGGTGGGGATGACATTCTGCTGCGTGGAAAAGGCCAGCAGGACAAAACCGAATTCACCAGCCTGGGCCAGACCCAGAGTGAACAGCCAGTGATCGCGCCCGCGAAGCTTGAAGGCACGTCCGACGATATAAAGGATGATCCCTTTGACCAGGATCACCAGAAGCGCTAGCCCGATCAGGTCAAATGGATCGTTGAAGAAATAGCCCACGTTGATCCCGGCACCGACTGTGATGAAGAACAGCCCCAGAAACAGACCTTTGAACGGCTCCAGATCGCTTTCCATCTCGTGCCTGAATTCCGAACTGGCCAGAACCACGCCGGCCAGAAATGCGCCCAAAGCGGGCGACAGGCCAACCAGCGTCATCAGGAATGAGATTCCCACAACGATCATAAGGGCCAGTGCGGTGTACATTTCCCGCAGGCGGGTGGCGTGAATGAATCTGAACAGGGGACGGGTCAGGTAGACACCGGCCAGAATGACGAAAGCAACGGCGCCGAGCGTGACCAGCGTGACCGCCCAGCCCGGCAAGCCCTCGACCAGGGACAGGCTGTGATGGGCCGCGCCATGCGCATCGACATTGCCACGGTCGATAGAGCCGTCGCCTTCAAGGTGCGGAACGCGCGGAAGGGCCAGCAACGGCAGCATCGCAAGGATCGGAATGACCGCAATATCCTGTGTCAGCAGAACCGAGAATGTGGCCCGCCCTCCATTGGTCTGCATCAGCCCCTTTTCCGACAAGGTCTGCAAAACGATAGCCGTCGACGACAGCGAAAGGGTCAGACCAACCGCCAATGCCACGGTCCACGGGTGGTTTGCGTATATCGAAACACCGGCGATCACCGCCGTCGACATTGCGACCTGAAGACCGCCCAGCCCCAGTAGTTTGTCGCGCATATCCCAAAGGGCGCGCGGTTCAAGCTCGAGCCCGATCAGAAACAGCATCATGACGACGCCGAACTCGGCTACATGCTGCAGGCTTTCGGTTTCAGCACCGACCAGCCCCAGAATGGGCCCGATCACGATACCGGCCGCCAGATACCCCAGTACAGAACCCAACCCCAGACGCGCTGATAACGGCACCGCAATAACTGCCGCCGCCAGATAGATCGTTGCCTGGTAAAGGAAATCGTCCATGTTTGTCCTCGTGTCCCGGTCAGGTCGGAAGGGGTGCGTCGCGCTTGAGTTGATCCATTACAATCTGGCTTTGCACCCTCGCAACGGCAGGATGCGGCAGTATCACCTGATGAAGCAAGCGGTTGAGCGCGGAAAGGTCATCACAGAATATGTGCAACAGATAATCTGCCTCTCCTGTCATCGTCCAGGCGCTTGTAATCTCGGGGCGGGCGTCGATCATGCGGGCAAAGCTGGCAGATTGTTCGGGGCCGTGCGTGCCCAGATGAACCTGGACGAAACCCTGCACGTGCAGTCCTAGTTTCAACGGGTCCAGGCGAGCGGCGTAGCCGGTGATGTATCCTTCCGCCTCCAACCTTTGTCGGCGGCGCCCTGCCTGACTGGCTGACAGGTTCAGCATTTCACCCAGCTGATGTGCCGTCAGGTGCGCGTTCTTTTGCAGCGCAGACAGCAGGCGTGTGTCCATGGCATCCAACATATGCGGATTCGCCCCGTTTTTCTTGTCTTTGGTGCGTAAATCGCGCACATACAGCTAGTTTACACGAAAATTATGCGCAGAAACAGCGTCAATTAAGACGTATTTTAGAATCAGCAAAGAAATTCCTGTTTTTTAGGAGACCCGCCATGGGACCTTTCCCGCACAACGCACCGAAATCCGTAATCAGCAAAGAAAACCCGGCAGGGACCGACGGCTTCGAGTTTGTCGAATTCGCGCATCCAGAACCGCAGGAGTTGCGCGACCTGTTTTCCAAGATGGGATTTGAAAGGGTCGGGCACCACAAAAAGAAGCCCGGCGTCGAACTGTGGCAGCAGGGCGATGTCACGTATATCCTGAACTCCGACCCCGACAGCTTTGCAGCCAAGTTTGTTGCCGAACATGGACCGTGCGCGCCAGCAATGGGGTGGCGCGTGGTTGATGCCCAAAAGGCCTATGAGCACGCCGTTGCAAAAGGTGCCGAGCCTTACGATGCCGACGACAAAACACTGAACGTGCCGGCCATCAAGGGGATTGGCGGCTCGCTGATTTACTTCGTCGATCAGTATTATGACACGTCGCCCTACAACGAGGAATTCGAGTGGACGCAGCAATCCAAACCCCGCGGTGACGGCTTCTATTATCTCGATCACCTGACGCACAATGTCTACAAGGGGAATATGGACAAGTGGTTCCGGTTTTACGAAAGCCTGTTCAATTTCCGCGAAATCCGCTTCTTTGACATCCAGGGAAAATTCACCGGTCTTTACAGCCGCGCGCTGACCTCGCCCTGTGGCCGCATCCGCATTCCGATCAACGAGGACAGAGGCGAGACCGGCCAGATCGTTTCGTACCTGAAGAAATACAAGGGTGAGGGTATTCAACACATCGCAGTGGGAAGTGAGGACATCTACGATTCAACCGACGCGATTGCGAAAAAGGGGCTGAAGTTCATGCCAGGCCCGAACGAGACCTACTACAACATGTCTACTGACCGGGTCGCGGGGCATTCCGAACCCCTGGACCGGATGATGAAGCACGGCATCCTGATTGATGGCGAAGGTGTCGTCGATGGCGGCGAGACACGGATCCTGCTGCAGATATTCTCGAAGACTGTCATCGGACCGATCTTTTTCGAGTTCATCCAGCGCAAGGGTGACGACGGATTCGGCGAAGGAAACTTCCAGGCGCTGTTCGAATCCATTGAGCGCGAACAGATAGAAAGTGGCGAGATTTCAGCTGCTTGACCCGACTATATAAAGCGCGCGCTGGCGTGTCGGCGCGCGTGTTTTTTCCCGTTCGATTTTGGCTGTTAACTGCGGGGCATTTTCAAAGTCACGTTGCGTCCCTTCTTTTGGTACTGCAACTGACTGTCCCCGATCGCGATAACACGGCCACCATCCAGCCGATCCCCGACCTTAAGCTTTTTGTAGCGGCCGCTGGGCAGCCGGATCAGGGCGCGGCGATTCGCTGGCGAACCGTAGACTCCGATAAGGTTGAGCTTTCGCAGGTTGATGGCATTGTCCAGCGTGGCCTGACGGGCGACAGAAGCCCGGCTCGGAATTTTGGGCGCAACAGATTTTGCCGCAAACGATCCGACATCGTCACTGCTTTGATCGATGGCGGCCGTTGATCCCAGATTGGCTGACGTGGTGGTTGCCTTCGGCGCGGAAGCCGCTGCCAGACCTGCCGGGCGGGATTTGGGGCGCGGAACCCGAACGACCGCCAACGCGGTCGGGGTTTCATCAATCTGAGGTTGCTCCTGCAGGGATTTTGGCCGCAGTTTCGGCCGCAGCCCGGACAACTCGTCCCGAGTCCGACCACCCAGCTGCTGGCGCTCGAACCCTTCGATCAGATCATCTGGCCTGACTTTCGGACGCAGCCCGGCCAGCCTGTCATTGACCTCTTCGACGATGGGTTCCTGTTCGAAACGAACCGGGACTGCGGGCGGAACCGAAGACGGTCGTCCGAGGAAAACCATGACCCCATCCGGATTCAGTGTACCGTCGGCCGTGGGGGT
Organism: Ruegeria sp. D1(2025); assembly: GCF_056536425.1. Lineage (NCBI taxonomy): Bacteria > Pseudomonadati > Pseudomonadota > Alphaproteobacteria > Rhodobacterales > Roseobacteraceae > Ruegeria > Ruegeria sp. D1(2025). The sequence goes on along the minus strand of NZ_JBQFPO010000001.1, from coordinate 963,709 downwards.
AACCAAACCCCGCTCATCAAGTACAAACCGTGTTCCCGCGCCGCTGGGTGCAGCGGGCTGTTCGAATGGCTGATCAGTGTCAAACTTTTCAGCCGCAGGCAGCGCCACAGCGTCATGCGAAAGGTTCGATGGATCAAGCGATGACAGATACAGATCGTCGGATTGCACGACAGGGGGTGGGATCAGCGCTTCGGGTGCGGTCAGGACAACACCTGTCTGGGATTGCAGTTCCTGTTGCGCCTGAGGATCGCGGGCCACCTGCTCGACGGGTGTTGGGCTGACGTCCAACGCCTCGAGAATAGCAAGATCCGTCGCGGTCGGCTCGGCTTTTTCCTCAACCACAGGCGGAGAGATGGGGATTTCAGAGCGCTCTGTTTCCGGTTCTGACGTTTCTTTCACCGGGGGCGGAGCGACAGCGACCTCGGCAATATCGCTTTCCGGTTCCGGTGTTTTTTCTGCCAGTACTTGCTCTGGCACACTTGGGGGCGCCGTTTCGTCCGGAACGCTCTGCGCCAGAACGGGTTCCGGGCTGATTTCGTCTTCGGATCCGGTCAGGAACCATAGCCCGATGGCGACTGCAAGAACGCCTGCGACCAATGCCAGAGATTTGTAGAGTTTGGCTTCACCTGGGTGTGCCGCACCAGTGCCAATCTCGGCGCCTGGCGCGGTCTGCGCCCGGAATGCGATTGGGGCATCGGTCGCCGCGATAGCATGGACCGGAGTGTTCGATTCCGCTTCTTCTTCAGGCTCTTGCGCCGTATCGGCCGGTTCGGGTGCACCGGGCAGTTCTGTGGTTTCCCGAGGTAAGAATATGGGCTCGGTCGGAAAAGGGTTTGGGCCGGTTTCTGCACTGAATACGACAGGAATGAACCCGTGTTGGGTCGCGAACTCCCGGGCCTCGTCCAAAGTTTGCGTTGCCACTGCCGCGACGTGAGTTTGCTGTCCGTCCGTCGCTGTATCATAAGCCAGTTCGTCCAGTGTATACGGGGTGGCCCCGGTCAGTGCATCGCGTACTTTCTGCCCAGTATCGTCTGCGTCCGGTCCTTCGGCTTCGACTGTCAAAAACCGGATTTGGTCTTCCGGAATCACGACCTTGCAGCTTAGGTCGTTTTCCAGCGCAAAACCCGCGTCGCGCAACGCCTGCATGCGATCCGGGAAATCCGGCGCATCCAGCGGAACCGTGCCAATGCAGAACCAGTCGTCATCCGAATGGTGATGCAGGGAAATTCCGTCGGCAGAAAATGATAACGCAAAAGCGGGTTTCATAACTCCGAAGAACCATAATTGCCATCGTCAATGCAAACGACATTGCGTTCGCAGCACGACAGTAAAGCAGGATATCGCCGAGGGAAAGAAAAAGCCAAGTCACCTCTTGTACGAGAGCGCCCGGTCACCCCATCTTAAGACAGCAAGAATTGGAGGGATCACCTTGAAGACATTTGCTTTTCTGGCCGCCATGCTGGCAATGACGGCGGCAAGCGCGGCCCATGCGGAAGAACGTCGCATCACTGTCAGCGCGGCAGGGACCGTTCAGGCCACACCCGACATGGCGACCATTACATTGGGTGTCACAAACCAGGATACGCAGGCTTCGGTGGCGATGCAGGCAACATCCGACGCGGTTTCCAGAATTATGTCGCGACTGGACGAAAAAGGGATCGAGGCACGCGACGTGCAAACCCGCGATCTGTCCCTTTCGCCGGTTTGGTCCAACCGAAACAATGTGCCGGGGCAGAACCCGGAAATCACAGGTTTTGCTGCGTCGAACCGGGTTTTTGTTCGGGTGCGTGACCTGACCAAGCTGGGTGAGATCATGGATGCGGTCATTCAGGACGGTGCCAATGACTTTGGCGGCCTGAGTTTCGATGTTCAGGACCTCAAGCCGCTTGAAGCAAAAGCCCGAGCGCAAGCTGTCGCCGAGGCAACCGCCAAGGCCGAGCAACTGGCCCAGGCCGCGGGCGTGACACTTGGCCCGGTTCAGTCAATTGACGAACAGGGCGGGGGTGTGCAGCCCATGCCACATATGCGCCAGATGAGCATGGCCGAAGCAGGCAATGTTCCGGTTGCCGGCGGTGAGGTTTCAATCTCGGTCAATGTCTTGATGGAATTCGAAATTTCCGAATAAAGTCAGACCTCTGCGCGGGCTTGCAGCGGTTGTCGTTGCTTGCCCGCAGCGTCGAAGTTCTCGGGCAGCAGCCAGGCTTCAAAGGCTTTTCGGATGCGCGGCCATTCGCTGTCGACTATCGAATACCATGCCGTGTCACGATTGCGCCCTTTATAGTGGGTCGCCTGCCGGAACACGCCTTCAAAAGTGAACCCAAGGCGTTCGGCCGCGCGTCGTGACGGTGCATTCAACGCATCGCATTTCCATTCGTAGCGGCGATAGCCAAGCTCATCGAAAACGCGGCGCATCATCAGGTACATAACCTCGGTCGATTGCGCCCTGCGCTGCAAAAGGGGCGAGAAGTGGATGTGCCCGACCTCAATCGATCCGGCAGCGGGCGTGATTCTCAGGTACGAGGCCATGCCGACCGGGACGTCATTGGCATCCAGAACCGAGTGAAACATAGGATCGGAATCGGAACAATTGTTCTGGGCCCATTCCACAAAGGCGGCTTCGGACTCAAAGGGTCCGTAGGGCAGGTAGGTCCAGTTGTGGCCGTCCGCGTCGTTTGTAAACGCCCGGTACAAACTGGGCGCGTGCCTATTGATATCCAGCGGTACAACGGAACAGAACCTTCCTTGCATCGGCGTGTAAGGCGGTGTCGGACGCGGGAAGTCACCCGAGACGGGCCAGCCAATCGGCTGGCCAAGGTCGTTCGTTTCGCTGCCGGTTGCCATGGATCAGGCGCTTGCCTTGCTGAGCGCCTGGTCAAGATCGGCAATCAGGTCGTCGGCATCCTCGATCCCGATCGACAGACGTACCACGTTCGGGCTGGCACCGGCGGCTTCCTGTTGTTCGGGCGTCAGCTGCCGGTGTGTGGTCGAGGCCGAATGAATGATAAGCGAGCGTGCGTCACCCAGATTGGCCACATGGCTGAATATCTCCAGCGCATTGACCAGTTTGATGCAGGCGTCATAGCCGCCCTTGACCGCAAAAGTGAACAGGGCACCGGCCCCGCGCGGATAGCACTTCTGGACCCGATCATAATAGGGCGACGAGGGCAGACCGGCATAGGTGACATATTCCACGCGATCGTCTGCTTCGAGCCACGCGGCGATTTTCTGGGCGTTCTCTACGTGGCGCTCCATTCTCAGGCTCAGGGTTTCGATCCCCATCAGCGTGTAATGCGCAGCCTGCGGGTTCATCGTCATGCCCAGATCACGCAGCCCGATAGCAATTCCGTGGAACGTATAGGCCAACGGGCCAAAGGTCTCGTGAAATTTCAACCCGTGATAGGCGGATTCCGGTTCGCTGAGCGAGGGGAACTTGTCATTTGCGGACCAGTCGAACTTGCCTGAATCCACGATGCAGCCGCCAGTGACAGTGCCGTTGCCGGTCAGGTACTTCGTGGTCGAATGCACAACCAGCGTGGCACCCTGTTCAATCGGGCGGCACAGGTAGGGCGTGGCCGAGGTGTTGTCGACAATCAGCGGAATGCCAGCGGCGTCCGCCACATCCGCAAGCGCGCGGATATCTGTGACATAGCCGCCCGGATTGGCGATGGATTCGCAGAACACCGCACGTGTGTTTTCGTCGATGGCATCCTGGACGGCGTCCAGATCGTCGGTGTCGACGAACTTGGCGGACCAGCCGAAGCGTTTGATGGTCTGGCTGAACTGCGTGACGGTGCCGCCATAAAGGCGGGTTGATGCAACCACATTGCAACCCGGACCCATCAGCGGAAACAGCGCCATGATCTGCGCGGCGTGACCCGAGGAACAACAAACCGCACCTACACCGCCTTCAAGGGTCGCGACACGCTCTTGCAAAACAGCCACGGTAGGGTTGGTCAGGCGGGAATAGATGTAGCCGACCTCTTGCAGGTTAAACAGCGCGGCAGCGTGGTCCGCGTCGCGGAATACGTAAGCGGTTGTCTGGTAGATCGGCGTCTGGCGCGCTCCGGTCGCCGGGTCGGGCCGGGCACCGGCATGAATTTGCAGCGTGTCGAAACCATAAGTGGGTCCATCAGACATCTGGAACATCTCCTGTTGGTATTTGTGTTGCAGAATCTCTAGGGCATTGGTCGCGTGCGCACAACGATCCAGTCAGCGCATCCACAGTCCTTTGCTCTTGATCTGGTTGCGGATGACCTGCTCGCGCTGGGGCAGGTTCTTGCGGTCGAACATATTGCGGATCTTCTCGCCCTTGCGTTGGATCACCAGCTTTTTCAGAGGGTCGTAGTTCTTCAGAACCTTCTTGATCCGGTTCGGCGCGGCCACTGTTTCCAGAACTTCGATGACATGATCCGACTCGCGTGCATAAAGCAGCGGGAACAGCCGGTAGTGGCAACTTACGGTGCCATCCAGCAATCCGTCCGGCAGGGCGTCGCGCCCGCCGCCAAGCGCGTGGATCACCAGCGGCAACGCGGCCTGATCCAGCCAGGGGTCAAGGTTCTGGCCAACAAGCTCTGGGATATCCTCGTCGCGGATGGTGAGCGCGTATTCCAGAAACCGTTTTCCGAAAGCGTGTGGGCAGGAATAGAAAAAATACCCTGCATTGAAGTACAGATAGCGCCGCCAGTGATCCAGCGGTTGGTCTGTGTCGATCGAGCTTTCGAAGTCCAGCCCGAACCGTTGATAGAGCGCGCGCCAGATGCCGTCGAAACCGGGGCCATACAGCGTGGGTTTTGGCCATGTCCCTTCGACCTTCAATGATGCGCCGGGGCGGTCGAAATCGAACGGAACTGTGTTCAGATCGCCCGTGATTAGGGTGTCGCTGTCAAAGAACACAAATGGCTCACCCGCGGGCATGGCCAGCAATGCTTCGATCTTGTTGCCAAAAGGATAGCTTTCGCCGAAGGCATGGTTGTCAAAGGGCAGAATCTCGGCGTCCAGTTGTCGCAGGACTTTGAGAACATCCTCGTTCTGAATGCTGGGGTTTTGTTGCCAGCGCGGGCCGGGTTGGGGAACCGCAACAAACAGTCGGCCTGTGAATCCCGGTGAACAATGTCGAAGCGAGGCGGCAAACAGCACAGCCTCGTATTGCAGGCGGTTGTTCTGTCCGATGATGACAATATTGAACTTGGTGGCCTTGGCCTGCATCGATAAACTCACGGATTTTCGCCGTTCTCCGGCGCTGCTCTGGTTCTGGTGACGCACTGTAAGCGGCAGACGACGCCAAAACCAGATGCGAGATTGGAAAACCGCTGCGGCGCGCCCAATTCTGAACGCGACGCAGGAACTCAAACAGGCCTGGACATGTTTGTCATCAATGGCGGCAGGTAGGAAGCAGACGAGTCATTTGGCGCCTGGGACTGGCTGCGCTGTCCGTCGAACACCCGCTGTCCCACCGCTGCAGGTGATTATTGGACCATGCATGGAGTTTAACTCGAAGATTTTTTTCGAATAGTTAATTTTAACCAAAAGCAAATAAAAACAAAAAGCTATACGGCGAAATTGAGGTCGTTCCCTCAGCTTTTTCGACTTTTTGGTGATTTTATAAATTTTACCAATTGATAAAAAATTTGTTTGTGGCAAGCTGAGGTCACAATAAACATATCTACAGGGAGTAGAGTGATGGCACAGGGCCAGATGGTCCCCGGTATTGTCGCCGGGCGGCTTTCCAGCGATGAGCTGACCTCGAATTTCACGGATCTGCATCCGCCGCTGGCCGCGCATGAGGCGGCTGTGGCGGCGGATCGGTGCTATTTCTGCTATGACGCGCCATGCGTTACCGCTTGTCCCACGGACATCGATATTCCGTTGTTCATGCGCCAGATTCAGGCCGGTCAGCCGGAAGCGGCAGGCCAGACCATTCTGGAACAGAACATTCTGGGTGGCATGTGCGCCCGGGTCTGTCCGACCGAAACATTGTGCGAGGAGGCCTGCGTACGCGAAACCGCAGAAGGGTCGCCGGTTGAGATTGGTCGACTGCAACGTTATGCCACGGACAGCGTCATGGCGACCGGGGTGCATCCTTTCGAAAGGGCGCCATCGACCGGCAAGACAATCGCCGTGGTTGGCGCGGGCCCTGCGGGACTGGCTTGTGCCCATCGTCTGGCCATGCATGGCCACGACGTGGTGATCCACGACGCCAGGCCCAAGCCGGGCGGGCTGAACGAATATGGTATCGCGGCCTACAAATCGACCAACAATTTTGCTCAGGCCGAGGTGGACTGGCTGCTGAAAATCGGCGGTATCGTAATCGAGACGGGTTCCGCGCTGGGTGACACCATCTCGCTGGACGGGCTACGCCAGAATTATGACGCGGTTTTCCTGTCGATCGGTCTGGCCGGGGTGAACGCACTTCGCGCACAAGGGCATGATCTGGACGGAGTGCGCAATGCGGTCGACTTCATCTCGGACGTGCGGCAGGCAGATGACCTTGCGCATCTGCCGGTAGGGCGCAATGTCGTAGTGATCGGCGGCGGCATGACAGCCGTGGATGCGGCAGTGAAATCCCGTCTTCTTGGCGCCGAACATGTGACCATCGCGTACCGTCGCGGCCGTGACGCGATGGGAGCCAGCCGGTATGAGCAGGATCTAGCGGCCTCTCATGGTGTACGAATTCTGTGCAACGTTCAGCCTGTGGTCATTCATGGAAATGGCTCCACAGCCGAAATCGAGCTTGAATATACCGAATCCCGCGAAGGCAAGCTGAGCGGAACCGGAGAGACCATTCGTGTTCCGGCGGATCAAGTCCTCAAGGCAATTGGTCAGACATTGGAAGGGGCACCTGAAGGTTTGGATCTGGACGGCAACAAGATCGTCGTTACAGGCGCAGGCCGCACATCCATCGAAGGTGTCTGGGCCGGGGGCGACTGTGCAACCGGTGGCGAAGACCTGACCGTGACCGCGGTGGCCGAGGGCAGGGATGCCGCGATGGACATCCATGCAACGCTTGTTTCGTGATATACTGAGGCATTGATCTTTCAATCGCATTGCTGAGGTGTTGCCATGTCCCGGATCGAAGAAGCCGTTGCCCGCCACTATACGACAGGTGAACTGACAGAACGCGTTCGCGATGCGCTACGGCAGAGCGGTATCGACCCGGACGCGGCCACGGTTGCCGACCTGAAAGCGGGCGACGAATTCCACACAGGTGGAGTTGCTGCGACGGATCATCTGTTCGCGCAGCTTTCGCCGACCCACGCAACTCGGGTGCTGGATATCGGTTGCGGTATCGGTGGAACGTCGCGCTACATTGCGGACCGCTACACCTCGACCGTTACGGGCATCGATCTGACTCCTGAGTTCGTCGAGACGGCAACCGCCCTCAGTGCAATTGTCGGTCTTGAAGGCAAGGTGCGTTTTCTGACCGGAAGCGCTTTGGACATGCCGGTGCCGAACGCCAGCTTTGACCTTGCCGTTATGCTGCATGTCGGTATGAACATTCAGGACAAACAACGCCTGTTCGCCGAAGTGGCCAGAGTTCTGGCAAAAGGCGGCACCTTTGCGCTGTTTGACGTGATGGGCGGTGCGATGGATGAACCGATGGTCTTTCCATTGCCCTGGTCGACGACGCCCGACACCTCGTTCGTGGACATGCCTGGTGCGTACAGGGACGCGGCCTCGGCTGTTGGATTTGAACTGATCACGGAAAACGATCGCTCGGAATTCGCGAAAGCGTTCTTTGAAGAGGTCTTTGCCCGCACGGCCGAAAGCGGCCCCGCACCGCTGGGGATCCATCTGATGATGGGTGATACTGCCCCTGAGAAGTTCAAAAACTATGTCGCAAACCTTGACGCCGGGCGCATCCGCCCGACCGAGATGATTTTCAAGAAAACCGGTTAACCCGGTAAGGAGAACCCATGGCCAATCTGACAACTGACTTTCTGGGAATTTCCAGCCCCAACCCTTACTGGCTGGCATCCGCGCCGCCGACGGACAAGGAATACAACGTACGACGCGCATTCGAGGCTGGATGGGGCGGTGTCGTGTGGAAAACGCTTGGTGCCGAAGGGCCGCCGGTCGTGAATGTGAATGGTCCGCGCTACGGGGCCATCTACGGCGCGGATCGTCGCCTGCTGGGCTTGAACAATATCGAACTGATCACCGACCGCCCGCTTGAAGTAAACCTCGAGGAGATGGCGCGGGTCAAAGCAGACTATCCTGACCGGGCGCTGATCGCCTCGATCATGGTGCCTTGCGAGGAAGAGGCATGGAAAGCCATCCTGCCGCGCGTCGCAGAAACCGGAGCGGACGGGATCGAGCTGAACTTCGGTTGTCCACACGGGATGAGCGAGCGTGGAATGGGGTCGGCCGTCGGGCAGGTTCCGGAATATATCGAGATGGTTACCCGGTGGTGCAAAAAATACTATGACCGCCCGGTCATCGTGAAGCTGACACCGAATATCACCGATGTCCGCAAACCCGCTGCTGCGGCCAAGAACGGTGGTGCGGATGCCGTATCGCTGATCAACACGATCAACTCGATCACCAGCGTCAATCTGGACACGTTCAGCCCCGAACCCTCGATTGACGGTAAGGGCAGCCACGGTGGTTATTGCGGGCCGGCGGTCAAGCCGATTGCCTTGTCGATGGTGTCCGAGATTGCGCGCGCGGAGGCTACGCATGGCCTGCCGATTTCAGGCATCGGTGGCGTGACCACCTGGCGCGATGCTGCGGAATTCATGGCGCTGGGGTGCGGCACTGTTCAGGTCTGCACGGCGGCGATGACCTATGGGTTCAAGATCATCGATGAACTGACGGCCGGTCTGTCCAAATGGATGGATGAAAAGGGCTATTCCGACGTGTCCGAAATCGTTGGTCTGGCGGTGCCGAATGTCACGGACTGGCAATACCTGAACCTGAACTACGTCGCCAAAGCCAAGATCGATCAGGACCAGTGCATCAAGTGCGGCAGATGCTATGCCGCCTGCGAGGACACCAGCCATCAGGCGATTTCGATGTCCGCCGATCGCGTTTTTGAAGTGATGGATGATGAATGCGTGGCCTGTAACCTGTGCGTCGATGTCTGTCCGGTCGAAGGATGTATCTCGATGGAGCCGATGGCAGCAGGGGAGATCGACCCACGCACACAAAAGGTCGTTGAGCCCGGTTATGCGAACTGGACCACGCATCCGAACAACCCAATGGCGAAAGCGGCTGAGTAGTTCGGTACCTTTTGGACGAAAACCTGATCCGAGAAAACGCGTCGAGTTTCTTCGGATCAGAAAATCGATCGGCCCATTGTGATAGGTAAAGGCTCATTGGTTGGCGGTGCGGATAAGATGATATTCGCGCCGCTTTGTTTCATTTGGAAACCACACGCGGCCAGCTTTGCGTTTAATCCAGGGTTCCGGGTTGGGTCTGGTGCAAGAAGAAGACTCTTCCTTAAGTTTGTTAACTGCTTCTCAAGGGGTTAACAGTTTGCGGTACAAGGTTTCCATGAAGGGCGCTGCGCCTTCGAACGGGTCTTCCTCACCAAGAATTGCCCGGACCTGCACTTCAAAATCGGCGTAGTGCTGGGTCAGTGACCAGATGGAAAATATCAGATGATAGGGGTGAAGACGGGCAATTTTGCCCTGATCCATCCAGGTAGTCAAAACAGCAGTTTTTTGGTCGACCAGAGACTTCAGGTCATTGGACAAATTATCCCGGATACGAGGCGCGCCCTGAACCAGTTCATTGGCAAACAGGCGGCTTTCACGGGGTAACTCCTGGCTCATCTGGAGCTTGCGGTTGATGTAAGACAGGATCTCTTCCAGCGGATCGCCGTTTTCGTCCAGATCGTGAAGCGGGGCCAGCCACACGTCCAGAAGCCCGGACAGAAGGGCGCTGTGAATCGCCTCCTTCGAGGGGAAGTAATACAGAAGGTTCGGTTTGCTCAATCCGGCTTCGGCTGCGATTTGGTCCACCGTCGCACCGCGGAAACCATGGGTTGAAAAAACGCTCAGCGCCGCCTCGAGAATCGCTGCGCGGTTCTTTTTCTGAATTCGGGTAGGCGCACGGTCTTTTGGCATTGATCCCAGTTACCCCAATTATTGTCCGACGGGTGTTGATTATGCTTAAATTTCCGTCGACGCGATGCAATTTCTTGACTGATGTCGAACCCGTGATAGCGTGAGTTTGACCAGATGGTCAAATCAAGACACCAAAAGCGAGCCAAATCGCAAGCAACAGGGGAAAACAGATGGCAGCTCCGGCGCAGAATCTCAGAATTAATGGAGACAGGCTGTGGGATAGTCTGATGGAGATGGCAAAGATCGGCCCCGGCGTTGCGGGCGGCAATAACCGCCAGACATTGACGGACGAAGATGCCGAAGGGCGCGCGCTGTTCCAGAAATGGTGTGAGGAAGCCGGTTGCACCATGGGACTGGATCAGATGGGCAATATGTTCGCCCATCGCGAAGGCTCTGACCCTGATGCTCTGCCAGTCTATGTTGGGTCGCACCTGGACACGCAGCCGACCGGCGGGAAATACGACGGTGTGCTGGGTGTGCTGGGCGGGTTGGAGATCATCCGGACACTCAATGACCTGGGGATCAAGACGAAGCACCCGATCGTTGCGACCAACTGGACCAACGAGGAAGGCACCAGATATGCGCCGGCCATGTTGTCCTCGGGCGTGTTTGCGGGAATGCACACGCAGGACTGGGCCTATGACCGGGAAGACGCGGAAGGCAAGAAGTTTGGCGATGAGCTGAATCGCATTGGCTGGCGAGGAGACGAGGAAGTCGGTGCGCGAAAAATGCACGCCTTTTTTGAACTGCATATCGAACAGGGCCCCATCCTGGAGGCCGAGGAAAAGGACATCGGCGTTGTCACGCATGGCCAGGGCTTGAGCTGGACCCAGATCACGGTTACCGGCAAAGACGCCCATACCGGGTCGACCCCGATGCCGATGCGCAAGAATGCGGGTCTGGCCATGGCGCGCATCCTTGAGAAAGTGGACGAAATTGCATGGTCCCACGCGCCCCACGCGGTTGGGGCGGCAGGGCATATCGACGTCTACCCCAATTCCCGGAATGTGATCCCGGGCAAGGTGGTGTTCACGGTCGATTTCCGCTCGCCCGAACTGGACGTGATCACCGATATGGAAAACCGGTTGCGTGTTGCTGCCGAGGATATCGTGGATGAAATGGGGCTTCAGATCGAATTTGAGAAAGTCGGCGGTTTTGACCCGGTGAAGTTCGATGAGACCTGCGTTGCAGCGGTTCGAAGCGCGGCTGATCGTTTGGGGTATTCCCATACCGATATCATTTCCGGCGCCGGGCACGACGCTTGCTGGATCAATCGCGTTGCCCCAACGGCGATGGTGATGTGTCCGTGTGTAGATGGCCTGAGCCACAACGAGGCCGAAGAGATCAGCAAGGAATGGGCTGCTGCCGGGGCGGATGTTCTGTTTCACGCGGTCGTCGAAACTGCGGAGATTGTGGAATAGGGGGCTCTGCCCCCGTCGCCCGCTGGGCGACTCCCCCGGGATACTTTTGGCCAGATGAAGCAAGCGGCGCAGACCGCAACAGGGAGTTTGACATGAGCACTGTTATCAGAAACGGAACAATCGTCACCGCCGATTTGACGTACAAGGCTGACGTAAAGATCGAAGCCGGTGTAATCACGGAAATTGGCCCAGATTTGAAAGGCGACAAGGAACTGGATGCAACCGGGTGTTACGTCATGCCCGGTGGAATTGACCCGCATACGCATCTGGAAATGCCGTTTATGGGAACCTATTCCAGTGATGACTTCGAAAGCGGCACGCGGGCGGCGCTGGCCGGCGGGACCACCATGGTCGTCGATTTCGCATTGCCGAATCCGGGGGAAAGCCTGCTGGATGCCCTGAAACGCTGGGACAATAAATCGACGCGTGCAAACTGCGACTATTCCTTCCACATGGCAGTAACATGGTGGGGCGAGCAGGTCTTTGACGACATCAAGACCGTGATCGAGACGCGGGGTATCAACACGTTCAAGCACTTCATGGCCTACAAGGGCGCGCTGATGGTGAATGATGACGAGTTGTTTGCGTCCTTCAGGCGTCTGGCCGAACTGGGCGGGACTGCGTTGGTGCATGCCGAAAACGGTGATGTAGTCGCGGAACTCAGCGCCAAACTGCTGGCCGAAGGAAATACCGGCCCCGAGGCGCACGCCTATTCCCGACCGCCGCAGGTCGAAGGCGAGGCGACCAACCGCGCCATCATGATCGCCGACATGGCGGGCGTGCCGCTTTATGTCGTGCACACCTCGTGTGAAGAGGCGCACGAGGCCATCCGCCGCGCCAGAATGCAGGGCAAGCGCGTATGGGGCGAGCCGCTGATTCAGCATCTGACGCTGGATGAAAGCGAGTATTTTAACCAGGACTGGGATCATGCGGCGCGCAGGGTGATGAGCCCGCCGTTCCGCAACAAGCAGCATCAGGACAGTCTGTGGGCAGGCCTGCAATCAGGATCGCTAAGCGTGGTGGCAACCGACCATTGCGCCTTTACGACCGAGCAGAAGCGGTACGGTGTCGGCGATTTCACCAAGATCCCCAATGGGACCGGCGGGTTGGAAGACCGGATGCCGATGCTGTGGACCCATGGTGTTGAAACAGGGCGGCTGACGCCGAACGAGTTTGTGGCGGTTACATCAACAAACATCGCCAAGATATTGAATTGCTATCCGAAAAAGGGCGCAGTTCTGGTGGGGGCGGATGCCGATCTGGTCGTCTGGGACCCCCAAAAGACCAAAACCATCAGCGCGGGCACGCAACAATCCTCGATCGATTACAATGTCTTTGAGGGCAAAGAGGTCAAGGGTCTGCCACGTTTCACGCTCAGCCGTGGGCATGTCGCGGTGCATGATGGTGAGATCAGGACGCAGGAGGGGCACGGTCAGTTTGTTGCGCGTGAGGCCAATACCCATGTGAACAAGGCGCTGAGCACCTGGAAAGACCTGACTGCCCCACGACCGGTGGAACGCACGGGTATTCCGGCGACAGGTGTGTGATTTGCGCGGACTACTTTGTTCAATGGCTTCGTTGCTATGTAGCGGAACTGTCGCGTATGCGCAGTCAGGTTTTCCGGTATATGGCAACAACTCGGGATGCGACGTTCACTTTGAACGCAGCACCGCCGAGGCAACAGACATGGCCTTGTTGAAAGAAGGGCGGTTGCTGTTTTACGAAACCGCCTGCGATGTCTTGGTTGTTGGAAATCAAGATGGACAGATATCGACACTGACGGCGAAATGCATCGGCTATGAAGAAACCTATGACTTTACATGGGATTTCTACAGTGATGGACACGAGGGGTTTGTCCTTGCAAACCCTGACAAGACCTACGCGACGGTATTGAGCGTTTGTCGGTGAAAGGACCAAAATGACAAGTAATGAACAGCCCGTCATTCAGGCAAAACAACTGGACCTCACCTTCCAGACCAATGACGGGCCGATCCACGCATTGAAAGATGTAAACCTTTCGATCGACAAGGGCGATTTTGTCAGTTTCATCGGCCCCTCGGGCTGTGGCAAGACCACATTCCTGCGCTGTATCGCGGCACTTGAAATCCCGACCGGGGGAACCCTGACAGTAAACGGCATGACCCCGGATGAAGCGCGGCGGAACCGGGCCTATGGCTATGTGTTTCAGGCGGCGGGGCTGTATCCCTGGCGGACCATCGCCAAGAACATCAAGCTGCCGCTTGAGATCATGGGGTACTCGGCGGCCGAGCAGGATGAGCGTGTGAAGAACGTTCTGGAACTTGTTGATCTTGAAGGGTTTGGTGGCAAGTTTCCTTGGCAGCTATCCGGTGGGATGCAGCAACGTGCCAGTATTGCCAGGGCGCTGGCTTTTGATGCCGATATCCTGCTGATGGACGAACCTTTCGGCGCTTTGGACGAAATCGTGCGCGACCACCTGAATGAACAGCTTCTTGCGCTGTGGGCGCGGACGGAAAAGACAATCGGGTTTGTGACCCACTCGATCCCCGAGGCGGTGTATCTGAGCACCAAGATCGTAGTGATGAGCCCGCGTCCGGGACGGATCACGGATGTGATCGACAGCCCGCTGCCCAAGAAAAGGCCTTTGGACATCCGGGATTCTCCGGAATTCATTGAGGTGGCCCACCGCGTGCGCGAGGGGCTGCGTGCCGGTCACGGGGATGACGTCTGATGCCGGGTGAATCTATCAGACGGGCAGAGCCGGACGATGTCCCAGCCTGCGCACAAGTTATCTCGACTTGGATGAAGACAACAAGTTGGATGCCCGAAGAACTGCCCGCGGAAAAGCTTGCCGGATTGATCAATGAGGCCTTTCCGCAACGCGAAATCTGGGTCGTGGGCGACCCGGTAGACTGCTACATGTCCGTTGATCCCGTGGCGTGCAAGGTCGGCGCATTATACTGCCTGCGAACCGGCAAGGGGATTGGTAAGCGGTTGTTGGACAAGGCCAAGGAAAATCGCGATTTTCTGTGGCTGACAACACATGAGCCGAACAAGGCAGCGCAAAGGTTCTATCGCCGGGAAGGGTTTGTCGAGGCCGGAACGGAGCCGCCCGTGCCGCCCGAAACCCTGCCAGTGATCCGGATGGAGTGGCGTGTATGAAGCAGATTGTTGCCGTGTTGACAGTCGTGGCTGCTATCGTTGCCATTTGGTACGCCGCCTGTGTTCCGATGAACATCAAGGGTGTGCTGTCCGAGCTTGAGCGCGGCGGGGCCGAGGTTCAGCCGCCGACCGCCAGCGCGCGCCGCGACATGGGAGAGGCCAGGCTGGTTTTGAGCAACAGCTTTGCGATCCCCGCCACGTGGGAGCAGAAAAAACCGCGCCTGCCATCCCCGCACCAGGTCGCGATCGAGCTGTGGGAGACCACGATAGGCAAGAATATCACCTCCAAGCGGTCGCTGGTGTATCATGGTTGGGTAACCTTAAGCGCCACGATTCTAGGTTTTGTCATTGGTACCGGGCTTGGCATTTTGCTGGCCGTTGGGATTGTCCATAGCCGGGTCATGGACCTGTCTGTTATGCCCTGGGCCATTGTCAGCCAAACGATCCCGATCATTGCGTTGGCACCGATGATCATCGTCGTTCTGTATTCGGTGGGTGTTCAGGGGATTATTCCCAAGGCGATCATCTCGGCCTACCTGAGCTTTTTCCCGGTTGTTGTCGGCATGGTCAAAGGCTTGCGCAGCCCGGATGCCATGCAACTTGACCTGCTGCGGACCTACAATGCCAACACGTCGCAGGGGTTCTGGAAACTGCGCCTGCCCGCATCGATGCCGTACCTGTTCGCTTCGCTAAAAATCGGCATCGCAGCATCGCTGGTCGGCGCAATTGTCGGAGAACTGCCGACAGGTGCGGTTGCCGGTCTGGGCGCGCGGCTGCTGGCAGGCAGCTACTACGGTCAGACGGTTCAGATCTGGTCAGCCCTGTTCGCGGCGGCCATTCTGGCGGCTTGCCTAGTGGGTCTGTTGGGTCTGATTGAACGGGCGGTACTGAAACGCATGGGGATGGCGCAATGATACTGGTTTTTGGTGCAGTCCTGTTGTGGGTGTTCGGCTGGTGGCTGAACAGCCGGCTGGCCAGTGGTCCCTGGGCCGACACGCGCATGGTCAGGTTTCTGGCCCCTCTGGTTTTCGGGCTGACGGTTGTTGGCATCTGGGAAATGCTGGTGCGTGGGCTGGATGTTCCTCTGGTCATTCTGCCCGCACCGTCGGTTATCGCGCTGCGGTTTGCGGACAGTTTGCCGATCCTCTGGGCCGATTTCGTGCAGACGATCATCAAAGGCGCCTTCAGCGGATATGTGATTGGTTGCGGCGCGGCGTTTCTGATGGCGATTGCCGTGGACCGGTGGGATTTCCTGCGCCTGGGTCTGCTGCCGGTTGGTAACTTCGTTGCTGCGCTGCCGATCGTGGGCACCGCACCCATTCTGGTGATGTGGTACGGGTTCGACTGGCATTCCAAGGCCGCCGTCGTGGTTGTGATGGTGTTCTTTCCCATGCTGGTCAACACCGTGGCTGGCCTGCGCGAAGCGACAACCATGCAGCGCGACCTGATGGAGACCTATGCGGCGACCTATTGGCAGAGCTTTGTGAAACTCCGCCTTCCTGCGGCGATGCCATTCATTTTCAACGGACTAAAGATTTCTACCACCTTGGCCCTGATCGGCGCTATCGTGGCCGAGTTCTTTGGTTCGCCCATAGTCGGGATGGGCTTTCGAATTTCGACCAGCGTCGGACAGTTGTCGCTGGATATGGTCTGGGCCGAGATTGTTGTGGCCGCGCTGGCCGGAACGGCTTTTTACGGGCTGGTGGCTATGATCGAAAAGGCGGTGACATTCTGGCATCCGTCGCAACGAGGATAACGCAGGAAAGAATTCAACAGACCCCGAAAACGGGGCACCAATCGCAACTAGGAGAAATGAAGATGAATAAGCTACTCAGCGGGGCGGTTACAGCCTTCAGCCTGGCAGCCACTACGGTGCTGGCTGCGGACGAGGTAACGCTACAGTTGAAATGGGTCGGTCAGGCGCAGTTCGCGGGCTATTTCGTGGCCGAAGCAAAAGGCTATTATGACGAAGAAGGGCTGGATGTCACGATCAAGCCCGGCGGCCCGGATATCGCGCCGGAACAGGTCATCGCAGGGGGCGGGGCTGATGTCATCACCACATGGATGGCAGCCGGACTTGCAGCGCGTGAGCGGGGTGTACCCTTGGTCAACATCGCGCAGCCCTTCAAGACCGGCGGATTGCAGGTCAACTGCCTGAAGTCAACCGGCGTTGAATCTCCGGAAGATTTCCCGGGGCGGACGATGGGTGTCTGGTTCTTCGGGAACGAGTATCCGTTCTATGCATGGATGGCATCTCTGGGGATCGAGACGGATGGTGCGGATGAAAACGGTGTTACGGTCCTGAAGCAGGCGTTTTCGGCAGATCCTCTGATTCAGGGGCAGGCTGATTGCATTTCGACCATGACCTACAACGAGTACCGCCAGATCCTGCAGGCCGGTATCACCCCGGAAGAACTGGTGACCTTCAACTACCTTCAGATGGGCTTTGGCATGCTCGAAGATGGTCTGTACGTCATGGAAGAAAACCTGGACGACCCGGCCTTTGTCGACAAGATGGAGCGCTTTGTTCGGGCTTCGATGAAAGGGTGGAAATACGCTGCCGAGAACCAGGAAGAAGCAGCCGAGATCGTGCTGGAGTTTGACGAAACCGGCGCACAGGAACTGGATCATCAGGTCTATATGATGGGTGAAATCGCAAAGCTGATCGAAGGATCGGACGGCGCGCTGGACCCCAGCGATTATGAGCAGACCGTGAAGACGCTTCTGTCGGCCGTGTCCGCGGAAAACCCCGCCATCACGAAGGAACCGGAAGGGGCATGGACTCATAAGATCACGGATGCAGCATTGAACTGACAACCGGATTACCCGAAACAAAGAAACGCGGCTCGGAAACGAGCCGCGTTTTTGGTTTGAGGTGCCGCAAAAGTGTCTGTACTTACAATCATTTCCGATTAGTATTTCGTTGTGAATTGATGCAATTTGTACGAGTTGGCGATCAAGTGGGATGAAATGCAGGATTTTGCATCAGAATTCAGCAAGGCGATGGCTCTGATCCTGAACGGGGATACAGAGCTTTGGGCGATCGTCCTGCTATCCCTGCGCGTTTCGATCTTTGCCGTGTTGATTTCAGCCGCCATCGGCATGCCCTTGGGTGCTGCTCTTGCCGTGGCTCGGTTTCCGGGACGCCGAGTGCTGATTGTTCTGATGAACGCCCTGATGGGTTTGCCGCCCGTGGTGGTCG
Organism: Ruegeria sp. D1(2025); assembly: GCF_056536425.1. NCBI lineage: Bacteria > Pseudomonadati > Pseudomonadota > Alphaproteobacteria > Rhodobacterales > Roseobacteraceae > Ruegeria > Ruegeria sp. D1(2025). The sequence continues at coordinate 945,878 of NZ_JBQFPO010000001.1, read as the reverse complement.
GGTTGCTTGTCTATCTGATGTTGTCACAGTCAGGGCCATTGGGCGTCTTGCAGCTGCTTTACACACCAACCGCGATGATCATCGCGCAGGTGGTTCTGGTCACGCCCATCGTCGCTGCATTGACACGACAGGTGGTCGAGATGCTGGCCGAAGAGTATTCAGAGCAGTTGCGCTCGCTTGGCGTGTCGCGACTGGCCTCGGTTCCGGTCTTGTTGTGGGATGCCCGGCTGGCACTTGTCACGGCGTTGCTTGCGGGCTTCGGACGTGCGATTGCCGAGGTTGGCGCAGTGATCATCGTCGGCGGCAATATCAATCACGTGACGCGGGTCATGACGACCACCATCGCGCTTGAGACATCCAAGGGCAATCTGGCGCTTGCGCTGGCCCTTGGGGCGATCCTGATCGGAATTGCGGTAGCGGTAAATGCCATGGTCAGCGCGCTGAGCCTCAGGGCTGAACGGGAAGGATTACGCCATGCGTGATCTGGCCGGTGAAATGTATAGAACACTGCAGGTGAAGGATCTCAGGATCGCGCGCGATGGCAAGGACCTGCTGAACGTGCGAGAACTAACTTTGGACGGGCCTGGCCCGACGTTGATCCTCGGGCCGAACGGGGCGGGTAAAAGCCTTCTTCTCAGGTGCCTGCATGGGTTGATCGCGCCGGACGGCGGTCGGGTGTTTCAGGACAACGTGCCGCTGAATGCCGAACACATGACGCGTCAGGCGATGGTTTTTCAGCGGCCGGTTCTGTTGCGCCGCTCTGTTGCGGGCAATCTGGGCTTTGTGCTGAAACGACAGGGACTGAACCACGCTCAGCGCAGGGACCGAATTGCAGAGTTGCTGACCGAGGGCGGGCTGGAAGCCAAGGCGCGTCAAGCGGCACGATCCCTTTCCGGAGGTGAGGCGCAGCGATTGGCCATTCTTCGGGCACTGGCGACATTGCCCGATACACTGTTTCTGGACGAACCGACCAGCGCACTTGACCCAGGCGCGACGCAGAAAATCGAACAGATGATCTTGCGGGCTTCCATGCGGGGCGTCCGCATCGTGATGGTGACGCACGACATCGGTCAGGCCCGGCGATTGGCGGCAGATGTGGTCATGATGCAGGCTGGTCATGTGGTTGAACATGGCGCCGCCAATCAGGTACTTGAGGCGCCGACAAGCGAAGCCTCGCGACGCTACCTTGATGGCGGACTGGTCACTTGAAAACTCGACGGAGAACTGAATGATCCGAAACTTCATTCGGGCAGCGGTTGTAGCGTTTGGCCTGCAGCTTGCCCCCGCGCAGGCGGAAGCGCCGTTTATCATCGTTCAATCGACCACATCGACGCAGAACTCGGGCCTGTTGGATTACATCCTGCCGGGTTTTGAAGCGGAAACCGGAATTGATGTTCGGGTCGTGGCGGTCGGCACAGGGCAGGCGATCAGGAATGCGATCAATGGGGACGGCGATGTCCTTCTGGTGCACTCAAAGCCCGCCGAAGAGCAATTCGTTGCTGACGGCTGGGGCGTCGAACGCTTTGACGTCATGTACAATGACTTTGTGCTTGTAGGCCCCAAGTCGGATCCGGCCGGTATTCGCGGCGGCTCCGATGTTCTGGCCGCCCTGTCTGCGGTGGCCGAGGCCGAGGCCCCTTTCGCCTCGCGCGGGGATGACAGCGGAACCCACAAGGCCGAAATGCGTCATTGGGCCAGTGCAGGGATTGATCCGACCAAAGCGTCGGGTAGGTGGTACAGTGAAACGGGATCGGGAATGGGGGCCACGCTTAATGTGGCAAGCGGGTTGCAGGCCTATGCGCTGACGGATCGGGCCACCTGGCAGTCATTCGGAAACAAGGGCGATCTTGAAATTCTTGTCGAAGGTGATCCGCGCCTTTTCAACCAATACGGCATCATTCTGGTTAACCCGGAAAAGTACCCGGGTGTCAGGGCCGCTGCCGGGCAACGTTTTATCGATTGGCTGACAGGGCCTGACGGACAGGCCGCCATCGAGTCCTACCAGTTGGACGGACAACAGCTGTTCTTCCCAAACGCCAGATGAAAGCAGGCACTCAGCCACTGGCCCCGTTATGATGGACTGTCCCCATACGGGACAGATCGTACCCGCCGAATTCGGCTGCTCTGGTGGCAAATCGTTCTGATCGCAGGAATCCCAACAGCTTCTGCAGGGGAGCGTCAAAATAAGCGCGTCGCCAGATTGCAAGGTCCAGCCTCTCGGTATGCGTCGGGACAAAACCTAGATTATACAGTCCGGCCAAGGCCCCCAATCCGAATCCGACCTCGGCTTTGGCATCGTGCAGGGCCACAGCCAGTTCTTCCTCGGTTCGGGCGCAGGATGGCAGCGCGTCCAGATCATCCCGAGTGAGGCCGCAGGTGGACAGTTGACCGTCGAACAGATGTTGGCTTGCCGCACTATCCTGACGGAGTATGACCCGCCGCGCTTTCAGGTCCCCAAATTCCCTGATGCCCGACACGCCTGGGGCCAGCAACAGCCCGCGCTGTCTTTGCGCGATCTCGATAAGGACAACCGGTGCTTCGCCGAAGGTGTTGCGCATCGCCTGGGTGTTGAACCCGTTCTCTTCGTGGATATGCAACACGGCAGCCTGCGCGCTGCGATCTTTCAGGCGGTTCAGGCCGTCGAAAGACCCATCGTAATATGTTGCCAGACCCGATCCGCTTTCCCGCAAGGCCCAGTCCAGTAGGGGATCGTGACTGCCTGCGACAATCGGGGGAAGGGGCGGTTCCGCGACCTGCGGCCCGGATCTTGACGCGTTCAGCCAGGCGATGACCTCGGCCCGGGGGAACAGCAGCTTGCCCATCGCGCGCACGCAAGGCACCTCGCCCGAGGAGGCCAGATCATAGGCCTTCCGCTCACCAATGCGCAGCAGGTCGGCCAGTTCTTTTGTGGTAAGGTAGTGGGACATTCAGTCGAGGCGCACCGCGGAACCAGACCCTGCGTCCGCAGCACTGAACCCGGCCTGTTTCAGAGCATAAGGCGCGCTGACAGTGATAACGACCATCGCCGCAACGGCGGCAAGAAAGGCTTTCATGGTTCCCTCCAGCTCAGTTTTCCGGTGCGGTGGCGTGGCGCAGAAAGTCGATCAAATCCACTCTGTCCTGTGACCCGGCGATCCGCTGCATCGGCATCTTCGATCCCGGAATGTAATGGTCCGGACCCTGATCGAACAAGGCATTAATTGTGTCCTCATTCCAAACGATATCAGAGTCTTGCAGCGTGTCCGAGTAGAAATATCCGGGCAGGGTGCCTGCCTGCCGGCCAAAAACGCCGTGCAAAGTCGGTCCGGCCCGTCGTTCACTGTCGGGGGTCAAGCTGTGGCAGATCGAGCATTTTCGGGCAAACTGGCGTTCGCCATTGCTCATCTCATCAGGGTTTTTAAGGAAGCTGGGTTCGGCTGCAGCCATTTGTTCCTGATCCCCAAGGGCGGCGACGGGCCAGCTGTACATCGCCTCGTCAATGCCGCCGGCATGGATGTTCTGACCGTCCGACGAGAAGGCCAATGCCCAAACCGGCCCGCGCAAGGTTGCACGGAAATCCTGCGCGATGCGCCATTCTACCGTGTCGATCACCATGATGTAGCCTTCGCCATCGCCGACCGCCAAAAGGTTGCGATCGGGGCTAAGCGCCAGCGCAAGGATTGGACGGCGGTCGAGCGTAAAGTCGCGTTCTTCGTCGGTTGTCAGGTCCAGGATGCGCGTCACACCGTCCACGGCGCCATAGGCGATCCAGTTGTCAGTGGAGTTCAGAACCAGTTCGTTAATACCGAATCCGTGTTCGACCATCCGGTCAGTTTCCTGTCCACTGGCAACGTCCCAAACGCGCAATGTACCGTCCATGCCCGCCGAGTATAACGTGGCCCCATCCGGGGAAAAGGTAACGGCATTCACGCCGCTGCCCGCCTGAAGTGTCAGCGAGGCCGAACCATCTTCTGGCCAAATCCCGATGGTTCCGTCCCAACTGGCCGTGGCCACATGCGTCTTCGAGGCGGCAAGCCCAACGATCTTGCCTTTGTGTTGGCCAACGATCTCTCCGTCCGGCCAGCGACGCAGCGTGAAATCGTCTCCGGCGGAGTAGACAGCTCGGCCGTTGAAGGCGACGGAATTGACGGCGGCCTCGTGCCCTTCAAGCCATTCCGGCTTGCGGTCCGACCACAGCCCGACCGAGTTGTCGAAACTGGCAGTCGCAATCCGTCCGTCCGGCGCAGCGGCGATCCCCATGATCGGCCCGCCGTGACCCTTGAGCGTGAAAAACTCGGCCAAAGCCGGGAAGGGGATCAGGGCCAGTGCTATGACCAGCTTGCGCATCTATTCCGCGGGCGAGGCCGCTGCCTTGCCAGCCTCTTTTTCCTGGACGTCTTCCAGCCACAGCGAATGATGCTCGCGCGCCCATTGTTCCTCGACCTCGCCCGTGCCCATGGCGTCAAATGCGCCCTCCATGCCGACCGAGCCCAGATAGATATGGGCGATGATGATGGCGATGAACACATACGCGACCATCACGTGCCAGACTTGGGCATACTGCATCTCTTCCTGCGGGGACATCTGCTCGGGCAGGGTCAGGCCCAGCATTTGCGGAAGCCCGGTCGCATTGGCGACCGAGAAGGTCTTTGCGAACATCGGCAGTTCAAAGGGGAACAGAAGCGACAGACCGGACAAGCTAATTGAGACGCCAAGCAGGATACAGGCCCAGAAGATGATTTTTTGGCCCGCGTTGAACTTCCAGGCGGGCGGGTGACTGCCTTTGGAAAACAGGCCTCCTCCGGCAGCGAGCCATTTCAGGTCGGTCCGGTTGGGGATATTGTGGGCGATCCAGTTCACCGTGACGATGATCAGGCCAAGCATGAAAGCCCAGGCGAGGTTGTTGTGCAGCCATTTGCAACCTTGAGCAATCGTTGCAAACCCTTCCTTGCCGACAAGCGGGATCAGGAAGTCGCGGCCATATAGAGTCAGCAGACCCGTGACGCCGAGGATCAGGAACGACCCGGCAAACAGCCAATGGCCAAACCTTTCAAATCCATTGAAGCGGGTCACCGTGCGGCCGGTCCTTTCGCCATCGATGCGGATTTTCCCGCGGATCAGGAAAAACAATACGATGACCGCCAGCATTCCGCCCACGATATAGGTTCCGTATTCGCGCAGCGGTCCGGTTCGAAAGTTCAGCCACCACATACCGCTGTCTTGGATCAGTACTCCGGCCGCTGGCCCTTTGGACGACACCGTCACGTCTGCCGAGCCATAGCGAAGGGCGCGATAGACATCGCTGTCCGAGGCGACGCCGCGCGTCCCCAACTGGCCAAGCAAGCCTTCGGCGTTGCCTTGGCCGGTATTGTCCGAGCGATAGCTGTTATCCACCTTTTCGCCGCGCTGACGCGCCAGGATGTCTTCAAGCGTTGTCGCGCCGCCAGTCGCTGACCTGTCGGCAGGGGCGGGGGCTTGGGTTTCACTTGATTGGGCGACGGCGATCTGGGCCATCGAGAATGTCAGCAGCAATACGGTGAGCAAGCGGAACATCTGAACCTCGGTCAAAATCCCTAGTCAGACGACCCGGCGCAGCGGGTCGTCTGTTTGGTTCAAGAAAACGGTTTTATCCGTCTTTCTGGTCGTAGGCCGTGCCCCAACCCCAGGCGCCCGAGCCAAAGCCACGGGCGACGACGCGCTCGCGGTAGATGGCCGAGACCACATCGCCGTCACCGGCAAGCAGGGCCTTGGTGGAACACATTTCGGCGCAGATGGGCAGTTTGCCCTCGGCGATCCGATTGCGACCGTATTTGGCGAACTCTGCGGTCGAGTGCGTTTCCTCGGGGCCGCCGGCGCAGAAGGTACATTTGTCCATCTTGCCGCGCGATCCGAAGTTGCCAGCCTGCGGGTATTGCGGCGCGCCGAACGGGCACGCGTAGAAGCAATAGCCGCAGCCGATGCACAGGTCCTTGGAGTGCAGGACGACGCCTTCCTCGTTCTGATAGAAGCAGTCGACCGGGCACACCGCCATACACGGTGCATCCGAACAATGCATGCAGGCAACCGAGATCGAGCGTTCACCCGGATTACCGTCATTGATCGTCACCACCCTTCGGCGGTTGATGCCCCACGGCACCTCGTGTTCGTTCTTGCACGCGGTCACGCAGGCGTTGCACTCGATGCAGCGTTCAGCGTCGCAGAGAAACTTTGCTCTAGCCATTATCGTCCTCCTTACGCTGCCCAGATCTTGCAGAGAGTACACTTGGTCTCCTGCATCTGGGTCACTGAATCATAGCCATAGGTCTGGGCGGTGTTGGAACTTTCACCCAAGACATAGGGATCGGCACCAGCAGGGTATTTCGCCCTGAGGTCTTCGCCCTGGAAATGGCCGCCGAAGTGGAACGGCATGAAGGCCACGCCGGCACCGACCCTGTTGGTCAGCATCGCCATTACCTTGACCTTGCCACCTTCGGGACCTTCGACCCAGACCTGCGACCCGTCACGAATACCAAGGTTGTTAGCATCGCGCGGATTGATCTCGACGAACATGTCCTGCTGCAGTTCAGCCAGCCACGGGTTCGACCGCGTCTCATCACCGCCGCCTTCATATTCGACAAGACGACCTGACGTCAGGATTATCGGGTAATCCTTTGAAAAGTCGTTCTTCTGGATCGAAGCATAAAGGGTGGGCAGGCGATAGGCATGCCGGTCCTCGTAGGTCGGATAGTCCTCCACCAGATCGCGCCGGTTCGTATAGAGCGGTTCGCGATGCAGTGGGATCGGATCCGGGAAGGTCCAGACGACCGCGCGGGCCTTGGCGTTCCCGAAGGGCGCACAGCCATGAGCGATCGCGACCCGCTGGATACCGCCGGACAGGTCGGTCTTCCAGTTGGTCTCTGGTCCCGCAACGGCGTCGATAGCCGCGCGTTCCTCAGCGGTGAGGTCACCGTCCCAGCCAAGGTCCATCAGCATCTGCATCGTGAACTCGGGATAACCGTCCTGGATTTCCGATCCAACGCTATAGACACCTTCGGCCAGCAGGTTATCGCCGTCGCGTTCTACGCCAAAACGGGCGCGGAAGGTCAGGCCGCCTTCGGCCACCGGTTTGGACATATCATACAGGTTCGGTGTCCCCGTATGACCCATTTCCGGTGTTCCCCAGCAGGGCCAGGGCAGGCCATAGTACTCGCCGTCGTTGGGTCCGCCAATGGCTTGCAGCGTGGTTCTGTCGAACGTGTGCTGGTTGGCCATATGGCTTTTCAGACGTTCCGGCGACTGACCGGTGTAGCCGATGGTCCAGAGGCCCGAGTTGAACTCACGGGTGATGCTTTCAACATTCGGCGTTTCCGGGTCTTCCATCTCGATATTGCGGAAGAACCGATCCGCCCAGCCGAACTTGTTGGCGAACTTGGCCATGATGACCTCGTCCGGCAGGCTTTCGAACAGCGGATCAACCACCTTGTCGCGCCACTGCAGCGAACGGTTCGACGCCGTGACCGAGCCACGGGTTTCGAACTGCGTGCAGGCGGGCAACAGGTAGACCCCATCGGTGCGGTCATGCAGAACGGCCGAGACGGTGGGATACGGGTCGATCACGACCAGCATGTCCAACTTCTCCATCGCCGTTTTCATCTCCGGGCCTCGCGTTTGCGAGTTCGGAGCGTGACCCCACAGAACCATGGCACGGACGTTGTTGTCCTGATCCATGTTCGCCGGGTCTTCCAGGACACCGTCGATCCAGCGGGAGACCGGGATGCCACGTTCGTTCTGAAGTGGTTTGTCCTTGCCTTCCTTGTCCTTGATCGTGGCGAACTGGCCAGCCAGCCATTCCGGTTCTTCACCCCAGACGCGGGCCCAATGGCCCCAGGCGCCGGCTGACAGGCCATAGTAGCCGGGCAGGGTGTGTGACAGAACACCCAGGTCCGTCGCGCCCTGCACGTTGTCATGGCCGCGGAAGATGTTGGTCCCACCACCCGAGGTGCCCATGTTACCCAAGGCAAGCTGCAACACGCAGTATGCGCGTGTGTTGTTGTTGCCGTTGGTGTGCTGCGTACCGCCCATGCACCAGATCACGGTGCCGGGACGGTTGTTGGCCATGGTCCGCGCAACGCGCTTCAACTGCGAGCCCGGAGTACCGGTGACGCGCTCGACCTCATCCGGGTTCCACTTGGCAACCTCTTCACGGATCTGGTCCATGCCCCAGACACGGGTGCGGATGAACTCTTTGTCTTCCCAGCCGTTGTCGAATATGTGCCACAGGATACCCCAGATCAGCGCAACGTCTGTGCCGGGGCGGAAGCGGACATATTCATCTGCATGCGCCGCGGTGCGCGTAAAGCGCGGGTCGCAGACGATCAGCGGCGCGTTGTTCTGCTCTTTCGCGCGCAGAACATGCAGCAGTGAGACGGGGTGCGCCTCGGCCGGGTTGCCGCCGATGATGAAGATGGCCCGGGAATTGTGGATGTCGTTATACGAATTGGTCATGGCACCGTAGCCCCATGTATTCGCAACACCCGCAACAGTGGTAGAGTGGCAGATACGGGCCTGATGGTCCACGTTGTTCGTGCCCCAGTAGGCGGCGAACTTGCGGAACAGATAGGCCTGTTCGTTGTTATGCTTCGCGGACCCCAGCCAGTACACGCTGTCCGGTCCGGATTCCTCGCGGATGCTCATCATGCCGTCGCCGATCTCGTTGATCGCCTCTTCCCAGCTGATGCGCTTCCACTCGCCGCCTTCCTTTTTCATTGGATACTTGAGGCGACGCTCGCCGTGGGCATGCTCGCGGACCGAGGCCCCCTTGGCGCAGTGCGCACCCAGGTTGAACGGGCTGTCCCAACCGGGTTCTTGCCCGATCCAGACACCGTTCTGCACTTCGGCGACGACTGTACAGCCGACCGAACAGTGGGTGCATACGGATTTGATATTCTCAACGGCCTGGTTTGCCGCTGTCTGGGCGCTGGCTGGCGTCACGGTTCCACCCGTGGCGCTGATCGCGGCAAGGCCGCCGATCGTCAGGCCCGAGCCACGCAGGAATGCGCGGCGATCGACGGTTTTTTCGCCGACCTGGGACAGGATACTTGTCCGCTGGGGGCGTCTCGCAACCCCGTTGGTCTTTTTCCTAAGCATTGTTTTCCTCCCTTGCTGGCCATGTGAGCCATGGCTGGCTTGGTACTGCTGAAGCCGACGTCAGGGCCAATCGCAACCGTCAGTCGGGTGTGACGTCGTCCGGATCAGACCCGGGCGCTGTCGTCGCGGCTCAGAAGCGCGCGCTTTTCAAGTATGCGCGCGTATGCGCTGTGTCCTGAATCCGGGTCTCGTCCGTCGGCAGCTCGGCTGCCTCGGCTTTCCCGGTCAGGCTGGCGGCGGCAACGGCAGCGGGTGCTGCGGTACCGGCCAGTTTCAGGAAATCGCGGCGTGTGGCGCCGTCTTCCTTGGTCTTGCTCATGGGCTCCTCCTTCCCAATTGCGAATTAGCGCCGTTTGGGGCGCTGGCGAATGGCAGCAAGTTACGCTGCCGTCATCCGGAAAGCCTCCCGCTCGATCTCCATGAAAACCCGGCCTGCTGTTCCGACCGAGGCATAGAGAACCGAAGCTTCGGCGGCTTCGAGATCCGAATAGAAATGCATGGCCCATGGGCCGATGTGCTTGTTCCAGAACACCTTCTGGTCCTCCAGCGTGGCAGGCGCGCCAAAGCGCCCGACGATCATGCCCGCCATCATCTCCATCAGCGACGCGATGTTGTCCTCGGGTTCAAACACGTTTTGCGCCCGCGTAATCCCAAGCGCTGCCATGTCGTTGCGTAGATGGGCCAGTGGTTTCTCGTTCAGGAAACCCGTCAGGTAGAAGCTGGCATAAGGCAGCAACTCGCCCCGACCCAACCCGATGAACAGCGCATTGAATTCCCGTTCCGCCGCTGCGGGTTTGGTGACTTTGGCAACCCTTGCCATGGCCTGAATGGCCTTGCCCAGTTCAGTGTCGTCGCCACCCAATCCGGCCATCTGATCCAGCAGCAACTGATCCGGCGGGCCCGCCAACAGCAAACCAAGAAAGTTGTAGAAATCCGCGCGCAGTCGGTCTTCGGCCGAGACATCCAGGTTTTGCGCGTTGCTTGCGGTCATTGGGTTATCCTTCGAATTCAAACGTCATACGGCGCGGGGCAGGGGTTAGTTCGGTATCGTCAGGCGTATCGCTTTCTGCGACCTGTACAGGTTCCGGTCGCGTGTCGTCATCGAATGCGGGTTCGTCCCGGACCTCGGTGATCACCTCGTTCTCGCCTTCGGGTGGACGTTCTTCTTCATCACATTCGGCGGCCAGCGCCTCGACATGGGCCAGCATACCTTTGCCGACCTGATAGGCCGTCTGAATGTTCTCGATGACGCATGCGGCGTCCGTATAGTCCTCACCGTAGTCGACCAGCCCGTCCACATTGGCCAGAACCGGGTTCAATCGCCACAGGCGTCGCAATGCACGTCGGCGGAGGCGGTCGGGGACGGCCTGGGCCATGAACCCTGAAATGTCGTCACCGGGTTTCAGATCATCCGGGTCCGGCAGATCGAATGCGGCAAGAATCTCCGCATCTGACTTCTCTTCCAGCTCTGCCTGCTGTTCTGCCACTTTCTGCGCTTCGGAGGAGGTGCGTTCAGCCTCGGCTTCAGCCTGAACGGCAGCCTTGCGGCGGGACCAGAAATCGCGCACTTCCGTCATTGCACGATCCTCCGCGGCGCGCGATACACGTCCGAGGCCTGCCGAATGCGCGCATCCCCTTTTCCATCTTCCACCAGATCGGTCCGTTTCTTGTCGCGGCGGCGTTTGATGAACACCTCATCCCGGTGATGTTGCAGGGTAAAGTCGCGCACCCACGCAATCAGACCCTCGCTCATGGGGATTTTTTCGACGATCTCTTCTCCGGTATCTGCATAGTCCTGACCTTCAAAAGGAGAAGCCGTGATCAGAACCGCATTCAACGGATGATCTCCGTCAAGCTCGTCCCGCAAGACCAGATAGACCGACGGTTGAAATTCAGACAGGTTCACCATGTAGGCTTCGGTTTCGTCTGCCCAGAGCGTCAGCGGAAGGGTGGCTGCGTGGTACTCCACGGCTTCCCCCTCGCGGCGCAATTCCTTCCAATCTGCAGGTCCTGCTCCGGGCAAAGCCGCCACTGCACGCCAGCTCCACCGCGCCCAACGGGTCACACCCGGTGTTTTGCGCACAACAACGCCAACCGGCATTTCGATCTGATTTGCGGCCCTGGCCACCTAATCCTCCCCGAAAGGCTCTCCCCTGCCTTCCTTGGTGTCCACTATGGTACACAATACGGCTTTTCGCCAAGCATCTTATTGGCGCGAAACATGACAATTGATCACCACAAGTTTATTTTCTAACCAATTGGTAATTAATTTTGGTGTCCGGGCGAGGGTTATGCGGGGTTGATCCGGCGAATAAACCCTTCTTTGGTGCCGTGGACATTGCCTCACTGCGCATACGGCTTAATGTGCTGAGGGTGGGAAAGCGATGGGGATGGACATGGCCATAAAGATGCTGCTTTGCGATTGCGCGGGAACCCAGTCGCTGGATGCGGACAAGGTGGCCTCGGCCTGCGATGTGTCGTGTTCCAAAATTCACAGCGCGCTGTGCACGCGGGAACTGGAAGCCGCCGCCTCTGCGCTGAAAGGCGAGGATACGACAATCATAGCCTGCGGGCAGGAGCAGGACGTGTTTCGTGACCTTGCCGACGATCTGGGTGTTGAAACGCCCGGCTTTGTCGATCTGCGCGACCGCGCAGGATGGTCCGAACAGGGGCAGGATGCGGCACCCAAGATCGCCGCGCTGGCCGCCGAAGCACTGCTGCCGCAACCGATCACTCCCAGCGTCGATGTCGTTAGCGAGGGTACCTGCTTTGTCATTGGACCGGGCGAGGCCGCTTTTGCGCTGGCCGGGCGTTTGTCAGGTACTTTGGCGATCACGGTGCTGGCCACGGATGACGCTGTACCGGTCTCCAGATCGTTTGACGTCGTGCATGGGGAACTGCGCGCGCTGAATGGGGCGCTTGGTGCGTTCTCGCTGAAGCTGGACGGGTTGAGGCAGTTGAAACCCGGCGGGCGAGGCGCGTTCGGTTGGACCGACGCAAAGGATGGCGCGCGATCGGTCTGCGACATTGTGATCGACCTGACCGGCGGCACCCCATTTGTTCAGGCCCCGGCCAAGCGCGAAGGCTACCTGCGCGCTGATCCGCGCGATGCGCTGGCCGTCGAAAGGGTGGCGTTTGATGCGGCGCAATTGGTTGGAACGTTCGAAAAGCCGCTCTATGTTCGTCTCGATGAAACCCTTTGCGCCCATTCCCGGGCGGAACAGGTGGCTTGCACGAATTGTCTGGACATTTGTCCGACGGGTGCAATTACTCCGGCCGGAGAACACGTCGCAATAGATCCGATGATCTGCGCCGGATGCGGCGAATGTTCATCGGTTTGCCCGTCGACGGCGATCACCTACGAGGATCCGCCTCTGGCCGCTTTGCTGTCTCGGATGCATGTCCTGGCGCGCACCTACCGAAGGGCCGGAGGCATCGCTCCGCGTTTGCTGGTTCACGATGCCCATGGGGCCGAGATGATCCGGCTTGCTGCCCGGTTCGGTCGGGGCTTGCCTGCGGATGTGATCCCGCTGGAATTGAACGTGATCTCGGGCTTTGGTCATGCGGAAATGCTGGCCGGTCTGGCCCACGGTTTTGCACGAGTCGATGTCCTGCTTTCGCCAACGACCGAAAAGGACGCGCTGGACAAGGAACTGATGCTGGCGCAGGCCATTGCCGATCCCGAGTGTCTTGGTGTGATTGATGAAACAGACCCGGATGCACTGTCTGACCGTCTTTACGATCAGCATGTCCCGCAGGCTTTGACCGATCCGGTCCTGCCCTTGGGAAATCGCCGGCAGGTCGCGCGACTGGCAGCGCAGGCGCTGAACCCTGGCGCCGATGAGCCGATCACTTTGCCACAGGACGCGCCATATGGGGCCATTGCTGTTGATACGGATGCCTGCACGCTGTGTTTGAGCTGCGTGTCGTTGTGCCCGTCCGGCGCATTGGTCGACAACCCGGATATGCCGCAACTGAATTTCCAGCAGGACGCGTGTTTGCAGTGTGGCCTGTGTCGGACGATCTGCCCCGAAAAAGCGATTGCTCTGGTCCCGCAGCTGGACCTGAGTGACAAGGCCCTGTCTCAGCAGGTGTTGAACGAGGAAGAACCCTTTGCCTGCGTCGAGTGTGGAGCGTTGTTCGGTGTGAAGTCCACGGTCGAGCGCATTTTGGACAAACTGTCGGGAAGCCATCCGATGTTTGCCTCATCCGAACAGGCGCGGATGATCCAGATGTGCGACAATTGCCGTGTAAATGCGCAGTTTCAGCACCAGGACAATCCTTTTCAATCCAGCCCAAGGCCGCGTGTTGTCACCACCGAGGACTACTTCTCGAAGCGAAAGGATCACTGATGCTGCAGTGGCGCGCCCAGATCGGCCGCGCGGATGTTCGATACGAAGGCGAGTATGGCCTCCAAGTCCTCCAGCGTGATTTCGACCGGGTGAATAGGCGAGGGCCGGGTCGGATCGAAAGGAGGTGTCAGCCCCGCGATTTGCGTGAACGAAGGGTGCGGGTTCAGCGCAAAGAAGGCTTCGAACCGCTCCGACCAGTCGGGCATGGCGCGCAGAACCGCAAAGGACGGGGTCGAGCCCAAACCGTTCATGCGGTTGCGCGGACCAATAACATGACACCTTCCGCAATGGGTAAACGACAGCTCGCGCCCGATCTCAGTGTTCGCGTTCGTTGCCGTTTCTTCTGCAGTTTCAACGGTGTCAAACTGCGTATCGAAAGGAGAGCCCTGATCCGGCACAAAGCTTTCGATCGTGCGCTTTCCAATGTCCGAAAGCATCCAGTCCTCAAACCGGACCTGGCGAGGGTCATCCTGAATACGAAGATGGTAGGTGACGCCATCCCGGGCAAAGACGGGCTTACCCGGCGGGGAGGCCGCCACAGACATTATCCCGTTTTCATCGGCGATAACCCGGATTCCGGTCTTGAGGGAAAAGCGCGGAAGAATATGTTGCAGTAGACCCGATTCCCTCACCTGATCCGGAGCCGCAAGCCCAAGCGCCTCTTGCGATAACGAAGGGGTGGCAGACAGCGACAGGCTCAGGCACAAAAGGATGGCACGCATTCCCCAAGCCTAGCGGCGACTGGCGGATAGCGTCAAATAAACTGAAAAAGACGGAGACACATGCAATGACAGGCGATACCCACACTATGGGGCGGAACAAGGAAACAGGTGCATGAGTGTTCGTGACGCGGTTCTGGCGAACCTGAAAAAGATCACCGACCCGGTTTCGGGTCAGGACATCGTCAGTGCAGGTGTGGTGCGCGCCCTGAATGTCGAAGGTGAAACCGTTCGTTTCGTGCTGGAGATCGACCCGAAACAGGCCGAGCGGATGGAGCCGGTGCGTGCCGCCGCCGAACAGGCCGCGAAAATGGTCGAGGGCGTTGAAAAGGTATCCGCGATGATGACCGCGCATTCCGAAAAGGCGCCGCCGGATCTGAAGCCGAAACCCAAGCCTTCGCAAACGGGGCCACAGCCGGTTGCGGGTGTTGACCGGATCATCGCGGTGGCATCTGGCAAGGGCGGGGTCGGTAAATCGACTGTTTCCGCCAATCTGGCCTGCGCACTGGCCGCCGAAGGTCGCCGTGTTGGACTGTTGGATGCGGATGTTTACGGGCCATCGCAGCCGCGTATGCTGGGGGTTTCCGGACGACCGGCAAGCCCTGACGGAAAAACGATCCTGCCGTTGCGCAATCACGGTGTCACCATGATGTCGATGGGCCTGATGACCAACGAAGGGCAGGCGGTTGTATGGCGTGGCCCAATGCTGATGGGTGCGCTGCAGCAGATGATGAACCAGGTGCAATGGGGTGCACTGGATGTGCTGATCGTCGATCTGCCGCCCGGCACCGGCGACGTGCAACTGACGCTAAGCCAGAAATTCCGGGTGGATGGCGCCATCGTCGTGTCAACTCCGCAGGATGTGGCGCTGATCGACGCCCGCAAAGGCATCGACATGTTCAATCAGCTCAAAACGCCCATCGTGGGGATGATCGAGAACATGTCGACCCATATCTGTTCGAATTGCGGACATGAGGAGCATGTATTCGGACACGGCGGAGTGGCCTCCGAAGCCGCTGCGCTGGGCGTTCCGCTGCTGGGGGAAATTCCGCTGCATTTGGACATTCGCGTCGCAGCCGATGGCGGTGCGCCGATCGTGGTCAGCAAGCCAGACAGTCCGCAGGCCGAGGCGTTCCGCAAGATCGCCCGCGACATGATCGCCAAGGGCCAGGCATGACCGAGCCGGTCTTCCCCCCATTGCTGACCGGACATCCGGTTCAGGGCGGGGAAGACCCGTTTGACCGCGCGCAGGCCATGGCTGCGCTGGGCTGTGACGCGGGCGCGGTCGTTTACAATATTCAGGCAGACCGTCTGCGGGTTGCGATTGTCTTCGCGCCCGAGGTGCCGCTGCAGGACGCAATGGCAATGCTTCCGTTGTGCGCGGTGGGTTTTCAGAACGCTTTGGGCGCGCTGGCCCCGCCCGAGGTTGCCGTACATCTGGGCTGGGACGGTTTGGTCTGCGTGAACGGGGCCCGGTGTGGGCAGTTTCGGGCCGCTGCTTCTGCCAATAGTTCGGAAGAAGTCCCTGACTGGTTGGTGATCGGGTGGGAACTGGCCTTGTTGCAGACAAGCGATGCACCCGGGGAAAACCCTGATGTCACCGCGCTGTATGACGAAGGCTGTGCCGAAGTCGGCCCGGTGCAGTTGGTCGAAAGCTGGTCGCGTCACATGCTGACCTGGCTCAATCGCTGGCAAGAGGACGGCAACGGCCCGTTGCACGCAGAATGGATGGGACTTCTGCGCGGCGTGGGTGAGCCGATTGAAGAACAGGGCGTGTTCCTTGGCACTGATGAAAGGTTCGGTATGCTGATCCGCAAGGGTTCGGACGCCCAACTGCGCCCACTGACTGAATTGCTGGAGGCATCCTGATGAAATTGGCCCGTGCCATTCACTTTGACGAAAGTGACATGAATGTCTTTCAGTCGCCTGCGCGCACCGGTGAATGGTGCATTTCGGGCGGGTTCGAGTTTTCGAACTGGGGGTCGGCTGATCTGGCAGGCAAGGCGCGGCAGGCCTTTGCCAACGGCTGGCTGGGGCTTGAGACATTCGGACGGGTGACATTCGTCGCCGTTACCAACGTCGAACCATCCGAACTTGAACAGATCGCACAGAACCTTGCGGATCATTTCGTCCGTTTCTACGGAGCCCCGTCAATCGATGCAGCCCTGGGCGTTGCACAGGCCGAAATTGACCATATGTCCGGCCTGTGTGAAGAACACGCGCCCAACACGCTGCTGACCGTTGCTCGCGAGTTGACCGATTCAGGTGTTCATGAAGCGTTTCGCGTCATCGTTCCCCAAGATGCTGAACTTGAGGCGCTTGCCGTTCATGGGTCTCTGGACGAATAGCGTTCAGATCGTATCGACAAAACCACCGAACTGACCGCGTTTGAAAATCAGGCCCTGACCTGTCCGGTACATCGCGGTTTCAACGCGGCCCACCAAGATCAAGTGATCGCCCGCTTCGTGCCGGTCATGCAGATGGCAATCAAACCGCGCCAGACAGCCGTGCAGCTGGGGACGACCTGCAGGATCCGCGCTCCAGTCTGCATGCGAGAAATCAAAGCCGTTTCGGGCAAACTTCAATGCCTGATCCTGCTGCTCCTGCGCCATGACGTGGATCGAATAGTCCGTGCATGCGCTGAAGGCGTCAAAGCGGTTGGAATCCTTGGCAAGGCACCACAGAACCAGCGGGGGATCCAGCGACACCGAGGAAAAGGAATTCACGGTAATGGCGCGCGGCCCTGCGGCCGTGTTGGTCGTGATGACCGTCACACCTGTGCCGAAACAGCCCAACGCCTGTCGAAAGGCGTTGCTGTGATCCGGGCCGGGGGTGAAGGTTCTATCCGTCATTGCGCGCTCGTGTTTTAGACGCGCATCAGGTGCCATGAGCGGTCGGGTTTGTCCATGGAAAGGTGAAAATGGCGTGAATATTTACGCGTCAGTTCAGATCTTCCAGCAATCGCCCATGTTTGCGTGTTTCGACCAGAACATCGCCAAATGTCACCATCCCGCGTGCCCGAAGCATGGGCAGCATCTTGACCAGAGCCTCGGCCGTCGCGACGGCGTCACCCAATGCCGTATGGCGCAGCGCCTCCGGGATTGTGATGTCCAGTCGCTCGCATAGTGCATCCAGGGTGTGTGTGTCGCTGGCACCGAACAGCACAGCCGACAGCAGGACCGTGTCCAAAATCAGGTGGTTCCATTCCACACCCATGCGTTTCTCATGCCGGCGCATAAACGCCATATCGAACGGAGCGTTGTGGGCCACAATGACCGCATCATGAGCGAACTGATGAAAAACGCGCCCAGCCTGGGCAATGTCCGGAGCCCCCTGGACCATGTGGTCGCTGACCTTGTGCACCTTGGTCGAAGCCGGAGGGATCGGAATTCCGGGGTTGACCAGCAAATCCAGATGCTCACCTTCGACGATCCGGCCCTTGACCACCCGGACTGCGCCGATCTGCACAACTTCATCCTTGTGCGGCAGCAGGCCCGTGGTCTCGGTATCGAACACCACGAAACACAGGTCGGTCAGGGCGCGATGTTCGAATTCTACATCGGTGGCTCCGTCCAACAGATCGAAATTGTAAACCAGCGGGCGGGCGGCCTCGGGCGGGATATTGGCGGCGCTGTCGTCGAAGATCAGCATGTAGCCGGGCGCATGGCCCAGGGGTTTCATACGCGCGGCATAGCTTTGGTTGCCATCAATGCTGGCCAGCGTACATGCGACCTCGAGCCCGGTCTTGCACATCTTCTCATACGCCGCTGTCAGCGGGTTCGGCTGCAGATACTCGAAAAGAGAGGCGTTCAGCCTAGGATGGGAAATCTGGGCCAAAACCTCGGCGGCCTGCGCGTCGTAGAGAACGATTTTATGGGTCGGACCAGCCAGCAGCATTGCCACCGGAATTTCCGTCAACAGCGCCGTAAGCTTCCGCTTTTCAGCCGCGAGATGAGCAGTTTCCGCAGCGACGGCTTCGGCGATATCAAGGGTCTTGTCAGTGAGCCGATCCGCAAGCCCTGCCGCTGCCGGGGCCAGATCCCCCAAATACCGCGCGGCCTGAAGGTCAAGGTCGCTGCTGACACCGGCATGCGCACGGGCGCGCAGTTCAGCCGACAAGCGCTCGATCGGTTTTGCGACATTGTCGTCAAACAACAGCCAGACTCCGACACTTAGCGCCAAAAGGCCAAAGGCGATAAGAATACCGGCAAAAACAAACGCATTGGCCAGGTCCGGGTTGCCCGTTCGTGCGTATCCGACCCACAGGGCTGCAATGCAGACGGTCAATCCGCCAAGTGCCAGCAGACAGAAGAACAGGAATACTCTCAGGCGCAGGCTCAGCCGGGTCAGCATGATCAGACCTCGCAGGTGGCTTCTATGACCGGGTCTCCGGAACCCGCCGCGATCCAGGTGGCATTCAGCAACCGTCCGTCATCGGCGAATTCCGCACCGTCTGCCAGGTTGGCGCGGCTGTTTTCGGCGCAATTGACTGCAACGGGCAGTTTCGAAACCGGGGCCCAGCGACCGAAGAAATACAGATCCACCAGGCGTTGCTCGGGAACCTGCGCGTTGGTGCGCACCGATACGGTATCGATGGCGGCAAAACGATCCACGAAGGGCACGGCATAGGTCCAAGGTCGATAGAAGGCGCGGCTTTCGACCTCCTGCACGATCTCCATTCCTTCAGGCAAGGTTTCAAGCTGGCGCCCATACCACGAATATTCGCTGGCGATGGTCACTCCGATCATCCCGGCACCGGCGGCAACCGGCGCGGTCCAGCGGGGCAGACGGCCACCGGAAAGCTTGTTCAACAGCATTGCGATGCCTGCAAAAGCAAAACCTGCAAAAACCGTACCGATCAATTCAAGAAACATGGCCAACCTTTCTGACTCAGGCGCGTCTCGCCTCTTCTTCTTGTTCCAAATACGGTCGCCGAAAGCGATCCCATCGTACTCGTCAAGCTACACTTAACCCAACATGCCCTTGCCGTGGCCTACCGCCGACTGCATCGTTTTTACCACGACAAAGGCATCGCGCAGATGACTTCGCTCAAAGTCGGACAAATCCGACGGGGGCAGGTAATTGTCGGGATCTTTCGCAGCCTTGATCTGCCGAACCTGATGTTCCAGCCGGGTTTCGGCAATCAGATCGTAGGCGTCCAGTAGATCCCGCGCGCCAGCTGGGCTCAGCACGCCGCCGGCCTCGGCGGCTTTCAGGCGTGCACGTGTGTTGGCTTCGGTGAATTGCCCCTGCAGACTGTAAATCCGGGCCAGATCCACCACAGGTACGACGCCGTTATGTTTCAGATCCAGCGTGTTTCGATGCTCGCCCGAACGGATCGTCGCAAAGCCGCGGAGCAAGCCCAATGGTGGCGTGTGCTTGAGCGAGTTGGAAATCATGTGGGCGACAAAGATTGAATTTGCGCTGGCCGCGCCGAGCGTATCTGCCTGAAGATCCGAGAACAGCTCGAACGCGCCGCCGATGGGGCGCAGGTCGAACATAACCGAGGCCAACATCTGTGCCTCGGGGTTGGGTTTGGCGATCCAGCCCTTGAAATAGTCGCGCCAGACGCGGACCGGCTGAAACCAGCGCGGGTTGGTGGCCATCATGTCGCCGGGGCAATATAAATACCCGCAGGTGTCCAGCCCGTCCGAAACAAATTTGGCCAGATCAGCAAAATAGGGCATCTGGGCGTCCGTCACCTTATCGTCCAGCATCAGGCAGTTGTCCTGATCCGAAACACCTGTCTGTTCCTGCCGCCCTTGCGAACCGCACGCCAGCCACAGATAGGGAACTGGCGGTGGTCCAAATTTGTCTTCGGCCAATACCAGCAAGCGCCGGGTGGCAGTATCGGCAATGTCGGTGATCAGACGGGTCACGATCTCGTGCCGGTTCCCTCCGGCCACCAACTGCACCAGCAACTGAGGGATTTCAGCCGTTACCAGCGCCATCTCCTCGGCGGATTGGGCGCGGGCGATCCGACGCACGAGTTCGGCGGAATTGACGGCCTGATAATGGGTCAGGTCTGTTTGCGTGACGATGCCGACAAGACGTCCGCCTTCGGAAATGGGGATGTGGCCGATGCCGCGCTCCATCATCACATGCAGAACGTCCGAGCCGATATCCGAGGGCGAAAGTGTGACCGGATTTACTGTCATGATCGACGATACCGGCGTTGTTGCGGGCATTCCGTCTGCCACGAACTTGCTTGCGATGTCCCTCAGCGTAGCAATGCCCAGAAGGGTCCCGCTTTCGGTTACGCAAAGCGACGAGATATGCCTTTCTCGCATCAACTGCGCCGCCTTCTGAACCGGGGTGGAAGGTGGGCAAGTCGCAGGATCGCGTGCCATCAACACGTCAATAGCGGTGGTTGCCAGACTTTGCGGAGTGGAGCGGTTGCCCCGGGTTCGGTTGAAGAATCTCGAGACCACATCATGATCGTCGATCAGTTGGCGCACCAGGGCGGGCGGCAGCAGAATCAGAACAGACGGCGTGTCCGCGCGCGCATGCGTTGCTGCCTTGCCGTCTTTCAGTAGCCCCCGCTCGCCAAAGGAGTTGCGTAGACCAAGGTGGGATACGACCGCTCCGTTTTCATCTGTGATTTCGACCTGTCCTTCGTAGATTACGAAAACACCAGGCAGGGGGCCGCCCAACGCGTAAACCGGGCTATTCGCTTCGACCTCATGAACCTCGATCTGCCGGGCAATGGCGTCCAGCGTATCCGAGGGCAGGGCGTCATAGGGGTGAACGGATTTCAGAAACCGGGTGATCTCATCATGGGACAGGGGCATAGGGTCGTCCTTGGCTTCTGAATGAAAAGCCCCGCCCGGTGGGATGCCGGGCGGGTACAGTGGATCGAAAGATGTGGTCAGCCATGGAGGGTACCGACCACATCAGGCTCACTTGTTCTGAGCTGCGCCCGCACCACGGGGAATGCGCACGCTTTCGACCAATTCGACGATCTCCGGCGGAGTCTCTTTGGTCATACCGGCGACGACGTAGGCAACGCCGAAGTTGATCATTGCACCAATGGCACCGAACGAAGTCGACTTGATCGGACCCAGAAGCGGGTCAGCATCGGTGAACGAGTTGGTGTCCGGAATGAACAGCCAGCCCTTGTGCAGGAAGATGTAGACCAAGGTCACGGTCAGACCTGCCAGCATACCAGCAACTGCGCCAGTGTTGTTGATGCGGGTCGAGAAGATCCCCATCATCAGTGCCGGGAAGATCGAGGCCGCCGCCAGACCGAAGGCAAGTGCCACGGTTTGCGCCGCAAAGCCCGGCGGGTTCAGACCCAGATAGGTTGCAACGACGATGGCCACGGCCATGGCGATACGAGCCGCCAGCAGTTCTCCTTTTTCAGAGATCTGCGGGTTGATCGCACCTTTGACAAGGTCGTGGGACACCGCCGACGAGATCGCCAGCAACAGACCCGCAGCAGTCGACAGGGCAGCCGCAAGACCACCGGCCGCGACCAGACCGATCACCCAACCCGGCAGGTTGGCGATTTCGGGGTTGGCCAGAACCAGGATGTCGCGGTTGAACTTGGTCAGTTCGTTACCAACCCAGCCTTTTTCTTCCGCAATGGCCTGCATGTCGGCATTCGCGTCATTGTAGTACTGGATCTTGCCGTCGCCGTTCTTGTCTTCCCAGTCCAGCAGACCGGTTTTCTGCCACGTCTGCATCCAGTCGTAACGTGGATCGGTGTCGATGTCTTCAACCGAAACAGCGCCACCTTCGATGCCACCGTTGGGCCACATCATGTCGGTGATGTTCAGTCGCGCCATTGCGCCAACCGCAGGGGCAGTCAGGTACAGCAGAGCGATGAAGACCAGCGTCCAGCCAGCCGACCAGCGGGCGTCAGACACTTTCGGCACGGTGAAGAAGCGCATGATCACGTGCGGCAGACCTGCGGTGCCGATCATCAGCGACAGTGTAAACAGTACCATGTTCAGCGTGTTCGAGTGGTGGGCGGTATATTCGTTGAAGCCCAACTCGGTCACGATCGCGTCCAGCTTGCTCAGCAGAGGCTCTCCGCCTGCGGTGTCGCCGAACAGTCCCAGCGCCGGGATCGGAGTGCCGGTCAGCTGCAGCGAGATGAAGATCGCCGGGATCGTGTAGGCGGTGATCAGCACGCAGTACTGAGCGACCTGAGTGTAGGTCACACCTTTCATCCCACCGAAAACCGCGTAGGCAAACACGACACAGGCACCGATCAGCAGACCGGATGTGTTCGACACCTCAAGGAAGCGGCCGAAGGCCACGCCAACGCCGGTCATCTGGCCGATAACATAGGTCACCGAAGCCACGATCAGACAGATCACCGCAACGATACGGGCGGTCTGGCTGTAGAAGCGGTCCCCGATGAATTCCGATACGGTGAACTTGCCGAACTTACGCAGGTAAGGTGCAAGCAGCAGTGCCAGCAGCACGTAGCCACCGGTCCAACCCATCAGGAAGGTCGAGTTGTCATAGCCGGTAAAGGCAATCAGGCCCGCCATCGAGATGAACGAGGCCGCTGACATCCAGTCCGCCGCTGTCGCCATACCGTTGGTGACCGGGTGAACGCCGCGACCGGCGGCGTAGAATTCGGATGTGGAACCCGCACGGGCCCAGATCGCGATGCCGATGTACAGCGCGAACGACGCGCCGACAAACAGCAGGTTGATGGTAAACTGGTCCATGGGGGTTACTCCTCATCCACGCCGTATTCGGCGTCCAGCTTGTTCATGCGCCAGGCGTAGTTGAAGATCAGCACCAGAAAGACCAGAATCGATCCCTGCTGAGCGAACCAAAAGCCCAGGTCGGTGCCGCCAACAGCGATACCCGACAGCAGCGGACGCAGCAGAATGCCGAATCCGAAAGACACCAGCGCCCAGATCACGAGGCTGATGTAGATGAGGCGCAGGTTGGCCTGCCAATAGCCCTTATCGGCCTCGGCAGCCTGCGCGGAGTTTGTAGATTGATCCGCCATCGCGGGTTCCTCCTTCGCTTCGTCGTTGAGCGGCCCCTTGCCCAACTCCTCCAGTGCGTTGGGCCGCCTCTCGAATGCGCCGAACGCCGGGTGGCGTTTGGCAAAACTCCTCCGGTCCGCCAAGGCGGGTCCGTTGAAGTATTCTTTTGTTGGATCAGAGCCCCAAATTGGGCTTCACTTATCCCCTTAACTCATCGCGTCGCCGACGATCTGTTCCAGATCACTGGCGATGTCTTCGATCCGGCCCATGGCGTTGGTCCGTTTCAAAACCTCATGACTGTCGTAGTAGTCGATCAGCGGAGCGGTCTGCGCATGGTAGGCTTCCAGCCGGGACGCAACGGTTACCGCATTATCATCTGCGCGGCGCTTGAACTCCGTGTGACCGCATTTGTCACATTTACCTTCGACCGCCGGTTTCTTGAACTGATCGTGGTACCCCTCACCGCAGCCAGCACAGGTATGGCGGCCCGAGATGCGGGTGATCATCTCGGCATCCTCCACCTCAAGGCTGATCGCAGCGCTGATCTTCTGACTGTTTTCGGCCAACAGTCCATCCAACGCTTCGGCCTGAACCGTAGTCCGCGGGAATCCATCCAGAATGACACCCTTGGCGCAATCCGGTTCCGCCATCCGGTCGCGCAGGATGGCTATGACGATCTCGTCACTGACAAGATCGCCGGCTTCCATCACGGCCTTCGCGGCCTTGCCCGCCTCGGTTCCGGCAGCAACGGCGGCCCGAAGCAGATCGCCGGTGCTCAGTTGAACCAGCCCGAACTTTTCTTCAAGCATGCGGGCCTGTGTGCCCTTCCCGGCGCCCGGAGGGCCAAGAAGGATCAGAACGGCGGGTGTGGTGATCGTGGCAGCGTCCATCACATCCTCACTTGTTCGCACGGTTTTCGATCAGGTCTTCGACGACCGACGGATCAGCCAGTGTCGAAGTATCACCCAAACTGCCAAAGTCGTTTTCGGCAATCTTGCGCAGGATACGGCGCATGATCTTGCCCGAGCGTGTCTTGGGCAGGCCAGGCGCCCACTGGATCACATCCGGGCTGGCGATCGGGCCGATTTCGGTTCGGACCCAGGTGCGCAGTTCTTTCAGCAGTTCGTCGCTGGGCTCACGATCATTCATCAGGGTGACGTAGCAATAGATGCCTTGCCCCTTGATCTCATGGGGGTAGCCAACGACAGCGGCTTCGGCGACGGCGGCATGCGCGACCAGTGCGCTTTCCACCTCGGCC
Organism: Ruegeria sp. D1(2025); assembly: GCF_056536425.1. Lineage (NCBI taxonomy): Bacteria > Pseudomonadati > Pseudomonadota > Alphaproteobacteria > Rhodobacterales > Roseobacteraceae > Ruegeria > Ruegeria sp. D1(2025). The sequence continues at coordinate 921,490 of NZ_JBQFPO010000001.1, read as the reverse complement.
GTGCCCATACGGTGCCCGGAAACGTTGATCACATCGTCAACGCGGCCAGTGATCCAGTAATCGCCATCTTCATCACGGCGGCAGCCGTCACCAGTGAAGTAATAGCCCTTGTAGTCCGAGAAATAGGTCTTTTCGAACCGCTCGTGATCGCCCCAGACGGTGCGCATCTGGCCCGGCCAGCTGTCCTTGATGCACAGAACGCCTTCGACCCCATTGCCCTCAATCTCAACACCGGATTGCGGGTCCAGAACCACCGGCACAATGCCGAAGAACGGTTTCATGGCCGAGCCGGGTTTCATCGCGTGTGCGCCGGGCAGGGGGGTCATCAAGTGACCGCCGGTTTCGGTCTGCCACCAGGTATCAACGATGGGGCATTTCCCTTTGCCGACAACTTCGTTGTACCAGTTCCAGGCTTCGGGGTTGATGGGCTCGCCCACTGTGCCCAGAACGCGCAGGTCGCTCAGGTCGCATTTGTCGACGAATTCATTGCCTTGTCCCATCAGGGCACGGATTGCGGTCGGCGCGGTGTAGAACTGGTTCACCTTGTGCTTTTCGCAGACCTGCCAGAACCGCGAGGCGTCCGGAAATGTCGGCACACCCTCGAACATCAGCGTGGTCGCTCCGTTGGCCAGTGGGCCGTAGACGATATAGCTGTGGCCCGTGACCCAACCCACGTCTGCAGTGCACCAGTACACGTCACCATCGTGATAATCGAAAGTGATCTCATGCGTCATGGCTGCATAGACCAGATAGCCGCCGGTGGTATGCACCACGCCTTTGGGCTGACCGGTTGAGCCAGAGGTATAAAGGATGAACAGCGGGTCTTCTGCGCTCATCTCGGCGGGCGCGCAGTAGTCATCCGCTTCAAGCGCCATTTCGTTGTAGTCGTGGTCACGTCCGTCCACCCATGTGGTTTGGCCACCGGTCCGCTTGACCACCAGACATTTCACGGTGTCCTTGCAGTGCAGCAAAGCCGCATCGGCATTCGATTTCAATGGCGTCTTGCGGCCACCGCGCGGGGCTTCGTCGGCAGTGATCAGGACCTTGGCGTCGCAGCCATTGACCCGCGCTGCCAGGGCGTCCGGGGAAAAACCTGCGAAAACAATCGAATGGATCGCCCCAATCCGGGCGCAGGCCAGCATGGCATACGCGGCTTCGGGGATCATCGGCAGATAGATCACGACCCGGTCGCCCTTGCGCACGCCCATTGATTCCAGAATGTTGGCCATCCGGCAGGTGCGGCGGTGCAATTCGGCATAGGTGATGTGCTGCGCTGCGTCGTTTGGATCATCCGGCTCCCAAATGATCGCGGTTTGATCGCCGCGTGTCGCCAGGTGACGGTCCAGACAGTTTGCCGAAACATTCAGCGTGCCATCGGCATACCAGTTGATCTTCACCGAGCCAAAGCTGTAGTCCACATCCTTGACCTGAGTATAAGGCTTGATCCAGTCGACGCGCTTGCCCTGTTCATCCCAGAAGACATCAGGATCACTGACAGAGGCTGCATACATTGCCGCGTATTTGTCAGCATCGATATGCGCACGGGACACGATTTCTGCGGATGGCGGATATGTTTTGGCATCTGCCTGGGCAGCGGTTGTCATACTGAGGCTCCTCCCTCTAGGACTGGATATTGATGAACCGATTTTGCCCGTCAAACAGGCAATGTCGACCCGTTTCCTCCCGATTGCGAATATACGGGGTTCTGAAAACAAATAAATAAATTGCCGTAGTTCCACGATTTGTTTGTAAACAAATTTCGCTATCTGGTTAAAAAATGTAAAGAAATAGGAAAAAGATAAAAAAAATGTAAAAATAACAATGCCTACCGTGTAACTGTTTTTGAACTGCAGTTTTCCGAAATTTCCCGGATGCCTTTTGGATTCCCAATTCTTCTTTCGATTGTACCGGCAGGTCGCGCCCTGAAGGCGGCAACTCATCAGCGTCTGCGGGGTTGGCACATCCGGATGTTGGCGCTAGCTTTATGTCCAAGCGCTCTGACCAAGGGGCGCATCACAGGGAGAGATCACTATGAACAGGATGTTAAGCGCCGCCGCCGTCGCGGCCATTGGCGTGGCCTTTGCAGGCGAAGCCGTTGCGACCGAATGGAACGCCTCGGTCTGGGGCAAGCGCCGCGCATTTACAGAGCATGTTGAAAAGCTGTCCGAACTGGTTGCCGAAAAGACCGGCGGCGAGTTCACGATCAACGTCAGCTATGGCGGCTTGTCAAAACCCAGGGAAAACCTGGACGGGATCGAGATCGGCGCATTCGAAATGGCACAATTCTGTGCGGGCTACCATCGGGACAAGAACCGGGCGATCACCGTTCTAGAACTTCCGTTTCTGGGCGTGAACAATCTGGACGAGGAAGTAGCGGTCAGCCACGCGGTTTATGACCACCCGGCCGTCAAAGAAGAAATGGCGCAGTGGAACGCCCGGATCATCATGACGTCGCCCATGCCGCAGTATAACCTTGTCGGCACGGGCGAGCCGCGCGACACTCTTGCCGCTTTTGATGGTATGCGCGTGCGCGCGACCGGTGGCTTGGGCAAAGCGTTTGAAGCCGTAGGGGGCGTGCCAACATCAGTGCCCGCCACCGAAGCGTTCAATGCGATGGAATCCGGCGTTGTCGATACTGTGGCATTTGCCCAGCACGCACACCTGTCCTTCGGCACCATCAACGAAGCCGACTGGTGGACGGCCAACCTGAACCCTGGCACCGTAAACTGCCCGGTCGTGGTGAACATCGACGCCTATGAGGCGCTTCCGGCGGAACATCGCGAAGCACTGGACAGTTCGATTGACGAGGCGATCGATCACTATCTGGCCAATTATGGGGCCCTGCTTGAAAAGTGGGACGGTGTTCTTGAGGAAAAAGGCGTTCAGAAAGTTATGATTGACGATGCCGTCCTTCAGGAGTTCCGCGCCAAGGCGGCCGATCCGATCCGCGAACAGTGGATTGCCGACATGACCGATCAGGGTCTGCCTGCGCAGGACCTGTACGATCTTGTTCAGTCGACACTGCAGCAGCAACGCGGCGGAAACTGATGTTATGAACCGGATGCCATCGGGCGTCCGGTTCTTTTCAACGACAAGGAAAAAGCAGGATGGCGGGACAGGCCACCGTGCTGGAGGATGGCAGCCGTCTCAGCCGTCTGGACCAGCATCTTCTTCGGGCAGAAAGACTGCTGGCCCTGATCAGCGGTCTGGCGGTTTTCTCACTGATGGTTCTTGCCGTTGTATCGGTGAGCGGCCGGAATGCGCTTAACGCACCATTGCCGGGCTATGTCGACTGGATTGAACAGGCGATGCCACTGATCGCATTCCTGGGCGTTTCCTACGTACAGCGAGATGGCGGGCATATTCGCATGGACATCGTCATCGCGCGTCTTCGCGGCCGGGCGCTTTGGTTCTTCGAGACGATTTCCGTCGTCTTGATCCTTGTCTTGATGATGGCCCTTGTCTGGGGCAGCTGGTCCCATTTCGAGCGGTCGTTCGATTTTGCCGCGCCGATGTGGAGCAGGGACAGTTCCATCGACATTGGTATCCCTCTGTGGCCGGCCAAACTGTTGGCTCCGGTGGCGTTCTCCGTTCTGTGCCTGCGTCTAGTTTTGCAGATCTGGGGATATGGGCGCGCGTTTGTTCTGGGGCTGGATCACCCGGTCGCTGTGCCTCTTATTCAGGACGCGGCCGCACAAGCAGCTGCCGAGGCCGATCAGTTCGAAGGACAAGGCTGACTCATGGACACGATTGAAATCGGATTGTGGGTCACAGGCGGCCTGTTGTTTTTGGTGGTCACAGGAATGCGCGTCGCCTTTGCGGCGGGGCTGGCAGGGCTTGTTGGGCTGGTATGGATTTTCTGGGCCAAGTTCGGATATGACCCCGACCGCTTTGGCAAGGCGCTGACGGTGGCAGTGAAAACGGCCGGACAGGTGCCGCATTCCAAGGTGGCCTCGCACACGCTCAGCCTGATCCCGACATTCATACTCATCGGCTATCTGGCCTACTATGCCGGGCTGACCCGCGCCTTGTTCGAGGCGGCAAAACGCTGGATTGCCTGGGTTCCGGGTGGCTTGGCGGTGTCGACCGTGTTTGCCACCGCAGGCTTTGCCGCCGTTTCGGGCGCGTCTGTCGCCACGTCTGCCGTATTCGCCCGGGTCGCAATCCCCGAGATGCTGGAGGTCGGGTACAACAAACGGTTTGCAGCCGGCGTTGTTGCCGCCGGCGGGACATTGGCTTCCTTGATCCCTCCGTCCGCCATCCTTGTAATTTATGCAATCATCGTTGAACAGGACGTTGGCAAGCTTTTGCTGGCCGGGTTTATTCCCGGCGCGTTCTCAGCGGTCATCTATGGAGGCCTGATTGTCGGTATCGCCGTTGTGTTCAAATCAGTCGGCCCGCCGGTCACCGGCTTTACTTGGAAGCAGCGTTTCGCATCGCTGCCTGGGGCAATGCCAATCGTCGCGGTGATCCTGATCATCATCTGTTTTGTCTACAACCCATTTGGCGAAAAAGCCTGGGGCACGCCGACTGAGGGTGGGGCAATCGGAGCCTTTATCGTGTTCTGCTTTGCCCTTTATCACGGCATGCGCTGGGGTGAATTGAAGTCGGCGCTGCTGGAAACCGCCAAGCTGACGGCGATGATTTTTTCGATCATCTGGGGCGTTCTGATCTACGTCCGTTTTCTGGGTTTCGCCGATCTGCCCGGAGCGTTCTCCGACTGGATCACGTCGCTTGAAATGTCGCCCATGCTGATCCTGATCTGCATCCTGTTGGCCTATGCCGTGCTTGGCATGTTCATGGACGCAATCGGCATGCTGTTGCTGACATTGCCTGTTGTATACCCTGCGGTCATGGCACTGAACGGCGGCGAAGCTGTCAGCGCTGCCGAGAGTGCTTTTGGAATGTCCGGCTCGATGTGTGCGATCTGGTTTGGAATTCTGGTGGTCAAAATGGCCGAATTTTGCCTGATCACGCCGCCAATCGGGCTGAATTGCTTTGTTGTGGCGGGGGTGCGTCCTGATCTCAGTGTTCAGGATGTCTTCAAAGGCGTGACACCGTTTTTTGTGGCCGACGCCGTAACCATCGCTCTGCTTGTGGCCTTTCCGGGTATCGTACTCTATCTGCCGTCCCTGGCTGGTTGACCTGGGTTTTTGCGAGGCTCTGCCTCGCGCTCCGGGATATTTTTGGCCAGATGAAGTAACGGATCTTTAATCAAATTGTCGGATACGGGATTGGCGGTACAGGCAGGGATGCCGATGACCGCGCCAGGTGAAGCTCTCCGGACCAATGGTCGGAGAGCGGATCCCTTGTTCATCTGGCCAAAAATATCCCGGGGGAGTCGCCCGAAGGGCGGCGGGGCAGAGCCCCCTTGACCATTGAAACCCCCAGCTGGTTTCAGGTTTCGGCGCGCATCAACATGCCATAGAGGTCACGTGGATCGTCGGGGTCCGCCAGCATGTCCAGGGGCTCGAAGAAGTCTGTCCCTTCGATGGCGCGTTTGATGTAACGAAGGGCGGAAAAATCCTCGATCGCAAAACCGACACTGTCGAAAAGTGTAATCGCCCGTTCATCCGTGCGCCCCTTGGCCTGGCCTGTCATCACCTGCCAGATTTCAGTCACGGGGTGGTCTGAGTCCAGGGCCTGAATCTCGCCTTCGATCCGCGTTTGCTCGGGGTATTCAACGAATATTTCCGAACGCAGCAGGATGTCCTTGTGCAACTCGGTTTTGCCCGGGCAATCACCGCCGATTGCGTTTATGTGAACCCCGGGACCGACCATGTTGTCCGTCAGAATCGTGGCGTATTTCTTGTCAGCCGTACAAGTCGTGATGATCTGGGCGCCTTCGATGGCGTCTTCTGCCGTTTTGCAGGAAACAACAGTCAGACCCTTGCCTTGCAGGTTTGCCGCGCATTTGGCCGTTGCATTCGTGTCGGTGTCATACAGCCGCACAGTGTCGATGCCGCACATTGCCTTAAACGCCAGGCACTGGAACTCGGATTGAGCGCCATTTCCGATCATGGCCATCGTCGTTGCGGATTTCGGTGCCAGATAGCTGCCGACCAAGGCAGAGGTTGCTGCCGTTCTCAGGGCCGTCAGCATGGTCATTTCAGTCAAGAGGGTGGGATAGCCCGTGTAGACGTCCGCCAGCAACCCGAAGGCGGTCACGGTCTGCAGACCCTCGGACGTGTTTTTTGGATGCCCGTTCACATACTTGAAACCGTATGCCTCACCATCCGAAGTTGGCATCAATTCAATCACGCCATGGGGGGAATGGGCGGGGATTCGGGGCGTTTTGTCGAAGCTTTCCCATCGCTTGAAGTCAGATTCGATCTGCGCGGCAATTTGCGTGATCATCTTTTCAAGGCCGATATGATGGACGAGGCGCATCATGTTGTCGACGGAAACAAAGGGCACAAGCGCCTTGTCAGAAGGTTGCATCGGGGTCTCCTATCGGCGGGACAGGTGAATGCCTGCGATCATGCAGCGCACGGATCCACCCGCTGTTTCAATTGTGGGAACCGAAAGCGGCAGTGGTTTTGCACTGGCTTCGATTATGGAAATCTGTTCGGGCGTCAGCGCTTCCAGCGCCCGGCTGGACAAAGCCAGGACCAGACCGTCTTGGCCAGCCAGCTCAATGGCGTTGCCCGCGAATTCCGCGATCTGATCGTGGGTCAGGTCGATGACTGCACGACCGGTTTCCTCCAGCCTGGCTTTGACTGTCGCGCGTCGCTCGGGGTCGGTGATCATGTCCAGGCAGATCAGCGCGTATTCGGTGCCGATACCCATCAGAACGTTGGTGTGATAGACATCGCGCCCTTGGGCATCTTTCGCTTCGAAAACGATAGGCTCATAGTTGAAGTGAGTGCAGAACCGTTCGAGCAGAACGGGGTCTGCGCGGTTTGATTTTACCGTGTAAGCAACCCGACCAATGTGATCCAGGACCATCGCGCCGGTGCCTTCCAGCGCCAGCTTGTCCTGTTCCAGTCCGGAATAGTCGATCACGTCCTGAACCCGGTATTCCTGTTTCAGCATCTCGATGACGTCGGAACGGCGTTCGCGCCGCCTTGAGGGAACGTACATCGGATAGATCGCGACATGCCCACCGGGATGGGTCGAAAACCAGTTGTTCGGAAACACACTGTCGGGTGTGTCCAGTTCTCCGTGATCGTCAAAGACGTGAACCCTGACACCTGCGGCCCGCAGTTGCGCGACTGCCTGATCATGTTCATCGCGCGCCGTAGATGAGGTTGCGGTCGCCGAACGGCTGGCAAGTGTCTGGAACGCATTGTCCCCGTGCGTTTCCGGGTTCGAGGCAAATGCATGCGGCCGGATCATCACGACGGCCGAAGGGGCTTGAAGCGACTGCATCAGAAACTCCGGGTTGGACGATCGAAGATGCGGCGACCGAGTAACGAGGCGGCCAGATCGACCATAAGTTTTGCGGTTCGGCCGCGTTCATCCAGAAACGGGTTCAACTCCACCAGATCCAGTGAGCGGACGAGGCCGCTTTCATGCAGTAGTTCCATCACCAGATGCGCTTCCCGTTCGGTCGCGCCGCCGGGAACGGTGGTGCCCACGGCAGGTGCGATGGCGGGGTCAAGAAAGTCGACGTCCAGCGAGACGTGCAGGATACCGTTTTCTGCGCGGACGCGGTCTAGAAAGGCCATCAGCGGTGCTTTGATGCCATTTTCGTCAATGCTGCGCATATCGGCCAGCATGGCGCGGTCCTGTTCCAGCGCGGCCCGTTCCGCCGGATCGACCGAGCGCAGGCCGATCATGCCGACACGGTTGGTGGGCACAGGTGCCGTGAGTGGCGGAAAAGCGTCAAACCCCTGGCGACCGGTGAAATAGGCGACCGGGGTGCCGTGCAAATTGCCGCTGCCGGTGCTGTCGGGCGTGTGAAAGTCGCTATGGGCATCCAGCCACAGAACAAAGAGGGGCCGTCCGATGCTATGCGCGTGGGCTGCCATTCCTGCGACCGTACCCATCGAAAGCGCGTGATCACCCCCCATGAAGATGGGCAAACCTTGGCGGGCGCTTTCTTGCGCCGCACGGCTCAGCGCCTGGGTCCAACCGACACATTCGGGCAAGGCGAACAGGTGAGGATGCTCGGCGGTTTCGACGTCGTCAGGGCGGACATCACCGAGGTCCGACACGCTGTGGCCCAGATCCATCAGGGCCTTCTGCAAACCCGCGACGCGATAGGCATCAGGACCCATGCGGCATCCCTGCCGACGTTTTCCGGCGTCCATTGGGGCGCCGACAAGTATTATGTTTTCATTAGCCATGTGTTTGTCTAACCTTTCAACACGGCATCCCGGAAGATAGCAAAGTGCTCAAAAAGAAACCCCGATACACAAACTGGTAAGCGACGATGGACGATTTGGATAGCAAGCTGCTGAACGCATTGCACCGGGATGCGCGCGCCTCGCTGTCGGAACTGGCGCAGATTCTGGGCGTGACGCGAACAACCGTCCGCAGTCGACTGCATCGCCTGAAACAGTCCGGAGAGATCGTCGGCTTTACCGTTCTGACGCGGCGCGATGTTGCGCAAAGCCCGGTTCGGGGACTGATGATGCTGGAAATCGAAGGCCGGGGGACCGAGCGGACGATGGCAAGGATCGCCGCCATGCGACAGGTAAGAGCAGTTCATACGACCAATGGCAGCTGGGACCTGATTGCCGAGATCGGGGCCGAAACGCTGGCGGAACTGGACGAGGTTCTGTTTCAGATCCGGCGGATGGAAGGGATCACGCGGTCCGAAACCAACCTCTTGCTTTCAACGCGGAAGGGGCGCGTCTGACCGGGTGGCGAACTTGCTGCCTGTAGCGCTTTGAATGGTAAGGAAATTGTGCCAAACTCCGCCTGGGCGATCGGGCAGGCTTTAGCGGCTTTAGTTCCGAATACGCGATTGGTTTGAAGCAGGGAATGTCGTGATGACCGTACAGGAAACAAGTGACGATTCCCGGGTTTTGCGGATGGCCGAGAAGGCTGCGGCCATGCTGGAAAGACCCTGGGTTCGTATCGCGGTTCCGATCCTTATCACGATCATTGCGCTGACCGTCCTGCACGAGTTGTCTTCGCATGTGAAATGGTCCGACGTTCAGACCGATATTGCGAGTACGTCCTGGAAGCTCATGTTTTTCGCGCTGTGCTGGACCGCATTCAGTTTTCTGTCGCTGTCCTTTTACGATGTGTTTGCGGTCAAAAGCTTGGCGGAAGACAAGGTTCCGCTGCCGGTCGCCGGAATGGCCGGGGCCAGTGGCTATGCTGTGTCAAACTGTTTGGGGTTTTCCTACATCACGGGAACCGCGATCCGGTATCGGATCTATGCGTCGCTTGGGCTGGATCTGGCCCGTGTGGCCGGGGTTATCGCGACTTCTTGGGTGGCCTTCTGGATGGGTATGGTCCTGATCCTTGGCATCTTGCTGACGTTGCATCCGGACGGGATATCTCAGGTTCTTCCGATCAGTGAAACGACCGAAACCGTAGTCGGCCTTTGCCTGCTGGCCGGGTTGGCGGCTCTGTTTGTCTGGCTTGCCAGCGGCGGGCGCCGTCTGGCGTATGGTGGGTTTGGCTTCAACCTGCCCGGAGGAAAGCTGGCCAGCCTTTTGACGCTGGCGGCAGTAGGGGATCTGTTTGGCGCATCAATGACGCTTTATGTTCTGATGCCGAACGATCTGGGCGTCGGGTTTCCGTATTTCTTTGCCATCTATGTGGCGGCAATTGCCGTCGGTATCCTCAGCCACGCACCCGGCGGGATCGGTGTGTTCGAGGCTACACTGATCGCGGGTCTCGGCGCCTCTGGCCGATCGGATGTGATCGCAGCCTTGTTGCTGTATCGCGTGGTTTACACGTTTTTGCCCTTCGTCATCGCCAGCCTGTCCATTGCAGTGGCCTATGCGCTGACACAACGCGACAGGATTGGCGGAGCAGCCAGTTGGGTCTACCGCGCTTTTCGCCCGATTGTTCCAATGGTTGCAGCTGGCGTTTCTGCAGTGGCTGGAGTTGTATTACTGGTGTCCGGCGCGCTGCCGTCCAATTCCCAAAGCCTTGGCGCGTTGCGCGAGGTATTGCCGCTTTCGTTCGTCGAAGCCTCGCATCTGGCGGGCAGTGTGGTTGGGGTTCTGCTGATCCTCGTATCACGCGGCTTGTTCCGTAAACTCTATCGCGCCTGGGTCGTCGCGATGGTTCTGATGGTGGCCGGATTCATCGCTTCGCTCACCCGCGGCCTGGATATCCATGAAGCGCTGAGTATGGTGGTGACCATTGCCGTTCTTGCAGTGTTTCGCGGCGCGTTTTACCGGGTCAGCGGCGCGTCGGTCTTCCGTCTGAATATTCCATGGCTGGTCAGTGTGCTGGCACTGATGGCGGTGATTTTTTGGATCGGTTTGTTCGCGTATTCGCACGTTGAATACCAAAACGCCCTGTGGTGGGAGTTCGCATGGAACGGCGATGCCTCGCGTTTTCTCAGGTCCAGTCTGGTGGTTGCGGTTATCCTTGGGGTGGTGGCTGTCAATTCCCTGTTCGGGCGCGAAATCCCGGTTCCGGTGCGAACCGAAATACCGGAAGCGGTGGAACGGCTAGCGTTGCAAAGCGAAGACACCGAATCCCAGATTTCACTGACGGGCGACAAGCAGTTCCTGATCTCGCCGGATGAAACCGCGTTTCTTGCCTATGCCGACACCGGAAACGCGCTGATCACCAAGGGCGAGCCTGTGGGCGATGAGACCGCGGGTCAGCAGCTGATCTGGCAACTGCGCGAACGGGCGGACCGCGAAGGCAAGCTGTGTGCTTTCTACAGTGTTTCGACCAAATACCTGCCAACCTTTCTGGATCTGGGGCTTTCGATCCTGAAAATTGGCGAGGTCGCGCGGGTTCCGCTGCAAGGGTTTTCGCTGGACGGCAAGTCACGCAAGCGGTTTCGTCAGGCCAAGAATAGGGCCATACGTGATGGCTATGTGTTCGAGATCATTCCGAAGGAAGACTTGAAACCGGTCTTGCCGGAATTGCGTGAAATCTCGAATCACTGGCTGGCCGGTAAGGCAGGCGAAGAGAAGGGCTTTGCCTTGGGAGGTTTCGACGACGATTACCTTTCGTATTTCGATCACGCCGTTCTGCGCAATGCCGAGACGGGCAGGATCGTGGCCTTCGCCAATCTGTTTCAGGGCGGGAACAAGTCTGAACTGTCGTTGGACCTGATGCGTTATGAGCCTGACAGCGCCAGTTTTGTCATGGATGCGCTGTTTGCCGAGATGATGGTGTGGGGGTCCGAGCAGGGGTTCCACTGGTTCTCTCTCGGAGCTGCGCCGTTCTCAGGGATCGAAAACCGGCAACTGGCTTCGCTCTGGAACCGGATCGGAGGATTCGTCTACGAGCACGGCGAGCAGTTCTATCACTTCGAAGGCCTGCGTGCGTTCAAACAGAAATTCGACCCCGAATGGAGCCCGAACTATCTGGCAAGCCCCGGCGGTCTGGCGGCGCCGCGCATCCTCTACGAGGTGAATATTCTGATCTCTGGCGGGTTGCGGGGGTTGACGAAATAGAACCTAGTTCAGGCTGACACCGGTCGGGGTCTTTTCCAGCAGATCACCCCAGTCGGTGCGGTATGCCATTTCGGCCAGAACGGTACCGGGCAAGAACTCCTGATTCTGCCGGATCTGCCATCCACCGCCCAAACCCTTGTAAACAGCGACCAGATTGCTGGACACTTGTTGACGTGCGCTGATCAGGTTGGCTTGCGACCGCAACAGGGCGGTTTGCGTGTTCAGAATCCGCGAATAACTGGCGATGCCATCACGATATTGGCTGATCGCAATCTCGGCCGCCCGGCGTGAAGCCGTGACACTGTTCTGATAGAATTCGACTTGCTTGCGGGCCTGCGCATAGGCGACCATGGCGCTTTCAACTTCGGAATAGGCGGTCAGGACCGTGTTCTGATAGTTGGCGATCAGGGCCTGATACGCGGCGTCTTGCGCCCGCACGTTGTTCTTGATCCGACCATAGTTGAGTACGTTCCAGACGACACCCGCGCTGGCCAGCCCGGTGGTGCTGTTGGCGTTGAACAGGTCGCGCCCGCCCGATGCCTGCAGACCGATTGAACCCGAAAGGATGAACTGCGGATAAAGGTCGGCCATCGCAATCCCGACCTGCGCGGACTGCGTTGCCGCAGCCAGTTCAGCGGCCCGCACATCCGGGCGACGGCGCAACAATTCGGCAGGGACACCGACCGCGACATTGGACCGTGCCGAGGGGATGCGGCCAGAATTTCCAAGCAGGCTGGTCAAGCGCGATGGCGGTTGCCCCAGCAAGACGGCCAACCCATTCTTGGCTTGCTGCAAGTCGCTTTGCAGTTCAGGAACCAGCGCTTTTGTGTTGTTCAGCAAGGCGGTGGATTCCTGCACATCCAACTCGGTCGTGACGCCGTTGTTGAACCGCAGCTGCGTCAGATCCGCAGATTCCTGCTGAAGTCGGATATTCTCCTGTGCAACGATCAGGGATTCCTGCAATGCGCGGATATTGACGTAAAGGGCGGCAACATCACCCGTCAGCGTCACAAGGGCATCGTCATAGTTGGCAACCTGCAACGCCAGATTGGACCGTGCAGCCTGAACGCCGCGCCGCTGCGCGCCCCAGACATCCAGTTCCCATTGCGCGTCGAACCCGACCTGCGAAGTCGAGAACTCCGTGTCCAGCGGGATGATGCGGTTGATATCGGACACTGGATTGAGGTTGTCGCTGATCTGCCGCCTTTCAAGCGAGGCACCGACTGCCTGCGATTGCGGATAAAGCTCTCCAAACGCGATGCCCAACTGCGCCCGCGCCTGCAGCACACGCGCCCCGGCCACCTGCAAGGTCAGGTTTTGCGCGTAGGCCTCGGCGATCAGTCTGTTCAGGGTGGGGTCGTTGAACGTTTCCCACCATTTTACCACGGGCGCGCTGCGCGAGGTCAGTCCGCTTTGCCCCGTGTTGGGATTGTTCACTTCGATCCATTGTTTGACGACCGGAGAGTTCGGGCGCACAAAGTCCGGGCCAACCGGAGTGCAGGCTGCAAAGGTCACGACACAAAGCGCGCTGCCCATCAATCTGCGGAAGGTTCTGGCCCGTATCATGATGCGCGTCCTCAAATATCCAGCGGTCGGATGAAGTTGGCGAAGGAATAAAGGCGGATGTTGATGCGCCTGAGAAACTCGAAGCTCTTGCCCTGACCGGTATAAATCGCCACTGCCGCGTGACCGCCCGCAGGGAAGGTGTGCCCCTCAGGGATATCGACCGAAATCTGCACGGCGATCCGTCCGGGTAATTTGGGCAGCTCAAAGCCGGGCAGGCGGCCTGAAGGCAGGTATTGACCTTGCCGGGTGGCCCACCAGATCGCCTCGACCTTGCCGGTCAGGATTTCGCCGGGATACAGGTCCAGCGCCACCTCAACCGGCTGACCGGGTTCGACGAATTTCAGGTTCTGTTGACGGTAGGTGGCCAGGACATAGGGATTGTCCTTTGTTACAAAGCTTGCGATTGCACCCAGACGGATATCCCCGACAACCAGGCCAGGTCGGGCCTGCTGGGAAACGATCATGCCGTCTTCGGGCGCATAGATCGTCGTGTTATCAAGGAAGTACTTGGCTTCGTCCAACTGTGACTGGGCCTGCAGGATACCGGTATTAACGCCATCGATCTGCGAGGCTTGCGCCAGCTTTGCCTTTTCAAGATTGGCTTCGGCTTCGTGCACCTGTGCCTGATCCTCAGTGACCTGCTCGTTCCAACGGTCAAGCTCATCCTGACGGGCGCCACCCGCAGGAACAAGATTCTCGTATCGGGCCTGTTGCGTCTTCGCATAGGCCAACCGCGCATTTGCACGCTCAATTGCCTCGGACGCGGCTATGACATCCTGTTCAAGAATTTTCGCATTTTGTTCAGCGGCAACAAGCTGGGCTGTCGCGTTGTCCACCGCAAGCGAGAACACCGTGTCGTCAAAACGATAAAGCGGGTCGCCCTTTTTGACCTCGGTGTTGGGTTCAACCAGAACCTCGGTCAACACCGTTGGTTGCGTCAAACGGGGAACGATCTGGATAGTTGACCTGACAACATGACTGTCGATCGAGAATGGCTGAAAAAACCGCAAGGCGACCAGAAAGATCAGCAGCAAATGTGCGCCGACCCAGAACGAGACGATGCCCCAGACGATATTGAATTTCAGCCATTGCGCCTTGAAGAAAATGAACCAGACGAAAATGATGTAAAACAGCGTGATGCCAAGGGCGACGAACATGTGTTTTGACTTCCTCTGGCCTTAGCTTTTCTGCGCGTCGTCTGTATCAAGCGCGTCGCGGTATTCCGGTTTCACGACGCCGCCCAACCGTTTGATTTCATTCCGGATAGCATCTTTTTCTTCATCTGGTCCGCGGCGAAAATCAACGGTTACACCATCGTGGAAAGCCCAGATAAAGGCGTGAACCCAGGGCACGATGGCCAAAAAACCCATCCAGCCCATGATCTTGACGGCCTCGGCATGCGGGTGATTGCGCTTGATCGCGATGCGACCGGGCAAACCCATGATGAACAGGAACAAGCCCATGACCGCCGCAAGCAGCAATATCAGCGCGACAAATGTCAGATAGTCATAAAATTCCAGCGGCTGACCCAGTAACCCCATGCTCGTGCCTCCATTTTGGGAAGGTACCCCATCCTCAGGCGTAGGTGCCCGGTGCGTCAATCGAATTGTCTCTGCCCGGCGGGATCAGGCCCAAATCATGTGACCGCAAAGGCAAGAACAACCGTAAATTGTCCCGATACTGGCAGGCGATTGGATATCTGGCAAGGAATGGGGCAATGAAACCGGCAGAAATGTAATCCGCACCGCAGGTTAAAGGCAGAGCTTCACCTGAGTCTCCCATTCCTCACATTTAGCGTTCAGATCATGTGGCAAAGCGTGGTCCGTGAAGAACATCCCGATATCGGCCAGCGATGCGATTCGCGCCGGGGCGGTGCGTTGAAACTTGGACTGATCCGCCACAAGAAACGTCTGCCGTGCCTGTGCGATGATCGTCTGGCTGACCTGAACCTCCTGAAAGTCGAAATCCAGAAGATCGCCATCGGCATCCAGTGCTGAACATCCGATGATCGCGTAATCGACCTTGAACTGCCGGATGGTCGAGGCCGTCAAATCTCCGATCAGGCCGCCGTCAGAGCGGCGCAGGACCCCACCCGCCACCACGACCCTACATTCGGGGTTTTCAACCAGTATGTTAGCAACATTCATGTTGTTGGTAACGACCATCAGGTTCTTGTGGTCCAGCAGATGCCGGGCGACGGCTTCGGTCGAGGTTCCGATGTTCATGAATACCGATGCCCCGTCGGGAATGCTGGCTGCGCATATTTCGCCAATACGGGACTTGGCCTCTTCATTCAGGCCCCGGCGGTCTTCGTAACCGATATTTGAAACGCCCGAGTGCAAAACGGCGCCCCCGTGGACCCGGTCGAGTTTCCCCATGTCAGCCAGTTCAGCCAGATCCCTGCGAATGGTCTGCACCGTCACGCTGAACTGTTCCGCCAGCCCTTCGACAGTCACTCGCCCTTGTTGGCGAGCGATTTCCAGTATGTCGGACTGACGGAAGGAAAGAGACATGCAAAATCCTGTGTTCTAAGGTGTATTCGGTTTTGTTCTTTTTTTTCGATTTTTTCAAGAGTAATGGATTTTTAAGTCAATTCGCGACGTAAATTTCGTAAAAGCGAAAGAAAACGAAAATTATAATTGACGAAGCGAAGGCGGTTACGGTTAATGCGCATAGTTTTTCCAGACAGAGAATCGACCAGCTATGGAAGCGCAGGAAAACCCGATCACCGACCTTTTCATCATCGGCGGGGGGATCAACGGATGTGGAATCGCCCGGGACGCCGCCGGGCGGGGTCTTTCGGTTAGCCTGGCTGAAATGAACGATCTGGCCTCGGCCACGTCGTCGGCATCGACAAAGCTTTTTCACGGAGGGTTGCGGTATCTCGAATACTTCGAGTTTCGCCTAGTCCGAGAGGCCTTGATCGAACGCGAAACCCTGCTGCGAGCCATGCCGCATATCAGTTGGCCAATGCGCTTTGTGCTGCCCTATCACAAGGACATGCGATTTGACGCGGAAACGCCGACTTCGCGGCTGCTCAGCACAGTGATGCCATGGATGCGGGGCAGGCGTCCGGCCTGGCTGATCCGGTTGGGTCTATTTCTCTATGACCATCTCGGCGGGCGCAAAATCCTGCCGGGCACATCGTCGCTGAACCTGCGATCGGTGCCGGAAGGCAGGCCTTTGCAGGGTAAATTCGAAACCGCCTATGAGTATTCCGACTGCTGGATCGAGGATTCTCGCCTAGTCGTCCTGAACGCCCGCGATGCGCAGGCACGCGGGGCCGAGATCATGGTTCGTACCGAAGTCATGTCTGCAGATCGCGTTGACGGGCTGTGGCATGTAACGGTTCGAGACCGGGATAGCGGAACCCAACGTGTCATTTGTGCAAAGATGCTGATCAATGCCGGCGGCCCCTGGGTCGGCGACATTATTCAGACCAGGATCCGCATGAATTCGCGCGATGGCGTGCGGTTGGTACGCGGCAGCCATATCGTGACGCGCAGGCTATACGATCACGACAAATGCTATTTCTTCCAGGGCGAAGACGGCCGGATAATATTTGCAATTCCTTATGAGCAGGATTTCACCTTGATCGGAACCACCGATCAGGATCATTCCGATCCGTCCCAGCTGCCGGTCTGCACCGAGGACGAGCAGGACTATCTGTGTGCGTTCGCCTCGAAGTACTTTGATCAACCCGTATCGCGCGAGGATGTCGTATGGACCTATTCCGGCGTACGCCCGCTTTATGATGACGGGGCCAGCAGTGCTACGGCCGCGACGCGGGATTATACGCTCAAGGTCGATACACAGGGCGGTGCGCCTGTTCTGAATGTCTTTGGCGGAAAAATCACGACTTATCGCCGGCTGGCCGAGAGCGCGATGGAAAAGGTTGCCGAACATTTCCCGGCTCTGTCCGGGCCGTGGACCGCTGGTGTCGCGTTGCCGGGGGGTGATTTTCCGGTCGACGGGATAGAGGATCTGGTTCAGGGTTTGCGATCGGATTACGGTTTTCTGGACGAAAAATGGGCGCGCCGTCTGATCCGGGCCTATGGAACCGAAGCGCGGCTGATGCTGGGCGAGGCACAAAACGCAGAAGATATGGGGGAGGGGTTTGGAGCTTCGTTGACGGCTCGTGAACTGGCGTGGCTGATGGACCGGGAATTCGCGCGTAATGCCGAGGATGCAATTTGGCGGCGGAACAAATTGGGTCTGCGCCTGAGCAGTGAACAGATCGCGCGCATTCAGCAGTGGATGGATGAGCGGAAACGATCAGGCGTAGCCGTATCCGCCTGATGGACAGAAAAAAGCCCCGCGGAAAATGCGGGGCTTCTTTGTTCTGTTTTATGCAGTCTCTTTCGGTGGAGCCGGATCATTCCGGGTGCCCTTGACCCATTCCCGCAGGCTTTGCATCAGAGCGTACAGGACAGGCACAAGAATGACGCCGACCAGCGTTGCCGCCAGCATTCCGCCAAATACAGCCACTCCGATGGCCTTCTGGCTGGCCGCGCCCGCGCCATTGGCTGCAAGCAATGGCACAACGCCCAGCAGGAACGAAAGTGCGGTCATCATCACGGCGCGGAAACGCTGGAATGCGGCCTCGGCCGCCGCGTCTCGGATCGACAGGCCATTGGCGCGTTGTTCCATCGCGAATTCGACAATCAGAATGCCGTTCTTCGAGGCAAGCCCCACAAGCATGATCATCCCGATCTGAGTGTAAAGATTGATGTCACTTCCCACGATGGCCACTGCAGCGACGGCGCCGAACAGGGCGACGATAACAGACAGCAGGATCGAGACAGGCAAAGTCCAGCTTTCATATTGTCCGACAAGGAACAGGTAGCCGAACAGAATCGCCAGTCCCAGGATCACTATAACCAGACTGCCCGATGCCAGTTGCTGCTGCGCGGTCCCTGTCCATTCGAATGCGTAGCCGGGGGGCAGGGCATTTGCCGATTCCTCGGTCATCACAGTGATCGCGTCGCCGCTGGACAGCCCCGGTGCGGGTACTGCTGTCACGGTCGCGGATCGGAACAGGTTGTGACGTTTCAGCAGGACCGGCCCCAGCACGTTCTCGACGTCGATCAAAGTGCCGAGTGGCACCATCTCACCCTTGGTGGACCGCACATACAGGTTGGAGATGTCTTCGACATTGTCGCGATAGGTGCCGTCCGCCTGTATCATCACGCGATAGACCCGGCCAAACAGGTTGAAGTCGTTGACATAGTACGACCCCAACTGCGCCTGCATGGTCTGAAAGATCTCGGCCACGGACACTTGCAGTGTCTTGGCCTTCTCGCGGTCCAGATCGACAAACAGCTGCGGGACATTCGCGCGGAAAGTGGTATAGGCTTGGCCGATTTCCGGGCGCTGATTGGCTGCGTACACGAACGATCCTACCGCCGAGGCCAGATCCTGGGGCGTACCGCCACCGGTTTGCTGAACCTCCATCTCGACACCGGCGGACATGCCAAGACCCTGAATGGGCGGTGGGTTGAATGCCACGATCGATGCAGCGGACTCTCCGTTTGCGATTGCCAGAACTTTGGCAAGGATGGCATTTGCGCTCAGGTCGTCCTCTTGCCGATCGTCCCAATTGTCGAGGTTTACGAAGATCGCAGCGCCGTTGGTGATCGTTCCGTTCAGCAAAGAAAACCCGTTGACCAGAACCGTGCTTGCGACACCGGGGATTACCTGAATCTGCGCATCCACACGGCGCGTGACGGCTTCGGTCCGTTCCAAGGTGGCGGCGTCCGGCAATTGAACGTCGACAAACAGATAGCCGTTGTCTTCGAGCGGGATAAAGCCGCTGGACGTGTTCGACATGATCGTGCCGGTACCCATGGCAAGGGCAACGATGACACCCAGCGCGATAACCGGCAGGATCAGAAGCTTGCGCACGATGGCGACATACCCGCCACGTACCGTACCAATGAACTTCTCAAACAAGGCAAGCAGGCCTTTGGGCGGACCAGAGCGTTCCTTCAGCACAAGGCCGCACAAAGCGGGCGAAAGCGTCAGCGCGTTGATCGACGAAATCACCACCGCGGTCGAGATCGTGACAGCAAACTGGGAATACAATCGTCCCGAGATACCGGGCATGAAGGTCACGGGCACAAAGACGGCCAGCAGAACCAGAGTGGTCGCGATGACCGGCCCGGTGATCTGACCCATCGCCTTGCGGGTTGCCTCGGCCGGGGGCAGGCCCTCGTCCGCGATGATCCGCTCGACGTTTTCGACCACAACGATTGCGTCATCCACAACGATCCCGATGGCCAACACCAAAGCAAACAGAGAGATCGTGTTCAGCGACATCCCGAAAAGCAGCAGAAAGGCGAACGTCCCGATCAGGGACACAGGAATGGCCACAGCCGGAATAATCGTTGCGCGCCAACTGCCAAGAAAAACGAACACAACCGAGATCACCAGAATGAAGGTCAGGATCAGGGTCGAGACCACATCGTTCAGCGACTGCTGGACAAAATCGGTGGTGTTGAACGGCACCTGATATTCGACATCTGTCGGGAAGGCGCGAGACAAACGTTCGAGTTCCGCCTGCACACGCTCGGACACGGCCAGCGCGTTTGCTCCGGGTGCCTGATAAATGCCAAGCACGGTGGCCGGTACAGATTGGAAATACCCCGAAGCCGAGTAGAACTGGGCGCCAAGTTCAACTCGCGCGATATCCCGGACCCGAACGATCGAGCCCGCATCACCGGTCCGAATGACAATTTCACCGAATTCGGCAGCCGATGTCAGGCGTCCCTTGGTCTTGATCGTGTACTGGAATGTTTGTCCTTCCGGCACGGGCGGCGACCCGATTGAACCTGCCGAAACTTCGATATTCTGTTCGCGGATGGCGTTGATCACATCGCCGGGCGTAATGGACAGCGCGGCCATCTTGTCGGGATCCATCCAGATCCGCATGGCGTATTCCAGATTGGTCAGAACATCCGCCTTACCTACACCCTGCACACGCGCCAGCGCGTCCTTCAGGTTAATTGAGGCATAGTTCGACAGGAAGACGCTGTCATAAGTGCCATTGGGCGATGTCAGCGTTACAAGCAGCAACATGTTTGTCGATGCTTTCTGTGTAACCACGCCGGATGCAGTCACTTCGGTCGGCAATGACGACATGGCCTGCGCCACGCGGTTTTGCACGTTGACCGAAGCGATGTCAGGGTCGGTGCCCACTTCAAACGTAATGTTCAGCGAATACGATCCGTTATCGGATGAGGTTGACGTCATGTAGATCATGTCGTCCACACCGTTGACCTGCGCCTCGATCGGGGCGGCCACGGTGTTTTCCACGGTTTCAGCGTTCGCGCCTGTATAGGTCGTCGTGACGCTGAC
The DNA here is from genome assembly GCF_056536425.1 of Ruegeria sp. D1(2025). NCBI lineage: Bacteria > Pseudomonadati > Pseudomonadota > Alphaproteobacteria > Rhodobacterales > Roseobacteraceae > Ruegeria > Ruegeria sp. D1(2025). Next base: position 901,019 of record NZ_JBQFPO010000001.1, on the reverse strand, counting down.
GACAGGTGGCGTGATGTCAGGGAACTGGGCGACCGGCAGGACAAGGTAGCCGATGCCGCCCATGATCGTCAGAACAAGCGAGATGACAAGCGCCAGCTTGGGCCGGCTGATGAACAGGGCTGAGAACATCCGTTATTCTCCCGGCTGCTCGGATGCGACAACCGCATCCACCGCGACACCCGGGCGAACCCTTTGCAGCCCTTCGACGATGACGCTTTCTCCCTCGCGCAGCCCGTCAAGCACGATGATCGCGGTGCCGAATGTATCGCCGGTGGTGATATAGCGTTGTTCGACCATCTGTTTGTCGTTGACGACCAGAACGAATTCGCCGCGCTGATCGCGTTGCAGTGCAGCCTGCGGGACCAGAACCCGCAAGGTCGGCTCCAGTGCCTCGATATGGACATTCAGGAATGCACCGTCGAGGATCAGGCGGCTTTCGTTGTCGAACTGGGCGCGGACGGTGATGGCACCGGTCAGCGGGTCAATGCGGTTGTCGACAAATACGATCTCGCCGGTTTCGTCCAGCTCTGTGCCATTGGGCAGCGTCACCCTGACCACCGGGCTTTTGTTGCTTTCGGCCAGGGATGAGGCGTTTTCATCGACGGCCTGCAGAACCGTGGTGAACTGTTTTTCGTTCAGCGAGAAATTGACATAGATCGGCGCTTCGCTGACCAGATTGACAAGTGGCGGATTGGTCGGGCCGACGACGTCGCCGACACTGGTGGATACCCGTCCGATCCGGCCCGTGAAAGGCGCGTGAATTTCAGTGTAGCTCAGGTCCAGTTCTGCCTGTTGAATGGCGGCATTGGCCGCTTTCACCTCGGCCTCGGCGACCAGTTCGTTGGCGCGGGCAATATCGCGTTCCGATTCCGGCGTCGCGTCGCGCTTGTACAATTCTTCCTTACGGGCCAGATCGACCTTGGCCAGTTCCAGATTGGCCTCGGCGCGATCCAGATCGGCTTTGCGAGCCTCCAGAGTGGCCTGATACAGGTCGGGTTCAATAGTGAACAGCAGGTCGCCCTGGGTCACGGAGGCTCCGTCCTCGACATTCTGGCTATCTAGGAACCCGCTGACCCGGGCGACAATATCGACCTTGTCGATGGCTTCGGCGCGCCCGATAAACACGGCCTCGTCAGTGATTTCCTCGGAATAGGCGGCCGCGATGGAAACCTTGGGCGGCGGCGCGTCGCCTTGTTCCTGTGCCAGTGCAGGTTGTACCATGCCCAAACAGGCCAGAACGGCAAAATACTTGCCAAGTGTCCTGACTGCTCCGCTGCTACGGAAAATCGGGTGCTTTGCTGCAAGGGACATGGAAAGAGCCTCGTTCAATCTATGGATTAGGCGCCGCGATGGCATGTGTGCCTTTTTTGAGTCGGCGGAATTACGTGGCAGGATGGCCGCTTTAAGACAATATCTCAAGTGTCTTGAATGTGTTCCCTTCCACTATGCATGCAGAGATTTCTCCGCCGATTGGTACATTTAGGTCGGTGCCCAAACAAAAACGGGGGCTCAAGCGGCCCCGTTTCGGTATTTCACATAGATGTTCGGTCAGGTGCGCGTTCCGGCAAACCGCGTTTGCCAGTCTTCGCGTTGTTCGTCGGTGATCTTGGCGAACAAAACCTCGGGCACTGTGAACGCGTGACCGGCGGGCAGGGCGTTGAGTGCGTCGGCGACATTGTCGGGCCAGCCGGTGTCCAGCGTGTTCATCGCGCTCAACATCCGGGCCGAGGTGTCGGGGATGAACGGCGCGCTTAGAACTGCATAAAGCCGGATCAGGTTCAGACCCAGCCGGACCTGCGCGGCAGCCTGTTCAGGGTCTTCCTTGAAGGTCGACCAAGGGGCGGCGGCTTGCAGATATTCATTGCCCGCAACCCAGATGGCCCGCAATTCTTGCGCGGATTTGCGGACATCCATCGCCTCCATGTGACCTTCATAAGCGCGAACACGTTTGGTGAGCTCCTCAATCAGCGCCTGTTCCCGGTCGCCGAAGGCACCGCCTTCCGGCACGGCCTCGCCGAATTTCGAGCGGCAGAACTTGGTAATACGGCTGACGAAGTTGCCCAGCACATCGGCCAGGTCCTTGTTCACGGATTGCTGGAAGTTTTCCCAGGTGAACTCACTGTCGCTGCTTTCGGGCGCATGGCTCAGCAACCACCAGCGCCAGTAATCGGCAGGCAGGATCTCCAGCGCCTGATCCATGAACACACCACGACCTTGGCTGGTTGAGAACTGTCCACCATCGTAGTTCAGGTAGTTGAAGGATTTCAGATGGTCCACCATCTTCCAAGGCTCGCCCGATCCCAGAATGGTTGCCGGGAAAGACAGGGTGTGGAAGGGCACGTTGTCCTTGCCCATGAACTGAACGTAACGGACATCATCGGCACCCTTGTCGGTACGCCACCAGCGTTCCCAATCGGCGTCGGTCCTGCCGTTCGCATCCGCCCATTCCTTGGCGCAGGCGATGTATTCAATCGGCGCGTCGAACCAGACGTAGAAGACCTTGCCTTCCATCCCCGGCCAGTCCTGTTCGCCTTTCTTGACCGGAACGCCCCATTCCAGATCGCGGGTGATACCCCGGTCTTGCAGGCCGTCGCCGTCATGCAGCCACTTTTTGGCAATCGATGTGGTCAGGATCGGCCAGTCTGTCTTGCTGTCGATCCATGCATCCAACTGGTCTTTCATCGCTGATTGACGCAGATACAGGTGTTTGGTTTCGCGCACTTCCAGATCGGTCGAGCCGGAAATGGCCGAGCGTGGCTCGATCAGGTCGGTCGGGTCCAACTGCTTGGTGCAGTTCTCGCACTGGTCACCGCGCGCGCGCTCGTAGCCACAGTTGGGGCAGGTGCCCTCGATGTAGCGGTCGGGCAGGAACCGTTTGTCGGCGTTGGAATAGACCTGTTTCTCGCTGACTTCGCGGATCAGCCCGGCGTCATCCAGTTTGCCTGCAAAATGCTGCGTCAATTTCTTGTTCTGCTCACTGGAGGAGCGTCCGAAGTGATCGAAGCTCAGGCCAAACCGCTTGGCGATATCGGCCTGAATGCCGTACATCTCGGCGCAATATTCCGCGACCGGTTTTCCTGCCTTGGCGGCAGCCAGTTCGGCCGGTGTCCCGTGTTCATCGGTGGCGCAAAGGAACATGACCTCATTCCCCCGGCCACGCTGGTAGCGTGCGTAAAGATCAGCAGGCAGTTGCGAGCCGATCAAATTGCCGAGGTGTTTGATCCCGTTGATGTAAGGGATCGCCGAGGTGATGAGAATCCGAGCCATTTTCCGTTTCCGCGTATCTGTCTGCGCGCCCGTCTACAGTATGAATCTCGCCAGCAAAAGACCGGTTACACCGATAGACGCCCGAAACGACGCGTAAGTGCAGAAGCAATGTGGCCTTCGCGCGGTGGTCTCGGACCATGTATGATGGTCGCGCAAATTGTTAACGGGGGTTTGAAATGAAGCTATTCGGGGTTCATCGCCTGAAACAGGTGTCCGCCATTCTGTGTCTGACAGCATTCGCCACGCCGAGCGTTCAGGCTGACCAAAGCAAAGCCATGGATGCGATTGAAAGCTTTGACAAGGCGATGCTGTCGGTTTTTCGCCGTGGCCAGGATGCACTAACGTCTCAGACCCGACCGGTCATGGTGATCGCGCGGGATGTTACGATCCTGTCCGAGAATGGTCAGGTGTCCTTTCCCAGGGGCGCGCCAAACTATCTAATATTCAAGTCCACATCCCACGTTCTTTTAGGGATCATCGGTGCCGTCACCCCCTGGCCCGAGGAAGATGACGCTGATGCAAGGTGGAAAAAGGACTTTGCAGCCATTGCGCAAGAAATCGACACGTTGTTGCCGTCGTTGGAGGGCCTTGACCTGCCTGAAAACGAGATTGCCCGACAACGACAGATGCTTGAGGCCGCGCGCACCTTCACCAGCGGGGCGGTGAAGCGCGGTACCCTCACGCCGCAGGACGTAGCAAACGCTATCAACGAGATGCGCCCGGTTTGGGCGGCCAACATGCGCCAAGCGGCTCGGGCCGAGCTGTCCACGTTGCACAAGGCCGTGTCAGATGCGCGTGCCGCTATTAGTAAAGAAGACTGGGACAAAATGTATGTCGTTCATCACGGCGGGTCCAATGTAACGGGGACCAATGTCGTGGAACTGTATCTGGAGCGCGTGATGCCGCAGAAAGTTGCGGCGGGCCAGGTCATGTTTGCGGAAAATGCGCATGGCAACGAGGCGATGGCTGATTTCGTCGGCTATGAGAGAATGCAACGTCACGTGGGGGCCTGGGCTTTCGGAGATCCGGGGCGAATGGAAGTTGATCTGCTGGGATATGAGGCAGGTTCAATTCTGGATGAAATGATCCCGTCTTCTCCGCCTTCGGACTAGCGTCCGGGGCTTAGTTTCTTACACGACTGCTTGAACAACCAACTATGCCGCGGCACGTCGTGAAAAGGCGCAGGCCGAACACTGTCGAACCCGGGCCGGGGCTTTCCCGGCCCTTGTTTTATCGACCTTCACGCGACCGTTTCAGCAGACGGCCGACCGTGAACGAGGTGCGGGGGGCATAGACATAGTTGGTCCGTTCTTCCGGCGTTGGCCGCGATCTCATCCGAGCCAGGCCAAACCCGATCAGGAACACATGGCCCAGCGCGACAAAGGCAAACAACGCTCCGGGACCGAATTCCTGGATCAGTGTAGACGAGACATAGGGCGAGGCGATTGCGCCAAGGGCGTACCAGAACATCAGAGCCGCAGATAGTTCGACCCGCTGTTCGGTTGTGGCAAAATCGTTGGCGTGTGCGGATGACACCGAAAAGATCGGGAATGTCGTGAAGCCGAACAGTCCTGCAGCCAGCATGACACCTACTGTGCCTGTGTCACTTGCCGCCATCGTCACCCCACAGCTGAGCACCGCCGCGAAGGACAACCAGATCAGCACCCATCGTCTGTCATATTTGTCTGCAAGCCATCCCATCGGGTATTGCGCCAACGCCCCGCCCAGCACGAACGAAGCCAGAAAGAACGCGATCTGATCCACGCCCAGACCCACTTCTTGCCCGTATACCGGGCCGACCATCCTGAACGATGCAGAACTCAGCGCGGCCACAATAACGCCCGCCACCGCCAATGGAGAGCTGCTCCAGGCCAGTTTTGGTCGTAGTCGCGGCGCGTCGGGTGTTTTGGGCTGGCTGGCCCGGGTCAACGTCAGCGGCAGCAACGCGGCGCAGCACAGGATGGCCAGCAAATTGTACGAGACATAAGAGGCAGGCGGCAGGACCGCGATGATCAGCTGAGCGCTTAGGGACGCCCCCATATCCACGATACGATAAGTGCCCATGGCGCGCCCGCGTGTCTCGTTCGTGACCTTGGCGTTCAACCATGCCTCGATCACCGTATAGCTTCCCGCAACGCATGTGCCCGAGGCTACGCGCAACGCGGCCCAGATATATGGATTTTCAGTCAGTGTGTGTCCGATCAGCCCCATGGCCCCCAGCGCGGTGCACACGGCAAAAGCGCGGGAATGGCCGACGTTGCCCATCAGACGCGGAGCCCACCAGCATCCTACGAAAAAGCCCAGGAAATGGGCCGAACCCAGCATACCGATCTGTTCGGTGGTAAAGTTGAGCGTCAGACCGGAAATTGCGTCCAGTGGTCCCACGCCGCCTGTCGACAGTTGTAGCAAAATGACAGAAAGAAACAGGGCCGCAAAGGAAATGAGTGTACGCATGATGTTCTCAACTTGACTGTCCAGGCCGGGATTTCACGCACGTTATCGACCTTGCGGAGTCGTTTTTGTCAAATCCCTTCAGTCTTTACGTTTGATTTCGGCACGAATGTCCAGCCCCACTGTGTCCTGCACCAGATCGGCATAGCCCGACGCGCCAAAATCGTGCCGGTTCAGGGCGCCGCGCAGGCGGATCGACAATTCGTTCAGGTCTTGGGTCGCAGTGCCGCGCTGACGGTACAACGCGGCCTGCAGTGTGATCGGACGTGTGATGCCGCGCAGGGTCAGATCGCCGGTAATTTGCGCGCCGTCAGAGATGCGGCCACTTTGGCCAAGTTGAATGCGGGTCGATCTGAAACGGATGGTCGGATAGGTGCTGGCGTCCAGCACACTCGCGCTCAGCATCGGTCCTTTTGCAATGGGCATTCGGGTTCGCGCCTTGGCAACATCCATCAGGACATCGACCTTGCTGTTGGCAAGGTCTGACAGGTCAAGGGCAATGCTGGCCAACCGGATCGGCATGGTGCCGGATTGCGGGATTCCGGCCAGGTCGAATGTAAAGCTGACTGTGGTTCCGTCTGGAACAAGTTCGTAAGGGCGCAGGGCCGCCTGTGCCGGGTGCGGCAGGGCTGCTGCGGCCAGACCGGCCAAGACGTCGCGTCGGGTCAGGCGCGTCATGCGGTGCCGTATTTGCATTGGAAATTGACTTGTCTGGTTAACATCGGGGCCCTGAGGTGGATTGGTTAGCTCTGACCCTCAGCTAGAGCCCGGCTTTGTGTTTGGCCAATCACATCCTTCGTGAATGGCCCGATCAGGCCGGAACATCCTGCGCTTCGGTCCGGTGCAGGTGCAGGCCCGCGCGCGGTTTGGTCTGGGTGGCTTGCCAGCTGACCGGGGGCAGGGCGCGGGCGCGGCGGCGGGTCAGAGTCCAGGACCGGGCCTCGCCCTTGTGGTTCGCCGCCATGTGCCAGCGCGTCTCGACACCTTGCGCGCCGCCATCGCCGGGTGTCAGCAGCAGCCCGAGCGGTGCCCGCCCCATCGCGCCGCCCTGTTCTGCGGCCAGATGCATCCGTCGTACCGGTGTCAGCCCGGGCGCACCGGGCAGGTCGCCAATGATCAGCGGGATGGCCCCGCTGCGCAACGCCTCTTCCATGCACCACAGCAGGTCTTCGGCGCGGTTGGGGCGGACGAACAGGAAACGCGCGGGGTCGGCAAAAGGCATCATCCCGTCAGGGTTCAGCTGGCCGGGCTCCCACGCGGGGGAAATCCACAGCACCGGCCCCTGTGCCTGACCCGCCAGCCACATGGCAAAGCTGCGTCGGGCAGGGCCGCAGGCCTCGTGCACGCGGGCCAGTTGCAGGGTGATCTGAGGGTGCAGTTTTATCCCCGGCGCCTCGCGCGCGGGTTTGCGGCCAAGAAGGTGTGCAGACATGCCGTCAGGTTAGCATGTTCCCATTTTGTTCTCAAGATCGGATGTGATCCCGGAAGCTATTTAACGAGACAGGATCAGACGGCCATCGGCAAACTGGATGTTCGAGAAACGATGCAGATAATCCATGCCCAGAAGGGACTGATGCAGCTCGCCTTCGTTGATCCAGGCCGAGATGTTGCGGTCTACGATCGGGCCAAGCTCGAGGCTGTCCAGACGTACGGGCGCTGTCCGGACTTCTCCGTTCGCGGTGGCGGCGCGGCCAAAATAGTTCAACTGATCCGGATCAATGCCGACGCGCCTTGCGTCTGCGGAACTCAGGACAATCTGACTGGCTCCGGTATCGACGAGAAATGTAATCGGCTCTCCGTTCACCAGAACTGGCAGGTAATAGTGCCCGTCATAAGACCGGGGAACCTCAACCGTGTCGCCGGTTACGGACATCTGCGCCGAAGGGCCCACGGTTGAACGGATGTCTTCCCACAGGCCCACCACAGCTATCACGCCAATAAAGATGAACACCCAGGCCATCATCTGTTGCAGGGTCTTGTTCAGCGATTGCCGGTTCTGAGAGATGAACCAGGCCACCACCGCTGCGCCGAGCAAGCTCAGATACGCCAAACGTGCAATGCTGTCGCCATCCATACCGTTATCCCAACAATATTACCTGAGTGATATATGGGGATTCAGGACGCAAATCCAAAGGCCTTAAGGCCATCCAGGATGAACTGAACCGACAATGCCGCCAGCAACATGCCCAGCAGGCGGGTCAGTACGTTCAGCCCGGTTTTGCCCAGAATACGGGCCACAGCGCCGGATGTCAGATACATCACGAACACCATCGCCAGCACGACCAGCATCACACCGATGACGACGGCCAGCCCCTGTATGCCGGGCTGCTGACCCGCCAGCAAAATCATCGTTGCAATCGCGCCCGGGCCTGCAATCAAAGGAATGCCCAGCGGAAAGACCGACGGATCGGGATGTTCTTCTTCCTCGGCGCTGGTTTCACGCCGTTTTGTTCGGCGCTCAAACAGCATGTCGAGCGCTGTCAGAAACAGCAGGACGCCACCGGCGACCCGGAATGCCTCCATCGAGATACCGACAAACCCCAGAAGCGCTTCGCCAAAGGCGGCAAACATGGCCAGAATGACGCCCGCCGTCAGACACGCGCGGATTGCGATCGAGCGGCGCGTGTTCCAATCCATGCCCTGGGTCAGCGCCACAAAGATCGGTGTTTGCGCAGGCGGGTCGAGCACCACGAATAGCGTCGTGAACGCGGTAATCAGGAATGCGCTGTCTATCACTGTTTGCTGCTCCGTTGCAGGTCTTGCAGGACACGCAAGGCGTCTTGCGACTGCGCTGCGGGGACATAGATGTGGTCGTGGTGATATCCCGCGACCATGTTTGCAGGTATTCCATGCCGCGCCAAAGCACCAGATACGGCGGCGGTAAGGCCTACGCCCTCCAGCGAGGAATGAACCTGCAATGTGATGCAGTGCATTGGGACCGTGTCTTGTGGCGCGCTGTCAATCGGGACGATCAGGGACAACCCCTCCGCCTCGACGCAGCTTGCACGTGTTCCGTCAGGCCAGGGTTTGTTGTCAGGCCAGACCACAAAGGCAAACGCACCAGGCTGCAAAACGGGGCGCATGCCGGAAATCATGGCATTGGTGTCCTTGACGGGTTGGGTCATGCGGATTCCGCTTGTTCCAGTCGTTCGGCGGCCGCAACCCACAAGGTCTCGGCCTTTTGCATGGCTTCGACAACCTCGGCAAATTTGCGGTTCCAGGATTCCAGATCGTTGATCCGGTCGTCTTCATACAGCGCTGGGTCTGCCAGTTTGGCCGACAGCTTCTCGTGCATGTCGCTCAACTTCTCGATCCGGTCTTCACATTTGCGCAGATCAGCGCGCAGGGCCAGCATCGCCTCGCGCGACGGGCGTTTGGGTTTTGCCGCTTGCGGCTTTTCCTTGAGCGGTTTTTCCCGGGCCAGCAGCATGGCGCGATAGGCTTCAAGGTCGCCGTCAAAGGGCTTGACCGTGCCGTCCGATACCAGCCAAAGCCGATCTGCGACCAGCGACAGCAAATGCATGTCGTGGCTGACCAGAACAACCGCGCCGGAATATTCAGTCAGCGCCTCGACCAGCGCCTCGCGACTTTCGATGTCCAAGTGGTTTGTCGGTTCGTCGAGGATCAGCATATGCGGCGCGTCGATCGTTGCGATCAGCAGCGACAGGCGGGCCTTCTGTCCGCCCGAGAGGCGGCCGACCACTGTCTCGGCCTGATCGGCGTTCAAACCGAATCCGGCCAGACGAGACCGCCACTTGCCCGGCGCCTCGTTTGGGCGCAGGCGGCGCAAGTGATCCAGCGGCGTTTCATCAACATAAAGCTCATCCACCTGATGCTGGGCGAAATAGCCGATCCGCAACTTGTTGCTGCGGGTCATTTTGCCGGCCATCAGGGGCAGGCGGTCGGACAGCAGCTTGGACAGGGTCGATTTCCCCTGACCGTTCTTGCCCAACAGCGCAATGCGGTCGTCCTGGTCGATGCGCAGGTTCAGACGTCGCAGAACCTCGGTCTCACCATAGCCCGTCACGCCGCCTTCGATCTGGATGATCGGAGGAGATAGCTCCTCGGGTTCAGGAAAGGAGAATGCGCGTAGCGCGGCTTCTTGCGGGGTCGAAACCAGTTGGATGCGTTCGATCATCTTCAGGCGCGATTGGGCCTGAACGGCTTTAGAGGCCTTGTACCGGAACCGGTCCACAAAGCTTTGCAGATGGGCGATGCGCGCCTTGGCCTTGGCGTTCTCGGATTCAGCCTGCGCCAGCCGCTCGGCGCGACGCTCGGCGAATTTGTCATAGGGCACCGCGTAATAGGTCAGCTTGCGGTCTTCCAGATGAAGGATCGATCCCACCGCGCGGTTCAGTAGACCCCGGTCGTGACTGATGATGATGACCGTATGCGGATATTTCGCCAGATAACTTTCCAGCCACAGCGCACCTTCGAGGTCCAGATAGTTGGTCGGTTCGTCCAGCAGCAGCAGATCGGGTTGCGAAAACAGCACCGCCGCCAGTGCAACGCGCATCCGCCACCCGCCCGAGAAATCCGAACAGGGCCGCAACTGGTCTTCATCGTCAAAACCCAGTCCTTTCAGGATCGAAGCCGCGCGCGCCTCGGCCGACCAGGCGTTGATGTCGGCCAGTCGGGTCTGGATATCGGCAATCCGCGCCGGGTCGGTGGCAGCGTCGGCCTCGGCCAACAGCGCGCTGCGTTCGGTGTCGGCGGCCAGAACCGTATTGATCAGCGAAACATCGGAGGAGGGGACTTCCTGTGCCACCCCGCCAATCCGCGCGCGGCTGGGCAGCTTGATGTTTCCCGATTCCAGCGCCAGTTCCCCACGGATGAGGCGGAAAAGGGTGGTCTTGCCGGTGCCATTGCGCCCGACAAGACCCACCTTGTGGCCGTCAGGAATTGTTGCGCTGGCCCCGTCGAACAGGGGACGGCCTTCTACCGCGTAGGTTATGTCTTCAATCCGTAACATGAGCCGCTCATAACAGAGGGTGAATTTGGCCGCCAGCAGCTTGACATGTTCAGCACGCGATCAATGTGATAGCGCTGACATGTTTTCACCCGGAACGGATTGTTGAATGAGACCCGCGCGAACGCCTCCATCCCTGATCACGCTGGTCCTGATCACTGCGTTGTCGGTTCTGTCGCTGAACATGTTTCTGCCATCTCTGCCTCATATCGGCGAGGACTTGCAGGCAGATTACGGTCTCGTGAACCTGTCTGTTGCAGGGTACCTGGCGCTGTCTGCGGTTTTGCAACTGATCATGGGGCCTTTGTCCGACAGGTTCGGTCGCAGGCCGGTATTGCTGAGCTGCATGGGACTTTTCGTCATCGCCTCGATCGGCTGCGCCATGGCCCAATCGATCTGGGCGTTTCTGGGTTTCCGTATGTTGCAGGGCGCTGTTATCGCGGGGCAGGTTCTGGCGCGCGCCGCCATCCGCGACATGCATCCTCCCAATGAGGCCGCCAGCAAACTGGGTTATGTCTCGATGGCCATGGCACTGGCGCCAATGCTTGGCCCGATGCTGGGCGGAGTGCTTGAGATGTTGTTCGGCTGGCGGGCCGGATTTGTTCTGTATTTCCTGATGGGAACAGGCCTTCTGGCGCTGCTCTGGGTCGATCTGGGCGAGACCAATACCAACACAACCGCAACCTTCACCGCCCAGATGAAGCTCTATCCGCTGCTGTTCAACTCGCGACGGTTCTGGGGGTATTCATTCTGTGCCGCCTTTTCCATCGGCGGGTTCTACGCCTTTATTACCGGTGCGCCGCTTGTTGCGGCCACGTGGTTCGATCTGAACCCGGCCTTGCTGGGGCTTGGAATCGGGATCATCACGATGGGGTTCATGGCCGGAAGCTTTTTGACCGGACGGCTTGCAGCCCGCACAAGACTGAGCACCCTGATTCTTGCCGGGCGAGTGATCGCTTCGGTCGGCCCCTTGGTCGGCTTGATGACCTTTGCAGGGGGTGTGGGGACTGTCTGGTCCTTCTTTGGTTCCGCCGTGTTTGTCGGGTTTGGGAACGGGCTGACCGTGGCCAACGCGACCGCTGGCTTGATGTCAGTGCGGCCCCAGCTTGCAGGCAGCGCAGCAGGTCTTTCGGGCGCTATGACAGTGGCCTTGGGCGCGATCCTGACTTCGGCCACCGGGGTACTGGTCACCCCCGGAAACGCACCCTTCATCGTGCTGGGGATGATGGGCGTCAGCAGTTTCGCGGGCCTTCTTGCCGTGCTCTATGTGCGCTGGATTGACCAGCGCGACCCGTTGCCCGACACGATCTGATCCGCAAAGCATCATAGTGCTTTTCTTAAGGGACAGACCATGCTAGGCGGCGCGCGATAGATTTCGGCGCGGGTCCGCGTCATATAGTAAGGAGAGGCCGACATGGCACTGGAACGCACATTCTCGATCATCAAACCCGATGCAACCCGCCGCAACCTGACTGGCAAGATCAACGCCAAGTTCGAAGAAGCCGGCCTGCGCATCGTTGCGCAAAAGCGCATCCACATGACGAAGGAACAAGCCGGCAAGTTCTACGAAGTACATGCCGAGCGTCCGTTCTATGACGAACTGTGCGAATTCATGTCGTCGGCTCCGGTTGTTGTTCAGGTTCTGGAAGGCGAAGGCGCAATTGCAAAGAACCGTGAAGTCATGGGCGCAACCAACCCTGCAGACGCAGCAGCTGGCACCATCCGCGCCGAGTTCGCTGAATCGGTTGGCGAAAACTCGGTCCATGGTTCGGACGCACCTGAGACAGCAGCGGTTGAAATCGCTTACTTCTTCTCGGGTATCGAGCTGGTCGGCTAAGCCACCACTTTGGTGAACAGATTAGGCCGCCTCCGGTTTCGGGGGCGGTTTTTTTTGTTCAAACTGGCTTGAGGTCATTCGACGTGATGCGCACTCCGATGGCGTCGAGGTCCGAAACCAACTTCGATTGCGGGGCGGTCTTTGTATTGGCCTTGATCGCATCGAACCTTTGACGCAGCGCTTTCTTTTCCTCGCCTTTGCAATCGTTCCAGGGGCGGCCCTGCAATCCCATGACAAGTACATAGTAGCCAATGAAATGCGGTCGTGACCCTGCGTGAAGCAGCCGGGCATACGCCGCGTCGGCCCCCAGTTCGCGCAACTCCTGCGCCGAATGAATTCCAGCGCGTGCGCATGCCTGTTCAAAGGCAGGGCCGAGGTTGCGGATGGATGAAACAGGATCTGACATGCCCAAGTCTTATCTGGACGCCGCGATGCTGTCATCCGGTTGATGGAGTGTCGCCGGCCTGAAGGATAACATTGACGCAATGCTTGCCTGATCACCCAAGCTACGGTTTCATGGTGCCATATTGCCGTGCAGTCTCCGATGTTGGAAAATCAAGGAAACCGGTAACAATCGGTAGCCGAATACAATGTCGCGAAAGCCGGGTGATCGAAGAAGTGAGTGAGACAGAAATCATGGAAACTTTTTTGATCGATGAGCCCCGCGTGCCTCTCAAGGACCGACCCTGATGGTGCAACTGGCCGGAGTGTACGTTGTTGAAGGGAAATTTGACCCGCTTGCGTTCAACAAGGGCCTGAAAGGGCTGGCCTTACGGGTTGAAGGTGGGACTCCGCCGCAGTCCTTCAACTGGCTGGATTGCCACGATCAATCGCTCAGATCAGCGGGGTCGATCTTGCTGGAGGTCGGCGAAACACTGCGGCTTTTGCAGGGTAATGCAGAATTTCCGGTTCAGAAGGGCGCAGGCACGGGAAAGTTCGTTCAGGACCTGCCGGACGGTCCGGTACGTGATGCATTGAACGGATTTCCAAAGCTGCGTGCATTGATGAACCTTGGTGCAGGAGATTTGGAAATCCAGGAATTTGCCGCAGTTGACGATTTGGAAAAGACGCGTGTGCGCGGCGAACTGATTTCGCTGAAATCCGAAAACAGGAAGGCGACCCTGGTGCGAGTTCGTTCCCTGCGCGGATATGAACCCGCCTATGAAACGATCTGCGCAGCATTGCAGGAAATGGCCGGGGACGAAGGCGGTCTTGATGTCGTTTACCCCATTCTGTTCCCTGAAACGCCCCCGTATCAATCCAAACCTATCGTACTATTGGGAAAAGAAGAGCCTTCAATCGAGGTTGCAGTGGATCTGATGCGCACCTTTCTGGCTGTTGCGCGGCGGAACGAAGCGGGTGTTATTGCCGACATTGATACCGAGTTTCTTCACGATTACCGCGTTTCGTTGCGGCGTGTCCGCTCGGTTCTCAGCCTGTTCAAAGGGGTCTTTTCAGCCGCGCATACGAATGCCCTCAAGCGGCAATTTTCCGACCTTATGGCCCCGACCGGTCGGCTGCGGGACTTGGATGTGTACCTTTTGGAAAAGGATATGTATTTCAGCTTGATACCGCCCAATCTTCATGACGGTGCCGAGGCCATGTTTCGGCAATTCCAGACAGAACGTGCGCAGAAACTTTCAAGCCTGTCCCGTCGGTTCCGCAGTGCAGCCTATCAAAAGCAGATGGATGACCTTGCGGCGCTGCTTGCAGCTCCCCAGTCTTTGCAACCCGGGCCCAACGCCGAATGCGGCGCTTATGAATATGCTTGCGCCCTGATCTGGAAACGCTACCGCAAGGTTTGCAAAAGGGCGCGGCGTATATCCGCCATGACCCCGGATAAAGCGGTCCACGATCTCAGGATCGACTGCAAGAAACTCAGGTATCTTATGGAGTACTTTGCACCACTTTTTGATGCAAAGGCATTCAAGTCGATCATCAAGCCATTGAAAAAGTTGCAAGATAATCTGGGGCGTTTCAATGACTGTTCAGTCCAGCAGGACGCGCTGCTAGGGTTTGTGACTAAACAGTCGAACACACAAGGCCGGGTGGATGCCCAAATGGCCTTGGCCGCTGGTGGGCTGATTTCGGTGCTTGATCAGCGGCAAAAGTCCGAACGGGATCGTGTGATCGCCAATTTCAACCATTTTGACAGCCCGGACATCCGGCATCTTTTCCGCAGCTTGTTTCATCATAAGGGGGACTGAGGATTGAAAACCATTGCCTGCTACAGCAACAAAGGTGGTGTGGGAAAAACCGCGACCTCGGTCAATCTTGCCTATGCTTATGCGCGTTCGGGTCAAAACGTGCTGCTGTGTGATCTGGATTCCCAAGGGGCGTCAGGGTTCTACTTGCGGGTAAAGCCGTCAAAGAAGCTGACCGAGGCACGATTCTTCGAGGATGTGGAACGGTTTACCAAATCGATCCGCGCCAGCGACTTTGACCGGTTGGACGTCCTGCCTGCCAACCTGACCTATCGCGATTTCGATGTTTTTCTGTCGCGAATGAAAAACAGAAGATCCCGGTTGAAGAAAGCCCTGGTTGCGGCGGGCAGTGACTACGATGTGGTCATTCTGGACTGTCCGCCAAACTTTTCGACATTGTCCGAGAACGTATTCAAGGCTGCCGATCAGATTGTCGTTCCGGTTATTCCGACGACCTTGTCGGAACGGACATTCGATCAGCTAATCGGTTTTTTTGAACAGCAAAAACTGCCCAAGAAGAAACTGAAGGCCTTCTTTTCCATGGTGCAACGGCGCAAAACCCTGCATCTGGAAACGATGGATGGAATGCGAAAGCTGTATCGCAAGAGGTTCATGAAAACGATCATTCCCTTCGCAGCCGATATTGAACGCATGGGTAAGCACCGCGCGCCTGTCAGCGTTTATGCGGGCTCGAGCGTGGCAAGTCGGGCCTACAAGGCACTGTTTGACGAGTTGGAGGCCCTGACATGAGCACGGAAATCGAACGTAAGTTTCTGGTGGCTGAACGGCCTGATCTGACAGAAACGCGCAAGGCCTTGGTGCGGCAGGGCTATCTGACTGCGCCAGACGATTCCACCGAACTGCGGTTGCGTCAGAAGAACGACGTTCATTACCTGACACTGAAGGGAAAGGGTGCAATGGTGCGTGTGGAAAGAGAGGCTGAAATCACACTCGAACAATTCGACACCTTCTGGCCCGAGACCGAAGGCCGCAGGATCGAAAAAGAGCGCTATACCGGGGAGTTGCCGGATGGTCGGGTGTTTGAGCTGGACGTGTTTCTGGGCGATCTTGCGCCCTTGTCTCTGGTCGAGGTCGAGTTCACATCGGAAGCCGAAGCAGAAGGGTTCAGGCCGCCAAGCTGGTTCGGTACAGATGTGACCGGGGACAAGCGGTATAAAAACAAGATGATGGCGATTGACGGGATTCCCGATTAACCCTTTCGCGCCAGCGTCAGTGTTGCTTCAAGCCCCGGATTGCAATTGCGTGCCGAGAATTTGCCCCCATGCATGTGCGAAATCGCCGCGACCAGCGCCAGACCCAGCCCGGAATTGCGCTCGGTGCGCGCGGGATCAAGCGTGACGAATGGCAGTTGCAAACGGGGCAGGTCCTCGGGCGGAACACCGGGGCCCTGGTCTCTGACGCCAAGAAGAACGTAATCCTTTATTCCGGACAGGTTTATCGTTATTTCAGACCCTTCGGGCGCGTATCTCATCGCGTTTTCGAGTAAGTTTGACAAAGCTTGGGACAGAAGCGGTCGATGCCCCTGAATGGGCTTTGCTTCGCCGGATACTACAAGTCGGATACCCTGGTCCGCCGCGACAGGCTCGTACAGATCCACCACGTCGCCCACCAACTGTTGCAGGTCAACTGTTTCGAACTGTTCCCGGCCCAGACCGGCCTCGGCGCGTGAAATCTCGGTCAACTGACCCAAAACCCGCAAAACGTGGTCGATTTCACCCGTCGCGCGGGCGATGTCGACTTCTCGGTCCAGATCACTCTTGCCGGGATCGGTTAAGGCTTCGATCCTTTGCCGAAGCCGCGAAAGGGGCGACCGCAAATCATGGGCAATCGAGTTTGATGTCGTGCGCAGGTTGCTGATCAGTTCTTCGATCCGGTCCAGCATGTTGTTCAGGGTGCCTGCGACCTGATCGAATTCATCCCCTGTGCCGCGAATAGGAATGCGGCGGCTCAGGTCGCCGGACACGATGTTGTCCGCGGTGTCCGCAACATCCTTGAGACGGGAAAACACCAGCCGGGTTAACAACCATCCGGTCAGCAGGCTCAGGAGCAGTGCAATGGCCAGGGCGAGCGCCACTGATTGAAACAAAACGCGGTCGAATTGCTGTCTGGCGGACGCGTCCCGACCAACCAGAAGCCTTTCGCCGCCGGGCAGCCGGACCGATGCCGCCGAAATCGGAACAAACTGATTGGATTCGGTTTGCCGCACCTGAAGATCGACCCAGCCGCTGCCTGCAGTCACATCGTCGGGCCATTTTGCGAGATTACCGGCAAGAGGTGTCCCAAACCTGTCTGTCAACAAATACAAAGCGTCGCGTTCCGCGGCGTTCGCAAGACGGCGATCAATGGCTGATATCAATCCGATCATGCCGCGTCTGTCGTATTCGTCCGCCAGCCCGGTCAGCTCGGCGGTTACGACAGACCGGGTTTCGCCTTCGATCGTTCTGTTTGCCGTCAAATAGACCAGTCCCAGAACGGTCGCAGTCAGCAATGTGCTGAGAATCATGCTGGCCAAAACAAGCCGCGTACGCGAATTTCGCAGGGACAGTCGCAGGTTAGCCATCAGAAATCATGTAACCGGCCCCCCGGACAGTTTCAATCAGGGGCTGGGCGTCGCCTTCATCCAACTGACGGCGGAGTTTTGAGATATGGACATCGACGACATTGGTATTGGGATCAAAGTGGTAGTCCCACACGCCTTCCAGCAGCATGGTGCGGGACACCACGCGGTTCTTGCGGCGCAGGAAGAATTCCAGGATCTGGAACTCGCGCGGGGTCAGGGAAATTTCACGACCGTCGCGCGTGACCTTGCGGGTCAACAGGTCCATTTCAAGGTCCCGGCAGTTTAGCGTCGGGTTTTCTTCGGCTTCCTGAGGGCGGCGCAACAATGCCTCAATCCTTGCATGCAGTTCCTGAAACGAGAATGGCTTGACCAGATAATCGTCGGCACCGGCGCGCAAGCCCTTGACGCGCTCGTCAACGGCGCTCATGGCGGTCAGCATCAGTACGGGCGTCTTCAACCCGGCGGCGCGCATGGATTTGATCAGAGACAGCCCGTCAAGACCCGGCAGCATCCGGTCAAGGACGACAGCGTCAAATCCTCCGTCAGTTGCGTGATACAGCCCCTCGCGGCCATCGGCCGCAGTTTCGACAACATATCCTTCTTCGCCAAACCCCTTGGCGATAAAGTCCCGCGTCTCTTCGTCATCTTCGACGATCAGAAGGCGTCTGCTCATGATCGAGGTTCCTTTCTGCCGGGATTTAAACACAAATTTCAGATAAAGCACATGCCGGGTGCGACCAGGCACACCCGGCAGTGCCGGCAGGCTGCGGACAATTCAGACCCGCCGGCGAGGCGCGCGCCAAATTTCCCCATCACGTGGCACGCGCATGTCTCAGATCAGGCGATTTCGACCGCGACGAAGATCTGGTTGCCGCCGCGATTGATCAGAACCAGCGCGGGATCAGTCTTTTCGCTGTCCAGCGCCGCCTTCAGGGCCTCCGGAGTGATGGTGTCCTGACTGCCCAGTTTGACGATGACGTCACCGCGCCGAAGCCCTGCTTTTTCAGCCGGGCTGTCCGGCGACATGTCGGTCACAACGACACCTTCGACGGATTGGTCAACGCCCATTTCGGCCCGCGCGGTATCTGTCAGCGGGGCAACTGTCACACCAAGGGATGTACCGGACAGGGTCTCGTCAACCGCCTTGTCGGGTTCCGCCGATGCGGACTGATGCTGTCCGATGGTCAGTTTGACCTGTTCCTCCTTGCCGTCGCGCAACACGGTCAGCGTGCTGTCCGTGCCGACCTTGGTCGTGCCGACCAGAAGCGGAAGCTCGCTGCTGGAATCGACGCTCTGGTCATTGAAGCTGAGGATCACGTCGCCCTGCTGCAGGGCGCCTTCCGCGGGGCTGCCGGGTACGACATCCGACACAAGTGCGCCTGCTGACGACTCGATCCCCAATGCGGCCGCGAGTTCGGGGCTTACGTTCTGGATCGAGACACCCAACCAGCCGCGGCTTACCTGACCATCATCCAAAAGGTCGGCGGTGATGTGTTCGACGATATTCGAGGTTACGGCAAAGCCCAGACCGACCGAGCCGCCGCTGGGTGAGTAGATGGCCGAGTTCACGCCGATGACTTCGCCTTCCATGTTGAACAGCGGGCCGCCCGAGTTGCCTTTGTTGATGGCCGCGTCCGTCTGGATGAATTCAGCATATGGCCCTTGCGAGATGTTGCGGCCTTTGGCCGAAACGATACCGGTGGTCACGGTCGAATGCAGACCGAACGGATTGCCGATAGCGACCACGTCTTCACCGACGCGGATTACTTCACTATCGCCCATCTTGACGGCCTGCAGGTCCTCGCCCGCGTCGATTTTCAGAACGGCGATATCGGTCAGGGGGTCTGTCCCCACGATCTCGGCTTCGAAGGTTCGGTCATCGCTCAGACGGACCGTAACCGTGGCGGCATTGTCGACGACATGGTGGTTGGTGACGATGTAGCCGTCCTCATCCAGCACAAATCCCGAACCCAGCCCCTGGGTCGGGCCGCGTTGGGGGGCGTCGAAACCTTCAGGCATGCCGAAGCGCTTGAAGAACTCACCGAACGGGTGGCCTTCGAAATCAAACTCTTTTCCCTGAACCGGGGTAGGGGCGGCCTGTTGTTTGGCGATAATGGTCACGACCGATGGCGAAACGGATTCGACCAGGTCTGCCAGGGCTTCATCGGCCAACGACGGCAGGGCGGTCGAGGCCAGCATGGTTGCGCCCAGGGCGCTGGCGCCGATCCAGCCAGACGTTCGTGGCAAAAGAAGCGAGGATTTTCGGATGCTCATTTAGTTCTCCTGTTAACATCACGCGGTTACACCCGCGCGTTGAGACAGAAGATGCCGCTTCAGGTTTGGGCTTTCATGATCGCGAGATTAAGAAATCTTAATTCAGCCACATTCGGGCCTTCCTTTGTTACCAATCAGGTCAACCGATACCGGTCGTGAAAAGGGATCGCAGCTCACGAATCGGTGTATTGTTGCCAAAATCGCTGTCAATGGATGAAAACTGGTGAATTGAATCTGTTTGGTAAACAAAGGGGTCGCGCAAAGTTGTGCGGATCAGTAAATCGCTTTCAGGTTGTGAAGAGATATTATCTACTGACTAGACCTGAGTGTAACGCATTTTCTTTTTGCCGTTATTGATCACTCCAAGCAATCATAAAACATCGGTTTGTAACTTGGCCATAAGAGCGTAATCGCGTTAAGGTTGAGCTTCAATAAGCGAGATGTTGCGCAAAAACTACCTGAATTCCTCGAAATTTACCGTTTCTTCCAATTTTAGATTGTTTGAAAGGGTCGGATAAGCGACGATGAAATTGTCCAAGCGAGGGGGAGCCAGAAGCACTAGGGGGTGCTGAAGGCTTACTCAGTACCAGAAGCGCTGAGCGGCATGTTAACGAGGGGGTCTTGTTTAGGTTCGGCAGCGTAATACCCGATAGCCTTGTAAGGTGGTTGGGTCGCGCTTTTGGAATTGGTGAAAAGTGGTAGTCTTGCTTTTGGGCAACCGGCCCGGTCGACAACGACCGGGCCGCGTCTATTTCGGGGGCCGTGTTCTGTGCCACTCGTCCCAGTCTTCTGGTGTATCCAGATCCAGCAGCGCGTTGCGTCCGGGCAGGCGGTGTAGATGAACCCTGTTGGAATTTGCACGCACAACGGATTGCGCGCCCTCGTCGCCCTTGAGCTGGCTCAGTAACGAAAAAAGCTTGTGGTCGAAAATGACAGGGTGCCCCGGCTTTCCGTTTTCTGCTGCACCACGCCAGATCAGGTTGTCCGGATGAGCTGTGACACAGGCCGCGACCGCCTCCAGATCATTGCCTGTTAATTCCGGAAGGTCCGCCAGCAGAACCATGACGGCTTTGGCTTCGGCTGGGATTGCGGCCATGGCACCGCGCAGGCTGGCGTTCATGCCTTCATCGGCATCCGGGATTTCCACCGCATGAACATCGAGTCCCTTTAAGGCCCCGTAACGCGCATGCGGGGCGGGAGGCAGCGCAACAAAGACCGGCCCGACTGCCAACGCAGCCCGGGCCGAGCGGCGCAACAAAGGGATGCCATCGACATCCTGCATCAGCTTGTCCGTACCGCCCATGCGGCTGGATTGCCCAGCGGCCAGAAGAATGACGGGTATTTGAATCATTCCGCCATCATGCTGGGGCTGCAGCCCCGAGTCATCCCCGCATCCGCGCACCATCCGCATCGAACAGCGGTTTTGAAATCATTTGTGCCTTGCGCATCTGGCCAAGTATTTCGATTTCAACTTCAAGTCCGTCGTGGACACGGTCGGTGGGCAGGAACCCCAGTGCGATGGACTTGTCTGCGTAATGTGAATACCCGCCGGATGTGCAGAACCCGACAACTCCGTTGTCCAGCCAGATCGGCTCGTACGCGTTTACATCCGTGTCATCCGCATCGACTTCAAAGGCTACAAGTTGGCGTGTGACACCGGATTCCTTTTCGCGTTCGGCCGCAGCGCGGCCAATGAAATCAGCGTTTTTTGCAAACGAGATGAACCGATCCAGTCCGGTTTCCGCAGCAGTGTAATCCGGTGAGAACTCACGCATCCACGAGCCGAAAAACTTGTCCAGGCGCAGGCTCATCATGGCGCGCATGCCAAACGGCACCATTCCAAATGATTGCCCGGCCTGCCACAAGGTCTGCCACAACTGTCGTTGGGCCATCGGGTCGCAGAACACCTCGTACCCCAGATCGCCGGTATAGCTGACCCTCTGAACAATGCAGTCGGTCATGCCCACCGTCATGCGGCGGACATCCATGAACTTCAGGCCTGATACGTCGTCCCGCGTACAGGCTGCCAGAACATCGCGGGCCAGGGGGCCTGCAACCTGAAATCCGTTCAGGCGATCGCTGATGTTTTCAATCTCGACATTTCCGGTTTGGTTCTGCCGGAACCAACGCATGTGAAACGCCTGGCTGCCGTAAGAGGCGGTCAGTTGAAATTCTGTTTCACCCAGACAGGAAATGGTGAAATCACCGATCAGTTTTCCTTTGGGAGAAAGCATCGGAGACAGGGACAGCCGCCCGGCTTGCGGAATTCGTCCCGCCATGATCCGGTCCAGCCAGGCCCGGGCATCAGGTCCCGTGACGCGGTATTTTCCGAAGTTGTGAACCTCGTTGATACCTACGGCTTCACGAACCGCGCGCACCTCGCGGCCAGTGGCCTCGAATGCGTCAGAACGACGGAAAGACGGGGTTTCGTAGTCCGGTTCAACGCCTTGCGCAAAGTAGTTGGGAACTTCCAGCCCGAATTGCTGCCCCCAGACCGCGCCCATGTTGCTGAAAATGTCATACATCGGAGTGGTTCGGTTTGGACGCGCAGCGGGCAGTTCCTCGTTCGGGTAGGCGACGCTGAACCTTTTCTGATAGTTTTCAATCACCTTCGGGCGGGTGTAGCCGGGGCTTATCCAATCGCCAAAGCGGGCAACGTCCATGGCAAAGACGTCCCGTTCGGGTTCGCCTTCGATCATCCACTGCGCCAGCGTCAGGCCAACGCCACCGCCCTGGCTGAATCCGGCCATCACGCCACAAGCTGACCAGTAGTTGCGCATGCCCGGCACCGGCCCGACCAGAGGGTTCCCGTCAGGTGCAAAGGTGAACGGGCCGTGGATCACGGATTTCACGCCCGCTTCGGCCAGAACGGGGAAGCGTTTATAGGCAAATTCGATACTGTCAGTGATTTTGTCATAATCATCGGGCAGCAATTCGTGGCCGAACTCCCACGGGGTTCCATCCACGGCCCAAGGCTTGCAGGGCTGTTCATAAAACCCAATACACAGGCCGCGTCCTTCCTGCCGCAGATAGCTTTCGCCAGCGGGGTCCATCACATGCGGGTGTTCGCCGCCTGCGTCAATGATTGCTTCGATCTGCGGGATCGAGTCGGTAACGAGATACTGATGCTCCATCGGATGCAGCGGGAAATAGATACCCGCCATCGCCCCGACCTCGCGGGCCCACAAGCCGCCTGCGTTGACAATGTGTTCGGCGTGGATCGTACCCTTGTCGGTGACGACATCCCATGTGCCGTCAGGCCGTTGCCGGGTTTCCCGAACCATGCAATGGGTTTCAATCGTGGCCCCGCCCATCCGGGCCGCCTTGGCATAGGCATGGGTCGTACCGGACGGGTCAAGATGCCCGTCGAGCGGATCATACAGCGCGCCGATAATGCCTTCGGTGTTGGTGATCGGCGCAATCTTGCGGATTTCATCGGGGCCAACGATTTCAGTGTCCAGCCCCATGAACCGGTGCTTGGCCCGTTCAGCCAGAAGCATGTCAAACCGGTCCTGATTATCGGCAAGCGTGACTCCACCCACGTGATGCAGCCCGCAGGACATGCCTGTGATCTCTTCCAGCTCTTTGTACAGGCGGATGGTGTAGCCCTGAAGGGCAGCCATATTGGTGTCGCCGTTCAGTGTGTGAAACCCCCCGGCCGCGTGCCAGGTGGATCCGCTGGTCAACTCTGACCGTTCCAGTAGCATAACATCTGACCACCCAAGTTTGGTCAGGTGGTACAGGACCGAGCATCCGACGACACCGCCGCCGATCACGGCAACCCGGGTTGTGAGATTCATGATTTGCTCCACAAGGTTTTATGCCAGTCTGTATCGGCGGGCAGGGGATGCAACGCCAAATACGACATTGGGTGTCGCTTGGGCGCGCAAACAATCGATTGCGTTGGGAGGCCGGACTCCTGCGGCTGGCTGCTATAGCATCCTGCTTCAGAGTGGGCGGATCTTCAGCCCGGTGATCCGGTTGCCTTCCCGCGCGGTGACTTCAAAGCGGAACCCGTGGAAGGAAAAGACCTGTCCGACCGTCGGGATCATCTGCGCCTCGTGAATGACCAGACCGGCGACGGTGTTGGCCTCTTCGTCGGGCAGGGTCCATTCCATCGCGCGGTTGACGTCTCGGATCGTCATCGCGCCTTCGACCAGAAACTGCCCGTCATCGGTCCGGGTGATGGCAATTTCTTCGTCCAGATCGAACTCATCCGCGATTTCGCCCACGATCTCTTCAAGAATGTCCTCAAGCGTGATCAGGCCGCGGAGCGAGCCGTATTCATCGACAACCAGTGCAAAATGACTGTGCATGCGCAGGAATTCCCGCATCTGATCGTCCAAAGTAGTGGTTTCGGGAACGAAATACGGATCGGTGGCCACCTTGGAGATGTCGAAGGACTTCAGCCGGTCTGTATCGCCATCATGTCCGCCCACCTGGGCATACATGGCGCGAAACAGATCCTTGGCGTGCACGACGCCGACAATGTTCTCGGGCTCGTCGCGGAAGACGGGCAAGCGGGTGTGCGGGCTTTCCAGACATTGTTTCAAAATTTTCTCGGGCGCGTCGTCCGCATCGATCATTTCGATATTGGATCGATGCAGCATTATCTCTTCCACCGCGCGATCGCCCAGATCAAGCGCGCCCAGAATGCGGTCCCGGTCTTCTTTTTCGACGACGCCTTCGGAATGTCCCAGATGCAGGGCGCCCGCGATTTCTTCGCGCACGGCAAGGATGTTGCTGTTGGGGTCAATCTGAACGCCAAACAGGCGCAACACGCCGCGCACCAGCAGACGCACCGCCGCGACGACAGGGGAAAACACCGTCACCACGATTCCGATGATAGGAGCCACCGCGGCGGCTGCTTTTTCCGCGTTCGTGATGGCATAGGTCTTTGGCAGAACCTCGGCAAAGATCAAAACCAACAAGGTCATCACCAGCGTTGCCAGCGCCACACCGCTTTCACCGAACAGTCGCGTAAAAAGTGCCGTTGCCAGCGAGGCGGCAAGAATATTGACCAGATTGTTGCCCAGCAGAACCGAACCGATCAGGCGTTCATTGTCGTCGGTAATGTCCAACGCTTTTTGCGCACCGCGTGATCCCTTGTCGGCTTGTACCCGCAGCTTGCCGCGGGATGACGCGGTCAATGCCGTTTCGGATCCCGAAAAGAAGCCTGACAGAACAAGCAAAAATAGGATTGCGCCGGTGGTGAACCAAAAAGCGCCGTCGATCAGTGAAGAAGTGGGTTCCATTGTTCTTTATTGTTGATGCGGTTGCGATTGTTATGGGGGTGCCACCCCTCCGGATCAAGGGTTTAGCCCTTGTTGTCCGGGTCTTTCGCCAGCGGGTGATGCTCCAACACCAGTTCTGACAGGCGTTCGTCCAGAACATGAGTGTAGATTTCCGTGGTCGCCACATCCGCATGACCCAGCAAGGTCTGGATCGACCGAAGATCTGCGCCATTGGCCAAGAGGTGGGTGGCAAAAGCATGGCGCAGAGTGTGCGGTGTGACCTTTTCGGGCGAAACACCGCCCTGAACCGCCAGTTCCTTGACCAGCAAAAAGAACCTGTGCCGTGTCAAATGGCCGGACTTGCCCCGGGACGGGAACAGAAACCGGGATCTTTGCCCGCCTTTCGCGACCGTTTGGTCTTCGGCCTCGTCCCGCAGGGGCAGCCATGCCGCCAACGCATCGCGGGCAGGCGGGGACAGAGGCACCATCCGCTCTTTCCCGCCTTTGCCCAGAACCAGAAGCATGCGCGGATCGCCACGCGCCGATGAAACCGGCAGCGAGACCAGCTCGGTCACGCGCATACCCGTGGCATAAAGAAGCTCCATCAGGCAGGTATTGCGAACCCGATCCGCGACACTGCGCCCGGTTTGGCGTGCAGCGTCCAGCAGCCTGTCGACCTCGGGTACATCCAGCGTTTTGGGCAATCGTTTGGGCCGTCCGGGACCCTTGATCTGAATGGCCGGGTTGGTGTCGCGCCAACCTTCCTCGAAGGCGAACCGGTACAATTGCTTGATGGCCGATAATCGCCGCGCGCGGGTCGAGCGGGACAACCCCTGCGCATCGCAATCAATCAGATAGGCTTCGATCCGGTCCCTGTCGGCGTCGGCGAAACTCGAGGACCGGCGCTCCAGCCAGGCCGCAATATCTTTCAGATCGCGCCCATAGGCCAGCAAGGTGTTGGTTGCCGCCCCAAGCTCGGCCGCCTGAGCCTGTAAGAAGGTGGAAATCCACAAGTCCTGAGTGGCCGGGGATGCCATTCTCAAACTCCTTGAAGGATCAGTAACTGAAGCGCCGCGCGACGGGCTGTATCTTCAAGTCCGACGCGGCGCAAAGCGGCGATGGCAGCGGTCAGGTCCACAAGATTTCCGCGTGCACCATGGGCAAAGAGGGTCATGGCCTCCAGAATGGCCTCGCCCAGCTGATCATTGGCCAGCAAGGTTTCGATGTCGGATGGGATTGGTGCGGCCCAGACAAACCCCTCGGCAACGGCGTCTGCAAGTGGAGATGGTGATTTGGCACGACCGGGATCACCTTGCGCCAGTGCTGCCAGAAACTGTGTTCCTTGTTCCGTTTCCGGTATGTCAATTGCAGCGGCTTCGTACAATTCAGACAAAAGCAGAATGCGCCAGCGCAAGGCTTCGGATGCTTCATCTGGCAGCGTAACCCGTGACAGCCGTTCGGCGAACAGTTCGGCAAAAGGAACTTCCAGCCCGATGTCGTGCATCTGGTTCCAGACCGTCAGCAGGGCTTCGGCAATGGAGTCGGGGTTCCCGGTTTCAAGCGCGCTTTCAAACCGTTGAACAGCCGCAACCCGATCCCAGACCGCGCCCGAGGCCGCAGGTTTGCGTTCGGTATAAAGGCCAAGCAACTGATTGGGGGTCAAAGCGCCGATTCTCGTCAAACGTTCGGCTGCCTCGATCTGGGCTTTCCAGCCTGCAACATCGCGCAGGTCCGCGTTTGCAAATGCTCGGGGCAAAGGGGCCGAGGGCAAGCGTTCGCCAATGGCTTCAAACAGCCGGAAACTCAGCGGATCGGGGTTTTCAGGCTGCGGCAGATAGGCGGCCCCTTCAAACAGTTCAGGGCTAAGGAAGCGATCAAGAACCGCCAGATCTTCGTCGGGCAGAATTTGCAACGCATGCGCGGCTTCCAGTGTCAGCGCGGCCGAGACCCAGTCTCCGCGGCGCGCCTTGCAGAAGATTTGAGCAGCGTAGTCGGTCGACAGATAAGGCTGTGCAATCAAAGCGGTGCAGCTGCGGTCCTCGTCGCCGGTCAGAAGTGTGGCGTCAAACCAACGCTGAAATCGCGCTTGGCTATCGGTTGGTCCGGCAAGCTGAACCAGAGACTGGGCAGGATCAGCGGCCCCCAATTGCATCAGCCGGTCCAGGCGGGCCAATAACAGCGTTTCTTCCGCTTCTGGTCCCGAGGGCGCCCGCGCTTCAGATAGCAGCAGGGTGAACAGCAACCTTTGCATGGCTGCATTGTATTTGACCGGAACATCCGCAATCAGCTCGGCCAAACGATCTGGATCGCTGTTCTGCCACAGATCGACGGGCAGCCCGGTGACCGATGATGACACGAGGCCCAGCGGTTGCGACAAAGCCTCGAGCGGTGTGACCTGGACGTCGGGCTGAATGCCGGTCTGGGTAACCGGGGGTTCCAGCAGAACTGTACCTGGCAGGTTTTCGGGCGGATCGGTCAACCAGTCAATGGCCGAGAGAGGTTCCTGTTGCGCTTGCGCCGTACCAGCCAGAACCAGCAAAACCGCCGCTGCTTTAATTCGCATCCAAATCAACCGGTTCGCGTATTTCACTTTGCGGGGCAGAGAAGTCCGCGCCGAAGTAGGGGCCAACATAGGTATAGGCGACCAGCCCGATGAAACTCAGGCAAATGATATATATAACGAACTTGATCAAGCGGCCCATGGCTCAACGCTGCCTCAATTTTTGATTTTGACCAAGTTATAACTGGCAATTTTCACAAGATCACGTCATTCACGGTGAAATGAGCGAAATTAAGCATAACACCCGCACGGTTGACCCGTCAGCAGGCTTTGCACTGCACAAAACGGTTGTTTTGGTGGGAATGATGGGTGCAGGAAAGACGGCCGTGGGTCGCGCCCTTGCTGCGCGGCTTGGCGTGCCCTTTCTAGACAGCGATGCCGAAATCGAATCGGCGGCGAATATGACGATCCCGGAAATCTTTGAGCGCGATGGTGAATCCTTTTTCCGGACCAAGGAAAGCCAGGTCATCGGGCGTCTTCTGGATGAGGAAAAAGGCATCCTCTCGACCGGCGGTGGCGCATTTTTGTCGGGGGATAACCGACGGATGATCAGCGAACGTGGGGTGTCGGTCTGGCTGCGCGCCGATTTGAATGTGTTGTGGAACCGTGTCCGGCACAAAGACACGCGCCCCTTGCTGCGCACGGCTGATCCCCACGCGACCTTGCGTGCCCTGTATGAAGATCGCGTGCCGGTCTATGCGCAGGCTGATCTGACCGTTGTTTCGGACGGCGAAATTTCGATCGACAATATGGTGAACCGGGTAATCGAGTCTTTGATGACGCGCCCGGACGTTCTGGAACAAAAATAAATGCATCAAACCGTAAATGTGGAACTTGGAGATCGGTCTTACGACGTTGAGATTGGACCTGATCTGTTGGCGAAGTCCGGTGAGTTTATCGCGCCCTTGCTGCATCGGCCAAAAGTGGCGGTTCTGACGGACGAGAATGTCGCCGCATTGCATCTGGATGGTTTGCGCGATGGGTTGCAATCTGCAGGCATCAGCATGAGCGCGCTGGCACTGCCCGCCGGCGAGGCGACAAAAAGCTGGCCTCATTTTGAACGTGCGGTCGAATGGCTGCTGGCGGAAAAGATCGAACGGCGCGATGTCGTTGTCGCCCTCGGCGGCGGCGTCATTGGCGATCTGGCCGGATTTGCCGCTGCGGTGTTGCGGCGCGGTGTGCGGTTCGTGCAGATCCCGACCTCGCTTCTGGCGCAGGTCGACAGCTCGGTCGGTGGAAAAACGGGCATCAACGCACCCCAAGGCAAAAACCTGATTGGCGCGTTTCACCAGCCCTCACTGGTGCTTGCGGATACCTCGGTCTTGGGCACCATGACACAGCGGGACTTTCTTTCGGGCTACGGGGAAGTGGTAAAATACGGCCTGTTGGGCGATGCCGCGTTCTTTGAGTGGCTTGAAACGAACGGGCCTTCGGTGTCGTCGGGCGATATGCAGGCCCGCGTGCATGCCGTTACCCGGTCCGTCCAGATGAAAGCCGACATCGTTGCGCGCGACGAGACTGAGCAGGGTGATCGAGCCTTGCTGAATCTTGGTCATACGTTCTGTCACGCGCTAGAGGCAGCAACAGGATACTCGGACAGGCTTTTGCATGGGGAAGGTGTCGCTATTGGGTGCGCCCTGGCTTTTGAACTGTCCTCGCGGCTGGGGATATGCTCGCAGGAAGATCCCAGCAGGGTGCGGGCGCATCTTCGGGCGATGGGGATGAAAACGGATCTGGCTGACATTCCCGGTGAATTGCCGGGGGCCGAGGTGTTGGTGGATCTGATGGCGCAGGACAAGAAGGTCATTGATGGACAACTGCGATTTATTCTGGCGCGCGGGATAGGTCAGGCTTTTGTGACCTCTGATGTTCCGCGCGATGCGGTCCTGTCCGTGCTTGAGGATGCTCTTTCAATCAGTTGATTGTAAGTTGCTTTCAGCGACCGCGCAGAACCATCAGCTCACCGATATTTTCGCGTGTGATATACCCAATCATGCGTCCACCGGCAGTTCGGACGGCAATTGCGGGTGCGCCTTTGTGCAGACCATCCAGAACGGTTTCCAGGCCACTGGTCAATTGAACCGACGGAATATCCGTCTCCATAATCGAAGTGGCAGGGTCTGATCTGGGACGTTCTCCCTCAAGAGCGGCAAATAGGCGGTTGCGGGTCACGAACCCCAGCAGGGTTCCGTCGGCTTCAATCACCGGAAACTCGTGCTGCGTGGTATGAATGACGGCCTGCGCCGCGGTGTCGAGCGTATCGACGGGCGAAAGCGGATGAAATTCGGTGATCATTGCGTCACGCGCCAATACCCGCCGGGCCACAGACCGCATTGCAACATCCTGACTTTCCGCGTTGGCCGCGATAAAAACAAAGACAGCTATGAGCACCAGAATGGGGTTGCCTGTATTCAGGCCGAGAAAGCCCAAACCAATCGCCACAACTTGCCCGCCCATTGCTGCGACGCGGGTGGCTTTGACCCGGTCCATCTTGAGGCATAGCAGAGCCCGGAAAACGCGTCCGCCATCCATCGGAAATGCCGGGATCATGTTGAATGCAGCAAGCAGGAGATTGATATAGGCCAACCGGTTCAGAAGTCCGATATGGACCGAGTCGATCTGGGCCATCGTTTCAATGGGCATGCTGGCCCCAAAAGTGACGAGCACAAACCAGATCACGATATTGACCGCCGGCCCGGCCAGCGCCACCCAGACCTCTTGCATAGGCTTTTCCGGCATGCGTTCAAGCCGGGCAAGGCCACCGATGGGCAAAAGGGTTATGTCGGGGGTTTTGATGCCGAACCGCCGCGCCATAAGCGCGTGCCCGAACTCGTGCGCCACCACACAGGCAAACAGCAGCAGGACAAAGATGATGTTTTGCAGGGCTGCGTTCCATCCACCCTGCGCATAGGCCGCGAACCCGATCCAGGCGAGCAAGAGGAAGAAGGTGACATGGACCCTCAGTTCGGACCCGAGCAGCCGGCCGAGAGAGAAGGACCATGTCATGATATGTCTCCGCTATGCTTAGAACGGAATCTCGTCGTCGTCGATTCCGCCTGATGCAGCGGCCGGTGCGCTGGACTGGCCGCCGTAGGAGTCGCCATAGCCTCCGCCGGCCTGACCACCGCCATATACACCTGACTGACCGCCGCCGCCGCCTTCGCCGCGTCCGTCAAGCATCGTCAGTTCGCTGCGATAGGGGCGCAGAACCACTTCGGTCGAGTACCGGTCCTGACCGGATTGGTCCTGCCATTTGCGGGTTTCCAGCTGGCCTTCGATGTAAACTTTGCTGCCCTTCCGCAGATACTGCTCGGCGACGCGAACCAGCGGCTCCGAAAAAATAGCGACTGTGTGCCATTGCGTCCGATCCCGGCGTTCCCCGGTATTACGGTCTTTCCATGTTTCGGACGTGGCGATGCGTAGGTTGCATACCTTACCACCATTCTGAAATGACCTAACCTCAGGGTCGGCACCGAGATTGCCGACCAGAATGACCTTGTTGACTGAACCCGCCATGTATTTCCCCGTACTGTTCTGACTTGATCGCGCCCGAATCTGG
Organism: Ruegeria sp. D1(2025); assembly: GCF_056536425.1. Lineage (NCBI taxonomy): Bacteria > Pseudomonadati > Pseudomonadota > Alphaproteobacteria > Rhodobacterales > Roseobacteraceae > Ruegeria > Ruegeria sp. D1(2025). Next base: position 870,083 of record NZ_JBQFPO010000001.1, on the reverse strand, counting down.
CGCCTGTGTTCCTGAGCGACCCTATACGGACTGCGATCTGGTTGAAACCGAGTTGATGGTTACAACACCCGGCGGGAAAACTCTCAGGATTTGTTTACCAAGCTTTCATTATTGGCTGGAATACCTATACTCCGGCAGAGTTTTGAGTGAGCAGGATAAGCATAAATGCGGTCTATGATTGGTGGCTTCTTTGTTCTGGGCCTGTTGCTGGCGTCAGTTCCAGCCAGTGCGCAGACGTTGTCCAGCAAAAGCCGCAAGGACATATTCCTAAAGCAGGCCAAAGTCCTGGATAGCAGATCCGCGACCCAGTACCGCGGGTCCGAGCGGCTCAAACCGAAATCCGCCCAGGGGAAATTCAACAAACGTTATACCGGCAAATACCGGGGGCAATATCTGGCGCTGGCCCGCGACGCTGCGCGCAAGCACAGTATCCCCGAAGACCTTTTCCTGCGGCTGGTGCAGCAGGAAAGTGGCTGGAACCCGACTGCGAAGTCCCACAAGGGGGCGCTTGGGCTGGCGCAACTCATGCCACAGACCGCCAATCTGCTGGGGGTTGATCCGCTCGATCCAAAGCAAAATCTGGAAGGTGGCGCGCGGTACCTGTCGTGGCAATATCGCAAGTTCAAATCCTGGCCGCTGGCTCTGGCGGCGTATAACGCCGGCCCCCTGGCCGTGGAAAAGCACGGTGGAATACCGCCTTATGCGGAGACCCAGAACTACGTGAAGGTGATTTGGGGCGGCTGAAACGACCTCGCTGCACTGCGGAGGGGCGGTTTCTTGATCGCCGGGTTACGGTCAGCCTAACCTGAGAGGGAAAGCTCCATCACCAACGAGGCATCCGATGCCATACAATCGCCCGGACATCCCGCAAGGTACAATGGCCAATTGGCAGCGGTTGGTGGATCTTGTGGCGCAGCTCGCCGATGTTCCGGCCAGCCTGATCATGAAGACGGATGCGCCCGATCACAGGGTTCTGGTCACGTCCGAACACCCGCAAAACCCCTATCCCGTCGGCATGAATTTTCAACTGCACCCGAAGCTGTATTGTCAGGGCGTCTTCGAACGCGACGGTGAACTGGTTGTCGAGGACGCGACATGTGACCCGGTCTGGAACGAAAATGAAGACCTTGAACACGGCATGTCCTTTTATATCGGGTTGCCGCTGAAGTGGCCGGACGGCGAGATATTCGGAACGATCTGCGTGCTGGACCGCCACCGCAACCGCCGCGCGCTGCTTTTCCGCGAGGGATTGATCCAGTTCGCCCGCATGGTCGAAGCTGATTTGGCTTTGTTGCAGGAGGTTTATCTGCGCCGCGCGCTTGAGGCGAAACTGAATGAGACGCTGGCGCAACTGGAAGACAGGGTTCAATCCCGCACGAAAGAACTGCGAGAGACCAACACAGCCCTGCGCGTTTTGTTGTCCAGCCTCGACGACGACCGGAAGAACCGGGACCAGAAGATTGTCGAGCAGGTTCGGGCCATGGTTCTTCCGTATCTGCACAAACTGCGCGATCATCTGAACGCAGAAGGCGCATCTCACGCGTATCTGGATCTTGCCGAGGATAATCTGAAACAGATCACCTCGGATATCTCTGACAAGTTGTCGGACGCGTTTTCGATCATGACACCGACAGAAATTGAAATCGCCCAGCTTGTTATGACGGGAAAGACCACCAAGGACATAGCCAAGGTTCTGTGCCGCGAAACTTCGACTATTGATTTTCACCGAAACAACATTCGCAAGAAACTTGGCCTAGAAGGCCGCGATCAGAACCTGCGCAGCCATCTGCTCACGATTTCGTGAAGGTTGAATATGGGGAACGCCCCCTTATTACCCCCCGATATTTCTCGTCTGAGAATGGATACCTTTGCTTGTTAGCCTGCCTGTGAAGGTGCGGATCGTACCGCACCTAACCAACACGGAGGTCAACACATGGATCGCAAGGATCTGAAGCCAACAATCATGAATGGATCACGGGACACACTGGCACCCGGCCTGTCGCGCCGATCATTCTTTCTGGCTGCTGGTGCGGCAGGTGTGGGGGCAGGGGCGTCTCTGGTTGCCGGATCGCCGGTACAGGCGCAATCGCAAGCCTGGCTTCAGCCCGGGAACAACAACCACGTCATCGACCTGCAGGGCTCGACCGGGCAGGCTTCGACCGGCGCTGTGGGGATTGACTATTACGGTCATTGCGCAATCAAGATCACATCGCCAAACGGGGCGACGGTTCTGTTCGACCCGTGGCGTGACGATCCGTCCGGTGCATGGGGTCTTTGGTTCCGCAATGAGTTTCCGCAGATACCCGTGGACATAACCATGTCGACCCACGCGCATTTCGATCATGATGCGATCGAACGGCCGAGTTCGACCATGGTGCTGGACAGGATGGTCGGAAACTTTGAATTTGCCGATCTCAAGATTACCGGGTTTGCTGACAAGCATGCCTGTGTTGCGCCGGGCTGGTATGACTGGACCAATGCGCTGGCGGAGTTTGGGGCCGAGGCCTGCCCGCCAAACAATGTCGGCCACATGGACATGGTCGTCTACCTCGTCGAAACCGGCGGGATCCGCACCCTGATCTGGGGCGACAACCGCCACAATCCGCCGCAGGAATTCTGGGATGCCATCGGGCAGGTGGATGTTCTCACCCTGCCGGTAGACGGATCCCAGCACATCCTCAGTTATGATCAGGGCAACGATATCGTGGCCAGGTTGAAACCCAAGGTGATCATCCCGACCCATTACCTGAACGAAGTGACGTCATACACGCTGACAACGTTGCAGTCCGCAGATGAATGGGTGAAGGCGCAAAGGAGCCATACGATGCTCGACAGTGCCGGTCTGAAACTGGAGGCCGGCGAGGTCGCAGGCATGGATCAGGAATTCATGCATTTCGGAAACAACGTCCTGACCGGGTGAGCACAAATCTGACCGGGGCTACCACTCACAACATATCCCGGGCGCCGTCCAAAAATATGCGGCGCAAAAAAGCAAAGGCCGGTCTGACGACCGGCCTTTGTCAATCGATTCACGTTGCCTATTCTGCGGCAATCTTGATGACCGGCTCCATTCGGGCAAGGATATCCTCCGCCAAATGACATTTGACCTGATGACCGTCCGCCAGTGTCTGAACAGGCGGGACGCGTTGCTCGCACAGTCCATCCGGCACCTGTGACTTCCACCGACAGCGGGTCTGGAACGGGCATCCCGGCGGCGGGTTCATGGCCGAAGGAATATCGCCTTCCAGAACGATGTGCTCCTTCTGGATCGACGTATCCGCGATGGGCACCGCGCTCAGCAGGGCTTCGGTATATGGATGATATGGTGGCGCAAAGACCTGATCTGTGGTCCCAAGTTCGACCACATGGCCCAGATACATCACCATCACTCGGTCGCTGAGATAGCGCACGATCGACAGATCGTGACTGATGAACAGCAGCGTCGTCTTCTGTTTGCGCTGAATTTCCATCAAAAGATCGGTCACGGCAGCCTGCACCGACACATCAAGCGCGGAAACGGGCTCGTCCGCCACAACGATGCGTGCGTCACCGGCAAAGGCACGGGCAATACCGACCCGTTGCTTCTGGCCGCCCGACAACTGACGCGGCATGCGGTCGGCGAAGGCGCGGGGCAGCTTCACCAGATCCAGCAGTTCCAGCATCCGCTTCTTGCGCTCTGCCTCGGAGTTGCCGACGCCAAAGATCTCCAATGCGCGAATGATCTGACGCCCCACCGTCATCGAGGGGTTCAGCGTATCAAACGGGTTCTGGAACACCATCTGAACTTCACCAACGGTCTTGGCGTCACGTTCCTCGATCGGAACCTGTTCGATATTGCGGTTATCCAGAAGAATCTGACCGTCGGTTGCCGTTTCAAGCCCCATAAGGACCTTGGCAAAGGTGGATTTGCCGCAACCGGATTCACCCACAATGGCCAGCGTCTCGGATTCATGCGCCTCGAAACTCAGTGTTTCGTTGGCTTTCACCACCTTCTTCTCGCCGCCACCGAACAAGGCGTTCGCCGCAACCTCGTAGTATTTCTTGAGGTTGTCCATCTTGAGAACGGTTCGGCCGATCTCGGCCTTTTCCTTCTGTTCGCCCACAGTGATCGGGGCGTTCCAGTCGATCTCCTGAAATTTCAGACAGCGCGTGTGGTGCCGGTCATTGCCGGGCACCGCCTGCATCAGGATGTCCTGCGCATCACAGCGCCCTTCCTCGAAATAATCGCAGCGCGGACCAAAGTTGCATCCCGGAGGCCGCTCATGGGGCAAGGGGAAATTCCCGGGAATGGCGACCAGCGGGCGCGAATTCTTGTCCGCCCCCGGCAGCGGTATCGACCGGAACAACGCCTGCGTATAGGGGTGCTGCATCTCGTCGAACACATCCTTGATCGAACCGCGCTCGACAGCCTCACCCGAATACATCACGCACAGCCGGTCGCAGGTTTCCAGAACCAGACCGAGGTTGTGGGAGATAAACAACATCGAGGTGCCGTATTTCTTGCCCAGATCCTTGACCAGTTCGACGACCGCCGCCTCGACCGTCACGTCCAGTGCGGTCGTCGGCTCGTCAAGAATCAGCAGTGCCGGTTTCGACATCAGCGCCATGGCGATCACGATCCGCTGTTGCTGACCGCCCGACAACTGGTGCGGGAATGAATTCAGCATCCGCTCGGGGTCGGGGAGGCGCACATCGGTGACCACCTCCAGCGCACGGGCATAGGCCTCTTCAGCGCCCACACCCTCGTGGATCATCGGCACTTCCATCAGCTGCTTGCCGATCTTCATTGCCGGGTTCAGCGAGGCCATCGGCTCCTGATAGATCATCGCGATCTCGTTGCCGCGAATGTCGCGCAATTCCTCAGTGGTCATCTGGGATAGGTCGCGGCCCTTGAACTTGATCGTACCACCGACCACACGTCCGTTCTTTCCCAGATCCTGCATGACACCCAGCGCAACGGTCGATTTCCCGCAACCGGACTCACCCACCAGCCCCACAGCCTCGCCTGGCTGCACACTGACCGAGAAATCCATTACGGCAGGTATTTCCCGCAGGCGGGTAAAGAATGAAATCGACAGCTTGTCGATCTCCAGGATCGGGCCGTCATATTCCGCCAGTTTGTTCATCGTTTCCTACTCCCTGATGAAGCTGTTCAAGCGACCAACTTCATCTTTTCGAAAATACTCCGGGGGTCCGGGGGCAGGGCCCCCGGCCTCGATCACATCAGTCCTTCAGACTTTCTTCGCGCAAACCATCTGCCAGCAGGTTCAAACCAAGAACCAGTGACAAGAGCGCAAGCGCGGGCGGAAGGGCCGGGTGCAGATAGATCGACAACAGCTTGCGCCCCTCGTTGATCGTCGAACCCCAATCCGGGCTTTCAGGCGGCAAACCCAGTCCGAAGAAACCCAACGTTCCCAGAAGGATGGTGGTATAGCCGATACGCAGACAGAAATCGACGATCAGCGGGCCGCGCGCGTTTGGCAGGATTTCCCATAGCATGATGTACCAGGGACCTTCACCCCGGGTTTGCGCCGCCGCCACATAGTCGCGTGTCTTGATGTCCAGCGCGAGGCCACGGACGATACGGAACACGGTTGGTGAGTTCACAAAGACCACCGAAACGAACACGACCAGAATACCGCCCGGAATATCGAACAAATCCAGATAGGTCGGCAGACCCCAGATGCGATAGTCATCGGTGTTGATCACGTAACCACCTGTCGAAATCAGCGACAGATACAGCCAGATGGCAACGCCCAACACGCCGATCAGAAGTGGCGTTCGGAATTTTGGCCGCGTGTAATAGCGTGAGTTCAGCAGCACCCCAAGAAACAGGATCGGGAACAGGAACAGAACGGCCGCCATGTAGTTCGGCACTCCTGTCGCGACGATCTCCGGGGTGACCAGCAGATAGAACAGCAGGATCACGGGGAAGGCCAGGATCAGGTTGGCGAGGAACGACAGAAACGTATCCAGCCGTCCGCCATAGTAACCGGCCGGCAGACCCAACGTGATCCCGACCATGAATGCAAACATGGTGGCCAGCGGTGCGATCTGCACAACGATCCAGGCGCCCTTGACCATCCGGCTGAACACATCGCGCGCCAGATTGTCTCCACCCAGCAGATACCAGGCGAATTCGCCTTCCTCCAGATTTGGCAGCGGAGTGCCGGGGACCTTATTCTTCATACCCGAGACTTGCGCCAGCGGGTCGTGCGTCACGATCAGGTCCATCGCTCCGAATATCCCGGTAAAGACCCAGAACATGACAAGGCCAAAACCGATCATGCCGATTGGGCTGTCGTAAAGTTTGCCGTACAGACCCAGCCGCCGCTTGAAGGCGATCGACATGGCATAAAGTATGATCAGTGACACCCAGACAGGCAGGAATTGTTGCGAGATGGCCCCGATGATACCGGCACCGGTTCCGAACAGGATGCCCAGCACGATATAGGCAAGCACCAGGCCGACTGAGGCCAGAAAACTAAGGCGCAATGACGACTGTATCAGCCCACGCACCCCGCCGGCCGAGCTGAGCGTGCCATCCGGATTGACGCTCACTTGTGCTTCGGGCAGGACGATACTGGCCAGAATCCAGACCAGGATCGACAATACCAGTACCGCAATCGCGATCATCAGCAGGGGATTCAGAAAGGCGATAGAGCCGGTCCAGCTTAGAGGTTCCATGTTCTATCTCCCTTACGAAATGCGGATGCGCGGGTTGAGGTACACATAGCCGATGTCCGAGATCAGCTGCGTGATCAGCACCACGAAGACCGACACGACCGAGATTGCCAGCAACAGCTGAATGTCGTTGTTGCCCGCGGCTTGCACTAGCGCCCAACCGAAACCCTTGTAGTTGAACAGGGTCTCGACGATCACGACACCATTCAGCAGCCATGGGAACTGCAGCATGATGACGGTGAATGGCGCGATCAGTGCGTTGCGCAATGCGTGTTTCATCACGATATTGCCGAACGATACCCCTTTCAGACGGGCGGTCCGGATGTATTGAGCGGTCATCACCTCGGTCATCGAGGCGCGGGTCATCCGGGCGATATATCCCATCCCGTAAAGGGCAATGGTCAGAACCGGCAGGAAGAAGTTCTCGAATGTCGGGTTGTCCATCGCCTGTGTGGCCGTGCCCTTGAACCATTTCAGGCCGACCGTGGACGAGGTGAAGATCGCGATGAAGATAACGCCGGACACATATTCAGGTGTCGCTGTCGTGATGATCGAAAATGTCGACAGGGAACGGTCCAGTGCCGATCCTTCCCGCATTCCCGCCAGCACTCCGACCAGCAGTGCCGAAGGAACCATCAGGACCAGAACCCAGAACATCAGGTACCCGGTATTCCCCAGACGCTTTGCGACAATGCTGCCGACGTCGTCCTTGAATACGGTCGAATAGCCCCATTCACCCTGCAGAACGCCGCAATAGCTGGGCGTCGTTTCCGGGGTCGTTCCAGGGCGCACACAGGTGCCGACAAACTGTCCGTCCGCCAGCGTGTTGGTGAACCCGGGGGCAACACCCAGCCATTGGCCGTATTTTATCAGCATCGGCTCTCTGTAGCCGCGGTTTTCAAGCCAGGCTTCCACCTGCTCGTCCGACATCCGCTGGTTGCCCTGTGTCTTGGCCAGTTTTTCAAGATTCGGGTAAAGATTGGTCAGAAAGAAGACCACGAATGTCAGACACAAAGCTGTAAGCAGCATCACGCCTGACCGACGGAGGATGAAAAGTCCCATGATGGCCCCGTTGTTCAGGTGTTCCGCAGATCATTGGACCATTATCTGGCCTCGGACATCCGACCCCGTGTCGGTTAGTCTGCGGCTGGAAAGGGGCGCCCCGATCAGGCGCCCCCGGTTTGCAGTCGGCAGTGTTTAGGCTGCCCAACCCCACTTGTAGTGGTGGTGTTCGAACGACACGTGCATGTCGGTGCCAACCAACCCGTCCTTCATGTGACGGTAGAGTGCGCGCCAGTAAGGCTGGATCGTCACACCTTCTTCCTGGATCAGCGCGGCGCCACGTGCAGCGACCTCGCGGCGTTTGTCCGCATCCGCGATGGCCAGCGCTTCGTCGAGGATCGCGTCGAAGTCAGGATTGGACCAGCCGAATTCGTTCCAGGCTTCGCCCGATTTGTAGGCCAGCGCCCAAATCTGAACACCCAGCGGACGGTGGTTCCAGTTGGTCGAGCTGTAGGGATACTTCACCCAGTCGTTCCAGAACGTGTTGCCCGGCAGAACGGTCCGTTTGACGTTGATGCCCGCATCGCGAAGCTGCGCCGCCACGGCGTCTGTCGTGTTGCGGCGCCAATCGTCGTCGATCGAGATCAGCTCGTGCTCGAAATCGGCCATACCGGCCTCTTCCATCAGCTTGCGTGCACCTTCCGGGTCGACCTTCTGCGGCGGCAGTTCAGGGTATTCCGGGTGGATCGGACCGACGTGATGGTTCTCGGCAGTTGTGCCACGGCCGCCATAGCCCAGTTCCAGACAGACCGAGTTATCCACGGCCATCTGAAGCGCCTGGCGTACACGCTTGTCCGCATAGGGTTGCTTGCCGTCAACTTCGGCCAGCTGGTTCGGACGGATTACAATCGAAGCCATGGTGATAACTTCGGATTTCACGTAGCCGAGGCCGTCCATGACGTCGATGAATTCACCAACGGACTCATACAGCATGTCGACTTCATCAGATTCCAGAGCCGCCAGCCACGCAGACGGGTCGGTGCCGTAGTCAATGTATTCGATACGGTCGAGCGCCGGACGACCGAAAACTTCCTCGCCCCACCAGGTATGTTCCTCGTTGCGGACAAGAACACCTTTGACGCCGACTTCCAGTTCGCTCATCAGATACGGACCGGTGCCCACGTTGTTCAGCAGGTCATTTTCGCTGAAGGACTGGTGAACGATCGCTGCCGGATAGTCAGACATGCCCGCAATCAGCGAAATGTCGGATTTGGGCAGGTTTAGCTTTACGGTCGTCGGGTCCACGACCTCGATGCCACCTTCGATCGCCTGACCCGTCCCTTCATCGACCAGCGTTGCAAAGCGACCCGCCATCGAGTTCGTTTCCGAGGACTTGTCGCACCAACGCGCAATGTTGAACGCCACATCGTCGGCCGTGAAGTCGTCGCCATTGTTCCACTTCACACCCGGACGAACCTTGAGGGTATATTCTGTCGCGTCGTCGTTGATTTCCCAGCCTTCCAGCAGCATGCCCCGGAATGTACCGTCCGAGTTATACTCGACCAGATATTCAAGAGTACCGCGGCTGTAGTTGCCGATTTGGGACCAGTCATAAGTGCGCGGATCTTTCAGGGCGCGAACCTCGGTCTGAACACGGATGGTTCCGCCTTCCTGTTTGGCATCTTCACCAGCGGCGCGCGCCGGAGCTGCCAGGCCGATCATGCCGTATGCCGCAGCAGCCGTAACACCCAGCCCCGTGGCGCGGGTCAGGAACTCGCGGCGGCTTAGCTTGCCGTCACGGTATTCCTGCGCGTGCATCTCTGCCGCCCAGTGAACTGGTGCCCCGGTCATGGTACGATTTTTCATCAAGATGTCTCCCTGTGGTACATTTGTCGATTTAGTGTGCTCGGAATCAGGCAGACCGGCCGGTCGCATTCAACGAGCATTTGGGTCTTCTTTTTTGGATTCTCACATTCCCCATGAACGTATTCCGCACCAGAATTCGGATTACGTCAATGTTCGAAATCGGCATACAGAGTACAAAAACGACATATGCGCCCCGTTCATCCGGGCGAGTCGCGGCGTGATGGAGCTTTTGGAAATGAATACATTCGTACACAAAGTCGTTCGCGACCGGCGGGTTTTGGCGGGCCTTGAAGCAACATATTCAAGATGCGCCAGAGTGTCCGGCACTCAGTTAGGAATGTTTAGTATCGTTTTGAGAAGTCTACGGGATTCCACTTTCCCATCCTGGCCCTGAACCACGTTCGCTGACGCTTGGCAAACTGCCGAGTGGAGATCGTGGCGCGTTCCCGGGCCTGATCCATAGTCATTCGGCCATCGAGGTAAGCAACCAGTTCCGGGACGCCGATGGCCTTGCAGGCCGGCAGGGTCGGATCATACCGATCCAGCATCGCTTCAACCTCGTCCAAGGCCCCTGTTTCCAGCATGAGATCAAAGCGACGAATGATACGGTCCAGCAGCCAGTTTTTGTCGACGTCAAGAACAATGGGAACGGTATCAGATAAGGCAAGAACCGGGGGTGGGGTATCTACCTGCCAGTCCGACAAACTGCGTCCGGTCGCGGTCTGCACTTCCCATGCGCGCTGAACGCGGGCGCGGTTGTTGATGTCCAGCTTGTCCAAAGTGTCGGGATCGACACCTGCGATCAGAGCGGGCAGTTCCATCTTATCCGCTTGCGCCCGCACTTCGGCTGGGGTCGCGGGAATTTCGGCCATTCCTTCAGTCAGTGCTGAAAAGTACAACCCGGTGCCGCCCACAATTATGGGACGCTCAGCTGAGTTCAAAAGGGGTTTGACCTCGCGCAGCCAGTGTCCTGCCGAATAGATCTGGTCAAATGGTATGTGCCCGTAAAGACGATGTGGCGCGCGGGCTTCTTCCTCGACCGACGGGCGCGCTGAAATCACCCGCCAGCAATCGTAAACCTGGCTTGCATCGGCATTGACGATGACACCACCAAACTTTTCGGCAATCTGCAGCGCAAGCGCTGATTTTCCGGACGCCGTGGGCCCGGCGATCAGAACAGGCTTGTCATCCGGAACGGGGGGCAACATGTCCCAAAACCGCGATGAGATTGCGTTGGCCATCTGGACTGCCTTATTCCTAACGTTCCGCATTGAACCTGCGGTGCTTTTGCTTCATTTTGCGCCGGAATTAAACCTGTGCCAGCCCGGAGCGCAACATGAGCCAATCCCCTTCGATCGAGACAACCGAAACCCCCAAGACAAAATACAAGCGCGTGATGCTGAAAATATCGGGCGAAGCGCTGATGGGGGATCAGGGGTTCGGCCTGCATCCGCCCACCGTTCAGCGTATCGCACAGGAGGTGAAATCTGTGCACGATCTGGGCGTCGAGATCTGTATGGTCATCGGTGGCGGCAACATTTTTCGGGGCCTCAGCGGTTCGGCGCAAGGGATGGAGCGTACGACGGCGGATTACATGGGAATGCTTGCCACCGTCATGAACGCATTGGGCATGCAATCCGCGCTTGAGGAGGTGGGTGTATTTACGCGGGTTATTTCCGCCATCCGGATGGACGAGGTATGTGAACCCTATATTCGCCGCCGCGCTGTGCGACATCTCGAAAAGAAACGGGTCTGCATTTTTGCGGCCGGAACCGGAAACCCTTATTTTACAACGGATACGGCGGCCACGCTGCGGGCCAACGAAATGGCGTGCGAAGCCATCTTCATGGGCAAAAACGGTGTCGACGGTGTTTATGACAAGGATCCCAAGGTTCACGCCGACGCACAGCGCTATGACACCGTCAGCTATGACGATGTTCTGGCAAAACGCCTGCGGGTCATGGATGCCTCGGCCATTGCACTGGCGCGCGACAACAACCTTCCTTTGATCGTGTTTGGATTGGACGAACCCGGCGGTTTCCGCGGCATTCTTGCGGGTGAGGGGACCTATACCAAGGTTCAGGGCTAACAATCTGCTGTATGTCAAAAAGCGGGCCGGTTCAAATCCCCGGCCTGTTTGCCTTTTGTGTCCGATTTGCCGTTCTGTTCATTGAAATGAAACCGCTGCTTTTGCAGGACGCTCGCCTCGCTTGCATAATCAAGAATATCGGCAGCAAATCTCTGATGAGCTTGAGATCCGATGAAGTCCTGACCGAGGCAGCGAAGTTGGACGGGTGTCTTTTCCCTTCACGTTCCGGTTGACCAACGCGAATGCGGCTGGCTAATTATCCGGGATCTTCGTTTGGGAACGTCCCGACTGAAGATTTGCCTGCACTTCCTTGTTTTCATAATGAGGTCTGCGGCTGGGCTGGAAGACCTGCCATGATTTCTGAGGGATCCGGGATCATGCCCGGGCACCTTGCCCCTGATGCGCAGCATGACGAGAAAGTAGCGAGCCATGACCAAACTGGATATCGATTTTGTTCGGGCACAATTCCCGGCCTTTTCTGAACCCGGCCTTCAGGGGCAGGCGTTTTTTGAAAACGCTGGCGGGTCTTATACATGCAAACCGGTCATCGACAGGCTGACGCGGTTCTACAGGCAGCGCAAGGTTCAGCCCTATGCACCTTTCGAGGCCAGCCGCCTGGCGGGCGAGGAAATGGACGAGGCGCGCGCGCGCATGGCCGCCATTCTGGGCGTTGACACAGATGAGCTGAGTTTTGGTCCGTCCACCACGCAGAATACATATGTCCTGGCGCAGGCGTTTCGGCAGTGGATGAAGCCGGGTGAGGCGATTGTTGTTACCAATCAGGACCACGAAGCGAACTCCGGACCTTGGAGGCGCCTTGCCGACGACGGCATCGAAATCCGCGAATGGAAAATTGATCCGGATACTGGTTCCTTGAACCCACAGGATCTGGAAGACCTTCTGGATGAAAAGGTGCGGCTGATCTGTTTCCCGCATTGCTCGAACGTTGTGGGCGAGATCAACCCTGTCACGGAAATCACCGCTATTGCCCATGCCGCAGGTGCATTTGTTTGCGTCGATGGCGTCTCTTACGCGCCGCATGGTTTTCCGAATGTTGGAGAACTGGGGCCGGATATCTACCTGTTCTCAGCATATAAGACTTATGGTCCTCATCAGGGATGCATGGTCATTCGCCGCACGCTTGGGGAAATGCTTCCGAACCAGGCGCATTTCTTCAACGGTGATGTTTTGTACAAACGCTTTACCCCGGCAGGGCCGGATCATGCGCAGATCGCTGCAAGCGCGGGCATGGCCGACTATGTCGACCTTCTGTGCGATCACCACGGCGGGCCTGACACCGATGCAAGCGCGCGCGGTGAATTTGTTCACGACCTGATGCGCGCACATGAAATGGACCTACTTCAGCCGTTGCTGGATGCGGTAAAGGACCGCAACACGGTTCGCCTGATTGGCCCGGCAAACGCTTCGATGCGGGCACCTACGGTTGCGATATCGCTGAACCGTGAAGCGGAATCCGTTGCCCGTGACCTTTCCGATCATGGTGTTATGGCGGGTGGCGGTGACTTTTACGCTGTCCGCCCGCTTCAGGCGATGGGGGTCGCGCCGGAACACGGCGTATTGCGTGTCAGTTTCACGCACTACACTTCGAAACAGGAAGTCGATCAGCTTCTGGACGCATTGGATAAGGTTTTGTGATCCAATATCCGCCTGATTTCGTAATACGAATAAACACTTGGGGCGGATATGCAGAAAGACAAAGCGCCAATACTATTATGGTTTCGCAGGGATTTGCGCCTGTCCGACCATCCCGCGGTTTGCGCTGCCGCAGCGACAGGCCGCCCCGTCATTCCGGTTTTCGTATTTGACGACCTTGTGCGCGGTCTGGGTGCAGCCCCCAAATGGCGCCTGGGTCTGGGGCTCGAGGCGTTCGCCAGCAGGCTTCGGGACGTCGGTAGCCGCCTGATCCTTCGGCGCGGCAATGCGCTGAACGTTTTGAAAGAACTGATAGTCGAGACCGGGGCCGCATCGGTTTTTTGGGCCCGCGCTTATGATCCGGATGCCATCGCCCGTGACACTCGTATCAAGGCAACCCTGACAGATGGCGGTATTGATGCAAGGTCGTTCGACGGACATTTGCTGTTTGAACCGTGGCAGGTCGCAACCAAATCCGGACAACCCTTTAAGGTTTTCACACCGATGTGGCGCGCGGTGCGGGAGAAGGAGATACCTGTTCCGCAGGGCACGCCATCACGGCTGAAAAATCCTGACAATTGGCCGGAATCCGAGGATATGGTCGACTGGTCCCTTGGCTCTGCGATGAACCGAGGAAGCCGGGTCGTTCGGCCGTATGTGCAAGCTGGTGAAAGGTCCGCCAATGATTGCCTGCTAGAGTTTCTGGATCGGATCGCACGGTATCAGGAACGACGCGATTGTTTGGATGCAGACGGCACCTCGAACCTGTCCGAATATCTGTCACTGGGCGAGATTGGGCCGCGAACGGTGTGGCACGCCGTTCAGAACGCCTCGATGATGGGCGTTCCCGGAACCGACGCCTTTCTGCGGCAATTGATCTGGCGGGAATTCGCGTATCATCTGATGTATCATTCGCCTCGGTTGCTGACGAACAACTGGCGGCCCGAATGGGATGGCTTCCCTTGGTTTGAGGATGATCAAGCCCCGTCGGTTATGGTGTGGAAGCAGGCCAGAACCGGCGTTCCAATCGTGGATGCCGGACTTCGGCAGATGTATGTGACAGGCCGGATGCACAACCGCGCGAGGATGGTTGTGGCAAGCTACCTGACCAAACATCTCATGACGCACTGGAAAATCGGGATGAACTGGTTTGAGGATTGCCTGATCGACTGGGATCCGGCCTGCAACGCGATGGGTTGGCAATGGGTCGCAGGTTCGGGGCCGGATGCGGCGCCGTTCTTTCGGATATTCAATCCGCAGACGCAGGCACAGAAATTCGACCCGGATGCGGTTTACAGGCAACGATGGATCGCGGAAATCCAGGATAATCCACCGAAGACCGCGCTGGCATACTTTGAAGCTGCGCCCAATTCATGGGGGCTGACACCGGACGAACGTTACCCTTCGCCGATTGTGGAATTGGCGGACGGTCGAAAACGAGCTCTGACAGCTTATGAACAGGCGAAAAGTCGGTAACGAACTGAAAACTTGCCAGAAACAGAAACTCGGCCTAGCTTATTTCTACGACCGCACAGGGGAGAGCGGATGATCCTGACCACGACTGAAGGGCAGAAGGACCTGCCCAGATATTTTTCACAAGTGCTGAAAATGCTTGGCCGGATGGAAAATGGACGGCTGGATATTGTCTTGCCTGATGGTCGGGTGTTTCGAACCGAAGGCGCGAAGCCCGGGCCGGTGGCGCAGGTCGATATTCATGATCCGGATGTTTTTTCCCGATTGGTTCGCGAGGGTGAGCTTGGTTTTTCCGACGCCTATCTGGAGGGCGGTTGGAGCACACCTGATCTGAGATCGTTCATGGATCTGGTACATCTGGAATCAGAGGCCGTTTATGACGATTTCACCGGTCGGTTTCTGGTTCAGGCTTACGAAAGGCTTCGGTTCTGGTTGCATCGAAACAACCGCAAACAGGCCCGAAAAAATATCTCGTACCACTACGATTTGGGTAATGATTTCTATTCCCTGTGGCTGGACGATACGATGACCTATTCCAGCGCATTGTTCGAGACCGGGCAGGAAAGTCTGGAAAATGCGCAGATCGCAAAATACGCAAGCCTTGTGGACGAAATGGGTGCCAAGCCGGGGGATCACATACTGGAAATCGGCTGCGGCTGGGGTGGTTTTGCCGAATATGCCGCAAAGGAACGTGGGCTGCGCGTCACCGGCCTTACACTCAGTCAAGAACAGTTGAACTTTGCGCGGCAACGTATTGAAAATCTTGGGTTATCGGATCAGGTTGAGTTCAAGCTTCAGGATTACCGCGACGAACAGGGGCATTACGACGGGATCGCCTCGATCGAGATGTTCGAGGCGGTTGGGCAGAAGTACTGGCCTGTCTACTTCGAGACAGTCCGCGACCGGCTGAAACCTGGCGGTCAGGCCACGCTTCAGATCATTACGGTGGGTGATCATCGCTGGGACTATTACAAAAACGGTGTTGATTTCATTCAGAAATACATATTTCCCGGTGGAATGTTGCCGTCTCCAACCATCCTCAGGCAAGAGATTGAACGCGCCGGGCTGAGTGTGATGAAGTCACGCGAATTCGGTAAAAGCTACGACCTGACTCTTCGACGCTGGTACGAGACGTTCAATGCCAAGTGGGAAGAGATTTCCCAAATGGGCTTTGATGAGCGTTTTCGCCGCATGTGGAATTATTATTTGACTGCATGCGGCGCGGCCTTTGACACCGGCAATTGCGATGTGACACAGATCACCATAGCAAAACCGAGTTAACGAACGGACCCATCGTATGCCCAGTGCCTCACGTCTAGTTGCCGCTGTATGTCTGGTGGTGGTTGCCTTTCTTGTCTCCACGATGATCATCGAAAACGGGGACGAGGGTAAGGATTACGGCTATTTCACTCTGGTCAACATTGCGCTTGGGTTCGTTTGCGGATGGAAAATAATGGGCAAGCGGGCTGGTCGCGGATGGACGGCAGGTGTCAACAACGGACTGACCGGTGTCGCATCTTTGGTGTTCTGGGGACTTTTCGTGCAGGGCACCTATGAGATGTTCCGCCTGGCGATGCGTCACAGGTATGACGGCCCGTTCGAGGCGGTGCTTGCGATTTTCAAGCTTGGTGTCGAGTTTGGCGAGCAGTTGATTGTTCCGAACATTCTGGTGACGCTAGCGGTGGGCGCTGTCATAACCGGGTTGGCGACCGAAGAAGCGAGTCGCCGCTGGCGTTAAGCGCGACTGAACAACGAAAGCTTTATCCCCGTGTCTGATCTATTTTTTTACGGCACACTCAGGTGCCAGCCGTTGCTGGAACGTGTGCTTGGCCGCCCGCTGTCTGAGTTGAAAATATCTGAGGCCAGATTGCCCGACCACGCCGTCTATGGGGTGAAGGGGCAAAGCTTTCCGATGATTGTCAGCGAGAATGGCAGCAAGGCCGAAGGATTGCTGGTGCAGGGATTCGGTCCCGAGGATTTGAAACGGCTGACTTACTACGAAGGTGGTTTCGATTACGATCTCAGCCCCCGTGACCTTGAGCTGCCTGACGGAACGAAGGCGACGGCAAGCGTATTCTTTCCAGAACCCAACCTTTGGACGCCGGACCAGACCTGGTCCCTGAAGGACTGGTTTGGAGACTGGGGAGAGCTGACGCTACTTGCCGCAGATGAAGCGATGGCCCATTACGGTAAGGTCGAAGCCGCTGAGATTGCGCGAAGTTTTCCAGCCATCCGGACCCGGGCCTGGGCCAGGTTGGCTGCGCGCCGGCGCCAGACCGGTGATGCGCGCGACACGGCGCAGGACGTGATCGTCCATGATCGCAAGCCCGCCTACATCAACTATTTTGGGATTGATGAAATCAGGTTTCAACACCGCCAATACGACGGATCAATGGGTCCGGTTCTCAACTACAATGGGTTGATGCAGGGCAGCGCCGTGGTTGTTCTGCCCTACGATCCGGTACGGGACACGGTCTTGCTGGTCGAACAGTTTCGCGTGCCGGTCTTTTTGATCGACGACCCGGAACCCTGGATGTGGGAGCCGGTCGCGGGCATGATCGATCCCCGCGAAACGCCCGAACAGGCGGCAATTCGCGAAACTCAGGAAGAAGCGCACGTGACCCCCAGCGCGCTGGAATACGCCGGAGGGGTGTATTCTTCCAGCGGTTCGTCGACCGAGTTCGTCCATCTGTATTTGGGATTGGCTGACCTGACCGAAACGACCGACAATGGTGGCCTGTCTTCCGAGGGCGAGAACATCCGCAGCCGGATTTTCTCGTATGCCGAATTCATCGGAATGGTTGACAGTCATGCCTTCAAGGACATGCCACTGCTGACCTTGGCCCATTGGCTGGCACGACATCGCGACCGGTTGCGCGGTTAAGTTTCGTTGCTTGTGGTTGCTGCGGCGCGCCTGTAAATCTCTGACGATACCAAATTGAAATGAGGGCGCCATGCGCATTGCACGAGATCTTGCCGACGCAGTAGGGAAAACACCATTGATCCGGTTGCGCCGCATCAGTGAAGAGACCGGTTGCGAGATCCTCGGCAAGGCCGAGTTCATGAACCCGGGGCAATCCGTCAAGGACCGTGCCGCTCTGTTCATCATCCGTGACGCAATTGCCCGGGGGGATCTGAAGCCAGGCGGGACAATTGTCGAGGGTACCGCAGGTAACACCGGTATCGGTCTGGCGCTGGTGGGCGCATCGATGGGGTTCAAGACTGTCATCGTGATTCCCGAAACCCAGTCGGAAGAGAAAAAGGACATGCTGCGTCTGGCAGGTGCCCAGTTGGTTCAGGTTCCTGCGGCGCCTTATCGCAACCCGAACAATTTTGTGCACTATTCACGGCGTCTGGCCGAAGAACTTGCGCAATCTGAGCCCAATGGCGCGATCTGGGCCAATCAGTTCGATAATGTTGCCAACCGTCAGGCGCATGTGGAAACAACGGGCCCCGAGATCTGGGAACAGACCGACGGCAAGGTCGACGGATTTGTCAGCGCCGTAGGTTCGGGTGGTACGCTTGCCGGTGTGGCCGAAGTGCTGCAGCCAAAGGGGGTGAAGGTGGCATTGGCCGATCCGATGGGCGCCGGGCTGTTTTCCTATTACACAACGGGTGAGATCGCGATGGAAGGCGGATCGATTGCCGAGGGTATCGGGCAGGTTCGGATCACCAAGAACCTTGAAGGGTTCACGCCTGATTTTTCCTACCAGATCACAGACAACGAGGCGTTACCCTATATCTTCGACCTGCTCCGTGAGGAAGGTCTGGTAATGGGCGGATCAACCGCGATCAACATGGCGGGTGCGGTCCGGTTAGCCAAAGAAATGGGACCAGGTCATACCATCGTAACCATCCTGTGCGACTACGGCACTCGCTATCAGTCCAAACTGTTCAACCCCGATTTTCTGCGTGAAAAAGAGCTGCCGGTTCCTGATTGGATGACCGATGCGCCACGCAGTATCCCGGGCGTGTTCGAGGACGTATGATGCGGCAGCAGGTCCGCCTGTTCCTGGCCCTTGTTGCGGTGTGTTTTGCCGTACTGGGCGGCTCTGCGTTCGCCCAGTTGTCTGATCGGCAGAGCGAATACTATCAGGGCTGGGTCAAAACGGCGGATCGGGCCGAAGCGGTAATCGAGGCCAACAAGGCCTCAAACGCGGCTCTTGAAAATTTGCGGAGTGAAATCAGCGACTATCGCGAAGATTTCAACAATGCGCGGAGCGCGAATACAGAACGTATCAAAACGCTGGAAGGCCAACTGAAGGCGCTTGGTCCGGAACCGGAAGGTGATGCAACCGAACCGGAAGACATCGCCAACCTTCGAAATCACCTTGAGGAGCAGCTAAACAGTCTGCGGGTCCCTAGGATAATCTCGGAAGAGGCGTTCAGCCGGGCGAATGGTCTTATCTTCGAAATTGATCAATTGCTGCGGGACCGTCAGGCAAAAGAACTGCTAGAGCGCGGTCCGTCTCCTTTGAATCCTGCCCATTGGGGTCCCGCCTGGACCGATGTTAACGAAGCAGCGCGCAGTCTGTTCAATGAGGTGCGCAGAAACTTTCAAACAGACGTGGTGCATGAACGGTTTCGCGACCGCGGGTTGGGCATTCTTGCCCTGGTCGTGATTGCAGGTGTCCTGCTGTTCTATGGAAAGCGATGGTCTGAATCCGCCGGTGAATATCTGCGGCGTCTGGGCGGGCAGGGCAGTGGTGTCTGGGCTTTCCTGACCTCTCTGCTGCGTATCATTCTGCCGTGGTTTGGCGTTGTGCTGCTGGTAACGGCAGTGTCGCTGACGGGCATTTTGGGCCTACGCGGCGCTCTGCTGATGGAAAACGTGCCTTATTGGGCAGGGATCATACTTTTCTACGACTGGATTGGCCGACAGTTCCATGTTCTGCAGGAAGCGCAGGGATTCAAGAAACTGTCGAGGCAACGGGTAAGAGAGTTACGAGTTCATCTTGATCTGTTGGCGGGGTTCCTGATCCTGCACGAACTGGTAAAGCTGTTTGAGCAGATTGAGAATATCTCTGACGCGACACGTGCCGTGGTCGCGTTCCCGGTTATTTTCGGGACGGCGCTGTTGTTGCTGCGTGTTCGCCTAGTCCGAACCGTGGATACCACACCTGACCCGGATGAACCGGCCGCGACGGCCCGGGCTGCTGGGTTCAGTCAGCTGGTCGAGTTCATTCGCAGAGCCTTGTTCCTGCTGGGGATCGGCAGTCCGGTTCTGGCTGTTCTGGGATACACGAACGCGGCCGAAGCGATTGTTTTCCCGGCTGTAAAAACACTGGTCCTCATTGCCGCCTTGCTGATTTTCCAGCGTTTTCTGGCTTCGGTCTACGGATGGTTCAGCGGCAAAGGTGAGGCGGCCAAGGACTCGCTTTTTTCCGTTCTCGTCGGATTTGCCATGGCCATTCTGGCGATGCCTATTCTCGCTCTTTATTGGGGCGCGCGCAGGACGGATCTGCAAGAGATCTGGTCCCAGCTGTTGCAAGGGTTTGATATCGGTGGGGTTACAATCTCCCCCAGCAACTTCTTTACCTTTGTTGTGGTCTTCGCCATCGGGTATGGCCTGACGCGCATGTTGCAAAGCGGGTTGAGGAACTCGCTGCTGCCCAAGACCAGTATTGATCCGGGCGGGCAAAACGCGATTGTTTCCGGCACCGGTTACGTCGGTATTTTCCTGGCCGCTTTGATTGCGATCACGATTGCGGGCTTCAACCTTTCGTCGCTGGCGATTGTTGCTGGTGCTCTTTCGGTCGGCATTGGCTTTGGTCTGCAGACCATCGTATCGAATTTCGTCTCGGGCATAATCCTGCTGGTCGAGCGTCCCATCTCTAAGGGGGACTGGATCGATGTGAATGGAATGATGGGCTATGTCCGCGATATCTCGGTTCGATCTACACGGATCGAGACGTTTGACCGGACGGATGTGATCGTTCCCAACTCGGACCTGATCAGTGGTGTGGTCACGAACTACACCCGCGGCAACACGATCGGGCGGGTGATCGTGCCTGTTGGTGTGGCTTATGGCACCGATACCCGGCTGGTCGAAAAAATTCTGGGCGAGATCGCAAATGCGCACCCCATGGTTCTGGCAAATCCAGCGCCCAGCGTCGTGTTTCAGGGGTTCGGTGCGGATTCGCTGGATTTTGAAATCCGCGGCATTCTTCGGGATGTGAACTGGGTTTTGTCGGTGAAGTCTGACATGAACCATGAAATCAACCGGCGGTTTGTCGAAGAGGGGATCGAGATTCCGTTCGCACAGCGCGATGTCTGGTTGCGCAATCCCGAAGTATTGAAGGCAGGGGAAGCCCAAACCAACCAGAAATCAGCGGAAATCCCCTCCGCAACACCATCAACCGCGCCGGTCGAGATGACCGAAGCCGACATGCCTGATGCCGATGGGGACGAGGTTTGACCTTCATAACCGTGCTGTTGTTTTCCGGTGAATTTTCACCCTAATCGGGCCTTGCAAATCCCCCGGCGATAGTCCAAATATCCCGCTCACGGAGAGGTGGCCGAGTGGTCGAAGGCGCACGCCTGGAAAGTGTGTAGGCGGGAAACCGTCTCCAGGGTTCGAATCCCTGTCTCTCCGCCATAAACCGAACGAAGCCGAGATCCAGCCGTCTTCTGAGAGCCGCTGATTCAGGCTTTTTTCGTTTGACCTATTTCGGTCGAGTCATATCCTTGCAGCTGACTGACCAGCGGTCCTTCTTTCAATAACAAATTACCCATTCAAAAAGGCCGCTTTTGTCGACTGCGTCAGGCGCACGGCGTTTGATGCCGATCCACGCATTGAAGCTGGAGTTTTTGGATGAACGGCTCGGAAAGGCTCTCGGAAAAGTCTGTTCTAGGAACATGGAAACTTGTCGCTTATCGCTTTGACTACGACGATGGCACGCACGAGGAACCATACGGGCCCGATCCGATTGGAATGCTTCACTATTCTGAGGACGGGCATGTATTCGTGCACATGATGGCGGCTGGTAGACAACCTCTTGGTTCGGACAGTTCGACCGCAACAAGCGAGACCGCCCAAGCGGCACTCGGCAGCCACATCTCCTATTGCGGTACGTTTCAAGTCTCTGACCAAACGGTCAATCATGAAGTACTAGTCTCGGTTTTGCAGGATTTTGTAGGCCTGACCTTGCAGCGGGAAATTGAGGTCGCAAAAGATCGGCTTACGCTTCGTGGCAAGAACGCGACATTTGGAGGGAAACGTGGAACGGCCGTGCTGGAATGGGCGCGTGCAGATTGAAAGGACTTGCTGTCGAGTTTCCACTGAATGCTGGCCCACAGGATCCCGACGGCGGCTTACTTTGGACAGGAGGAGAGTAATGGCGCGCATTCTGGATTTTTCAGAGCAGAACGTCATGGTGACAGGCGGCTCAAACGGCATCGGGCTCGCCGTCGCGAAAGCGTTCGCAGACGCTGGAGCGACGGTGACGGTTACCGGAAGAAGGGGATCGGTCGGGGAGTATCAGGCGGACCTTTCCGCCTTCAGATACCACCAGGTGAACATGGAAGACGAAGCCTCGGTAGCTTCCCTGGTCGCTGCGACTGGTCAGGTTGATGTTCTTGTCAACAATGCGGGAACCTTTGTTGATCCTCCTGAAGGCCTCTCACCCGAGGGGTTTGATCGAAACATGATTATCAACCTCAACTCGGTTTATCGCCTAAGCCACGGCCTGTACCCGAAATTGGCCAAACGGCCGGGATGCATCATCAATATCGCCTCGATGTACAGCTACTTCGGAAGCGGATCGGGGCCAGCCTATGCTGCAAGCAAAACCGGGATCGTTGGCCTGACCAAATCGCTTGCGGTCGCTTATGCGCGTGACGGCGTACGGGTAAACGCCATTGCGCCAGGATGGATCCGGACCAACCTGACCGCAGGATCGCAGGCAAACGACACGTTCAGCGCTTCCATCGTCCAGCGAACACCTTTGGCGCGCTGGGGTGAGCCAAAGGAAATGACCGGGACGGTTCTTTACCTCGCATCATCAGATCTGGCCGGATTTGTGACAGGCGTGACAATACCAGTGGATGGCGGTTACAGCGTGATGTAGGACGATGCGTCTGCGTTTTCAGGCCGAACTATTCGTCAGAGAACGTATGGCGCCAGCCATATTCCTACCACCCTGGATCACTGTTCGTCATGTCGGTTGGTCGCGCGTGGATTGATGGGGCGATCAGTGGTGAATTGACTGGATGCTGCATTGTATCAAGACAGCGGCGCTTTTATATCTGGCTGGCACATGCTGTGGCTTTGCAAGACAGTTGCGGTGAATTTTACCTACTGGAATAACGCTTCATGATCGATCTGAGTTCTTTTGAACCACTGCGAAAAAGCCGCAATTACCTGATTTACCAGCACCCTGAACAAGACAACGCGCTGCTCAAGGTCAGAACGGATAAACCGGTTCGCAGTCATTTTGTACCGCGATACGCTGAATGGCGTTATGGCAATCTGCGGCAGTGGAACCGCGAGGCAAATGAGTACCTGGCCGCACTGAGCCGAGGATGCCCCGAAATCGAGCGTCTGGCCCGGTTTATGGGATACGCGTCGACATCAGCGGGACCGGCACTGGTCGTGGAAAAGATGACCGGCCCGGGCGGCGATCTGGCACCGACGGTGTATCAGGAATTTGTCTCGTACGACGGCGACAAAGACAAAATCCGTGCGCTGCATGATGAATTCATGGATCTTCTGGATGATCTGGAACGCGGCAACATTCTGATGGGCGACATGGGGTTGGAAAACGTTGTTCGCGCTGAACAAAGGGGCGGGCGTCTGGTCGTGATTGACGGGCTGGGTGAAAGGGTTCTTCTGCCTTTGACGCTGTTTAGCAAACGTGCGTATCAGCATTCCATCTTGCGGAGACGCAAGCGCATGTCAGGCAGCTTTGGCGAATTTTGATCCGCGAAGCCTCGGCCTGCCATATCGTGGCCCGCGTACAGGGTTGATTTCCGGATCAGGCAGGACCTGCCTGCGCTAAATGAACGAAAGGAACGGTAGTGGAGCGTCAGAGGCAGGATCAGTTGACCGGTGTGTTTTATATCAACCTGGACCGCGTTCCCGAGCGGCGGGAGTTCATGGAGGCCGAATTCGCCAAAGCCGGGTTGAGCAACGCAATTCGATTCAGTGCGACGGACGCGCAGGCAGAAGGGGCGCTTGAGGGTAACGGATACGTCCCGGGAACCGGTAATCGTTGGGGCCTGAAGCAAAGCGAGATTGCCTGTTTTGAAAGCCACCGGGCCGTCTGGAAACAGATCGCGGATCAGGGACTGCAAGCCGCCGCGGTTTTTGAGGACGATGTGGAAATGTCTGCCAGCGCCGGAGGCGTGATTGAGACAATTCTTTCCAATGGCCAAGTCTTTGATTTTGTGAAGCTTGACTATTCACCCAAACCATTGCGTTTCGGACCACAGGAGACCATTGGTGGTGTCATGGCGAGACCGATGCTGGAAATGGCACCCAGTGCGGCTGCGTACATTCTGTCGCAGGACGGGTGCCGAAAGCTTTTGTCGTGGTCGGAAACCTACTCGGATCATTTGGACGATTTCGTATCTATTCCGCGCACCGACTGGCGCATGTTTCAGGTGTTCCCTGCGGTTGGCGTACAGATGATCTGGTCGAAGCAACAGGGTCAGACGGTGGAAACTGTCAAAGTCAGCGAACGGTCACAGGACAAGACAACGAATAGCGGTCTGGACAAGGGGCCGCTTTGGTTTCGGGTGCGGCGCGAACTGCAGGCTGCGGGCCGAAAACTGCGTTGGCGAATGGGGCGGCAAAAGCGTCTGCTGCGCCAGGGCGGCTATGCAGGGTTCATTCCCTGCTCCGAAGATTTGAGAGTCTGAAGTCTACGGCTACCGGGCCATTCATGTCGTTGAAATCAGTGTTCCGGTCATAATCGTTAACAAAACTGTCAATTTGATATAACCTTGCAGTGTTATGAAGAATTAACGCGCAGGTAATTGGTGTGGGTCAGACTATATATGAAAAATACGGCGGGTTCAAAACCATCAGCCGTATCGTGATGACATTCTACGAAATGGCGCTGGACTCCGATGAAATCGGAGGGTTCTTCGAAGACATCGACATGCCGCGTCTGATCGATCACCAAACCAAGTTCGTTTCGTCACTGGTCGGCGGACCGGCATCGTTCAGTGATGAACGGATCGAGGCGGTGCATCGGAACCTGAACATCAGCCACTCGGACTTTGACGAGATGGCCGAATTGTTCGGGCAGGCATTGTCGATGCACGGAATGTCGGACGGTGATGTGAAAACGGCGCTGGCTGCAATCGAAGGGAAGCGCGCTATCATCGTGGCGCGGGACGCTGCATGAGTATTCTTGCAATCAATGAACAACTGCTGCGTGCAATCGGGGTAGGAGTGGCTGTTGTCCGTGCCTCAGATTTAAGTTTTGTCTTCTATAATGGACCCTTCAGCGAATGGTTCGGCACGCCAGCCGAAGGACAAACCCTGATGGACTTCCTTCCGGACCTGGATATGCGCGAACTGGAGGATGTGAAACAATCCGGTCTGCGTTATTCAGTGGAGTTGCAGATCAAGCCGAAACGCAGGACCCTGATATTTGCCACGGCCGTTTCCCTTGCCAATGGCCTTTCCGAGCAGGTCCTGGTTGTAGAGTGCCAGAACATCACCCGCATTCGTGAACTGGAAAGCATGATTGACAGCTACTCGACCATGGTGGAACGCAATACGCGCGAACTTGAGCGGGAAAAGGAACGGGTCGAAAGGTTGCTGCTGAACCTGATGCCTCGTGCGGTTTATGAGGAATTCAAGACGTTCGGCGTTGTGACACCGCAGCTTTATGAACAAGTGTCGGTGGTTATGCTGGACTTCGTCGGCTTCACCGATTTTGCTGCGAAAACAGACCCGACAGTCACGCTGAGCGAGCTGAATGATATTTTCACGGCATTTGACCGCATCGTTGAACAGTATGGATGTGAAAGGATCAAAACGATCGGAGATGCCTATCTTGCGGTGTCCGGTATGCCCGATGCGACGCCGGACCATGCAACGGCTGTCGCCCATTGCGCGGTCCGGTTCCTCAGGTATCTCGAGCGGCGGAACGAGACACACCCCCACAAATGGCAGGCCCGTATCGGGTTGGGCATGGGCGCCGCGGTGGGGTCGGTCGTCGGTATCCAGAAATACGTCTACGACGTTTTTGGCCCGGCCGTGAACATTGCGTCCCGACTGCAAGTTTTTGCGAATCCAATGAAAATTGTTGCTCCGGAAGAAATGAAGTATGCGTTGATTGACGAATTCCAGGTTTCGGATCTGGGACGCGTGGAAATCAAGGGCATGGGTGAAATGGACCTGATCAATGTGACGTCGGGCCTGAGCGTACCGCAACCCAGAAAGGTTTTCTGATTTGATTCAGTCGTCCTGCGGAACCAGGCCAAGCCCCCTCAGGTAGATGCCGATGCCGGTCTCCAGAAGGTCTTCGGGCGGAAAGGGAGAGCTTGCGCCGGTATTTCGGGCGAACAGTTCCACGACACCGTGACTCATTGCCCAAATATGAGCGCTGAACATCGATGCGGGCGGGCGTTTTTCCGGTGGAATGTGCTTGGACAGCTCACTGGCGGCTTTTTCCAGAACGGCCTTGGCCCTGTTGGCGGCCATCGCCAGCTCAGGTGTCCGGTTCAGGGAAATACCGCTTTCAAACATCGAAATGTAGTGACCGGGATGCTTGCGGGCAAAGGCCAGATATGCACGCCCGGTCGCTTCGAACGCGGCCAGGGCCGAGGGTTGGCCTTTGTCGTATGCGTACTGCATCAGATCCGCAAACATCTCGAACCCCTGACGCGCAGCTTCGGCGATCAGGTCTTCGCGACCATGAAAATGCCGGTACACTGCGGCAGGGGTCACGCCCGCCGTCTTGGCAGCCTCGGACAGGGTGAACCCGGTGGGACCCTTTTCTTCGATCAAGGACAATGCCGCCTCGATCAGCGCTTGTTTCAGGTTTCCGTGGTGATACCCGCGTTTTGTCATCCAGGCCTCAGGCGTCTTTTGTTGTCATAACTTGTAAAGTAAGCAGGCTGGCCCGTCCAACAACTGCACCATGTTTGCCAGTCAATCGTACGCCTACGACTCCCAGATGTCCGGCCCGCCGCAAATCAGGGGATCGATCTCTCCGATCGCGCTCTTGTCCTTTTCGTCATAGTCCAGCGCGTGCAACACCGTACGAATGGCGGCCAGTCGCGCACGTTTCTTGTCATCCGAGCGGATGATGGTCCAGGGACAGTGATCCGAGTGGGTGCGGCTCAGCGTTTCTGCGATGGATTGGCTGTACTCATCCCATTTTCCAAGACCGGCAACATCGATCGGGCTGAGTTTCCATTGCTTGAGCGGGTCATTTTCGCGATCCAGAAAGCGATTGAGCTGTTCCGCGCGCCCGACATTCAGCCAGAACTTGAAGAAATGAATGCCGTCATTTACCAACCCGGTTTCCAGCGGGGCGACCTGACGGAAAAAGCGCTCCCGTTCTTCAGAGGTGCAAAAGCCAAAAACGTTTTCCACCACACCCCGGTTGTACCAGCTGCGATCAAAGAACACGATTTCACCTGCCGAGGGCAGATGCTGGATGTAGCGTTGGAAATACCACTGGCTGCGTTCGGCATCCGATGGTTTGCTGAGCGCGACAACCCGCGCGCCACGCGGGTTCAGGTTTTCGCGAAAGCGTTTAATGGTGCCGCCTTTACCCGCCGCATCGCGGCCTTCAAAGATCAGCGCCACGCGATGATCCGAATCTTTCAGCCAGGCTTGCATCTTGACCAACTCGATCTGCAAAGCCTCCATCTGCCGATCATATTCCTTGCCCTTCATCTTTTCCGAGTAGGGAAAAGAGGGGTTCAGAATTTCGCGTTTCCCGGCATCCTTGATCGCGGAGCGAACGTCTTTGGGCGCTTCATTCCGGTAGTAGTCTTCGATCAAACCTTTGTCCGAACGGGCCATGCCTTACCTCGCGATAAAATCCATACCAGACTATGGATTAGCCGGAAGCCTAACGCAAACCGGCGCGTTGTGCGGCCCGGTCGATGGCCGAGGCAACCTCGGGCGCGGCGACCACTTGCGGCATGTGACCTATCCCTTCAAGCAGGATCAATTCCGCACCGGGGATCTGTTGGGTCAGCGGTTCCGCGTGCCAGTCGGTTTCAACCGTCGTGTCAGCCGTGCCATGTACGATCTCGGTTGGCACGGAAATCTCTCCGTACCGTGGTTGCAGCTCAGTGATCTCGTCCAAAAGGTTGGCGCGTTGCCGTGCATTGGCATGCATTGAATCGGGTCGCATCGTCAGCCCGGGGCCGAAATGGGCGGCGTAGCCTTCCGGGGCTTTCTGCGGCGCGAACACTTCATCCAATGCGCGTTCGACAAACCAGTCCGGCGTGTATGCGGACACGAGCGGCAAAGCCGCAAGGCGCCCAGTTGTGGTCGAGGCGAGCCGATTGAAACCATCCAGCGGTGTTTCCCACGGGATGGCTGCCGGCGCGATCAAAACCAGCGCGGAAATGTTCTCGGGTCGGGTCACGGCCCATGCCAATGCAACGGAACCACCATAGCTTTGCCCGGCGACAATGGGTTTCTCGGCCCCAAGTTGGGCAGCTGCGCGTTGCAGGATTTCGGCTTGCTCCGTGATGGTTTCGCCGTTCGGATTAAAGCTTTGGCTGTATCCGAGGCCGGGCCGGTCAAACACGATGACACGAAAGCTTTGTGCCAGGATCGGAGCCAGCGCAACCGTCATGTCCCGCGTGTTTCCGCTGGAGCCGTGGATCAACACCACATCCGGTCCTTGGCCCATGACCACCGCGTGAACCGCAATGCCGTCAACGGTCAAGATTTCCCCTTCGGGCGGAAAAGCGGCCTCTGCGCTTTCCTGATATCGCGCGGCACGCCACAGGGTGAAGGCCCAGAACAGGGCGAGGGCAGTCAGGAAGATGACGGCAACACGCATCGACCCGCGTCAGGCCCGCAGGTCGGTCATTTCCATACCGATCCGAGTGATATCATAGGGGGTGGTTTCGTAGATTTCGCTGATCCAGTTACCATAAAGCAGATGCGCATGGCTTCGCCAACGGTTCTGCGGTGTCCTTGTTGGATCGTCATCGGGATAGTAGTTCAGCGGGACATTGATCGGCGTGCCGTTGGCGACGTCGCGATCGTATTCCTGTTTCAGCGTGTCGCTGTCATATTCGAAATGGTTGAAGATATAGATCGCGCGGTGGGCTTTGTCTTCGACCAGACATGGCCCGACTTCATCGCTGCCCAGCAAGGTGATCAATCCGGGTGCTGCGTCTATCTCATCCTGTTTCATCTCGGTCCAACGGCTGACAGGGATCACGCAATCGTCTGAAAACCCGCGCAGAAAGGGCGAGGATGGTTGCAGATTGCGATGACGGAAGCAGCCAAATGCCTTCGCGTCCAGCATGTGTTTTCTGACGCCATGAAAATGGTTGATCATGGCCATTCCGCCCCAGCACACTCCGAAAGTGGAATGCACGTTGGTTTGTGTCCACTGGAAGACTTCACTGATTTCGTCCCAATAGGTGACGTCGTTGAAATCCAGATGTTCGATCGGCGCGCCGGTGATGATCAGACCGTCGAATTTCTCGTTCTTCACCTCCTGAAAAGGGCGATAGAACTCCTGCATATGCTCGGCGGCGGTGTTCTTGGTCTGGTGCTCGGTCATGCGGATCAGCGACAGATCGATCTGCAATGGCGTGGCGCCGATCAGGCGGGCGAACTGGTTTTCGGTCTGAATCTTCTTCGGCATCAGGTTCAGCAACCCGATGCGCAATGGCCGGATGTCCTGCCGCATTGCCTGATCCTCGGCCATGACCATGACGCCCTCGTTGCTGAGGACGTCAAATGCGGGAAGGTCGGATGGGATCTTGATTGGCATACTGGTCAAGCCTTTGCGGGAACAAGGTAAGTTTGAAAACTATGTGCGGTTGCGGTGGGTCTCAAGAGTGCGTTCGATCAACTCGTCAAAATCTCCGGCGTCCCGGACCGACGCAATCTCACGAGCGGGAATAGTGACGCCCCAATTGTCGGCCATTGCCTGGTAACGCGGCTGGCGGTGCGCCAGAGCCTGCGCATAGGTCCACCTGATGAAGGCATCGGGGTCGACCTCGGTCGGGGCGCAGTCATTCAGGGTCAGGTATTCGTCCCATACGCGGGTCAGAAACTCCGGCTGATAGGACATTGGCTTTGGAGCTTTGTCAAAGCGGCGGATCAGTTCGGAGGTGTGGTTTTCGTCCCCCTTGATCCAGATCATCAGCGTCTGGCCGGACAGTTCTGACAGGACCTGATCTCTGGGATCGCTTGGATCGACCCACTCGCAGATCGATCCGCCCGTGTCACAGATGAAGTGCGGGTATTTGTAAAGCCGCTGAGCGCGGTCGACAAAATACTCGGTATCCAGCAAGGCGTGGATTTCTGCCAGCCGGAACTGCTCCTGCCTGCGGCGATATTCCTGCAGTTCCATTCCACCCAATTCCGGGTCGCCCGGTTTGCCCAGGTATGTCGCGACGGGCTTGAGGTTCTCGAATGAGATGTTCGAACCGATATAGATCGAGTCCGACAGCAGCAGGTCGCGCAGAAAAGGCACTTTCATCGCCTGCGCTTTGGCGTTGTCGGTAATGTACTCACCCATGTAACGGGTCCCGATCCGGTAGTCGATCGAGTAGTGGAACCAATCCCCCGAGTCACGCAAAACGTTCGATACGTAAGTCTTGCCCAGGCCCGACATGCCGAAGAACAAAACCTTTTTCCGCGCAGCCTCGCGCCAGTCTTTCGCCGAATTGTAGATCATGACCCGCCGTTCCTTTTGGAACCTAGCTAATTCGGGCAGCGAGCGGCGTCAATCGCGCGGACCCGAGCGGTTGAGGATCAGCAGGCCCAGTGCCAGCACAGCAAATCCCGCAAACGCATTGGGCTGTAGCGTTTCGCCGCGAATAACTGCCCCCAGCACGATGGCGACGGGTGGAATTATCAATGTCACCAGCATCAGGTTTCCACTGCCTGCCATCGCCAGGATCCGGTAATACAGCAGGTAGGCCCCGGCAGTAGCAATCAATGCGTAATACCCGATTGCCACCCATGCGGAAACGGGAAGGGCAAGCGTCGGGACACCATCCAGATACAGAGCGAACGGCAGTATCAAAATCGTCGATGCCGTCAGCATTCCAGCCGCGGCGACTTGTGGCGGCAGGTCGGACAGGGTTGCCCTGGCCCATGCACCGGCCAGAGCGTAGGAAACTGTTCCCGCGACAATTGCGATCTGGGCCGTGCTTTGCAGTGAGAAACTTGTGAAATTTTGTAGTCCAATGGCGATAGTGACGCCTGCAAAGCCAAGCGCAACACCAACGATACGAGCTGGCGTCAAACGTTCGTCGTTGAAGCACAGTGCCGCCACGATAACGCCGAAAATGGCGGTTGCGGCATTCAATATCGACGTCAAACCGGAAGTCACATAAAGCTGCCCCCATGCCATCAGCGAAAACGGAATGGCATTGTTCAGCAAACCCATGATCAGAAACGCCCCCCAGACGCGTGGGTTACGGGGAACAGGAAGCCGTTGAAACCAAACCACAGCCCAAAGCACCAGCATTGCCCAGAACACCCGATGCAGAACCGAAGTCACGAAAGGCACCGAGTCCAGCGCGACACGAATGGCAACGAAGGATGCGCCCCAAATCAGGCCCAACAGACAAAGTTCGGACCAGGCGCGGGCGGAGAAGTGTTTTTGAGAAGTCATGGTTTGTGTTCGCATGTCCGGACGTGCACGACGACCCGGATCCTGCGAAAAAAAAAAGACCCCGCACGTCATGCGGGGTCAATTCCGTGTCTTGGCGATCAGTCCAGAGCGTATGTGATCTGGAAGCCCACGCTCCACGCACTGTTGCCTGAGAAGTCTGCCCGCGCCAACGGTCCTGCGCCGTCTGCGGTCGCATCGCCGATATCGGTGTAGCGAACGCCGCCCGAGATCTTGGCCTTTTCAAGCGAGTACGTTCCGCCCAGGCCAATGCTCCAGAACCCGTCGGTCGGCCCCAGGTTGGAAACCGGATTGCCTGACGAGGATTCGTAGCCCAGTGTCACAGCTCCCGAGAATTCTTCCGAGAACTGATATCCCAGACCAAGAGAGTAGGTGAACGTGGCTTCGTCGTAATCGACTAGGTTCGAGGTCGGCGGATAGTTTGGCGGGTTATATACCAGCTGTGGCCAGTCGACCCAGCGAATCGAGCCAAACAGAAGGGTCTTAGGCGCCACACCGGTCTGGAAGTCCAGGTTAACGGACTGCGGTGTTTCAATCTCGCTCGACGTGTCAAATGTTGCCACGGTTCCCGGTGTGATTGGGGGAAATGGCGGTGGGTTCAGCGATTCTGTTTGCGACCAGTCATGGCTGATCTTTGAGTTGTAGGTCAGTGCAACGCGCGCTGCGATCTCGGGTTTCTCCCAGGCGACACCAACCACATAGCCAAACGCGATATCGGCATCGGTGTCGACTTCATATCCGGCGGCGAGCGGAACGGTAACGGATGCCTCAACACGTTGAGCGCGAATACCACCGATGGCGCTGAAGCCACCGTCGAACTTGTAGCGCAGCAGCGCCGTGATGGCGTCGGTATCAGCCGTTGCTTCCAGAACACCGGAGCGGCCGCCCGGAATTGGGTTCAATGACAACGGGTAATTGTTTGCGTATGAAATGTCCGCCCCGAACGGCTGATCGTACATGACCGCAAAATCAAGCTTGTCGGTCAGCGATGTTTTGAAGCCGAGGTGGGGTGTGAAGAAACTGTTGGCGACATCGCCTGAATCAACGGGCTGGCCCAGGGTGGCGGGATTCAAGCTGGGCATGGTGCCGCTGACGCTTGGGTCGGTATACCCAAGGCGGAACTGAGCAACCGTACCTTTTTCGAAAATAAGGTTGATACCCTGTCCGCTTCGGTCCAGCCCTCCAGCCTGCGCGGCTGATGCACCGGCACATATCATGCACGCCTGTAGTAGCGCTCTCTTCATGTATTCCTCCCTGTTTGCCTCATAACGGTCGCTCTGCTTGGGTTGAGTGAATGGCAGAGCGAGCCCCGGTAGTAAGATTTGCGGATACTCGCTTTTCGTTTGTTTTAACGTCAATCGGTGACGGTGCGTTACTGGCTGCGACTATCCTGACTGACTGTTGCCAAACTGTTACGATTCTCGGACCAGACATTCAGAAATATCCCCGAAAAGATTACAGCCGCCCCCACAAGCGTCCAACTATCCAACGGTTCGGAGTAGAGCACCATGCCGACGATGGCGATGGTCGGCAGCCTGGCAAAGTCAAACGGGATGACCACGGTGGCAGGTGCAATCGCCAGCGCGTTGGTGATGCAGAAATGCGCCAGCAACCCGGCTATGCCGACCAGTACCAAATATGGCGCGGTCTGTACGCTTGGCAGCCCGATCTCGCCATCAAGACCAGCGGCAGCAAAACCCAGTACGCCTTGCATCGCGGTGAGCCAGAAAACAATGCAGCCGATCTGTGCGGTCTGTGTGAGTTTCTTGGTGGTAATCGTTGTAAACGAAAAGAAAACAGCAGACGCGGCGGCCATAATAAGACCCGGGCTAAGCGGGGCGGCACCGGGACGCGTGACAAGCAGGATTCCGGCAAATCCTATCAAAGCGGACAGCATTTTCAACGCGGTCAGACGCTCGCGCAGCAGCAGTGGGGAAAGCAGGATAACCCAGATCGGCTGGGTGAATTCCAGTGCAAAGACCTGCGCCAGCGGAATAACACCAACCGCGTAGAACCACAGATTCTGACCCGTGAAATGCAGTGTATTTCGCAGGGCGTGAAGCCCCAGTCTTTGGGCAGTAACCTGATGCCAATTGGCTGTCAGGGTCAGTACGGTTGCAACGATCGCAAAGCCCACGATGCTGCGATACATCATGATTTCGAAGGTGTCGTGAAACAGGCTTAGTTCGCGCCCGGCGACAGCCATTGACGAAAAGGATGCAATCGCACCCGTCATCCATAGGGCAGCTTTGCCCGTCTGAGTTTTGGTCCCGTTCACGTCAAGTCCATGATGTTAGTGGATCATGCGCTTGAAAAGGAACAATAAATTCCAAGGGAAATAAACAGAAAAGCCGGGGTGGACCCGGCTTTTTGTCATTCCCATTCGATAGTACCCGGCGGTTTGGATGTAATGTCATAAGTGCAGCGGTTGATGCCTTTGACTTCGTTTATGATCCGAGTGGCCGTTTCGCCAAGGAATTCATGGCTGAACGGATAGTAATCCGCTGTCATTCCATCCACTGACGTTACGGCACGAAGCGCACAGGCATAGTCGTAGGTGCGTCCGTCGCCCATCACGCCGACCGTGCGAACGGGAAGAATCGCCACAAATGCCTGCCAGATGTCGTCATACAGCCCGTGTTTGCGAATCTGGTCGATGTAAACTGCGTCGGCTTCGCGCAGAATCGCCAGCTTTTCGCGGGTGATTTCGCCGGGGCACCGAATCGCAAGACCGGGGCCGGGGAAGGGGTGGCGACCGATGAAACTCTGCGGCAGGCCCAGTTCCCGGCCCAGCGCGCGGACCTCGTCCTTGAACAGTTCGCGCAGGGGTTCGACCAGCTTCAGGCCCATCTTTTCTGGCAACCCGCCCACATTGTGGTGCGATTTGATGGTCACCGATGGGCCGCCCGAGAAAGACACCGACTCGATAACGTCGGGATACAGCGTCCCCTGAGCCAGAAACTCCGCGCCATCAATGGTGTCGGCGTGTTTCTGGAACACATCGATGAACAGCTTGCCGATGATCTTGCGTTTGGTTTCCGGATCGCTCTGGCCTTCGAGCTCGCCCAGGAACAACTCGCTCTCATCTGCATGAATCAGCTGGATGTTGTAGTTGTCTCGGAACATGCCGACGACTTCTTCAGCCTCGTTCTTGCGCAGCAGACCGTGATCGACAAAGACGCAGGTCAGCTGATCGCCGATCGCTTCGTGAATCAGGATTGCGGCTACAGAGCTGTCTACACCGCCGGACAGGCCGCAGATGACTTTTTTGTTGCCGACCTGCTCGCGAATCTTTTCGATCATTTGCTCGCGGTAGGCGCCCATGGTCCAGTCACCGCTGAAACCTGCCAGTTTCACGAAATTCTCGTACAGCTTTGCGCCCTTGGGCGTGTGGTGCACCTCGGGGTGGAACTGCACAGCATAGAAATGGCGATCGGTGTCGGCAGTAATCGCAAATGGCGCGTTGGGCGAGGTGCCGAACACCTCAAAGCCGGGGGCGATTTCGCTGACATGGTCTCCATGGCTCATCCAGACCTGCTCGTCACCGTCGGCAAACCATTCATTCAGGATATCCAACTGCCCTTTGGGGGTGACAAAGGCGCGCCCGAATTCCGCTGTGCCGTGCCCGCTTTCGACTTTGCCGCCCAGTTGGTGCATCATCACCTGCTGGCCGTAACAGATGCCAAGGATCGGAACACCGTAGTTAAAGATCTCTTGCGGCGCGCGCGGAGAACCTTCCCGCGTCACACTGTCAGGACCGCCCGAGAAGATTACGGCCCGGGGGGCCATTTCCCGAACAAACTCCATCGTGACATTCTGATAGGGGTGAATTTCGCAATAGACATTCAGTTCGCGCAGGCGACGAGCGATCAGCTGCGTAACCTGGCTACCAAAGTCGATGATCAGAAGGCGGTCATGGGATGTATCACTCATGTCCGCGCCATAGGCCAAGCACGGGAATTTCGCAAGTGTAAGGTCTTCGTCGTCGTGCAGATCAGGTCGGAAGTGCAGGTTGCGATGCTGACGGGGGATGCTTGCCACCTTGGGCTGACGCTGCTGGTCTATCAGCTTTGGCAGGCGGGCGAGGCAGGGATTCTAAAATCGCGGGGGTGAAACGCGCACTTTGGCCTCTTCATCTCTATCTCATAATTCCTTTCGAGCGGTTCGATTTACCGAAAGCTGACGTTGATCCGGGGCACAAACTATGTCGCTTTTATGTTCCAATGGCCGTTATCTTCCAATGTTCCGAACAGTTGTCACGATAAATAGGAACACAATCTGAAATTACCTGAGTATGGGGAAAGCAAATGGCTGAAGCATCAGCACGTCGCCGGAGTCGCGGTGGGGGCGGAGCCGCCCGCCGGGCAGAGCGCACTGCGGTTCGGATCGAAACCGCCAAGTACATTGAGCGCAATATTCCCAACTTCGAGATTCTCAACGAAGAAGCGTTGGAAATCATCGAGACCAACGCCGAGACCATTCTGGAAGAGGTTGGCGTTAACTTCGTCGACAATCCCGCCGCTCTGGAACGCTGGAAAGAGGCCGGTGCGGATGTCGATGGAGAGCGTGTGCGCATCCCGCGCGGACTGGCCCGCCAACTGATCAAGACAGCGCCCAGCCAGTTCACGCAACACGCGCGCGATCCGGGAAAATCGGTTGTCATCGGCGGCCGAAATATGGTTCTTGCCCCGGTCTATGGCCCGCCGTTTGTGCGTGACGCACAGGGCGGCCGCCGCTACGCGACCATGGATGACTTCAACAAGTTCGTGAAGCTGGCGTATATGTCCAAGTGGCTGCACCATTCGGGCGGCACCGTGTGCGAGCCGACCGACATTCCGGTCAACAAACGCCATCTGGATATGCTGATGGCGCACATGACCCTGTCGGACAAGCCGTTCATGGGATCGGTCACTGATCCCAGCCGCGCGCAGGATTCGGTAGAAATGTGTGAAATCCTGTTCGGCAAAGAGTTCGTTCAGGAAAACACGGTCATGACCTCGCTGACCAACATCAACTCGCCGATGACCTTTGACGATGTGATGATGGGGTCGCTTGAGGTTTATGCGAAGAACAACCAGGCCTGCATCATCTCGCCCTTCATCGTAGGCGGCGCGATGGCGCCGGTTTCGGTAGCCGGCACACTGACTCAGGTTCTGGCCGAGGTTCTGGCAGGCGTTGCCTACAGCCAGATCATCCGCCCGGGTGCACCTGCGATCTTCGGCGCGTTCGTTACTTCAATCGACATGAACTCGGGTGCACCAACCTTTGGTACGCCGGAGGCCGCGCATATCACCTATGGTGCCGGTCAGCTGGCGCGGCGGCTTAACTTGCCCTACCGCTCGGCCGGCTCATTCTGCGGCTCGAAACTGCCGGATGCGCAGGCGGCTTATGAGACGTCGAATTCGCTGAACATGGGGCTGATGGCCGGTGTGAACTTCATGCTGCATTCCTGTGGCTGGCTCGAAGGCGGTCTGGTTGCCGACTTTGAAAAATTTGTCATGGACGCTGACCAGTTGGGTGTTCTTCACCACCTGGCCAAAGGCGTGGCTTATGACGAAAACGCGCAAGCCATGGAAGCCATCCGTGAAGTTGGACCCGGCGGTCACTATCTGGGCTGTGCCCACACACAGGCGAACTTCAAAGAAGCGTTCTGGAAGTCTGACCTGCTGGATTACAAGCCCTACGAGACCTGGGAAGACGAAGGTGGGCGCGACACGAGGCAACTGGCCTCGGCTCGGGTCGAACACCTGCTGGCCAATTACCAGCAGCCGCAACTCGATCCCGCAATCAACGAAGCGCTGAATGCGTATGTGGCGGAAAAGAAAGCCTCGATGCCGGACGCCTTCACCTGATAGATTACTGAAACTGCGCGGCGCGGCTGGCCTGATACAGCTGCGCCTCGCCTGAAATCGCAATCAGCAGATCCAGATGCCGTACCAGTGAATAGGCGGCGTCTTCGCTCTGTCGTTGCGCTTCTACTTCCTTCTCCAAATCCATCAATCGCAAAAGGGCTGGACCGGTTCCGGGTAGTGATCCGTATCCCAGAATACGTTGCAGATGCCGGTCACGGTTGTACTCCTGCGCCCCGAACTTGGCCGCGCGAGTCAACAGGCGCGGGCGGCGTAGCGTCGTGATCATTGTCATCAGGTCCTGCATTCTCGGGCTCCGTAACTTTTGATTTTGCGAGACCAGTTGTTGCACAACCTAAGCGAGTGTTGCCTTGTTTATATTCGCGCCGAACGCTGATTTCATGAGTGTTTATCAATTTGAATCAAATCTGGTTTTCGCCTTCAGGGGTTAACGAACGAGTAACGAAAGAAACCCTAGTTAGAATTGGTTAACTCATATTCCGAGGGCGATCTTAGACAGAATTTCTTGTCGGCGAGGACAAATGACTATGGAAAACAACATGGCTTTCACTGTTCCGGCATGGGTGCCGGAAGGCGCGCAACGTTATCTGGATCACACGGAAACCGGCCGGTCGATCCGAGAAATTGCGCGAACAGCAGGGTGCCATGCTTCGACCATTCTAAGGCAGATCAGACGGATCGAGACGCGCCGGGATGACCCCCTTGTGGACGCGGCGCTCCAGTCTCTGGCCGAGACACATTTCTCTGAATCCAAAGTCAGCCCTGGTTTCAGTTCCGATGTTTCAGACGGGACGCCCGAGGGGTTGGCCGCCGCCCGGGATGAGGAGTTCACTCGCGAAGCTCTCAGGGTTTTGCGCAGGCTTTGCGAAACCGGAGCGGTACTGGCGGTCGCCGAAGAAATGGACAAGGCCGTCGTTGTCCGCGATACCGGCAACAGCGCTGCCACCCGGACCGCAGTAGTTGATTGCCGGATCGCCCAGGCGCTTGCGCTGAAGGACTGGATCAACTGCGACAACCCGGGTCGGATTTCACGGTACCGAATTACGGCGCAAGGACGGGCGGCTCTGACCCGTCTGATTGCTCAGGCGGAAAACAAGGCCCGCGCCGGGAATGATCTTGGCATGGCCGAAGCGCAGGCGTCGTTTCAGGCGCACTCGGCTTCGGGCAACACGACTGCATCCCAGCCCGAGCGCGCCCGGCGAATCCGGTATAGCGCCACTGAAAGCCCGTTAATCGCGCTGGCCCGCAGGCGCGATCGGGACGGCAAGCTTTTCCTGGACGAAACTCTGGTCGCCGCAGGTGAGCGTCTGCGCGAGGACTTCGAACTTGCCCAGATCGGACCAAAAGTGGCGCAGAACTGGGACCTGTATCTGACAGGCGGTGGACGTGGTACTTTCGGAAACAGCCCCCAAGTTGGAAACGGATCGTCGGATGCACGGGATCGCGTCGCGCGGGCACTGTCGGACCTAGGGCCGGGCTTGAGTGATGTGGCGTTGCGGTGCTGTTGTTACCTTGAAGGGTTGGAATTGGCCGAAAAACGTATGGGATGGTCTGCCCGGTCTGGAAAGATCGTGCTGCGCATCGCGCTGCAACGTCTCAAACGTCACTATGAAACGCAGGCCGGGCTCAATCGCATGATCGGATGATCGGCCGTCTACGCGATATGAGAGTCTTGCGTTGGTTGGGGTAAGTGATAATCAATGATTATGAACTTCACCCTCCGGCAGTTGCAGTATTTCAGGGCTGTTGCAGAACAGCGGAACTTTGGGCGTGCGGCACAAATTTGTCATGTGTCGCAGCCGGCTTTGTCCGTGCAGATCAAAACGCTCGAGGAAACACTGGGCGGTACATTGTTCGAACGTCAGGCCCGGGACATCCTGCTGACCCCGCTGGGTCGGGACGTTCTTGAACACACCCGCCAGGTGCTTGGCGCTGCGGACAGGCTGGATCAGTTTGCAAGGGATCACTCGGGCGGGCACCGGTCCCTGTCGATCGGCATCATTCCGACTATTGCACCGTATCTGTTGCCCGGAGTTCTGGCTGGTCTGAGATCAGCAGACGTGTCGTTGCGCGTTCAGATTCGCGAAGCCCGAACCGAACGCTTGCTGAACATGTTGCGGGGCGGTGAAATTGACGCTGGGCTGATGGCGCTTCCGTCAGGCGGTAGCGAATTGTTTGAACTGCCCTTGTTCGAGGACAGGTTTCTGCTGGCAGGCAGCGCGGCCCGCGTACAGAGACTGGCGGATAATCCGGAAACCCTGCGACCTGTCGATCTGCAGACTGCGCAACTGATGCTGTTGGAAGACGGCCATTGTCTGACGGATCAGGCGCTGGACGTGTGTGGGCAGGACAGAAGCAGCGGTTTGATCAATATGGGCGCGTCTTCTCTGGCGACCCTGTCGCGACTGGTGGCCGAGGGATTTGGCCTGACTTTGATGCCCGAACTGGCCGCCCGTTCTGAAACCGAGGCCGTGCCGGGGCTACAACTCATGCGGTTCGGGGCACCACAACCGGCACGGACCGTGGGATTGGTACGTCGAAAATCCACAACCGGAGAGGACTGGTTCGACAAACTGGCCGGTGTAATCAGACAGGTCGGCGAAGAGATCGTGACCGCGACCCGCGAATAAGAAAAAGGCCCGACTTGGGCGGGCCTTCTCAACTTTCGGACTTAGGCCAGTGCTGGCTCTTTCGCTTCGCTCAGATGCGCCATCAGGGTCTCGGGCGACGAAACGCCATAGGGGTCCTCGGGGCAGTTATCCATCAGGCCGGGCTCTTCGAACCACGCTTCGACCACACCGTTATTGACAATGGCTGCATAGCGCCACGAACGCATGCCAAAGCCCAGATTGTCCTTGTCGACCAGCATTCCCATTTTGCGGGTGAACTCACCCGAACCGTCCGGGATGACCTTGACGTTTTTCAGGCCCTGATCCTGTGCCCATTTATTCATGACAAAGCTGTCATTGACAGACATGCAGTAAATCTCGTCGATACCTTGGGCGGCGAAGTCGGCATGGCCGTTTTCGAATCCAGGCAATTGGTAGGTCGAGCATGTGGGCGTAAATGCGCCCGGAAGCGAAAACAGGATGACGCGCTTGCCGGCAAAATAGTCAGCCGTGGTTTTGTCTTCCCAGCGGAACGGGTTTGGCCCCTCGACGGCTTCGTCGCGAATGCGGGTGTGGAAGGTCACGTCAGGGAGTTTTGCACCGGTTTTCATAGTCGTATTCCTGTGATTCAAGTCTGATTGAGGGGTGATCTAAAACAGTTCTAAATCGCAATCAATGACCGTTATTCTGCATTTGCACGGTTGGCGGATGCCATCGGAAGCCACTGGAATTGAAAGTTTTAACATAAATCCGATTAGAGGATGCTGCGCCTGCATCAATCGGCAGCATGGCGGCTATGCACCTGTGGTGTAGATCGGCCATGCGGACTATGTTAGGGAAAGAAAATTGACCCAAAGTCAGGATACCGAGCCGTGCGTGATCTGAAGATTCCCGAACAACGCCACCCTGAAAAAGCGCATCGCCCCGACAACGCTCAGCCGAAAAAGCCAAGCTGGATTCGGGTGAAGGCGCCGGGTGGCAAAGGATACGCCGACACCAGGCGGATCATGCGGGACAACAACCTTGTCACGGTGTGTGAAGAAGCCGGTTGTCCCAATGTCGGCGAATGCTGGAGCCAGGGCCACGCCACCATGATGATCATGGGTGACATCTGCACGCGCGGATGCACCTTCTGCAACATCGCAACCGGACGGCCGGACACTCTGGATGTGTTCGAACCGGGGCGCGTTGCACATGCAGTCGAGAAGTTGGGACTGAACCACGTTGTCATCACCTCGGTCGATCGTGATGATCTTGAAGATGGCGGGGCGGATCACTTCGCCCAGACTATTAGGGCCGTGCGCCATCGTTCGCCCAAAACGACGATCGAGATACTGACACCAGATTTTCTGAAATGCGATCCGGCAGTTCTGGAAGTGGTTGTCGAGGCCAAGCCAGATGTATTCAACCACAATCTGGAAACGGTCCCGGGTCTTTATCCCGAAGTGCGCCCTGGTGCCCGGTACTTCCATTCATTGCGTCTGTTGCAACGGGTCAAGGAACTGGATCCCTCGATCTTCACCAAATCGGGCATCATGGTCGGGTTGGGAGAGGACGAGCAGCAAGTACGGCAGGTCATGGATGACATGCGTGCTGCCGACATCGACTTTCTGACCATCGGTCAATACCTGCAACCCACGCCCAAACACCATGGTGTGGATCGGTTTGTCACGCCCGAAGAATTCGCTTCATACGAAAAGGCGGCTTATGGCAAAGGGTTCCTGATGGTTTCGGCCACTCCGCTGACGCGGTCTTCGTACCACGCTGGGGATGACTTCGCACAGCTGCGCGCCGCGCGCCAAAAGAAGCTGGAGCAAGGGTGAAACCTGAAACCCTGTCGCGTCTGACCGCGCTGCGACACGAATTGCATCAATTTCCGGAACTGTCCGGTGAGGAACAAAAAACGGCCGCTCGGGTTGCCGACCTGCTGCGGTCTCTTGGTGCGGGTCGTGTTCTGACTGATATCGGCGGCCATGGCGTAGCAGCAGTATATGACAGCGGCCATCCGGGGCCCTGTGTTGCAATCAGGTGCGAACTGGACGGGCTTCCTATTCAGGAGCTTTCGAGCGCGCCTTACGTTTCGCGGGTCGCGGGCAAAGGTCATTTGTGCGGGCATGACGGCCATATGGCAATGGTGCTGGGCGTGGCCCAAGACCTCAGAGATAACCCGCCAAAATCCGGTCGTGTGGTTCTGATCTTTCAACCCGCGGAAGAGACGGGAAAGGGTGCCGCCGCTTATCGGGCCGATCCGAGGTTTTCTGAGTTTTCCCCGGATTATGTGTTTTCGCTGCACAATCTGCCCGGGCTTGAGCTGGGTCATGTCGAAATCTGCCGGCGCTCGGCCAACTGCGCCTCGCGCGGTATGCGGGTGGTTCTGACGGGAAAAACCTCACATGCCGCCGCGCCCGAGGACGGGATTTCACCGATTGGTGCGCTTGCTTTGTTGTTGCCGGAACTGGCCGGGTTGGGGACAGGCGGTCCGCTGACCGATAATTTTGCCCTGACAACCGTGACGCATGCCAGTCTGGGCGAGCAGACTTTTGGCGTCGCTCCTGGGCAGGCGGAAATCTGGGTGACCTTAAGAACCGTTTCGGATGGGCGGATGAAAAATCTGGTCGAAGAGGCCGAGACGCTGGTCGGACGAGCGGCAAACAAAGCAGGGCTGCAGGTTGAAATTACCTATGATGACATCTTCGAGGCGTGCACGAACGACACCGAGGCGGTCAAAATCCTTTCCGACGCCTGCGCGTCTCGGAATGTGGCCTATCAGATTACTTCCGAGCCGCAGAAATTTTCTGAGGATTTTGGGCAGTTCGGCAAAGCGGCGAAAACGGCGATGTTCTGGCTTGGGGCAGGGGCGGATCACCCGCAACTGCACAATCCCGATTACGATTTCCCGGATGCGCTGATCCCGGTTGGTGCCACGGTTTTTTCGGCTACAATCCACTCACTGGTTGGTTGATCGCTCAATTCACCAAATCGCTGACAATTCCCACGGCCTCAATGACGGTTTGTGTGTCGTCCGAGATCGACAAAATTTCGTCATCCACGCGGACGTATCTCTGACCGGGAGGTAACGGTTTCAACTTCCAGCCATCAAGGTCATCCAAGTAGTCGAATTGCAGATCTTTCGGTAGTTTTTGGCCTCGCGTGTAACGCTTTACCTGCCCGGGCGGAACAGCGACGCCATTATTGGATTTTATCGCCTTTTCGACTTTGGATTTGTCCGCACCTTTTGCTTTGCCTTTGTTATCTTTTGCATCCGCAAAACCAGTTGTCAGAGCGACTGTAAAGGCAGCCACAAGACCAATAGACGACACTTTCATTAGCAGAAACCTCCTTTGTTCTTCTGAGGGTAGTCTGCGGTTGAGCACATTGTCCATTGATATTCGGTTGCTTGAATTTATTGACTTTTCGTACAGTAGACATTTCAGGGGTTAGTCACGGACTACCTGACCAACAAGCCAAGCACGCAATACAGCGATTGAAAGACCCTGAAATATTACGCCGAATACTCGCTTGTAGGCCCCAACTGAACTGCGCAGAACACGGCGAGGGTCTGTACGGTCCTCGGTCAGTTCTCGACAAAACGAACCTTGCCGATGAAAGGCAGGTTGCGGTTACGCTGTGCGTAGTCGATTCCGTATCCCACGACAAATTCATCCGGAATTTCGAACCCGATCCAATCCGAGCGGAAGTCAACCTCGCGCCGGCTGGGCTTGTCCAGCAAAGCAATAGATTTCAGTCGTTTGGGTTTCCGGCTCAGCAGCAGGTGGGTGACATGGTTCAGGGTGTGGCCCGTGTCGACGATGTCTTCGACAACCAACACGTCCCGGCCTTCAATTGCGCCGCGCAAGTCCTTGAGAATGCGCACTTCCCGGCTGCTTTCCATCGAGTCTCCATACGAGGACGCCTCGAGAAAATCGACCTCGATCGGCAAGTCCAGTTCCCGCACCAGGTCGGCGATGAACACGAAGCTGCCGCGCAGCAAGCCAACAACGACAAGTTTGTCCGTACCGCCAAACTCATCGGTGATCTCGCGACAGAGCTCTTCGATCCGCGCGGCAATCGCCTTGGCCGAGATCATCTCATCTATCACGTATGCGCGGTCGCTCATTGCTGCCCCCTTGATCTTTGGCGCGCAACATACGACATGACGCGCCATTGTCACCTGCAAATACCGGACGCCATGCCCATTCATTCGGAAAACCGCCACCTGCCTTACACCGCTCAGCAGATGTATGATCTGGTTGCCGATGTGGCCAAATATCCGGAATTCCTGCCATGGTGTGCCGCGGCGCGGGTCCGCAAGACCTTTGCTGTTGGAGAAGCGCAGGTGATGGAGGCCGATCTGGTCATCTCTTTCAAAGTCTTTCGCGAGCGTTTTGGTAGCCGCGTGACTTTGTTTGCGGATCAGAAAAGGATCGATACCGAATACCTGGATGGTCCGTTCAAATACATGAAGTCCGACTGGCAGTTCGAGGACGCCCCGGATGGCGGCTGCAATATCGCTTTCCATGTGGACTTCGAATTCAAGAATGCCATCCTGCAAGGCATCATTGGCGTTGTATTCAACGAAGCAATGCAGCGGATCGTGCGCGCGTTCGAAGCCCGGGCCGCCGAACTTTACGGCTAGTGTCCCAATCCTGAGGCTTTACCGGAGACGGGCGCACGCTAGACTGCGCTCATGACTGATTTCACTAACAAGATTGCCGC
Organism: Ruegeria sp. D1(2025); assembly: GCF_056536425.1. NCBI lineage: Bacteria > Pseudomonadati > Pseudomonadota > Alphaproteobacteria > Rhodobacterales > Roseobacteraceae > Ruegeria > Ruegeria sp. D1(2025). The sequence goes on along the minus strand of NZ_JBQFPO010000001.1, from coordinate 825,310 downwards.
TTTCGCCGCTGGCCCCGTTTCGACCTCATCCCAGACCCGGATCGTAACATCCCTGTCCGTGCTCGACTGGATCGCGGTAGGGCGGGCGGGCGCGGACGAACCTGTGTCGAAAACCGTCCGCGCAATGGTTCTGGCCGAGGCCGGCCTACAACAGGCCCGCTTGTTCGGCGGCGGTTCGGCGCCCTTGCGCGCGGCCGCGTTGGTCAACGGTGCGGTCTCACATGCGCTGGATTACGACGACACGCATTTTGCCCATATCGGACACCCCTCGGTAGCGGTTTTGCCTGCTGCGTTGGCCTTGGCAGAATGGGACGACCGTATTGTCGTTGACCTTCTTGAGGCCGCGCTGGTCGGTATGGAGGTCTCCATCCGCATCGGGCTGTGGCTGGGACGCGGTCATTATCAAGCTGGGTTTCACCAGACCGCAACGGCGGGCGCGTTTGGCGCGGCCGTTGCCGCCGGGCGGATATTGGGTTTCGAGGCCGGGCAAATGGAAAGAGCCCTGGGGCTTACTGCGACACGCGCCGCCGGGCTTAAGGCGCAGTTTGGAACCATGGGTAAGCCATATAACGCCGGTATGGCATCATCTGCCGGTGTCGAGGCGGCGCTGCTTGTTCAGCGCGGGTTTGAACCGAACTCCACCGCGCTTGAAGGGCAGTACGGGTTTGGCGCCATTCATCATGGGGAGGGCGACATCGTCTCTGCACTCGATGGTTTGGGCGATGAATGGCTGTTCGAGTCCGTCAGCCACAAGTTCCATGCCTGCTGCCACGGGTTGCACGCGGCGCTGGAAGCGGCGCGTGACCTTGACATCGCGGAACCCGAAGTGGCCGAGATCAAGATCAAGACGCACCCGCGCTGGATGAGCGTGTGTAACCAGATGTCGCCGGACACCGGATTGGGTGCCAAGTTTTCCTATCGAACGGTGATTGCGATGCAGGCGCTGGGATTCGATACCGCATTGCCGGAAAGCTATTCGGCCAAAACCTGCGCCGACCCGCGCATCGTGTCCCTGCGAGACCGGATTTCAGTCGATGCCGATGACAGCCTGTCTGAAACGCAAGCGCAGATATCTCTTCTGCGCCGCGATGGCGTTCGTCGTGAGGCGACCCATGATCTGCTGACGCCCATGGCTCTGTCGGACCGCGAAGACCGCGTCCGCGGCAAGGCGGCCAAACTTATCGGACACGAAGACGCGGACGCGATCTGGTCGATGCTGCGCACCGGGGGCCGCGCCCGCGAATTGCCAATCAATCCTGTAGGTTAATCAACCCGCCAGTGCAGCGGGAAGCCCGGGTCGAACACGGTCACAGGGCCATCCCCTGTCTCGATCTTGGACGGGTAGGTCACCGCGTCACCTTTCGTCAGGGTGAGGCTGTCCTCATTCACAGGCAAGCCATAGAATGCCGGACCGTTGAGCGAGGCAAACCCTTCCAGCTTGTCCAGCGCGTCTTCACGCTCGAACATTTCCGCCAGCAGCGACATGGTGTTTGTCGCCGTGAAACACCCGGCGCAGCCGCAGGCCATTTCCTTGTTAGCATCCGTATGCGGCGCGCTGTCCGTGCCCAGGAAATACCGCGCATCGCCCGAGGTCGCTGCGGCTAGCAATGCAAGGCGGTGTTCTTCCCGTTTTGCGACAGGAAGACAATAATAATGAGGTTTGATCCCGCCAACCAGAATGTGGTTGCGATTGATGATCAGGTGATGCGCCGTAATCGTTGCGCCCAGTCCGGCCTCATTCGATTTGACATAATCGACACCGTCTTTCGTCGTAATATGCTCCATCACAACACGCAGTTCGGGCGTCGCCCTACGGATCGGATCCAGAACGCGGTCAATGAACACGGCCTCACGGTCGAAAATATCGATGTCGGCATCGGTTACTTCGCCATGCACACAAAGCGGCAAACCAATGCCGGCCATCCTTTCCAGAACAGGGCGGACCTTGTCGAAATCGCGCACGCCCGAGGCCGAGTTCGTCGTCGCGCCTGCCGGGTACAGCTTGACAGCCTTGATCAGACCGCTGGCATGGGCGGCGGCAAGATCATCCGGGTCCGTATCTTCGGTCAGATACAACGTCATCAACGGCTCGAAACTCATTCCTTCCGGCAGCGCGGCCAGAATACGCTCCCGATAGGCTGCAGCCTGTGCGCCGGTGACAACAGGGGGCACAAGGTTCGGCATGATGATGGCGCGCGCAAAGTGGCGTGCTGTTTCGGGCAGAACGGCGTGCAACATGGCGCCATCGCGCAGATGCAGATGCCAGTCGTCGGGGCGGCGGATCGTGATGCTGTCGGTCATGTGCCCCGGCTAGCACAAGGGTCGCAATCGTGAAAGACCTTGTCGAACCATCTGATCGCAGTAAGTCCAGAAAGATCCGTGGGGTTGACGCAAGACCGGCGCCATGCCCTTGTGTGCGAAAGGAGATTGGCTGATGAACCACCCCCAATCCATTGATGCGGTTCAGAAGATGTTGGGCGCGCAGGGATACGTCTGCGGCCGGTCTCTGGCGACCGTTGTGTTTCTGTCTCTCAAACTGGGTCGCCCGCTGTTTTTGGAAGGCGAGGCCGGGGTCGGCAAAACCGAGATCGCCAAGGCGCTGGCTTCCGGTCTGGGGCGGCGGCTCATCCGGTTGCAGTGCTACGAGGGGCTGGATGCCGCGTCGGCCGTTTACGAGTGGAACTTTCCTGCGCAAATGGTAGCAATCCGGACAGCCGAAGCGGCAGGTGCTGCCGACAGATCCGCCCTGCAGGCCGAACTGTTTTCCAAAGACTACCTCGTGGAACGCCCCTTGCTGCAGGCCATGCAGCCCGATGAAAACGGCGCGCCTGTACTTCTGATTGACGAACTGGACCGGACGGACGAGCCATTCGAAGCCTTTCTGCTGGAAGCTCTCAGTGATTTTCAGGTGACGATCCCGGAGCTTGGTACGATCAAAGCGCCGGAACCTCCAATTGTAATCGTCACGTCGAACCGAACGCGCGAGGTCCACGACGCGCTAAAACGACGGTGCCTGTATCATTGGGTCGACTATCCGGATTTCGACCGTGAAATCGAAATCCTGCATGCCCGCGCGCCCGAGGCCGCCGACGCCCTCAGTCGCGAAATTGTGGCCTTTGTCCAGCATCTGCGGACCGAGGACCTGTTCAAGAAGCCCGGCGTCGCCGAAACGATCGACTGGGCCAAGTGCCTGTTGGCGCTGGATGTCATCAATCTCAGCCCCGAAGTGATCGGCGACACACTGGGCGCAATCCTGAAATATCAGGATGATATCCAGAAACTGCAGGGGTCCGAGGCGAAACGCATTCTGGATCAAGCCAAAGCCTCACTCGAACCGGCGTGATGCTTCATCTTTTCCGAAATACTCCGGGGGTACGGGGGCAGCGCCCCCATGCATTGTGATGGCCGAGCAACTGCCGATCGACATTCCCGATGATCCCAAACTGGCGCAGAATATCACCCATTTTGCCCGCGCTCTGCGCAAGGCCGGGTTGCCGATAGGAACCGGCCGCGTCATTGATGCCATCCGCGCCGTTGAAGCCGCCGGTTTTACCCGCAAGCAGGATTTCTACTGGACCCTCCACGCCTGTTTCGTCAGTCGTCCGGAACACCGCACCGTGTTTGCACAGGTGTTTCGCCTGTATTGGCGGGATCCACGCTATCTCGAACACATGATGTCCATGATGCTGCCGGCCATTCGCGGTGTTCAGGAGGAGCGCAAGGCGGATGCAGCCGAAAAGCGGGCAGCCGAGGCCCTGCTGGATGGTGTCGAAAAGGATCTGCCCGAAGTCGAGGATCAGGGTGAGGAAACCGAACTCGACATTGATGCCTCTCAGACCGCGTCGTCCGAAGAACGACTGCGAAATCTGGATTTCGAACAGATGAGCACCGACGAAATCGCACAGGCCAAACGGATGCTGTCGCGCTTGTCTCTGCCGGTCAAACCCATTGCTTCACGCCGTGGTCAAGTCAGCCATCTGGGTCATCGTATCGACCGGGCCCGAACGTTGCGGGCCGCGATGCGGCAGGGTGGGGACATGCGGGACATCGCCCGGCAACGGCCCAGACCGCGCTGGCCCAACCTTGTCGTTCTTTGCGATATATCGGGCTCGATGAGTCAATACAGCCGGATCATCCTGCATTTTCTGCACACAGTCTCGAATGCGCGCGGCGCGGGCTGGGCCAGGGTTCATGCTTTCACTTTCGGAACCCGACTGACGAATATCACCAGACACCTGCATCAGCGCGATGTCGATGCAGCGCTGGCCGCCGCCGGGGCCGAGGCGCAGGACTGGGAAGGAGGAACCCGTATCGGGGAATGCCTTCACGCTTTCAATCGGGACTGGTCCCGACGGGTCATGGGGCAGGGCGCGGTGGTTCTGCTGATCTCAGACGGGCTGGATCGCGGCGAGCCGGATGCGCTGGAAAAGGAAATTGAGAGGCTGCATCTCTCTGCAAGACGCCTGATCTGGCTGAACCCCCTGCTGCGATGGGATGGCTTTGCACCCAAAGCCAAGGGAATTGCGGCCATGCTGCCCCATGTCGACAGCTTTCGGGCGGGTCATTCCATCGCTTCGCTTGAGGAACTGGCCCAGGTCATATCGCGGACCGACGACAACGGCGAGAAAGCGCGGCTGATGACCGCGCTTTCAGAGCAGTCTTAGCCTAGCTGCTTTTCATTGCACTCTCGTGCCATTTCCATGGCTTTGTAGGTGCCCGTCAGATCGACGGTAAAGGCGAATTCCTTTTCCGGAAAAACGACCATGACCTTCTGTTTGGCCAGATCGTCGGCGAATTGCGGGTTGTCCGACAGGACATAGCCACCGGAATAACCCTTGGTGATGTTCCCTTTCATGCCGGTACCTTCGCCGACATACAGGTTGTCACCCAGCATGATTGCGACCGCACCTTTTTCACCGCGTTTGATATCGGTTTTTTCCTTGGTGAATATGCCGACGTAGCCAACCCCGCGGTCTTCGGTCAGCCCCATCTGAACCACGTTTTCAGCGCTGTCCACGGCTTCAATCAGACAGGACTTCTTTTCCTTGTCCACAAAGACTTTCCAGCCCTCGACTTCTCCATACCGTTCGAATGTATCAGCCCATACAGCAGTCGAGGCCATCAGCCCCAATGCGGTCCCCAGTGAAAGAATACGTTTCAATTTTCTCTCCGATTCAAAAAAAGTGGCAGAACATCAGGCAGGTTGCCAGATGCGGGGTCAGGCTAAAACCTGCGCCCAAAACAATCAATCCTAGGGTTTTTTGAATATGATGAAGCCGTCAGGTTGCCCCAAGGATCCGTTCGTCTTCCAGCAATGGGTTTCTTGCTGACCTCGCCGTAGGGCTGACTTTTCATTGCAGCAAACCTGCCTATGTTGGAACGGGAAACGCCAGGAGGTTTCGATGGATCGATTCGACAATAGCCCGGAGACAGCACTGAACTGGTTCCGCAAGGGCCGTGGCGCGGCCCTGGCGACCGTCGTCGATACCTGGGGCAGTGCACCGCGCCGGGTCGGATCGCAGCTTGTGATCGGGGGAGATGGCCGGATCGAAGGGTCAGTCTCCGGTGGATGTGTCGAGGGCGCCGTGATCGTCGAAGCAATGGAAGCCATCGATGAAGGCGAGGCGCGCCTGCTGGAATTCGGTGTCAGCGACGAGGACGCTTTTGCCGTCGGTCTGGCCTGTGGCGGCACGATACGTGTTCTGGTCGAGCCTGTCGGCACGGTTCTGACGGAAAACATGCTGACCAATCTGGTTGCGGCGCGCGCAGGGCGTGAAGCCGTCGCGTATGAAGTCAATATCGACACAGGGCACCGGGCTTTACGCCGGAACGCGTATCACGAGAGGCTCCGCATGGACCGGTCCGGTTTTGAAGCGGACGGCAAGACCTTTGTGGCTGTCCACAACCCTCCGCTGCGGCTGATCATCGTGGGTGCGGTCCACATTGCGCAGGCGCTTGTGCCAATGGCGCGGATCGCCGGGTATGATCCTGCAATCATTGATCCGCGAGAAGCCTTCGCATCCAGCGCGCGGTTTCCCGGTGAAACCATTCTGACGGAATGGCCAGACGAGGCCGTCGCTCAACTGGGGCTGGATGCGCGGACCGCAGTGGTTTTGCTGACCCACGATCCCAAACTGGATGATCCGGCGTTGCAGGCCGCGTTGCAGGCTGATGTGTTCTATATAGGCGCACTTGGTTCTACACGCACACACGCCAAACGAGTGGACCGGATGAAGCAGGCTGGTTTTACAGATGCGCAGATTGCCAGAATCCACGGTCCGATCGGACTGGATATCGGCGCTGCGGATCCTTCGGAAATAGCGGTTGCCATACTGGCGCAAATGACCGCCGTATTGCGGGGCAAGGCGTGAAATTCGGACCGGTCCAGGTGCCCGAAGCAGAAGGGGCGGTACTTGCGCACTCGGTTCAGGCTGGCACAACCAAACTGCGTAAAGGCGTGATCCTGTCGCGTGAACACCTTGAACAACTGACACAAGCCGGCCATTCCGAGGTTATCGTGGCCCGGCTGGAACCCGGGGATTGCCACGAGGACGAAGCCGCCCGAATGCTGGCCGAGGCTCTGGCGCCAGAACCGGCCGCTGCCGGTCTTCGGGTAACGCAGCCATTTACCGGGCGCGTCAACCTGCTGGCGGACGGGCCCGGCGTCGTGGTTCTGGATACAGTTGCTCTGCGGCAGTTCAATCTGGTCAATCCAATGATAACGGTCGCCACTGTCCCCCAGCACCAGCAGATGGAAGCCGGTGGGATGGTCGCAACGATCAAGGTGATCTCGTATGCGGTTCCCGGCGGTGACGTGTTGCGGGCATCGCGACTGGCCGAGAACTCGATCCGGCTGGCCGTACCCGTCCACCGCACAGCCGGATTGATCGTGACCGACATTCCCGGCGGTCCACCGAATGAAAAGGGTATTGCTTCGATGCGCGGACGTGTCGAAGCGCTTGGGATGGAGTTGAACGATATCCGCATCGTGCCGCATCGAACGCCAGATCTGGCCGAAGCTATTGCAGCCATGCAAGAGGATATCGTGATGATTCTGACAGGGTCTGCGACATCGGACCCCGCCGACGTGGCCCCCGAAGCCGTGCGCTCGGCCGGGGGCCAGGTTGACAGGTTTGGTATGCCAGTCGATCCCGGCAACCTGCTGTTTCTTGGCAGCTTGTCGGATCGTCCCGTCATTGGACTGCCGGGATGTGCGCGTGCGCCTGCCTTGAACGGGGCCGACTGGGTGTTGTGCCGCGTGGCCTGCGGCATCCCGGTCACCAGTTCGGATATCGCCGGGATGGGGGTTGGGGGATTGCTCAAGGAAATTCCGACACGACCGCAGCCCAGGGCCAGAAAGAAGGTGTGACGTAGGGGCATTTTGCCCGGTCGCCATTGCGGGCTAAGCTGTTGTGTTTGGCCAATCCCCCTGTTCGTGCACCTGCCAAAGATTTTTGTTCTCAAACGAAAATTCCCGTGTTTAACTCGGCACAAGCAAAAAAACGAAATGGGAGGAACTTATGACACAGGTCTCAATGACCGTGAACGGAAAACCCGTGAGCGGTGATGTCGAAGGCCGGACCTTGTTGTCCAGCTTTCTGCGCGATCACCTGTCGCTGACCGGGACACATGTTGGTTGCGACACCGCGCAGTGCGGCGCGTGCGTCGTTCACGTGAACGGGGACGCGGTGAAATCCTGCAACATGCTGGCGCTTGAGGCGGACGGTGCCGACGTCGGCACGATTGAGGGGCAGGCCAACCCGGACGGTTCGCTGAACGTGATCCAGCAGGCGTTTCAGGATCACCATGGCCTTCAGTGCGGCTTTTGCACGCCCGGCATGGTGATGAGCGCCGCCGCGCTGCTGAAAGATAACCCGCGTCCGACCGAGGCCGAGATCCGGAAATATCTGGAAGGCAACCTGTGCCGCTGCACCGGGTATCACAACATCGTCAAGGCGATCATGGCCGCATCGGGCCAGGACGTTTCCAGCATCGCCGCCGAATAAAGCGGTCGCAAAGAATTTTCAGCGAAAATTCTTTCCCAGGGAGGAGAACAAGCAATGCCCAAAGACAGTGGCATCGGAGCCAGTTCCAAGCGGCGCGAGGACGTGCGCTTTCTGACCGGAGCGGGCAATTACACCGACGACATCAACGTACGTGGTCAGGCCTATGTACATTTTCTGCGGTCCGACATCGCACATGGCCGGATCAAATCCATAGACACATCTGCGGCGGAAGCCATGCCAGGTGTGGTCAAAGTGTTCACCGGTAAGGACTTCGAGGGCGTGGGCGGGATGCCCTGCGGCTGGGAAGTCACCGACAAACACGGCGCACCCATGCAGGAGCCGCCGCACCCCATTCTGGCGCAGGGCAAAGTGCGTCACGTTGGCGATCCCATCGCCGCCGTTGTGGCCGATAGCCTTGAACAGGCGCGCGACGCGGCCGAGGCAATCGACGTGGATATCGATGAATTGCCAGCCGTCATGGATATGAAGGCCGCAGCGCAAGATGGCGCGACGCTGGTTCATGACGACCTCAAGAACAACATCTGCTATGACTGGCAGCTGGGCGAAGCGGACGACGCCAAGGTCAACGAGGTCTTTGCCAACGCGGCTCATGTGACCTCGCTGGATCTGGTCAACAACCGTCTGGTCGCCAACCCGATGGAGCCGCGCGTGGCCGTGGCCGAGTACAGCCGCGCGACCGAAGAGTATACTCTGTACACGACGTCGCAGAACCCGCACGTGATCCGTCTGCTGATGTGTGCCTTTGTTTTGGGTCTGCCCGAACACAAGGTCCGCGTGGTGGCCCCGGATGTGGGTGGCGGCTTTGGCACCAAGATCTTCCACTATGCCGAAGAAGCGTTCTGTACCTTTGCGGCAAAAGCCTGCGGGCGTCCGGTCAAGTGGACCGCCAGCCGGTCCGAGGCATTCATGTCGGATGCGCAGGGTCGGGATCACGTCAGCAAGATCGAGCTGGCGCTGGATGCGGACAATAATTTTGTCGGCCTGCGGACCAACACCTATGCCAATCTGGGCGCGTATCTGTCGACCTTCTCCAGCTCGGTTCCGACCTGGCTGCACGGCACACTGATGGCGGGCAACTACAAGACGCCGGTCATTCAGGTAAACGTGAAAGCGATGTTCACCAACACGGTGCCGGTGGATGCCTATCGCGGTGCAGGCCGCCCCGAGGCGACCTTCCAGTTGGAGCGCGTCGTGGACAAGGCCGCACGTGAGCTGGGCGTCGATCCGATTGCACTGCGCCGTCAGAACTTCATCACTCAGTTCCCCTATGACACGCCGGTGGCGCTGACTTATGACACTGGAAACTACAACGGGACGATGGACAAGCTTGAGGCTGCTGCCGATTTGGCGGGCTTTGCTGCACGTCGGTCGGCGAGTGAGGCCAAAGGCAAGCTACGCGGTCTTGGGATCAACTGCTATATCGAGGCCTGTGGCATCGCGCCCTCTAACATCGTTGGGATGCTGGGGGCCCGCGCGGGTCTCTATGACGCTGCGACGGTGCGCGTGAACGCGACTGGGTCGATCAGCGTCATGGTCGGTGCGCACAGCCACGGGCAGGGGCATGAAACCGCCTTCCCGCAGGTGGTGGCGGACATGATCGGCATCGACGAGTCGATGGTCGAGATCGTGCATGGGGATACGTCCAAGATCCCGTTCGGGATGGGCACTTACGGCTCTCGTTCGCTGGCGGTCTGTGGGTCGGCCATGGTCAAGGCGACCGAGAAGGTGATCGATAAGGCGAAAAAGATCGCTGCACATCTGCTTGAAGCGTCCGAGGCCGATATCGAGCTGAAGGATGGTCAGTTCAGTGTCGCGGGCACCGATAAATCGGTTGCCTGGGGGGATGTGACCCTGACGGCATATGTCCCGCACAACTATCCGCTGGAGGTCGAGCCGGGGCTTGAGGAAACCGCCTTCTATGACCCTGCCAATTTCACCTTCCCGGCAGGTGCTTATGCCTGTGAGGTCGAGGTTGATCCGGACACCGGTCAGGTCAGCATCGAGAAATTCACGGCCGCGGATGATTTTGGCAATATCGTCAATCCGATGATCGTTGACGGCCAGGTCCATGGCGGTATCGGTCAGGGCATCGGTCAGGCCCTGCTGGAGAACTGCGCCTATGACGAGAATGGCCAGTTGCTGAGTGCGTCCTTCATGGATTACGCCATGCCGCGTGCCGATGATGTGCCATTCTATGGTGTCGACCATTCCAGCCAGACGCCGTGCACGCATAACCCATTGGGTGTGAAGGGCTGTGGCGAAGCGGGCGCGATCGGATCGCCGCCGGCAGTTGTCAATGCGGTGCTGGATGCGCTGAATTCGGGCGGCAAGGCGGTGGACCACATCGATATGCCGGTCAGCCCGTCGCGCGTCTGGGCAGCTATGAACGGCTGAGTTGAGAGGGTGGACCGGGGGCCAGCCCCCGGACCCCCGGAGTATTTCCAAAAAGATGAAGGGCCGGGAAACACCCTTCGGAAAGGAAAAGCGAAATGTACAGTTTCGAGTTTGAAAAACCCTCGACCTTAGCCGATGCGGTTGCCGCGTTGGCGGCCGAGGATGCACAAGCGTTGGGAGGAGGGCAGACCCTTATCCCGACGCTGAAACAGCGACTGGCGGCGCCGTCATCCCTGGTATCCCTGAGCGGAATTGCCGAGATGAAGGGTGTTTGCATTGAAGACGATGGCTCGGTTGCGATCGGTGGGGCGACGACTCATGCCTCGGTGGCGCGTGATGCGGCGGGGTCGTACCCGGCACTGGCGGCGCTGGCTGGTCAGATCGGCGATCCGGCAGTGCGAAACCGCGGTACAATTGGCGGGTCGGTGGCAAACAATGATCCTGCAGCCTGTTATCCTGCGGGTGTTCTGGGATCAGGTGCGACCATCGTTACCAATACACGCCAGATTGCGGCAGATGACTTTTTTCAGGGCATGTTCACCACTGCGCTGGATGAGGGTGAAATCATTACGTCTGTCCGCTTTCCGGTGCCACAGGCGGCGAGTTACCAGAAGTTTCTGCAACCGGCGTCGCGTTTTGCGTTGGTGGGTGTGTTTCTTGCCCGTTTCGCTGACGGTGTTCGGATTGCCGTAACCGGGGCCAGCGAAGATGGCGTGTTTCGATGGGGTGAGGCTGAGCAGGCCCTGAACAAAGAGTTCCGGCCGGATGCGTTGATGGATCTGAGGGTCAATCCCGCGAACATGATTGGGGACTTGCATGGCAGCAAGGAGTATCGCGCACATCTGGTCAACGTGATGACCAGACGGGCTGTCGAAGCGACGATGTAAACAGCGCTATGAACAGGGGCAACCCCCGGATTTACCGGGGGTTGATCTTTTGACGCACTCTGGGCGGCTTTGAAGGGCGCCAGTACGCGCCGGTTTCCTCACGAGCCTTCTGATATTCTTCCACGCGAATTCGTGCGGCGTCGCCGCCGGCGTCAAAGAGATGACCAAGCAAGCATTCCAGAACGGCCATTGCGCCCGAAAAGCTTGAGAAGTGGTGCAGGGATCGGGTGCTGACTGCCAGTACAACGTCGGGTTTGACGCCCGGGGCGATGACGTCACTGTCCGACAAAAGTATGATCTTCATTCCCATGTCGCGGGCATACCGCATGGCCTGAATCGTGTCCGCTGAATAAGGCTGGGCCGTGATTGCGAACAGACAATCCTGCGTGTCCCCTTCGATCAGATCATCAATCGCGGAGCCCATTTGCCGAGGGATAAGCTGCATTCCGGGTTGTGCCATGCGTCCGGCGTAGCAAAAATACGAGGCCAGTGCATGGCTGGCCCGTGTGGCCGTCACAAAGCAACGCTTTGCATTGGATATGATATCCGTGGCCATCTGCATTTTCTTGGGGTCTATCTGCCGCAACGAGCGGGTGACGACGTTCAACTCATTCCGTGCGAATTGGGATTGAGCCGTAGCGAATTGCCCTTCTTGTCTGAGGCTGGACAGCCAGTCCTGTCCCAGCTGTTCCTCTCGGTCTGTGGCCAGAGCGTGCCGAAATGGCTGACGAAAGGCGTCAAACCCGTCAAAGCCCAGCCTCTGTGCCAATCGGACCAGAACGTTGGAACTGACGCCGATCTTTTGGGCGGTAACTCGAACCGGGTCGATACCGAAATCTGCCGGATGATCGATAATGTATTTTGCGGCTGCCTGAAGCTGTGTCGGCAGGTCATCGATGGTGCGGCGAAGGCGGCTGGTCAGTTGGGTTGGAGATTCCGGCATGTTCCTAGAAAAACATATGTTATGAAAATGGCAAGTTGAAAACACGCGGTCGGCAAGTAAATGGGGTGCAGGAATGCGGCTGGGGTTGGAGCAGGGAATGCAACGTCCGGAAAATGAATCATCCAGACCTTACGTAATGGTCGCGCCCAATGGCGCGCGGCGTAGTCACATTGATCATCCGAAGCTGCCTGTTTCGCTGGATGAAATATTGGCGACGGCCCAATCGTGTTTTGATGCCGGTGCACAGGGGCTGCATTTGCATGTCCGTGACGACCAAGGTGCCCATTCTTTGGATGCTGGGCGATACCGAGAAGCGATTGCCGAGTTGAGCCGCACTGTGCCGGAGATGGACATTCAGATCACAACCGAGGCCGCGGGCGTTTTTGATGTCGCGGCGCAGTTTGAATGTGTGAAGCAGGTCAACCCTGGCTGGGCTTCGATTTCCGTCCGTGAAACTGCCCGCGCGCCGGAGCTTGCGGCACGGCTATATGGACTTTGTGCGGAACAGGGTACACGGGTTCAGCACATCCTTTATGATGCAGAAGATGCCGCTTTGCTGGATCAGTGGCGGGACAAAGGGATTGTGCGACAAGAGCAGGCGGATCGCCTGCTGGTTCTGGGCCGCTACACAACAGGTGGAGAATCGACACCTGAAGATATTGATGGTTTCCCGCAAAATCCGGCGCCGTGGATGATCTGCGCCTTTGGGAAGCAGGAACATATGTGCCTTGCCGAAGCCGCAAAGCGAGGCGGTGATGTGCGGGTTGGTTTCGAAAACAGCCTGACCGACGCACAAGGTCGAACATGGACAGACAATGCGGCATCGGTAGCAGCGCTGGTCGCAAAAATTGAGAGGATTTTGATATGAGCCATGTATTTCCACGTCACACCAAGGCCGAACTGCCGGTCGCAGCAGGCGGTGACGGATGTTACCTGATTGACGCTGACGGGCGGCGCTATCTGGATTGCGGGGATGCGGCGGTTTCCTGTCTGGGGCACTCCAACCCGGCCGTGATCAAGGCGGTACAGGAACAGGTTGAAAAGATCGCCTTTGCCCATACAGGCTTCATGACCTCGGAACCGGCAGAGGAATTGGCGGATTTGCTGATCGAACACGCGCCGGGTGATCTGGACCGGGTGTACTTCGTTTCCGGGGGGTCTGAGGCCACCGAAGCCGCGATCAAGCTGGCGCGCCAGTATTATCTTGAAATCGGTCAGCCGGAACGCCGGCATGTGATCGCTAGACGGCAGAGCTATCACGGCAACACTCTGGGTGCGTTGTCGGCAGGTGGAAACGCGTGGCGGCGGGCGCAGTTCGCGCCGATGCTGATCGAGATGACCCATATCGCGCCCTGTTTCGAATACGCTGAAAAGCCCGATGGCGAGAGTAGCTTTGACTATGGTCAGCGCGTCGCCAATGAGTTGGAAACCGAGATTCTGCGGCTTGGTCCCGATACCGTGATGGCTTTCATGGCAGAACCGGTTGTTGGCGCGACATTGGGGGCAGTTCCGGCGGTTGAGGGGTATTTCAAACGCATTCGCGAGATCTGCGACAAGTACGGCGTGTTGTTGATTCTGGACGAAGTGATGTGTGGCATGGGCCGGACAGGGCATCTGTTTGCCTGCAACCACGATGGTGTGGCGCCGGACATCCTGTGCATCGCCAAGGGTTTGGGCGCGGGGTATCAGCCGATCGGTGCGATGCTGTGTTCCGGTGCAATTTATGATGCGATCCGGGATGGGTCCGGGTTCTTTCAGCATGGACACACCTATATCGGGCACCCGGTTGCGACGGCTGCTGCCTTGGCTGTTGTAAGGGAGCTGACTAACCGCGATTTGCCGACCCGAGCTGGCGTGATGGGTGAAAAGCTGCAATCAGCGCTTGAGGCTGCGTTTGGACAGCATCCGAATATTGGCGATATCCGCGGCCGGGGGTTGTTCCGCGGGGTGGAACTGGTGGCTGATCGGGAAAGCCGTACGCCTTTTGACCCTGCGCTGGGTGTCGCGGGAAAGATCAAGAAGGCCGCTTTGGCCGAAGGGCTGATCTGTTACCCAATGTCCGGAACGCGCGACGGTAGGAAAGGTGACCACGTCCTGCTGGCACCACCCTTTATCATCGAGGACGAGCAGATTGATGAACTGGTCGCAAAACTAAGCAAAGCCATCCAGGTTTCGCTGCCGGCCTGATCAAGTCAGAGAATTCTCAGAGGGCCGTGCCTTCCATGGCTCTCTGGTAATGCGCATTGAACGCCATGATCGGGTGTTCTGATTGCGATGAACACGCGTCATCGACCACCAGTGCCCCAAACCCGATCGCGCCACTTTCCAACCCTTTTTGAACCGAATCCACAATCGGTCCATCTTCGGCAAAGGTGGTGTTGCGGTGTTGCAGGATGATCTCTTGTTCAACGGCGTTCTGTTCGGATTCGGGCAGCCACCAGTCAACTTCGATCTTTGTTTTGTTCACACTGACCGGGGTCCAGCGATAGGTGTTAACGATCCCGCCGGGGTAAACTTGCAGGGCAAAAAGCGGAAAGAACCACCATGTCAGGAACTTGTCCGTGCGCGCCTCGGGGTCGGCGACATAGCTGTAGGATTTCTGACTGTCCGGGCGGGCCGGGCTGGCATGGCGAATGCCGTAATCATGGCCGCGTGTCCGGTATTGATCCGGATCGACCACACCAGTTGTCAGAGTCTTGTGAACCACAGCGCAGTGATAGCATTCGTTGAAATTCTCGGCGACCACTTTCCAGTTCGCGCTGGCCAACCGTTCCGTCCGGTCCGCGCGTTTATAGGTGGGAAGGTTGGGCGCGTATTCAGCGATTTCGCCAAGCGCGCTTTCGGCTAGTTCGGCCATTGGCCGGGCGTCCGGGTCCAGGTTCAGCAGAATCAGCCCGAAGAACAGTTCAACCTGAACCGGGCGCAGCTGGTACCGGCTTTTGTCAAAGCCCGGAAACGCGGTGGCATTCGGCGCGGCACGCAATTGTCCGGTCGTGTCATAGGTCCATGCGTGATAGGGGCACGTCATCTTTTTGGTGCAACCCTTGCCATTCAGCAATTCATGGCCGCGATGAACGCAGACGTTGTAAAAGGCGCGGATTTCGCCGTCCTGGCCCCGAATCACGATCACTGAGACGCCGCTGATGTCTTCGACAACATAGTTACCGAAGTTGGGGATGTCGGTCACATGGCCTACCAAATGCCAGGACCGCCTGAATATCCGGGTGCGTTCCTGGGAAAAAACAGCCTCATCGCAATAGGTCTGCGTCGGCAGCGATTGATAAACGCCGCCCGCGAATGACATTTCACCCATCTTTACCTCCCCTTTATCCGGCATCTCACGCTTAACCGCATTGCGATTCCGCGCATTCCAGTTTTCGCCAGCGCGCCGTCGAAATCAGAGTGCCTGAAATCGACCCATGGTCGCTTTCAGACCTCTAAGATGTGCGGACGGGGACAGGTGTATACAAATCGCGAGGATTGAATTTTTGGTGAACAAAAAAACCCTGCCAGAGCAACTCTGACAGGGTTCGGAATTGGTTATTTGCAAGGCTTATTTCTGCGGAAGCGGGCCGATCATCATGATCATCTGACGGCCTTCCATCTTCGGCATGTTCTCGACCTTGCCGATTTCCTTGATGTCTTCGGCAACACGCTCCAACAGTTCGCGACCCAGGTTCTGGTGCGCCATCTCACGGCCACGGAAGCGCAGGGTGACTTTGACCTTGTCGCCCTTTTCCAGAAACTTGACGACGTTCTTCATCTTGACGTCGTAATCATGCGTGTCGGTGTTGGGCCGGAACTTGACCTCTTTCACCTCGATGATTTTCTGCTTCTTGCGGGCTTCGCTTTCGCGTTTCTGCTGTTCGTACTTGAACTTGCCGAAATCCATGATTTTGCAAACCGGAGGATTGGCATTGGGAGAGATCTCGACCAGATCAAGTCCGGCATCAGCGGCCATCTGCATAGCTTTGGCGGGATGAACCACCCCTACGTTATCACCGTCAGCGCCGATCAGGCGGATTTCAGGGGCACGGATCTTTTCATTGACGCGCGGTCCGGTGTCTCTCTGCGGCGGCGCGTTGTGGGGTCTGCGGGCTATGGGTTCATTCCTTTGATGATTGCAGAATTTCGAGACCGGAATTTAGACCGGTGCGAAAGGCGTTTCAAGCAGCATAAAGGCCGGAAAACACGAAAAACCCGCCTTTGTTGGCGGGATTGAGCTGGCCGGGTTGTCAATTACCCGGCCAGCTCCAAAGATCAGCCGACAAAGGCTTTTTCGATGACGAATTCCTTGGGGTCGGAATTTGCGCCTTCGCGCAGTCCGAACTCTTCCAGAATTTCCTTGATATCCAGGTTGAATGCCAGGCTGCCGCAAACCATCGCGCGGTCGGTTTCGGGTTTGATTCCGCCATCGATGCCCAGATCGGCAAATACGGTGCCGTCTTTCAGCAGGTTGGTGATGCGGCCCATCTTGGGGCTCTCTTCCCGGGTGGTGGTCGGGTAGTAGCGGATCTTGTCTGCAAAACCTTCGCCGATCAGTTCGGCCAGCAGTTCGTCCTGGCGGATGCTTTCGATCAGCTGGCGGCCGTACTCCAGTTCAGCCACTTCACGGCAGGTGTGCGTGATGATGACTTCATCATAATCCTCATAGGTCTGCGGCTCGCGCAGCAGCGAAGCGAAGGGTGCGAAACCGGTACCGGTGGCAAAGAACCACAGGCGTTTGCCGGGCAGCAGCGCGTCGTGCACCAGGGTACCAACGGGCTTGGGGCGAAGGATGATCTGGTCGCCGGGTTTGATGTGTTGCAGCTTCGAGGTCAGCGGACCGTCCTGCACCTTGATCGAGTAGAACTCGAGTTCCTCGTCCCACGAAGGCGAGGCGATGGAATAGGCGCGCAGCAGCGGCTTTCCGTTATCGCCCAACAACCCGATCATCACGAATTCGCCCGAACGGAACCGCAGCGAGGCAGGGCGCGACACCTTGAAAGAAAACAGGCTGTCGGTCCAGTGTTTCACGTCAATTACAGTTTGCGCGTCCGGCAGGACGGGGGCCTTTACGGCAGTTACTTCGCTCACGGGCTTCATCTCTGTCATCGTTTATCTGCCGGTCTGCTAAACCGACATCTCCGTTTAATCGTTGATCCAAGTCAGGAAAAGGGGACAGATTGCCCCCTTTCTGTCACAAGCTGGCGATGTGCGGCCTTAACCGCGCAGGCGGGCCTGATAGTTGTTCTCTTTCCAGTTGGCGCGGGCAAGCCACTGATCTTCGGGCTGACGGGTGGCAAGGCCATCATCAATCTCGACCTCGTCAAAGCCACTGCGCCGGGCCATGGCGTATTGGTCTGCCAGAACGTGCCCCTTGGCGCGCAGACGCCCGGCATAGCCTTTCAGTCGCAGGGTGCGGGCGATGGTAAAGCCGCGGCCATCTGCGAAGGACGGGAAATCGACCCGCACCAGTTCGGCTCGGCCAAGGCGATCGTAGATTTCATCCGGGTCGGTGTCTGAACTTACATCCAGGGCAACCACGTCATTGGCGGCATCATCCAGCGAAACAAAGCCGTCGGTCCAATCATCAGGGGAAAATCCCTGATCCGTTACGATTACATTCATTGCTTTTCTCCAACACGCACCATCTTGCCGTCGACAAAATGGATGCCGCATTCTTCCTTGTTCTGATCGCGCCAGCGTCCGGCGCGGGGGTCTTCGCCCTCTTTGATCGGCGAGGTGCAGGGCGCACAGCCGATTGAGGGATATCCTTTTGCCACCAGGGGATGCCGGGGCAGGCGGTTTTCGTCCATGTAGGCGCGCACATCTTCGGGTGCCCAATGTGCCAGCGGGTTGACCTTGATCCGGCCTGTTCCGTCCTCGACCTCGAAAAAGTCGAGCGCGGCGCGGGTGCCGGCCTGAAACCTTTTGCGCCCGGTGATCCAGCCGCAATAGCCCATAAGAGCCTTTTGCAGCGGGAATGTCTTGCGCAGGTTGCAGCACGCATCCGTGTCGCGCCGGCGCAAGGCGCCATAGGGGTCATCGCGCTGGACGTCTTCATCATCCGCCCTGATGATCCGAACGTTTCTCAGGCCAAGACGCTCGCTGACCTCCTGCTGGTATTCAAGCGTTTCGGTGAACAGCATCTGAGTGTCGATGAACAGGACGGGCGTTGCCTTGTCGACAACAGCCGCCATGTGCAGCAACACCACCGATTCCGCCCCAAAGCTTGACACGAGGGCAAGCTCATCGATCTCTTCAATCGCGCCATGCATCACGTCGTGTGCACTGTGGTGGCGGAATCGGGCGTTGAGGTCCTCGACCCGTTCAGTCAGTTCACTTCGGTCTTTACCCAGTTCCGTCTGGATCAGGTCAAGCGGCATTGGCCTGTGCCTCGGGGTAAAGCGCCGCCTTGAACGGCGCCATGCCAACGCGGCGGTATGTTTCCAGGAACGTCTCCTCTGCGCTTTCACGCTGGTTCAAGTAGGTTTCAACGATGCGTTCCACGGCGGGGACGATCTCATCGTAAGCAAAGCCCGGACCAGTGCGATCGCCGATGGCCGCGCTTTCGGTGGCATCACCGCCCAGAGTGATCTGGTAGTTTTCGACGCCGGCACGATCCAAACCCAGGATGCCAATATGACCCACGTGGTGGTGACCACAAGCGTTGATGCAGCCCGAGATCTTGATCTTCAGGTGGCCGATATCATGCTCGAGCTTCAACTCGTCGAAGCGGGTTGCAATCTCTTGCGCAACCGGGATGGAACGAGCCGTCGCCAGCGCACAGTAGTCCATGCCGGGGCAGGCGATGATGTCGCTGATCAGGCCGATATTGGCGGTTGCCAGTTCGTATTGCTTCAGCTTCGCATGGATCGCAGGCAGGTCCGATTTATGGACATGCGGCAGGATCACGTTCTGCTCATGGCTGATGCGCAGCTCGTCATAGGCGAACTCTTCGGCCAGGTCGGCCATCACGCGCATCTGCTCGGCAGTAGCATCACCCGGCGTCTGGCCGTGTTTCTTGATCGAGATCGTGACAATCGCGTGGTCTGCGTTCTTGTGCGACGCGATGTTGGTATCGACCCACGAGCGGAAGACCGGATCGTTGGTGTAGGCGGATTCAAACGACGCAACCGAACCCTCTCGGAAGGCAGGGGCAGCGAAGTGGGTTTTGATTTCGTCCAGCAGCGACATGTCCGCGCCTTTGAACTGCGGGCGAACCTTCAGGAAGCGCTCATTCACCTTGGCACGGATGGCGTCGATGCCATGCTCATGCACGGTGATCTTGATGCGCGCCTTGTATTTGTTGTCGCGGCGGCCGATCTGGTTCCACACGGAAACGGTGGCTTCGAGATAAGCCAGCAGGTCGTCAAAGGCGACGAATTCGGACAGTTCCTTGCCAATCATTGGCGTACGGCCCAGACCGCCACCCACGATGACACGAGCCCCCAGAACGCCGTCACGCTCGACCAGTTGCAGGCCGATGTCATGCGCCTTAATCACGGCGCGGTCGTTTTCCGAGCCGGTGATGGCGATCTTGAACTTACGCGGCATGAACTGGAATTCCGGGTGGTCGGTGGACCACTGACGCAGCAGTTCCGCATAGGGGCGCGGGTCGGCGACCTCATCCGCGGCGGCACCGGCGAAATGGTCGGCGGTCACGTTGCGGATGGTGTTGCCCGAGGTCTGAATGGCGTGCATCCCAACCTCGGCCAGCGCGTCCAGCATATCCGGCACGTCATTCAGTTTCGGCCAGTTGTACTGGATGTTCTGACGGGTGGTGAAGTGGCCATAGCCCTTGTCCCACTTTTCGGCCAGTAGGGCCAGCTGACGCATCTGAGCGCTGTTCAGCGTCCCGTAAGGGATCGCTACGCGCAGCATGTAGGCGTGCAGTTGCAGATACAGGCCGTTCATCAGGCGCAGGGGTTTGAATTCGTCTTCGGTGAGCGAGCCGTCGATGCGACGCTCGACCTGCGCGCGGAACTGCGCGTTGCGTTCTGCCAAAAATGCTGTGTCGAACTCGGAGTAGCGATACATGATTAGCTGTCCTTAGTTGCAGCCCCGAACCTTGGGGCCTTGTAGGGGAGAGTGAGGGGCCAGAGGTCAGGCCCGGGGCTGCGGGGAAGTTTCCTGTTTGCCGTGGGCATAGTTGGACGGACCAGTCCGGCGGAAGTCTTCCCGAAAATGAGTGGGCTCGGGGCCGCGTTTGCCAGCGACCGCGTCGGCCAGATATGCGCCAACGATGGTATTCGCCTGACGTGCGGCATCCAGCAGACGCACCTGTGCGTGAGCTTCGTCAGTAATCAGTTCAGCCTCGGACAGATCGCGTGACCAGCGATCGTCTTCGGTCAGATAAATGACGTCTCCTTCCAGCAGGTCGTTGGCTGTAACCACTTTGGGTGTAAAAGCGCGGGCCATCAGGCAAGCTCCTTGTTGAATTCGGTCAGGGCCTCGGCTGCACGGCGCGGTGCGAGGCCATAAAGGGTCAGTGCGGGGCCGTCCATTGCGGCGGCATGCAGATCGGTGGGCAATTGGTCCAGCGTCGTGGACAGCACCCTTTGGCCTGGGCGCGACGCGTTTTCGACGATGGTGACAGGGGTTGCGCGGTCAGCACCGTGCATGATCAGACGGCCCTGAATGAAACGGGCGGATTTCTTGCCCATATAGATTGCAGCCACGGAACCGGGACGCGCCAGTGCATTCCAGTCGTGGTCGGCAAAACCCTTCATGTCGTGACCCGTCAGGTACCGCACCGAGGAATTGCGACCGCGGCGCGTCAGGCTTTGACCGATGCCAGCAACAGCGGCAGAGGCGGCAGTGATGCCGGGAATGATCTGCCAGGAAACACCTGCAGCCTCGACCGCTTCGATTTCTTCGTCCAGACGCCCGAATACAGTGGGGTCCCCCGACTTCAGACGGACCACACGCTGACCCTTCAGTGCGTAGTCCACCAATAATGCGTCGATGTCTTCCTGTTTCCATGAGGGTCCGAAGCCGGCCTTGCCAACATCGACCAGTTCAGCGGTCTTGCCGGCCAGCGCCAGAATTTCGGGGCTGATCAGGCGGTCATGCAGAACGATATCCGCACGCTCAAACGCGTTCAGCGCCTTAAGCGTCAGCAATTCCGGATCACCCGGACCTGCGCCGACGAAATCGACGTGCCCTGTATCCGTATATGTGTGCGATTGCCGCATCTGAGGATCTCGACCTGTGTTTGACTTGACCCTCAATATAGGAAATATTCCCGGATTAATGCCATATGGGCGAGTAAATAAGAACATACGTTCCAATCAGGCTGAGCTTTGGGACGCTGGTTCCGGAAATGGAAGGAAATTGGAATGTCGGTGCGGATTGATGATACGGATCGGAAAATTCTGGTCGAGCTGCAACGCGACGCCAGTCAGTCACTGGATGAAATCGCTGCAAGGGTCGGCAGTTCCAAGACACCTGTCTGGAACCGAATCCGAAAACTCAAAAGTGCAGGGGTCATTGGTCAACAGACAGTGTTGCTGGATGCCGAGGCACTGGGGTTCGAGGCGACGTTCTTTGTTCTAATCCGGACTTCAGAACATGAGGCGGAGTGGCAGCGTAAGTTTCTAAAGGCGCTGCGGGACCGTCCAGAAGTGCAGGAGGCGCACCGCCTTGCGGGGGACATCGATTACATCCTCAAGGTGCGCGTCAGAAATGCCCGCGCCTATGACGATTTTTATCAGACCCTGATCTCGGAAGTGCGGGTGCACAACGTCACGGCTCTTTTGTCGATGGAAGAGATCAAATCGACGACGATGCTGCCGCTGGGTGCGCTGGTTGTTGGTTAACGAAGTGGGGGGGGGGCGCTGCCCCCGCCGCGCTGGAACGCGTCTCCCCCGGGATATTTGGGGCCAGATGAATAAAGGATCCGATTTCATCTGGCTATAAATATTCCCGCCGGAGGCATAGCGCATTATGCGCTATTCAGTCGGCGTGTGCTGGAACTCAGACGTGAACAAGAAGCCTAGTAAGCCCATGAAAGTGATAGCTGTTCGAATATTCCGGCTGTGCCGACAGTCGTAGTTCTGGCGCCCGCTGAAACAACACCTGGAGTGCGATGCGCATCTCGAGACGGGCCAGCGGGGCGCCGACGCAAAAGTGCAGGCCGCCGCCGAAACTGGTGTTTGTGACAATGGGCCGGGTTGGATCGAAGGTGTTCGGTGCATTCCAGACCGCGGGGTCGCGGTTTGCGGCACCCAGCAACAGCGCAACCTCATCGCCACGGCTGAAGCGGTGATCAAAGATCTCCACATCCTCATAGGCATAACGCGTGAACATGTGCAGTGGGGGATCATATCGCAGAATTTCTTCAACGGCGGCATCGTTATCGTCGGGCGCAAGTGGACGGAATCCGGTTTGCAACAGGGTTTTCACCCCGTTCCCCAGGGAGTGAACCGTGGCCTCGTGCCCGGCGTTCAGCAACAGGATGCAAGTGGCAACCAGTTCGTCGCGGGACAGTTTTTCTCCGTCCTCTTCGGCCGCAATCAGGCGCGTGATCAGATCGTCGCGGGGATCGCTGCGGCGCTGTTCGATGTAGCGGGTCAGAAAATCGGTAAATTCCTGTGCGGCCCGGGCCGCGTTGTCCCCGGTCTGGTGGTTCCGGCTGGCCTGATACATCGCGACCATGTCATGCGACCATCGCAGCAACTGTGGTGACATGTCCTCGGGGACGCCCAGAAGACGGCAAATCGTAATGACCGGTACCTGAGTGCAATAGGCGTCCAGAAGGTCGAACTCTGTCGCGGGGAACCGGTCCATCAGGGTGTGGCAAAGCTGCTCGATCGAAGGCGCCAGGGACGCGATTGAGCGTGTGGTGAAGGCGCGCATGACGAGGGCGCGCAGCCGCGTGTGCCGTGGAGGTTCAGCTTCAAGTAAGGAATGCGCTTCGACATTCAACCACGGCGCCAGATGGGCTGGCCCGGGTTCTTGCAATTCTGCCGGAACCTCTCGGCCAAACCTCCGATCCTTCAGCAGGGCCTGCACAGCGCGATAAGAAACAGCGGCCACTTTGTTGTAGTCGCCCCAATACACAAGGTCGCCGTATTGGCGCGCCTCGTCATAGAATGGGTAGGGGTTCTGCACGAAACCGAGTTCGACCGGCGATTGAAATAGCGTCTTCATGCGGCGCAGACTTGCCATGAGGCGCGTCGAATGCAAGACCCTATGTCATGTATCGAGTCTGGGTGATCCTTGGATTTCTGTTTGTCGTCGGACTGTTGTCTGCCGGGGTCTGGTCCTACGCCTATCGTCAAGCCCTGTCGCAACTGAGCGAAAAGGCCGAGGCAGATCTTGAACTTGCAGCAGACCGGCTGAGCACGCAGATGCAGGTGTATCAGGAGCTGGCGGTCCTGATGGCCGATCATCCAGCCCTGCACGAGTTAGAAACCCCGGCAGACAGGCAGGCGGCCCGGTCCCTGCTGCTGGATGTGTCCGACAAGACAGCTGCAGTGAACATGATGTATTTGGATTCCAACGGGCAGGTTCTGGTCGCGGCCCAGCCGATAAGGCAGCCCGACATGGCCGGATATCCTGCTTTTGAGCGCGCCATGCAGGGGGCCATGGGAAGTGCCCATGGGGCCCTGCCGGAAAGCGGTGATCGGATTTATTCCTATGCGGCTCCGACCTTTGGACCCTCGGGTCAGGTTGAGGGTGCTTTGATGGTTGTCGCGGATGTGCAGGATGTTGAGCAAACCTGGCGCGGCAGCACCGAAGCGGTATTCTTCGTGGATGCGGAAGGCGTTGTCTTCATCTCGAACAGGTCCGATCTATTGTTCTGGCGGCGCGCAGAGGGGCAACAAGGTCTTTCACCGCCGGATGGCGGCACGGTCGATTTCAGCTCGACCCGGGTCGCTGGGCATGAATTGTGGACGCTGAACTGGGGGCGTTATTTGCCCCGTCACGCGCTGCACCTGACGCTTGACCTTCCGGTTATTGATATGACGGCCGAGGTGCTGGTGGACGTAGCACCGGCCCGGCGCTTGGCGGGATTGCAGGCTGCTGCGGTTGCCGCAATCTGTCTGGCCTTTGGGGCGTTGCTTTTTCTGGCAACTGAGCGCAGGCGCACATTGGCCGAGGCAAACACCGTTCTGGAAAGCAAAGTCGCGCGGCGGACCCGTGATCTGACGGATGCAAACCTGGCCTTGCGGCGCGAAGTGTCCGAGCGGATGGAAGCCGAAGCCGCCCTGAAGCGCGCGCAATCTGATCTGGTGCAGGCCGGAAAACTGAGTGCGTTGGGGCAAATGTCAGCGGGTATCAGTCACGAGTTGAACCAGCCGCTTATGGCCATTCAGCAGTTTGCGGATAATGGCGCCGCGTTCATGGAGCGCGGTCGGAGTGAAAAGGCCCGCGAAAACCTGGGGCGTATTTCAGAAATGGCGGCGCGTATGGCCCGTATCATCAAGAACCTGCGCGCCTTCGCCAGAAATGAAAGCGAACCGATGGGAAAGGTGGATCTTGTTCAGGTCATCAATACAGCCGTCGAACTGACCTCGGCACGGTTGCACGCTGAAGGGGTCACAGTGGATTGGCAGCCCGATGTAGAACCGGTCTTCGCCTGGGGTGGTGAGGTTCGGCTTGTTCAGGTTTTCGTCAACCTCATCAACAACGCCGCAGATGCTATGAGCGAACAGGACGATCGATATATTCGCATATGGATCGACACAGATGCGCGAGTTTCCGTGACCGTGCGCGACAACGGTCCGGGAATCGAGGATCCCGAAAAACTGTTTGAACCCTTCTATTCGACCAAGGCCGTTGGTTCGTCCGAGGGTATGGGGCTGGGCCTGTCGATTTCTTATGGGCTGGTTCAGAGTTTCGGCGGCGACATTCGGGGTTACAATTCACAGAGTGGCGCGTGTTTTACCGTCGAGCTGGATTATTACGAGGATGACAAGGCCGCATGATGCACAAAGTCCTACTGGTTGACGACGATGCGGCGGTTCGGGACGCCCTGGCGCAGACGCTGGAACTGGCCGATTACGCTCCGATTCCAGCAGGGTCATTTGTGGCCGCGAAAGACCATATCCAGGCCGAATTTCCCGGTGTCATCATCTCGGACATCCGCATGCCGGGGCGAGACGGGTTTCATCTGCTGAATTACGCGCATGAAATCGACCCCGATCTGCCGGTCATCCTTCTGACCGGAGAGGGCGACATTCCGATGGCGGTGCAGGCCATGGGGCAGGGTGCCTTCGATTTCCTTGAAAAACCCTGTGCCGCTGCCGACCTTCTGGCGGTTCTGAAGAGGGCCATGGAAGCCCGTGCGCAGGTTCTGGAACAGCGCGCATTAAAACGCGAATTGGAACGAGGTGATCCCGCCGCCCGATTGTTGTTCGGACTGTCCCAGCAGGCCGAAGCACTGCGCGAACGGGTCCGCACCGTAGCACCGACCAACGCCGAGGTTCTGGTAACCGGGCCGGCTGGAAGTGGAATATCCAAGGTTGCCGAAGTGGTCCATATGATGTCGCCGCAGGCGCAGGGGCCCTTTGTCAAGCGGCCATCCTCGGGTCTGACCGCGGCGGAGCTGGTGCAGGTCTGTCATGACGCCGCTGGTGGCTCGCTGTTTCTGGATGAAGTGTCGGCAATGCCCGAAGCTACGCAGTATGCCGCGCTTGAGATTGTCGAGCAGGGCGCCGGGGTCCGCATTCTGGCGGGCACCACAGCGGACCTGTCGGCATTGTCTTCGCAGGGCCGTTTTCATGCGGATCTGTTCTATCGCCTTGACGTCATGCGGGTGCGCATCCCCTCGCTGGCAGAGCGTCCCGAGGATATTCCGGTGATCTTTCGCCACTATGTCGCGCAGGCCGCTGAACAGGCGGGGATTGCCGCGCCCGAGATAACCTCGGAACATCTGGCGTCCTTGATGGCCAGCGACTGGCCGGGCAATGCGCGCTCGCTGATGTCCGCTGCGATGCGATTTGTTCTGGGAATGCCCGAAGATGTCGCGCAGGCTGCTGATCTGGGGCTGAGCGAGCAGATGGCGCGTGTCGAACGTTCGCTGCTGATCACCGCCTTGGGTCGGCATAACGGGAAGGCCTCAGAAGCGGCGCGTGCACTGAAGCTGCCGCGAAAGACGTTTTACGACAAATTGGCACGCTACGGCATCCGCCCGGAAGACTATCGGCGGTGACGCGACCGCGCGGCCCAGTTTTACCTAAAAATTCTGCGGTTATGCGCGCTTGGCGGAGTATCCCGCCCCAAGGGAGTTGCTACCGGTGCGAATCTCCGGGTGTTTGATTCGAAACTCGTGAGTCGCCGTAGTGCGGAAATCCGCACAGTGCTCCAAAGGCCTGTGCGGATTTCCGCACATGGCTTCTTGGAGATCCTGAAGTTTCAGGTATTAAGTTCATATAAGTATTTGATAAAAAACAATAAAATATCAAAAAAACAGCTATGAAACAAAAAGTTGTGAGAAGAGATTTGATTCGGTTCACTTCGCGTCATGGGGCGCTGCAAGAGTGCCCGATGAAGGGTTCTAGGAAGTCTGGGAGGACAATACAGATGAAAATCCTGACAACAGCTGCAACCGCACTTGCGCTGACTGTGACGGCTACTGCCGGGATGGCGGCGTGCGAAGATGGCGAAATTGTCGTTAAGTTTGCACACGTGACCAACACCGACAAGCATCCGAAAGGCATCGCTGCTTCGCTGCTGGAACAACGCGTCAACGACGAGATGCAGGGCGTCATGTGCGTGGAGGTCTATCCGAACTCCACGCTCTACAATGACGACAAGGTTCTTGAGGCGATGCTGCAGGGCGACGTTCAATTGGCCGCGCCGTCGCTATCGAAGTTCGAAAAGTTCACCAAACAGTTCCGCCTGTTCGACCTGCCGTTCATGTTCAAGAATATCGACGCCGTGGATGCCTTCCAGGCCTCGGCGGACGGTCAGGCGATGAAAGACAGTATGCAGCGCCGCGGCCTGCAGGGTCTGGCCTTCTGGCACAATGGCATGAAGCAGATGTCGGCGAACAAACCGCTGGTTGACCCATCTGATGCGGATGGCCTGAAGTTCCGGGTTCAGTCCTCGGACGTTCTGGTTGCGCAGATGGAAGCCATCGGTGGCAGCCCGCAGAAGATGGCATTCTCGGAAGTTTACGGCGCGCTGCAGCAGGGCGTGGTGGACGGTCAGGAGAACACCTGGTCGAACATCTACGGCAAGAAGTTCTTCGAGGTGCAGGACGGCATCACCGAAACCAACCACGGTATCATCGATTATCTGGTCGTGACGTCGGTCGACTGGCTGGACAGCCTCGAGCCGGAAGTGCGTGATCAGTTCCTGACCATTCTGAGCGAAGTGACCGAGACCCGGAACAAGGAAGCCTTTGCCGTGAACGAAGCGGCCAAAGCCTCGATCACGGACGCCGGTGGAATTATTCGCGAACTGAACCCTGAACAACGTCAGGCCTGGGTCGATGCAATGAAGCCCGTTTGGGACAAGTTCGCTGACGACGTAGGTCAGGAAAAGATCGACGCCGCTCAGGCAATCAACGCCGGGTTCTGATCCCGGTCCAGGCCGCGCGTCAGGGGACTGGGGAGTTATCGACGCGCAGGCCGGGCGGGCCGAATAGGCCCGCCCCAATCCTTCTCAACAATAAAAATGTGGGGACAGATAGATGTCTGGTGCGAAATCCGGCCATGGCGGGCTGGTCGACCATATCGAAGAAACCCTGATTGCATTGCTCCTGGGCCTGATGACGGCCGTTACATTTGCAAATGTGATCGCGCGTTTCTTCTTTAATTCGAACATATTGTGGGCGCTTGAACTGACAGTGTTCATGTTTGGCTGGCTGGTGTTGCTTGGCGCATCTTATGCGGTAAAGAAACACGCGCATCTGGGGGTCGACGCCATCCTGAATATGCTGGCCCCGGCGCCGCGCCGGATACTGGCGCTGATCGCCGTCGCGTGCTGTCTGGTGTTTTCGCTGCTGCTGTTGAAAGGGTCGTATGACTATTGGGCTGTGTTTGCCGACCTGCCACCCACATCCGGACGCTGGTTCCCGACAGGGTTCGATAGCGGAGCGCGCAGCCAGAGTTTCTACGAAGTTGACGATATTCCCATGGTCGCGCCGCTGCGCTTTCTTGAGGGCCTCATCAACTATGGCGAGGAGTACGAGAAGCTTCCCAAGGTGGTGCCGTATCTGGTGTTGCCAGTTTCCATGCTGCTGCTGGTGATCCGCTTTTCGCAAGTCGCAGTGCAGATCTGGCGCGGTGAAACCGATCGTCTGGTCGCCAGCCACGAAGTCGAGGACGAGATCGAAGAAGTCCGGGCTCAGCAAGGAGAGCATGACTGATGGATGTAGTTCTTCTTTTCTCGATGGTCATTGGCCTGCTGCTGATCGGTGTTCCGATCGCGGTGGCACTTGGCCTCAGCTCGACCCTGTTCCTGCTGATCTATTCCGACAGTTCGCTCGCTTCGGTTGCCGGTACGCTGTTTGAGGCGTTCGAGGGGCACTTCACTCTGCTTGCGATCCCGTTCTTTATCCTGGCGTCGTCTTTCATGACGACGGGGGGCGTGGCGCGCCGGATCATTCGCTTTTCGATTGCCTGTGTGGGCCATTTGCCCGGCGGGCTGGCGATTGCGGGCGTTTTTGCCTGTATGTTGTTTGCAGCCTTGTCGGGGTCATCCCCAGCAACGGTGGTCGCAATCGGTTCGATCGTTATCGCAGGAATGCGACAGGTTGGGTATTCCAAAGAATTCGCGGCCGGTGTGATCTGTAACGCAGGAACCCTGGGTATCCTGATCCCGCCTTCGATCGTCATGGTGGTTTATGCAGCGGCAGTCGAGGTTTCGGTCGGCCGTATGTTCCTGGCAGGCGTCATTCCGGGCCTGTTGGCCGGTTTGATGCTGATGGTCGCAATCTATGTGATGGCGAAGGTCAAGAACTTGCCCAAGGGCGACTGGAAAGGCTGGGGCGAGATATTCGCATCAGCGCGTGAAGCTGGTTGGGGCCTGTTCCTGATCGTGATCATCCTGGGCGGCATTTACGGCGGTATCTTCACGCCGACCGAAGCTGCAGCGGTGGCCGCGGTTTATGCGTTCCTGATCGCCTGCTTCGTCTACAAGGACATGGGGCCGCTTAGCAGTGAGGGTGACGCGCAGAATATCTCGCTGTTGAAGAAACCCTATGCACTGGTCACGGCGCTCATTCACCCGGATACCAAGCACACGCTGTTCGAGGCTGGAAAGCTGACCGTCACACTATTGTTCGTGATTGCCAACGCACTGATTCTGAAACATGTGTTGACCGACGAACAGGTGCCGCAGCATATCGCCAGCGCAATGCTGTCTGCGGGCTTGGGGCCGATAACGTTTCTGATTGTGGTCAACGTGATCCTTCTGATCGGTGGTCAGTTCATGGAACCCTCTGGCCTGCTCGTCATCGTTGCGCCGCTGGTGTTCCCGATTGCCATCGAGCTGGGCATCGACCCAATCCATCTGGGCATCATCATGGTGGTGAACATGGAGATTGGAATGATCACGCCACCGGTCGGCCTGAACCTGTTCGTGACCTCGGGCGTTGCGGGAATGCCGATGATGGGTGTCGTGAAGGCCGCGCTGCCATTCCTTGCGGTGCTGTTCGTCTTCCTCATCATGGTGACGTACATTCCGTGGTTGTCGACCTTCCTGCCCAATACCTTCATGGGGCCCGAAATCGTGACCAATTAGACAGCGTCTACATGACAACGCAAAAACCGGGCGGCGCAATCCGCCCGGTTTTGTCTTGAAGAACCGAATTGAGTGATTATCTGCCGCTCAGAGGACGACCTCCCCCAAAATGGGAAATTTTCCGGGACGACCCGGGCAAAACGAGGTCTCTTATATGCCCTGGATCATTCTCTTAACTGCCGGACTGCTTGAAATCGTCTGGGCCTTTGCCATGAAGCAATCGGCCGGTTTTACCCGGTTTTGGCCCACCGCGATTATGGGCGTGTCGATGTTGGGCTCGTTCGCCCTGCTTGCGCTGGCAATGCGGACGCTGCCATTGGGCACAGCTTATGTCGTCTGGACAGGGATTGGCGCCGTTGGCGCGTTTCTGGTCGGTATCCTGTTTTTGGGCGAAGCGGTAACCGCCGCGCGCATTTGCGCGGCGGTTTTGATCGTGGCGGGGATGATCACGATGAAGCTTGCCTGATCAGGCGTTTTCCAGTGCCTCGATGATCCCCGAGAAATCGGCGGCTTTCAGACTTGCGCCGCCAACCAGCGCACCATCGACACTGGAGACGGCGAAAATATCTGCTGCGTTGCTAGGCTTTACCGAACCGCCATAAAGCAACCGGACCGAGCGCCCGACACCTTCGCCAAAGCGGCGCTCCAGTCGGGCGCGGATAAAGTCGTGAACCTCTCCGATCTCGTTCAGAGTGGGAACTTTTCCGGTTCCGATGGCCCAGATCGGCTCGTATGCGACGATGAGGTTCTCACCGGTCGACTGATCCGGAATGGACCCCGACATCTGGCCGCCAATAATATCAAGCGTATTGGCGGCTTCGCGTTGTTCCAGACTTTCACCGACGCAGATAACGGTCTTAAGCCCGACGTCCATCGCGACGCGGGCTTTGGCGCGAATGTCCTCATTCTGTTCGGAATGATCCTCGCGTCGTTCCGAATGCCCCAGAATGACGGTCGTTGCGCCAGCGTCGACCAGCATGTCGGCGCTGATATCGCCGGTGTGGGCGCCGTTCGGGGCCGCGTGGCAATCTTGGCCGCCGATAGTAATGCCGGTTCCCTGCGTGGCCTGCGCGGCACGGTGAACCAGTGTGGCAGGAGGGCAGATCAGAATATCGACAGTTGGGGCAGGGTGGGTGCTGGCCAGCACCTCAAGTTCGCCCAGCGCTTCGCTGGTTCCGTTCATTTTCCAGTTTCCAGCCGCCAGCTTGCGCCGCATCCCTGCACCTCTTCATTTTGACATCATTTCATTTTCGGATAGCACCCTACGCCCCACCTGACAATTCCGCGCAAGGGGTGCTGGACGGTCAAACGCCGGAAATTCCGTATGCGCCAATACATACGGCACACCTGTTCAACAGGTGGTCGGATACCCGGGAACTTTGGGGAGAATGTTGATGTGACGCACAGACGCCTTATCGCTGTTCAGTCAGCGCCTCGTCGAACTTGATCGACTCACCGCAGCCGCATGCATCGACAACATTTGGATTGCGGAACTTGAAGCCGGACTCCAACAGAGTGACCTCGTAGTCGATCTCGGTCCCGAACAGGAACATTTGCGCCATGGGCGCAATCATGACCCGTGCACCGTCCTGTTCGACAACCTCGTCGTTAGGGTCCGCATGATCCACATAGTCCATGGTATATTCCATGCCGGCGCATCCGCCTTTTTTCACGCCGATGCGCAGCCCGGCATGTCCAGCCGAGGCCATCAGACGAGCAATCTGCTCGGCCGCCTTGGGCGTCATGGTTACAGCCTGTTTGCCAGGAATGCCAAACATCAGGGGATCTCCGTCGTCGCGTTGACACTAATTTAGGGCTTTCGATCACCGGGCTCAAGTGAGCGCGGCCTATGATTGCGAAGATTTGCTTTGAAACGGCCGGTATGCGGGCACCGGTCGCCTTGCACCAGCGCAGCTGGCCGGATTAGCCTGATCCGAAGGGGCAACAGATATCCGTCCTTCGGTTCAACAACAATCAAGAGGTTTGCAAATATGGCATCGCGGTCAAAATATCTGAAATTTTATGCGCCGCTGGCGTTGTTGGGGCTGAGTTTTGCCGTTTTGGCTGGCACTGCCTGGGCTGCGTCGGACGGGCCCAGACACCCTGTCAATTGCGCAACCGCTAAAGGCGATCTGCGCGCGATTGCGTCAGAAAAGAAGCATGCCGAAGACAAGCAGTTGGAAAGTGTGGCGGCAATTACGCCTGCGGGCGCATTGCTTGGACTGGTAACCGGCACCGAAGGCAAAAGACTGCAAATGCTGTCCGGAGATTACGTCAAGCAATTGGACGATAGGGCAGCAGAGATCAAATCGACCTGCGGCAATCAGTAAATTGCAGTTTACCCTGAACGATCTGGACCGCCCTCGGGCAAGAGCGGTCCAATATTCGGGCCGGAGATTTAAAGGAGGGCAGGCGATCCAGCAGCCCGTGCGAGCGACAAATGGAATGCACTATTTCGTCGACACACCGATTTGTTGCGCAGGTGTATGAAAGTTTTGCTACAGCCGTGTAACAGTTGGATGACTTTTTGGCGACAACAGATTGTTTTTTGAAGATAATTCTCTGGTCACATAAATCCGAGTTCCAGTCGGGCTTCGTCAGACATCATTTCCATTCCCCAGGGTGGCTCCCAGGTCAGTTCAACGTCGACTTCCTTGATGCCGGCAACAGGCTCAACGGCTTCAACGATCCAGCCCGGCATGTCTCCGGCGACGGGACAGCCCGGTGCGGTCAGGGTCATGATGACTTTGACTGCATTGTCCTCGGCAATCTCGATTGTGTAAATTAGCCCGAGATCATAGATATTCACTGGAATTTCAGGATCATAAACCGTTCGGCATGCCTCGACCACGGCCTCGTACAAGGGGTGTTCGATGGTCGAAGGGGCAATCAGCGGCGTGCCTTCAAACTGTTCACTGGGATGCGTCATTCTTGCCTCGGGTTTGTTACCTGAGAAAATATATAGGGAAAGGCCGGACCAGCGTCCAGTGCGGCAATGGCGCCCGCCTTGGGCGCCACCCCCGTTCAGTCATTGATATCGTGGTTGAACGTTTTGACCTGACCATGGGGCAGCGCGAATATGCGCCGAAGAACCAGCCAAGACACCAGCGACAACACCGCGAAGATCAGCAACAGTATCGGCAGCGAGGGTGTAAGCCCCGGCAAAATCAGCAGGATACCCGTGATTGCGGCACCGATGGCAAAGCCAAGAAAGATGAAACCCGGCAGCACGATTTCAAGGATTCCCAAGGCCAATGCGGCGGCCATCCAGATCCACCAGGTCAGCCAGAAGGGATCTGCCATCATTTTGCTCCTTTCAGCATCTTGAACGCATCACCGAAAGCCTCAAGGGCGTTTGCCGGCACGACGATCGTCTGTTTTCCGGTCCCGTTGCCCAATGCGTTAAGCGATTCGACCTGTTTCAGAGCGACCTGATATTGAGCGGCCTCGATACCGTTGTCCTGAATTGCCTTGGCAACGACACCGGTCGCATAAGCCTCGGCTTCGGCTTGAATACGCCGGGCCTTGGCGGTCTGTTCCGCCGCATAAAGTTCGGCATCTGCCTGCAGTTCAACAGCGCGCTTCATGCCTTCAGCTTCGGTAACCTGAGCCCGGCGCGCGCGTTCGGCATTCAACTGCTGCAGCATGGCGTCACGGGTCGCTTGGTCCAAATTAACGTCCAGAATCTCGGCGCGGGTCACTTCGATCCCCCAGTCATCGACGGCTGTTTCGACACTTTCCTGGATTTGGGAGATCAACTGGGCGCGGTTCGACTGTACTTCATCCAGATCCATTTTGCCGATCTCAGCGCGCACGATACCTGCCACTGTGGTCGCAATCGCACCGTCGACGTCACGGATTCGGTAGACTGTCTTTTCAGGCTCAAGAATGCGGTAGAACACCGATGTATCGATCTGGACCAGAACGTTATCCTTGGTGATCGCATCCTGCGTCGCGTTTGGAAGCTGACGTTCAAGAATGGAAATCTTGTGGCGCGCAACATCCAGGAAAGGAACGATAAAATTGATTCCGGGCCCCAAAACCGAGTGCAGCCGACCGAAGCGTTCAATCACGAACTTTTCGGATTGCGGGACGATCTTAATGCCCTTCAGGATGACGATTACGATTAGCGCCGCCGCCAGCAGGTAAATGATGTTCGATGAAAGCAATCCGATGATCTGATCTTCGGTCATTTCTGTCCTCTTTATTGTGTACTATGGTATACACTTGGGGGTTGAGTCGCCCGATTTCAACTCTGGTATGGACAGATTGGACTCGGATGCAAACCAGTGAAGGCGTCGAAGTTCGAGGGAAAACAACAGATGTGTCCGCTTTGCATCCTGTCATGATTGCGG
Organism: Ruegeria sp. D1(2025); assembly: GCF_056536425.1. NCBI lineage: Bacteria > Pseudomonadati > Pseudomonadota > Alphaproteobacteria > Rhodobacterales > Roseobacteraceae > Ruegeria > Ruegeria sp. D1(2025). The sequence goes on along the minus strand of NZ_JBQFPO010000001.1, from coordinate 791,022 downwards.
TATCGGGCGCATATGAAACTGATTATCGACACAGATCCGGGAATCGACGATGCGATGGCCATTGCCTACGCCGCCGCCGCGCCGGAATTTGACCTGATTGGTCTGACAACCATTTTCGGAAACACGCATGTGAATCAGTCCAGCCGTAATGCGCGGTTTTTGCTGCACAAACTCGGCCTTGATGCTGCAGTCGCGGAAGGCGCAGCCTTTCCGCTTGAGACGGACGCACATGTGCCGTCCGACCATGTCCACGGGCCGGAAGGGTTCGGAGACCTGACGGAAATCCCGCAGATCGGCGAAAACCATCACCTGCCAGCGGCGGAATATCTGGTCGAAATGGCACGCGAACACAAAGGCGAACTGGTCGTTTGTGCGGTTGGTCCGTTGACCAACATCGCCGATGCGATGCGCTTGGACCCGGAGTTTTCCCAAAATCTGGGTCGGCTGGTGATCATGGGGGGCGCCGTGTATTGCCCCGGAAACATCACCGCCCACGCAGAAGCCAACATTTACCACGATGCCCGAGCGGCGGATTTCGTTTTTGCGGCCCCCCCGAATACGGTTCTGGTTGGATTGGACGTCACGCTGAAGACCCTTTACCGGGGCGCGGACTTCGATGCGCTAGCCGAAAGTTCCCCAAACATGGGCGTCTTTTTGCGCGACATTTCAAAGTTCTATCTTAAGTTCTATAAGGAAGTCGGTGGGCTGGAAGGATGCGGGTTGCACGACTCGACCGCCGTAATTGCATGCTCTCACGAACCGATGTTCGACACGGTCGAGACAGGCCTGCGCGTGATCGTCGGTGGGGAGGAAAACGGTGCCACGCGGCCGGATCCCTCGCGTCCCGCAATTCGCGTTTGCAGGGATGTCGACGGCGAAGGCGTTGTGGCGTTGTTCACGGAGCGCGTTGTCACTTTGCCCTGACGGGTTGCAAAGGGCAGGCGGATCAGGCAAATCCTGCCCGGTTCAGCGACCCCGAGGCGACACAATGACAGACCGTTTTTCCTTTGACCTAAAGGCCACCGACGGCAAGGCCAGAACCGGTGTGATCCATACCCCGAGGGGTGAGGTTCGCACGCCTGCTTTCATGCCGGTCGGGACAGCCGCGACCGTCAAGGCGATGATGCCGGAAAGCGTGCGCGCGACGGGGGCCGATATCCTGTTGGGCAATACATATCACCTGATGTTGCGCCCCACCGCTGAGCGGATCGATCGCCTGGGCGGATTGCATAAATTCATGAACTGGGAGCGGCCAATTCTGACGGACTCGGGTGGATTTCAGGTCATGTCGCTGGCCGGGCTGCGCAAGCTGACGGAAAAAGGCGTGACCTTCAAATCCCATGTCGACGGATCAAAACATGAACTGACGCCCGAGCGGTCAATGGAAATCCAGCGGCTCTTGGGATCGGACATCGTCATGTGTTTCGATGAGTGCCCAGCGTTGCCAGCCGATCGGGACCGCATCGCAGAATCCATGCGCCTGTCGATGCGATGGGCCGATCGGTCGCGCGAGGCGTTCGGAGACCGTCCTGGCCATGCACTGTTCGGGATCATGCAAGGCGGGCTGGAACGCGACCTGCGCGAGGAAAGCGCCGAGGCATTGAAGAAAATCGGCTTCGAAGGCTATGCCGTCGGCGGTCTGGCCGTGGGCGAGGGGCAGGAAGCCATGTTCGACTGCCTTGAATACGCGCCGGACTATCTTCCCTCGGACAAGCCCCGTTACCTGATGGGGGTTGGCAAGCCTGACGACATCGTGGGTGCCGTCGCACGCGGGATCGACATGATGGATTGTGTGCTGCCGTCGCGGTCTGGGCGAACAGGGCAGGTTTTCACCCGTCGCGGTGTGGTCAACATCAAGAATGCCCGTCACGCGGACGACCCGCGCCCGCTGGATGAGGCCTGCAGCTGCCCGGCCTGTTCAAACTACTCGCGCGCTTACCTTCACCATGTTTTCCGTTCGAACGAGATGATTTCCGGGATGCTGCTGACATGGCACAATCTGCACTATTTTCAAGAGATTATGCAGGGAATGCGAGACGCGATTTCCGAAGGTCGGTTTGCGGCTTGGCAAGGCGACTTTCACGCGCAGCGTGCGGAAGGGGATATTGAGCCTGTTTAGGCGGCAAATCCGGTTGGGTTTCAACAAAATTCGTGGATATGTCAGCGCGACGCCTTGCAGTCGGTAAATCATCCGGTCATTCTGATTGCCGACAAACGGCGATGAGGTTGAAAACAGGCGGTCAGCGCCCCACCTTTATCGTCCAAGACAGGAGATGGCCAATGGTTGCCTTTCTAGGGACCAGTGTCGTCTTGCCAATGATAAGGATTGAGCATGCAAGAGCCTCTGAATTCCTCATACCCCGTACTGCCTTTGCGCGACATCGTGGTTTTTCCGCACATGATCGTGCCGCTGTTCGTGGGGCGGGAAAAATCCGTCCGTGCACTGGAAGAAGTGATGCAGGACGACAAGCAGATATTGCTGTCCAGCCAGATTGATCCGGGTGACGACGATCCCACCATCGAAGGGATTTACCAGTCCGGTGTTCTGGCGAACGTGCTGCAACTGCTGAAGCTGCCCGATGGCACCGTCAAGGTGCTGGTTGAAGGGCAGGCACGCGTGCAGATCACCGAATTCCTCGAAAACGACGATTTCTTCGAAGCTCGTGCGGAGTATCTGACCGAGATACCCGGCGATGTGACCACGACCGAGGCGCTGCTGCGCACCGTTGCGGATGAGTTCGAGCGCTATGCCAAAGTGCGCAAGAACATTCCCGAAGAAGCGCTTGCAGCAGTTGGCGAGACAACTGAGCCCGCCAAGCTGGCTGACCTCGTGTCAGGTCATCTGGGTATTGAAGTCGAGCAAAAGCAGGAGTTGCTGGAAACTCTGTCCGTCAGCGAACGGCTCGAAAAGGTCTACGGCCTGATGCAGGGCGAAATGTCGGTTCTGCAGGTCGAGAAAAAGATCAAGACCCGCGTCAAATCCCAGATGGAGAAGACGCAGCGCGAGTATTATCTGAATGAGCAGATGAAGGCCATTCAGAAGGAACTTGGCGATGGCGAAGACGGCAGCAATGAAGTTGCCGAACTGGAAGCCAAAATCGCCGAGACCAAGCTGTCGAAAGAGGCGCTGGAAAAGGCGGAAGGCGAGCTGAAGAAGCTCAAGAACATGTCGCCGATGTCTGCCGAAGCGACCGTTGTGCGCAACTATCTGGACTGGATCCTGTCGCTGCCGTGGGGCACCAAATCCCGCGTCAAAAAGGATCTGGGCCGGGCGCAGGATATTCTGGATGCCGATCACTATGGGCTTGAGAAGGTCAAGGAACGGATCGTCGAGTATCTCGCGGTGCAGCAGCGTTCGAAGAAGCTGAAAGGTCCGATCCTGTGCCTCGTTGGCCCTCCGGGTGTGGGTAAGACCTCGCTTGGTAAATCCGTTGCTAAAGCCACGGGGCGCGAGTTCATTCGCATCTCGCTGGGTGGCGTACGCGATGAATCCGAAATCCGCGGTCACCGTCGCACCTATATCGGTTCGATGCCCGGCAAGATCATTCAGGCGCTGAAAAAGGCGAAGACCACGAACCCGCTTATCCTGCTCGATGAAATCGACAAGATGGGGCAGGACTTCCGTGGCGACCCGGCTTCGGCAATGCTGGAAGTGTTGGACCCAGAACAGAACAGCACGTTCATGGACCACTATCTTGAGGTGGAATATGATCTGTCGAACGTGATGTTCCTGACCACGTCGAACAGTTACAACATGCCCGGGCCTTTGCTGGACCGGATGGAGATCATCCCGCTGGCCGGCTACACCGAAGAGGAAAAGAGCGAGATCGCCAAACAGCACCTGATCGGCAAACAGGTCAAGAACCATGGTCTGAAAACCAAGGAGTTTGATCTGACCGACGAGGCGCTCCAGAAGATCATTCGCATCTACACCCGTGAAGCCGGGGTGCGGAATCTGGAACGTGAAATCGCCAAGGTGGCGCGGAAATCGCTGACCAAGATCATCAAGAAAGAGGCTGAATCCGTCACGGTGACGCCGGACAATCTTGGTGAATTCCTGGGCGTGCCGAAGTTCCGCTATGGTCTTGCTGAACAGGACGATCAGGTTGGTGTTGTTACCGGTCTGGCTTGGACCTCGGTAGGGGGTGATCTGCTGCATATCGAGGCGCTGAAACTGCCCGGCAAAGGGCGGATGAAGACCACCGGCAAGCTGGGCGATGTGATGAAGGAATCCATCGACGCGGCCTCGTCTTATGTGCGGTCGATTTCACCTCAGATCGGTGTGAAGCCGCCCAAGTTCGACACGTTGGATATTCACGTGCACGTTCCGGATGGGGCCACCCCCAAGGACGGTCCTTCGGCCGGTTTGGCGATGGTTACGTCGATCGTATCGGTCCTGACCGGAATTCCGGTGCGCAAGGACATTGCCATGACGGGCGAGGTGTCGCTTCGCGGGAATGCAATGCCGATTGGCGGTTTGAAAGAAAAGCTGCTAGCTGCCCTGCGGGGAGGCATCAAGACGGTGCTGATCCCGGAAGAGAACGAGAAGGATCTGGCGGACATTCCGGATAACGTAAAGGAAGGCCTTAAGATCATTCCGGTCAAGCATGTCTCGGAAGTTCTGGAACAGGCACTTGTTCGCGCGCCAGATCCCATCGAATGGGACGAAGCGGCCGAGGAAGCAGCGGCAGCCGCCGCCAAGGCACCCGAAAGCACCGGACCGTCGGCGACTGCACATTAAGTTACCGGAAGGCAGGGCCGGGATACTGGCCATCTGAGAGAATATGGAGAAGCCTGCGGCAATTGCGGCGGGCTTTTTCATTTGGGTCACTCGGTTATTCAGAACCCGACAACGGGTTCCTTGGGATCCAGTATTTCTTCTTCGGCGATGTATTCCTGAAACTTTTCAGTGGATAGGGCTGAACGGACGGCAAGACTGAAGATCACGGCGGAAAACAGGATACACAGCAGAATATCCCAACCAAAGGGGATCTGCTTTTGCGCGCCTTCGCCGAATTGCCCAAGGAAAGAGATCAGCCCGATACCGGCAAAATAGGGCGCCAACCACAAGGCTTCGGTCACGTCCATTTCGTCCAGACGGTTGCGGAACCGCAGCAGCAGAAGAACCATTCCAACGATCAATGCAATGCCAAGGCGCCAGACCGTGTCCCAACCGCTCCAGTAGACGACCAATGTGGCAACGGCAAAGGCCGTGACGGCGACCACCTTGACGGCCGGGATGCGGATCGAACGCGGGTGATCGGGCATGAGGTGGCGCAAGCAGACCACGGCGATTGGGCCGACGGCGAATGACAGGACGATGGCCGCTCCGTTCAACGCGATTACAGTGGCGAAAGGGACGGTCAGCAGGAAGAGCGTTCCGATCAGAAAATTCAGCGCCAGTGCCCAAAGCGGCACGCCGAACGAAGACAGCATTTGCAGGCGTTGCGGCAGGAAGCCGTTTTTGGACAACGCCATGGCAATACGCGCGTTCGAGCCAGTGGCCACCAATCCGTTGCCAAAAGGTCCGATCACGGAGCCGATGTTGAGCAGGCTGAGAAACCAGATGATCCCCACGGACATGATTATTCCGTCCAGCGGACCCTGACCGCCAAAGTTCAATTGTGCCCAACCGTTTTCCAGCATTTCGGGATCAAGCGCGCCAATGAATGCAATCTGAAGCCCCAGATACAGCGCTGCGCACAGAACGATGGATAGAACCAGGGCTGCGGGGATGGCGAATTTGGGGTTTCGAACTTCACCGGCCATGTCGACGACGTGGCGAAATCCGATGAAAGAGAATATCACGCCTCCGGTCGACACCGCTGCCATGATGCCCTGTAATCCATAGGGCGCAAAACCACCTGGCTGAGTGAAGTTCTCGGTGTTGAACCGTGTCGCGATCAGCAGGATCGACAGAACGATAGGGATAGCGATTTTGGCCCACGTCAGCGCGGCGTTGACCTGAGTGAAAAATTTCACCCCCAATGCGTTGACCGCGACGAACAGAAGCATGAAAACCAGCGCAACCGCAATGCCAGCCCCGGTCAGATCGCCGGTATCCGCAGCATGCAGCCAGGGCGCATAGGGTGCGAGGTATTTCAACATTGCCTCAACTTCGATTGGTGCGGTGGTGTTATATCCGATCCAGGCTGTCCACCCCATGGCCATCGAGACTATGTTGCCATGCGAAAATTGAGGCACCCGTGCAATTCCACCGGATATCGGCAGCATGGCTGAGATTTCGGCAAATGTTATGGCCAGAACAAACATGGCAACCGCGCCGATGATCCAGGACAGGATGGCCGCAGGACCAGCGTGCTGCACGGCCAACATAGGCCCGAACAGCCAGCCCGAGCCCATAATGCCTCCAACCGAAATGAACGTCAGGCCAACAAGACCAATATCGCGCTTCAATTCAGCCATAGACAATCCTGAAAACAATGCCCGGAAATACCGATCAATTCCGGTCAGGATATGCGGGGGGATCGCGCTGTGACAAGCTTGCTCTCGAGCAACCCTCAATCAGCTCAACTTGTTGGTATTGAGGCAGTTCTGGCGGCACGCGTAAGCCAGCCTTGGTGTCACCGGGCTCCCAGCCAGACTCTAGTAGGCGGTTATTCTACGTCGCCTGATTCCAAACAGCCCAGCTATTGCGCCTATCAGTAGTAGCCCGCTGGCGGGCAGGGGAACGGCTGATACTTTTAGATTGTCCACCCGATAACTGGCACACCAATCGTTACACCAAACCGTGTTGGGTCCGAACGGGTCGTACAAGTCATTCCAATAGGGGCCACTGATCGGGTTGTTCACGGTAAGTATCAACCGATCGATATGAGAGAACCCGCTAGATAACCTAAGCTTCTTTAGTTTCGGTATGACACTGTCCGACGTAAGTTGTGTCTGCGTCGGGCCGATCGACTGCGTAGCCACCGTAGCCCCGTTTCGCACTCCAGTGAAAGTCAGAGTTGCCACCGGCGCAATTCCTGACGTTGCCCACTGGAAGTAGGCTTGGCTGTTATCGTCTGCCGGTCTAGGCCCCGATCCCGACATGAAAATCCGCAATGCGCCCCAAACATCAATAGATTTTGCCGTGAATGTTGTTCCGCTTATGGCTCTGATTGTTGACGTCAGAATGCCACTATCGGAATGCAGGTACAGGTAGTTCCCTCCCAGATAGGTCGTGCTGTAATCGTAGATGAACCCGTTGGACGTCGCAGGTCCACCACCCGCATTGGGATAAACCGGGTTGTGATCGAACGTAACCGTCAAAGCACTGGCTGCATTGGCCAAGCACACGGCTAACGCCGCAAATATATGTTTCATCGCAATACCCTCTATCAATGTCTGCAGATTAGATAGCGAAGTATCACTTTGCAACTGATCGTAGAGGCGGTTCTTTTAGAGAAATGAGGCTTGGACGCCTGGCCGCGTTTTGGCTTCTGGCACCCATTCCTGTCGCCAGATCCGACAAGTCATTGAAAAGATGGTGGGTGATAAGAGATTTGAACTCCTGACATCTTCGATGTGAACGAAGCGCTCTACCACTGAGCTAATCACCCGTGAGGCCGCCTCTTACAGTGTGTCTGTCCGGTTCGCAAGATCAGATGCAGGTGGCGCAGAAACTTTGCTTGCCCTCAGCGCATTTCACGCAGAACCCGGCGCCTGTTCAAAGGGTGGGTTCGGGAAAAAATCAGGATAAGGCAAAAAACTTGAAAACGCCGCTTGACGATGCCGGGGCGTGGCCATAATACACCCCAACGTTCAGAGCGAACGGGCAGCGGGCGGTTGTAGCTCAGTTGGTTAGAGTACCGGCCTGTCACGCCGGGGGTCGCGGGTTCGAGCCCCGTCAACCGCGCCATCGCTGCCAGCCTGTGATCCGGGTCAATGGATCAGACATAGACCCTAAATGCGCGGTTGTAGCTCAGTTGGTTAGAGTACCGGCCTGTCACGCCGGGGGTCGCGGGTTCGAGCCCCGTCAACCGCGCCATTTCCCTGATTTCGTAGATTGACCGAAAACAGTTGCCCATTGGGGCGATCGACATGGGGCTAATGTCAGGAGTTGTCGGCAATAATCCGACTGTTCACACTTTGTTCTAACTTTTGTGTTGGAGACTCAGCCTGGCTCGCCTATTTCTAGGACACTTGTCTGTTGGGGGCCGAAATGGCTGAGCTGAAGAATATCGAGGTGCGCGGCGCGCGCGAGCATAACCTCAAAAGTATTGATGTTGACATTCCACGTGATCAGCTTGTGGTGATTACAGGTCTGTCTGGTTCGGGCAAGTCGTCGCTGGCCTTTGATACCATCTATGCCGAAGGTCAAAGACGCTATGTCGAAAGCCTGTCCGCTTATGCGCGCCAGTTTCTGGACATGATGGAAAAGCCCGACGTTGACCATATCAGCGGCCTGTCCCCGGCGATTTCCATCGAGCAGAAAACGACGTCGAAGAACCCACGCTCCACCGTTGGTACGGTCACCGAGATCTATGATTATTTGCGACTGTTGTTCGCGCGTGCAGGAACGCCCTACAGCCCTGCCACGGGTCTGCCCATTGAAGCGCAGCAGGTGCAGGACATGGTCGACCGCATCATGGCGATGGAGGAAGGGACGCGCGGATACCTTCTGGCACCCATCGTGCGGGACCGGAAAGGGGAGTACAAAAAAGAATTCCTCGAACTGCGTAAGCAGGGCTTCCAGCGCGTCAAGGTGGACGGGGAGTTCTATGAACTTGATGAGCCACCCACTCTGGACAAGAAGTTTCGCCATGACATCGACGTCGTAGTCGACCGTCTGGTTGTACGCGAAGGGATGGAAACACGTCTGGCCGACAGCCTGCGGACTGCGCTGGATCTGGCCGATGGAATCGCGATTCTGGAAACCGCGCCGCGCGAAGGAGACCCCGAACGTATCACTTTCAGCGAGAATTTTGCCTGTCCGGTCAGTGGCTTCACGATCCCCGAGATCGAGCCGCGCCTGTTCTCGTTCAACGCACCTTTTGGGGCATGCCCGGATTGTGACGGTCTGGGAGTGGAACTGTTTTTCGATGAGCGTCTCGTGGTGCCGGACCAAACACTGAAACTGTATGACGGGGCACTGGCACCGTGGCGAAAGGGTAAATCGCCGTACTTCCTGCAAACCATCGAAGCCATCGCCCGCCACTTTGAGTTCGACAAGAACACCCCATGGAAAGACCTGCCGGAGAAGGTGCAGCAGGTGTTCCTTCGGGGGTCTGGTGATGAAGAAATACAGTTCCGTTACGACGAAGGTGGACGGGTTTATCAGGTGACGCGCAGTTTCGAGGGCGTAATTCCCAATATGGAACGCCGTTACCGCGAGACCGACAGCGCCTGGATCCGTGAAGAATTCGAGCGCTATCAGAATAACCGCCCCTGCGGGACATGTGATGGCTACCGTCTGCGTCCCGAAGCCTTGGCCGTCAAAATCGCGGACCTGCATGTTGGGCAGGTGGTTCAGATGTCGATCAAGGAGGCTCTGGCCTGGATCGAGGATGCTCCGAACCATCTGAGCACGCAGAAAAACGAGATAGCGCGCGCAATTCTGAAGGAAATCCGCGAACGACTTGGATTCCTGAATAATGTTGGTTTGGAATACCTTACGCTGTCACGTTCAAGTGGAACCCTGTCTGGTGGCGAAAGCCAGCGGATCCGGTTGGCCAGCCAGATCGGTTCGGGTCTGACAGGAGTTCTGTATGTGCTGGACGAGCCGTCAATCGGGTTGCACCAGCGCGACAATGACCGTCTGCTTGGAACGCTCAAGAACCTGCGCGATCAAGGGAATACCGTGATCGTTGTTGAGCATGACGAAGAAGCCATCCGTGAGGCTGATTACGTTTTTGATATTGGTCCCGGCGCCGGTGTGCATGGCGGGCAGGTCGTAAGCCAGGGAACACCTGCGGAAATAACGGCGGATGCGGCCTCGATCACGGGGCAATACCTGGCCGGAACGCGCGAGATCGCGGTGCCCGCTGAACGGCGAAAGGGCAACAAGAAGAAGGTGTCGGTGGTCAATGCGACCGGGAACAACCTGAAGAATGTGACGGCTGGGTTTCCTTTGGCCAAGTTTGTCTGTGTGACCGGAGTTTCCGGCGGCGGGAAATCCACTTTGACCATTGAGACGCTGTTCAAAACGGCGTCGATGCGCCTTAATGGTGCGCGCCAGACACCTGCGCCGTGCGAGACGATCAAGGGACTGGAGCATCTGGATAAGGTCATCGACATCGACCAGCGGCCGATCGGGCGGACTCCGCGTTCGAATCCAGCCACTTACACGGGCGCGTTCACCCCGATCCGCGACTGGTTTGCCGGTCTGCCCGAGGCCAAGGCACGAGGGTACAAACCGGGACGGTTCAGCTTCAACGTCAAGGGAGGTCGGTGCGAGGCCTGTCAGGGTGACGGGGTCATCAAGATCGAGATGCACTTCCTTCCGGATGTCTACGTGACCTGTGAAACCTGCAAGGGTGCGCGGTACAACCGCGAGACACTGGAGATCAAATTCAAGGGCAAGTCCATCGCGGATGTTCTTGATATGACGGTGGAAGACGCGCAGGACTTCTTCAAAGCCGTGCCTTCCATTCGCGATAAGATGGACGCACTGGCGCGGGTTGGTCTGGGTTATATCAAGGTCGGACAGCAGGCCACCACGCTTTCGGGTGGTGAGGCGCAGCGGGTCAAGCTTTCAAAGGAACTGTCCAAACGTTCGACCGGGCGGACGCTGTATATTCTGGATGAACCGACCACCGGCCTGCACTTTGAAGATGTGCGCAAGCTTTTGGAAGTACTGCACGAACTTGTGGATCAAGGAAATACGGTCATTGTGATCGAACACAACCTGGATGTGATCAAAACCGCCGATTGGATCATCGATATTGGCCCGGAAGGTGGCGATGGCGGCGGACAGATTGTTGCCGAGGGCACACCCGAGCAAGTTGCGGAGTGTGAGGGCAGCCATACCGGGCACTACCTCAGGCCGATGTTGAATTTGGACCGGGTCGCTGCAGAATAGCGGCCCGGCAGTTTCCTAGTACAGGATATCCGCCACGGCGCCGATCAGGTTGAGAACTTTCCGCGTTTCAGGATCGATTCTGTAGACATAGTCGCCGGCGCGAACGTAGTTGCCGCCTCGTTTCAAGCCGTAACGATAGGGATCGTCGATCCAGACATAGTCCCGTTCGATACGGTCGCCCGTCCGATATAGGTTTTTGACCTGTCCTGGTGGCACGCAGGGGACTGCCTTTTTGGCCAGACCGGGCGGGCAGTGCCCGGCCTTTCCCTTTCCGTTGCCAGCTTCGACCGCAGCCGTACTGATCACCAGCAAAGCGATGGATCCAAAATTTCTCAGAGTCTTCATCGGCGGCCCCTGCAATTATTCTGCACTGGTTTTAGCACGTACAGACCGGGACAAAGAAGTGACGACAAACAACTATTTTCGGGTCAGCAAAAAACTGCTTTACGCGCCTCAGCTCCGGCCTCTCTTTTCAAACCGGGGCAGCATGGCGGAAAAGTCTTTCCCCAACCCGTCTTCAGCTTCGACAAATTGTTCATACAAGGCCGTTGCAGCCTGGCCCATGGGTGTGTCCGCATCCGACCCTTCCGCGGCCTGCTGGCTAAGGCGTAAATCCTTCAGCATCAGCTCTGCTGCAAAACCTGGTTTGTAGCCGTTGTCGGCCGGACTGGTGGGGCCAACGCCAGGGGCAGGGCAATAGGCGTTCATTGTCCAGCTATATCCGGACGATGTACTGACGACATCAAACATCTTTTGGCGATCCAACCCCAACTTGTCGGCCAGTGCAAAAGCCTCACAGGTCGCGATCATGGTGACGCCGAGGATCATGTTGTTGCAGATCTTTGCCGCCTGACCCGCGCCGGAATCGCCGCAATGAACGGCCTTCTGGCCCATGATATCGAACAGCGGTTCAGCCGTTGCAAACGCTTCTTCCGAACCACCGGCCATGAAAGTCAGCGTACCAGCTGCGGCGCCCCCAATACCGCCTGAAACCGGAGCGTCGACGGCTCTTAACCCGGCTGCCAGGGCCTGATCCGCCACCGCACGCGCGCTGTCGACGTCGACGGTTGAACAATCAATCCAGGTGGCGCCTTTCTGCATGGCCGGAACAATCTCGTCCGCGACAGATCGCAAGATCTGACCGTTTGGAAGCATCGTAATTGCCACGTCTGCTCCGGCGACGGCCTCGGCCCCGGAAGGTGCCATGGTGACCCCCTCGACCGTGACGTCTGCCATGTCAAAGCCAACCACGACATGCCCGGCCTTCGCCAGATTGGCGGCCATCGGAGCGCCCATGTTGCCAAGGCCGATAAACCCGATTTTCATCCTTATTCCTCCTCGAATGTCAGTGCGTCCGCGCCCAGTGGTTGCAGCATTTTCGAAACAGCGACTGCGGGTACGGATTGATCCGCAAAGCTCCACCTAGGATTGCGGTCCTTGTCTATGATCTGCGCGCGAATGCCTTCCAGAAAATCCCCGTGTTCCATGGCGCGGAACGTAAACCGGAATTCCAGTTCCAACGCTTTGCGTATCGTCAGCGATGGCCCACGCAATCGATGCAGCATTTCTACGTAACAGGCCATCGACAAAGGTGAATGCCGTCCGAGTGTGGCCAGAGTTTTGGTGGAAAATTCCGGATCAGCGTTACGCAGATTGGTCAGGATGTCGCCCAGCGCCTCGCCCGAGAATATGTCATCGATCACAGGCTGGTCCTGCTCCAATGTACTCTCCGGCGGAGTCTGCGCGTGTTTGGCCAGTATCTCGGCATCACCAGAGGCTTCGAGCAGCTCCATGAGATCGGACCATTGTGACTGCGGGATATAGTGATCGGCTAATCCGGCATAAATCGCATCACCTGGCCCCATGCGTCGTCCGGTTGTCCCCAGATATTCACCTAACCGGCCGGGCGCCAGGGCCAGCATCAGCGTGCTGCCGACGTCCGGAACCAGTCCGATGGAGCATTCAGGCAATGCGATCTGCGCGGTCTCGCCTACGATCCGGTGACTTCCGTGGCACCCGATGCCAACACCGCCGCCCATTGTGAAACCCTGCAGAAAGCTGATCACCGGTTTGGGGTACTCGAAGATCAGGGCATTCAGCCGGTATTCATCGCGCCAAAAGGTTTGACCATAGGCGAAATCGCCTTTCATGCCCGTTTCATAAAGCTCGGCAATGTCACCTCCGGCGCAAAAGGCCTTGTCGCCTTCGGCATCGATAATGATCAGGTCAACCGAGTCATCTTCGCGCCAGTTCCGCAGGGCACTGTCTATGGCCATGCACATGTCATAACTAAGCGCGTTGAGCGCCTTGGGCCGTGTCAAAGTGATGCGCCCGGCGCGGCCTGTCACACGGATGTCGATATCTGGCATTTGATCCTCAGCGTTGGGCAAGCATCTGGCGGGCGACGATCACGCGCATGATCTCGTTGGTGCCTTCCAATATCTGATGCACGCGCAGATCACGCACCAGCTTTTCGATCCCGTAATCGGCCAGATAGCCGTACCCGCCATGCAACTGCAGACATTGATCGACGACTTTTGATCCCGTTTCGGTAACGAACTTTTTGGCCATCGCGCAGAACTTGCTGGCATCGGGCGTGCCTTGATCCAGCTTCCAAGCGGCCTGCCGCAAGAAGACGCGCGCGGCCTGCAGTTCAATCTCCATATCGGCCAGGCGGAACTGCAGGGCCTGAAACTGGTCGATGGATTGACCGAATGCTTTACGCTCGGACATGTATTGCAAGGTCATGTCCAAGCCGGTTTGCGCCGCACCCAGAGAGCAGGAGGCGATATTCAAGCGCCCGCCGTCCAGTCCCATCATGGCGTATTTGAATCCGTCACCTTCGGTGCCGACCAGGTTCCCGGATGGTATCTTGCAGTCATCGAACTGCACCTGCGCCGTCGGCTGGCTTTTCCAACCCATTTTCTGCTCCAGCGCCCCGAAGCTGAGACCGGGCGTTCCGTCTTCGACATAAACGGTCGAAATCCCCTTGGGACCATCCTGACCCGTGCGCACCATGCAGACATAAGCATCAGAGTAGCCACCGCCCGAGATAAACGCCTTGGTGCCGTTCAGCGTGTAACCTTCGTTTGTACGCTCGGCGCGGGTTTTGAGCGCTGCAGCGTCCGAGCCCGAGCCGGGTTCGGTCAGGCAGTAGCTGAGGACCGTATCAAGACTGAGAACCTGTGGCATGATACGTGATTTCAGCTCGTCACTGGCGAAACTGTCCAGCATCTTTGCGCACATGTTGTGGATCGACAGGAAGGCTGCAACCGACGGGCAGGCCATGGACAAAGCTTCAAAAACCAGCGTTGCATCCAGCCTGCTCAGACCCGATCCTCCTGCGTCCTCAGAGACATACAAGCCACCGAAGCCCAGTTCGCCGATCCGGGGCCAAAGGTCTTTGGGAATGGTTCCATCCGCCTCCCATTGCCGCGCAAACGGAGCGATGTTTTCCTGCCCAAATGCATAGGCCATGTCGAAGATAGCTGTCTGTTCCTCGGTCAGCGCGAAATCCATGCCAATCCTTCCCGTCGATGCTGAATTGAACGATTGTTTATTTCCCAATCGTTACAGAAATTTTGCACGATCAGCAATCACGGGAAGTAAGGTTATGGTATTGATCGGCCCGGGTGCGCGATATCAGAGATCTTCGTGGAATTCCTCGATCAGGTGCTTCACGACCGCCTGACCGGGATCGTCCCCTTTTGCCACGGCCTCGGCGTGTACACGGCGCTGGCGTGTGGCGGACGTTCCGTTTTCCGCAATTTGCCGCAGGCGGGCCAATTCGGTCATCGTGCCCAACGCCTCGGTATCTTCCGCCAGCATTCCCATCAGTTCACCAATCAGTTCAGGCATTGGCTTGATTGAACGGTCGCCAAAATCGATCAGCCCCTCGCCAACGCCGTACCGTTGCGCGCGCCAGCGGTTTTCGCCGATGAGGAACCGGTCATAGTGACGCCAGCGCAGGTTGCGGTCCTTCAGACGGCACAGCATCCGGGTCAGCGCCTGGATCATCGCAGCCAGCGAAAGGGCGTGTTCCAGCCGGGGCTGCACATCCATGATACGGGTTTCCAACGTCGGAAACCGATGCGAGGGGCGCAGGTCCCACCATATCTTTGAGGTGTCTTCGATGACTCCGAGTTCCACAAGGATTCCGGTTGTACGCTCGTATTCAGCCCAACTGGCTGGTACCGGAGGCAACCCGGTTCGGGGCAGGTTGTCGAACACGGTCAGCCGATAGGAGGACAATCCGGTGTCTTCACCGCTCCAGAACGGAGAGGATGTGGAAAGAGCCAGCAGGTGCGGCAAAAAGTAGGACAGTTGTGGCATCAGGTCGGCACGCAGCGCCTTGTCTTCGACGCCGACGTGAACATGCATGCCGCAGATCAGCATGCGTCGCGCAACACCGCCAAGGGCATGTTGCAAGGCGTCATAGCGATCCTTGCGTGTATGATGCTGGTCTTTCCACTTTGCAAAGGGATGGCAGGATGCGGCAATCGGAGCCAGATTGTATTCAGCGGCGCGCGTGGCAACGCAAGACCGCAACCGCTTGAGGTCCTCACGGGCCGCGCCAATCGTGGCATGAGGGCGGGTTCCCACCTCGATCTGGCATTGCAGGAATTCAGGGCTGACCTGACCTTCAAAATCGGCCTGGCAAGCATCCATCAAAGCGGCAGGTGCTTCGGACAATTGCAGGCTGTCGCGGTCCACAAGCAGGTATTCCTCTTCAATACCCAGCGTGAATTCCTGCTGCATGGCGGCCCTCCGGTCTTTATGTTCACGCCAGTGAATACGGAATTTGCCCTTTTGCCAAGTGTTTGCCGCGCAGGTGCTTGCGAAGCCTTGGTCGGCACAGGTAAGGAGCGGGGAGTGTTCAACCACGGATCGGAGACGGCGGCGTGAAACCCAGGAAATTCCCGCGGACCAATGCAATTCTGGATCGCTTCGGCGTCAAGCTGATCGACAAAGTCACTGAACGGGATGAGCGCGTCCGACTCGAAAGCTTTGAACGGGCTGGCGGATTGGAACGCCCTGCATATGCCCTTTCTCCGGGAATGGATGGGTTCGATGTCGGCCCGCTGGTCGAGGAATATCACGAACATGCCGATGCGCTTGCGGCATTGAAGGACCCGTCGCGCAACAAGACCGGCTATCGCATCGGGAACGGATACTATGACAGCCCGGATGCGGACGCGCTTTATCTGATGATCCGCAGATTTAAACCGAAAAACGTGATCGAGGTCGGGTGTGGCAATTCAACCCGCGTCACGCGACAAGCGATCATTGATGGCGGGCTGAACACCCGCATTACGGCAATCGATCCGTATCCGAGGGCGGATATTGCGCATGTCGTGGATGATTTTGAACAAAAACGACTGGAAGATGTCGATCCGGCGCTGTTTGAAAACCTGCAAGAAGGCGACGTTCTTTTCATCGATTCCAGCCATGTGGTCCGCATGAGCAACGACGTCGCGCATCTGTTCTGTCGCATCATTCCGGCCCTAAAACCCGGTGTCGTCATCCACGTGCACGATGTTTTTTTGCCCTACGAATACCCCACTCGTTTCTTCTATGATTGCCCCGGATGGGGCGAACAGTACATGCTGCACGCGTTGCTGCAATCGGGTTTATATTCAATGCTTTGGCCGGGATATTACCTTCAGCGGGAACGCCCGGACGCGGTCGAGGCCTTACCATTCCTGAAGGACGGTCGGGCACAGAGTATTTGGGTTCAGCTCAGAAAATCTTGACCTCAAAGTGATCCGCCACGCCGGGGCTGCCGTAACCCTTTCCATAACAAGCTGGAGAGGAGATGACAGCCATGTTTCGCCGCACATTCCTGGGCGCCGCCGCCGCGATTGCACTGACTTTGCCAATGCAGGCTCGTGCCGGGTCCGATATTGTTGATACCGCCGTCTCGGCCGGATCATTCACCACTCTTGTCGCCGCAGTTCAGGCTGCAGGGCTGGTTGACACTTTGAAAGGCGACGGGCCTTTCACTGTTTTTGCCCCGACTGACGAGGCGTTTGCGGCTTTGCCCGAGGGTACCGTCGAATCGCTTCTGCTGCCTGAAAACAAAGATCAGTTGGTTTCCATCCTGACCTATCACGTGGTTCCGGCCAAAGTGATGTCAGGGGACATCGCAGGTAAGCGCGCGAAGGTGCTGACCGTTCAGGGCGACCGCCTTAGCGTGAACGCCAAGAACGGCGTCAAGGTTAACGGTGCCAAGGTGGTTCAGGCTGATATCGAAGCCAGCAACGGCGTGATCCACGTTGTCGACGCGGTAATCCTGCCTGAATAAGTTTCCCAACAAAAAATGAAAAACCCCGGCTTTGAGGCCGGGGTTTTTTTGTCAGATCAGTCTGACTTGTGTGCCGATCTGCACCAGCGGGTACAATTGTTCGACATGCTGATTGTACAAACCAATGCAGCCGGACGAGCTTTGACGACCGATCTTGCGCGTATCATGCGTTCCATGCACCAGATAGGCAGGCCAGCCCAGATACATTGCGCGGGTTCCCAGCGGATTGCCCGGGTCGCCACCTTCCATTCGCACAGGCAGGTTCGGATCACGCTCGCGCATAGATGCAGTCGGGGTCCAGCTGGGGTTTTCCCGCTTGCGCACAACTTCAGTATACCCGCGTTTGGTCAATTCCTCGCTCATCGGGACCGAGCTGGGATAGAGTTTATAGGTCCCATCCGGGCCCCAGTAGTGAACGGCGCGGCTGGTAATATCGGCCAGCAGGCATCCGACGCCCAATTCATTGAAGTGATCCTGCCAGTTCTGCTGCGAAAACGAGGACACATTGCGGCGCACCGGCAACTGCGTGCTGATGGCTTCTTCTTCCTGCGGAAACGCATCGGAACTTTGCGCGCGTACCAGGGCAGGCGTCGCCAGAAAGGTCGCTGCGCCTAGCAATGCAGAGCGGCGGGTCATGCGGGGATTTGACAAGTTGGCCTCCGGTTCAGGAACTGCTCGGGTATTTATTTAGCGCTAAAATATTGTCCGCCGGTTCGGTTTTCCAGAACTTTGCGTCTGAATTTTTCGTGAAATGGTCCCCGTTGGCGACGCTTCGCCGAAAAAAGCCCGGCCTGTGGCAGGCCGGGCAAATTGATTTTTAGGTCCGATGTGCGGGTCAGTCCATCGCTTTGAAGTTGAACTCGCCACCTTCCTTGATGCCAGACGGCCAGCGCGACGTTACGGTTTTGGTCCGGGTGTAGAACTTGAAGCTGTCCGGACCGTGCTGGTTCAGGTCGCCGAACATGGATTTCTTCCAGCCGCCAAAAGTGTGGTAGGCCAGCGGAACCGGGATCGGAACGTTGATGCCCACCATGCCGATGTTCACGCGGCTGGCAAAGTCACGCGCGGTGTCACCGTCGCGGGTGAAAATAGCGGTGCCGTTGCCGTACTCGTGGTCCATCGCCAGCTTCAGCGCTTCTTCATAGGAGCCGGCACGGACAGTCGAAAGAACCGGGCCAAAGATTTCCTGCTTGTAGATGTCCATCTCTGGCGTCACGTGGTCGAACAGGTGTGGGCCGACAAAGAAGCCGTCCTCATAGCCCTGCAGGCTGAAGTCGCGGTTGTCGACGACAAGTTTCGCGCCTTGCTCCACGCCGGAATTGATCAGGCCGAGAATACGCTCTTTCGCGGCGCCGGTAACAACCGGACCCATGTCGACATCATCGCCGGCGGTGTAGGGGCCGACCTTCAGCTTTTCGACGCGCGGGATCAGTTTTTCGA
Source organism: Ruegeria sp. D1(2025) (assembly GCF_056536425.1). Lineage (NCBI taxonomy): Bacteria > Pseudomonadati > Pseudomonadota > Alphaproteobacteria > Rhodobacterales > Roseobacteraceae > Ruegeria > Ruegeria sp. D1(2025). The sequence continues at coordinate 772,255 of NZ_JBQFPO010000001.1, read as the reverse complement.
TCAGCGCATCGGCGGTTTCCTCACCGACAGGAACGGCGACGGAAATGGCCATGCAGCGTTCGCCCGCCGCGCCAAAGCCTGCGCCAACCAGCGCATCGGCCGCCTGATCCAGATCCGCGTCAGGCATGACGATCATGTGGTTCTTCGCGCCGCCAAAGCACTGCGCGCGTTTGCCGTTCGCAGTGGCACGCGAATAGATGTATTGCGCGATCGGGGTCGATCCAACAAAGGACACGCCCTGAATGACTTCGCTGTCCAGCAGCGTATCCACAGCTTCTTTGTCGCCATTGACGACCTGGAACACGCCTTTCGGCAGACCGGCCTCGACGAACAGTTCGGCCAGCATCAGTGGCACGGACGGGTCACGCTCGGACGGCTTCAGCACCACGGCGTTGCCGCAGGCCAGGGCTGGGCCGACATGCCACAGCGGCATCATTGCCGGGAAGTTGAACGGCATGATCGAAGCGACCACGCCCAGCGGCTGGCGCATGGAGTACATATCGATGCCGGGGCCCGCGCTGTCAGTGAATTCACCCTTCAGCATCTGAGGCGCACCGATGCAGTATTCGATGACTTCCAGACCACGCTGCAGGTCACCCTTGGCGTCGGGAATGGTTTTACCGTGCTCGCGGCTCAGCGCCTCGGCCAGTTTGTCCATATCGCGGTTCATCAGGCCGACCATGGCCATCATCACGCGGGCACGCTTCTGCGGGTTGGTCGCGCCCCAGGCCGGTTGTGCGGCGGCGGCGCTGGCAATTGCAGCAGTGGTTTCAGCGGCACTTGCCATCGGGCATTTGTACTGCACTTCGCCCGTTGCAGGGTTGAAGACGTCGTCAAAGCGCCCGGACGATCCGGCCACGTTTTCGCCGTTAATGAAATGGGTCAGTTCAGTCATAGCGAATTCCTCCGAAGTAAGTTGCGCGCACAATAGGCTTGCATAAATCACTTGAACAGAGGCAATGTCTCAAAGAAGTTTTGCAAAAATGCAAAGGTCTGGGATGAACCGGAACTGGGATGATATGCGGGTGTTTCTGGCGGTGGCCCGTGAACAAAGCTTGTCTGCCGCCGGTCGCCTGTTGAAGATCGACGCTGCAACCGTTGGGCGTAGAATCGCCCGGTTGGAAACCGCGCTGGAAACACCGCTATTCTCAAAATCTCAGCAGGGATACATTCTGACCACTGCCGGCGAACGGTTGGTCGAGCATGGATTACAGGCCGAAGAGGCGATGCGGGCCGCAGCCGGAACAGTTACGGGATCCTCCAAAACGCTGAGCGGTCAGATACGGATCGGTGCACCTGATGGCAGCGCCAATTACCTGCTGCCCCAGGTCTGCGCAAAGATCTGTGATGCAAACCCGGATCTGGACATCCAGATTCTGGCCCTGCCGCGCGTCATCAATCTGTCCCGGCGCGAGGCTGACATGGCAGTTACCGTCAGCGCCCCGACGGCAGGGAAATTGCTTGTCCAGAAGATCAGTGATTACCGACTGCATCTGGTTGCCACGCAGGAATACCTGGCACAGCATGACGCCATTCATTCTGTGGACGACCTGCGAGGGCACCGGATGATTGGTTACATTCCTGATATGATCTTTGATCGTGAACTGGATTATCTCGTTGATCTTGGCGTTGACCGTGTCGCGCTTGCATCGAATTCCGTCTCAGTTCAGTTGCGCCAGGTCACGCTTGGCAGCGGCATCTGCGTCGCGCATGATTTCACGCTTCCGTTCCATCCGAACCTGCGGAAAATATTGACGGATCAGGTTAGTCTGACGCGCAGTTTCCATCTGGTCCGGCACCTCGGAGATCAGCGCAATGAGCGACTGAATCGCTTTGCCGACGCGTTGACGCAGGGCATCCGCGAAGAGGTTGCGCGGCTTGAGGCTCAAGCTGCACCTTGACAGGTGCAAACATTCGGGCAAGGCTTTGAAAAAACAGTACGTTAGTCCGGAGGTTTTTTGTAAATGCTTGTACAGGCCATTCTCAAATCCAAGGCGACCAGCGGGGTAGTGACCGTTCAACCTTCGGCTACCGTGTCCGAGGCGGCCCAGATCCTTGCGGATAAGCGGATCGGTACGGTGGTTGTGTCCGATGATGGCGGAGAAACAGCGGCCGGGATCTTGTCGGAGCGCGACATTGTGCGCGAGTTGGCGGCAAGCGGCAGCGGTTGCCTGACCCAGCCGGTCAGCACGTACATGACCCGCGAGCTTGTGACCGCATCGCGGCAGGATTCCGTGCAGGACATCATGTCGCGCATGACCGAAGGGCGCTTTCGACACATGCCGGTGATAGAAGATGGCAAGCTGGTCGGCATCGTCACTTTGGGCGACGTTGTCAAAGCGCAGCTATCCGAACTGGCGATGGAGAAAGACGCGCTGGAAGGCATGATCATGGGGCATTGATGCCCCTTGCATGTAACGGGCCCTCTTGCACCTGCGGCAGAGTTGTGTTTGCTTGCGCAGAAATTTTATTGCGCAGGAGGTCTCGATGAGGGTTGGATTATATCCGGGAACCTTTGACCCAATCACCCTGGGACATATCGACATTATCCGCCGCGCCTCGGCCCTGGTGGATAAACTGGTTATCGGCGTTGCAATCAACCGCGACAAGGGTCCGTTGTTTTCGTTGGAAGAACGCGTAGCCATGATCGAGGCCGAATGTGCCCATCTGAGCGATCAGACCGGGACCGAGATCGTCGCCCATCCATTCGAAAATCTGCTGATCGACTGCGCGCGCGATGTTGGCGCCCAGATCATTGTGCGCGGATTGCGCGCTGTGGCGGATTTTGAATATGAATTCCAGATGGTCGGAATGAACCGTGCGCTGGATGATACGGTTGAGACCGTTTTCCTGATGGCCGAGGCTCGACACCAGGCCATTGCCTCGAAACTTGTGAAAGAGATTGCCCGGCTGGACGGGGACGTATCGAAATTCGTTACGCCCCTCGTCAATGACGCCTTGCGCAAGAGGTTAGGCTAGGGCACCCATCGCGGCGGCCGTATCCAGCATCCGGTTCGAAAAGCCCCATTCATTGTCATACCACGCCAGAACCCTGACCAGTGTTCCGTCAGTGACTTTTGTTTCCGGCAGGGACACGGTCGAGCTGTGGGCATCGTGGTTGAAATCCACTGAAATCAGCGGACGGGTCTCGGCAGCCAGAACACCCGGGATCCTGGAAGCAGCATCCGTAAACAGCGCATTTACTTCGGCCTCCGTGGTTGGTCGCGACACCTCGGCGACCAGGTCAACGACCGACACATTCGGTGTGGGAACGCGAATGGCCTGGCCCGTCAGTTTGCCGGCCAGTTGGGGCAGCACGAGGCCGACAGCAGATGCTGCGCCCGTCGTAGTGGGAATCATCGACAACGCGGCGGCTCGTGACAGGTAAGGGTCCTTGCCTGCGGTATCGTGAACCGGCTGACTGGCGGTATAGGCATGCACTGTCGTCATGTTGCCATGCACAATGCCCAGCCCTGCATCCAGTGCCGCGGCAACGGGGGCCAGGCAGTTCGTTGTGCACGATGCGTTTGATACAACACTGTCAGCGGTCGTCAGGTCTTTGTCGTTTACCCCAAATACGATTGTCTTGACCGCGCCATCACCGCGCGCAGGGGCCGAAATCAGGACCTTTTTTGAACCGTTCTCGAAATGACGTGATGCGGCTTCGCGCGTGCGAAAAACACCGGTGCATTCAAGAACCACGTCCACATCGGACCAGTTCAGGTTTTCGGGGTCGCGTTCACTGGAAAGTCTGATCGGTCCGGATCCGACATCCAATCCGGCATCTGTCAACCGAACAGGCCGTGTGTAACGCCCATGGACGCTGTCGAATTCGAAAAGATGGGCGTTTATTTCCGGTTTTGCCAGATCGTTGATTGCCACGATCTCGACGTCTGTACGGCCTGTTTCCATGACCGCGCGCAACACACCACGTCCGATCCGCCCAAATCCGTTGATTGCCAGCTTTAGTGTCATTTTCTGCTCCGTCGATTGTGGGCCTGAATAAGGTTAGCGCTAACAAAGCCAGATAACAGGAAATGTCAAGTAAAACCTCTGTCAGCGCCAGAAAGCGAGCCAGTCGAGAAAGCTGTAGAGTTTTTTGGCAAGGAACAACAAATGTTCGGTTCCGAACAATGCAAAGTCGAGGAAGAAACCGCCGAGGATGAACAGGCCGAGCCAGATGGCGATTTGATTGGTCATTTGCGCACCGCAGGAAAAAGCCCGCCCAGATAACCTGAGCGGGCCAAAATGTTCAATAACAGTCGGCTGGTTTAGTTAAGACGACCCATTGCAACAGCGACATCCGCCATGCGGACAGAGAAGCCCCATTCATTGTCGTACCATGCCAGAACGCGGACCATACGTCCGTCGACCACGCGGGTTTGGTCCGGCGCGAAGATCGAGCTTTCCTCGGTGTGGTTGAAGTCGGTCGAGACCAGCGGCGCGGGTTCGTAGCCCAGAACGCGCTGCATCGGGCCTTGCGCAGCTTCCTGCACGATCGCGTTAACCTCTTCGACCGTGACATCGCGCGACGCACGGAAGCTGAGGTCCACGGCGGAAACGTTCGGTGTTGGAACGCGGATGGCCGACCCGTCCAGACGCCCTTTCAGGTTGGGCAGAACCTCACCCAGCGCCTTGGCGGCACCGGTGCTGGTCGGGATCATCGACATGGCGGCTGCGCGGGCGCGGTATAGGTCGCTGTGGCGGCGGTCTAGGGTCGGCTGGTCACCGGTATAGGCGTGGATCGTGGTCATGATGCCGTGTTCGATGCCGATGCCTTCGTCCAGTACCTTGGCAAGCGGAGCAAGGCAGTTGGTGGTGCAGGAGCCATTGGAAACCATTTTGTCCGTAGCAGTCAGACCGTTGTGGTTCACGCCAAAGACGATTGTCTTGTCGACGTTTTTTCCCGGCGCCGACAACAGAACTTTCTGCGCGCCACGGTCCAGGTGGGTCTTTGCTTTAAGACCGTCATTGAACTTGCCGGTGCATTCCAGAACGACGTCACAGCCTTCCCAGTCCAGTTCGCTCATGTCGTAGGTCGAGAACATCTGCATAGGGCCGCGGCCCAGATCCATGGTGTTGCCGTTGATGGAAACGTCACGCGGGAAACGTCCGTGAATGCTGTCATATTTCAGCAGGTGTGCCGAGGTCTCCAGCGGTCCGGTGGCGTTGACCTTGATCACCTCGATGTCGTTACGGCCGGATGCCGCGATATGTGACAGGGTACAGCGGCCAATGCGGCCAAAACCATTGATACCGACCTTGATGGTCATATGACGTCTCCAAATGCGCTTGCTTTGGGGCCATATAACGGTGAAAGCGAATTCTCAAAAGGGCAAAAATGGCATATTTTTAAGGTGTTAGCGCAAACCTCACGCGATTGCGCTAACGCTTGCGCTAGCCGTGAGATCGGTTAGGGTCTCGGTTGCGGCAGGTGACAGGAAAGGAAGCGCGATGAGTGGTCTGTTGGCCCTGTTGGACGATGTGGCAGGGATTGCCAAGGTAGCAGCAGCTTCGGTGGACGATGTGGTGGCTGCCGCCGGCAAGGCCGGGGCCAAGACCGCAGGGGTCATCATTGATGACGCGGCTGTTACTCCTAAATACGTGCAGGGCTTTGCGCCAGCACGGGAGTTGCCGATCATCTGGCGTATCGCGCGCGGCTCGATTTTCAACAAGATCATTCTGTTGCTGCCGGTGGCTTTGCTGCTGGCCAATTTCGCACCCTGGCTGATCACACCACTTTTAATGCTTGGCGGGTCATACTTGTGTTTCGAAGGGGCCGAAAAGATCTTTCATGTTCTGTTCCCGCACGGAAGCCACGCGATTGAACAGGATATGAGCGTGCGCGATCCGGGCCATCTTGAGGAACAAAAGGTCAGGGGTGCCATCAAAACCGATTTTATCCTGTCTGCTGAAATTATGACCATTGCGCTAGCGGCGATCGAGGCCCCGAACTTATGGATGCAGGCCGCAACACTGGCCGTTGTCGGGATCGGGGTGACGGTAGCGGTCTACGGCTCGGTCGCGTTAATCGTGAAGATGGACGATGTCGGGTTGTATCTGGCCCAAAACGCGCCAACCCCTGTCGGACGCGGATTGGGGCGCGGGCTGGTCAAGGCGATGCCGGGCGTAATGAAGACCCTGTCGATTGTCGGAACCGCCGCCATGTTGTGGGTAGGTGGTTCGATTGTGATCCACGGGATGGAAGTTCTGGGCTTTGGCTGGTTGGGCCATCATATCCATGATTGGGCTTATGCGATTGGGCATTCCGTTTCCGAACAATGGATCGGAGCGGTCGAATGGATTGCCAAAGCTACGATGGATGGGGTGTTCGGTCTGGCCTGGGGATTGGTGTTGATCCCGCTAGCGACGCTGGTCATGAAGCCAAAGTAAACGAATTCAGCGTGGGGAATCATGCCAGAAGTTCAGCGAATCTGCCGCGCTCTGTAGATGAACGCGACAGTGCAACAAGGTCGTTTTCCCCTTTGATAAAGCCGGGATCGTTTTCGTCGAACAATGCCCGCAGCCAGGGTTTTCTCGACGGATCGACTTTGAGCATTTCAGTGGCAGCGTGATAAGCTTGATCGGCAACTTCACGCAAGGAACGGGCACTTCCGCCGTTTCTTTGTTCATAGTCAAATTTCTGGCCATAAGCGCATGCCAAATAGCCATAAAGCTTGCCCAAATCCGATGAAGAGGTGTTTTCTTTTGCCAACAGGTTTTCGGCCAGCCGGATCGCTTCGGTGAAACCTTGTGGTTTTGGTCGGTAAAGCTGGGCCATAACTGTAGGGACGCCTCCTGTGCTCTGGGCTATCTCCAGAAGGGCGTCATTGCTGCGGTTTGTTTCCGCGCGCAGTTCTTCCTGCTTGTCGCGAAGGTCGGAAAGTTCTTGATGCAGTGATGCGTTAATCTGCAAAAAGTTCTTCGCCAGAAGTTTGGACAACCGGGTTCGGGTCAGGATGTAAGTTCCGATGAAACCATAGCCGAAAGCACTTAGAATAATTGAAATGCCGACAACTGCTGCTGCTTTGATCTCCAGTCCAGCAGCCAGGCCAAGTGTTTCGCCCCATTTCCCAATCTTGTCCAAAAGCTTGGCGAGGTTCACGAGCGTCAGCCCTACAACAATTTTGGTAAGCCAATCAGAGACTTCCAGCAGATTATTGTTTGCCCATTGCCCGACGTTGTTTGCAGACGCGCCCGAGGTTTCGGCGTCTTCCCCATCGAGTTTGGCTTGACTGTTCGGGGCCGCAAAAGCTCGCGGCATACCAAAAAGAAACCCGAAAAAGCCGCCTGTTATCGTACATCCAAGCGAGGCCAGCAACATCAGGCCCAGCGCAGGTATCCAACTTGAACCGGGGTTACTTAACGCCACGAAAAATACGCAGATGCACAGAATGAAAACGGCAACTATTGTCAGGCGTAACAAGAGCACATGTGTGCTCGTGTCATCGTGATGCGACGGGTTTTCCGAGTTTGAAATGGCCATAGCAATAGCTGCTTATTACTAAAATAATAAGGCAACTTAGCTGATTTGAGTGTTTTGGACAAGTTGATCAGGGCGGACCCAGCCGCCCTGACTATTTGAGTTGCAGACGATCTGTCAGCCCAGAAGTTCCTTGACCTTGGCAACAGTAGCCTCGGCAGTAATACCGAAATGCTTGTAAAGCTCACCAGCCGGGGCTGAAGCGCCGAAGCTCGACATGCCGATAAAACCGGCCTTGGCCTCGCGACCACGCTCGCCCAGCAGCCAGCGATCCCAGCCACCGGCGCGGACGGCGGCCTCGATACCGACACGAACGGCGCCTGCGGGCAGAACGCGTTTGCGATAGGCTTCGTCCTGTTCGGCGAACAGTTCCATGCAGGGCATTGACACAACACGGGTGCCGATGCCTTCGGCCTCGAGCATCGCCTTGGCTTCCATCGCCAGCGAGACTTCCGAACCGGTGGCGATCAGGATGGCCTGACGCTTGGCTTCCGCGTCGGCCAGAACATATGCGCCTTGTGCGGTCAGGTTTCTGGCCTTGTGGTCCTTGCGTACGGTGGGCACGCCCTGACGGGTCAGGGACAGGACCGAGGGGCTTTCTTTGAACGTCAGTGCCAGTTCCCAGGCTTCGGCTGTCTCAACCGTATCCGCGGGGCGGAACACGTAGGTGTTTGGTGTCGCGCGGGAGATCGCCAGATGCTCGACCGGCTGGTGGGTCGGGCCGTCTTCACCCAGACCGATCGAGTCGTGGGTCATGACGAAGACCGAAGGCACCTTCATCAGTGCGGCTAGGCGCATGGACGGGCGGGCATAGTCGGTGAAGGCCATGAATGTGCCGCCATAAGGGCGGATGCCGCCGTGCAGCGCCATACCATTCATCGCAGCGGCCATACCATGTTCGCGAATGCCGTAGTGAATGTAACGGCCCTTGCGGTTTTCCGGCAGGAACACGGCCATATCGGCGGATTTGGTGTTGTTCGAACCGGTCAGGTCCGCCGAGCCGCCCACGGTCTCGGTCATGATCGGGTTCACGACATTCAAAACCTTCTCGGACGAGGCCCGAGTTGCCAGTTTCGGCTGGTCTTCCGACATCTGTTTCTTGAACGAGCGGATAGCACCGGCCAGTTTTTTGGGTGCTTCAAACGCGTAGGCGCGGTTGAACTCGGCCTGCTTGCGTTCGGACAGTTGTGCAAAACGCTCCTGCCATGCGGCGCGCTCGGTCGCGCCACGGGCGCCGATGACTTCCCAGGCAGACTTCACGTTGGCGGGGATTTCGAATGCGTCATGAGGCCAGCCGTAGCCGTCTTTTGCCGCCTTCAGCTGATCCTGATCGGTCAGTGCGCCGTGCCCCTTGGACGTATCCTGCGCCGCATGACCCAGTGCGATATGGCTTTCACAGGCGATCATGGTCGGTTTGTTGGATTTCTTCGCCTGTACGATGGCGGCGTCGATAGCTTTGGGATCATGGCCATCGATTTCGATCACCTGCCAGCCCGAAGCCGTGAAACGGCGCACCTGGTCGGTGCGGTCGGCCATATCGACGGTGCCGTCGATGGTGATGTTGTTGTTGTCCCAGAACACGATCAGCTTGCTCAGCTCATGACGGCCGGCCAGAGTGATGGCTTCCTGGCTGACGCCTTCCATCAGGCAGCCATCGCCCGCTATCACGTAGGTGTAGTGGTCGACGACCTTCTTGCCGTAATGCGCGCGCTGAATCTCCTCGGCCATGGCAAAGCCGACGGCGTTCGAGATGCCCTGACCCAGCGGGCCTGTGGTTGTCTCAACACCTTCGATCAGGAAGTTTTCCGGGTGGCCCGCCGTTTTTGCGCCCAACTGGCGGAAGTTCTTGATCTCATCCAGCGTCACATCTGCATGGCCGGTGAGATACAGCAGCGAATAAACCAGCATCGAGCCGTGACCCGCCGACAGAATGAACCGGTCGCGGTCGGGCCAGTTCGGGGCTGACGCATCAAACTTCAGGTGCTTTTCGAACAGTACGGTCGCAACATCGGCCATGCCCATCGGCATGCCGGAATGGCCGGAATTGGCGGCGGCGACGGCGTCGAGGGTCAAGGTGCGGATGGCCGCAGCTTTGTCCCAGTGTTCGGGGTTGGCATTGCGCAGCGCAGTCAGGTCCACGGGCGTTGTTCCTTTGGGTTACAGGCAGGTTGCGCGCTCAATAACACTCAGCCCCCAAAGTTCAAGTGGAACCGGGCATTCCATGAGGTGGCCGCTTCAAGAAGACGGTCCAAGTCGTTGAAAGCAAACAGTGGGTATTTTCCGGAACAATCCGTTAGACTAGGCACAGAAGTGGTTTGCATTGATTCGGACAAACCCGAGAGATAACGAACCTTGATAATGAGGTGACAGGGGCATGAGCCAGATCGAAGAACTACAGCGCCGCCTGACCGCCGCGATGGAGCGGATTGGCGCGGGTGTAGCGGCCATTCAGGACACAGCATCAGCCAAAGAAGGCGCAGATGACGAATTGCGCGTCGCGCTTGAAGACGAGCGTGTGGCGAATGCGCAGTTGGAAGAGCGGCTGAAATCTCTGAAAGAACGTCACGAACAGGAAGTCGACGCGATGCGCGCCGATATGGAGGCTTTGCGCAACGTTCCTGTTGATGACGCCGAGAAAACGGCCCTGCGCCAACAACTTGCCGATGCCAATGACAGACTGGCCTCGGTTGAGGCTGCGCGGGCAGAGCTTGCCGACGCCAAGGCTGCGCTTGACAACCGTGAGGAACTGGAGGCGCTGAAGGCCGAAAACACTCGGTTAAGCGCATTGAGTGGAAGGCTGCAGGAGCTTGAGGCCGAAAATGCCCGGCTGCTGTCAGAGATCGCCGACACCGAGCGTCTGGAAGAACTTAACGCCGAACTGGAAATGCTGAGGGCGGAACGGTCAAGCCATGGGGCCGCAATGTCGCGGTTGGATGACGACCTGCAGCGCATGCGCAAAGCCAACGAACAGTTGCGGCGTTCGGTTGATGAGTTGCGCGCCGCCGTGCAGGACGGTCTGCCGGATGCCGAGATGCTGAACCGCGCCACAGTCGCCGAGTTGGAAGCAACGCGTGCCGCTCAGGCGACGGATGCAGCTGAGGCGCATGCGGTTCTGGCACGGCTGGAACCGTTGCTGTCACAGGCAAAGTTGGCAGAAGGTGAGGTGGAGTGATGCCCGAAGTAACCATTCATATCGGTGGTCGTGGTTTTGACGTCTCGTGCCAGGAAGGTGAAGAGCAATTTCTGCAGGCTGCGGCCCAAATGCTGGACGACGAGGCTCAGGTCCTGTCGGACCAGATTGGGCGTATGCCGGAATCACGAATGCTGCTGATGGCTGGCCTGATGCTGGCGGACAAAACCGCCGGAACCGAGGAAAAGGTCAAATCTCTTGAGGCAAAGCTCGCCGAGTTCCAAGCGGAGTTAGAGACGCTGCGAAATGCACCACCGCCGGAACCCGAGCGTGTTGAAGTGGCAGTCGTGCCGCCATCGGTGACCGACACCTTGGGAGAACTGGCTGCGCGGGCCGAAGCGTTGGCGTCAATGCTGGAAGAGAAGTCGGCAGGATGAGAATGCTGCGCAATCTGGCATGCTTTGGACTGCTGATATCAGTATCGGCCGCTATGGCCGAGATCGACATATTATCAGTGACTTTCACCTGCGAAAACGAAGTTCCGCTGCATGTGAGCTACTTTAATTCGACCGATGGATCAGGTGCTGCGGCGGTCATGGTCGACAACACTCTGGTCGCCATGCGCCAGGTCGAAAGCGGATCCGGGATTCGCTACGAGTCTCTGGGCACTGACGGAACGTATATTCTGCGTTCCAAGGGCTGGAACGCTTCGATCAGCTATCTGGCGGCAGGAAGCGCCGCCAATGAGCAGGTCATTTATCAGGAATGCAGCAGCCGGTAAGCGCCGATCAGGCGTTTGCTTCGCGGATTTTGTCGGCTGCTTCCTTGTTGTAGCCGACGCCGTTTTCGTCAAACAGCGTGTCCAGTTCACCCGACAGGGTCATTTCTGTAACGATGTCACAGCCGCCCACGAACTCGCCTTTGACGAAAAGCTGCGGCACCGTCGGCCAGTCGGAATAGTCCTTGATGCCCTGACGCACTTCTTCGTCGGCCAGAACGTTCACGTCGGTGTAGTCAACACCCATATAGTTCAGAACACCGGCCACGCGGGACGAGAAACCACATTGCGGCATTTCCTTGGTGCCCTTCATATACAGCACCACATCATTGGCTTTGACGGTTTCGTCGATCTGGGTCTTAACGTCGCTCATCTTGCTTGTCCTCTTCACCCGCATCCGGGGCGGTTGTTTCGTTTTGTGGAGCCTCCGGCCCCCATCCTTCCGCTTCGAGCCGTCGATGCTCGGCCTGCGCCAAAGACAACGGATCCAGCCCGTATCTCTCTATTCCGCCCACCTGGCTGATTTCGTCCGGATCAGGACGCATATCGGCCAGCGAGCGTTTTTTGTTGCGCTTCAAATAGGCTTCAATCAGCGCTGCGGCAACAATCAATCCAACTACAATGCAAACGCCAAGCATCAGATCACTCATGTTCAGGCCTCCACTGGGGTTTGCGAGTGATGACGCCGGGTCTGATCATTCCGGAATTTTTGTAGTCAACGCCAGCGCGTGCAGCTCACCATCCGGGCCGTCCATTTTGCCTTTCAACGCGGCGTAAACTGCGCGCTGTTGTTGCACCCGGTTCTTTCCGCGAAAGCTTTCGTCAACGACCATGGCAGACATATGAACACCATCATGCCCGCCAACCTGAATCTCCGCATCCGGAAAGGCTTCGCGCAGCAGGTGTTCGATTTCGTGGGCGCTCATCGGCATAAAGGTTACTCCTGAAGGTCTTTCCCAAGATGTAGAGCGATGCGCAGGGGGGTGCAAGGTGCCTCGGGGCGACCAAGTTTACAAATCCCGCGCCCGGTCGCGCGCGCAGGATTTCTGAATTTAGGATGAATGCAGGGTGGGCGTCAGGCCACCGCAGCGGCAAAGCTGCCACGGAAGATTTCCGCCAGTTCCGACAGCGGCGCTTCCGAACTTCCGATCCTGACAGCATCGCCCGTGAACCTGCCAACCGAGACCAGAGGGACACCGGCCTGACCGGCGGCGATCATCAGCGCCTCGGCCTGATCGAAGTTGCAGGCGACCAGATAACGGGCCTGATCTTCACCGAAGAGGAACTCGGTCGACGCCTCGTCCAACTGAACGCCGACGCCAGACGCTTCGGCCAGTTCGAAAGCGGCCAGAGCAAGGCCGCCGTCGGCCAGATCGGTACACGCCTTGATCATGTTGCGGTTGGTGCGGATGAAATCTCCGTTGCGGGCCTCGGCCGCCAGATCGACATGGGGCGCATCACCGTCTTCGCGGTTGAACACCTCGGACAGCAGGGCGGACTGACCCAGATGACCTTTGGTTTCGCCGATGACCAGCGCTACATGCCCTTCGCGGACCTCATTGCCGATAATCTCGTCAGAATGCAGCAGCAGACCCACGGCGCCGATTGTCGGGGTCGGCAGGATCGCCTGACCATCTGTTTCGTTGTAAAGCGAAACATTGCCAGAAACGATCGGCATATCCAGCGCGCCAACGGCTTCGCCGATGCCCTGAATGGCGCCGACAAACTGGCCCATGATCTCGGGCTTTTCCGGGTTGCCGAAATTCAGGTTGTCGGTCGTGGCCAGCGGCTTGGCCCCGACGGCTGTCAGGTTGCGATAGGCTTCGGCCACGGCCTGCTTGCCGCCTTCAACCGGGTTGGCGCGCACATAGCGCGGGGTAACGTCCGAGGTGAAGGCCAATACCTTGTCAGTGCCATGAACGCGAACCATGCCAGCGCCCAATCCCGGTGTGCGGGTGGAATCCGCCATCACCATGGTGTCGTACTGTTCATAAACCCATTGCTTGCCCGCGTAGTTGGCAGAGGACAGCAGGGCCTTCAATCCGTCGATCGGATCGATCTGTGGCACGTCGGCCAGTTCCTCGGCCTCGGGCGTCGGCTCCCACGGGCGGTCATATTCCGGTGCGGTCGAGGACAGTTTCGACAGGACAAGGTCAGCTTTGACTTCGCCATTGTGCATAATCAGGAAGCGGTCTTCGGCAATCGTTTCACCAACGATTGCGAAATCCAGATCCCATTTTTCGAATACTGCACGAGCTTCGGCCTCAAGTTCCGGCTTGAGGACCATCAGCATCCGTTCTTGGGATTCCGACAGCATCATTTCATACGCGGTCATGTCTTCTTCGCGCTGAGGCACGTTTTCCAGATCCAGACGCACACCAAGGCCGCCCTTGTCGCCCATTTCAACAGCCGAACAGGTCAGACCGGCCGCGCCCATGTCCTGGATCGAAATCACCGCGCCGGTCTGCATCAATTCCAGCGTTGCTTCCATCAGACGCTTTTCGGTGAAGGGGTCACCAACCTGCACGGTGGGGCGTTTTTCTTCGATGGTGTCATCGAATTCAGCCGAGGCCATTGTCGCACCGCCAACGCCATCGCGGCCGGTTTTGGCTCCCAGATAAACGACAGGCATACCGACGCCCGATGCGGCAGAATAGAAGATCTTGTCGCTGTCAGCGAGGCCGGCGGCGAACGCGTTCACAAGGCAGTTGCCGTTATAGGCAGGGTGAAAACGGACTTCGCCGCCCACACAGGGCACACCGAAACAGTTGCCGTAGCCGCCGATCCCTTCAACCACGCCGTTCACCAGTTGGCGTGTCTTGTGGTGGCCCGGCTCGCCAAAGGACAGTGCGTTCATCGACGCAATGGGACGCGCACCCATGGTGAATACGTCGCGCAGAATGCCACCCACGCCGGTCGCCGCCCCTTGGTAGGGCTCGATATACGAGGGGTGGTTGTGGCTTTCCATTTTGAAGACGACGGCCTGACCGTCGCCGATATCCACCACGCCCGCATTCTCGCCAGGGCCGCAAATGACCTGAGGCCCCGAGGTGGGCAGCGTGCGCAGCCATTTCTTCGAGGACTTGTAGGAACAGTGTTCGTTCCACATGGCCGAAAAGATGCCAAGCTCGGTAAATGTCGGCTCGCGCCCGATGATCTCCAGGATCATGTCGTATTCTTCGGGTTTCAACCCGTGTGCTGCAATCAGATCCGGGGTGATGGCGGGCTCTTGCATGGTTTGTCCTGTGTCCGAGATGGCCGAGATTGCGCGCCTTTTAGGCCATGGGCGCGCCCGTGGGAAGGGTCAAGACCGCGCAGGGCGCAAGAACCGGGCCGAAAGCTAGGAGGAGAGCAATTACCCGGGCAAAAAAGAACCGGCGCGGTGCGCCGGTTCTTCAAGAATTTGGTCCAAAACCCGACAGCTAGGGCAGCTACCGCGCGCGGAGCTTATCAAGCACCACCTTGCTGCTTGTTCAACGAGTCAGCAGCGGCGGCGCCAACTGCGGCCTTTTGCTCTTCGGTCAGGGTTTCCGCCTCTTCCAGGCCGGGGATCGCAACACGGACTTCGCGGCGGGCAAAGTCGATTCCGTTTTCGTTGAAGGCAGCCTTGACCCGGTTGAAGATTTCCTTGCGCAGCGTGAACTGCTTGCCCGGTTTGGCCATGAACTTGCCTCGGATGATCATCCCGACATCGTCAAAGTCGAACACACCCTGAGATTTGAAGGGCTGCAAGAAACCTTCCTTGTGAGTTTCGTCCGCCATCATATCGGCCCCGATCTTCTTGAAGATCTTCTTGACCTTGTTGGGGTCAGTGTCGAAGGGCACCGTGAACTTCAGTTTCATGATGACCCAGTCACGGCTGAAATTCGTCAGCTTCTGAATTTCACCATAAGGGATCGTATGAACCGGCCCGCGATGGTGGCGCAATTGCATCGAACGGATCGAGATCTTTTCGACGGTTCCCATGGTGCCGCCCACATCCACGTATTCACCAACGCGGAAGGCGTCATCGATCAGGAAGAAGATACCGCCGACAATGTCGGCAACCAGCTTCTGCGCACCAAAGCCGATGGCCAGGCCGAGAACACCGGCACCGGCGAGGAGCGGCGTGATGTTGACGCCCAGTGCCCCGAGTGCCAGCAGGCCGAAGATGACGGCAATCGTCACCTGCGCGGTGATGCGCAGCAATGGCAGAACGGTCGCCAGACGCGAGCCGCCCGCACCGCCGCCTTCGCCACCGGCTTCTTCGTCCAAAGCTTCGGCGGCTGTCTGTTCTTTGGCCAGACGACGGTTGATCCAAAGCGAGACGACCTCGTTCATGATATAACCGACGGCAATAATCAGCAGAAACTCGATCACGGCCCCACCAACTTCGGCGCCGATGCCAGCGGAAGCGACATGCCGCAAATCCAACTGCCATGCCTGCGCAATCATCATCACGACAAACAGGCCTGCCAGAACACGGCCGATGCGGATATAGCTGCGCTTGGTCGACCGATACGCGCGTTCGGCAAGCGGGCCTTCGCCGGACATCGGCGGTTGCAGATGGCGCACTAATCCACGGATCAGAGTGTCGAGGGCGGGTGCAATCAGCAACCAGAACATAGTCGTGAAATGCGGGCCTTTGACCAACAGCGCCAGGATTGCCGGGTCGCGCTGTGCGGCAAGATACTCGACCAGCAGCCAGGTCACCGCCGAAACGCCGATTGCGAAGTACGGATAATACTGCGCGACTTCTTCATCGAATTTTGTGTGATCCGGATCGGTGCCCAGCATCATCTGCGACAGGCCCTCGCGCGCGGTCCAGGCGATCACGCCAATGTAGATATGAATAGCGCTATTCAGCCAGAAACCGATGCGGGTATCGCCGGGAGTGATACCGTTCAAACCATTGAAGCGGACAACGAACAGCGTAACCCCAATCAGGATCAGCAAACCAATCAGATTCCGATGCAGGTATTTTGCCCAGTGATCGTCAATGTTGACCAGTCTGAATTTTGGGTTGTTTGGTGCCATAATGAACCGCGACGCCGCCGCGCCCAATCGCGGGATCCAGATAAGATAGAATACGAAAGGGCCCGCAAATTTGAGCTGCTCGGGTGTCAAAAGGATCCGGCCCAGAGTCCGGATGACGATATAAAAAACAATCAACCCGGCGATCTCGCGGCAAAACCGGCGGAACAAAAAGCTCACGGCACCCCAAAGGTCGGCCTCATCCCCGACTTCGGTGTGTTTGTGCCATCTTCTGGTTAACAGATCGAACAACTTTTCAGCTATGAATCCCACAACCAGAACGCTTGCGACCAGCCCGATCAAAGTAAGCACACCGGTCGATCCGAGAGTTTCGGAAAAGTTGCTAAATGCTTTAACCTGCGCGCTGAAAATGTTTGGAAGTGTCGTCAGAACATTAGTCCATGAGGCAACCATCGCCGCCCATATTTCGTTGATTTCGGTCAGCGGGTCTTCCTGTCCTTCTGCCTCCTTGGCCCTCTTCTCGGCTACGGCATCCAACCGCTCTAACAAAAGGGCGCGCACCTGATCGTCAGACATGCGCGCAACCAAATCGTCCACCTGCTCGGGGCTCAGGTCATCAGGAACGACCGGGGCCGCCACCGTAGAGGATGAGCCTGTGTCAGACTCCTGAGCCAGCGCCGTACCCACAATAAACACGGATACGATCATCGCCAGCATTAGGCGAAGCAGATTGAACATGAGATTTCCCTCGAAAGTAGAAAATTTTTATTTTCCGGCAGCATAGAGGGAGTGTGGAACGATTCCCAGAAAAATTGGCTTGTTTTCAGAGGGCTTGGCTTTCGGGCCAAAAAAAAAGGCCGAGCAATAAGCTCGGCCGTAGTCCAACAGGGAGGTATGAAGATGATGAGCGTTTCAGCATCACCGCCTTCGAGTGCTCATTTAGTGTGCGGTTTTCTTTCGTTCAAGATTTATTAGGCTGTTTGCTGCTCATGCCCGCTATGCCAAATGTGCATAGCTACAGTTTTCCCAGCCTCTTCAACTGTTTCCGCTGTTCGATGATCTCATCCTGAACGAAATCCCGGAAGGCAGCGACACGTTTCGAGTGACGCAATTCCTCGGGGTATGCGAGATAGACCGGAACTTCGGCGCTTTCGATATCTGCCAGGATAGAAATCAGATGCGGAAAGTTCTGCGTGACATAGTCGGGCAAAACACCGATGCCAAGGTTATGCAGTACACCTTGTAAAACCCCGAAGTAGTTGTTGACCGTCAGCAGGGAGCTGGGGTTGTGCGTCATTAAATGCCTGACCATTGCTGCGCTGGCGCCGACCTGCGGCGCGGCGGGGGTCTGGCAAATTAGCCGGTGATTGGAGATTTCCTCAATCGTTGCAGGTGAGGGATGTGTGTCCAGGTATTCCTTGGTTGCATAAAGCTGCATTTGGACGGTCATAAGGCGTTTTCGTACAAGATCCGCCTGGCTGGGTTCTTTCATACGGATGGCAACATCGGCCTCGCGCATGGGAAGGTCCAGAACCCGTTCTTCCAACATCAGGTCGATGTTCAGGTCGGGATATTGTTCATATAATTTCGGCAGCCTAGGGGCCAGCCAAAGGGTTCCGAAACCGAAAGTGGTTGTTACTCGAAGAACCCCAAACACTTCTTCTTCACTATCGCGGATGCGCGCGGCGGCAGCGTCCAGACGTTTGGACATGGCCGAGGTCGCATCGAACAGCAATTCGCCCTGTTCGGTCAGAATCAGACCTCGGGCATGGCGATGAAACAAGGTGGCATCGAGTGATTCTTCCAGAGCGCGGATTTGGCGGCTGACGGCCGATTGGGACAGGTTAAGCTTGTCTCCGGCGTGCGTCAGGCTGCCCGCGTCTGCAACCGCGTGAAATATCCTAAGCTTGTCCCAGTCCATCGCCGCAACTTTCGTTATCCTAAGGAAGCCCTATATGAAATAGGTAACAAGTTCTACATTCAAACTGTGAAATCGTTACAATTCAGAGGATAGCGTCTATACAGGTCAGAAATTATGACCTAAAATATGTGTTAAGTTAGCAACCTGATCTGACGAGGGGAGGCGTCCGATGAGCGAGCCTAAGATTACGCTGAATGACCGCTTTGATCTGACCAGAAATCCCGTTCTTCTGAACGGAACGCAGGCGCTTGTTCGGCTGATGCTGATGCAAAAAGCGCGCGACCAGAAGGCGGGTTTGAACACCGCCGGACTGGTGACGGGCTATCGTGGTTCGCCGCTTGGGGCGGTCGATCAGCAGATGATGCGAGCGCAAAAAGAGCTTTCGGAAAGCGATGTCACCTTTCAGTTCGGTCTGAACGAGGATCTGGCGGCAACAGCCCTGTGGGGCAGCCAGCAGGCCGGGTTGCAAGGAGACGGCCGGTACGACGGCGTGTTCGGGTTGTGGTACGGCAAGGGTCCGGGCGTGGACCGGTCCGGTGACGTGATGCGGCATGCGAATATGGCCGGAACCGCGCGCCATGGCGGTGTGCTGATGGCAATGGGCGACGATCACACCGGTGAGAGCTCGACCGTGTTGCACCAATCGGAATGGTCTCTGGTCGACATGTACATGCCTGTGGTCAGTCCGGCAGGTGTTCAGGAGATCCTGGATTACGGTATTTACGGCTTTGCGCTCAGCCGTTTTGCCGGCGTTTGGGTTGGCTTGAAGACGATGAAAGACACGATCGAGGTGACTTCCGTCGTGGACGGCAGCCCGGATCGCATGGGGCTGGTGATGCCCGAGTTCGACATGCCCGAGGGCGGGTTGAACATCCGTTTGGGCGACACGCCTCACCTGCAGGAAGGGCGCATTATCGACTTCAAGCGTTTTGCGGCGGAAACCTTCTCTCATGCCAACAAACTGGACAAGCGTATCTGGGGTAAGCCGGGCGCGAAAATCGGGTTTGTTGCGGCGGGCAAAAACTGGCTGGACCTGACCCATGCCATGTCCCTGCTGAACATCGACGCAAACGAGGCCGAGCGGCTGGGCATTACCACCTATAAGGTGGGGCAGACCTTCCCGCTGGACATGGTTGGGTTCCACGACTGGGCTGAAGGCCTGGATCTGATCGTGATTGTCGAGGAAAAGCGCAAGCTGATCGAGGTTCAGGTCAAAGAGGCCATTTTCGACGATCGCCGCGGCCGCCGTGTCTATGGCTGGTACAAGGGCGGTGCCGGCACCTTGCACCGAGAAGAACTGTTCCCGACACGCGGCGCGCTGGATCCGATCATGATCGCCGAGAAAATCGGTGAGATCCTGATCGAAGAGGGGCACGATACAGACGGCGTTCGCGCCGGGCTGGCAAAACTGTCCGAAGCCCGCAGGGCCGACAACGCCCAGGAAATCGCGACGCGCCTGCCATATTTCTGTTCGGGTTGCCCGCACAACAGTTCTACCCGCGTGCCGACGGGAAGCCGCGCTTATGCCGGTATCGGCTGCCACTACATGGTTCAGTGGATGGATCGTGAGACGACAGGGTTCACTCAGATGGGCGGTGAAGGCGCAAATTGGATTGGGGAAGCGCCGTTTTCGACCACCAAGCATGTGTTCCAGAACCTTGGGGACGGAACCTACAACCACTCGGGCGTTCAGGCGATCCGGGCGGCATTGTCGGCGGGGACAAACATCACCTTCAAGATCCTGTTCAACGATGCAGTTGCCATGACCGGCGGGCAGGACAATGAAGGCGGTCTGACGGCCGAACGTATTGTGGCCGAGGTCAAGGCAATGGGCGTTCAGACGGTGGCTGTTGTTTATGACGAAAAGGAAGACGTGAACTTCAAGGCGCTGCCCGCTAATGTCGAAACCTTCGAGCGCGCCGAACTTATGCAGGTGCAGGAACGTTTTCGCGAGATCGAGGGCGTGTCGGTTATTGTCTACGTGCAGACCTGCGCCGCCGAAAAACGCCGCCGCCGCAAGCGCGGAACATTTCCCGACCCGGATAAGCGGGTGTTCATTAACACTGACATCTGCGAAGGCTGCGGGGATTGCGGTGTTCAGTCGAACTGTGTCTCGATCATTCCGAAGAACACGGAACTTGGTCGCAAGCGCGCCATTGATCAGTCCAGCTGCAACAAGGATTTTTCCTGCCTCAACGGGTTTTGCCCTTCATTCGTGACGTTGGAAGGCGCTCAGATCCGAAAGGAAGCGACGACCGAGATCGACTTGCCCGATCTGCCTATGCCGCAACTTCCGCGTATTGATGGAACTCATAACGTTGTCATCACTGGCGTCGGCGGCACCGGGGTTGTGACGCTGGGTGCCATTCTGGCTCAGGCGGCCCAGATCGACGGCAAGGGTGCTGGCATGATGGAAATGGCGGGTTTGGCGCAAAAAGGCGGTGCGGTGCACATCCATTGCCGGTTGGCCAACCGTCCTGAAGACATCAGTGCCATCCGCGTCGCGACCGGCGAAGCACATGCGCTGATTGGCGGCGATCTGGTCGTGTCTGCCGGGGCCAAAACACTGGGTCTGACCCGAACCGGCCAAACCGGCGCGGTGGTCAATAGCCATGAAACGATCACCGGCGACTTCACCCGGGACACCGATTTCCAGATCCCCAGCGACCGGCTGGAACTGGCGCTGCAGGCGCGATTGAAGGACGGCGTTTCGATGTTTGATGCAACCGAGCTGGCGCGCGCTGTCATGGGAGATTCGATCTATTCAAACATGATGGTCCTTGGTGCTGCCTGGCAAAAGGGTCTACTGCCGGTTTCACATCAGGCCGTTCTGCAAGCCATCGAACTGAACGGCACTGCGGTCGAACGCAACAAACGCGCCTTTGATGTTGGCCGGTGGGCAGTTCTGCATTCCCAGGAAGTCGATGCGATACTGTCGCCTTCCGTTGCAGAGTTGCCCAAATCGCTGGAGCAGATGATCGACTTCAGGACCGATCATCTGAAGAAATATCAGGGCAATCGTCTGGCAAAACGCTACCGCAAGGTGGTTGACGCTTTCGAGGACGCCTCGGTTCGCGAGGCTGTGGCCAAAGGTTATCACAAACTGCTGTCCTACAAGGACGAATATGAGGTTGCTCGCCTTCTTCTGGATAGCCGGGAACAGGCAAAGTCCGAGTTCGACGGCGACTTCAGGATGACCTTTCATCTGGCGCCGCCAATAATGGGAGGGACCGGACCGAACGGGCGACCGCGCAAGCGTGCTTTTGGGGAATGGATGCTTGGACCGATGAAGCTTCTGTCCAAACTGAAATTCCTGCGCGGTACACCCTTCGACATTTTTGGTTACAGTGCCGAACGCAAGATGGAACGTGCATTGATCCGTCAGTACGAATCCGACCTGCGTGAGATCACCCCATTGATCACCGCAGAAACACGTGACGCATTTGCGGCCCTTGCGCGGCTTCCGCTGGAGATTCGCGGATTTGGACCTGTTCTGAGGGAGAACGAAGCCAAAGCAGCCAAAAAGCGCGAGGAATTGCTGGCGATCATCCGCGACGGCGGTCCCGAGATGCGTGCCGCGGCCGAATGACATGTCATAATCCTGTAACGGCATCTGTGCAAAAGGCTCACCTGCACCTAGATTGCGTGAAACAGACCGGAGTATCGCATGCCTTCGCGCCGTCATGTCGCCCGTGACATTTCCTATGCCTATTCCGCCGAGACCAGGGGCGGGAAGATGGTCATCAAGCTTATGGAGAATACGACCGGGCGCTTGCGTCTGATCAAACGGGCGGATGGGTACGAGCGCGAAGTCGCCAACGGCCGGGATTTCTGGGCGGTTATGGTCGAGCGGTACGGATTGTCACTGGATATCGTCGCCGGATCTTTGTCGAACATACCCGCTGACGGGCCCCTGATCCTGATTGCAAATCATCCGTACGGAATTCTGGATGGTCTGATGATGGGCCACATCCTGTCTCAGACGCGCGGAGATTTTCGGATATTGGCCAATCATGTATTCACAAAGGCCGAGGATTTGAATCGTATCATCCTGCCAATTTCGTTCGATAATACGAAGGAGGCGATGAGGCTAAACCTCGAAACGCGGAAGACGACCTTGGATTATTTGGGGAGTGACGGTGCCATCGGGATCTTCCCGGGCGGAACGGTCAGCACTGGTGCCAAACCGTTCTCGCACCCAATGGATCCGGGCTGGCGCGGTTTTACGGCCCGAATGGTTGCGAAATCGAATGCAACGGTTGTACCGGTATTTTTTGACGGGCACACCTCACGCCTGTTTCAGATTGCCAGTCATTTGCACAATACGCTGCGCATGGGGTTGCTGATCAAAGAGTTCAAGAAGCGGGTCGACACGCCGGTCAAGGTGGTCATCGGTGAGCCCATTGGCCGGGATGTTCTGGACCCTTTGGGCAAGGACACGCGCAAGATGATGGATTTCTTGCGCAAAGCGACTTATGAGCTGTCTCCGAAACCGTTAAAGTCCTATGACTACGGGTATGAATTCGAGGAACGGCATCGCGCCTGAAGGGGCAAATGGCAGTAGGTATATTTGATTCTGGTCTGGGCGGGCTTACCGTTCTGGACGCCGCTCGGAAACGTCTGCCGGACGTGGATTTCCTGTATTTCGCAGACAGTTCGCATGCACCATACGGCGTGCGCGATGCCGAGGATATCTATCAACTGACCCGCAAGGCAGTCCATGGCCTGTGGGCAAAGGGCTGTGATCTGGTGATTCTCGCCTGCAACACCGCCAGCGCGGCTGCGTTGCGGCGGATGCAGGAAGAGGGCGTGCCCGACGGCAAGCGGGTTCTCGGCGTCTTTGTGCCGCTAATCGAGGCCCTGACGGAACGCCAATGGGGCGACAACTCGCCCCCGCGAGAGGTCGCCGTGAAGCATGTCGCGCTGTTTGCAACCCCGGCCACCGTTTCAAGTCGTGCGTTTCAACGGGAACTGGCCTTTCGGGCCATCGGTGTAGATGTCGAGGCGCAGGCATGTGGCGGTGTTGTTGACGCGATCGAAGATGGCGACATGATTCTGGCCGAAGCGCTGGTGCGCAGCCACGTGGATGCCCTGAAGCGGAAGATGCCCGAACCACAGGCCGCCATTCTGGGGTGCACGCATTACCCTTTGATGGCCGAAACGTTTCAGCAGGCGCTTGGTCCGGATGTTCAAGTGTTCAGTCAGGGAGATCTGGTGGCGGAAAGCCTTGCGGATTACCTGCAACGCCATCCGAACATGCTTGGCTCGGGCGGGGGCGGGTTTCTGACGACCGGCAAACCGGGCATTGTCAGCGATCGGGCCACTCAGTTTCTCCGACGACAAATCACATTTGAGGCGGCCTGACTTAGGTCAAGGACGCTTGGACCCCCATTCCTTAATCCGATGACCGTCACATCGGCGGTCGTGATATGTGACACACTCATGCAAGAGGTCTGACATGACCCACAAAATCGCAATTCTTGGCGCTTCCGGCTACACTGGCGCGGAACTGGTGCGGCTGATCGCCGAGCACCCGAATATGGAAATCACCGCTCTGGCCGCTGAACGTAAGGCTGGGCAGCCTATGGCGCAGGTTTTCCCACATCTGCGGCATATGAATCTGCCGGATCTGTGCAAGATTTCGGAAATTGATTTCTCGCAGATTGACCTGTGTTTCTGCGCATTGCCGCACAAAACCAGCCAGGAAATAATCCGTGATCTGCCGAAAAACCTGAAGATTATCGACCTGTCCGCCGATTTCCGCCTGCGCGACCCGGCGGAGTACGAGAAGTGGTACGGCAACCCGCACGCTGCATTGGAACAGCAGGAAGAGGCTGTTTATGGCTTGACCGAATTCTACCGCGATGAAATCCGGGCTGCGCGACTGGTTGCTGGCACAGGTTGCAACGCGGCGACCGGGCAATACGCATTGCGGCCGCTGATAACAGCAGGCGTGGTTGATCTCGATGACATCATTCTCGACCTGAAGTGCGCCGTTTCAGGGGCGGGTCGGTCGTTGAAAGAAAACCTTTTGCACGCAGAGCTCAGTGAAGGGTACAACGCCTATGCCGTAGGCGGGACGCACCGTCACCTGGGGGAGTTCGATCAGGAGTTCTCGAAACTGGCGGGGCGGACCGTGCATGTGCAGTTCACACCGCATCTGATCCCCGCCAATCGGGGGATTTTGGCAACGACCTATGTGAAGGGCGACCCACACAGCATTTATGAAACACTGAGCAAGGCCTATGAAGCAGAGCCGTTTCTGCAGGTGCTTCCCTTTGGTGAAACGCCTTCGACCCACCATGTCAGGGGGTCAAACTTCTGCCATATCGGCGTGGTTGCAGATCGGATTGAACGTCGCGCGATTGTGGTCGCGGCACTTGATAACCTGACAAAAGGTAGCAGTGGCCAAGCCTTGCAGAACGCCAACCTGATGTTAGGTGAAAATGAAACCGCCGGGCTGATGATGGCCCCGTTGTTCCCGTGAGGAAAAGATGAAAACGCTCAAGAAACGCCGTCGAGTACAGATCATTTTGCTGGCAGCTGTTGCCCTGGCATTGTCGACGGCGTTGATTGGGTACGCCATGCGGGACGGCATCAACTTTTTCCGCTCGCCAAGTCAGGTCATCGCGGAACCGCCCAAACCGACCGAAGTATTCCGGATTGGCGGGCTGGTCGAAGAAGGGTCAATCATCCGCGGACAGGGCGAGACGGTCTATTTCAGCGTCACAGACGGCGGCGAAACCGTCAAAGTGGCATTCACGGGTGTACTGCCGGACCTGTTTTCGGAAAACCAGGGTATGGTGGGAACCGGAAGTTACGTGAACGGTGTCTTTGAAGCCACTGAAATACTGGCAAAACACGATGAGACCTATATGCCGAAAGAGGTCGTGGATGCCCTGAAAGAACAAGGGGTCTACAAAGAGGCCGATGAGAGCTGACGTCAATTGATCCGCATGCCTCCGGCGGCAGCGTATTCTTGAACAAAAAGAAGTAGGGCGTTGCATGTGACGGACATGCAGCGCCCTTTCTTTTTTCGCGTTGTTAATGTCTTTGACAGACCGTCTGACCTGATAGTTGAAATGAGGTCGGCATGCAGACGGTTCGGCAAATCGCCAAGGGCATAGTGGCACGGGAAGGCGGGTATGTGGATGATCCGGATGACCCCGGCGGACCCACGAAGTTCGGTGTTACAATCAGCACGCTGCGGCGGTTGGGATTGGATCTGACCGGAGACGGAAAGATCTCGCACGCAGACATGCGTGCACTGTCGCAAAGTCGGGCAGTTGAGATCTTTCTGCAATACTATTTCGAGGAATCCCGCCTTGGGTTGTTGCCAGAAATGCTGCACGCGACTGTTTTTGACATGTACGTAAATGCCGGTGCGCATGCCGTCAGAATCCTGCAACGGTTGTTGGTGCAAATGGGTTTCGCGGTCGCGGTGGATGGCGTGGTTGGTCCGCAGACGGCAGAGGCTTGCCGGGATGCGGCTATGCCTGATGCGGCGGCGCTGCGTGATGCCTACGGTATCGCCCGACGAAACTACTATTTTCAACTGGCAGATCGGCGTCCTGCGTCCCGCAAATATGCGCGCACCCGATCCGGGGGAAAAGGGGGCTGGATTCGACGG
The DNA here is from genome assembly GCF_056536425.1 of Ruegeria sp. D1(2025). Lineage (NCBI taxonomy): Bacteria > Pseudomonadati > Pseudomonadota > Alphaproteobacteria > Rhodobacterales > Roseobacteraceae > Ruegeria > Ruegeria sp. D1(2025). The sequence continues at coordinate 746,339 of NZ_JBQFPO010000001.1, read as the reverse complement.
GCGGAAGAATTCCTTTCACCCGATTACCACCTAAGCGACGCGGAGTTTCAAAGGAGAGTTGCACGATGGGGCTGATATCGGGCGTATTGTCATTTCTGTTCGGGGGCGGACGAAATCTTGTGCGGGAAACAGTCGAAGTTTTCCACGAGAACGCCGATGCAGCAGCTGAGCGGTCCGTAATTGTCCAGGGGCAGGCGATGTCTCAGTTCGGCGCCGAGTTTCACAAAGGGCAAAAAGGTGCATTCGATCGGTTTATGGATGGGTTGAACCGAGTACCGCGACCGGCGCTGGCTTTGGGGACGTTGGGATTGTTTGTGGCGGCCATGGTCGACCCGATCTGGTTTGCGGCCCGAATGCAGGGGATTGCGCTTGTACCTGAACCTTTGTGGTGGCTGTTAGGGGTAATCGTTTCCTTTTATTTTGGCGCGCGTCACCACAGCAAAGTGCAGGATCTGCAACGAGAAATTGCCGCCGGGATGACACGGGTTCCTGTCGTCGTCGAGAATCTCAGAACCCTGCAAACGTTGGACAAGGATATGCCGACACATGTAGACGCCGGAGCGGACCAACCCGAAGTCGAGGCGGCCGTCGACCTTGACGAAAACCGCGCATTGGAGGACTGGAAGCGCCTGCGCGGTGCCTGACCCGCGACACTATGTGCGCCAAATCCTGGCGATTGTTGTTGGTGCTTGCCCCGCGACAGGTTTATATCGTTGGCCATGATTACAGAACTTGGCCACTTTGCCCTGATCCTCGCCTTTTTTGTCGCCATCGTTCAAAGCGTGGTGCCCTTGATCGGCGCTGCAAAACGATGGACTGGCTGGATGGCGTTTGCGGAACCGGCTGCGATCTCTCAGTTCTTGCTGACCGCGTTCTCGTTTGGGGCGCTGACCTGGGCCTTCATCACGTCGGACTTTTCGCTGCGTATCGTGGTAGAGAACAGCCATTCCGCCAAGCCGATGCTGTACAAGATCAGCGGCACCTGGGGGAACCACGAAGGCTCGATGCTGTTGTGGGTTCTGATTGTTACCATTTTCGGTGCCATGGCCGCGTTCTTCGGGGGTGGTCTGCCACCAACGCTCAAGGCGCGCGTGCTGGCGGTTCAATCGGCCATCGCTGTCGCGTTTTTCGCCTTTATTCTGTTCACTTCGAACCCGTTTGACAGGTTGGTCATCGCGCCGTTTGACGGCCGCGACCTGAATCCGCTGTTGCAGGATCCCGGCCTCGCGTTCCACCCGCCGTTCCTGTATCTGGGGTATGTCGGGCTGAGCATGGCGTTCAGCTTTGCTGTTGCAGCCCTCATCGAGGGCAGAATCGACGCGGCATGGGGGCGTTGGGTCCGACCGTGGACATTGGCGGCCTGGGTGTTTCTGACGATCGGCATCGCGCTGGGGTCATGGTGGGCCTACTATGAACTGGGCTGGGGCGGTTTCTGGTTTTGGGATCCGGTAGAAAATGCCTCGTTCATGCCGTGGCTGCTGGCTGCCGCATTGCTGCACTCGGCGATTGTTGTTGAAAAGCGCGAAGCCCTCAAAAGCTGGACGATCCTGTTGGCCATTATAGCCTTCGGATTTTCGCTGATCGGGACCTTCATTGTACGGTCCGGCCTGCTGACCTCGGTTCACGCTTTTGCGAACGACCCGGAACGGGGCGTGTTCATCCTGCTTATTCTGATTTTCTTCATTGGCGGTTCGTTAACCCTGTTTGCCACCCGCGCACAGGCCATGGAGGCGAAGGGTGTGTTTGGAATGGTCAGCCGCGAAAGCGCGTTGATACTGAACAACATCCTTTTGGCTGTTAGCTGTTTTGTCGTCTTTGTGGGAACCATGTGGCCGATGGTGGCGGAAATGGCCTTTGATCGGAAGCTTTCTGTTGGGGCACCTTTCTTCAATGCGGCCTTTACGCCCTTCATGGTGGCGTTGGGCATTGCGTTGCCCGTTGGTGCCATGCTGCCCTGGAAACGGGGCAAGCTTGGCAAAACGACCTGGTCGCTGCGCTACGCGTTTCTGCTGGCGCTTGCGCTGGCGCTGCTGGTCTGGGCGATGCAGTCAGGACGCAGCGCTTTGGGGCCGGTTGGTCTGTTCCTTGGCGCATGGATCACATTCGGTGCAATCGTGGATTTGTGGAGCCGTACGGGCCGCAAAAACAACCTGAATCGCCTGGTGCGTCTGCCCGGTGCGGATTGGGGCAAGGCGGTCGCTCATACAGGGTTGGGGGTGACGATATTTGCCATTGCGGGACTGACCGCGTGGGAGGTCGAAGACATACGTGTTGCGCAACCGGGCCAACCATTTGAGGTCGGGCAATTCACCCTGACCCTGAATGATGTGCGCCGGGTACAGGGGCCGAACTACTTCTCGACCATGGCGGATGTAATCGTTGAAAAGAACGGGCGGCCCATCGCAACGCTGCATCCGGAAAAACGCGACTATCCCGTGGCGCGGATGCCCACGACCGAAGCGGCGATCGACTATCGTTTCCTGCGGGATGTGTATGTCGTGATCGGCGACCAGCAGGCCGATGGCGGTTGGGTCATGCGAACCTACATCAAACCACTGGCGAACTGGATCTGGGGCGGGTGTATTCTGATGTCACTTGGCGGAGTTCTCAGCCTGTCTGATCGTCGTTTTCGTGTGGCTGCCGGTGCCCGCAAGTCCCCGGCTGGCGGAGTACCTGCGGAATGAGACGTTTGGCTCTGATCCTGATGCTGATTGCCTCCCCGTTGATGGCTGTTCAACCGGATGAAGTGTTGGATGACCCGGCACTCGAAGCGCGGGCACGCGATATCAGTACCGGGTTGCGCTGCCTTGTCTGCCGAAATGAAAGCATTGATGAAAGCAATGCCGAACTGGCGCGCGATTTGCGCCTGTTGTTGCGTGAGCGGCTGGTGGCCGGGGACAGCGACGAAGAGGCTGTGGCCTATATCGTTGACCGTTACGGCGAATATGTTCTTTTGAAGCCGAAAGTGACCGGTTCAAACCTGATGCTTTGGCTGGCCGGTCCCATAATGCTGCTGATTGCCGCCGGAATGGGCTGGAACTTCTTGCGAAAGCGGTCACAAGGGCAGGGCGCGTCCGAAGCAGACGCCCTGAGCGAAGACGAGAAAGAGCGTCTGCGCCAAATTCTCGAAGACTGACGTTCGGTTTAGCTTTTCCTTCCCGCATTTATCCATCAGGTTCACCCAGGGTTCTGAGTTTGGGAGGAAACCATGGAATACGAAACGGTCCTTCTGGACATTGCGGACGATCTGGCGGTTCTGACGCTGAACCGGCCGGATAAGATGAACGCACTGACCACGCAAATGCGGGCCGAGATCATGCATGCGATGAAACATGCGGCCCGTCGCGCCAGGGCGATCGTGATAACCGGGGCAGGCAACGCGTTTTGCTCGGGGCAGGATCTTGGGGATGCTTCGAGCACTGGCAAGATCGACCTGGAAAGATCTTTGCGCGACGAATACGAACCGATGCTGGAAACGATCCACGATTGCCCGGTTCCGACAATCGCCGCGGTAAACGGGGCAGCCGCCGGCGCGGGGGCCAATCTGGCTTTGTGCGCGGATGTCGTGATCGCGGCTGAAAGCGCATATTTTTTGCAGGCATTCGCGCGGATCGGGTTGTTGCCGGATGCCGGCGGTACATGGTTCATGCCGCGTCAGATGGGGATGGCCAAAGCGATGGGCGCGGCGCTGTTCGCGGACAAGATCACCGCGCGTCAAGCCGATGACTGGGGGCTGATCTGGGAATCCGTCAGTGATGCAGAGTTTGACGCGCACTGGCGCAAGCGGGCGTCTTATCTGGCCAATGGGCCAACCGCTGCGTTTGCTGCGATGAAGAAGGCCATTCGCGGGACTTACGACAAATCCCTGACTCAGCAATTGACGACCGAGGCTCATTTGCAGGGAGATTGCAGCCGCACCCGCGATTTTGCCGAAGGCGTCGTTGCATTCATGGAAAAACGCCCCCCGAAATTCGAGGGGCGCTGAAGCTCAAGCCCGGCGGCGACGGCGCGCGCGGCGGTCCGGGACTGCCGCATCCTCGTCAGTGCCGTCAGAGGCTGATGAGAATGGACCCAGTGCGCCCGTTATCTGATCCAGTGTCGGTCGATCACCCGGTGCGGTTGTGTCCAGCGCCTCGCGCATCTTACGAAGATGCTCAGGCATCGTGCCGCAACAGCCGCCAATAATAGTCGCCCCCGCGTCACGTGCCATGGCCGCGTACTGGCCCATCAACTCGGGCGTTCCGTCATAGTGGATGTGACCATTGACATATTTCGGTATGCCCGCATTCCCTTTCGAGATCACAGGCCGTTCTGTTCCCTGTGCCGCAAAACCCAGCACCGTGCGAAGGATATCCGAAGCCCCGGTCCCGCAATTGGCGCCGAAAGCCACAGGCGGATTGGGCAACGTTTCAACCAGCGAGGCAAAATCGGCGGATGTAACGCCCATCATGGTGCGACCCGCGGTGTCAAAGCTCATGGTCCCGCACCAGGGCATGTCAGTCAGCGCGAATGCTTCTGCTGCGGCCCGGAATTCCTCGGGCGCGCTGATGGTTTCCAGCCAGAGAACGTCGACGCCGCCTGCTTTTAGCGCTTCGGCCTGTTCATGAAACATTTCGACGGCATCTGCGTGTGACAGGCTGCCGACCGGCTCCATGATTTCGCCGGTAGGACCGACCGACCCGGCCACGATCACCGTGCGACCTGCCTTGTCGGCGACTTCGCGACCCAGTTCGGCGCCGATTCGGTTCAGTTCTGCAACGCGATCCTGTGCATCGTGCAGTTTCAGACGCGAGGCCGTTCCGCCAAAAGTGTTGGTCAGAAACAGATCGCTGCCGGCATCAACGGATCCCTGGTACAGCGCCCTGATCTTGTCCGGTGCGTCCACATTCCACAATTCCGGCGCGTCGCCCGATTGCAGTCCCATATTGAACAGATTGGTGCCGGTTGCCCCGTCCGCCAGAATGGCATCCTTGGTTTCCAAAAGTGTGCTAAGCGCGTTTGTCATGCGAGTCGTCCGAATAAAGGTGCATTCGACCGTTAAAAATTGAGACACCCCGTGTCTCACGACCGGGGCGTCAAATCAAATTCATAAAACTCATGAAGATCATGAGCTTTGTATTTTGGAGGTCAGATGTTTACTTCCGCCATGACCTGCTCTTTGGCTTCCACCAACAACTCAGCCATCTTTACGCGGATGGTCTTTTCGTCGGCAAGGTCGCCCAGATATCCTTTGACGGCGTCGACAACGTCGTCTTCGCTTACGTTTTGAAGATCTGTGTGCACCAGTTCCTGACCGTATTTGCGGGCTTGTTCTACCGTCTCACCCTTAAGCGTGGATGCCCAAACGGCCATAAAGCGGTTCCGGCGCATTCTGGCGATGAACTGCATTTTTTCATCATGCGCGAATTTGTTTTCAAACGCGGCTTCACGTTCGTCAAATGTGGTCATTTGTCGGGGGCCCCTTGAGTTTCGAATTCTGTCTTCATGATATGACTATTGCACGTTGTGGACGCAAGGGATTTGCGCTGCGTCAAAGCCTCTCGGGTTGACGAACTTGCGAGAAAGGGGGGCTTGGACTATGAGAACGCCAACGTGAGGGGACTCATTCCCGCTCAGCAGACTGGAAAGGTCGCACATGGCGCGTCGCAAGAAAATCTATGAAGGCAAGGCCAAGATCCTGTATGAAGGCCCGGAACCGGGCACAATCGTTCAGTATTTCAAGGATGACGCCACGGCTTTCAACGCCGAAAAGAAAGACGTCATTGACGGAAAAGGCGTATTGAACAACCGCCTGAGCGAGTTTTTCATGACCGGCCTGACGCAGATTGGGGTGCCGAACCATTTCATTCGCCGTCTGAACATGCGCGAGCAGCTTGTGCGCAGCTGCGAGATTGTGCCGTTGGAAGTAATCGTTCGCAACTACGCCGCAGGCTCGCTGTCCAAGCGTTTGGGCATCGCCGAAGGAACACAGTTGCCGCGTCCGATCATCGAGTACTGCTACAAGGATGACTCGCTCGGCGATCCGCTGGTTTCGGAAGAACACATTGCGGCCTTTGGCTGGGCTAGCCAGCAGGATATGGAAGATATCCTTAGCCTGGCGCTGCGCGTGAACGATTTCATGAGCGGTGTGATGCTGGCTGTGGGTATCCGTCTGATCGACTTCAAGATCGAGATAGGCCGCGTCTTCGAAGGTGATTTTCAGCGATTGCTCGTGGCGGATGAAATCAGCCCGGATAGCTGCCGACTGTGGGACATCGAAACCGGACAAAAGCTCGACAAAGACGTGTTCCGGCGCGATCTGGGCAATTTGACCGACGCCTACTCCGAGGTCGCCCGGCGTCTGGGCGTTCTGCCCAAAAGTAACGTGACAAAGCCGACATTGATCAACTGACCAAACAGGTCTGTTCGATTTGGAACAAAGCGCTGCCTCGGTTGAGGGGGCGCTTTTTCTTTGTTCAGTTCGGCATTTGCCAATCCGGCGTGTTGGAGCATGTCTGGGGTTCTTTCAAAAGGTGACAGATGCCTCTGCGTCAAACTGCATACCCCGTAGCCGCCAAGAAGGGTTGTCCAGCGCCCACAACCGCGCTATCCCCCGCGCAACGAAATGGGGCCTGGACCTTCGCCCCACAGGTGGAGTTTCGAAAATGAAAGCACGGGTGCATGTCATGCTCAAGAACGGGGTTCTGGACCCTCAGGGCGAAGCGGTGCGTCATGCATTGGGTGCCATGGGCTTTGATCAGGTCCAGGGCGTGCGTCAGGGCAAGGTGATCGATCTGGAACTTGCAGACGGCGCGACCGAGGCGGACATCACCGAGATGTGCGAAAAGCTGTTGGCTAACACGGTCATCGAACGCTACGAAATCGAACTGGTCTGAGCTTTCTCGGATCTGATCAAGGAGGGTCGGCCATGCGCGCAGCCGTAATCGTATTCCCCGGATCCAATTGCGATCGGGACCTTGCAGTTGCTTTTGAACAGGCGGGTTTCCAGGTCGAGATGGTCTGGCACAAGGATGCCACATTGCCCGAGGGTGTCGACATTGTCGGTGTGCCCGGCGGATTTTCTTACGGCGACTACCTGCGTTGCGGTGCAATTGCTGCCCAGTCGCCGATCTGCAAGGCCGTTGTTGACCACACCAAGCGTGGTGGTTACGCCATTGGCGTTTGCAATGGATTCCAGATTTTGACCGAAACCGGCATTCTGCCCGGGGCGCTTCTGCGCAATGCCGGGTTGAAATACATCTGCCGCACAGTCGGCCTGAAGGTCGAAACCAGCGACAGCGCGTTTACGCAAGGCTACAATTCGGGGGATGTGATCGGAATTCCGATTGCTCATCACGATGGAAATTACTTCGCTGATGACGCAACATTATCGACCCTGCGAGAGCATGACCGCATTGCGTTCACCTATGCCGAGAACCCGAACGGGTCGGTCGGCGATATTGCGGGCATTCTTTCGGAAAACCGTCGCGTTCTCGGATTGATGCCCCATCCCGAGCGGGCAGCGGACGAAGGGCACGGCGGCACCGACGGAACGGCGTTGTTCCGCGCATTGTCCGGGGTTTTGGCACCAGCGTGACTTGAGGTCGCAACGCCGGACGCGTAAATTTCACGTATGAGCTCCGACGCGCCCACGAACATGCCCAAAATCGCAAAACCGCTTCGCGGCGCGCCGCTTGGATGGCGGTTGCGGGTTGCGGTTATCGTTTTGCTGGTGGCCGCCGCAGCCACCGTGTGGGTCACGAACCGTTTACTGACAGACAGGTTTACCGAATCCACCCGCAACCGGGCTGAGTTGCGGTTGACCCTGTATTCCGGAAACCTACTGAGCGAGCTGCGCAGAAATTCGATCGTTCCGCAGTTGCTGGCGCGCGACCCGACATTGATCGCGGCATTGCAGTCGGGCGATTTTTCCCTTTCGACCCAACGCCTGATTTCCTTCGTTGAAGAGATCGGCGCGGCCTCGCTGATGCTGCTGGACCGTGATGGTCGCTCGGTCGCCGCCACGGACCGCAACCGTCTGGGTGAGTTGCATCGAAACTCGCCATATTTTGTCGATGCGGCGCGATCGAACTCGACGATCTTTACCGTGATCGAACGGGAATCGGGCGGCTACAGCTTTGTCTACTCCCGTCGCATGGAAGCCGGAACCGAGACCCTGGGCGTGATCGTTGTCGAGGTCGACCTGCAAAAATTTGAACGCGCCTGGGCCGGGATCTCCGATGCTGTCATGGTCGTGGACAGCACCGGCACCATCATTCTTTCAACCGAACCGCAATGGCGGGGACTGGACGAAAAGGCCGCAATGCTGCGCCAGCCTCCGCAGGGCGCGATTCAGCGCGCCATACGCGCGACCACTGACTGGACGGTCCTTCCGCCCGATGCCTATCTGCAAGGTGAGGCTGTGATGCGGATGGAGACCCGCATTCCGTTTCGTGGCTGGCAGATGACGTCCTTCACGACTTATTCCTCGATCCGGGAGAAGGTGAACAGCGTTTTGGCCCTGGAGATCATGGGCTTTGCGATTCTTCTGGCGTTGGCCTTCTATGCACTAAGCCGCCGGGCCGCCGTTCGGATGGTATCGATCCAGCGCGAGTCGGCAGAGCTTCGCGCATTGAACGCAAGGTTGCAGCGGGAAATCGCTGAGCGTGAACGGGTTGAAAAGACATTGGAAGTGGCCGAACAGACGCTGGCCCAGAGCTCGAAACTGGCCGCTTTGGGTGAGATGTCGGCCGCCGTCAGTCACGAGTTGAACCAGCCGCTGGCCGCCATGAAAACCTATCTGGCCGGCGCACGGCTTTTGCTGCGCCGGAACCGCCCGGAAGAAGCGCTTGCAAGTTTTGGTCGCATTGACGGGTTGATCGAACGGATGGGCGCGATCACGCGGCAGCTCAAGTCATATGCACGTAAGGGAGCGGACGCATTTTCCCCTGTAAATCTTGGGGAAGCGCTGGCCTCATCCCTGTCGATGATGGAGCCGCAACTGCGCCAGCGGCAGGTGAAGATCACACAAATTCTGCCCGAGGAGCCGGTGGTCGTGATGGGCGACCGGATGCGAATTGAACAGGTGATGGTCAACCTCTTGCGGAACGCGCTGGACGCCACCAAATCGGTGGCAGACCCGGATGTGGAAATTATCCTTGCGGCGGGCGATACTGCGGTACTGACGGTGCGCGACAACGGGTATGGTATAGAAGATATCGAGAACCTGTTCGAACCGTTCTACACCACCAAGCAGCCGGGTGACGGTGTTGGACTGGGGCTTGCCATCTCGTCGGGGATCGTGAACGACCATGGCGGACGGCTGACCGCACGCAACGGACAGCACGGTGGTGCAGTTTTCGAGATGCAGCTGCCGATACTTGGAAGCGACGGCCTTGAGGCCGCTGAATAACGAGGAATGACTATGGCACAGGCCATGAAAATCGCCATTGTGGACGACGAACAGGACATGCGCCAGTCGATCAGCCAATGGCTGGCGTTGTCAGGATATGACACCGAGACCTTTTCCAGCGCCGAAGACGCGCTCAAGGTTCTTGGTCCGGATTACCCCGGTATCGTCATTTCGGATATCAAGATGCCGGGAATGGACGGCATTCAGTTGCTGAAAAAGCTGATGGGGGCCGACAGCACGTTGCCCGTCATCATGATCACGGGCCACGGCGATGTGCCGATGGCGGTCGAGGCGATGCGGGTTGGGGCGTTCGACTTCCTTGAAAAGCCGTTCAATCCGGATCGTATGTCCGAACTGGCAAAACGCGCCAGCAATGCGCGTCGTTTGACCCTGGATAACCGCGCACTGCGGCGCGAGTTGTCAGGTGGTACGCAGATCATGAATAAGCTGATCGGTGCCAGCCCGGTGATGGAGCGCCTGCGCGAGGATATTCTCGATCTGGGTCAGGCTGATGGTCACGTTCTGATCGATGGTGAGACCGGCACGGGCAAAACGCTGGTGGCGCATGCACTGCACGCAGTGGGCAGCCGCGCGGGCAAGAAATTCGTTTTAGTGTCCTGTGCCGCGCTTGAGGAAGAGGCGCTGTCCAAGCGTTTGTTTGGCCCGATGATGCCGGAAGACGCACAATTGCCAGCCATCGAAGAAGCGCGCGGCGGCACGCTTGTTCTGGAGGATGTCGAGGCGTTGAGCGACACACTGCAGGCACGTCTGCTGAGTGTCATGAACGATCAGGGTACTCCGGCCGAAACACGGATTGTCGCGATCTCGAACCTGCAGGAAGCCGGCAAGACAAGCGAGGATGTGTTGCGTCCCGACCTGTTCTATCGTCTTGCGGCTTTGCGGATCACCATGCCGCCTTTGCGCCAGCGGGGCGAGGACATTCTGACGTTGTTCACACGTCTCAGCGAGCAATTCGCCGAAGAATATGGCTGTGATGCGCCGCAGGTCAGCGCGCAGGAGGCGGCGCAGCTTTTGCAAGCCCCATGGCCCGGAAATGTGCGTCAACTGATCAACATTGCCGAGCGCGCGGTTTTGCAGTCTCGGCGTGGGTCCGGAACCATTGCGTCTTTGCTGATGTCTGATCATGAAGAGATGCAACCGGTGATGACGACCGAGGGCAAGCCGCTGAAAGAGTATGTCGAGGCGTTTGAACGGATGCTGATCGACAACACCATGCGCCGCCACAAAGGTTCGATTGCGTCTGTTATGGACGAATTGTGCCTGCCGCGTCGGACACTGAATGAAAAGATGGCCAAATACGGCCTGCAACGTTCTGACTATCTATGACGTACTTCAGAGGGGGCCAGCCCCCTCTTGAGGCATTTTTGAACAGAATAAGCCGGGCGTCGGATGTGTCCGTGCGGTCAGATGCAGTTTGCCCATTGTCTTTTCCACAGGACTGCTTTTATTGTGTCCGGACGGGCAGGGCAGTTTTTGCGCCCTAAAGTCCCGAATCTTTGAGTTTCGCTGCGACGCCGCAAAAGGTGGTGCACCTTCCCGCCAGGCGACGCAGACCGATTGTGCCCCAATAGGGGCATCTGAACGCCTTAACCCGTGAAATGGCGGGTGAAAGGAATAAATGGGCAGGTAGCGGACGACCGCGCCTGTCGGAGAAGAACCGCGATGACGCGCGCGCAACGATTGAGTGACCGGGCAGGGGGCCAAAGCGCCAGACCCTGCCGCGCGCCGTCCGATATCGCCCTGACAAGACACCACCCCAAAAGCGCCTGTCCCCCCGGACGGGTAAGGACAACGCGTTTGGCGCGGTGCACCAAGGACAAATGGCTAAGAAAATGCTTATCGATGCCACCCACGCGGAGGAAACCCGCGTCGTGGTGGTCGACGGAAACAAGGTCGAGGAATTCGATTTTGAATCCGAAAACAAACGTCAGCTTGCCGGCAACATTTATCTTGCAAAAGTAACACGGGTTGAACCGTCGCTTCAGGCGGCGTTTGTGGACTACGGCGGAAACCGACACGGTTTTCTGGCGTTTTCCGAGATCCACCCGGATTACTATCAGATCCCTGTCGCCGACCGCGAAGCGCTGATGGAAGAGGAACGCGCCTACGCCGAAGCGATGAAGGCGCGGGACGAAGCCGAAGAATCCAAGCCCAAAAAGCGCCGGTCCCGTTCGCGGACCAAGGCGGCGGATGTGAAATCCGACGATGCCGTCGAGAGCATCGAGGTTTCGTCCGAACCCACGGGCATGGAAACGATCGATCTGGATGAAGGTGAAGAGGCGGCTGATCTGGCCGTTCCCGAAGGAACCTCTCCGGTTGAGCTTGTTGGCGAAACCCCGGTTGAAGAACCCGTTGACGATGCTGACGCGCCCGAGGATGCGGAAGGCGCGGCTGAGGATGCCGGGCAGGAAGCTGAGGCCGAAACCGCCGACACAGCAGACCGGGAAGAACCAACTGAGGTCGAGCCGGAAGATGGATCGGAAGCCGCTGCATCTGAAGAAGTGGCTGGCGAGGCAGAGGCCGTAGCTTCCGAGCTTGAAGAAGCGGTCGAGGACGACGCCGAGGACGACAGGGCAGGCGCCGAGGACGCGGATGATTCCGAAGCTCTGTTGGATGCCTCCACCAAAGATGAAACAATCGAGTCCGTGGCGGATGAAGATGACAGCGAAGATATCCGCCCGCCGCGCAAGCCGCGTCCGCGTCGGTATAAGATTCAGGAAGTCATCAAGGTCCGCCAGGTTCTGCTGGTTCAGGTCGTCAAGGAAGAACGGGGCAACAAGGGTGCCGCTCTGACCACGTATCTGTCTCTGGCCGGTCGCTACTGCGTATTGATGCCAAACACCGCCCGTGGCGGCGGGATCAGCCGCAAGATCACCAATGCGCCAGACCGGAAGAAGCTGAAGGAAATCGCGGCGGAAATCGACGTGCCGACGGGTGCGGGGCTGATCATCCGTACCGCGGGCGCCAAGCGAACCAAATCCGAAATCAAACGGGACTATGAATACCTTCAGCGCCTGTGGGAACAGATCCGGGAACTGACACTTCAGTCCATCGCGCCAGCGAAGATTTACGAAGAAGGCGACCTGATCAAACGCTCGATCCGCGACCTCTATAATCGCGATATCGATGAGGTTCTGGTCGAAGGCGAGGGCGGATATCGCATCGCCAAGGACTTCATGAAGATGATCATGCCGTCGCACGCCAAAAACGTGCGACGGTATGAAGACGCGCTGCCGCTATTCGCGCGCTACCAGGTTGAAAGCTACCTGGCGGGAATGTTCAACCCGACCGTGCAGCTGAAATCGGGCGGTTACATCGTCATTGGCGTCACCGAGGCACTGGTTGCGATTGACGTGAACTCGGGTCGTGCCACCAAGGAAGGCTCGATCGAGGAAACCGCTCTCAAGACGAACCTTGAAGCTGCCGAAGAGGTGGCGCGCCAGTTGCGTCTGCGCGATTTGGCTGGTTTGATCGTGATCGACTTCATCGACATGGACGAGCGGAAGAACAACGCCTCTGTCGAAAAGCGTCTGAAAGAGAAGCTGAAGACAGATCGGGCCCGCATTCAGGTTGGCCGGATCTCGGGCTTTGGTCTGTTGGAGATGAGCCGTCAGCGGCTGCGGCCGGGTATGCTGGAGGCAACAACGCAACCCTGCCCGGCCTGCCATGGTACGGGACTGATCCGCTCGGACGACAACATGGCGCTGACCATTCTGCGCCAGATTGAAGAAGAAGGCACTCGCCGCCGCTCGCGCGAGGTGCTGGTTCGGTGCCCGGTCAGCATCGCTAACTTCCTGATGAACCAGAAACGCGAACATATCGCCCAGATTGAATCGCGTTATGGGCTGTCGGTTCGCATTGAAGGCGATGTGCATCTGGTTAGCCCGGATTTCTCGTTGGAGAAGTTCAAGACCGCCAGCCGGATCGTTCCCGAGGCAACCGCACCTGTCGTTTCCGTTGATGCGTCACTGATGGATCTGGTTGACGCGACGGATGAGGATCAGCCGGAAGAAGAAACGGTACAGGCGGAAGACGAAAGCAAGCCAAAGCGCAAGCGTCGCCGCCGTCGCCGCAAGAAGAACAACGGCGCATCTGACACCCCAGAAGCAGCGTCTGATGACGGCGATGCAGCATCGGAGGCAACTGAGGTTGCGGCTGCTGATGTCGAAACCCAGGATGCAAGTGTGTCCGAGGGTGAGGATGAAAGTGAAAAGCCGGAGCCCAAGCCCAAGAAACGTCGCGCACCTCGTCGCCGCAAAAAGGACGCCGAGACTGAGGTTGCTGCAGAAGCACCAGTAGAGGCACCAGAGGCTCTGGCTGATCAACCGGTTTCGGAAGATACTGTGGACGAGCCGCAGGAATCTGAGGAAAAAGTGGAAACTGCTGCGGCTGAACCTGAGACGGGCGCGGAAGAAGAAACCTCAGAGCCGCAGGTGGACGAAACAGGGCAAGAGGAACCTGTCGTTCCGGAGGAGCCGAAGGCTGAACCGGTCGCAGCACAAGACGTCTCTGAACCCGTTGTTGAGGAGCCCGTGCAGGCGGCCGAGGAAACTCCGGAACCTGTTCTGGAAACCGTGGTCGAAGAACGTGAACCCGCCCAGCCACCAAAGCCCAAGCGGCGCGGATGGTGGTCGTTGGGCCAATAATACGGGAGGCGGGCGCAAGGCCCGCCTTTTTCATTTACGGCGTGAGTTCAAATTCAGGCCGATTTCCGGATCAGATAAACTTGGTGTCCGTCGATTTCCTCCTTTGACAGCAGGCTGTGCCCGCTTTCCGCACAGAAATGGGGGACATCGATAATTGCAGCGGGATCGTCGGCCAACATGCGCAACACAGCACCCGCCGGCATGGATTTCAGACGTTTGCGCGCTTTGAGCACGGGCAACGGGCACAACAGCCCCAAGGCATCAAGGGTTTCGGTCGGTTCAGACATATCGTTCAGATATTTCCACTTTGTCACGGTGTCCAGCACGCAAGCACGAGGATGTGACCGAATGGCCTCGTGACGCCGCCGGATTCATACCCTATGTGCTGTTTCATGTTCGGAATTGAAATCATCGACGCGGGGCTTTTGCCTGCCATGTTCATCGCCATGATCGGCGGGTTGATCAGTTTTCTGTCACCCTGCGTTTTGCCGATCGTTCCGCCGTATCTGGCGTATATGAGTGGTGTGACCATCAACGAGATGCAGGATGAAACCAAAGCCCGCCGCAAGGCAACGCTGGCGGCCCTGTTTTTTGTCATGGGCCTGTCGACGGTGTTTTTGCTGTTGGGCTTCACAGCTTCAGCTTTTGGCGCCTTTGTTCTGACCAATCAGGTACTGTTCGCCAAGTTGTCTGGCGCGGTTGTCATCGTGTTCGGGCTTCACTTTCTGAACGTATTCCGCATTCCGATCCTCGACCGCGAGGCGCGCATGGAAACCGGCGATTCCAGCGGATCCGTGTTCGGAGCCTACATTCTGGGCCTTGCGTTTGCATTCGGCTGGACGCCCTGTATCGGACCTCAATTGGGGGCCATTCTGTCGCTGGCCGCGTCTGAGGCTTCGGTGGCCCGGGGAACATTCCTGCTGGGTATATACGCCGCAGGGCTTGGAATTCCGTTCCTGCTGGCCGCTATGTTCCTGAACCGGTCAATGTCGGTCATGAACCGCATCAAGCCCTATATGGGTACGATTGAAAAGGCGATGGGCGGGCTACTTCTGTTTGTCGGTATCATGTTGATAACCGGCCTTTTCACCGAGTTCAGCTGGTGGCTGCTGGAAACCTTTCCTGCGCTGGCGACGCTGGGCTGATTTTCCGATCCATCTTACCTTGGCCGTAATGCTGCGCTAACCTGCGTCGCAGAAGGTACGAGCATGAGCAGTCAGAAAAACCAGTTGCAGGTGCGCAAGCGCCGGGTGTTCTACATTCCGGGATACGATCCCATTCACCCGCGTCGATACCGCGAGCTTTACCGAAGGGAAGGGCGCGCACAGGGTGAAATTTCCGGCTATGACATTTCGTTGTCGGCCCGAACGAATGACGGTCCATATGGCTGGCATGTTTCCTCATGTCAGGACGGGCTTGCGGTCGATACCGATTTTGAAGTTCTGGTTTGGTCAGACATTGTCCGCGACAGCATGGATACCTCGATAGCCGCGACTTATCTTCAATTGGCGCGGACGGTCTGGATCTACCTGTCCACGGGGGCAATTTGGCGCCTGATGCGCTTGCGCAAAGGCCCGGTAATTGCAGCGCTTTACCCGGTGGGCATGTTGCTGGCGCAATTGATGGCGGCTTTTGGCGTGGTCTGGGCTGGTTTTACCTTGCTGGGTTGGCCCGGTCTGGCAGCGGGGCTTTTGGTGGCGCTTGTATTGCTGCGCTGGTTTCGAAAAATCGATAATCGGCTGTTTGCCTATTACCTGATGCATGACTACGCCTACTCCTCGCGCGAATGGGGCGGTGTGTCGCCGGAAATGCAATCTCGAATGCGCCAGTTTGTTGAACTGATCGGGCAAGCTATGGAAACAGAAGTGGACGAGGTTCTGGTGGTCGGGCACAGCTCGGGCGCGCATCTGGGCGTATCGGTTCTGGCCGACCTATTGCGGTCAGAACCCGTGTCCGAAGACGGACCTGTGTTATCCTTTCTGACATTGGGGCAGGTGGTCCCTATGGTGTCCTTTCTGCCCGATGCCCATCAGTTGCGCAGTGATCTACAATTCATGTCGTCCAGGACAGACCTGACTTGGATCGATGTCTCGGCCCCAGGCGACGGCTGCGCATTTGCCTTGTGCGATCCTGTGTGCGTCAGCGGCGTCGCCGGATCTGATAAGCGTTGGCCTTTGGTTCTGTCTGCTGCGTTCACGCAAACCCTTTCAGCAGACCGTTGGAAGGCATTACGCTGGCGGTTTTTTCGACTGCATTTTCAATATCTCTGCGCCTTCGACGAGCCCGGCGATTATGACTATTTCCGTATCACTGCCGGGCCACTGACATTGGGGGAACGGTTTCGCAACCGGGCACCATCGCGTTCGCGGATCGAAGAGGCGGTGTCAGGTTACACGTCGGTGCACTCGTGACCCCACCAAAACCCGTCTCTCGTCCCGACAAGGTGTCTTTGTGGCGCTATCTGAAGCTCTTTCGTCAGGATATCCTCTCGGCACAACCGCAACGCTTGTATCGGGCCTGGATGGCCGAGTTCAGGACGCCGTTCTTCCGGTCTTTCATGATCAATCAGCCTGAACTCATTGATTTGGTGCTGAAACAACGCCCCGACGATTTTCCGAAATCAGGCCGGATCAGCGAGGGATTGCGCCCGCTGCTGGGCGACTCCGTTTTCCTGACCAATGGCGAAACCTGGAAACGCCAACGCCGCATCATTGATCCGGCGTTTGAGGGGGGGCGGTTGAAGGATACGTTTCCGGCCATGTATGCAGCGGCGCAGGCCAGTGTTGACCGACTGCGAACGCGCGGCGGCCGCGACGTCGAATGCGAAGAAATCACCAGCCACGCGGCCGCAGATGTTATCTTTCGTACTTTGTTCTCTGTTCCGATCGAACACACCGTGGCGACACAGGTGTTTGACAAGTTTCGCACCTATCAGCGGGAACAACCGCTGCTGAACCTTGCGGCCTTTGTACCTGTCCCTAGCTGGGTGCCCCGGTTTCATTCCCGCAAGACCCGCAGGACAGCGCGGGAAATCAGGAACCTGATTGCGCACCTCACGGACGAGCGGGCGGAGGCAATAGCCCTGGGGAAAGCACCCGATGACCTTGCAACCAAGATCATGACCAGGCCGGACCCGGAAACGGGGCGTTGTTTCGGGACGCAGGAGATGATCGACCAGGTGGCCATCTTCTTTCTGGCCGGGCATGAAACCAGCGCCTCGGCACTGGCCTGGGCACTTTACCTGATGGCGCTGTATCCGGAATGGCAGGATAAGGTCGCGGCAGAGGCGACGGCATTGGACGATCCTTCATTTGCCGCCGTTTCAGGCTTGAAGCTCAGTCGCAGTGTGTTTCGCGAGACCCTGCGCCTTTATCCACCCGTGCCCATGATGGTGCGAGAAGCCACCTGTCCCGAGCGTTTCAGAGATCGGGATGTCCCGCAGGGATCGCAAATTGTTATCAGCCCGTGGCATTTGCACCGTCATGAGCGCCTGTGGGAAAACCCGGATGCCTTTGATCCAGCGCGGTGGGAGACGGAAAACGGCAAGACCTGCCAGCGGAACGCCTTCATTCCCTTCTCCGCCGGATCGCGGGTTTGTACCGGGGCAGGGTTTGCGATGATTGAAGGGCCGCTGATCCTGTCGATGCTAATAAAGCACTATCGGTTTGAGCCAGTGACCGGACGCGATCCTGTTCCGGTCGCGCATCTGACGGTTCGCTCGAAAGACGGGATATGGCTGCGGCTGGTTGAGCGCTAACAAACTACCATCGGTCAACGCCTTGTTGTATGCGATGGAAAACACGGAATCATTATTGAACGGGAAACAGATATGTCCAAAGCAGAACAGCGCGCGCAAATGTCCGACGGTGCAGGTTTCATCGCGGCACTGGATCAAAGCGGCGGTTCTACACCCAAGGCGCTGGCGCTTTATGGTGTTGAAGCCTCGGACTACACCTCGGAAGAAGAGATGTTCGGAGAAATCCAGAAGATGCGCGCACGCATCATTCTGGCAGACGACTTCACCAAAGCTAAGGTGATTGGCGCTATCCTGTTCGAACGCACCCTGAACGAGGAAATCGAAGGCCGCAAAGTCGCCGATTTTCTGTGGTCGGCCAAGGGCATCGTTCCATTTCTGAAAATCGACAAGGGACTGGAGGATCAGGCCAACGGCGTTCAGATGATGAAACCGATCCCCGGTCTGGCAGAAACGCTGGCCAAGGCCGATGGTGTCTTTGGAACAAAAGAACGCTCGGTCATTCACGAGGCCAACGCAGAAGGTATTGCCGCTGTTGTGGCTCAACAGTTTGACGTCGCACGCGAGGTGATCAGCGCGGGCATGGTTCCGATTGTCGAACCCGAGGTGAACATTCATTCGGAAACCAAGGCCGAGGCTGAGAGCATCCTGAAAGCCGAGATCCTCAAGAACCTGGACCAGTTGGCCGAGGGCCAGGACGTCATGCTGAAGCTGACGATCCCAAGCGAGGCCAATCTGTATGACGAAGTGGCAGATCACCCGCGGGTTCTGCGGGTTGTGGCCCTGTCAGGCGGCTATTCCACAAAACAGGCCTGCGACCTGTTGAACCAGAATGGAAAGATGATCGCTTCCTTCTCGCGCGCGCTGACCGAAGGTCTCTCAAAACAGCAGTCCGATGCCGACTTCAACGCGGCCCTGGGCGGCAATATCGACAAGATCTATCAGGCTTCGGTCTGACTCGTATCTAATTCGGCTTCTTGAAATCGCGGCGCATTTGCGCCGCTTTTTCACGCATGATGCAGCCTTCGGCGTGATCGTTGACCAACCCCATAGCCTGCATGAACGCGAAAACGGTGGTGGGGCCCACGAACTTCCATCCGCGCTTCTTCAGGTCTTTCGACATTGCGACCGATTCCGGTGATGTAGAGACGGTTTGTGGCGGTATGGGAGTTTCAGCCTCATACCGCCAGACATACGCGGCCAGAGAACCCTCAACCTTGATCAGTTCCTGAGCACAACGGGCGTTGTTGATGACAGCCTCTATTTTGCCGCGGTGCCGGATGATGCCCGCATTCTGCAAAAGGCGTTCAACGTCTGCTTCAGTAAACTCTGCCATCCTGTTGAAATCAAAGCCGCAAAACGCTTCCCGGAAATTTTCGCGCTTTGACTGGATGGTGCGCCAACTCAGTCCCGACTGAAAACTCTCAAGGCACAATTTTTCGAATAGACGCTGGTCGTCTGATACCGGATAGCCCCATTCCTGATCATGATAGTCAAAGAACTCCCGCGCGGCCTGACACCAGGCGCAGCGCGGTTGACCGTCAGGCCCGGTGATCGTTTTGCTCATGTCTGTACCTATTTTGTTCCAACTCAAGGTACACTTGGCTGCCAAACCTTTACAAGCCTCAATCCCGGTTGCGATACCAGTTCAGAACAAAGACTCGAATGGCGGAAGCCAAACCTGTTTCAGGATTGCGGGCCGCATCAATTTCCGCCGCCAAGAAATTGATAGGCTTATCTTTTTCCCGTGCGATGTCGCGGAACGCGCGCCAGAATTCGTCTTCCAAAGAAACCGAAGTGCGGTGCCCCTGAAGGGTCAGCGAGCGTTTGACCGGGCGGCCACTCATTCCTTCAGCTCGTGATTGTCGAGGTCACGCTTCTGTTTGTCTTGTCGAAGCCTGACAACCTCTTTTTCGGCCTTGGTTTGTCCAAAAGCCACAGCGTTTTGATCTGCGCGGGCCTTATTTTCAGCCCGCGCTTTCTGTTTTCGGTACCGGTTCAAATTTACCGGCTTGCCCATCAGTCTTTCGGGCCAATCATCTGTTCAGGGCGTACCACTGCGTCGAAAGAGGCCTCATCCACAAAGCCAAGTGCGATGGCTTCTTCCTTGAGGGTGGTACCGTTCTTGTGGGCAGTCTTGGCAACGGTCGTGGCATTGTCATAACCGATGGTCGGCGCAAGCGCAGTGACCAGCATCAGCGATTCCGTCATCAGCTTTTCGATGCGCGACTCGTTGGCCTTGATGCCCAGCAGCATCCGTTCGGTAAAGCTGTCAGCGGCGTCGCCGAGCAATTGAATGGATTGCAACAGATTGTAGGACATCATCGGGTTGTAGACGTTCAGCTCGAAATGACCCTGGCTGCCAGCGAACTTGATTGCGGCGTCGTTACCCATGACATGGGCGGCCACCTGCGTCAGCGCCTCGGCCTGGGTCGGGTTTACCTTGCCCGGCATGATCGACGAACCCGGTTCGTTTTCCGGCAGGATCAGTTCGCCCAGCCCCGACCGGGGACCGGAGCCCAGAAAGCGGATGTCGTTGGCGATCTTGTAGCAACTACCGGCAATCGTGGCCAAAGCCCCCGACAGGAACACCATCGCGTCATGCGCGGCCAGTGCTTCGAACTTGTTGGGTGCCGTGACAAAGGGCAGGCCGGTGATTTCGGCCATGTTTGCGGCAACCGCCTGGTCCCAACCGTGTTGTGTGTTCAGACCGGTACCAACAGCGGTACCACCTTGCGCCAATTCATAAATGCCCGGCATTGCGGCATGCACACGGGCAATTCCCTGGCGAATCTGATGGGCGTACCCGCCGAACTCCTGCCCCAGGGTCAGGGGCGTCGCATCCTGCGTATGCGTGCGTCCGATCTTGATGATGTCCTTGAATTCCTCGGCCTTCTGCTCGAGCCCGGATGCCAGCTTTTCAAGACCCGGCAGCAGGACGTCACGAACGCTCATTGCTGTTGCGATGTGCATCGCAGTGGGGAAGGTATCGTTGGATGACTGCCCCATGTTGCAGTGATCGTTCGGATGCACTGGCTCTTTCGATCCGATAACGCCCCCCAGAATCTCGATGGCACGGTTCGCGATGACCTCGTTCGAGTTCATGTTCGACTGGGTGCCGGATCCGGTTTGCCAAACGACCAGAGGGAAGTTGTCATCAAACCTGCCCTCGATCACTTCTCCGGCCGCCTGAATGACCGCGTCCGCAATTTTCGCATCCAGCTTACCGGTGGCTTTGTTCTGCATCGCGCAAGCTTTTTTGATCACACCCAGCGCGCGAACGATGGCAACCGGCTGCTTTTCCCACCCGATCGGGAAGTTCATGATCGAACGCTGTGTCTGAGCGCCCCAATACTTGTCAGCGGGCACTTCCAACGGGCCAAAACTGTCGGATTCGGTGCGGGTCTGAGACATCTGTCACTCCGTCATGTATGCAATTGTATGCCGTTTAGCGCCAAGCGGGTTGCAACGCAATCGGCCAGTTGCGCGCACCTTAAACTCAAGGGTGACAAAGGTATAGGCAGAGAGCAGCGACAATTTTGTTGTCGGCGGGCGCATCCGTCCCATTGTGCCCGCGTCATGCTGAGCTACAATATAAGCATTATTGCGATGGAGGATCTGATGCACGTTTTCCGCACGACATTTTCCCCGACACTTGTCGCAATAGTGATGTGTGCTTTTGCGTGGGTGCTTGTTTCCAGCCATCCGGCGCAGGCGTCAAGCATCGCGCCGTTTTTGGGTGATTATACTGGGTCAGCCAATCTCGTGGACGAAGACGGGAGCGAGACGCCCAGAGACATGAGCGTTTCAATTCACGAAACCGACAACGGCTTCAATGTGAGTTGGACGACGACCACCTACAAGGCTGACGGGCGGATCAAGGAACAGAAATTCTCGATCGACTTTCAGCCGTCGGACCGGCCAGACGTGTTTTCTGCTGCGATGAAACGCAACGTGTTCGGGCACGAGGTTCCCCTGGACCCCATGAAAGGAGAGCCATTTGTCTGGGGGCGTATTGATGGCGAAACGCTGACCGTGTTTTCCCTTTTTATCTCGGAAACAGGTGGGTACGAATTGCAGCAATTTGACCGAACCCTGGCCGAAGGCGGTTTGAACCTGTCGTTTTCGCGGTTTCGCGATGGGGTTAAATCCCGTTCGGTGGAAACGTTTCTGAAAAAAGAATAACCCCGCCAAAGGCGGGGTCTGTTGCACGCGGAAGCTTGGTTATTTCCTGAAACTGTCCAGGGAAACCACATCCGCGTCATGCGGCTCATCCGGTTCTTCGACCTCGATGATTTCTTCGATATCTTCGTCCGTTTCTTCCTCGTCTTCCGGACTTTCGAAACGCAGCCCGAATTCGACTGAGGGATCAACAAATGTCTTGATGGCCGTGTACGGAATATAAAGCGGTTCAGGCGCATCACCAAAATTCAAAGTGATGGAAAACCCTGCATCGCCCACTTCAAGGTTTTCGAACCAATGCTGCATGACGATCGTCATTTCCTGCGGATAGCGTTGGCGCAACCAATCGGCCAGTTCAACACCATCATGCCGGGTATCGAAGGTGATGAAAAAGTGGTGCGCACCTGGCAGTCCATGTTCCGAAACGCCGGTCAAAACCGTTTTGATCAGACCGCGCATGGCGGTGTGCATCAGGTTTCCATAGTCGATGTCTTGCGACATGTGTCATCCTCAAAAGTGGTAGCGTCTAGCATAGGGGATTTCAAAGGAAACGAAAGGCCGCGTTACACCTGATTGTTCATAGGAGGTTCAGTAAAATTCCGGCGCAGGCCATCAGACCCAAAGTCGGAACCATCCCGATTTTTAGGCGGAAAATCAACATTCCGGCAGCTAGCGTCAGAATCAATGCAGCGACGTCCAAAGTCGAAATATCGGGTACGGGAATTGATACAGGACCCAGAGTTCTTTCCGGAACTTGTCCAAATAGAACATTGAGGGCAAACCACAAGGATAGGTTGAGAATCACCCCCACAACCGCAGCGGTAATCCCGTGCAGGGCCGCAGACAGGCGCGGGCGGGCTGCCAGGTGATCCAGGAACGGCGCTGCCAGAAAAATCCACAGAAAGCAGGGAACAAACGTGGCCCAAAGGGCCACGGCACCCGCCGCGATAGCCATCGATGCGCCCCCTGACAACTGACCCGTCAACATGGCCACGAATTGAGTCACCAAAATCAATGGGCCCGGTGTCGTTTCAGCCAGACCAAGCGCATCGATCATCTGGTCCGTGCTGATCCATTGATATGTATCGACGACTGTTTGCGTCATGTATGCCAGAACGGCATAGGCACCACCAAAAGTCACAACTGCGAGGCGCGCAAAGAACCACCCCAGATCGCTGAGAAGTTGCTGCCCCGTCAGGGTCAGAACAGCCAAGGGCCCAAGCCAGAGGGTCAGCCAAATCACCGCAGTTCTGATCGGACGGGACATGGTCAGGGCAGCTGGCGCGGGTGTCGAAGGGTGCTGACCTTTGAAGGTCGCGAAGCCCCAGAGAGCGGCTGCAAATATGATAAGTGGAAACGGCAGGTTAAGTGCAAAAATTGCCAGAAAGCCCAGCAAAGCAAGCATGCGATGTTCGGCATCGGACAGAGCCTTTCGCGACAGGTTTCGCAAAGCCTGCAGTACGATGACGATTACGGTCGCCTTGATGCCCAGAAACCCGGCCTGTACAACCTGAAGTTCTCCAAAGGCGACATAAAGACCAACCAGAACCGCAATGATGATGGCGCCAGGTATGACGAAAAGGCCACCCGCGATCAATCCGCCAAGCAAACCGCGCAGGCGCCAGCCGGCAAAGGTTGCAAGCTGCATCGCCTCGGGCCCCGGTAGCAACATGCATAAGGACAAAGCGCGCAAATAGCTTTGTTCGTCCAGCCATGGTCTGCGTTCGACCAGTTCCTGATGCATAAGTGAAATCTGTGCTGCGGGACCACCAAACGACAGCAGCCCAATCCGGCCGAAAACCCGGATCAATTCGGAATAGTCGGGTGTCATTATTTTTGCTCGCCGGGCCAGTTATGGCCTTCTTCATACCCGTCCCGGGCCCAACGGTACAGCGCATCATACAGAGCAAGGCCAGCTAACAGGTTCTCATGATCATCCCGGTATTGGCGGGACAGGCCAACGGAAAGAGCGAGCAGACCGGCCGCCTCGGGTGCGAGACCGTGACGATCTGTGTCTGCCGCCCGGACAACAGTCGCCATCCGGTCAAGCGCGGGCATGTGAAGGTCGAACTTGTCCAGCATTGTGTCAAAGGTGCATTTGTCCCCGTCATGGCCCCAGACCGTGTTTTCAATATCAAATGGGGTGGCATTGAATATTCTGGCCGCTTCCTTCACTTCCGACGGCGCGACAAACAGAAAACGCGCATTGGGGTCGACAAAACGCCGGATCAGCCAAGGGCATGCGATGCGGTCTATTTTGGGCCTGTGTCGGGTCACCCAAAGCGTCCGATTGTCAACCAGGGGCGGAATAGCGGAGTAGGGGACGCTTGGCGCCCCCGGCGTATCGCGCCAAGCCTGTATACCGCCCTCCAGAAACTCGGCCTGTTGTCCTTCGCTGCGCAGCCACGAAACTACGCCCTGGCTCAGCTTTTTGCCTTTTTGGCAAATGATTACACTGGAGCGCCCATCGACTGTCGCTATCAGGCCCTGCATGTCTGACGCGGAATGCCGTACCGAACCTGGAATCAGGACCGGGTCCGCTGCAAAGTCTTCCTCGAGGCAGATATCCACCAAAACCGGCGCTGTCGGTGTTCCGATCAGTCGCAGCAGTTGTTTGGGGGTGATGGAATTTGGCGCAGCCATGGCATGTCTCCTGTCGCGTTCGGATACATGCGAAACTTGGGCTGACGCCTCACGGGGCGTTCGCAATGTTACCCCATACCCTTTGCTAACGTGGAACGGCTTTCATGGTCAAGGTCGCAGGTTTTGGTCAGGCCCAGTCCAGTCGTTGTCCGGTCATGCAGACGGGCAGGGTATCTTCGGGAAACTGTCCAAGCTGTTCAAAAAACGAAATAAAGTCGAACTGATTATAAGCCTCGACCATGTACCCGTCCTTGATACGCGCGATGACGCTTCCGCTTGCCTGCAGCGGTGCGCCATTGTCGGCGCGGGTCGTCTGCAAATGGACAATGGCAGAAACCCAATCACCGTCTTCGATTATCTTCGGCAGGTCGACTTTTATGTCGCCAAGGATGTGCCGGAATGCGGTCACCAGATCGCGGAAATCGTCAGCGCCGACCTGCATTTCCGGGATCAACCCCTCGGCCAGCGTGTCGGGGGCAAAGAACTGTCCGATGGCTTCGGTGTTGCCGTTTTCCCAAACCTCTGAATACCACTGCCTGAGCAATTCGGAATGTGACATCGCCGCTCTCCCTTCTGATGGAAGTGACGATGGCAAAAAGGAATGAACAATCTCTGAACAAGAGAGTGTTTCTGACCGGACAAATTGTATTGAAATGCAGGTTTCTGTTGCCAGGTACCTGCGAACCCCGCCTTACGCTGCTAGGCGCAAGGGCTTAAGTTTCGGTCTTGCTACTGCTTACGCAGCAACTGCAACCGGAGCACGATTGTCGTTTGCAATTGTACTATTTTCGCCGATAACGGTGGCAGACAGCCGAGACAAAGCTAACCCCTTTAGACGTTCGTCGATCCTGTTTCGGCCCCATGTTCCCCAAACGAAGGATATTGGTGGAGCCGCCGGGTACCGCCCCCGGGTCCGATCCGCTTATTACGAGCGCGTTTATGTCCATAGTCCCGAAGGACCCTTCATATATAGGTGACGTTCCGATCGGATGCAAATCCAGATTACAACTGACGCAATTGTTTCTTTTCAGATTGTTAAACTGATTTGTTCATGTTCGCCAGGATCAGCCAGATTGCCAACGCCAGTTCGATTCCGCCGAAAACCATCGCCTTGGCCAGTGGCGGGTTGTCCAGTGCAATCGATACGAACCGGCCCAATGCCGCGCCGGCATAGACCACGCCAAGCATCGTGTAGGCCATTGGGCTATTGAACCACAAAACAGCAAGGCCGGTGACTACGAACAATCCGCCAACTGAAGCGCGCATCTCGCTCAGGCCCATGGTGCTGTTTGTTGGGGCTAAATCCAGTGAAGCCGCAGTCCAGGCCGGAGCCAGAAAGCCGAAAAGGCCAAAGCCGATTGTCAGTATCGCGGCAAGCGTATTCAGGGTCGGGGTCATTCCGGTCTCATGTCGTTTTTGTTGAAAGGGAGAGTAATGCGCATATTCGGAAAGGAAAGAATCTAAATTGCCGACCACAGGCCCAGTATCCCCACAAGGATAAGGCTAAGTGCCCAGATGAGTTCGAGGTTGAACCAACTGCGTGACAGGAATTGCAGACCCAGCCAGCGATAGACGGCATAGGCCAGAATGCCTCCGCCCAAAACCATCGCTGCTGTGTGAAGCGCGGCAACGGCCAGCACCAGAAGACCGTTGGTCGTCATGATCTCGGAAACCGCACGATGCCCGGCGTCCAGCTCATCCAGATTGCAAAGTCCCAGATAGATTGGAACCAACATCAGCGCGGCGCCATGGGCCAGAGCGACAAGAAATGACCATAACGCCAGCTTGCCTGGAGGAACTCGGGAGAG
Organism: Ruegeria sp. D1(2025); assembly: GCF_056536425.1. NCBI lineage: Bacteria > Pseudomonadati > Pseudomonadota > Alphaproteobacteria > Rhodobacterales > Roseobacteraceae > Ruegeria > Ruegeria sp. D1(2025). The sequence continues at coordinate 719,894 of NZ_JBQFPO010000001.1, read as the reverse complement.
GGCGCGGGGGTGGCGACGAACAATCGCGATGTAAAGGCCCATAGTGATGACGATCAGGGCCGCGCCGATCCTTATTTCGCGCTGGTAATCCACCAAAACCGCCATCAGCGCGAACGGCAGCAAGACCCCGAGCATGGCGAGAAAGTGCCCCCCAGCCAAGGCAGTCAGCGCCCGCCAAAGGGCCGATTGCTTCTGCTCCATCAATGCCGCTGAAACGGCCAGCGGCCAGCCCATGCCGGGGTTCAGGCCGTGATATGCACCGCTAAGCACAACGGCCAGCCACAGGCCGGCCGTTGATGTCATCAGGAACTCCAAATCAGACGGACGGGTAGCAGAAACTGTCCGTCGAACAGTCGCCGCCCTCAAGCCGGATCTGGTGGCTGCGATAGCCCTTGGGGAAGTCGACCCAGAACTTCGGGTCCAGTGTCAGGCCGCCATTGTCACCGACATCGGCCTTGACCATGGCTGCGCCGCGTTCGCCCGGATAGAACTGATCATCCCAGGTGGAGTACAGCGAGTTGGTCCAGTAGACGCGTTTGCCATCCCGGCTGATCTCAACCATCTGCGGTCCGTAACCAAAGTCATTGCCGTTGGGATGCTTGGTCTTTTTGACGATCCCGCCGATCTCGACCTTGCCGGCCAGGGTCGGGTTCATCGGGTCCGACACATCGTATTGATGCATCTCACCGGTGCCCCAACAGGCAACATAAAGGTACTTGTCGTCCAGACTCAGATCGATATCCGTGACCAGAGGCGGAACGGCCGAGAACCCCTTGAGAAGATCGGGAAGATCATCGGGATCAGCGGGTTGCGGATCGATTGTGATGGTCTTCTTGGCTTCGAACGTTCCGTCGTCATTGCGCCACCAGGTGAAGATGGCACCTTGAAGATTAGTGGTATCCACCACAACGCCACAGAAGCCGTGTTGCTTGACCGGATCATGCGCCGGGCGGATTTCCAACGCCATCTGATGGTTTTCACCCAGATCGATAGTTTGGATATTCGTGCGGCTGCGCAGGTTCCAGAAATGGATGCGGTGGCCGTACTTGTTCGACAACAGATCCTCGGCCACGATCCCGTTTTCAAACTGCGGCGGCAGCGCCCATTCGGAACTGACCATGTAATCACGCGGCAGGTTCCACCAGAAGTCATAGTGTTTGTCCTGAACCCCGCGTTCGATTTCATATCGGCCTATGATCTCGAAGCTTTCGCAATCCATGATGAAGATACCCGGCGGGCCGTCTGTGCCGTCTTTGCCACCGCCACCCAATGTGCTGACGTAGATGCCTTCGGGGCCGCAGTGAATGGTATGAGGCCGGGAATATCCCGTCTTGGCAAAAACTTCCTCGGGTTCGATGATCTTGTGAATCTTCGCTTCCAGCGGGTTTTTGACATCGATGATGTAAATGCGGCTGGACCGTATGCCGGGAATAATAAGATAGCGGCGTTCTAGAAATGCATGGCCGCTGAGCGGCGACAGCGATGATGAGCATGCGTTCCAGCCGAAATGGTGAAACTCGTCACCCTTTTCGGGCATGATCACCTGATGAACGATTTTCCCGTAATCCGCCGAAGTCGGATCGACGTTAACGACAGCCAGACCATCCGGTTGCGAAAAGTCGGGGCTGAGCATCAGCGTGAAGGCCAGAGTTTCCGTTGGGCCCTCCATCGCCAGCTTGGCGGATGGGTAAAAGGTTGGGTCCGGTCTTTGGTTCATAACGTCCTCCCGTAAGTAATTGTAATTCAATTTGCATTGAGAGATCCGGTCTTCATGCCGGCTGTCATGCTGCCTGCCCGAGTGTCGTTTTCGTCTGCCTCCTCCGTCAAGCTTTATCTGATGCGAAATCAGGCTGGGTTGCGTCGGCGTTCAGCCACATCATGGGCCAGTTGCCTCGTGTAGGTTTCCAGTTCGACGAGCGTTCGGTCCACCGCCACTGCATCCCGCGCCTCAATCGAATCGGCGATCCGGTTGTGCAGCGCGATGATCTCTTCCCGGGACCGGGCGGAGAAGGTGATCATATTCATCAGCGGCTGCATCGCTTCGACCGCACCCGCCAACTGGTAGGACAAAACCGGATTGCCTGCGGCGTCGACCAAAGCGCGATGAAAGGCAACATCCGAGGCACAAAAGGCTTCATCCGTCAGCCCGGGTTGTGACTGACGATAGATTTCGGCCCGCATCGTGGCCAGGTGGTCCGGGGTGTGACGCTCTGCCGAAAGGGCGGCACAGGCCCGCTCGAGCGCGTAACGGGCTTCGCAGGCGATGTCGAAACTGACAGCATTCATTGACAGCAACAGGGTCGAGGTGGTGACTTGCTGTGAATAGGCGTCCTCAAAGCTCAGTTTGTTGACAAAAGCACCACCCGAAGCGCCACGCTGGGTTCGGATAAGAGATTGCGCGGCGAGCCTTTTGAGCGCCTCGCGCACGGTCGGCCGCGAGACCTTAAACTGTTCCGACAACTCGGCCTCGGACGGAAGGCGCGCGTCGACAATCAACTCACCCGAGACAATGGCGTCGCGAATGGCCTGAGCGATCTGTGCCGACAAGTCTGCCGGTTTTTTGGGATCAACTTTCATGTCCGACACGCCAAAACTCAGTTTTTATTTGTCTGACATTTAAAAGTCTGACATTTGAAATGCAAGGACTGAGTCGGGAGGAGCGAGTGAGTCGCGCAGTTTTACGCAGCGGTCTTTGGCTGAGTTTCTACATCACGATCCTCTGGGCGTGGTGGATGATGTTCTCGATGAGCCGAGACATGGACCTCGATCTGATCGGGCGACCGGGTCCGATGGGCGAGGCGATGCGCGTGATGGACCCGCGCATGGACATGTATATGCCCATGGCGGAATTCGGTCCGCTGTTCTGGATGTGGGCTATCATGATGGCGGCCATGATGCTGCCGACTTTGGTTCCGACGCTGCGCAGTTACGATGATCTTATCCACAGCGCCAATGGAACGCGTGCCGGTTGGGTCGGCGTTTTGGCCGGGTATTTTTTGGTTTGGGTTGGATTTGCCGCCTTTATCGCCGCAGTTCAGCTTTCGCTGCTTTTTGGCGGCATAGTCGACATGCTCGGCATAGCCAAGTCCGGCTATCTCGGCGCTGGACTTATGATCGTTGTGGGCGCTTTTCAGTTCAGTCGCGTTAAAGAGGTGTGTCATGGTGTGTGTCACGCCCCGATGACGTACTTTCTTGGCCACTGGAAAACCGGTTTCTTGGGGGGTCTGCGGATGGGCCTTGGGCTGGGTGCATTTTGTGTCGGCTGTTGCTGGGGCTTCATGGCGCTGGGGTTTGTGGGCGGTGTCATGAGCCTGTTGTGGATGGGTCTGGCGACCCTGTTCATGGTTTTGGAAAAACTACCCCAGATCGGTCACGCGGTCACACGACCGCTGGGGTTCGCATTGATCGCGGGTGGTCTTCTTCTGCTCGTGTATCCTATCATTTACGGAGGGTAAGCTTATGGCTAAAAACAGAAAAAAGGATTCCGACAAGCTTCCAATCAGCCAGCGGATCGACAGTCGCATGCCGAACCCCAAACGCCGCGAGATGAGCCCGACGGACTGGTCCATCAAGGGTGAGCTGATCCTGAATTGCTCCTGCGATGTGTTTTGCCCCTGCGTGGTTTCGCTGGGCGCGCATCCCCCGACCGAGGGACACTGCCATGCCTGGATGGGTATCATCATTGATGAGGGGCACTATGAAGGTGAGGACCTGTCGGGCCTAAACGTGGGATTGCTGGTCGATATTCCCGGCCGTATGGGGGAAGGCCAGTGGAAAGTGGCCGCGTATGTGGACGAACGCGCCAGCGGCAAGGCGTATAACGGCTTGCTTCAGATATTCAGCGGGCAGGCCGGCGGAACGACCGGGCTTTTTACAATGCTGGTCAGTGAAATCATCGGGGCCGAGCGTGCTCCGGTCGAGATTGAGCGGGACGGTACCAAACGTCGCATCATGATCGGCCGGAAGATTCAGGGTGAAATTGAAATGCTGGCAGGCAAGGACCCCGAGCATCCGGTGATGGTCTCCAACTCGAAGTATTGGATGGGACCGGACATCATTGTCGCGAAGGGAAACAAATCAAAGGTTCGCGATTATGGCCGGGTCTGGGATTTTGGTGGCAAGTCCGCTGAAATCTGCCCCATCGACTGGCATGGGCCCAAATGATGATTACAGGTGCCTATGCGCGTCAAATGGCCAGATACAATAACTGGCAGAACAGCCAGTTAAAAGGATTCCTGCAAGCGCTGCCACAAGAAGAACTGACGCGTGAGCGTGGTGCGTTCTTTGGCTCGATCATGGGAACGGCCAACCATCTTTTGTGGGGTGACTGGATCTGGATTTCGCGCTTTGACAAGGGAACGGGACCGGGTGGCGGGATCCCGGAAAGCACTTCTGTCTGCGCTGGTCTGTCCGAATGGATGCCACTTCGTGAGACTGTTGATGTCCGTATTGCCAAATGGGCCGACGAGTTGGGTGACGACGTCTTGACCGGAGACTTTACCTGGTTTTCAGCCGCAAAAGAAGCTGATGTTACAAAGCCTTACGCGCAATGCGTCATCCACATGTTCAATCACCAGACCCATCATCGGGGACAGTTGCACAAGATGTTGACGGAAGCCGGCTCATCCGCGCCGGTCAGTGATCTGGTTTTTCTGCCGGAGGGTGCCTGAATGGCCCTGATTTCACCGTCACGCCGACTGCGCCGAACACCTTTTTCCGAAGGCGTCGAGGAAGCGGGTGTCAAAGCGTACACGGTTTACAACAGGATGTTGTTGCCGACGGTGTTCGAGTCGCTTGAAGCGGATTGTCGCCATCTCAAGACCCACGTTCAGGTTTGGGATGTTTCTTGCGAGCGTCAGATCGAGGTTCGCGGTTCTGAAGCGGCGCGCCTGCTGCAGATGCTCACCCCGCGTGATCTGAGCAGAATGGTGACCGGTCAGTGCTACTATGTTCCGATCGTGAACCAAGCCGGAGGTATGCTGAACGACCCCGTCGCGCTGAAATTGTCCGAAGACCGCTTTTGGATCTCGATAGCGGACAGTGACTTGTTGTTCTGGGTCAATGGCTTGGCGAATGGGCTTGCACTGGATGTTCAGGTTTGGGAACCGGATGTCTCGCCTCTGGCGATTCAAGGCCCAAAATCTGATGAGTTGATGGCGCGTGTTATCGGCGATGGGATCCGCGACATCCGGTTTTTCCGGTTCGGCCTGTTCCAGTTTCAAGGGCGCGATCTTGTTATCGCGCGGTCCGGATATTCGAAACAGGGCGGGTTCGAGGTTTATGTAGACGGCAGTGATATCGGTATGCCGCTATGGAACGCCCTTTTCCAAGCCGGGGAAGATCTGCATGTGCGCGCCGGTTGCCCAAACCTGATTGAACGCATCGAAGGCGGGCTTTTGTCTTATGGTAACGACATGACCCACGAAAACACCCCGCATGAATGCGGGTTGGGCAAGTTCTGCAATACGGACGTCGTGACGGAATGTGTGGGTCGGGACGCTCTGGTGACGGCCTCCGAGAAGGGTCCCAAACAGCAGATCCGGCCGGTCGCGATTGACGGCGATCCAGTACCCCCGTGCGACCGGGCCTGGCCAGCCTTCAGCGAAGGGAACAGGGTCGGGCAGGTCACATCGGCCGTCTGGTCGCCGGATTTCGAAACAAATGTTGCAATCGGAATGGTACACGCCAGCCATTGGGCTGCGGGTACGGAACTGGAAATTCAAACTTCACGGGGCATGCGCAAGGCGGTTGTTCAGGCCAAATTCTGGGCCTGACGGGCAGGGGCTATGCCCTCGTCACTGCATACCACCCCGAAAAATCTTACCAGGAAAATGCGATATCCTGGCTGTGAAAAGGAAAGGAAAGCACGATGTTCAATGCGTTGGTAATGGAGAAAGACGAAGAAAGCGGGTTGGCCAGTGCGTCGATCAAGGAACTGTCGATTGATGATCTGCCCAATGGCGACGTTACGATCGCCGTCGAATACTCGACCGTAAATTACAAGGACGGTCTGTGCTTGTCGTCCAAAGGCGGCGGGCTGGTCCGCAGCTATCCGCATATTCCGGGCATCGACTACGCAGGAACGGTCGAGACGTCCTCAGACAGCAGGTACAATCCGGGCGACAAAGTGGTTCTGACCGGCTGGCGCGTGGGTGAGGCCCATTGGGGCGGCTTTTCGCAGAAAGCCAACGCACTGGCCGACTGGCTGGTTCCGTTGCCCGATGGGTTGGACGCGCGGCAGGCGATGGCTGTGGGAACAGCTGGTTTCACTGCCATGCTTGCGGTCATGGCGCTGGAGGACCATGGCCTGCAGCCGGGTCAGGGTCCTGTACTGGTCACAGGCGCGGCCGGAGGCGTTGGGTCCGTGGCAACTGCGATACTGGCCAATCTAGGCTATGAAGTTGCCGCAGTAACGGGGCGCGCGGAAGCTGCCGACTATCTGAAATCTCTGGGCGCGACCACGATCGTTCCGCGCGAGGATCTGAACGAGACCACAAAACGCCCGCTGGAAAGCGAGACCTGGGCGGGCTGTATTGATGCGGTAGGCGGTGCGATGCTGGCCCGGGTTCTGGGACAGATGAAATATGGCGCATCGGTTGCCGCGGTTGGTCTGGCCGGTGGGGCGGCCCTGCCTGCGACGGTCATCCCGTTCCTGTTGCGGGGCGTCAACCTGTTGGGCATCGACAGCGTGATGCAGCCTTATGACAACAGGGTGCGCGCGTGGAAACGTATCGCGACAGACCTGCCCATGGAAAAACTGAACGCCATGGTACAGCCTGCGTCTTTGAGCGATTTGCCCAAACTTGGCGCGGATATTCTTCAAGGACAGGTTCAGGGCCGTGTTGTCGTTGATGTAAACGCGTGACGCACCCGGTGATTTTCTAACCGGCCAGCGCCAATGCTGGCCGGTTCTTTTGCCGAGGAAACACCTCAAAAATGCCGGAAACACCTCTGGTCATTGGCGCAATTCCGGCTCATCATTGCTATACATCCCATTTGCGATGGCTTAAGACCCATTCCAACAGTACCTGAAAACGGGGAGTGAGCAGCATGTCTGACGATTTTGAACTGGACACTGATGATTTGAAACGCCGCATGGACGGCGCAATGGCAAACCTGAAAACCGAATTTGCATCCCTGCGGACTGGCCGGGCATCAGCTTCGATGCTGGAGCCGATCATGGTAGATGCCTATGGTTCGCTGACCCCGATCAACCAGGTGGGTACCGTCAACGTGCCCGAACCCCGGATGGTCACCGTGAACGTGTGGGACAAGTCCCTTGTCGGCAAAGTGGAAAAAGCCATTCGGGAAAGTGGGTTGGGCATAAATCCTCAACTGAACGGCACCATCATCATGCTGCCGATCCCCGAGTTGAACGAAGAGCGTCGTCGCGAACTGGGCAAGGTTGCAGGGCAGTACGCTGAAAGCGCACGGATCTCCATTCGGAACGTGCGCCGGGATGGCATGGACCAGATCAAGAAGGCCAAGTCCGACGGCATGTCTGAAGACGACCAGAAATTCTGGGAGACCGAAGTGCAGGATCTGACCGACGAGATGATTAAATCGGTTGATACCGCGCTAGAGACCAAACAGGCAGAAATTATGCAGGTCTGAGCCGGAAGAATGCCCAACGATCCCCGCACTCCTATCGCCGCCGGACCGCGCCATGTCGCCATCATTATGGATGGCAATGGTCGTTGGGCACAAGCACGTGGCCGGCCTAGGCTGTATGGACATCACGCAGGTGCACGGCGTGTTCGTGAGGTGGTCGAAGCTTGCCCCGGTCTTGGCGTCAAGTATCTGACCGTATTCGCCTTTTCGACAGAGAACTGGAAGCGAACACAGGTTGAAGTCGCCGGACTGATGAGCCTGTTTCGCCGCTATATCATTAAAGAAACGCGAACGCTGAAGGAAAACGGTATCCGCGTCCGCTTTATCGGAGACAGGGTGCGTCTGGATTCCAAACTGACCAGACTGATGGACTCGCTTGAGGAAGAAACCCGAGACAATGATCTGGTCCATCTCACGGTTGCCTTGAACTACGGCGGGCGGGATGAAGTTGCCCGCGCTACGCAACGTCTGGCGCGAGACGTGGCAGCGGGCCGGTTGCGCCCCGAAGATGTGGATGAAGAAACGCTTCCAAGATACTTGGATACACATGTTCTTCCGGATCCGGACCTTGTAATTCGCACCAGCGGCGAAGCGCGAATTTCAAACTTTCTTCTGTGGCAGTCAGCCTATTCCGAATATGAGTTCATCGACACGCTTTGGCCGGATTTCACAGCCGCTGAACTTGAACATTTGTGTCGGAACTTTGGCTCGCGTGAGCGCCGCTTTGGCGCAGTTCTCGCATGAGCGACGGTCGATGGTCTGACCTGACGGCCCGAATTCTGTCGGCAGCTGTTCTGGTTGCTATCGGTGCAGTGGAAGTGTGGCTTGGCGGATTGTGGTTCGAAGCATTCATCGCTGCGGCCTGCGCCATCATGACCTGGGAACTGGTCCGCATGATTGATCCGGGTCAAGCCGGTCTGGCGGTTCAGTTGGGGATATTGACCGGGGTTGCCGTCGTCCTCAGCTATCACCTGCCTGCGCTTTACACGTTGCCGTTTTTGCTGGCACCAGCGCTGGTCGGGGCAGGGCAGATCAGTCGGGCAAAAGGGCTTTACGCCGCGTTTGCCTTCTGGATCGCTGCTGCTGGACTGGGTTTCATCTCGATCCGTGAAACCATGGGTTTTGGCTGGATGGTCTGGCTGATCGCCGTTGTCGTTGCAACAGATGTCGCGGGGTATTTTGTTGGCAAAACGTTTGGCGGACCTAAGTTCTGGCCCAAGGTAAGCCCGAAGAAGACGTGGTCCGGTACGGCCGGCGGTTGGGTTGCGGCAGCCATTGTTGGCGGTGTTGTCGCGATGCAGGCCGGGTTTGGTGTTTTGTTTGTGCTGATTTCGGTACTGGCGTCGATGGCCAGTCAGGCCGGGGATATCGTGGAAAGCGCGGTTAAACGAAAGTTTGGCGTCAAAGACAGCTCGAACCTGATACCCGGGCATGGCGGCTTTCTTGACCGGTTCGATGGAATGATGGGGGCTGCCTTGTTCGTGTTGATCGCAGGGTTGTTCTACGCCCCCGGGGTTATGTAATGCGCAAGATCTCAATTTTTGGCGCGACCGGGTCCATCGGTCAAAACACCATTGACCTGATCGCCCGGAATCCTTCGTCCTACGATGTTGTTGCGCTGACGGGCGGGGCAAACATCCGACAACTGGCCGAAGATGCGCGCAGGCTCGGCGCTGATTTGGCCGTGACCGCCCATGAGGACCGGCTTGAGGATTTGCGGGACGCTCTTTCCGGCAGCGGGGTTGCGGTCGCGGCAGGCGAAAAAGCACTGGCCGAGGCTGCATCCCGCCCGGCCGACTGGGTGATGTCGGCCATTGTGGGGGCAGCCGGGTTAACTCCGGGCATCGAAGCCCTGAAACAAGGGGCGACGCTGGCCTTGGCAAACAAAGAGACGCTGGTGTGTGCTGGTTCTCTCGTTCTGGAGACTGCGCGCAAACACAACGCGCGCCTGCTGCCTGTGGACAGTGAACATTCGGCCGTGTTTCAGGCGCTGGTCGGAGAAAACATTGAGACCGTCGAACGGGTGATAATTACCGCCAGCGGCGGGGCGTTTCGTGATTGGCCCTTGTCGGACCTGGCCCTCGCGACGGTCGAGCAAGCGTCGAGTCACCCCAATTGGAACATGGGTCAACGGATTACCATCGACAGCGCATCAATGTTCAATAAGGCGCTGGAGGTAATTGAAACGAAAGAATTCTTTGGAATAGACCCGGACCAGATCGAAGTTCTGATCCACCCGGAATCGATTGTACATGCATTGGTCGGGTTTAGTGACGGCGCTGTCATGGCCCATATGGGTGCACCGGATATGCGCCATGCCATTGGCTACGCTCTGCACTGGCCCGAAAGGCAGAGCCTGCCGGTCGACCGTCTGAACCTGGCACGGCTTGGGCAGCTTCGGTTTCAGGACCCTGACGAATCGCGGTACCCCGCTTTGCGACTGGCGCGCGAGGTGATGGCCCGTGGGGGTCTTTCCGGTGCCGTCTTCAACGCGGCCAAAGAACGTGCTCTGGACAGATTTATCGCCAAGGACATCGGATTTCTTGAGATGGGCGATACCGTTGCAGCGGTTCTGGACAGATTTGATACAGAAGATGGCCTTATTGATGCCCCTATGACCCTTGATAATGTGCAAAAAACGGACCATCTGGCACGTCAATGGGTCGACGAAGCCATTCTCCAACGAGCAGGATAAACCCTTGGACACTCTTTCCCTGATCCCTCAATTCGGCAGCCTGCTGTACACGATTGTTGCTTTTGTGGTTGCACTGTCCGTCATCGTCGCGGTGCACGAATACGGCCATTATATCGTTGGACGTTGGTCCGGCATTCATGCCGAGGTGTTTTCGATCGGATTCGGTCCTGTCCTGTGGAGCCGCATGGACAAGCGCGGGACAAAATGGCAGATCGCCCTGTTGCCGTTCGGTGGTTACGTCAAGTTTCTTGGTGATGCCAACGCTGCTTCGGGCAAGGACGAAGCTGCGATGCACGAAATTACAGAACAAAGCCCTCAAGAAGTACGCCGTACCATGCACGGTGCGCCTTTGTGGGCCCGTGCGGCGACCGTTGCGGCGGGGCCCGCGTTCAACTTCGCAATGTCCATCCTGGTTTTCGGGCTGATCTTCTGGTCTCAGGGTGTTTCACGAGAGCCACTAACGGTGGGCAAACTCCAACCATTGCCCGGATCTGTTCAGGAGTTACGGGAAGGCGATGAGATCATCGCAATTGCCGGTATTCCAACCCCGGATTTCGACGAGGAAATCTCGTGGACCGAGTTTACCGAGTCTCTGCCGGTTGAACCGAGCCTGGAATACACCATCATCCGGGACGGCGAGACACTGAATGTGTCCGCGCCCTGGCTGTTTCCGCCGCTGATCCAGCAGGTTACACCGCGCAGTGCTGCAATGGACATTCAACTGGCATCGGGCGACGTGATTACGTCGGTGGATGGAGACCCCATTTTTGCCTTCGAGCAATTGAAAGAGCGGGTCGAAGGATCTGACGGGCGTGTGCTGTTGCTGAACGTCTGGCGGGACGGCGCCGATCTGGAATTTGCCTTAGCCCCAAGACGTACGGATGAACCTCAACCGGACGGCGGGTTCGTAACGCATTGGCGTATCGGGATCGTTGGCGGGATGATGCTGGAACCGGCTACCGTTCCGGCGGGTTTATTGGATTCCCTGACAGGCGGTGCACGACAGACATTGCGCGTAATCAACGGTTCTTTGTCTGGCATCTGGCATATGATTACAGGGGCGATCAGCACCTGCAACATGTCCGGTCCTATCGGTATTGCCGAGACATCCGGAGCAATGGCCAGTCAGGGCGCGCAGAGTTTTGTGTTCTTCATCGCGGTTCTGTCGACAGCCGTAGGCCTTCTGAATCTGTTCCCGATCCCGGCATTGGATGGCGGTCATCTGGTGTTCTACGCTTACGAAGCGGTCGCCGGCAAACCGCCTAGTGACGCAGTCCTGCGGATTCTGATGGGAGTGGGGATCAGCCTGATACTTGGCCTGATGCTGTTTTCTGTCAGCAACGACCTGTTCTGCTGAATGTGACGCCCCGCGCACATTGATGCCGCAATCTTGCCCAAATCCATGGCTAAGATTATTTGGTGTATTGAAAGACAGGCTTAGAAACCGATGCCAAAGACTCTGCAAAAATCCTATCAAGGGTTCAGCGTTCTGTTCATATTGAACTGGGATGTTCTATTGTGCTTTGGCGCGACGGCTCTGGCGCTTGCAGGTGGGGCATACCTGGCAGGTATGTGATTCTCGCCCAATATGTTGATTGATTTAGACGGCCCGCTGGGCCGTTTTGTGTTTTTGCGCTTTTGACAAGACCCTTCAATCCCGTTACTCAGCATTAAAAGTCTGAAAATTCTGGGTAGTGAAAAAAATGACGGACAGGCGGGGCGTGGGCATATTCTGCGGTGTGAACAAGACTGCAAACAATATTTTGTGGCGCACACTAACGTTTCTTTTTCTTTTTAGTGCAATGAGTTTCGTGGCTGCGCCGCAGGCGGCACATGCCCAGAACTTCACGATCAATTCCTTCCAGGTGGAAGGTAACCGACGCATCGAAACCTCGACGATTATCTCGCGGACAGGAATCGAACCGGGGCAAACCGTGACGGCAGGACAGTTGAATGATGCCTATCAGCGATTGCTTGACAGTGGTGTTTTTGAAACAGTCGAACTGACACCGCGCGGATCGATATTGGTGATCGAGGTTCAGGAATACCCGACGATCAACAAGATCAGCATTGAGGGCAATCGCCGTGTTAAGGACAATGTCTTGATGGATGCGATTTCCTCGCAGCCGCGCAGGGTCTTTACGCCTCAGGTTGCCGAAGCGGACGCGGATCTGATTGCTGATATTTACTCGGCACAGGGTCGCGTTGCTGCAACTGTCATTCCGCGCATTATCCGGCGCAGCGACAACCGTGTCGACTTGGTGTTCGAAATCGCCGAAGGCACAACGATCGAAGTCGAGCGGGTCAGCTTCGTCGGCAACCGCGCATATTCCGACCGACGCCTGCGCAGGGTGCTGGAGACCAAGCAAGCGAACATCCTGCGGACTTTCCTACGCGGCGACACGTTTATCGCGGACCGTATCGAATTCGACAAACAAGTTATTCGCGACTTTTACCTGTCGCGCGGCTATGTCGACTTTCGGGTCAACAGCGCAAATGTTGAATTCACCCGCGAACGGGATGCGTTCTTTCTGGTGATGAACATCACCGAAGGCCAGAAGTTCTCGTTTGGAAAAATCACGACTGTCAGCGAAATTCCCGGCGTTGACGCGGCCGCGTACCAGCAAGCCCTGAAAATCAAGCCGGGCGTAACGTATTCGCCTTCTCTGGTCGAAAACTCGATCGCCCGGCAGGAACGGTTGGGGCTGAAGCAGGGCGTTGATTTCTTGCGGGTAGAGCCGCGTGTTACCCGTAACGAGAGAGATCTGACGCTCAACGTCGAATTTGTTCTGACCCGCGGTCCGCGTATTTTTGTCGAACGGATCGACATTGAAGGAAACACGACGACCTTGGACCGTGTGATCCGCCGTCAGTTCGATACCGTCGAGGGTGATCCGTTCAACCCCCGCGAAATCCGCCAGAGCGCCGAGCGTATTCGTGCCCTTGGTTTCTTCGCAACGGCGGATGTGGAACCTCGTGAAGGGTCATCGCCCAGTCAGGTCATCGTTGATGTGGACGTCGAAGAACAGCCAACCGGCTCTCTCAGCCTTGGCGGTAGTTTCTCGGCCGCTGACGGATTTGGTATTGCGATCGGTCTGAACGAATCCAACTTCCTGGGACGCGGACAAAACTTGGGTCTTTCGCTTTCAACCGCGCAGGATTCAGAACAATACGTCATCAACTTTTCCGAACCCTATCTGTTGGGCCGGAAGCTGCGCTTCGATCTAGGCCTTGGTCTTTCGACAACCAATTCGAGCTTTGCAAGCTATGACACCGACACCGTGTTCTTTACCCCGCAAATCAGCTATGCGATTGGCGAACTTTCCTCGCTGAGCTTGCGTTACAGCTGGGACCGCAGTGAAATGACGCAGCAGGACAACCAGATCAACGGTGCCGTCATTGCCTCGGAAATTGCGCAAGGGGAACGCAGCAGCAGTGCCTTGGGTATTTCCTACGTGTATGACAGCCGGCTCGCCGGTCTGAATCCAAACGCTGGTGTCCTGTTTGAGGTCGGTGTGGACGCGGCCGGTCTTGGTGGCGACGACAAGTTCATCAAATCGACCGCGCGCGGCATTGCCCAGACACGTGTTCTGAGCGAAGAGGTCGTCCTGCGCGCTTCGCTGGAAATGGGCGCATTCCATTGGAGAGGCAACGATTTCAGCCGAACCGTGGATCGCTTTGTTCTTGGCCCGAGTACTTTCCGCGGCTTCGATCCGGCCGGTATCGGCCCGCGCGATCTGTCGAACGGTCAGGATGATGCGATTGGCGGCAACTATTACTGGGTGGCCCGCTTCGAATCTGATTTCCCGCTTGGCCTTCCCGAAGAACTGGGCCTGCGCGGTGGTGTTTTCTACGACGTCGGCAACCTCTACAACATCGACAACGTCAATACCGCGGGGGCGAATATCGTCGGTGCTGATGGCTCGATCCGCCATGTTCTGGGCGTGTCGGTTCTTTGGGACACGCCGTTTGGCCCATTGCGCTTTAACTTCTCCAAAGCACTCAAAAAGGAAGACTTTGACCAGGAGCGCAGCTTTGACCTGACCATTCAGGCTCAGTTCTGATCCTTTGATGGTCATGCGGTTTATTCCAGACATTCAGGGCCCGGTTCGGGCCCTTTTTGTCATTCTGCTTTTGCTTGGCGGAGTTGCAACGCAAAGTACAGCACAGCAACTGGGTGTGCCGCAATCTGGTGTTTTGACATTGTCCAGCGAACGCCTTTTCGCCGGGTCAGAATTCGGTCAGCGCATCCTGCGCGAAATCGACGCCGAAAGTGCCTTGTTGGCGGAAGAAAACGAACGAATCGTTGCCGAATTGAGCAAGGAAGAAAAGGAACTGACGGAACGGCGGTCGACGTTGACAGCCGAAGAGTTCCGACCACTTGCCGAAGCGTTCGATGATAAGGTGCAATCCCACCGCGAAGGACAACGGGCCAAACTTGATGCGCTCGCCCGTCGGAGCGAAAACTCCCGCAAGCTGTTTTTCGAGATGGTGCAACCGGTTCTGGTTGACCTCTTGCGAGAGACCGGGGCGTCGGTAATCCTCGAACAGTCGAATGTTTTGTTCCGCGCGGAGTCGTCCGATATCACCAACATGGCCATCCGTCGGATCAATGCGATGATCGGCGATGGTAGAAGATTGGATAACAAGGCAAGCGAATAGGCTTGCTTGCCCTTGTTCGCGGGTCTTGCTAACCACTCGAAAAAGAGAAATCCACGAAGGGACTCGTTTACCATGACGACGGAAACCAAGAGCGCCGACATTCAGTTGATCCAGCGGATCCTTCCGCATCGCTATCCGTTTCTGCTGGTCGACAAGGTGGTAGACATTTCTGGCTATCAGTCCGCGGTCGGCGTCAAGAACGTCACCATGAACGAGCCTCATTTTCAGGGTCATTTCCCTGGAACGCCGATCATGCCGGGGGTGACGATTGTCGAGGCAATGGCCCAGACCGCCGGTGTCATGCTGGGTGTCGGAATGGATGTCATCGACAGCGAGCTGCTGATCTATTTCATGAACATCGACAAGTGCAAATTTCGCCGGAAAGTGGTTCCCGGAGATGTGCTCGAAATGCACGTTGAAACCGTGCGCGGCAAAAAAGGCGGCAAGATCTTCAAATTCAGCGGTCGGGCAACTGTAGACGGCGAGGTTGCGGCCGAGGCTGAGTTTTCGGCCTATGTCGACTGGGACATGGAAAAAACAACATGAGCCGCATCCATCCCAGCGCAATCATCGAAGACGGCGCGCAGATTGGGCAGGACTGTGCCATCGGTCCGTTCTGTTATGTCGGCCCGCAGGTCAAACTGGCAGATCGCGTGGAACTGAAATCGCATGTTGTCGTGACCGGCGACACGTCTGTTGGCGAGGACACCGTAATCTTCAATTTTTCGGTCATCGGTGAGATACCGCAGGATTTGAAGTTCGGTGGCGAAAACACCCGGCTGGAAATTGGTCAGCGGAACCGCATTCGCGAACATGTGACAATCAACACCGGAACAGATGGTGGTGGCGGTGTTACGCGGGTAGGCGACGATTGTCTTTTGATGGCGGGTGTTCATGTGGCGCATGATGTGCAGATCGGCAATCGGGTCATCATGGTCAACCACGCCGGGGCTGCAGGGCATTGCATTGTCGAAGATGACGTAATCGTCGGCGGCATATCCGGTTTGCACCAATGGGTCCGCGTTGGTCGCGGTGCCATTATCGGGGCGCTGACAATGGTTGCCAACGACGTAATTCCATATGGACTTGTTCAGGCGCCTCGTGGCGAACTCGACGGGTTGAACCTCGTCGGTTTGAAACGCCGGGGCGTTCCGCGCGAAGATATCGCCGCCTTGCGCGCGGCTTTCCGCGAGCTGTCGAGCGGCGAGGGGACCTTCATGGACCGGGCCCACCGGATAGGCGAAGGCAACGACAGTGAGTATGTGCGGCGTATCGTCGATTTCGTGACCGGACACAGTGACCGTTCATTCCTGACACCGGGGAAATAGGACCGTGCTGGCTCTGATCGCAGGAACCGGGCAATTGCCGACCGAGGTGTTGAGCCATTTGCCCGAACGCCCTGTGATCTGCGCGCTCGAGGGCTTTCTGCCTGATGACCTGACGCCAGACATCGTTTTCCCTTTAGAGCGGTTCGGCAGTTTCATTGCTGAAATTCAAGCCCGTGGAGTGACCGAGATTTGCATGGCCGGCGCGGTGCGTCGCCCGGTCATTGATCCTTCGCGGATCGATGCGGCGACGATGCCATTGGTTCCGGTTATTCAGAAAGCAATTGTCTCAGGCGACGACGGCGCGTTGCGCGCTGTGATCAGTATTCTGGAAGACAGCGGGCTTTCGGTTCGTGCGGCACAGGATCTCGCGCCGGAACTGTTGCCCCCGTTGGGATGTTTGACCGAAACCCAGCCTTCTGATGCGGATCTGGCGGATGCGGACCGCGCTGTCGGGATCGTGCGGGCCATGGGAGCGGCCGACATTGGTCAGGCCTGCGTGGTTTCCAAGGGGCAGGCCATGGCGGTTGAGGGGATTTTCGGAACCGCCTGGATGCTGCAATCCCTGACCCAAAGGCCGGATGCTGGCGGCGGCATTCTGTTCAAAGCCCCAAAACCCTCTCAGGACCATCGTGTTGATCTGCCTGCAATCGGGCCTGATACAGTGTCAGATGCGGTTGCAGCAGGTCTGTCGGGGATCGTTGTCGTAAAAGGTGGGGTCATCGTCCTTCAACGCAACCGGGTCGTCGAGGAATGCAACCGACTGGGTCTTTTCCTTCTCGTTCGTGAGCGGTCGGTCTGATGCGCGTGTTTCTGGTCGCCGGTGAACCCTCGGGCGACCGGTTGGGCGGCGCGTTGATGGAAGGGTTGAAGACGCTTGTCCCGGATGTCGAATTCGACGGGGTAGGCGGCCCTTTGATGCAGGCGCAGGGATTGAACAGCCGATTCCCAATGTCAGAACTGTCTGTCATGGGCCTGGTTGAAGTGCTGCCGAAGTTCTTCCACCTCAAACGCCGCATTGCCGAAACCGCACAAGCGGTGCTGGATACGCAGCCTGATGTGCTGATTACCATCGACAGCCCGGATTTCTCGCTTCGTGTGGCCAAGCTGGTGAAGGCGGGCAGCAACATTCGCACCGTTCACTATGTTGCGCCTAGCGTTTGGGCTTGGCGTCCCGGTCGGGCCGACAAAATGGCCAAGGTCATCGACCACGTTCTGGCCTTGTTGCCGTTCGAGCCGCAATACATGACAAAGGCTGGCATGGAATGCGATTTCGTCGGCCATCCAGTCGTCAACGAACCCATTGCGACGGATACGGACATATCGGACTTCCGAAGCGCCTACGATCTGGGAGAAGCACCGATCCTGCTGGCGCTTCCCGGATCACGCCGCGGGGAAGTCGAACGGCTTGCCCCGGTGTTTGGTGAAGCCCTGAGTTTGTTTTTGCGCGATCATCCGGACATGCGCGTCGTGGTCCCGGCAGTTGCGCACATCGTCGATACGGTGCGCGATAAGATCCGATCATGGCCGGGCGAACCCGTAGTGATCGACCCACGCGAGCTAGAGGCGGATCATGCGGCGTCTCGCAAGCGTGCTGCGTTTGCAGCGGCAGATGTCGCCCTGGCCGCGTCTGGCACAGTGTCGCTGGAACTCGCTGCGCAATCCACCCCAATGGTCATCGCCTATAAACTGACCTGGCTAACCCAGAAGATGGCCGAACGCATGGTCAAGCTGGATACGGTGACTTTGGTCAATCTGGTGTCAGACACCCGCACTGTGCCCGAATGCCTTTTGGACGATTGCCGCCCCGACAAGATTGCCGCAGCCTTGTCAAAGGTCATGGAAGTACCAGAGGCTCAGCAGGAGGCCATGGCCCTCACGATGGACCGTCTTGGGCGAGGTGGAGAGGCCCCGGGGTTGCGTGCGGCCCGCGCCGTGCTGGCACGGATGCGAAACGGGCATGATTGATCACGCTCTGTTTGCACTGTCTGCGGGAATCGCGCAGGTCTCGACAAATCTGGACAACCTTGCAGTGCTGTTCGGTCTGATCGTTGTCATGGGCCGACGTCGTCCGGTCGTGGGGTTCGCCGTCGCACAAACCGTCGTTCTTCTACTGGCAACCGCCGTCGCCATCGGGCTGAGCCACAGCACATATCCAACGACTATTGGATACCTTGGCATTGTACCACTTGCATTGGGTGTCCGGGGCATCTGGTTGCAGATGTCCGGGCGAGGAAAAACCGACACCCAGCCGCAAGGGGCCGTGATCTCGGTTGTTCTGTTGTTTCTCAGCCTGTCCATAGACACGTTTGCAGTCATGACACCGCTTCTTGCGGAATCCTCGGCCTCATACAGATGGGCAGGGCTGTTTGGTGCTGTCACCGCCGCTTGTCTACTGACAGGAGTTGCGGCCTGGGGGGCACCCAAGGCCAAATTGTTTGCACCCAGAATGGCCCGGCTGGACCGGATCGCACCCTATATTATGGTCGCGGTCGGTCTGTATATTCTTCTCAACACCGGGACGGACGCCCTTTAGGCTCCAGACAGACTGAGGCCAGACACCACGTTAATATCCCCGCCAGATCCATCCGCCGCCAAAAATGCGGCTTCCATCTGTTTCATAGAACACACAAGCCTGACCGGGCGAGATGCCTTCTTCCGGGGTCAGTAACTCCACCTCGGCGGTCGTGTCCGACAGTGGCCTGACAATCGCTTCGCGCGGGGGGCGGGTCGAACGAACCTTGACCGAGACATGCCATTCTTTTTGTGACGTGAACGGCTGGTCCCCCAGCCAGTTGATCTCGCGGACGGGAACGGTACGTGTGGCCAGCATTTCCTTGGGACCAACAACAACCTGTTTGTTGTCCACATCCAGTTTGACGACATAAAGCGGTTCGCTCAGCCCACCGATGCCCAGCCCACGCCGCTGGCCAATGGTGTAGTGAATGACGCCGTTATGCTGTGCCAGAACGCGACCGTCCGCATGAACAATTTCACCCGGCTCGGCTGCTCCGGGGCGCAGCTTTTCGATCACGCTGGCATAGTTTCCATCTGGAACAAAACAGATGTCCTGACTGTCCGGTTTATCTGCAACGGACAGGCCATACTGCGCGGCCATCTCGCGGGTTGCGTCCTTGGAAGGCAGGTGCCCCAAAGGGAAACGCAGGAAATCCAGCTGTTCCGGCGTGGTCGAGAACAGAAAATAAGACTGATCGCGGTTTGCATCTTCAGCGCTGTGCAGCTCGGGCCCATTGGGACCAACCTTGCGCTGGATGTAGTGGCCGGTTGCCATGCAGTCGGCCTCGAGATCCTTAGCGGTTTCCAGCAGATCCTTGAATTTCACACGCTCATTGCAACGAATACAGGGAACGGGCGTTGCGCCCGCCAGATAACTATCGGCGAACTCGTCGATCACTGCGTCTTTGAAGATGTTTTCGTAGTCCAGCACATAATGCGGGAATCCCCGCTCTTCGGCCACGCGACGTGCGTCGTGAATGTCGATGCCGGCGCAACAGGCACCTTTTTTGGCGAGGGCCGCGCCGTGATCGTAAAGCTGCAGCGTTACGCCCACGACGTCATACCCCTGATCAGCCAGATAGGCGGCCACAACAGAGCTGTCGACACCACCGGACATGGCCACGACCACCCGGGTTTCCGAGGGCGGTTTGGCAAATCCAAGCGAGTTCAGCGGAGTCTCGGTATCGAGGGCCATGGCATTTCCAGTGCGGATTAAGAAAGACCGGCAGAATATAGGAAAATTCTAGACACTCTCAAGGGGCGGTTTCATGTGGCTTTAAGTATGCTGGGCGCAGCTTTGTCGCAGCAGAAAGTGAGGCGAACGATGTATTTGCACAAAGTTGAGGGGCCAAGATCGGTAACCCTGCCGGATGGAACGGTTTTATCGCGGGCTGATCTGCCTCCGGCGGAAACGCGCCGCTGGGTCGCCTCGCGCAAGGCAACTGTCGTTCGGGGCGCTGTGTATGGGCTGATTACCCTATCGGACGCAAAGAAACGATATGGAATCAGTGACGAGGAATTCAATGGGTGGGTAGCCGCCGTCGCAGACTACGGGGTGGACGCATTAAAAGTGACAGCGTTAAAAAAATATAGACAACCCAAGGTAGAGAATGAATAAATGATTCAACGGTAACACCGGGTTAACTATTTTTGATCAAGGTTGAATTGAAATTGCAATATTGACCTGAATTGGAGCAGTGAATGCGTATACTTCTTGTCGAGGATGATCCGACAACGTCCAAAAGCATCGAACTGATGCTGACACATGCCAACCTGAACGTTTACGCAACGGATCTCGGCGAAGAAGGCATCGATCTGGCAAAGCTCTATGACTACGACCTGATATTGCTGGACCTCAACCTGCCGGACATGACCGGACATGAAGTGTTGCGGCAACTGCGGATTGCTCGGGTCGAAACTCCGATCCTGATACTGTCGGGCGCGGACGATACCGAAAGTAAAATCAAAGGGTTCGGTTTTGGTGCCGATGACTATCTGACCAAACCTTTCCATCGTGAAGAGTTGGTTGCCCGTATTCACGCGATCATTCGGCGCTCGAAGGGGCATTCACAGTCCGTCATTCACACCGGGCGTGTCGCGGTCAACCTTGACGCAAAAACTGTTGAGGTCGAGGGGAAAGCGGTTCACCTGACAGGCAAAGAATATCAAATGCTCGAACTGCTGAGCCTTCGAAAGGGAACAACCCTGACAAAGGAGATGTTTCTAAATCATTTATACGGCGGAATGGACGAACCGGAACTTAAGATCATTGATGTCTTCATTTGCAAGCTACGCAAGAAACTGAGCAATGCAACCGGAGGTGAAAATTACATCGATACGGTTTGGGGGCGGGGCTATGTTTTGCGCGATCCGCAAAACAACAACCTCGATGAAACCCGAATGGCAGTCGGCGCCTGAGCGAAATCTGAAAATGCCGCTGCCGGTTCAGGGCGGCACCCTCACTCACGAACAGCACGACTGGACCTGGCCATGACCTCGCCCTATCACTGAGGTCCAAGATCACGTGACAGGGCGAGGCCATGAGCAACTCCATTTCGGTAACCGACCTGACAGAACAGGAAGCGCAGGAAGAACTGGCGCGCCTTTCTGACCTTTTGCTGCGCGCCAATACCCAATACCACACAGAAGATGCGCCTGAGATTTCGGATGCGGAGTACGACCGGCTCAAGCGCAGAAATGCAGAAATCGAAGCGCGGTTTCCGAATCTGAAACGTCCCGACAGCCCAAGCGAGCAGGTTGGCGCGCGCGTCGCTGAAGGGTTTTCCAAAGTTGCACATTCTGTGCGGATGATGTCGCTGGGCAATGCCTTTGACGACGAAGACGTCAGGGATTTTGATCGTTCGATCCGGAAATACCTGGGGTTGCGGGATGATGCGCCGCTTGCCTTCACTGCAGAACCGAAGATCGACGGTCTGTCCTTATCCTTGCGGTATGAGGGTGGAAAACTGGTTCAGGCCGCAACGCGTGGCGACGGTGAGGTGGGCGAGAACGTAACCGAAAACGCGCGCACGATTTCGGACATTCCTCAAGTCATTGAAAACGCACCCGAAGTTCTGGTGGTTCGGGGCGAGGTCTACATGTCACATATCGATTTCGACGACCTGAATGCGCGTCAGTCACAGGCTGGCGACAAAACATTTGCCAATCCCCGCAACGCCGCGGCCGGGTCTTTGCGTCAGTTGGATGCCTCAATTACTCGGACGCGCCCGTTGCGGTTCTTTGCCTATGCCTGGGGCGAATTGTCAGAGCCTTTGGCCGAAACGCAAATGGCCGCGATTGGACGGCTTGCAGGTTTCGGGTTTGCCACAAATGCGCTGACGCGGCTGTGTGAAACAACCGGTCAGATGCTGGACCATTATCGGGACATCGAGGCGCAACGCGCAACGCTTGGCTATGACATCGACGGCGTTGTTTACAAAGTAAACGAGCTGGCGCTTCAGGCTAGGCTTGGGTTCCGGTCGACCACGCCACGCTGGGCGGTGGCCCACAAGTTTCCCGCGGAACTGGCCTGGACCCGGCTTGAGGCCATCGACATTCAGGTCGGCCGTACCGGCGCGCTTAGCCCCGTGGCCCGGCTGCACCCAGTGACGGTTGGCGGGGTCGTCGTCTCCAACGCGACGCTGCACAACGAAGACTACATAGCCGGGCGCGATGCAAAAGGCGGAACAATCCGAGATGGCAAAGATATTCGGGTTGGCGACTGGGTTCAGGTCTATCGGGCAGGCGATGTGATCCCAAAAGTTGCCGACGTGGATCTGTCAAAGCGTCCCGTCGTCTCTGTTGTTTTCGAGTTTCCAACACGGTGCCCTGAATGCGGAAGCGAAGCGATCCGGGAGGACGGGGATGCGGTTCGCCGCTGTACGGGAGGTATGATTTGCCCGGCACAGGCCGTTGAAAAGCTGAAGCATTTCGTATCTCGCAAGGCTTTCGATATCGAAGGTCTGGGCGCCAAACAGATCGAAATGTTTCATGACGACCCGACGCTACCGATCAACACGCCTGCGGATATCTTCACTCTGAAAGAGCGTGACGCCAAAAACCTGGCGCGGTTGAAAAACAGGGATGGGTGGGGCGAGACCTCGGCCGGAAATCTGTTTGAAGCGATTGAGGAGAAGCGCACGATCCCGTTGGCGCGACTACTGTTTGCGCTGGGGATACGCCACGTTGGTGAAGTGGGCGCACGGGATCTTGCGTTGTTCTATCGGGATTGGGAAGCGATGGCGCAGGCCATTGATGCAGCCCGGCCGGCTGCCCTGGCCCAACGCGCTGCGGATGAAGCAGAGGAGGCTGAGCGCCAAGCCGCGACAGCCGGCAACCGAAGAGCACGGATCAAGGAGGCGCGCGATGCCGCGATAATCGGGTCGGATGTCCCGAAGACGGCCGCGCAGGCCTGGTCCGATCTGACCGGCATTGACGGCATCGGTGCGACTTTGGGGCTGTCCCTGTCCGATGCTTTCGCAAACTCGGAAGAGCGTCAGGCGTTTGACGATTTGCGCAGACACCTGACGATCATACCGCCGGAGGCCCCGGCATCCGACAGCCCGGTTGCCGGAAAAACGGTTGTATTCACCGGAACGCTTGAAAAGATGACGCGTGCGGAAGCTAAAGCTCGGGCAGAAGCGTTGGGTGCCAAGGTTTCAGGTTCGGTCAGTCAGAAAACCGACCTGCTTGTGGCTGGTCCCGGCGCGGGGTCAAAGGCCAAGAAAGCGGCGGATCTTGGGATTACGACTTTGGATGAAGACGGCTGGCTGCAGCTGATCGGGGATGCATGAGCGGCCGCCCTGAACCCCTGTTTCCACTTTTCGCCCGGCTTGAAACACTTGAAGGTGTCGGTCCGAAAACAGCTCAGTTGATGGGGCAGATCGGAATCGAGTCACCTCGTGACGTTTTGTTTGCTCTGCCATATGCCGTCATCGACCGGCGGCGGCGTGACACTATTCAGGGTGCAAACCTGCCAACAACACTGACGGTCGAGGTCACGGTCGGCACGCATCGCCCCCCAAGAACGAAAGGCGGCGCGTATCGTATTCACGTCGAGGACAGTCAGGCCGATTTCCAGCTGGTGTTTTTTCACGCGCGTGGCGACTACCTTACGAAAATTCTGCCGCCAGGGGCACGCAGGTTGGTGTCAGGTAAACTGGAGCTGTTCGACGGAGTGGCGCAGATGGTACACCCCGATCACGTGGTTTCGCCGGAACAGGCCGGAGAGCTGCCGGAGTTTGAACCTGTCTATCATCTGACCCAAGGCGTGACCCAGAAGACCGCATACAAGGCGGCGCATAGCGCCTTGGCCCGCGCTCCGGATTTGGACGAATGGATCGATCCGGCTCAGGTGGCGCGTCAGAACTGGCAGGGCTGGAAAACGGCCATCCAGTCGGCACATCATCCGCAAGGGGCAGATGACGTAGCAATGTTTGCACCCGCGCGTGAGCGTCTGGCTTATGACGAATTGCTGGCCCATCAGTTGACGCTGGCCCTGGCCCGAAGCCGGGAAAGGAAGTCGCGCGGAATTGTCAGCAGGGCAACCGGCGTTTTGCAATCGAAGGTGCTGAGCACCCTGCCATATCGCCCCACAGGTGCACAATTGCGGGCCATCGAGGAGATTTCCGCCGACATGGCGTCAGCCGCACGAATGAACCGTTTGCTGCAGGGGGATGTTGGCGCCGGCAAAACGTTGGTCGCTTTCATGGCGTTGCTGATCGCGGTCGAGGCGGGCGGGCAGGGCGTCATGATGGCGCCGACCGAGATTCTAGCTCGGCAGCATCTGGAGGGATTGCGCCCACTCGCTGACGAGGCTGGTGTCGTGCTGGAAATCCTGACCGGACGGGACAAAGGCGCTGAACGCAAAGCCAAGCTGGCCGCGCTGAGAAAGGGAGATATTCAGATACTTGTCGGCACGCATGCCGTTTTTCAGGGCGATGTGGAATTCAAAGCCCTGCATTTGGCCATTGTGGATGAGCAGCACAGGTTTGGTGTGCGCCAGCGAATGGAATTGTCGGACAAGGGGAAGGGCGCCGATGTCCTTGTCATGACCGCCACGCCGATTCCGCGCAGTCTGGCGCTTGCGCAATACGGAGACATGGATGTCTCGGTTCTGGATGAAAAGCCGCCCGGACGCAAGCCTGTCAAAACAGCCGTTGTCAGCACGCAGCGCATGGATGAGGTTGTGGCCCACCTGAGGCACGCCATCGAAGAAGGCAGGCAGTGCTATTGGGTTTGCCCCCTGGTGGACGAATCCGAGGTTTCAGACCTGACTGCTGCCGAGGAACGGTTCAAGCGGCTGCGCGCGATACTGGGGGATGACGTGGTCGGCCTAGTGCATGGACAAATGCCCCCGGCCGAAAAAGACGCCGCGATGGATGCCTTTCAATCTGGCAACACCAAAGTTCTGGTAGCAACGACGGTGATCGAGGTGGGCGTAAACGTTCCAAATGCCACGATCATGGTAATCGAACGCGCCGAGATATTCGGGCTGGCGCAATTGCATCAATTGCGTGGGCGGGTCGGCAGGGGCCAGGACGCATCCACCTGTCTGTTGATGTATCAACCACCGCTGAGCGAAGGCGGGCGCAAACGTCTTGAAGTCTTGCGCGAGACTGAGGACGGGTTTCGCATATCTGAGACCGACCTGCAGATGCGAGGAGCCGGGGATCTGATTGGAACCGCGCAATCCGGTTTGCCGAAGTTCCGTATTGCCGATCTGGAACGTCAGGCCGGATTGATGGCGGTTGCCCAGTCAGACGCCAGGGCATTGCTGTCTGCGGATCCGGATTTGACGTCAGACCGGGGCAAGGCCGCGCGAGTTCTGCTATGGCTGATGAAACAGGATCAGGCCATCCGTTTGATTTCAGTAGGTTAGGTGAGAAGTTCCGTTTGGTTCACAAATGTTCTCAAAAAGTTCTTTACCGACTCGGCAAAATATGAGAACAAAAGGTCAACAAAGGATTAAAGCCCTGACCGGAGGTGAACCCATGCTGACCCAGATCAAATCCGCCATTACCCGCTCGCAAGCCACACTTGTTCAGGATGCGGCGGGCGCGGTGTCACTGGTCGTCATCCTGGTGGTTGCCCTTCACCTTCCCGTGGGTTTCTAAGCCTTTCTGCCTGCGATCTCGTGCCGATTAAGCCGCGCTTGTTTCCCCATTTCAGTCAAGGGTGACCTGCCTGTCCCAATTCCCTTGAGGGGCCATGCCTCGGCCCCACGCGGATATCCGGACCCCCACGAGAAACGCATTACCTGCCGCCGCCCTTTCCGCCCGGAAGGTGCGGCGGTTTTTTTTACAACTGGCCCGTTCTGAAGATTTCCATCAGCGCCGATAGAACTGAATTGACCGCAACCGAGGCCAGGATCATTCCCATGACGCGACTGATGATGGCCGATCCGGAATGCCCGATGACACGGATGATGGGGTCGGCCAACAACATCAATACCGCGGCGATTGCCAAAACCACCAGCATCACCAGCGCAGTAATTCCCTGATCCGCAAAGCTGTATCGATTGTTGTCGGTTAGAATGACGACAGCCAGCATTGCGCCGGGTGACGCCAAGGACGGCACCGCCAGTGGAAAGATTGCCGGGTTGGGTTTACTTGTGCTGATTGCAGAATCCTCTTCGACCAGGCGCTGATCGGTTTCCGATTTACTTTCCCCGAAAATCATCGTCAGCGCGAACAGGAACAGGATGATCCCCCCGGCCACCTGAAACGAGTTAAGGCCGATATCCAGCGCTTCGATCAGCAATTGACCGAACACAAGAAAAAACAGCAACACACCGGCACTGATCAACGCAGCGAGTAATGCCGTCTTGCGACGTGCCGAAGCCTCGATACCCGCCGTGACGGCAACAAAGACTGGAATTGTACCGATCGGGTCGATCACAACCCAAAGGGTCACGAAATGCTCAAGTAAATTATCCAAAACTCTCTCTCCCGAATTTCAGCCCGGAGACTAGAGAGATTTTCAAAAAAATACCACGTTCAGGCGCAGTTGGCCTGTTCTGCTTTTTCCATCGCCTCGGCCGTCGCGTCCAGCGCCAGCAGGATCGAGGCATGCCGGTTCTTGTAATCGCGGGCAGGCATCAGCACCTCAAGCCCGTCAAACGGCGCATCGGGAGCAGGGCCTGCTTTTTTTAACATCGCCGACAGCTGTTCGCGCGCCAGTTCCACCTGCGCCCGGGTCGCGCCAATAATGGCCTGACCTACAACCGAAGCAGAGGCTTGCCCAAGCGCGCAGGCTTTCACATCCTGTCCAAAATCAGAAATCCGCCCATCGCGCAGTTTGACGTCAACGGTGACAGTGGACCCGCACAACGGAGACCTTTTCTTGACGCTCGCGTCAGGGTGATCCAGCCGGTCCAAATGCGGAATATCCGATGCAAGCGCCAGAATGCGGCCGGAATAGAGCTTGATTAGATCGTTCTCGCCGGACATGGCTTTCCCTCATTGGCTGTTCCCCATACATAGTGGCCAGCCCTCGGGATGCAAAAGGTTTTTGTCATGTCTGAAACACCCGTCTTTGATCTGTCCAACCTGAAATACAACGAATCCGGTCTGGTACCCGCCATCGCTCAGGATGAGCAGACAGGCGACGTTCTGATGATGGCATGGATGAACGCTGAAGCCATTCAGCGCACGCTGGATTCGCACCGCGTTACGTATTGGTCCAGATCCCGTCAGTCCTTCTGGGTCAAGGGTGAAACCTCGGGGAACGTCCAGGAACTGGTGGATTTCCGGGTCGATTGCGACCGGGATTGCCTGTTGGTTCTTGTGCGCCAGACAGGACCGGCTTGTCATACCAACAGACGCAGTTGTTTCTACACTGCCGTAAGAGATGGTGAGGAAGTCGAATTGATGGCCCCGATGTCGCAGCTGCCGCTATAGCCCGACCATCGCACGAATATCACCGGGGCTGACCCCTTCGGCGCGGTATTTTGAGATCGCCCTGGCATCATCACGCTTGGCCAGCCGTTTGCCGGTATCATTGCGGATCAGGCGGTGATGGTGATAAAATGGCGTCGGCAGACCTAGCAGCGCCTGTAGCAGAACATGTATTCGGGTGGCTTCGAACAGGTCCTGTCCGCGAACAACATGCGTGACGCCTTGCGTCGCATCATCCAGAACGACGGAAAGGTGGTATGAGGTTCCCATATCACGCCGGGACAGGACTACATCACCGATGCAGGTTTCCATCTCCTCCGGAGTGAACTCAATCACTCCGGTCTCGCCGTTCGGGCCTTCACCCAATTCCGTGAAATTCGCTACCGATTTCACCGGTCCTCCTGGTATCGTGCGGTCTTTGAAAAGGCTGGCGGCTTTTTTGGTTGCTGCCGAGATGTCCAGACGAAGCGGGATGTCCGTTGGCCGCCTGTCTCCGCCTGAACCTCGTTCTTTCAGAGTTCCACGACACGTTCCGGGGTAGATGATTCCATCCGGACCATGCAACGGCACACCTTCTTGTGGGGCGCTGGCGGCAGCCAGAATGTCCCTTCGATTGCAGGTACAAGGGTAAAGCAGGCCCTGAACCCAAAGATCATCAAGCGCTTTTTCATAAATCGCCGAACGCGCGGATTGGCGCATGACTGGTTCAGGCCAATGCAGGCCCAGCCATCTCAGGTCCTCATAAATCTGGTCTTCCCATACCAGCCGCGATCTGGAACGGTCGATATCTTCAATGCGCAGAAGAAACTCTCCGCCTTCGGCAATGGCCATTTCGCTGGCAAGCAAGGCAGAGTAAGCGTGCCCCAGATGTAACGGACCTGTGGGTGACGGGGCAAACCGGGTTACAAAAGTCACGTCTTTTCTACAACATACACTTCGGACTTCAGGTCCAGGCCGGGCAGGTGCGGACCGTATTCGCGGAACAATAGGCGCGCCGCGCCCATATCCAGCCAGTCATTCAATCGAACGGTGTAAGTATGATCCGCAAGCGCATGATCGTTAAAAGAAAATGCAAGCAACCCGCCCTTGGGAAGCGCATGCATCAGCATATCCAAAGTCTCGGGCGGGGCTGCGCCGATGCCGATCACGCCAATCGCTGTGATTGCGTTGTACTCACCAGCTGTCAAAGGTTTTGAGTTTGTGATGTCGAAGGTCTTCAGGTTGCGATAAACCCCTTTGGCCTTGGCCCCTTCAAGCATCTGCGGTGTTGGGTCAGCACCGTCGACGATCTGAAAACCGGCATCCCTTAATGCGACGCCGGACAGGCCTGTGCCGCACCCGTAATCAAGAATTGGTGTCTGCGCCTCGGGCATTTTGGACCAAAGCGCTTCGGCAACACGTCCCGGCGTGGCATAGCCATTGGCGCCAACTTCGTCATCGTAGGACGGGGCCCATTTCTGATAATGTGCCCGGGTTTCCTGTGGGCTATCCAGATCGTAAGTGTCTTTGAGGTATTTGTCGCTCATACCGGTATGTTAGGCCCGGTTTGCCCGGCGCGTCCAGTCACCAATGAGCAAGCCAGTTCTTCCATTCGGTTTTGGCTCGGTCCGTATAGGCTTTGTAACGGTCCTTTCGCCCGCGCCGTCCGCCTTTGAGGCCGTCAACTGGGCGAAACAGGCCGAAATTTACGTTCATCGGCTGGAAAGTCTTGGCCTCTGCCCCTCCGGTGATGTGATGGATCAGGGCACCCATGGCACTGTCCTGCGGCACTTCAGGTTTCGAAAGACGCATGATTTCAGCGGCGGCCAAACGACCGGCCAACAGACCCATCGCCGCGCTTTCGACATAGCCTTCAACACCCGTGATCTGGCCAGCAAATCGGATATTTGGTTTGGATTTCAGTCGCATCTGCGAATCCAGCAGTGTCGGAGAGTTGATAAAGGTGTTTCTGTGAATTCCACCCAGACGCGCGAAACTGGCGTTCTCCAACCCCGGGATCATGCGAAACACCTCGGTCTGGGCCCCGTACTTCATTTTGGTCTGGAAGCCGACGATGTTGAACAGCGTTCCCAGCGCGTTGTCGCGGCGCAACTGAACCACCGCATGGGGTTTCACGTCCGGTTGATGCGGGTTGGTCAGGCCAACTGGCTTCATGGGCCCGTGCCGCAAGGTTTCACGACCGCGTTCCGACATGACCTCAATCGGCAGGCAGCCATCAAAATAACCTGCAGTTTCGCCTTCGTGAAACTCGGTTTTGTCCGCAGCCAGCAACGCGTCGATGAACGCGTCATACTGATCGAGATCCATGGGGCAGTTCAGGTATGCCGTTCGTTCCTCTTCGGTTTCGCCCTTGTCATAGCGCGACTGCATCCAGGCCCGACTCATATCGATGCTGTCGGCGTAGACGATCGGTGCGATGGCATCGAAAAAGGCCAGCGACTCGGCTCCGGTCTCTTTGCGGATGGCTTCACCCAATTCCGGCGATGTTAGCGGCCCGGTCGCAAAAATCCATTGTCCGTCATCGGGCAGGGCGGTGATTTCCTCTCCGGTGATCTCTATACGAGGGTGCGCCCGCAATTTAGCGGTAACAGCCTCGGCAAACGGATCGCGGTCAACCGCCAGCGCGCCACCGGCGGGCAGTCGATGCGCATCTGCGGTCGTCATGATCAACCCGTTTGCAGCGCGCATTTCCCAGTGCAGCAGACCGACGGCGTTCTGTTCATCGTCATCGGACCGGAAAGAGTTCGAACAAACCATCTCGGCCAGATTGCCGGTCTGATGCGCAAATGTGCCCACCTTGGGCCGCATTTCGTGAATCACGACATCCACGCCAAGCTCCGCAGCCTGCCAGGCCGCCTCGGACCCGGCCATGCCGCCGCCCACGATATGCAGTTTCTGTGTCATAAGCTGCCACATAGGGCAGAGTGCTGACCGACGCAACAGAACTGCGCGCGTCGAATAACGTCCGGATCACGAAGGGGGGGTCTTGGGGTCGCCGCTGCGGGAATGTCTACGCCGGTGAGAGAGACCAGCTCGGAGGGACCTTCCGCCCACGGCGACCCAAAAGTATCGTTGAGGCCTTAGCCTCGACCCAGCTTTGCCACAGTGTCGCCCTTTTGAAAAGTGCAAAAATACGGACAGTGAGGAAAAAAATGTAAAACAATTGCCTCATTGGTGCCAATTTGGCGGCCGTTTTTCGATAAAAGCCGAGATTCCTTCCTCGGTATCCCGATGCAGCATGTTTTCCGCCATTACGTCGCCGGCATAGGAATAGGCCTGCTGGATTGGCATTTCGAGTTGCTGGTAAAACGCCTCTTTCCCAATTTTTACAGCGGTTCCGAGTTTGGTCGCCAGGTGTTCGGCCAAAGACATCGTTTCATGTTCCAACAACATTTCCGGCACTGCCCGATTCACAAGCCCCAGCTCAGCTGCCCTTTCGGAAGAAATGAAGTCGCCGGTGGTCAGCATCTCGAATGCATGCTTGCGCGGGATGTTCCGGCTAAGCGCAACCATCGGCGTTGAACAGAAAAGCCCGATATTTACCCCATTGACGCCAAACCGCGTGCCTTCGGCCGCAATCGCCAGATCGCAAGTCGCGACAAGCTGGCAGCCCGCGGCGGTCGCGATGCCATGTACCTGCGCGATGACGGGCTGGGGCAGGGACTGGATGGACATCATCATCCGGGCACACCGCGCGAACAGGTCCTGAAAATACCCCCGCCCACGGTCCGGAGCCTGGCGACCGGCGGTCATCTGCTTCAGGTCGTGTCCTGCGCAAAATGCCTTCCCGGCACCGGAAAGGATCACTGCGCGGATCGAGGCATCGGATTTCAGTGCGTCAAGCTCGGCCTGCAGCGCCGCCAGCATTTCGTCGCTCAGGGCATTCAGGCGTTCGGGCGCGTTCATTTTCAGATGTGCGATTGCGCCGGTGTCGTTACGTTCCAGAATTGCCATCTTGCCCTCCTGCTGGCTGTGCGCCAACTCTAGGGCGACAAGGCGAGGAGTGGAAGTATGTCGTTGGCGCTGAACAAAAAAGAACTGTCTGATTATCTGGCGCAGGTCTTTCCGCAGGTTCGCGAGGATTTCATGGTCGAGGAATTGTCTGACGACTCGGTCAAAATGCGCCTGATTGTTGCTGACCGGCACCTTCGGCCCGGCGGCACCATTTCGGGCCCTTCCATCTTTGCGCTCGCCGATGTCAGTGTCTATGCGATGGTTCTGGCCAGAAAAGGGCGGCAGGCTTTGGCGGTTACGACCAGCGCTTCAATGGATTTCCTGCGCAAACCCGATGGCGGCGCGGACATGATTGCACATTGTAGTTTGCTGAAACTAGGGCGGACATTGGCTGTCGGTGACGTCCTGATGTTTTCAGAAGGCTCGGACAAACCCGTTGCGCGGGCCAGCATGACATATTCTCTTCCGCCGGAAGGATCGGCTGCGGCCGCTTTTGGATAAAAAAGGCCGGGGGCATGCCCCGGCCAGGGAAGAGGTCCCAATAATGGGACTGGGGATCTCTAGTTCATCCAGAAATAGCGTTTGGTTTCGCGATAGGCCTGATGCCGGGTCAAACCGACATCCTGCAGCAATTTATCGTCCAGCTTTCCAAGATTGACGCGGCTGCGGCGGCGTTGTTCCCATTTGGTGACCGTCGCAGCAAACCGCACTGCCAGCGCGGCGATCAGCGGCAGCCGGGGGCTGTCGGTCAGCAGCATAAGGGCGGGGTTGTGCATTGCGCGTGTCATGTCATGGTTCCTTTCAAATTGTATTGACACAAAGCGTAAATGTTCGGTACATTTACTTGATACATTCAGGATTGTGTCAAAATCAAAGGAAGAATTGTAATGGATACAATTTGGCCAGAGTCATTGCCGAAATCCAAAGGTCCCAAGTATACATTGGTGGCCGACACAATCCGAAAAGCCATTGATAACAATATTCTGGAAGTTGGTGCGAAACTACCTCCGGTCCGCGAGCTTGCGTATCGACTGCAGATCACGCCCGGCACTGTTGCACGCGCTTATACGATTCTGACGGACGAGGGCTTGCTACACGCCGAGGTCGGGCGTGGTACATTTGTAGCCCCGCCACAATCGCCCATTCTGGACGATGTCTGGGCTAGGCAGCTGCATTTGCGGGATGACAAGTACGACGCAAATGTAAGTCTGTTCAGCCCGCGCCTGGCCGATGCAGGGCAGGTGGCTTTGATCCGGGAATGCCTACAGAAGGTGGCTCAGTCCGATCCCGGCCTTTTCCTGAACTACCCAACGCGTGACGCGTACAAGCCGATGCGTCAGGCGGTGGTCGACTGGCTTTCAGATCTTCCGCTGGGCGCATTGACCCATGATGATATTGTACTGACACACGGCGGACAGAACGGGCTGTGCCTGGTGTTTCAGACTATCTTGCGTGGCCCCAAGCCGGTCGTTCTGGTCGAAGACTTGTCTTACGCCGGGTTCCGCCGGGCCGGAGAGTTGATGCGCGCGCAAGTTGTCGGCGTCAAAATGGACCGGTGGGGAATTGATCCGGACGCGATGGAGCATGTTTTGCGCCAGACCCCGGCACAGGCTGTCTGCGTCTCGCCCGAAGTACAAAACCCGACCGGGTCACACACGCCACTGGAACGGCGAAAAGAGGTTGTCGAGGTCGCCCGCCGCTATGACGTTCAGATTATCGAGGACGATTGTTATCGCATGGGGGACGCCCGCGAGCCAAGCTATCGCGCGTTGGCGCCAGAAAGGGGATGGCACGTTTCTTCGATCTCGAAAATTCTGACGCCGGCTCTGCGGGTCGGGTTCGCCATCGCACCCAGAGAGCGTAGCGTGGATCTGCGCCGTTCGGCGGAATACGGATATTTTGGCCTGGCTCAGCCTTTGGCCGAACTGACGCGTCTGTTGCTGTCAGATCCCCGGACCCGAAAGGTGACGCAGGATGTGCGCAAGCGGATGGGGGAATATGTGCGCGTTGCGGTAAACGCACTGGGCGGCTTCGATCTGAACTGGGCACCGGACGTGCCGTTTGTCTGGCTAAACCTTCCATCGGGGTGGCGCGCCGCAGCCTTCAGCCGCGCGGCAGAGCGTGAAGGAATTCAACTGCGCTCGGCAGATGAATTCGCACTGCGCGATGGTCGCGCCCCGAACGCGGTACGCATTGCCATGAACGGGCACGTGTCACTTGAACGATTTGAAGATGCGATGCACCGCTTACGGGCTCTGCTAGACAACCCACCCGAACAAATCAGTGTCTGATTGCTGAGGCAGAGGCGATGGGTCCCCGAAGAATCCGGCCAAATGCGCAATTTTTCCTTGTGCATCCAGATGAACAAAATCATGTCCCGCAACCATGACCGAGCCATCGGGCGCCACCATGTGCCACGTAAAATGGACCACGTCATGATGTGATGTCGGGCTGCTGGTAATGTCGACGCGGCCATTCGCATCCTTCAGGACATTCCCAATATGCGCGCACAATTCCTTTCGGCCCGAAACATCAGCGGTCGGATCTACATATCGACCATTTTCCGCGAAGCACTGCGTCAGCAATTCAAGGCGTTTATTCGCATCAGTTTCCTGCCAGGCAGCTCCATACTCGGCTATTGTCCGGGTCAGTTCCTTCATGTGACTTCTCCGCATCCAAGAGGCATGACATACCTGTGACTGTATCAGTGTGATGAATGCTGGCCATTTTGGACCAAGTTTTTTGGGGTAAAATAATACCTATTTTTTAACCTGCTGTAATTACTTAATTAAATCACGTTTGCATGTATTGACCGGGGATTGCAGTAGGTCTAAACCCCATCCATCGAATTCGGGCCGCTCCGCCAGGGGCGGTCTTTCACATCAAACAGGACTATCCTGCCATGAAAACCTTTTCTGCAACACCTGCAGACATCGACAAGAAATGGATCCTGATCGACGCCGAGGGCGTTGTTCTGGGCCGTCTTGCCTCGATCGTCGCCATGCGTCTGCGTGGCAAGCACAAAGCGTCGTTCACCCCGAACATGGACATGGGCGACAACGTCATCGTAATCAACGCTGACAAAATCCAGATGACCGGCAAGAAGCGCGAAGAAAACTTCTACTGGCACACTGGCCACCCGGGCGGCATCAAGTCGCGCACCAAGCAGCAGATCCTCGAGGGTGCACACCCCGAGCGCGTCGTGACCCAGGCGGTCAAGCGCATGCTGCCTGGCAACCGTCTGGCGCGCCAGCAGATGACCAACCTGCGCGTTTATGCCGGTGCTGAGCACCCGCACGAAGCCCAGGCGCCCGAAGTTCTGGACGTCAAGTCCATGAACAAGAAAAACACCCGGAGCTAATGACCGATGGCTGATCAGATCAATACTCTCGAAGAGCTGAGCGCCGTCGCAGGCGTTGAAACCGTGGCCGAAGAAGTCATCGTGCGTGAACCCGTACGTGACGAGCTGGGCCGTTCCTACGCCACCGGCAAGCGTAAAGACGCTGTTGCCCGCGTTTGGATCAAGCCGGGTTCCGGCAAGGTTACCGTGAACGGCAAGGATCAGGACGTCTACTTTGCACGTCCCGTTCTGCAGCTGATCCTGCGCCAGCCGTTCCAGGTTGCCGGCGTGGAAGGTGAGTTCGACGTTGTCGCAACCGTCAAAGGCGGTGGCCTGACCGGTCAGGCCGGTGCAGTCAAGCACGGCATCTCGAAAGCACTGCAGCTGTACGATCCCAGCCTGCGCGGCGCCCTGAAGGCCGCTGGCTTCCTGACCCGCGACAGCCGCGTTGTGGAACGTAAGAAGTTCGGTAAGCGCAAGGCACGCCGTTCGTTCCAGTTCTCGAAGCGTTAATAAGCTACAGAGATTCAGAATTCAGACGGTCGCAAGAAATTGCGGCCGTTTTTTTGTTCAGGCGCTTGCGCCAGTTGCAGGTGATAAACCGCTGGTTTCGTCTGAACGCAGGTTAATGTTCAGCTTTGCTTTGTTGCACCGCCGCTTCGGCGAGGCCTATGAACCTTTGCCTAATCTGATCAAGTTTGCGCTTGTTCATACGGCGCGACCAGCGGCGTATGGGTATCATCTGCTTGCTGCCAAAACTGTCGATCCATACCCACCGCCCGGACCCGTCAGAGAACGACTGATAGACAATATTTCCAGCATTCTTGTTGCTGATAAGGACCTGTTCTTCGACCAACATGTCAAAGTGTTTGTTCAGTGAATCCAGATGTTCCTGCGTGAGACGCCCGCTTTGGGCCAGCTCCTTAAGGCTGGGTGACAATTGGCCGTCCGGTTCCGAGATGCGCTCGTACATCAGCGCAAGACCCAGATTGGTTTGGATCACGCCGCGGACTTCACAGACCGGAATAGGTTCGTCTCGGTTCTGATAGCGAACCATCAGGTCAAAGGACTCATGAAATTCGCGCAAAAACCCTTTGAACACCGTAGACCGGCGAAAAAGACGGTCGAACCACGTGTCCGTCACCAGGTTGGCGTTTTCGTCCTGGGTATGAGGTTGCGGAATTTTCAGAAGCGTGTCCGGCGAATCAGGGTGTTGATAAACAAACTGACGGTTTCCCTGCGCTATGACTTCGCAGTTTTGCAGGTTCAGCCGATTTTCGATTCGAGATGTAGCCATACCGCCAGATAATAACAGTTTCGTGACAGCGCAAGCTTAGCGGGTGCCGAGATCAGCGCCATGCATCCAATACGCAAGACCCGCCCAAGCGGGCGGGTCGTAGGTGTTGAATTCAGGTAAGGAGTTTCCCTGAGCTATTCCTCATAGA
Source organism: Ruegeria sp. D1(2025) (assembly GCF_056536425.1). Taxonomy (NCBI): domain Bacteria; kingdom Pseudomonadati; phylum Pseudomonadota; class Alphaproteobacteria; order Rhodobacterales; family Roseobacteraceae; genus Ruegeria; species Ruegeria sp. D1(2025). The sequence goes on along the minus strand of NZ_JBQFPO010000001.1, from coordinate 683,448 downwards.
CCAGTTTCCAGGCTCCGTCTTCAACCACGTTGACATAGACTGAATCGGCGCCCTGATGATCATCGGGGCCGAATGACATGTGATTCCCGATCAACTCGTCCTGATAGTCCAACGTTTCCATCGCGGCGATGAAGCTGTCGTGTGTCAGATCAGGACCCGCGGCCTCAAGCGCCATGACCATCATTTCCGCCGCTGAATACCCCAGCATAGCAAACCCCACCGGGTCTTCGCCGGTAGCCGCTTTGTATTCTTCAATGAAAGCCGCGGGCGCAGGTTCATCTGCCCGCGCCCACAAGTCCTGCCAGGAGGCTGCGGCGTAAAAGCCTTCGGTCACGCCACCTGGCACCTGGGCGACCACGGTCAGGAAGCTGGCCGAGGTGCCGAGGAATTTCATATCCTCAAGGCCCATCTTCTTGGCAGTGCCCACAACGGTTATCGCCTGCCTTACCCCCAGCGCTATCGTCACGATATCGCATCCTTCATCCCGCAATTTGCTGAGCGAGCCGACGAAATCCGTCTCATCCGGCTTGTGCGTGGTCTCGGCGACAAAGCTGATGCCTGCTTCTTCCGCACCTGCCTTCGTTCCTTCAAGGATTTCTTCCCCGAAGTCTGTTGGCAGATACATGCTGCACACCGCCTGAGACCCGAACTGATCGGCCAAATACTTCACACCAACACGGCTTTGATCGAAGTAGGTCGAGAAGGACGTGAATTTGTTGCGCATGGGCTCCTGCAACATCTGACGCGCGGCTGTCAGAGGGGCAACGTTGGGAATCCCCTTTGGATCCAACAGCTTGAACCCCGCCAAGTTCATTGGTGTTCCCAGCGATTGCAACATGGCAAAAACCTTGTCGCGATTCAGCAGTTTGTTGTAGCCCTGCATGGCGCGTGGCATCTGATAGCCGTTGTCTTCGACGACAAAGCGGATAGTCCGGCCATGAACGCCACCTTCGGCGTTCACGCGGTCAAAGACCACATTTGCGCCCTTCGTGGCAGGAACACCAACTGCAGCGAAGATCCCGCTCAGATCATTGACCGAACCGATGACGATTTCACTATCAGTGACGCCCTGCGTTTCGGCCATCGCCAGATTCGGCGAAACAGACAGGGCGGCAAATGCTGCCAGTCCTTTCATCACGTTCTTCATGTTCATCCTCCCTTTGGGGTACACCATGTCTATTCGTACATATTTTCAATGAGATGTGCGTACTTCTTTTCAACAAAACTCCGTTTGAGTTTCATCGTGGCGGTCAGTTCGTCATCATCGGCAGTTAGCAGAACGTCGATGAGGCGAAAGTCCTTGATCTGTTCAACGCGGGCAAAGTCGTCGTTGACCGACGAAATCTCGGCGCCGATCAGATCCCGTATTTCGGGGGCTGCACACAGGGACGCAAAGCTTGAAAACGGGATTTTCCGGCCTTGTGCATATTTTTCGACGTTTTCCTGATCAATCATGATCAGGGCGGTCAGATACTTGCGCTGATCCCCGATGATGACCGCGTCCGAAATGTAGTGGCTGAACTTCAGGCGGCTTTCAATCTCGGCCGGGGTGACGTTCTTGCCGCCAGCTGTGATGATGATGTCTTTCAGGCGTCCCGTGATGGACACAAAGCCATCTTCGTCGATGCGGCCCATATCGCCTGTTTTGAGCCAACCGTCGGCCGTAAATGTCTCGGCCGTTTTCGCGTTGTTGCGCCAGTAACCCTGGAAGATGTTCAACCCTTTGATCTGAATTTCGCCTTCGTCCGAAATCCGGATGTCATTGTTTGCTACGGCCTTGCCAATTGAACCGATCTTGTTGTCTGTCAGCGTGTTGATGGACGCCAGCCCGGCTGTTTCCGTCATGCCGAACCCTTCGATCAACGGCACGCCGATGGCCCAGTACCATTTCAGCAGCTCTTGCGAGATCGGCGCTGCCCCTGTGCCACCGCGCCGAATTCGATCCAGCCCCAGCATACGCCTGAGATTTCGCAGCACCAGCCTGTCCCACAGCCAAAAGCGCGCGGAAACACCCATCGGAATAGGCCTGTCGGAAAGCAGGTACTCAGCGCGGCGGTAGCCGGCCTTCAGGGCCATTCGATAGGCTGCGCGCCCTATCGGCGTAGCCTCCTGCGCCATGATCTGAACGTGTGAGAAGATTTTCTCCCATACCCGCGGAACCGCCGTGAAGGTTGTGGGTGAAACTTCCTGCAGGTTGGCAAAAACCGTCTCCGGGCTTTCCGCGAAGTTCACCGTGCACTTCGCGGCCAGAGGGAAGAATACCGATACATCCCGTTCCAGAATGTGACACAGAGGCAGGAAACAAAGCTGTTCGTCACTGGCCATGGTCGGCATCGAATGCGCTCCGGCTTCGATGGCGGCCAGAATGTTCTCGTGACTCAGCATTGCGCCTTTCGGCATTCCGGTGGTGCCGGACGTGTAGACCAGCAATGCCGTATCCGGAGGAGAGGCTTTGGCAATTTCTGCCGAAAACCGATCCGGTTCCTCTACAGCAGCCTGTCTCCCGATCTCATAAAGGTCATCGACCATCAGGCAATGTGGATGATCCAGGTCGTGCAGGCCTTCGTCCTCAAGGATGATGATCTTCAAAAGACCGGGGACGTCGCCTTGTATCTCGAGATACTTGTCCAGATGCTCTTCGTTTTCGACAATCAGAAACCGGCTGCCGCTGTCATTTATCAAATAGTTCAACTGCTTGGCCGAGTCAGTTGTATAAACCCCCGAAGCGATGCCACCGACGGCCTGAATGCCCATGTCGAACCAGGCCCATTCTTTGCGGTCCTCGGAAAGGATTGAAACGACCTCGCCCCGTTGCAGGCCAAGTTTCCGCAGTCCAAGCCCGATCCATTCGGCATGCTTCCAGTAGTCATTCCACGAGTAGGACTTCCAGATGCCATAGTCCTTTTCGCGGTGTGCCGTCCGGCTGCCCAGTTCCAAACAACGTTTCCGGAACAACTGACCGATGGTTATGCAACCATCCACGCAGACCGGGCGCTGACCTGGCATCGCATTGTACTGAACACCGTTGATCGTCGTCTGTGGGGGCAGGGGGCTGATATTCATCCGCCTACCTCCACGTCTTTCTGCGTTTCCAACGGCGGTTTTCGCGCGCACCGTCCTCTTGCACGCCCAGATAGAAGTTCCGGACATCGTCGGATTTCATCAGATCGCCGGAAGGCCCGTCCATGACGATGCGGCCGACTTCCATCACGTATCCATAATGTGCCAGTTCCAGCGCTGCGTTTGCGTTCTGTTCAACCAGTATCATTGTCATGTTCTGTTCTTCGTTAAGACGTTTCAGGATGCCAAAAATCTCCTGCACCAAAATGGGCGATAGCCCAAGCGACGGCTCATCCAGCAGCATGATCTTCGGTTTCGCCATCAGTCCGCGCCCGATTGCCAGCATTTGCTGTTGCCCCCCCGAAAGCGTCCCAGCCTCCTGATGCCGCCTTTCTTTCAGGATCGGGAAATAGGAAAAAACCAGTTCCCGGTCCTGTTCGACACGTGTCCTGTCGGTCGAAGTATAGGCCCCAAGGCTTAGGTTCTCATCCACTGTCAGCAAGGGAAAAACTTCGCGCCCTTCAGGGACGTGCACAATTCCTTTCCGAACAACGATGTGCGGTTCGGCCCCCTGAATATCGTGACCTACAAAGGTGATCCGCCCCTTTTCCGGGTCCATTACACCAGAGATCGTTTTCAACAGGGTCGTCTTGCCAGCACCGTTCGCGCCCAGGATGGAAACGATCTGGCCTTCGTGTACCTCCAAAGATACACCGCGAATGGCCATGATCGGGCCATAGAAGCTTTCGACATTGCGGATGGTCAGGATCGGTTCGCTCATGAAGCCTTCCCCAGGTACGCTTCGATAACGGCCGGATGCGACTGAACTTCTGCCGGTGTTCCCAGGGCCAGCCGGGCACCGTCCGCCATGGCCAGCACCCGATCTGACACGCCGGACACCAACCCCATATCATGTTCCACCATCAGCACAGTGATACCCATTTGCCGCCTGATATCGTCGATCCACCATCGCATGTCAGTTGTCTCTTCAACGGAAAGACCCGAGGCCGGTTCGTCCAGCATTAAAAGGCCGGGTTCGGTGGCCAATGCCCGCGCTACCTCGACGACTTTGCGGACACCATAGGGCAGGCCCGATATCATCTTGTCGCGAAAGGCCTGCAGGTCGAGGAATTCAATGATCTCTTCAACCTTCTCACGGTTTTCAATCTCCTGTCTTTTTGCGGACGGTGTGAACAGAACCTGAGAAAGTAAATTAGCTTTACGATGCCGATGCCGCCCGACCAGCAGGTTTTGCAGGACCGTGGCATGCTCGAACAGCTCGATATTCTGGAATGTGCGCGCAACACCAAAATCGGCAACGCCAGAGGGTTTAACCCTCAGCAGATCATGTCCGTCGAATGTGATGGACCCGGAAACTGGATCATAAAACCGGGATATCAGGTTGAAAACGGTAGATTTTCCCGCACCATTCGGACCAACGATTGCGAAAACCTCACCCTTTTCAACTGAAAACGATAAGTCATTTACGGCCGTCAGTCCGCCAAACTTGAGGGTGACGTTTTCGAAGTTCAGAAAACTCATCTCAGACGCTCCGTTCTGAGATAGGATTTCTGCCTTTTGAACATATCTCTTCGGTAGAAGGGAAACAGCTCAAACCATGTGCGTATTTTCAGCCAGCGGCCGTAAATGCCCATCGGCTCAAATAGAATGAACCCGATCAGGATCAACCCGAAAATACCAAACTCCAGTCCCGGAATGGCAACCGTGTTCCCGCCGATCAAGGTCCCGACGTATTCCTTTGAAATGGAAAGGAATTGCGGCAGGAATCCAATGACAATCGCGCCCAGAAAGGCACCGTGGATTGACCCAAGCCCGCCGATCACAATCATCATCAGCAACTGAATCGAAATCAGGACACTGAAAGTCTCGTTGTTGAACGCGCCGGCAAACATGCCCATCAGCGCGCCAGCCCAGCCCGTGACCATGCAGGACAAGGCGAACGAGATCATTTTGGTTCGGGCGATATCCACGCCCATGGCCTGTGCGGAAACCTCGGAATCCCGTACGGCGATAAAACTGCGCCCCAAAGGCGAGCGCAGAAGGTTGATATAGCCTAATGTGACAACAACCGAAATTGACAGAACCAGCCAGTAGAACCAGGACGGCGTCGCCCAGCGGTCCACCAAATGCCCGAAAATCTCGACCCCGCCCAAATACTTACCCGAGACACCTCCGGTAATGGGTTCGGCCAGCACTATTATGTCGTCCATGAGAATGGACAAAGCCATCGTGAAGATCGCCAGGTAAATCCCATGCAACCGCAGGGCAGGGATGGCAACAGTTACTCCGGCGATGCCGGTCAGAACCCCGGCCAGCGGAAACGCGACCACAAAGGGAATTCCAGCCTCGATCAGAATGACATTGGCGTAACATCCAACGGCCAGAAAGGCAGCGTGACCCAGGCTGACCTGACCAGTGTGGCCGGTCAGCAGCATCAATCCCAGTCCTGCGACCGCCCAGATCAGAACATTTGTCAGTTCACCAAGATAGAAATCGTCCAGCCACCAGGGTGCGGCGGCGGCGATGGCAAGCAAGGCCAGGTACATTCCCAACTGGTACCCGTCCTTCCACGGTCTGATGTCCTGCAAGTAACTTGTTTTGAAAACAACCCGCATGATCAGACCTTCTTGATACGTACTTGGCTGAACAATCCGTTGGGTCGGAAAACCAGCACGGCCAGAAGCAAGGCGTAAGGGGCGATCTGGCTGTAACCCGCCGCGATGTAACGGCTTGCAAATGGTTCGATGATCCCAACAATCAACCCACCCGCCAAAGCGCCGGGCAAGCTTCCGAAGCCGCCGATAACCGCAGCCGCGAAGGCCTTGATACCAAGCAGTCCTGTTGTCGGGTCGACCGACCCCTTGGCGGCGAACAGAACACCCGCAATAGCTGCGACAACACCTGCCAGTGCCCATACAAAGCCCTGAACGCGCCGCACCGGGATGCCCATGTAATAGGCCGCCAGTTGGTTCTGCGAAGCCCCCTGCATCGCCAGCCCGAGCTTTGTTCTGTTGAAAAACGCATAAAGACCCCAGGTCAGAACAAAAGTGACGCCAATGACGGCCACGTCTTCCATCCCCAGAACCAGTCCGCCGAACCGGACCTCTTTGCCGGCCAACGGGTTTTGCAGAGTTTGCGGCTCGTGCCCCCAGATCAAACCGGCGGCGAACCGGATGACAAAGCCCAGAGCAATTGTCAGGATTACAACGGCAGTCTGACTTTCACCAAACAGGCGTCGGATAATCAGACGCTCGAGCAGATAGCCCAAAGCGCCCATCACCGTGAAGGAAATTGGCAGAGCAAGCCAGAAAGGCAGTCCCATATATTCGGTATTCGTCAGGCCGATGGTCACGAACGCCCCAAGCATCATGAAATCGCCCTGTGCGAAATTCACGGCCTCCGTTGCTTTGTAGATCAGCACAAAGCCAAGCGCGATCAGACCGTAGACACATCCGTTTGCCAACCCGCTGACCAGCAACTGCGCGTTGTCCAAAATCACCTCCCACGTCCGGTATGTCCGGCATCATTGGTGCCCGGTCGTTCGAAGGACGCCGCGGCTTGAAAATACTATGGCGCGATAATCACCGTTTCGTCACTCTTTTTTCGCGGCCCCAGTAGGTTGACGGCAAAATTTCCCGAGATAAGCCTTTCTGAAATTTCATTTTTCCAGCGCTCATTCTCCGCAGAGGGCCTTGGGAAAATGGGAACAAGTGCATTGTTGGATAATGCAAGACGGGGGCCGGTCCGGAAACCGACCCCATCAGATTTATTGCTGCGTGAACAGCTGCTGCAGTTCCTGAATTTTCAAAGCAATCGTTTCCGGCGAAGCCTTGATTTCATCCAGAATCTTGATCGTCTGTGTCTTGACGTCTTGAGTCAGAGTGCTTTCCTGAACCGCTGCAACCATCTTGTCATAGTCAAAGTTCTGCAGGGTCAATGCGCTTTCTTCGATCCAGGACGAAAGCAACTCTTGGCCTTCGCTGCTCAGCGATGCGACCTGCTCGCCGGCCTGATCGGCCAGGTCTGTTGCGGTCTGTCCGGCCTGCTCGGCAAGCTCTGCCGCCTGATCCGAGATGGATGAGGCGGCTTCACTGGCCTGCTCCGTTGCGTTTTGCAGCGCTTCGCTGGCGGCATCCTGCACGGCGGATGCAGCTTCGCTGGCCGCGTCGGCTGCATCCTCGGCGGCCGATTGCAACTGTTCTGCCGGTGTCGGCTCGGGTTGGTTCAGGATGTAATAGGCGCCTGCGCCAATGGCGGCGATGGCGATTCCGATAATTAAAGTGCGCGACATGAGTGTCTCCTTCAATTCTACTCGGTCGAGATGGGTCAAATCTATCCTCGGGCAAAGGGGGAAATCTCTGGATTTCTTTGCAAATTCGGATCTTGGGCCACAGCACGCTGATCCGACTGTGCAACAGCGGCAAGAATGTGCCGCTACGTTGGTCCTGGGTGTTGGCTTTCTTGAAAAAGACCGATCCGGTGATTGACGTCGGGCTGTTTAGAAAGAAACACTCTCATGTTTTTCAGGCAATGATTTTGTCTTCTTTCAACCGCGTACAGGCGAATGTTAACGCGACAAAAGCCACAACACGCCGATGCACCAACCTCCTAAGTCGGCTCAAACAATACTTGTGGGGAGTATGGCGGAGAGACAGGGATTCGAACCCTGGGTGGGCTTGCACCCACAACGGTTTTCGAGACCGCCCCGTTCGACCACTCCGGCACCTCTCCGCGGGGGTCTGTGAGGGGGGGATTTAGTGAGGAACGCGCAGGGGTGCAAGCGGAAAATTCCCGAATTTCGAATTGGACTGATTTTCCATTGCCTGTCATTCTAAATCACCTAGGCTCGTACTCATGATGAAGCTTGTTCGAAACGTCCTTCTGTCCGTGCTGATGCCGTTGATTGCGGTGGCAGCTTTGGCGCAATCGCCTTCTGCTGCCAGCAGGGACCGGATTGAGGCCTTCCTGACAACGACCGGGTTTGATGTTGCGCTGGAAAGTATAGCTCTGACGTCGGCGTCAGCCCCCAAAATGCTTGGTATCGATCCTGAGGGGTTCGGATCGGACTGGACGCGCCTGGCGGAAGAAGTTTTTGACCTCAAGGATATGCACGAAATCGCCGTATCAATCCTTGAACAGACGTTGAGCGACGACTCGTTGAACCACGCCGTAGAGTTTTATGCGTCGGACCTCGGCCAACGGCTTGTCGAGGCTGAAAATGCCTCTCATCTGTACGAAGACGAGGACGACAAACAAAAACAGGGGCAGGAGATCATTTCAGAGCTTGTCAAAGACGGCTCGCACAGGGTCGAAACCCTGAAGCGCATGAATCGTGCCGTCGATTCAAGTGGAACCGCCCTTCGTGCGCTACAGGAAGTGCAACTGCGCTTTCTTTTGGCGGCCAGCGCGTCTGGAGTTATCGACCTGCAGTTCAGCGCCGATGAATTGCGGGAAATGCTGCGCCGTAACGAAAGTGGGATGCGTCAGGCGATGCAATTGTCTGCTCTGGCAGGCGCCGCATATACTTATCAGGACTTCTCGGACGAGGATGTCGAAGCCTACACAAAAGCTCTGGAGCATCCGCAAATGCAGGAAGTTTATGAGCTGCTGAATGCAATCCAATACGAAATCATGGCCATGAAATTCGAAATTCTGGCGGCCCGGATGGCAGAATTGCATCCAGCTCAGGATATCTGATGCGTCTCGTTATTGGATTACTTATTGGACTGTTTGCATGCGGAACGGTCGCTGCATCCGAAAAGGTGGATCAACTGGCCGAGGCATTGCAGCTGAGCCAAATCATGGAGATTCTTCGGAAGGAAGGTCAGGCGCACCGGCAGGAACTGGATGAAACCCATCTGGACCAAAAGGGCGGCTCATTCCTGGAAGCGCAAGTCGAGGATATTTACGACACCGTCTGGATGCAGTCCCAGATAACCTCGGCCCTGACCGAGAATCTGACCAGCGTTCAGATGGATCAGGCTATTCTGTTTTTCGAAAGCGCTGTCGGCAAAACTGTGGTGTCACTGGAAAACTCGGCGCGGGCTGCAATCTCGGACGAAACGATCGAGGAGATGGCCCGGCACGCGTATGAAAATGAGCCCCGCGACGACAAGTTCTTCAAGCTGGTGGATGAGTACATTCAGGTCAATGACCTGATCAATCAGAATGTTCAGAACTCTCTCAGCGCTGATTTCTTTTTCTTTCGCGGCCTTGATCTGGAAGAAAACCAGGATGACGCCGAACTCTGGGCCCAGCTATTGGCGCAGACAACGGAAAGAACTGAGGACGCTACCGTTTGGCTGTATTCCTTCCTTCTTCTGGCCTATCAACCCCTGACCGAGGCGCAAATGCGAGAGAACATCGCCTTTTCCCGTACAGACACAGGCCGAGCCCTGAACAAGGCGCTGTTTACGGGATTTGACCAGATGTTTGACGAAATTTCGTATCAACTGGGCAGGGCGGTTGCGCACTCGATGAGGGCATCGGATCTTTAGCACCGCATTGGTGTTGACTTTCTCGGGCAATCTATGGATAAGCGCGCATCCCGGCCGGAATCTCCGCGCCGGGTCTCGTTATTATTTGACCTCAGGGTTTTGCCCTAGGTCGTCACACAGCCCGAAAAGGGCGCGCTGTTCGAGGTGGCTTCGGCCAAAACGCCCACAAGGGGACCACAGAACGCGGTATGGAAAAGGAAAGACGCATGTTTGCGGTCCTCAAGACTGGCGGCAAGCAGTACAAAGTTCAGGCGGGCGACGTGCTCCGCGTTGAAAAACTGGCTGCCGACGCAGGTGAAAAAGTTCAATTCAACGATGTTCTGATGCTGGGCGGCGACGCTCCGGTTGTCGGCGCACCGTTCATCGAAGGCGCAGGCGTTCAGGCCGAAGTGATCGAACAGGTCAAAGGTGACAAGGTCATCAAGTTCGTCAAACGCCGTCGTAAGCACAGCTCGAAGCGTACTGTTGGCCACCGTCAGAAACTGACTCTGGTCAAAATCACCGACATCCTGGCGTCGGGCGCTGACAAGTCGGGCATCAAAGCTGCAACCGGTTCCGTTCCGGCTGGTGAAGCTGCTTCGGCGGCAAAAAAGCCTGCCAAGAAAGCTGAAGCCAAAGCAGAGGCACCCGCTGCGGCTGCCGCCGCTGACGATCTGACCCAGCTGAACGGTGTTGGTCCTGCCGCAGCCAAAAAGCTGGCCGAGGCCGGTATCGAGAGCTTTGCCGCTCTGGCCGCCTTGTCGGACGAGCAGATTGCTGCTATCGAAACGGTCAAAGTGAAACCCGAATGGGTTGAGCAGGCCAAAGAGCTGGCCAAAGGCTAAGGAGAGAGAGAATGGCACATAAAAAAGCTGGCGGTTCCTCCCGTAACGGTCGCGACTCAGCAGGTCGTCGCCTTGGCGTGAAACTCTATGGTGGTCAGGCCGCCATTGCAGGCAACATCATCGTGCGTCAGCGCGGCACCAAGTTCTGGCCGGGCGAAGGCGTAGGCATGGGCAAAGATCACACCATCTTTGCAACTGTTGACGGCGCTGTGAAGTTCCACAAGGGCCTCAAAAACCGCACCTTTATTTCGGTCCTGCCAGTGGCGGAGGCCGCAGAGTAAGCCGAAACCCAGAAGGTTTAATAAAAAATTCATGGGGGACCGGCAGAAAATGCCGGTCCCTTTTTCGTTTTAACGCAGTCGTGATCACCAGAACCGATGACAGTCGCCACCACCAGTTTCCTGATCTTTGCCGCCAGTCAGGTCGGCACGCCGGGACCGGCCAACATGGTCCTGCTCGGAACCGGTGCGCGTTATGGCTTTCGGGCGGCGTTGCCGTTTGTGGCCGGCGTCATCTTGGGCAAACAACTGATCATTTGGCCCGTGGGTTTTGGACTGCTGCAATTGGCTGAACAGGCGCCCCTGGTGTTTTCTGTCCTGAAATACGCTTCAGCGGCCTATATTTGCTGGCTTGCGTGGAAAATTGCGAACTTGCGTCTGTCGCGTGGTTCTACGCGTGAAGCCGCTCCGGGGTTCTGGGCGGGGCTGATTGTTCACCCGCTGAATCCCAAGGCCTGGGCGATGATCGTCGCCGGGTTTACCGGTTTTGTTGCTGCCGGAACGTCGAGTTTTGACGCGACGCTCACGATCGCTCTCTGCCTATTGTCCTGCCAGGTGATTTTGCACCCGATTTGGACATTTGCCGGAGATAGAATTGCTCATGCGGTTGAAGGTCGCCCAGTGGAAAAATATCTGATGTGGACGTTGGCGAGTTTGACAGTTGCGTCCGTATTTTTTGTGTTGTTCGGAGGAGGAACGAACTCATGAAGCTTGAGACTATAATCAATCAGCCGGTCATTGAAACCGAGCGGTTCGATCTGCGCCCGCTGCGCAGGTCGGATATGGGTCTCATCGAGTATTATGCAGGCGAAAAACGCGTGGCGCGCATGACGACGTCGATCCCGCACCCGTTGCCGCCCGGCTCGGTCGAGGCATTTGTGACCCGCTCGATGGCTGACGACCGCGACGAGGATGTCTGGGCCATGGACGCCACCAAGGATGGCGGGCCTGAGCTGATCGGTGTGATCTCACTGATGCGGCTGGACCGCAATCAGTCCGAGGTCGGATATTGGGTCGCGCCCCTGTATTGGAACACTGGCATTGCCTCTCAGGCCGTCGAGGCCCTGGTCAATGCCAACCCGCTCGAGAACGCCACCATGTTCGCCAGCGTGTTTCAGGACAATCCAGCTTCGGCCCGGGTGCTGACACATTGCGGGTTCCAGTATCTGGGTGATGCCGAAAGCTATTCGGTGGCGCGCGACGCGAATGTGCCCACCTGGACATACAGCAAAAAACTCTGACTTGTGGCCGATGGGGCCTTTGCAGTAGGGGACAGTCATGAAATTTCTCGATCTTGCAAAGGTCTACATCCGGTCCGGGGCCGGCGGTGGCGGGTGCGTCAGCTTTCGGCGCGAAAAGTACATTGAATACGGCGGTCCCGATGGCGGAGACGGCGGTAAAGGCGGGTCTGTCTGGGCCGAGGTCGTGGACGGGCTCAACACCCTGATCGATTTTCGCTATCAGCAGCATTTCTTCGCCAAAAACGGCCAGCCCGGACGCGGGCAGCAGCGCACCGGCAAAGATGGCGACGACATCGTTTTGCGCGTGCCCGTCGGCACCGAGATTCTGGACGAAGATGAAGAAACTGTCATCTGCGACCTGACAGAGGTTGGCCAGCGCGTACTGTTGGCCAAGGGCGGCAATGGTGGCTTTGGCAACCTGCACTTCAAATCGGCGACAAACCAGGCGCCACGACGGGCCAACCCGGGGCAGGCGGGTATCGACCGCACGATCTGGTTGCGGCTGAAACTGATCGCCGATGTGGGGCTGCTTGGGATGCCCAACGCCGGCAAGTCGACCTTTCTGGCGGCAACGTCGAACGCGCGCCCAAAGATCGCCGACTACCCCTTCACGACACTGCACCCGAACCTGGGGGTCGTGGGCGTCGACAATGTGGAATTCGTCGTGGCCGATATTCCTGGCCTGATCGAAGGTGCCCATGAAGGGCGCGGGATTGGCGACCGCTTTCTGGGCCATGTCGAACGGTGCGCGGTTCTGCTGCATCTGGTTGACGGAACCTCGGAAACTGTGGCCGAGGATTTTCGCACCATCATTCACGAACTCGAAGCCTATGGTGGCGAACTGGCGGAAAAGCCGCGCATCACCGTGCTGAACAAGGTCGACGCGCTGGATGCCGATGAAACGGAAATGGTCAAGGCCGAACTGGAAGAGGCGGTCGGCGGCCCCGTCATAACCATGTCGGGCGTCGCGCATCTGGGTGTGACCGAGGTGCTCCGCGCTCTGAGAACGCAGATCGACGAAGACCGCCTGCGCCAAAAGCCCAACGAGGAGGCACAAGCTTGGCAACCCTGACCACTGCAAAACGTTTGGTTGTCAAAATCGGGTCCGCGTTGCTGGTGGACCGCGAGACGGGCCTGCTTCGATCCGAGTGGCTACGCTCTCTGGCCGAGGATGTGGTCTGGCTCAAGAATCAGGGCACGGATGTCATTCTGGTGTCCTCCGGCTCAATCGCTCTGGGGCGTGGCGTGTTGGGCCTGCCTATGGCCAACCTGCCGTTAGAGCAGTCGCAGGCCGCTGCTGCTGTCGGTCAGATTCGGCTGGCCCGTGCATATGAAGAGGTGCTTGCGCCTCATGACATCAAAACCGCTCAGGTTCTGGTAACGCTGGAAGACAGCGCAAACCGGCGCCGTTACCTGAACTCGCGGGCAACGCTTGAGACGCTGTTGAGTCTGGACGTGGTCCCGATCGTCAATGAAAACGATACCGTGGCAACGGATGAAATCCGCTATGGAGACAATGACCGTCTGGCCGCGCAGATTGCCGTGACGGTTGGGGCCGACCAGTTGATCCTGTTGTCCGACGTTGACGGGTTCTACACCGGAAATCCCAACGACGACCCGATGGCGACCCGCTATGACGTGATCGAACAGATCACGCCCGAGATTGAGGCCATGGCAGGCGATGCGGGTTCCGGGCTGTCAAAGGGCGGTATGAAGACGAAACTTTTGGCTGGCAAGATGGCGATCGCCGCCGGCTGCGATATGGCGATTACTGAAGGTTCCCCGCTGAACCCGCTGAAAACGCTCGAGAATGGCGCAAATTGCACATGGTTCACGGCGACTTTGGATCCGCACGCCGCGCGCAAACGCTGGATTTCGGCGATGAAGCCGCGCGGAGAGATCAAGGTGGACGAGGGGGCAGCGCGTGCGCTGGCCAACGGCAAAAGCCTGCTGCCAGCAGGTGTTATCGAAGTGACCGGTGATTTCGGGCGTGGCGATCCTGTAGCGATTCTGGATCCCGTGGCGCGGCGTCTGGCGCAGGGCCTAAGCCGTTACACTGCGCAGGAAGCCGATGCGATAAAGGGGCGCAAATCTTCGGAAATCGAGGCGACGCTCGGTTATCCGGGCAGGGCCGCCCTGATCCATCGCGACGATTTGGCACTATGATGACGTTCCCCGCAACGCAGAACACTCGGACCTGAAAGGCACATGACATGAAGGATTTCGACACCATTCCCGCCCTGATGGCGGATCTCGGGAAACGTGCCAAGGAAGCGTCGAACGCGCTTGGGTTTGCCAGCGCCGAACGTAAACACGCCGCACTGATTGCAGCCGCCGACGCGGTTTGGAAAAACCGCGCGCAGATCATTGAGGCCAACCGGAAAGACCTGGAGTTTGGTCGCGAAAAGGGCCTGAGCGCCGCCATGATGGACCGCCTGATGCTGGATGAGGACCGTGTCTGCGGCATGGTCGACGGTTTGCGCGCCGTCGCTGAACAGGCAGATCCCGTGGGCGAAGTTCTGTCTGAATGGGATATGGCGTCGGGTCTGAATATTCAGCGTGTACGCACACCGCTTGGCGTGATCGGTGTGATCTATGAAAGCCGGCCAAACGTAACTGCCGATGCCGGTGCGCTTTGCCTGAAATCCGGCAATGCCGTGATTCTGCGCGGCGGTTCCGAGAGCTTTCACTCGTCGACAGCGATCCACGCCTGCCTTGTTGAGGGTCTTAAAGCCGCCAACCTGCCCGAGGACGCGATACAGTTGATCCCGACCCGGGATCGGGCTGCGGTTCAGGAACTGTTGACCATGACCGATTACGTGGATGTCATCGTCCCCCGCGGCGGCAAGGGTTTGGTCGGGCTGGTGCAACGCGAAGCACGTGTGCCTGTTTTTGCGCATCTCGAAGGCATCGTTCACATCTACGTGGACAAGGCAGCCGATCCCCAAAAAACGCTGGATGTGGTCCTGAACGCCAAGACGCGACGCACCGGCATTTGTGGCGCTGCGGAATGTCTTCTTGTTCACGAGGACGTTGCGAAGACACTGGGACGCGACGTTGTATCCGCCTTGATGGCGGCCGGTGTCGAAGTCCATGCCGAGGGCGATCTGGCCATCGAAGGCACAATCGCCGCGACCGATGAGGATTGGGGCAAGGAGTTCCTCGACAGCATTATTGCGGCAAAACCGGTTGCCGACATCGACGCGGCCATCGCGCATATCCGGGCCAATGGCTCAAACCATACCGATTGCATCATGACCGAGGACGCCAATGCCGCCGCGCGTTTTTTCGAGCGGTTGGACAGTGCCATTTTGATGCACAATGCCTCAACTCAGTTTGCCGACGGCGGGGAATTCGGAATGGGCGCTGAGATCGGGATTGCCACCGGCAAGATGCATGCACGCGGCCCGGTGGGGGCAGCGCAATTGACCAGCTTCAAGTATCTGGTGCGCGGGAACGGGACGACCCGAACCTAAAAGCGCAAAGCAACCCGGGTTGCGGCAGTTTCAACCGCAATCCGCCGCCCCATGGCCGCCGAAGTTTCATGCAGCAAGGCAAACTGCACCTGAGATGGTGTTATCTTGCCGGGAAACCGACCGGTCGCGACGTGCTTCCACAGATCGCAATCGATATTCAGTTTGTCCGCGTTCCCGGCCACGGTCCATTTCCCGTCATGCAGGGAAATCTCGACCTCGCCTCCCATAGGCATGGCACTTTCGCAGCACATCAATGCCAGAAAGGTCAGTTTCACCTGATTGCGGGGTGCGGGTTCGCCCAGGGTCCAATTGATCCGAACGCGGCCTGCGCGTTCGATATCCCGTAACAGATCTGCAATTTCGGTTCGTCCAAGCGGCTGGTCGCCCGCAGCGCCGAACGCCACGCGGAAAAAGCGAATTCTGGCACCGGCGCTGCCGACGCTGCCGGAAATCAACTCCATCTCAGGACCTTGCACGCTGCCAACCATCTCAAGCAGTTCCAGCCCGTTGGTGATCGCACCTATAGGGCTGATCAGATCGTGACAGATCCGAGAACCGATCAACTCGGCCAGGTTGACGTCCGTGCCGCCCATGCGTACCTCCTGCTGTATCTGCCGCCGGACCGGAGCCACCGCATGACAGACCTCAATGCTATTCTTGCACCGGGCATGTATGTCCGCCACCCGGATTTCCCCGATTGGGGCGTCGGACAGGTTCAGTCCAACATCGCAGGCAAGATCACCGTGAACTTTCGCGAGCAGGGGAAAGTGGTGATTGACGGGACACGTATTGCCCTGGTGCCGGTCTTTGATCTCTGAAACTGGTTTAGGAAAAGTTAACGGAACCTGCCAGAGCAGCGCATGTTGCTAAGCCGCAAAAAACTGCTGTATCAGGCGGACCAGTACCAAAAAGGATCAAACATCGCACATGCCCGACGCAGGCCCATCTTTCACAGTCAAACTTGCCGAAAACGAGGCGGAGCTTCGGGCGGCGCAGCGGCTACGCTATGACGTGTTCGTGCGCGAGTTGGGCGGCGGTGGGCGGATGGTTGACCATGATGCCGGTTTGGAGCAGGACAGCTTCGATCCGCATTTCGATCACATGCTGGCTTATGACGATACGACGGGCGAAGTGATTGGTGTCTATCGGTTGTTGCCCGGTGATCGGGCCGCTGAACTGGGGCAGTTCTACTCGGAAGATGAATATGATCTGACTGTCCTGAAAGAAAGCGGGCGCAAGCTGCTGGAACTTGGGCGATCGTGCCTGCACCCCGATTATCGGGGCGGCACGGCGATGTATTACATCTGGAATGGACTTGCGAAATACGTTGAAGACCGCAACATCGAAGTTCTGTTTGGTGTCGCCAGTTTTCACGGCACGGATGTTCAGGCACTTGCTCAACCCCTGTCGATGTTGCATCACAACCATCTGGCACCACCTGATCTGCGGGTACGTGCCCAGCCAGGTGTCTTTCAGGACATGAACCTTGTCGCCCCCGGGGATCTGGATCGGCGTGCTGCCATGGTCCAGGTGCCATCACTTATCAAAGCGTACCTGAGGCTGGGCGGTTTTGTGGGCGAGGGGGCCTTTATTGATCATGCCTTCAACACCACCGATGTCTGCCTGATCCTTGACACAGCCCGCATGAACGAGCGTCAAAAGCGCATCTACAGTGGGGCGTAATCCTGTGAACGACCCGCTTTGGAATAGCGAGGATGCGCCGGATCCCATCCGATTGGGTCTGGGCGGTTGGCTTCTGGTGATGCTGCGCGGGCTGCCTTTGGCGGTTTTGGTGTTTGGTGGTCTGATCATCCTTTTGGCCCTTCGTCTGATCGAACGACCGCTTTACGGCATTCGAAGGCCGGTTACACCTTCCATCACCCAGTTCGTCTGCAGGAATGCATTTCGAATACTCGGAATGGGGTATCGAACCTCAGGCGAATTGATGCGGGAACAAGGCGCTGTTGTGGCTAATCACACCTCTTGGCTGGACATTTTCGCACTCAATGCGCGCAAGCGCGTCTACTTTGTTTCCAAGGCCGAAGTTGCCAAATGGCCCGGCATTGGGTGGCTGGCCCGCGCAACCGGCACCGTGTTCATTGAACGTGACCGAAAGAAAGCGCGCGAGCAGACCAAGGTGTTCGAAACCCGACTGAAAGCCGGGCACAAGCTGTTGTTTTTTCCCGAAGGCACCTCGACTGATGGTTTGCGTGTTTTGCCATTTAAAACAACACTTTTCGAGGCGTTCTTTACCAGAGAATTGCGAGAGTTCTTGTATGTCCAACCGGTCACGGTGGTTTTCCATGCACCCGATGGGCGGCCTGCGCGGTTTTATGGCTGGTGGGGCGACATGGATTTCGGACCGCACCTTCTCAAGACACTCGGCGCACGCAAGCAAGGCTCGGTTGAGTTGATTTATCACGCCCCCGCAAAAGTCAGCGACTTTGAGAACCGCAAGGCTTTGGCTGCACATTGCGAGGAAGCGGTTCGGCACGCACATAGCCTGGCGCGGCTCGAAAAATAAGGGCGAAAGACCCTTGCGCTGCCACTCAACCTGCCGTATACGCGCGCCATTCAAACCCGCAGGCGGGGTTTGGCCTTTTTGAGGGAGACATCCTCATCAAGACCGCCGGTTGGAGCATCCGCTTCTTTCACCCCCGCCGAGGCGTAAACCGGAAAAGGAAAGTAAAGCATGGCTCTTCCCGAGTTCACCATGCGTCAGCTGCTGGAAGCTGGCGTTCACTTTGGTCACCAGACACAGCGTTGGAATCCCCGCATGGGCCCGTTCATCTACGGCTCGCGCAATGGCATCCACATCATGGACCTGACCCAGACCGTTCCGATGCTGGATCAGGCGCTGCAGGCTGTTCGTGACACCGTCGCAAAAGGTGGCCGCGTTCTGTTCGTTGGCACCAAGCGTCAGGCTGCTCAGCCGATCGCTGAAGCCGCTGAAAAATCGGCGCAGTACTACATGAACCACCGCTGGCTGGGCGGCACCCTGACCAACTGGAAAACCGTTTCCCAGTCGATCAACCGTCTGAACCAGATCGACGAAGCAATGGAATCGGGCGCCGAAGGCCTGACCAAGAAAGAGCGTCTGGGCATGGAACGTGACCAAGGCAAACTGCAAGCATCGCTGGGCGGTATCCGCGAGATGGGCGGCGTTCCTGATCTGCTGTTCGTCATCGACGTCAAGAAAGAAGCACTGGCCATCGCCGAAGCCAACAAACTGGGTATCCCGGTTGTGGCAGTTGTCGACACCAACTGCTCGCCCGACGGCGTTGACTACATCATCCCCGGCAACGACGACGCTGCACGCGCAATCGCTCTGTACTGCGATCTGGCCGCACGCGCCGCACTGGACGGCATGACCGCTCAGATGGGTGCTGCGGGCGTTGACCTGGGTGCGTTCGAAGAAGCTCCGGTTGAAGAAGCCGTTGCTGAAGAGGCCGAAGCAGAAGCACCTGCTGAAGCGTAAGCTGCCCGTCACCAAAATGACATATGGGGCAGGGTAGACCTGCCCCAATTCCGTTTGAATTGAGGAGAGCCAAAAGATGGCAATCACAGCAGCAATGGTTAAAGAACTGCGCGACTCGACCGGCGCAGGCATGATGGACGCAAAAAAAGCGCTGACCGAAACCGGCGGCAACATGGACGAAGCCGTTGACTGGCTGCGCACCAAGGGCCTAGCCAAAGCGGCTAAGAAATCTGGCCGTACCGCGGCAGAAGGTCTGGTTGCAGTTCACGTGGACGGTGGCACCGGTGTCGCTGTCGAAGTGAACTCGGAAACCGACTTCGTTGCGAAGAATGGCGAGTTCCAGGAAATGGTTGGCAAAATCGCCTACGCCGCCGAAGGCGTGGACAATGTCGAGGCGCTGCTGGCTGCTGATCTGGGCGGCAAGACCGTTGCCGACACGCTGACCGACAAGATCGCCACCATCGGAGAAAACATGTCGGTTCGCCGCATGGCCAAACTGTCGGGCGACACCGTTGTGTCTTACGTGCACAACGCTGCCACCAATGGCATGGGCAAAATCGGTGTTCTGGTTGCTCTGACCGGTGGTGACGAAGCAATCGGCAAACAGGTTGCAATGCACATCGCAGCTGTAAACCCAGCGGCCCTGTCCGAAGATGATATGGACCCGGCTGTTGTCGAGAAGGAAAAGCAGGTTCAGATGGACATCGCCCGCGAATCCGGCAAGCCCGAGCAGGTGATCGAAAAGATGATCGTAGGCCGCATGAAGAAGTTCGTCGCGGAATCGACTCTGCTGAACCAGCAGTTCGTTGTGAATCCTGACCTGACTGTTGAAGCCGCTGCCAAAGAAGCTGGCGCGACCATCACCGGCTTCGTCCGTCTGGAAGTGGGTGAAGGCATCGTTGTCGAAAAAGAAGACTTCGCAGCCGAAGTGGCCAAGGCTGCTCAGGGCTGAGAATGGGGGGTATCAACAGATACCCCCACTAAGAAATAGGAACCGGTTACGTGAAAGCGTGACCGGTTTTTTGTATTCCGGATGCACGTACGCAGAACGCTGCCGACTACCGCAAAATTGGAGAAAAGGTTGATTGAGGGGCCCCGCATGATGGGGATGGTCGAGGCCCCCCAAAATTTCCGACTCAACTACGTGGACTAATAGACGCATTTGAGTCAGAGCGACCGGAGAGCCCTGGTATTGCAAAGATCCGATCAATTGTTCCCTGGCTAAAGCCACCACTCACGGAACACTCTCACTTTGCAACTTATGGTAAGGATTCGGAAAGTCATGATTTCCTTACCTAAGGTAAATTGACGCAGTTTAGCGTCAAAATTGACGCGTTATGCCTCCATAACGAACATCTGGTTCTGCAGCGAAGCTTTCAGGACAGCCTGCGCTGTTGTTTCAACTGCAAGTGACTCGCGCGCGAGCCTGAGGTGCTTTTCTACCGTCGCTGAAGTCAGCCCCATGAGCAGAGCAATATCCTGCGTTGTCTTGCCATCGCCGACCCATTGCAGCGCCTCACGCTGGCGCTTTGTCAGAGCCCGGTTGGGGGCGTGATAGGGCAGTGTCAGGATCTTCAGATGGGCGACATTGTTCATCAGCAGAATGTCTTCGCCGTGCTCTTCCCATATCGCGTCAACATCATCCTGGCTCAGATCACTACCGGCCGCCAGTGAGATTGCGCCCTTGGTGCGCATCGACACGGAATTGAAGCTGACAGTATATCCGGCAACAACGCCCATGGACTTGTTGAAATCCAGAACCTGCTTCTCCTGAGGAGACAACGAACCGTTGCTCTGCGAAGATTGTGCCAGATTCCAACTTTGCGCACCCTCATTGTTCAGCGCCCATTTCAACATTGGCGCATGGAAATACAGTCCACCCTGCAAAAAACCATCCAAATACGCCCGACCGTGGTTTGTGAGGATGACAAAATCTTCGGGGTCTCCCAGCGACGTTTCTGTCCGGAACAACGTGTAACCGTACAAAAGACGCTCGAACCCGAACTCAGCCATTTGACGGCAGTGCGCGTCCCATAGCTCTTCCAGAGTTTTCGTATAGCTCAGGAAATGAAGATATTCTTTCAGGTTCACGCCGCGCCACCTCCGTCATTGAGATGCGAAGCCAACGCATCCAAAGCCAGCACATAGCTTTGCGCCCCAAATCCGCAAATCTGCCCAAGCGCGGCCCGGGCGATGTAAGACTTGTGGCGGAAGGATTCTCGCGCATGAATGTTTGACAGGTGGACCTCAATAGTCGGCAGCTCGACCGACGAAATCGCGTCCAGCAATGCAATTGAAGTGTGCGTATAGGCGCCGGCGTTCAGTACCAGCCCATCATAAACCCCACGCGCCGCGTGGATGGCGTCAACAAGCGCGCCTTCGTGGTTGGACTGAAGATGTGATACTGACAGCCCAATCGACTTTCCATGCGCTATGCACAGATCTTCGACGTCTTTCAAAGTGACGCTGCCGTAAATCTCAGGTTGCCGCGTACCCAGCAAATTGAGGTTTGGCCCATTTAATACCAGAATTTTGCGCATTATTTTACTGTCCCCATAACAGTTTGATAAACGTGAAATGGGGAAGATGTCTACATGCCATTGTTGTATAAAAATATGTAATAACTCCGTTGCGATACATACAAAACGGCGGCCGACACCTGCATTGGCTGGCTGGAGCAGCAAAATCCGCAATACAACACAGGTTTGAAATACATGGCACGCCAGTCGACACTTGACCCTGACAGGACGCAACACATCCGCCACTGGATGCAACGCTATGTAGATCAGCGCAAATACGCGGGTTCTTCGTTGTTGCTGATCCAGGGCGGTAGAGAGGCGATTTTCCATACCTGCGGGCATCGGGATCTTGCGCGCGAACTGCCTTTTGAACGTGACACAGTGGTTCGAATTTATTCGATGACCAAACCGATCACGTCCGTCGCCATCATGATGCTGGTTGAACGCGGTTTGTTTCCTCTGAACGCGCTGGTATCTGACTTTTTGCCCGAATTCGCGGATATGCAGGCGCTTGTGCCTGACGCGACAAGGATCGATCAGACAGAACCTGCCACAACCCCGACCGTGCACCAGCTACTGACACACACAAGTGGCCTCAGCTATTCATTCAATCCCGGAATACTGCCGGAAGCCATGGAGGCGAAAGAACTATTTCTCAAGCCGGATCAGGGCGTTCTGGCGGACAACGTAACAAAACTCGCAACCCTTCCACTGGCGTTCCAACCAGGGACCAGGTGGGAATACTCCGTCGCGACAGACGTTCTTGGCCGGATCGTCGAAATCGTATCCGGACAGTCCTTGGACGGGTTCCTTCTGCAAAATGTTTTTGAGCCATTGGGCATGACAAAGACCGGTTTTTCAGTCCCACAGGGAGCATCCAGCAGATTTGCGTCGCTTTACACCCCCTTGGCTGGCGATGCCATGGCGCTCAATTCTGCCGATGTCGGGGAAAACAGCCTGCGGCTTGTAGACGAAGCCGGGAAATCTCCGTTTGAACGCGCGACGATGTATTCCGGAGGTGGCGGTCTGGTAAGCACGATCGATGACTATGCCCGTTTCGCGGAAATGCTGCGAAATCGGGGGCAGGGGAACGGCCACCGCCTGTTGGGCCCCAAGACCGTTGAGTTTATGATGCATAACCATTTGCCGGGTGACATCGCATCGATGGGCCCGCGCAGTTTTGCGGAACAACCAATGGAGGGAATGGGGTTTGGACTTGCGGGCGCTATTGTTATCCAACCGGGTCGCACCCGGGTTGCCGGGTCCCAAGGGGATTTCAGTTGGGGCGGAATGGCTTCTACGTTTTTCTGGATCGACTACCAGAACGATCTGACTTCGGTGTTCTTCACACAGTTGTCTCCTTCTAGTTCGTACCCGTCCCGGGCCGAGCTAAAATCACTGGTTTTGGGTACAATCATTGAATGACCGGTCGGCGACTGTTACTTCGCCTGAAGAAATACACCAGTGAGACACAATATGACCGAAGCCGAGCGTATCCTTCTTGATCTTCTCAACGTTGAAAGGCTTGAACAAGACCTGTTTCGGGGCACCGGATCCGGCGGGGAAACCCCAACAAGAGTTTTCGGCGGTCAGGTCATAGCTCAAGCACTGGCTGCGGCATACAGGACAGTGGACGACCGGCTATGCCATTCGCTTCATGCGTATTTCATACGACCCGGAAACCCTGATATTCCGATAATATATCAAGTGGATAGAGCGCGAGATGGAGGTTCTTTTACGACTCGCCGGGTTGTTGCGATCCAGAACGGCAAACAAATCCTGAACTTGTCGGCGTCTTTTCATATTCAGGATGATGGATGGGACCACCAACATCCCATGCCAGAGTCGAATTCACCGAACTCGTATCCCGCGCGATCAGAGTTGTATCACAAGTTGCTGGATCAAGTTCCGAAACGGCTGCATGGCGAACTGCTTCGGGAACGTCCGATCGAAGTTCGCGAAGTCAATCACCACAGCCCGATCCATCCGGTGAAATCCGATGACCGCAACCAAATCTGGTTTCGCATGTCAGCAGCGGCTGACACTGATCCAATCACACAACATCTGTTGTTGGCCTACGCGTCAGACATGTACCTGATGACGTCAGGGATGCGGCCGCACGGCCTGAGCTGGTATACTGGCGAAGTCAACAGCGCCAGCCTGGATCATGCGTTGTGGTTCCATGCACCGGTTCACTTCGAGAACTGGCATCTGTATTCGATGGATTCACCTTGGACAGGCCGTGGTCGCAGTTTTAACCGCGGTTCGATCTTTTCTCAGAATGGCGAACTTGTGGCGTCTGTCGCACAGGAAGGCCTGATGCGGAAGGCCGTCAAACAGGGTTAGAGATCTCTTCTAACCGATTGTTATGATGTTAGACTACTTTTGATTAGCAACGTGTCACCAAGAACGTGTCACCAGGAACGCGAAGGAGGCTTTTTACCATAATACCGATTATGCGTACTAACGTATCTTGTGAAATTGACGGTCAAGCTGACGGCAACTCACAAACCTCTAAATAAAATCTTACCAACGACAACCACCCCGCTGCCAAAATAGCAGCCGAGTGGCCGAATGTTCACCGTCGAAATCCGGCGCTTAGAAAAACGCCTGCAAGCCGGTTTGCGCCCGCCCCAGGATCAATGCATGGACATCGTGAGTGCCTTCATAGGTATTCACGGTCTCCAGATTGACCATGTGGCGGATAACGTGAAACTCCAGAGAGATCCCGTTGCCACCGTGCATGTCGCGTGCCAGACGCGCGATATCCAGAGCTTTGCCACAATTGTTGCGCTTCACGATCGAAATCATTTCCGGCGCAGCTTCGGCCTGGTCCATCAGGCGTCCGACCCGCAGGCTGGCCTGCAGCCCCAGCGCGATTTCGGTTTGCATGTCGGCCAGTTTGCGCTGGAACAATTGCGTTTGCGCCAAGGGACGATTGAATTGCTTGCGGTCCAGTCCATACTGGCGTGCGCCATGCCAGCAGCATTCCGCTGCCCCCATGACCCCCCAGCTGATGCCGTATCTTGCGCGGTTCAGACAGCCGAATGGACCTTTCAGACCCTGAACATGGGGCAGCAATGCGTCTTCACCAACCTCTACGCCATCCAGAACGATTTCACCGGTGATTGATGCGCGCAGGCTCAGCTTGTTCTGAATCTTAGGGGCGCTTAGACCCTTGAGGCCTTTTTCAAGCACAAAACCGCGAATTTTGCCGTCATGCGCATCGGATTTGGCCCAGACAACAAACACATCCGCGATCGGTGCATTGGAAATCCACATCTTGCTGCCGTTCAACCGATAGCCACCATCGATCTTTTCAGCGCGGGTCTTCATACCCGCCGGATCCGAACCCGCGTCTGCTTCGGTCAGACCGAAACAACCAATCCACTCTCCGCTGGCCAGCTTGGGCAGGTATTTTTGCCGCTGTTCTTCACTGCCATAGGCATAGATCGGATACATCACCAGTGAGCTTTGCACCGACATCATCGATCGATAGCCGGAATCCACACGCTCGACTTCACGCGCCACCAGCCCGTACGAGACATAGCCGGCACCGATCCCGCCATATTCTTCGGGAATCGTGGTGCCCAGCAAACCCATTTCGCCCATCTCGCGAAAGATCTCGGGGTCTGTCTTTTCCTCCTCGAACGCCTGCGTAATCCGGGGTTGCAGCTTTTCCTGAGCATAAGCACGGGCGCTGTCCGCAATCATGCGTTCGTCTTCGTTCAGCTGATCAGACAGGCGAAAAGGATCATCCCAGGCAAATTTACCAAGATCCGGGGTATCCTTGGCGCGCAAGGTGGGTTTGGGGGTCGGGGCGTTCATGATCATTCTCCGCTCAGTCGGCTTCGCGGCAAAATAACCCGGAGCGCTGGCAAAAGACAGCAAGAGTTTAGCAATCACCCATGAGTGAATCGCATAGTTTCTGACCGGGCCGCCCTGCCCCTTGTTCAGCCCAAGGCGTAGCCAGCACCACGTACCGTGCGCACCGGATCGTCGCCCCCATGCTGTGTCAAAGCCTTGCGCAGGCGTCCGATATGCACGTCAACTGTTCTGGTATCGACATAAATGTCCCGCCCCCAGACCCGGTCCAGCAATTGCTCGCGGCTCCAGACCCGGCCTGGCTTTTCCATGAAAGTGCTGAGCAGGCGAAACTCGGTCGGGCCAAGTTTCAGCGGTTTGCTGTCGCGGCTGACTTTGTGTGTCTCGGAGTCCAGAACGATATCGTCATACTCCAGCCGCAGACCAACTGTCGCCGGACGCACACGCCGCAGTTGGGATCGCACCCGTGCCATGAGTTCGACGACTGAATACGGCTTGACGACATAGTCATCCGCGCCGGTTTCCAGCCCACGCACCTTGTCCACCTCTTCCGTACGGGCCGAAAGCATGATGATCGGAATGGAGCGCGTATCCGGCCGGGTTTTCAGACGCCGACAGACTTCGATCCCGCTGAGGTTTGGCATCATCCAGTCTAGCACGATGATGTCCGGGCTATCCTCATCGACCAGCAGCAGGGCTTCGTCACCGTTGGCGGCTTTTGAGACGCGAAACCCTTCTGCTTCAAGATTGTAGGCCAGCACTTCGCGCTGCGCGGGTTCATCCTCGACAACCAGAACTGTGGGCTGATCAGCGGACATGATCGCGATCTCCTAGACGGTTTGCGAGGTGATATCAGCCTTGGGCCGCGCCTCGGAGGGTCGTTCACCGGTCACGAGATAAACAACCTGCTCAGCGATTGCAGTGACATGGTCGCCCATACGCTCGATGTTCTTGGCGATGAAATGCAAATGCATACACGACGAAATATTGCGCGGATCCTCGGCCATGAACGTCAGGAATTCGCGGAACAGACCGTTATACATCTGGTCCACCTCTTCGTCCCGTTCGATCACGTCGGCCGCCAGTTCGGCGTCGCGCTGGATATAGGCATCCAGGGCGTCCCGCAGCATACGCTCGACCTCGCGCGCCATACGGCGCAGAGCCGCAGCGCTTCCGTTGATCTCGCCTGCGTTGACCAGAACCGTGGTACGCTTGGCAATGTTCTTGGAATAATCGCCAATGCGTTCCAGGTTGGCCGAAACCTTCAGGACCGACAACACCAGCCTCAGATCGCCGGCCGTCGGGGACCGCAGCGCAATCAGACGCGCGGTTTCTTCGTTGATCAGTTCTTCAAGCGCGTCAATGGCCTTGTCGCCCTGCCGGACTTGCTGCGCCAGTTCCTCGTCGCGCGTCTCAAGCGAGCGGGCCGAGCTCATGATTGCGGCCTCGACCAGACCGCCCATCTTCATGATGTGGGCCTGGATCGTTTCAAGGTCGCGGTCGAATGCGGATGCAATATGTTGTTCAGTCATATCTGGTTACCTGTGCTCAGCCGATCCGGCCTGTAATGTAGCTTTCCGTGCGGGGATCCACCGGGTTGGTGAAGATCTGGCCGGTTTCGCCAAACTCGACCAGGTTGCCCAAATGGAAGAAAGCGGTCTTCTGGCTTACACGGGCGGCCTGCTGCATCGAATGGGTCACGATCACCACAGAATATTGCGCGCGCAGCTCATCGATCAGTTCCTCAACTTGCGCCGTTGCAATCGGGTCCAGCGCCGAACAGGGTTCGTCCATCAGCAGAACCTCGGGCTCGGTCGCGACGGCGCGGGCGATGCACAGGCGTTGCTGCTGACCACCGGACAGACCTGTGCCCGGGGCATCCAGCCGGTCCTTCACCTCATCCCAGATCGCACCCCGGCGCAAGGATTTCTCAACGATCTCATCCAGTTCTGCCTTGTTCTTGGCAAGGCCGTGGATGCGAGGGCCGTAAGCGACATTGTCGTAGATCGACTTGGGGAACGGGTTGGGCTTCTGGAACACCATCCCCACTTTGGCGCGCAGCTGAACCGGGTCAACCCGCTTGTCATAGATGTCTTCGCCATCCAACAGGATATCACCTTCGACACGGCAAATGTCGATCGTGTCGTTCATCCGGTTCAGGCAGCGCAGGAAGGTGGATTTGCCGCACCCCGACGGGCCGATGAAGGCCGTCACCTTCTTGTCTTCGATCTCCACGTTCACGTCCTTGATGGCGTGGGCATCGCCGTAATAGACCTGAACGTTTTTCGCGGCGATCTTGATTTCTTCGGAGTCCACGGTTCTCTCCACTCGTGTCATGTCGTTCATTATTGCCTCCACTTACCAGCGGCGTTCAAAGCGGCGGCGCAGGATGACCGCAATCGTGTTCATTGTGACGAGGAAGATCAACAGAATGATGATGCCCCCCCATGCGCGTTCGTAAAAGGCCGGGTCGGCGCGCTTGGACCATTCGTAGATCTGCGCCGGCATGGCCGAGTTCGGGGACAGGAAGCCCGCAACAATACCGTCGGGCGGGTTCGAGGCGATAAAGCCCACCATTCCGATCAGCAACAGCGGAGCCGTTTCACCCAGCGCCTGCGCCAGACCAATGATGGTTCCGGTCAGAATACCGGGTGCGGCCAAGGGCAGAACATGGTGGAACACCGCCTGCATTTTTGAGGCCCCTACCCCAAGCGCTGCATCGCGGATCGACGGCGGCACGGCCTTCAGTGATGCTCGGGTCGATATGATGATCGTCGGCAAGGTCATCAGCGTCAGCACCAAACCGCCGACCAGCGGAGCGGACGTTGGCAGGTGCATGTAGTTGATGAACACGGCCAGACCCAGGATACCGAACACGATGGACGGAACGGCAGCCAGGTTCGAGATATTCACCTCGATAATATCGGTCAGCCGGTTCTGCGGCGCGAATTCCTCGAGATAGATCGAGGCGGCAACACCAATCGGCAATGCCAGCGCCAGCACCACGAACATCATGAACAGCGAACCCAGCATGGACACGCCGATCCCTGCCGCCTCGGGGCGTTGGTCGGACGCATCTGCGCCGAAAATGAAATCAGGGTTAAAGGCTTTGTACAGAACACCGGCATCGCGCAATTGGTCGACAAGATCCAGCTGTTCGGCCGAGATGCTTTTGTCGTTCACGATCGACTCGCGGCTTACGCGCCCCTTAAGGTAGCCGTCAACGCGGCTTTTGGTCAGAAAGCGAAAGCTGACCGTTTCGCCGATCTTGTTCGGGTTTGCGATGACGTAGTTCCGCAATTCGGCCTGCGCCGCCTTGGACAGGATCTTCCCCATTTCTTTGGGTTTCAGGTCAGTTTGAACGCCCAGCTTTTCAACTTCGGATTCCAGCGCGGCGGAAATTAGCGGTGCGTATCCGAAGGTCGACACTTTCTTGATTTCGTCAATGTTACGGTTGCCCTTTTTGTCCAGCTTGCTTTCCAGCAGGTCCACGTCCAGCTCGACGTAGGTTTGCTGAAAGGCACCGGTTCCGGCGGTCACGATATTCGTCACCAGCACAATCAGCATCAGCAGGCCGACGCTGATCGCAGCGATCCCGTAAATCTTGAAACGGGATTCGGCCGCGTTCCGACGCTTGGTTCGGGCATCCTGCTGGAACAGAGAGCCGCCTTTGGGCTTGGCCGCAGGTGCGGAGGCGGGCGATTGGGACAAATCGGTCATTCGTACTGCTCCCGGTATTTGCGTACGATGTAAAGGGCGAGGATATTCAGGCCCAGCGTGATCACAAAGAGTGTGAGACCCAGCGCGAACGCGACCAGCGTTTCAGGGCTGGCAAAGTCGGTATCACCGGTCAGTTGGCTGACGATCCGCGTGGTGATGGTGGTCATCGCTTCGAATGGGTTGCCCGAGAACTTTGCAATCGCACCAGCGGCCATCACAACGATCATCGTTTCACCAATGGCACGGCTGGCGGCCAGCAGAATTGCCCCGACGATGCCCGGCAGCGCTGCGGGCAGGATCACATTGCGCACGGTTTCCGAATGCGTGGCCCCAAGGCCGAGAGAACCGTCACGCATGGATTGCGGTACAGCGTTGATGATGTCGTCCGACAGCGAGGACACGAACGGAATCAGCATGATCCCCATCACCAAACCGGCCGTCAGAACCGCGTTGGAACTGGCCATCCAGCCCACCCCCAAAGCGCCACCATCACCGAAAAGGGAAACAAGCGCGGGGCCAACCGTCAACAAGGCAAACAAGCCGTAAACGATGGTCGGGATACCGGCCAGAATTTCGAGCAGAGGTTTGGCAATCGACCGGGTCGCACCGGATGCATATTCCGACAGGTAAATTGCGGCGAACAGACCGATCGGCACAGCAACCAGCAGCGCAATCAGCGAGATATACAGCGTGCCCCAGAGCAGCGGCAGAATCGACAGCTCACTTCCGCCACGGAAGTTGGGGGCCCAGGTGGTTCCCAGGAAAAAGTCTTTCCAGGAATGCAGCTGGAAGAAGTTCATGGTCTCGAACAACATCGACAAAACGATGCCGACGGTTGTCAGGATTGCAATCGACGCGGCCAGCAGCAACAACGCCAGAACCCCCTGCTCGACCACATTGCGAGCCCGGAAATCCTTGTTCGTTCTGACATAGGCAAAAGCGGCACCAAACAGAGCAATCGCCAGAACGACGACCTGCATTGCCACCTTCCCGGTTGACGTCATGCTGCGGTACTTCTGCGCTGCCACCAAAATTGGCTGTGTGATGTCTTGCGTCAGAACCTGTCCGGACTCTTTCAGCGTTTTGGTCAGGGCTTCGATATCGGCATTGCCATCCCGGGCCTGCGCCTCAGCCATCGCGCCACTGGCCACAGCGCCATCCAGTCCATATGCGACCCGGCGGACCTCGCTCATGACTAGGCCGCGATCTGAACCCTCGGGGATCGCTTGATCAGGAATAAGGCCGGAAACAGTGCTGTTCACGATCATCGGCTGCACCAGCAGCCAGATGATCAGCACACCCAATGCCGGAACCAACGCGGTCAGAGCAACGTTGTAGCCGTAGTATGATGGCAAAGAATGCAAACCTCGGGCCTCTCCGGCCGCGCTTGCCAATGCGCGGGACCGGCCCGCGAAAAATCCAATCACTGCCAACGCAAGCAGGATAAGCAACAGCCAGGATAGCGCCATGAGAACTCCGTAAGGATGGCAGAGTAGGAGTCAAAAGGAACCGGGACGCGCAGAAAACGCCCCGGTTCCGTTCATATGAATATTTAGGAACCGCCGCCCAGAACAGTTTCGTTGGCGACTGTTTCCTGTACCTTGACCAGCTCTGGGTCGGATACCAGGCCGTATTCTGCCAGCGGGCCATCGGGGCCTGCGATCTCGTCAGCGACGAAGAACTCGGCATACTCTTTCAGGCCGGGGATCACGCCGATGTGGGCCTTCTTCACGTAGAAGAACAGCGGGCGCGAAACCGGGTATTCGCCGGATGCGATCGACTCGGTCGAAGGAACGATGCCGGACATAGTCGCGACCTGCAGCTTGTCGGTGTTGTTCTCATAGAACGCCAGACCAAAGACGCCGATGCCGTCCTTGTTGCTTTCGATACGGGCCAGGGTTTCGGTGTAGTCGCCGTCGATGTCGACCGAAACGCCGTCGGTGCGCAGCGCGATACAGGCTTTTTCAGCTGCTTTCTTGTCGTCGCCGTTGGCAGCCTTGTAGACGTCAAAGTCGCCCAGATGCTCACAACCGGCCAGGATCACCTTGTCTTCGAACACTTCACGGGTGCCGTGCTTGGTGCCCGGGATGAAGGCTGCGATCGGCTGCGCCGGGAAGTTCGGGTTCACGTCGGCCCAGGTTTTGTTCGGGTTGTCGACCAGTTCGCCGTCGAAGACGATTTGAGCGGACAGGGCTTTGTACCAGTCTTCCGGCGTGAACTCGAACGAGTTGCCGTTGATGTCGGATGCGAAAACGATGCCGTCATAACCGATCTGAACTTCGATGATGTCGGTCACGCCGTTCTCAGCGCAGGCTTTGATCTCTTTTTCGCGGATGGCACGCGAAGCGTTCGCAACGTCGATGGTGTTTTCGCCTACACCTTCACAAAAACGCTTCAGACCCGCCGAGGAACCGCCCGATTCAACAACCGGTGTCGGGAAGTCAAAGTTTTCACCGAAGGCTTCAGCAACGATCGAAGCGTAAGGCAGCACGGTTGACGAACCGGCAACCTGTACCTGATCACGCGCAGCAGCAGTAGTCGCCGAAACGGCCGCGATGGCCAGTGCAGAAGCCGACAGTTTTACAAAGGACATTTCAGTCTCCTTGACAAAGATATGTAGTGATCATCCCCATGATGATCTTGGGCGAACCTCTAAGAG
The DNA here is from genome assembly GCF_056536425.1 of Ruegeria sp. D1(2025). Taxonomy (NCBI): domain Bacteria; kingdom Pseudomonadati; phylum Pseudomonadota; class Alphaproteobacteria; order Rhodobacterales; family Roseobacteraceae; genus Ruegeria; species Ruegeria sp. D1(2025). Next base: position 651,850 of record NZ_JBQFPO010000001.1, on the reverse strand, counting down.
GCGCGCGTAAGCCTTTTGTGACAGGTGTGTAACAGTTTCATGACAAGCCGGAGGAAAGTTGCATAACTTTGCGCAAAGCTGTCATGCCGTCGACGCAAGGCTTCCGTGAGCAGGTTTCAGGTTTCGCTGTGCCCGACGGGAAGGATCACAGTGAACGTTGTGCCCTGCCCCAATTCGCTTTCCACACGCAACCGGCCGCGATGCCGGTTGACGATGTGTTTTACGATCGCCAGCCCAAGTCCCGTCCCCCCCAACTGACGTGACCGGTGGCTGTCGGCCCGATAAAACCGTTCCGTCAGCCGGGGCAAATGTACTGAGTCGATACCTTGCCCCTTGTCCGCCACCTGAACACGCACAGACGGGCCACGTACGGTCGCGTTACGCTCCAAAAGCTCAAGCGTGACATCAACGACGCCGCCGCTGCTGCCGTATTTGATGGCGTTCTCGATAAGGTTGGTGAAGACCTGACGCAGTTGATCGGCATCACCCGGCAGCGACACGGAATCCGGCGGCGCGTTCAGAGACAAAGCGACTTGCACATCCTCTGCCAGCGGGCGCAGCGTATTTATCGTTGATTGCAACAGCCCCGTCAGGTCCACTGCTTCCTTTGGCCGGATACGTTCCTCGCTCTCGACCCGGTTTAGCGACAACAGATCGCCCACCAGACGGTTCATCCGGTTCGCCTCATCCATCATGATCTGCAGGAACCGGTCACGCGCGGCCTCATCCTTTCGGGCCGGGCCACGCAGTGTTTCAATGAACCCCATTAGGGCGGTCAAGGGGGTGCGCAACTCGTGACTGACATTCGCTACAAAGTCCCGCCGCATCTGGCTGGCCTGTTCCAGATGGCTCACGTCCTGGAAGATGGCCAAAACTGCGCCGCCGGAAACCGCACCGACCCCGTTAACGTATCTGCACTGGACCTCGAACGTGGTGTCCTGCGCACCGTCGTTGGAAAGATGCTTTGTTTTCGCGGCCTCTTTCGTGCTCAGGCTTTGCTCCATCGCTTCGATAACCTGAGGCTGCCGCAGGATGGTTGCGAAATGTCGGCCATGAATGTTGCGGCCCAACAGAGTTATGGCATCAGTGTTGGCAGCAACGATCCGCTCTGTCTGGTCGACCATCAATGCTGGCATGGGAATGGCCGAAACAAATTCGTTTAGCTGATCTTCTGCCATTGCTGCGGCCTTTCTACTTGTCTCGTCAAAAGGCCTATGAAATCGGCTTCAGGGTTTCACGAAATTTCCGCATATTGTCCTGATAGTGCAGCGCGCTGAGTGTAAGCCGCTGCGCCGTCGCCTCATCCACCTGGCGCACGACCTTTCCGGGCGATCCCATGACCAGGGAATTGTCCGGTATCTCCTTGTTTTCGGTGATCAGCGCCCCGGCCCCGATCAGGCAGTTCTTGCCGATCCTGGCCCCGTTCAGAACGATGGCACCCATCCCGATCAAGGTATTCTCACCGATTGTGCAGCCGTGCAGCATGACCTTGTGGCCGATGGTGCAATTGGCCCCTATGGACAGCGGGAAACCGGCGTCGATATGCATGACGCAGTTTTCCTGCACATTGCTGCCCGCACCTACGCGAATTTCCTCGTGATCGGCGCGGATGGTGCAGCCGAACCAGACCGAGGCGCCTTGCTCCAGCACGACCTTCCCAATCAAATTGGCGTCGGGCGCAACCCAGGTATCCTCGTGAAGTTGCGGTGTGTGTTCGCCCAGTGCGTAGATGGTCATGCCAAACCCTCGAACTCACTTTGCAATGTCCGCACATGATCCTGCAACGCGGGTTGCTGAATGCGGCGCATTCGCTCGGCGCTGACGATGGTTTTCAGCTTTTCTTCGGTTGCATTCAGATCGTCATTGATCAGCACGTAATCGTAATACCCCCAGTGGCTGATTTCGTCCCAGCTTTTGAGCATCCGTTTGGCGATCACTTCTTCACTGTCCTGCCCCCGGCTTTCCAACCTGCGTCGCAATTCCGGAATCGAAGGCGGAAGAATAAAGATCGAAAGCGCATGTTTGCCCAGATCCGAGTTCCGGATCTGCACCTCACCCTGCCAGTCGACATCGAACAGGACATCCTTGCCACTGTTGATCGACTCGCGAACCGGACCTGCGGGAGAACCATAGAAGTTTCCGAAAACATGCGCATGTTCCAGCATCTGACCGTCTGAAACCTGCTGACGGAACGTATCTTCGCTTAGAAAATAGTAATCGCGCCCGTGTTCTTCGCCCGGTCGCGGCGCGCGGGTTGTTGCCGAAACTGAAAACTCCAGCTCTGTGTCCCAACTCATCAACCGTTTGGCCAGCGTGGATTTGCCCGCGCCCGATGGCGAGGACAGAATGATAAGAAGGCCTCGTCTATCCGCCATATCCTTACGCTCCGATCTTATTCCACGTTTTGCACTTGTTCGCGCATCTGATCTATCACAGCCTTAAGTTCCAGACCTACGGCAGTAAGCTCCGCGCTTTGCGCCTTGGAACACAAGGTGTTGGCCTCGCGGTTGAACTCCTGCATCAGGAAATCCAGCTTGCGTCCTACCGCCCCGTCCTGCGCCAGCAAAGTTCGGGCAGCGGTCACGTGGGCACCCAGTCTGTCAATCTCTTCGGTGATGTCCGCCTTTACGGCGATCAGCGCAAGCTCTTGCGCGACGCGGTCCGGGTCCGCACCCTGAGCGTTGTCTAAAACGCGGGCCAGGTTCTCCTGCAACGCCTCGGCAGCCTTGCCTTTGCGCTTTTCGGCCAACTCAGCCGCCTGAGCTGTCAGCGCCGCGACCTGATCCAGTTGCCCGTCAAGTATACCGGCCAACGCTTTCCCCTCGGCCTGCCGCATGTCGATAAAGGCGCCCAGAAGTGCAGGAAATTCAGACTGAAGATGTGCGACCAAAGGCGCGGCATCGTCCGTATCATTGCCCGCTTCCATCATGCCTTTCAACGCAAGCAAATCTGCGGCACAGGATGGCGCAAGCTTCAAGCCCCGCGCTGCAGCCATGTTTTCTGTTCGAGCCAGCGCATCCAATGCCGATTCCATCGCGGTTTCATTCAGCACAAGATCTGGTGCCGTTTCTTCGCGGCTCAGCCGCAACGACAAAGTCACATTGCCGCGGCTAAGAGATTTTGACAGTTCCCCCCGCAAGGCGGCTTCCAATCCGGTCAGCCAATCCGGCAGGCGCAGGCGCATGTCCAGACCCTTGCCATTCACGCTGCGGAGCTCCCACGTCCAGCTATGCGGCCCGAAAGCCCCCTTACCCGAGGCAAATCCGGTCATGGATCTGATCATGCCTGCCCTTTCTGTCGATGCCATTTCCTGCGTGCTTGCCGCACCTAATGCCATAGACCGCCACAGGGCAAGACCTTGCTGTGATTGCGTGAACTCCCGGAAGTTAACCATTCGTTAAAGAATTCCTCCAAAATTGAGTTAACCCGTGCCAATCTTCCTTTCGTGGTTGTTGGAACGCCTATGGCCGTAATGCGTAGCATTTTATGAAAATGGCGTTTGATTGGTACGGGGTGACGAAAGTGAAGTCTCTTTTTGGGAATGGTTCCGGGTCTAAATTTGGAAAGATCGTTGCAATGGATCGTTTTGACAGTGGGCGCAGTCTTACTCCGATCCGTCAGGCCGAAGCCTACTGGACGGCTCTTTTAACCGGTGACGGCGTTCCGATGCGGTCACAGATCGACCCGCGCGGACTTGAGAATATTCTGGAATACACCTTTGTTCTTGAACGTATCGCCCCCGGTTTGGCGCGGTTCCGCCTTGCAGGCAGCCATCAGACCAAACTGGCTGGCATGGAAGTCCGCGGCATGCCCCTTACCGCATTTTTCGAGGCCGCTGCGAGGCGGCAGATTACCGAAGTTCTGGAACGGGTTTTTTCGGAACCCGCGCTGGCAGAGATGGACCTGATCTCAAAAGGACGTTTGGGCAGCGCGCGTTTGCAGGCACGCATGATCCTTTTGCCACTGAGAAGCGATCTGGGCGATGTCAGCCGGATACTGGGCGTGATGGTCAGCGACGGCACCATTGGTGCCACACCCAGACGTTTTGCGATCAAGGAAAGTCGGATCCGCGCTGTTTCCGAAATCCAAGCCCCCCAAAACGTACAGAAACAATTGGCCGAGGGGTTTGCCGAGAAACAAGAAGGGTTCAAACACCCCGCCTCTCATTTGCGGCTTGTCGTTTCGCGAAAGGATTGAACTAATCCGATCAAATGAAAACGGCGGGCACCATGGCCCACCGTTCTGCTTTTCTGGGAAGCACTATCAGCTGGCTTCGCGCTTAACGCGGTCGCGGCGGAGGTTGGTCAGTTCCTCAGCGACCAGAAACGCCAGCTCCAGCGACTGGGACGCGTTCAGGCGTGGGTCGCAGGCGGTATGATAGCGATCCGACAGGTCTTCTTCGGTCACGGCCCGCACGCCTCCGGTGCATTCGGTCACGTCCAAACCTGTCATCTCGAAATGAACGCCGCCGGGGATGGTGCCCTCGGCCTGATGCACACCGAAGAAGTCGCGCACTTCGCGCAGGACCGAGTCGAACGGGCGGGTCTTGTAGCCCGTGGCCGACTTGATCGTATTGCCGTGCATCGGATCGCAGACCCAGGTGACCTTGGCGCCCTCTTCCTTGACGGCCTTTATCAGGCGCGGCAGATGCTCGCCCGCGTTACCCGCACCAAAGCGTGCAATCAGGGTCAGACGGCCTTCTTCGTTCTCCGGGTTCAGCTTCGACATCAGAACCTTGAGGTCTTCGGCCGTTGTGGTCGGGCCGCACTTCAGTCCGATCGGATTCTGAACGCCACGGCAGAACTCGACATGCGCACCGTCAGGCTGACGGGTGCGGTCGCCGATCCAGATCATGTGACCGGAGCCAGCCAGCCAGTTGCCGGACGTGGAATCAAGACGCGTCAGGGCCTCTTCATATTCCAGCAGCAGGCCTTCGTGGCTGGTGTAGAACTCAACCGTCGAAAACTCATGCGTTGTATCCGCCGTGATCCCGGCTGCGCCCATGAAATCGATGGTGTCCTGAATACGATCCGCGATCTCGGAATATTTCTGGACATCCTGTTTGTCGGTGAAGCCCAGAGTCCAGGAATGGACACGGCTCATGTCCGCGAATCCGCCGGTCGAAAATGCGCGCAACAGGTTCAGCGTGGCCGCCGCCTGCGTGTAGGCCTGAAGCATCTTGTCCGGATTCGGAATCCGCGCCTCTGGCGTGAAGGCCAGTTCGTTGATGATGTCACCACGATAGCTGGGCAGTTCGACGCCATTCACCACCTCGGTCGGGGCGCTGCGCGGCTTGGCGAACTGGCCGGCCATGCGGCCGACTTTGACCACCGGCACCTTGGCGCCATAGGTCAGCACCATCGCCATCTGCAGCATCACCTTGAAGGTGTCGCGGATCGCGTCCGCGCTGAATTGTTCAAAACTTTCAGCACAATCCCCGCCCTGCAGCAGGAAGGCTTCGCCGCGACCGGCGGCACCCAGATGTTGCTTGAGGCGCCGCGCCTCACCGGCAAAAACCAGCGGGGGATACTGCGAAAGCTGGGCCTCGACCTTGGCCAGGGCGGCCGCGTCGGTATAGTCTGGCATCTGAACCCGTGGCTTGTTGCGCCAGTCCGTTTTTTGCCATTCTGTCATAGCTTTGATCTCCGCTGAAGTAGTCAGGTCGCCTCTATACAAAATGTATTGAAGAGTGACCATATCCCATTTGCGCCCCTTGACGCCGCAAACAAGCTTTGGTCATGGTGACTGATAAAGCTGACGCCGGGAAAACGATCACCCGGCGCCGAATCAAGGACATCACGCCATGAAAGAGCAACGCCAAGTTGTCACGGTGCCAGACACTGCGTCCAATCCGCAAAACTTCGTTTTCGTTTTGCTGGACAAATTCTCACTTTTGTCCTTTGCGTCCGCGCTGGACAGCCTGCGGATCGCCAACCGCATGGCCGGTCGCCAGCTTTATACGTGGTCACTGGTGGGCGAAGGCGGTGACACCGTCAGTTGTTCCGCCGGAACAACCTTCAAACTGGACGCCGATCTGATCGAACTGCGCCGCGACGAGGTTGTCCTGATCTGCGGCGGCGTCGATGTTCAGACCGCAACAACGAAAAAAGTGCTGAACTGGTTGCGTCGCGAGGCGCGCCGAGGGCTCAAGGTCGGCGGGCTGTGTACAGCGGCTTACACGATGGCAAAGGCCGGTCTTCTGGACGGAAAACGGGCGACGATCCACTGGGAAAACTCCGACAGTTTCATCGAGGAGTTCGATGAAGTGGAACTGACCAAATCGGTGTTCCTGATCGACGGCAATCGCATGACGACTGCAGGCGGTACTTCGTCCATCGACCTGATGCTCAAGCTGATCGCAGATGAATTCGGTGAGGATCTGGCAAACGCCGTGGCCGACCAGATGATCTATTCATCGATCCGCACAGATCAGGATACACAGCGGCTGTCGACCCCGACACGGATCGGTGTGCGGCACCCCAAGCTGAGTCAGGTCATTCTGATGATGGAAAAGAACATCGAAGAGCCGATTTCGCCTTCGATTCTGGCGAAAGAAGTCGGCATGTCGACCCGCCAGCTGGAGCGTCTGTTCCGTCGCTATCTGAGCCGATCACCCAAGCGGTATTATATGGAACTGCGTCTTCACAAGGCCCGCAACCTGCTGATGCAGACGGATATGAGCGTCATCAACGTGGCACTCGCCTGCGGCTTTGCCAGCCCTTCGCATTTCTCGAAATGCTACCGGGCGCACTACAACACCACCCCTTATCGTGAGCGTGGAACGCAAAGCGGGCGGTTGTCGGTCTAAGGACCGCGGGGTTGGCGCGCTCAGCGTGACATCCTGTAGACCGCGCCCTGTCCTACGGAAATGAACCAGATTGCCCCATCGGGACCTTCGACGATGTCCCTCACACGCTCGGTCATCGGGCCTTTGATCTGCTCCACTTCGCGCAGCGGAGAACCTGCCAGACGCGCGATGTAGTCAAACTTGAGCGACCCGACAAAGATATCCCCCTTCCACTTGGGCACCATTTTGCCGGAATAGACCAGCAATCCCGAAGGGGCGATGGAGGGGTCCCAGTAATGTTCGGGCTGCTTCATGCCCGGCTTTGACGTGCCTTCACCGATCTTCTTACCGGAATAGTGAACACCGTACGAGATAACCGGCCAACCGTAATTGGTGCCGGGTTGAACCAGATTGACCTCGTCACCACCCTTGGCCCCATGTTCCGACACCCACAAACGGCCCCGGGCGTCCAGCCCTGCGCCCTGCGGGTTTCGATGGCCGTAAGACCAGATTTCGGGCCGTATCGCGGCCTGACCAACGAAGGGATTGTCTGCGGGAACCGAGCCATCGCGGTTGATCCGAATGACCGTTCCAAGATGATTGGACCTGTCCTGGGCCGCAGGACGGTCCCCACGCTCGCCCAGCGTCACGAACAATCTGCCATTCGTTGCTTCGACCACGCGCGAGCCGAAATGGCGGCCACCTGATCCGCCTGGAATAGCCTCGAAAATGATGCGGACGTTGGTGAGCTTTTTTCCGTCTTCCGAAAGACGAGCCACCGCGACCGCTGTGCCTGCACCACCCTGTTGAGCTTTGGAGAAGGTAAGAAAGATCTCTCTGCTACGCGCGAAATCACGGGCGATTGTGACATCCAGCAAACCGCCCTGCCCCGATGCGACCACGGCAGGCACGCCCGAGACCTGTTGGCTTCTGTCCCCGTCGAAATACAAAAGATCGCCGTCTCGCTCCGTCACCAGAAATATGTCGTCGGAGATTATCCCGATCGCCCACGGCGTATCCAGCCCGGTGGCCATTTCCTCGACACTCATCGGGCCTTGCGAGGTTTGTAGTTCATCCGCCCATGCGGTCACAGCAATCCCCAGCATCGAAAGAATCGCGCAAACCCTGATCATCATTACCCTCCTGCCTTGGTCAGACACCCAAGTTTTGGTTAAACCCAAAAAAACAAATAGAGTTCGGACAAGCAAAAGCACTTTTTCGTTAGGACTTCCCTTTTTCGCATTGCTTGCCTAGGGTCATGGCCGGACGTTAACGTTCCAATATGGGAGTAACCTTATGAAAAAGCTGCTAACAGCAACTGCAGCAACCGCTTTGCTGGCCGGTACCGCCATGGCCGAAGATGTCAAACTTGGCATCCTGTTTGGCTTCACCGGCCCGATTGAATCTCTGGCACCGGCGATGGGGTCCGGCGCAGAAATGGCGATGGCCGAAGTCACGGAATCCGGCAAACTTTTGGATGGCGCAACCGTCACCGGAACCCGGGCCGATACCGGCTGCATCGACAACGGTCTGGCCACCTCGAACGGCGAACGCATGATTGCCGATGGCGTTGCCGGCATCATCGGCGGCGACTGCTCGGGTGTGACCGGCGCGATCCTGCAGAACGTCGCAATCCCGAACGGCATGGTCATGATCTCGCCGTCGGCAACGTCGCCCGGTCTGTCGACCATGGAAGACAACGGCCTGTTCTTCCGCACCGCACCTTCGGATGCGCGCGAAGGTCAGGTGATGGCAGACATTCTGAAAGACCGCGGCATCAACTCGATCGCTCTGACTTACACCAACAACGACTACGGCAAGGGTCTGGCGGACGCGATCCAGACTTCGTTCGAAGCAGCTGGCGGTGAAATCACCATAGTTGCGGCGCACGAAGACGGTAAAGCCGACTATTCGGCCGAAGTTGGCGCTCTGGCGTCGGCAGGTGGCGATATTCTGGTGGTTGCCGGTTATCTGGACCAGGGCGGTCTAGGCATCATCCAGTCGGCACTAGACAGCGGTGCATTCGACACGTTCGGTCTGCCCGGCGGCATGATCGGTGACTCGCTGCCCGCAAATGTGGGACCAGACCTGAACGGCTCGTTCGGTCAGATCGCCGGTTCGGGTGGTGAAGGTGCCGAGAAGTACTTTGCCATGGCCGAGGCCGGTGGCTTCGACGGCTCGTCGCCCTACTCGCCTGAATCCTATGACGCCGCCGCGTTGTTCATGCTGGCCATGCAGGCCGCAGGGTCGACCAACCCGGCGGACTACGGCGCCAAGATCATGGACGTCGCCAACGCTCCGGGTGAAAAGATCTATCCGGGTGAACTGGCCAAGGGTCTGGAACTGCTGGCCGCAGGTCAGGACATCGACTATGTCGGCGCCTCGGGCGTGGAACTGATCGGCCCCGGCGAGAGCGCTGGTTCTTACCGCGAGATCGAAGTGACCGACGGCGAAAACAAGACAGTCAACTTCCGTTGACGCCTCAGTACAAGTTATAAATCGAGCAGCCCGGGCCTTGTGTCCGGGCTGTTTCAATGACAAAAGACCGCACCTCTTCTCTGGGGATGGGACAACAAGAACGCCGAACAGGGCGGCAAGGGGATAATATGATCGTCGTCGAAGACGTGCATAAGCATTTCGGCGGGTTTCATGCGGTGGATGGGGCATCGCTGGAAATCCAAAAGGGTTCAATCACCGGTCTGATCGGGCCGAACGGGGCCGGAAAAACCACTCTGTTCAACGTGATCGCCGGGGTACTGCCCCCCACAAGCGGAAAAGTGCACATGGATGGCGAGGACATCACGGGCCTGCCTCCGCATGAGCTGTTTCACAAGGGCTTGCTGCGCACCTTCCAGATCGCGCACGAATTCTCATCGATGAGCTGCCGCGAGAACCTGATGATGGTTCCCGGTGCCCAATCAGGGGAATCGCTGTGGAACACGTGGTTCGGACGCAAGCGCATCGCAGATGAGGAACGCGCTTTGCGCGCGAAAGCCGACGAGGTTCTGGAGTTCCTGACCATCGAGCATCTGGCCGACCACAAGGCGGGTCAGGTTTCGGGCGGGCAGAAGAAGCTGCTGGAACTGGGCCGTACCATGATGGTCGACGCCAAGATCGTGTTTCTGGACGAGGTCGGCGCGGGCGTGAACCGCACCCTGCTGATGACCATCGCCGACACGATCCTGCGCCTGAACAAGGAACGCGGCTATACGTTTGTCGTCATCGAGCATGACATGGATTTCATTGGCAAGATCTGCGATCCGGTCATCTGCATGGCCGAGGGCAAGGTGCTGGCCGAAGGTACGCTGGACGAAATCAAGGCCAATGAGCACGTGATCGAAGCCTATCTGGGCACCGGTTTGAAAAACAAGGACAAGCTGGAGGCCCAATCATGACCGCTGGCACGAGCGACAATCCCTATCAGGATGACCACGGCAACAAGGACGCCTCGATCACCAACACCCGCGGTGCCGGCACCATGACGCCTGCACACAGTAAAAGCGGCGAAACCCACAGGGTCGAAGGTGGTCCCTTTCTGATCGGCGACACGATGACGGGCGGCTACGGTAAGGGCCCGGATATTCTGCATGACTGCACCATCGCCGTCGACAAGGGCGAAATCGCCGTGATCGTTGGCCCGAACGGCGCTGGCAAATCGACTGCGATGAAGGCCGTTTTCGGAATGCTGGACGTCCGGTCCGGTTCGGTGCGACTGGACGGCGAGGACATTACCAACCTCACCCCGCAGGATCGTGTGATCCGGGGGATGGGGTTTGTGCCGCAAACATCGAACATCTTCACGTCGATGACGGTTGAGGAAAACCTTGAAATGGGTGCCTTCATCCGCCGCGACGACATCAGCCAGACGATGGAGCAGGTCTATGACCTGTTCCCCATCCTGCGCGACAAGCGCAATCAGGCCGCCGGAGAGCTGTCAGGCGGCCAACGTCAACAGGTCGCCGTGGGCCGCGCGCTGATGACCCAACCCAAGGTGCTGATGCTGGACGAACCAACCGCCGGTGTCTCGCCCATCGTGATGGATGAGTTGTTTGACCGGATCATTGAGGTTTCCCGCACCGGGTTGCCGATCCTGATGGTGGAACAGAACGCCCGTCAGGCGCTTGAAATCGCAGACAAGGGTTATGTGCTGGTTCAGGGGCGGAATGCCTATACTGGCACGGGCAGGGAACTGCTGGCAGATCCCGAAGTTCGCAAGAGTTTTTTGGGGGGGTGAGAATGCGACGACTACACTCCGCTGCCATCGCCAATCTGCTAGCACTACAGTCTTTGAAAGCTCAGACAACATCGATCTCGGAGAATGGATCTTCAGTCCGTTCTCGTAACACTTCTACCGTCGGAGAGTTCGTAATCTCCCAATGGCATGGAAAATGCTCGTCATTCGGAGGAGCAAATTAATGGACTTCCTCAACGCCTTTGTGGCGCTCTCCAACTTCGTCCTTGTTCCCGCAATCGCCTATGGCAGCCAGTTGGCGCTGGGCGCTCTGGGTGTGACGCTGATCTATGGCATCCTCCGGTTCTCGAACTTTGCCCATGGCGATACGATGGCCTTTGGCGCGATGATCGCCGTGCTGGTCACGTGGGGCCTGCAGGCTGCCGGGGTCAGTTTCGGGCCGCTGCCGACCGCCTTGTTGGCCCTGCCCTTTGCCATTCTCGGCTGTATCGTTCTGGTGCTGATCACCGACAGGCTGGTTTACAGGTTCTACCGGGAACAAAAGGCCAAGCCGGTCATTCTGGTGATCGTGTCGATGGGCGTGATGTTCATCATGAACGGGCTTGTGCGGTTCATCATCGGGCCGGATGACCAAAGGTTCTCTGACGGCGCCCGGTTCATTGTTTCGGCGCGGGATTTCAAGGCGATGACCGGCCTGCAAGAAGGGCTGGCGATCAAGACCTCTCAGGGAATTACCGTGATCGTGGCGGTTGTTGCCGTGGCGCTGCTGTTCTGGTTCCTGAACAAGACCCGCACCGGTAAATCGATGCGGGCCTATTCGGACAACGAAGATTTGGCTCTGCTGTCAGGCATCAACCCTGAACGTGTTGTGATGATCACCTGGATCATCGTGGCTGCGCTGGCGACAACGGCGGGTGTGCTTTACGGCCTCGACAAAAGCTTCAAGCCCTTTGTCTATTTCCAGCTTCTGCTGCCGATCTTTGCCTCGGCCATCGTAGGCGGGCTTGGCAATCCTCTGGGCGCCATCGCGGGCGGGTTCATCATCGCGTTTTCCGAAGTGACGATCACTTACGCGTGGAAAAAGGTACTGACCTATCTGGCGCCGGAAAGTCTGGAGCCGTCAGGCTTGGTCCAGTTCCTGTCCACCGATTACAAATTCGCCGTCAGCTTTGCGATCCTGCTGATTGTGCTGCTGTTTAAGCCCACGGGTCTGTTCAAGGGGAAAGTGATATGAGCGAGCCCGTCAAAAACACACTGCTATTTGTTGTCGTTGGCGGTCTGATCCTGCTGACCGGGTTCACGCAAAGCTGGAACGCGGCGATCCTGATCCTGAACATGGGCCTGATCTCGGCCATCATGTCCATTGGGGTGAACCTGCAATGGGGCTTTGCGGGCCTCTTCAATGTCGGCGTCATGGGCTTTGTCGCGCTGGGCGGGCTGGCTGTTGTGCTGGTTTCGACCGCGCCAACGCCGGGAGCCTGGTCCGGTGGTGGCTTTGGTGTGATCCTCGCGCTGTTGCTGGGGGCCGCAACCGTCGTTGCGGCCGTGATGGTTGCACAGAAGATGCCCAAGGGGCGCACACAGACCCTGGCAATCATTGGTATTCTGGTCGTTGGCTTCTTTATCTACCGCGCCATCTTCGATCCCAACGTTGCCGCAATCGAGGCGATTGACCCCGCCGTTGCAGGCAATATCGGCGGTCTGAACTTGCCCGTGCTGTTGGCCTGGCCTGCTGGTGGACTGCTGGCCGCAGGTGCGGCTTGGCTGATCGGCAAGACAGCACTGGGTTTGCGCTCGGACTATCTGGCAATTGCGACGCTCGGTATCGCCGAGATCATCATTGCGATCATGAAGAACGAGGACTGGCTGGCGCGTGGTGTCAAGAACGTCTACGGCATTCCCCGCCCTTCCCCTGTGGTCGGGTATGAGGTCGACCTGCAGAATGACCCCGGCTTCGTTGCCCGTGCCGAATGGTTCGGACTGGACCCTGTGACGGCTTCAACACTGTCCGTGAAACTTGGCTATTCCTTGCTGTTCCTAATTGTCCTTTTGGTTCTGCTGTGGATGGCGCAGATGGCATTGAAAAGCCCGTGGGGTCGCATGATGCGCGCCATTCGCGACAACGAGGTCGCCGCCGAGGCGATGGGCAAGGACGTCACCCGCCGCCACCTGCAGATCTTCGTTCTGGGCTCGGCCATTTGTGGCATAGCGGGCGCGATGATGACCACGCTGGACGGACAACTGACGCCGGGAACCTACAACCCGCTGCGGTTCACCTTCCTTGTCTGGGTCATGGTGATCGTGGGCGGATCGGGCAACAACTTTGGTGCCGTCCTTGGTGCGTTCCTGATCTGGTTCCTTTGGGTTCAGGTAGAACCCATCGGTCTGTGGCTGATGAATCTGATCACTGCGGGTATGCCTGACGGAAGTGCACTCAAAGCGCACCTGATCGACAGCGCTGCGCATATGCGGTTGTTTACCATGGGATTGATTCTATTGATTGTTCTTAGATTCAGCCCGCGTGGTTTGATCCCCGAAAAATAATTTCAAACTTCTTACAATTGAGTGAACCGCGCCGGCTGGCCGGCGCGGTTTGTTGCATCGATAAGAAAAACTGACTAGACGGGTATATCAGCCAGATGGTTTCTGGCTGTTGTTCGGCACTCACTCACACCTAAACCGCCGATCTGTAACGATTCTGTATGTTAACCTAGAAAAGTTGTGTTCCACCATGAAAGCACCAACCACCAAAGCAGCCCTGGTTCTGCCTGTTCTCGCGGCTATGACAGCCTGCGTTCCGTCCCCAGAAAGCCTTGAAACAACACCTGTCCAGGTCCAAACACCAAAAGGGGTTGTGACCTGCCAGCTCTATACTCTGAACCGGGTCATTTGGGATCGGGCCATCGATTATCCGGCAACCAAGATGTCAGTCGCCGAGGCGGACGCATACTGCCGACAGGAAGGTCAGCGCCGCCTCAATTAGAAACGGCGCATTCACTCAGCGATTGCGAAACAACCCGCCAAGTATGCCACGCACGATGCGACGGCCTGTCGTCCCTTTCAGTTCCTTGATCACCGCCTGACTCATGGCTGATGCAAACGTATCCTGTTTCCGCGAAACGCGGGAAGAGGATCGGCTGACGCGCTGCCCTGAATACCTGCGGGCCGCGGCAAACTCGCGCTCGGCAGGTGTCTGTGTTTCAAACAGCTCTTCTGCCTCGGCAGCTTCGGCTTCCTTTGCTGCTGCGTCGGCCCGGGCCTGAAGTATTTCAAACGCCGACTTTCGATCGACGGGCTGATCGTATTTTGCCCGCATCCTCGACGCATCAAGGATCGCCTGCCGTTCGCTTTGCGTGATCGGGCCAAGCTGGGACCCCGGTGGCCGGATCAATGTGCGCTCGACGATCCCGGGTATGCCCTTCTTCTGCAGCATTGACGTTACCGCCTCACCCACACCGACCTCTCGGATGGCTTCCTCGGTATCGAACTCGGGATTCTCACGATAGGTTTCCGCAGCCAACCGCAGGTTCTTGCGATCCCGTGCCGTGAAAGCCCGCAAAGCATGCTGAATGCGGTTGCCCAACTGGCCCAGAATATCCTCGGGTATGTCGGCCGGGTTTTGGGATATGAAATACACACCGACCCCCTTTGACCGGATCAGGCGCGCGACCTGTTCAACTTTGTCCACCAGAACCTTCGGGGCATCATCGAACAGCAGATGGGCTTCGTCGAAAAAGAAAACCAGTTTGGGTTTCTCGGGGTCGCCCACTTCGGGCAGTTCTTCGAACAGCTCGCTCAGCAGCCACAGCAGAAACGTTGCGTATAGTCGAGGCGCGCCCATCAACTTGTCCGAGGCCAGAATGTTCACCATCCCCTGCCCGCTCTGATCGGTTCGCATCAGATCCGACAGATCCAGCGCTGGCTCTCCGAACAGTTTGGTTCCGCCCTGGTTTTCAAGAACCAGCAAGCGGCGCTGAATCGCCCCGATCGACGCTGTCGAGACATTGCCGTATCGTAGGGACAACTGCGCGCGGTTTTCACCGATCCAGACCAGCAGAGCCTGCAGGTCCTTGAGGTCCAGCAGTGGCATACCTTCTTCGTCGGCCACACGAAATGCGATGTTCAGGATTCCTTCCTGTGCCTCGCTCAGTTCCATCAGACGCGACAACAGCAAGGGACCCATCTCGGTGACGGTGGTTCGGACCGGATGTCCCTGCTCGCCAAACAGGTCCCAGAACGTCACCGGACAGGCAGCGTAGGCGAAATCAGTCAGCCCGATGCGTTGCGCGCGATCCTGAAACGCCTGATGCAATTTGTGATCCGGGCTTCCTGACAAGGCCAGACCAGACAGGTCACCTTTGATATCTGACAGAAACACAGGCACGCCCGCCTTAGAGAAACCTTCGGCCAGAATTTGTAGCGTAACGGTCTTGCCTGTCCCGGTGGCCCCGGCGATCAAACCGTGTCGGTTGGCATATTTCAGCGTCAGACCCTGCGGTTCAGCGTAATCCTTGCCACCGCCACCCAGGAAAATACTGTTGTTCATGAATTATTCGCCTTGCTTATCACCGATCCCACGACAGCATACAAAGTTAACCTTTGACTGCGATAGTTTATTTGCCGCCTCATGGGCGAAGGCTCCGGGGTGGCAGACTTCCTCCCTGTCGACTGGCCGTGCCTTCGGGCACGGCATTTTTGTTTTCGGCCCGCATTAAAATGAACTGGTCAGTATATTAAAAATTCAGGTTAGCAGTTGACCCGTGCGCCCCCCTTTCGTAACGTCTGCGCATAAATAAGTCGGCCAGTCCGACGGGGAGAAAATTCTAGGAAGGGAGCCGCTCCACCGGCTCCCTTTTTCATTGGCCCGGACGTTGTAAATACCAGTGCAAATGGGCAAGAATCCGTTCACATCCGTCCAATAATGCAGCTTAGTGACTGACACCCTGTTTTAACGGTGATAGACCGGGCAAAAAGCTCAATCACGCAACCGAGGCACTCATGATCAAGAACATCCTGTCTTTCAGCCTTGTTTCCGCGGCACTCTGGTGCAGCACCGCAGCCGCGCAGGAAACATCTCAGGACGACCAAACTCCGGCAGAGACACCGCAGACGGAAGCGGCTTCCGATCTCGACCTGGGCGAAACCGGTCCGCGCGTAGGTGAACAATACGTCAAAGAGCAAAGCGGCGACTGGGAAATCAGATGCCTCAAAACAGAAGCAGGTAAGGACCCCTGCTTGCTGCGGCAGACGCTGTCCGGGCAAGAAGGCCAGCCAATTGCGGAGATATCGGTCAACAAATTGCCCGAAGGTGTCGCAGCAGTTGCAGGCGCAACAGTCATTGTACCGCTCGAAATCATGTTGCAAGCGCAACTGGCTTTGTCGATCGATGGCGCTCCGGGGAAACGTTATGACTACCACCATTGCAACCCCATCGGCTGCGTGGCCCAGCTTGGGTTCACTCAAGGCGATGTCGATGCCATGAAGGCCGGCAGCACGGCCAAAATGTCTGTCGTCTCGGTTCTGGCACCCAACCAACTTCTTGAGATTGAGATTTCTCTGGCAGGGTTCACTGCAGGATTCGACAAGTTGGAAATCAACTGAACATCATCCGGACCAACAATCAAAGACGCCGTCGAATAATCTTCGGCGGCGTTTTTGGTTTGTAAGCTATTTTGGCTTCAGATCCGCTTCAATGCCAGGACTGCATTCAATCCGCCAAAGGCAAACGCGTTGCTGAGTGCAACGTCAACTTTTGCTTCGCGCGCAATATTTGGGACCACATCCAGCGCACATTCCGGATCAGGCTCCTCATAGCCGATTGTCGGGGCAACTATCCCGTCCCGCAAAGCCATGATGCAGGCCAGCAGTTCCACCGCTCCGGTCCCGCCGATCAGATGTCCATGCATGGACTTTGTGGACGAGATCATAAGATCATCCGCATGCGGTCCAAAAACGTCCGCGACCGCTGCACATTCAGTTTTGTCGTTGGCGGCGGTGCCGGTCCCATGGGCGTTAATGTAGCCCACTTCGCTCGCGTTCAGCTTTGCATCAGCCAGGGCCCCGGCCATCGCACGGGATGCCCCCTGTTTGCTGGGCATGACAATATCGGATGCATCAGACGACATTGCAAAACCCACAACCTCGCACAGGATGTCAGCGCCGCGCGCACGCGCATGTTCATATTCTTCAAACACGAACACCCCGGCGCCCTCGCCCTGGACCATACCGTTTCGATTGGCACTGAACGGTCGACATGCGTCCTTGGACATAACGCGCAGGCCTTCCCAGGCCTTTACGCCCCCGAAACACAACATGGATTCCGAACCGCCAGTGATCATCGTGGGCGCAGCCCCGCTGCGAACCATTTGGAAAGCCTGTGCCATAGCATGATTTGACGAGGCGCACGCCGTCGAAACGGTAAAGCTCGGGCCTTTGAGGTTATGCTCCATTGACACATGGCTGGCGGCTGCGTTGTTCATCAACTTGGGAACAACAAAAGGATGTACGCGGTTCTTGCCGTCTTCGTAGACCGACCGGTAATTGTCGTCCCATGTGGAAACACCGCCACCGGCCGTTCCCAGAACGACACCGGAACGCGCCGCAAGATCGCCATGAAATTCGATCCCGGACTGATCGATGGCCTCTTTGGCAGCCGTCAATGTGAATTGGGTAAACCGATCATAGAGCGACATTTGCTGGCGATTGAACCGGCCTTCGGCCTCGAACCCCCTGACCTGCCCACCGATCTTGATAGCCAAACGATCGACATCGCGAAACTCAAGTTCAGAGATGCCGCAGCGGCCTTCGCGCATGGCCTCCAGCGTATCGGGAACGGAATGGCCCAGCGAGTTGATCGTGCCCGCCCCGGTAATGACAACGCGTTTCATGAGGCTCAGTCAGACCTTTTCCGACACAAGCTTTTCGATACCTGAAATGATGGCTGCAACATTTGAGATGTCGAAATCGCTGGCCGTCGGTTCGTTGGCATTGAACGGCACCGAGATGTCGAACTCTTCCTCGATGGCAAAGATGCTTTCAACCAGGCCCAGACTGTCGATACCCAGGTCCTCGAGCGTACTTTCGGGCGTCACATCCGAAGGCTCCAGCACGGCTTGCTCAGCTATGATGGAGATGACGCGGTCGGTGATGCTCATATCGGTCCTCTGATTATCACGGTGGTTGTGATTTAATCGCTCGAAGACTGTTTGAAAACAGCCTTTTTCAGCGCCTCTACGTCACGCGCCATGCGCGGCAAGCGGCGTTGGGCCTTGTAGATATCGGTATGAGATTCCATTTTTATGCCCGGATAGCCCATAATTACGCGCCCTGCCGGAACATTGGACAGGATCTTGGTGCCCCCGCCGGCAATCACGCCATCCCCGATGAAAATGTTGTCCACGACGCCGGTCTGGCCGCCCAGCACAACATGATTTCCGATCTCAACGGACCCCGAAACACCGGTCTGCCCGCACAACAGGCAGTCCTGCCCAACGCGCGTGTTGTGTCCCACGTGGACCAGGTTATCCAGCTTGCAACCCGAGCCGATCACGGTGTTGCGTATGGTGCCGTTGTCAACGGTGCAGTTCGCGCCGACCTCAACATCATCGCCGATTTCCACCGCGCCCAGCGAATGGATTCTCAGCCAGTTCTGGGCCTTGGCATCCCCCGCATCTCCCATCGTTTTGCGAACGTTTTCCACGCCAGACACTTCCGGAGTGACAAAGCTGAACCCGTCGCTGCCAATGCGCGCACCCGGTTGCGCGACAAAGCGGTCACCGATCTTTGCACGTGCACCGATGCTGACCATTTCTCGCAGAACCGCAGATTCTCCCAGAACGGCGTCCATGCCGACAACGCAATGCGCGCCGATAACCGAACCGGCCCCAATGCGAGCCCGCGCACCAATGACCGTGAGTGGGCCAATCGAAACGTTTTCGGCAATCGTTGCGGTCGAGTCGACTACGGCCGAAGGGTGAATACCCGGAGCAACCCCCTGGCCTCGGTCTAGCATCGCCGTAATTCCTGCCATCGCCATCCGCGGGCGCGGCACAAAGATAGCGGCCTGCAAGCCCATCCCCTGCCAGTCCGCGCCTTCCCACACAACCGCAGCCTTTGCCGACCCGCCGGACAATGCGTCGGCGTATTTGGGCGACATGGCCATGGCCAGATCATCTGCGCCTGCATCGCCCGGTTCGGCGGCACGATAGACGATCAGGCTGGTATCGCCCAGGCATTCGGCGTCCAGCGCTTCGGCGATTTGCTTGATTGTGAATTGCATAGAGGGCTTCCTTGTATCAGGACTTGCCCCAGTGATTACCCCTGAACGTCCGGCAGGACCACCCCTGCCTTTTGCAGAGCCTCCCAGATCTTGCGATCGCGGTCGTAGACATCCCGGCGGTACTGAACTTCACCCTTTGGGCCGACATACGCCGTCCGATAGATGATGTGAACAGGAACCGACTGCGCGAGGTTTACCTTTGTTTCCTTGCCGGTATTCAGAACCCTGTGAAAAAAAGCCTTGGGGTCCTCTTCCTGCCGGGCCAGCAAGGCATAGGCGAACTCGAAGGGCTGCGCCAGGCGGATGCAGCCATGCGAGAAAGCGCGAACCTCGCGGGCAAACAGGTTTTTATGCGGCGTATCATGCAGATAGATGTTGTGCTTGTTTGGGAACATGAACTTCACCAGGCCCAACGCATTGCTTTTGCTGGGTGGTTGCCGCATCGCGAACGGAAAATCCCGTGCAGTGAATTGCGTAAAGTCCACGGCGCCACGATTGACCTGACGGCCACTTCGGTCCGTGATCTGAATGTGACCAACCGCGTTTGGGTTGGACTGAAGTTTTGGCAAATATTCCTTGGTGATGATCGAGCGTGGTACGTACCAGCTGGGATTAATCACCATGTGTTCCATCATGTCCGAGAATTCGGGACTGCGCCGATCATGGGTGTTCTTGCCGATGACGGCCCGCGTCTCAAATGATACCTGACCTTCATCCACGATCTTCGCCGAGAAGTCAGCCTGGTTCACCAAGATATGACGCGCGCCACGTGAGTGTGGCAACCAACGCTCCCGCTCAAGCGCGACGTAGACAGCTTTGAGCCTGTCGCTGGCCGGACGGTTGATTTCGGTCAGAGTTCCATTTCCGGCAACGCCATCCGATTCAAGCCCATGGGCAGTCTGAAACGCCCGCACGGCCTCCAGCATTGCGGCATCAAATTCCGGGCTGGCGGTTGGTCTCAGGTAACCCATAGCCACCAAACGGTCACGCAACCGAATGACATTGGGTCCGGTATCACCGTATTCGAGTTTTGCAACCGGTACAGTCGGCCCCCAACCGCCCTGCTTAACCAGGTTTTCAAGGACCATTTTCTGTTTCAGCAAAGACCGGTATTGCAGGGACTCTGGCACCAGTTGTTCTATGTACGTCGCCCCTGTGGCTGATGCGACACCTTGCAAATGTTCCTGCGGCGACCTGCGATCGACTTCGCGCACCAAACCATCGTCAATCTGTGAAGGGCTCAACACGCCCGAGTACATATCCGTAGCATAACGCAGGAAAACCCGGCTTAAATCCGCTTCGATTGCACCCAAGTCCCTCTGGGAACGGGCATCGCGCATCTGCCCAAGCAAAGCCTGGACATCATAACGCGCATCCGGCAACCCGTGGAACGCGGCATTGGACAGGGCCTTAATCAAAGCGGCCCGGCGTTCAGCATGCTGTTCGGTCTGCCCAACCCAGATCGGCGAAAACCCGTTTTTTTTGTAGTATTCAGCCAGCGAAGACCCCGAATCCAGCGACTCGGCAACCGCCATGCGGAAGGCAGTCGGTGGGTTTGTCTCGGAATCGGCAAAGGCCGCTGTTGCTGCGAAACAGGCGGTCGCGAGGATACTGGTACAGGTCCGGAAAACAGAAAACATGAGATGGCCTTGGTTATTCAATGCTTTGCACCGATACATTCAGCGCCGAGCCAGTATGATTGGCGGACCGCCCGATTGTCTATTCACAAATTCATCAAATCTGCGCTTCTAACATCTGCTGATGCGTGATTGCATCGCCTTGGAAAGTGATTTCCCTAACCTTCTGTAATATATGCATCGCTGCATCAGTTGCGCAAAAACCTGCCGATATTTCCCCCTTGAAATGATGTATCCGAAAGATTTCTTGGCGGACGAATCCGTCTGTGTCATAACTTCCGCATCTGGGATGGGAAAAAATTAATACGGCGCACGTAACATCGTGTGCAGGCAGGAACTAGTACGGGACGAAAAACGAAATGACCAAGAGCAGTGCTTCGGGCTTGACCCGGCGTGCCCTATTGGGTGCGTTCGCGGCCACAGCGGTAGTAGCCGCACCGACCTATTCCAATGCAGCAGGATTCCTTCGCGGCGGCGGTGATATTCGCCGCATTCGCATGTATTCCGGGCGCACCGGTGAACGCATCGACATGATTTACTGGGTTGACGGCAATTACATCAAAGACGCCGTCAAGGAAGTGAACCACTTCATGCGCGACTGGCGTACCGATCAGTCCAAGTCCATGGACCTGCGCACAATTGACATCATGGCCGCATCTCACAACCTGCTGGATGTCAACGAACCCTACATGCTGTTGTCCGGCTACCGGTCCCCTCAGACTAACGCGATGCTGCGATCGAAATCCCGCCGCGTTGCCAAGAATTCCCTGCACATGAAGGGCCAGGCCGCTGACTTGCGGTTGTCTTCACGCTCGGTTTCGCAAATGGCCAAAGCCGCCATTTCCTGCCGTGCAGGGGGCGTCGGTAAATACCACCGCTCGAATTTTGTCCACATGGACTGCGGCGAGGTTCGCAGCTGGGGCGGCTAAACACTACGTACAATTTCGAAGTGACGAGCGCCTTTGGGCGCTCTTTTTTTGTAGATGAAGGCAGGAACACGTTGGGTGTTCGAACAGAGCATTTGCTGCGGAAACGCTACTCGCTCATGTGCCCGAAACATCTAATTTAGATAGATGGCGCACCTGAGAGGATTCGAACCTCTGGCCTCTGCCTTCGGAGGGCAGCGCTCTATCCAGCTGAGCTACAGGTGCCTTGGCCGTTAGCTAACCTTGTTCCGTTCCGGGTGCAACTGCAAATCTGTCGCCCGACATCAGGTTTCACGCGAACAGATCGTGGGCCAGTTCCAGTGCATCGATCAGTGTGTCGACCTCGTCAGTGGTATTGTAAAGCCCGAAGCTGGCGCGGCATGTGGCCGTTACCCCCAGATGATCCATCAACGGACCGGCGCAGTGATGACCGGCGCGAACGGCGACGCCTTTTTTGTCCAGAATGGTCGACACATCATGCGCGTGCCCTGCCCCGTCCAGTGTAAAGCTGAAAATAGCGGCCTTGTCCGGGCGTGTGCCCTGCACCTGCACCCAGTTCAGGCCGGTCAGACGCTGCATGGCGTAGTCCCGCAATGTGGATTCGTGGGCGGCAATGTTCTCCATTCCCAGATCCATCATATAATCCAATGCCACACCCAGCCCGATTGTCTGAACGATCCCGGGTGTACCGGCCTCGAACTTCATCGGCGGATCGTTATAGATCACCTGATCTTTGCTGACCTCTTTGATCATGTCGCCGCCGCCGATAAACGGGCGCATTTCGGCCATGCGGTCGGACTTGATGTAGATAGCCCCCGAACCGGACGGGCCATACAGTTTGTGCCCGGTGATCGCGTAGAAATCGCACCCAATGTCCTGCACGTTGACAGGCATGTGCACGGCACCCTGACTGCCATCCACCAGAACAGGCACACCTTTTGCGTGGGCTCCTTTTGTGATCGCCTTAACGTCAACGACCGTTCCCAGCACGTTCGAGCATTGCGTCACAGCAACAAGCTTTGTGCGCGGTGTGATGGCGTCAATCACGGCCTGCGGGTCCAGTCCGCCGTCCGGGCCCACATCGACCCACTTCAGGACCACGCCCTGACGTTCCCGCAGGAAATGCCAGGGAACGATATTGGCGTGATGCTCCATGACACTCAGAACGATTTCATCCCCGGCTTTCAGGCGCGGCATGGCCCAGCCATAGGCGACAAGGTTGATGCCTTCGGTTGTGCCGGAGTTCAGAACGATTTCATTCTCATCCGCCACACCCAGAAACCGGGCAACCGTGCCGCGGACGGCCTCGTACTTTTCCGTCGCGAGATTGGACAGGTAGTGCAGACCGCGATGCACGTTCGAGTATTCCTCGGCATAGGCGCGGGTAACTGCATCAATCACCACCTGTGGCTTCTGCGCCGAGGCACCATTGTCCAGATAAGTCAGGGGTTTCCCATTCACCTCTCGTGACAGGATGGGAAAATCAGAGCGGATTCTCTGAACATCATACATGGTCATATTCCCTATACGGGCCCGCTTGGGGTCAGGAGGAGGACAAAAGGTATCGCAATCAGCGCGGCCAGCAAGATCAGGCCAAACGCCTTTCCCAAGGATGCGAACTGATGCGCCTCGTTCAGGAAATGCAGGGTGATATAAAAACTGACCAACGCCGTTGCCAGCAACATTGGAACCATCAGGAACGGCAGTGTCATTGCTATGACCAGCGTAGCCAGCAAGGCAAGTATCTGGAGGAACTGCAGCCAGATCATCAGAACCATGATGTCTTCAAACGTGGCGCGTCCGCCCAGAAGTCGACCGACAAACAGAAAGGACGCGACGCTCAGCAGCATTGCACCCGCTGACGTTACCAGATTCATGAGGACCGGACCGGGTGCCTGCGCCACATCCGGGCCAGTCAGCCAGACAAAGTAGTCAAGGCCGAACTGTACAATGGAGTTGAGCACGACAGCCAGAAAAAACGCCAGCCACAGGATCTCGCGCCCGGGGCGCAATGTCATCAGGCGTCGGGCTGCCTCGGCCGGGCTGACCAAAGTCATCACCGCGAGGTTCCCCAGAAAACTCAGATTCATGTCTCAGGCCTTTGTGCTTGTCTGAGGCCTGACAACCAGAACCAGACAAAGACTGCAACCCAAAGTAGCCCAACTACGGACAAGGTAGGCCCCGGACCGATAAATCCGGCCACCAAACCGTTCAAAAGAACCAACGGCGCGGACGACAGCAACGCCCAGAACAAAGCCAACCGCGCGCCGTAGGCGGAACCGCTCCCACCCATAAGCCGTGCAGCCCAATGAGACACAAGGGCCACAAAATACAGAAGCAATGGCAGGATGATAACCGACCCCAACAAGGCACCGCCCAGCAGCATGTTCAGCTCGACACCTTCCAGGTGCGCGCGCCGGGCCATTCCAGGCATCTGCGCGACAAAGGCGATTGTGCAGAAGGCCATGACAAAAGCCAGCGCCCGGTCTTCACGTGGCCCCATATCCAGAAGCCTGCGCATGACACGCCCCGGCCCCCTGTACGTGGCCACGATATCCGTCGTCACAGGCATCAGCTGCGACGCGCCAGCCAGCCTTCCAGACGGGTCACGATGGCTTGGGCAAGCACCTCGTTTTCAATCTCGTCCACCGCTTCGGCCAGAAAGGCCAGCGTCAGCATGTTAGTGGCGTCTTTGAGCGATACCCCACGCGAACGCAGATAAAACAAGGCCGTTTCGTCAATCGCACCCGATGTGGACCCGTGCGAACAGGCCACATCATCGGCGTAGATTTCCAGTTCGGGCTTGGCCAGAAACTGGCTGTCATCATCCAGCAGCAAGGACTGGCTGATTTGATAGCCGTCAGTTTTCTGAGCACCCGCTTTCACAAGGATTTTGCCCTGGAACACGCCTGTTGCGCCATTCCGCAGAACTTTCTTGAAGACCTGGCGGCTTTCACAATTTACCGCGTCGTGGGTCACGAACACCGTGTCGTCGTGATGGAAATTACCATCTCCGACGCAGGCACCCGCCACATGAGCAACTGCGTCATCGCCAGTCAGCTCGACCACCTGCTCGTTTCGCGTCAGAACTCCGTTCACCGTTAGAGTAAAGGATTTGTAAACCGACTCGTGACCCAAACGCGTGAACATATGCGTGGCTGCGCGGCGCTCATGATCCCGACCCTGCGCACGCACGTGATGCAGCGTGCCGCCGTCGGCAATGTCGATCTCCATGCATTTGTTAAACCGTGAAGCCGCCGGGCCGTTTTCCAGAATGGTCACCTCGGCTCCGCTTTCGACGCGCACGATGTGATGCAACATGGCGTCCGAGGTTTCAGAGGCATGCTGATAGATCAGGCTGATTGGCTTGCTGGGCGTGCCAGTCACGTGAATCGCAACACCATCGGCCGCAAAGGCCGTATTCAACGCCGCCAGAGGCCGCTGAACCGGGGTCTGCCCGCGCGCTTCAAGAACGCCGTACAACTCCTTGGCCCAATGGATATCTTTGCAACAGATGTCTTCGATCCGATCGATCGTCACACCTTCAAGCGTCAGGTCATCGGAATCCTCAGCGCTGAACACACCGTCGATGAACACGATTTTCAACCGGTCGAGATCATGGAACAGCAACGGCTCATCGGACCGGAACAGAGCGGCCTGAGGAGCCTCTGGCGAAATCAGCGTGTCCGGGCGGGTGTATTTCCAATACTCATCGCGCCGTCCCGGCAGGCCCATTTCCAGAACTCGCGCCAGCGCATCTTCGCGGGCGGCACGCGTGCATCCGGCGTCGGGCATGACCAGACTGGCCAGCCGCGCCTCGGTCGCGGTTTGTTTAACTTCGGGCAGCCCCATCAGTTCACCTCGGCCAGAATGTCGGCATAGCCGTTGTTTTCAACTTCCAGCGCCAGTTCCGGGCCACCGGTTTTGACGATCCGACCGTCTGCCATGATGTGCACGACGTCGGGTTTGATATGGTCCAGCAGACGCTGATAGTGCGTAATCACCAGGAAACCACGGCCTTCGTCGCGTAGTGCGTTCACACCTTCGGCCACCAGCTTCATCGCATCCACGTCCAGACCCGAGTCCGTTTCGTCCAAGATGCACATCTTAGGCTCCAGCATCGCCATCTGCAGAATTTCGTTCCGCTTCTTCTCACCACCCGAGAAGCCGACGTTGACAGGACGCTTGAGCATATCCGCGTCGATCTTCAGCGATTTCGCCTTGGCGCGTACTTCTTTCAGGAAGTCGGCGGCCGAAAGCTCCTCCTCACCGCGCGCCTTGCGCTGAGCGTTTACGGCAGTGCGCAAGAACGTCATGTTGCCCACGCCGGGGATTTCGACTGGGTACTGGAACGCCAGAAAGATACCCGCGGCGGCACGCTCTTCCGGTTCCATTTCCAGAAGATCCTCGCCGTCCAGGGTGGCCGATCCTTCGGTCACTTCGTAACCATCACGGCCCGACAGCACATAGCTGAGTGTCGACTTGCCCGAGCCGTTCGGACCCATAATCGCGTGCACTTTACCTGCCTCGACAGTCAGGTCGACGCCTTTGAGGATTTGCTTCTCCTCTTCCTCAAGTTTCACGTGCAGGTTCTTGATTTCCAGCATTTTTTGTCCTTTTGCGTACCGCAAGGGGCATCCGATAGCCCCAGTCAATGTCTATCCCAGCATCCGGCGCATGAGGCGTGCAGCAACCCATCCCAGGATCGCTCCTCCACCGACTGCCCAAACCGGGTTGATGAAGTTCATGTGATTGATGTTGACATAGGCAACACCCAGCAATCCGCCCAAAACCGGGAGTGCGTAACCCAACAGGGTCAACACGTCATCCTTTCGGATGGTCTTGCCAGGCTTACGAGCCATCAGCCAACCGAGCCTTCGAGAGAAATGGCAACCAGCTGCTGCGCTTCCATCGCGAATTCCATCGGCAGCGCCTGAAGCACGTCCTTGCAGAATCCGTTGACGACCAGCGCCACGGCTTCTTCCTCGTCCATACCGCGCTGGCGGCAGTAGAACAGCTGGTCGTCGTCCACCTTGGACGTCGTCGCTTCGTGCTCAACCCGGCTCGAGTTGTTCTTGACCTCGATATACGGCACCGTGTGGGCCCCGCATTTGTCGCCGATCAGCAAACTGTCGCACTGGGTATAGTTGCGGCTGTCCTTGGCTTTGGGGTGCATCGACACCAGCCCGCGATAAGTGTTCTGAGCCTTACCCGCACTGATCCCCTTGGACACAATCCGCGACTTAGTGTTCTTGCCCAGATGAACCATCTTCGTACCGGTATCGGCCTGCTGATAGTTGTTGGTGATGGCGATCGAGTAGAACTCGCCCTGACTGTCATCACCGCGCAGGATGCAGGACGGATACTTCCAGGTCACGGCAGAACCGGTCTCGACCTGCGTCCACATCACCTTGGACCTGTCGCCCCGGCAGTCGGCACGCTTGGTCACGAAGTTGTAAATGCCGCCCTTGCCGTTCTCGTCCCCGGGGAACCAGTTCTGAACGGTCGAGTATTTCACCTCGGCATCTTCTTCGACGATGATTTCGACCACGGCTGCGTGCAGCTGCGCGGTGTCGCGCTGCGGCGCAGTGCAGCCTTCCAGGTAGGACACATACGAGCCCTTGTCGGCGATGATCAGGGTCCGCTCGAACTGACCGGTGTTTTCCGCGTTGATGCGGAAATAGGTGCTCAGCTCCATCGGGCAGCGCACGCCCGGCGGAATGTAAACGAAAGATCCGTCCGAGAACACGGCAGAGTTCAAAGTGGCATAAAAGTTGTCGGATACCGGAACCACGGTGCCGAGATATTTTTTGACAAGTTCGGGATGCTCTTTGATCGCCTCTGAAATCGAACAGAAGATCACACCGGCCTTTTTCAGTTCTGCCTGAAAGGTCGTGCCGACAGAAACCGAGTCAAAAACCGCGTCCACCGCGACTTTGCGGCCCTCTGCAGGGGCGTCTTCCGCCCCGTCAACGCCAGCCAGAATCATCTGTTCTTTCAGTGGGATACCCAGCTTTTCGTATGTGGCCAGCAGCTTAGGGTCGACGTCATCCAGCGACTTGGGCTTCTCTTCCATCGACTTGGGGCGGGCATAGTAATACTGATTCTGAAAGTCGATCTTGGGATAATTGACCATCGCCCAGGTCGGTTCGTCCATCTGGGTCCAGCGGTCGAACGCGGCCAGGCGCCATTCGGTCATCCATTCCGGCTCTTCATTCTTTTCTGAGATCAGACGGACGATATCCGGGTTCACGCCCTTGGGCGCGTATTCCATTTCGATTTCGGTTTCCCAGCCGTACTTGTAGGTTCCGACCTCACGCACCGCATCCACGGTTTCCTGATCGACACCTTCTTTTACCTGGGTCTGGTCCAAAGCGGCCATATGACACCCTCCGTCAGATCACGCGGCACGCGCGCGATGCTTTTTCTCTTTTTCAAGCCACGTTTCGGCGAAACGCAGCACATCTTCTTCACTCGTCCGAGGACCCAGCGACACGCGCATCGCGCTTGCGGCCGTCACCTCGTCATATCCCATGGCGGTCAATACGGTGCTGGCCCGAACCTTTCCGCTTGAACAGGCCGAACCCGCGCTGACCGCAAATCCTGACAGATCCATCTGCATGACTTGCGTTTCGCCCTTCCAACCGGGCGACGCGAAACACAATGTGTTTGGAAGGCGCTCGTGACCTTTTCCGACAAAAATAGTCGATTTGGAGCCGGCCTCAAGAGCGTTTTCTAGAATATTTCTAAATTCTGCGATTTGGTCCCAAACGCCGTTGGCCAGATCCCGCGCGGCTGCTTCAGCTGCAGCCCCGAACCCTGCAATTCCAATGACATTTTCCGTCCCGGACCGACGCCCCATTTCCTGCCCGCCACCCTTGATCTGGGCCGGCAGATCCGTTCCGCGTTTCATCACAACCGCACCAACCCCTTTGGGCCCACCCATCTTATGGGCCGAGATCAGGGCCATCTGCACATTCAGCCAGTTGAATGCCACGGGAAGTTTGCCGAAAGCTTGCGTGGCATCCGTTACGGCCAGCCCTGCGGGCAAGGATTGCACGACACCGGTTTCAGAATTGGCCAGCTGCAAGCATGAGTTCTCGGGTTCAAGCACTTTAACTTCACCTGAAGGAAGAACCGACAAATCTTCAACGATCCATGATCTTACGGCATCATGTTCAACTGCTGATCCGTGCAGTCCGCGCCCCGACAACGCCAAAGCAGCGCCTTCTGTGGAGCCAGAAGTAAACACGATGTCGGTCCCATCAGCCCCAAATGCGGCCGCCACCTGAGCGCGTGCGCGTTCAACAAGCGCCTTAGCGGCACGTCCTTCCGCGTGGACAGATGACGGGTTTCCGCAGACATCCATCGCCGCGATCATCGCGTCGCGCGCCTCGGGCCGCAACGGCGTGGTAGCGTTATGGTCCAGGTAAATGCGATTCATAGATGCATCTTTTCCAAGTTAGAAGCACAAGCCGTTTTGCCGCCCGAGATACTCATTTTTTATTCGTCCACAACCGCAAACAGACTGGGAACCGCCGGGCACGGTGCCAGATCGTTTTTGATGACATCCGAGAGACGCGTCTGATGCAGAAACACATAGACATTCGCGCTGAGGCTTTCCCACAGACGGTTGGTCAGGGATTGGGCCCGGCTTCCCGATGAAGCCCCCGAAGCGCCCGCGCCCTTTTGCAGAGCATCCAGGGACTCATCCACTGCGGCCAGAATTTCGACAACGCGGATTTCTGACGCAGGGCGTGCCAGTCGGTAACCGCCCCCCGGTCCGCGAACCGAAGCCACCAGTTCTGCGCGCCGGAGTTTGACGAACAACTGTTCAAGATATGGCAGGGAAATGTCTTGCCGTTCAGAGATTTCACCCAGTGTCACAAGCCCGTCTGTCGGTTGCAAAGCGATATCAGCCAGAGCAACCATTGCGTAGCGGCCTTTGGTCGACAGCTTCATTCACTTTCCTTCGTGGCAAGTTCAGTGCGAAATCATTGACGCCGCCGCTACCAATGCGTATCTCCGTCAGGCAGCGTCATACGCAATGCAACGTAATTAGAACCGTTCTAAGGTGTCCGACGATAACCGTCAAGTATTTCCGGCCGCCAGTAGTACAAAGACAGGACTAAAGCACATATGCCCGAGGTGATCTTTCCCGGACCAGAAGGCCGCCTGGAAGGCCGCTACCACCCGCAAAAGGAAAAAGACGCACCGATCGCCATCGTGTTGCACCCGCATCCTCAATTTGGCGGGACCATGAACAACAAGGTGGTCTACAACCTGCATTACGCGTTCTATAACATGGGCTTCACCGTGTTGCGGTTCAATTTCCGCGGCGTCGGCCGCAGCCAGGGTGAATACGATCAGGGCGTGGGTGAACTGAGCGATGCGGCATCCGCGCTGGATTACCTGCAATCGATGAACAACAACTCCAAGCATTGCTGGGTTGCTGGGTTTTCATTCGGCGCATGGATCGGAATGCAACTGCTGATGCGTCGCCCGGAAATCACCGGTTTCATCAGCGTGTCGCCCCCGGCAAACATGTATGACTTTTCATTCTTGGCGCCCTGCCCGTCTTCAGGCCTGATCATCAACGGCACCTCGGACAGGGTCGCGCCGCCGGCCGATACCACTTCGCTTGTCAGTAAGCTGCACGAACAAAAAGGTATCACCATCACGCATACCGAGGTGGAAGGCGCAGACCACTTCTTCCAGGACCGCCATATGGATACGCTGATCGATACCACAACCGACTACGTAAAGCGCCGCCTGACCGAGAACACCCGCTGATGTCGGACACCATCGGCACTCTGGCGGCAAGGCTGGCCGAAGATACGTTGAAGGTTATGGATGAAACCGGCAATGACCGGTTCTTTGTGGAAGTTGGCGAGGTTCTTGCGGCGGCTTCCCAATCATTGGAAGAGGCGTTCCTGACCGAAATCCGGGTCCGCATGGCCGAGCGAAAGGCGCGACAATTCCTGGTCAAACACCTGTCCGCACATCGCTCGAAACTCAAGGCTATTGAAAAACAATGACTGACAGACTGTCCGCACAGATCGCGTTTCTGAAACAAGCGGACAGGCTGAAATCAGTTGATCGGGCAAATACACTGCTGGATCAGTCCCGGCAGGAAAACTCAGCGGAACACAGCTGGCATCTGGCGTTGTGGGCTTTGGTGATGGCGCCCTTGACTGAGGATGATGTCGATATTGATCGCGTCATCCGAATGCTTCTGCTGCACGATCTGGTCGAAATCATCGTTGGCGATCATCCGATCCATCTGGCGACAGATTGGTCAGCGGTGGAGCAGGCAGAACGGGCTGCCGCCGAAACGCTTTTTGGCTTGCTGCCGTTCGATCAGGCCTCGGAGTTCCTGTCCCTTTGGGCAGAGTTCGAGGCCGATGCGACACCTGATGCCCGTTTCGCCAAAATCCTTGATCGGTGCCAGCCGATGTTTCAGGTGCTCTGCGCACCAAATCCTGATCCCGAACACCTGACCGTTGTGCAGGACAACCTGGATGGTGGACGCGCTGCCTATCTCGAAACCGCATTTCCGTTTGCGTACCGACGGTCCCGGGCAATGCTGGATGGCGCAGACCTGGAAGAAACCGATCCTTTCTGGGACCGACTGCCGTTTCTGGCCGAAACAGATCAGTTGAAAACTGTCTACCGTGCGTCGCGTCTTTTGTACGATTCAAGGTTCGAAAACTCGGCCGAGCATTCCTGGCACATCATGCTCTACGCGTGGATCCTTTCGGAATACTCGGATCCATCTGTGTCAATCGATCGGGTTCTGCGCATGTTGTTGCTGCATGACATCGTCGAAATTGACGCCGGTGATCACCCGATCCACGGGCAGGTCGATCACGCCGCCCAGGCCGCCGAGGAAGAAGCCGCAGCCGAACGTCTGTTCGGACTTTTGCCAGCAACACAACGGGATACGTTCCAGTCATTGTGGCGAGAATTTGAAGCGGCGCAGAGCCCGGACGCCCAGTTCGCAAAGGCGGTTGACCGGTTTCAGGCACCGATCGGAAACCTGGAAACCCAAGGCGGCACCTGGGCCGACTACAACGTCACTTTTGGGCAAATCGAAAAGCGGGTGGGCGCTCCGATTCAACGCGGGGCTCCGCGGCTGTGGGGCTGGCTCAGACCTAGAATTGCCGAGTTTTTTGAAGTTACGGCCGGATAAGGGCGCATCAAAAAGAAAAAGGGGCAGAAGCCCCTTTTTCTGGCGTTTCGCGGACACTTAAACCTGTGTACCCTTTAACCGTTCAACAACCTGGGCTGCATCATTGTCGACGGACCCCCCGTCTGCAAGCCACCCTAGCGCCGCTACCAACACCGATAAAATAATGACGGTTCTTGCAAAGTTCGTCATGACAAACTCTTCAAACTACTAAACTTAATACAAAAGCTGACATATCACATTCAGACTTCTGCAAATAGTCTGGTAATCCTGACCTTTGGTCACCTTTCGACGTCTAGCGTCGTTGCCCCGCATGACAGAAAATTCTTGCCGTTTGACAGGTTTTTATGCTCAAGCACACCAAAACTTCGTTGTGAGAGTTTTCCATTGCCCAAAGCCTATCTCTTCCTTCTTGTAGCCGTTTTGTCCGAGACGATCGGAACCACAGCATTGCAGGCCAGCCAGCAGTTTACACGCTTCTGGCCGTCGGTTCTGGTTGTTGTGGGGTATGGGTTCGCCTTTTACTTCATGGCACTGACACTGAAATTCATGCCGGTTGGCATCGTTTACGCAATCTGGTCCGGGCTTGGAATATTTTTGATCGCCATCATTGGCTTCGTGGTGTTCGGCCAAAGGCTGGACTGGCCAGCCGTGATCGGATTGACCTTTATTCTATCCGGAATCCTGATCATTCATCTGTTTTCCAAGACCGCAGGCCACTGAACGCGCGTTAGGGCTGGTATATTTTGTCGCGCCGCGTTATGCGCGCGACAACTTCCAGTTCAAAGGCTGACCTCTCATGGACCTGCGCAATATCGCAATCATCGCTCACGTTGACCACGGCAAGACGACCCTGGTGGATGAGCTGCTCAAACAATCCGGTGCATTCCGGGAAAACCAGGCCGTAGCCGAACGCGCCATGGACAGCAACGATCTGGAACGCGAACGTGGCATAACCATTCTGGCCAAGGCAACCTCGGTCGAATGGAAAGGTACACGCATCAACATCGTCGATACCCCCGGCCACGCCGATTTCGGTGGCGAGGTTGAGCGTATCCTCAGCATGGTGGATGGCGTCGTCCTGCTGGTTGACGCTGCCGAAGGACCGATGCCGCAGACCAAGTTCGTGACCTCAAAGGCGCTGGCGCTGGGACTGCGCCCCATTGTGGTTCTGAACAAGGTTGATAAGCCGGATGCAGAACCCGACCGGGCTCTGGATGAGTGCTTCGACCTGTTTGCCAACCTTGGTGCCGACGATGACCAGCTGGATTTCCCGGCCATGTATGCCTCGGGCCGTTCGGGCTGGGCCGACATGGAACTGGACGGGCCGCGCAAGGACCTGACCGCCCTGTTCGACCTAATTGTCGATCACGTCCCTGCCCCAAAGCAGGCAGAGAAGAAAAACGAGCCCTTCCGCATGCTCGCCACCACATTGGGCAGCGACCCCTTCATCGGCCGCATCCTGACCGGTCGCGTGGAAAGTGGCACGCTGAAGGCAGGCGACAGCCTCAAGGCGCTCAGCCGGGACGGTAAATTGATCGAGAACTTCCGCGCGTCCAAAATTCTCGCCTTCCGCGGCCTGAGCCAGCAGCCGATCGATGTGGCCGAAGCCGGCGACATTGTCACCATCGCGGGCATGAGCAAGGCCACGGTGGCGGACTCGCTGGTGTCGCCTCAGGTTGACGAGGCCCTGCCCGCACAACCGATCGACCCGCCGACCATCACCGTGACCTTTGGGATCAACGATTCTCCGCTTGCCGGACGCGACGGGAAAAAGGTCCAGTCTCGGGTGATCCGCGACCGTCTCATGAAAGAAGCCGAGTCCAACGTTGCCATTCGCGTCACCGACACGCCCGGCGGCGAAGCCTTCGAGGTCGCAGGCCGCGGCGAATTGCAGATGGGCGTTCTGATTGAGAACATGCGACGGGAAGGGTTCGAACTCAGCATCTCGCGCCCGCAGGTTCTTTTCCGCGAGGAAAACGGACAACGGCTGGAGCCGGTTGAAGAAGTCACCATCGATGTGGATGACGAATATTCCGGAGCCGTAATCGAAAAGGTAACAGGTGCACGTAAAGGTGAACTGGTCGAGATGCGCCCTGCCGGTGCAGGCAAAACCCGCATCATTGCTCATGTCCCCTCTCGTGGTCTCATCGGGTATCATGGCGAATTCCTGACCGACACGCGTGGAACCGGCGTTTTGAACCGCGTCTTCCATGGTTGGGCGGCACACAAAGGCCCTATCCCGGGCCGGCGCGCCGGTGTTCTGATCTCGATGGAAAACGGCCAGGCA
The DNA here is from genome assembly GCF_056536425.1 of Ruegeria sp. D1(2025). Lineage (NCBI taxonomy): Bacteria > Pseudomonadati > Pseudomonadota > Alphaproteobacteria > Rhodobacterales > Roseobacteraceae > Ruegeria > Ruegeria sp. D1(2025). The sequence continues at coordinate 617,551 of NZ_JBQFPO010000001.1, read as the reverse complement.
GTCGCCTATGCGCTGTGGAACCTCGAAGAGCGTGGCCGCATGTTCGTTGCTCCTCAGACCGACGTGTATCAGGGCATGGTGATCGGTGAGCATTCGCGCGATAACGACCTGGAAGTGAACCCTCTGAAAGGCAAGAAGCTGACCAACGTGCGCGCCAGCGGTTCGGACGACGCCGTGCGTCTGACGCCGCATGTACAGTTTTCTCTGGAAGAGGCGATTGCCTATATCGACGATGACGAACTGGTCGAAGTCACACCCAACGCGGTCCGCCTGCGTAAGCGTTTTCTGGACCCGCATGAGCGTAAACGTATGGCAAAATCAGCCTGATCAACTGCAGGCTGCACATGTCCGACACGGAAACAATGGCGATTGTGTGGCATTTTTGCTTCCAACAAAGATTAAAACTAAAAAGCGGAAACCTGGGCAAATTGCCCGGTTTCCTTTGAAAAGAATTACGACTCTCCCTTAAATTGCATTAATTCGCAATCGCTCTCCCAAACTACATCTTGTGGTTTGGTTTTTATCAAGGTGTATTTGCGTCAATTGTGCGATGCTCTTCATACGCGCCTTGAATGAGACGGTGCTTATGATCGGCATGGTTGAGTAAAAAGTACCAAGGAGTACAACATGGGAACCCTGTCCCGTACCTTTCCGACTTACCTCGTGGCGACTGCTTTCTTAGTCGTATCGGCTGACGAGTCTTTCGCTGCCGGTGTGTGCGATGTCAAAACTGCGCGCCAGTCCGGCGCATCATCTCAAGTCTTGTGCGAATGTGATGCGGTTACGAGTAGAATGATACGTTATGTCCAACGTCGCGCCGATTTCGACAAGATCGTGGCACGACTTGGCGCTGAGTGTGCGCCTCTGGCTGCACTGCTTACGGATTTTCCAACCGCGTCTACCGGAACCTCAAATCAAAGATCCGGGGACGGTCACCCAGATGAAAACCGCGATACCGGTACTCCCGGCGGAGAAAGCTCGGGCGGCGGAGTTGAAGCGACCGGTCCAAGTGGTGGTCCAGAAACCACAGGAGGAGGAACTCCCGGTGGTGAACAGCCCGGTGGTGAGCAGCCGGGTGGTGAACAGCCCGGCGGTGAGCAGCCGGGTGGTGAACAACCCGGTGGTGAACAACCCGGTGGTGAACAGCCCGGTGGCGAGCAGCCCGGTGGTGAAGAGCCAGGTGGTGAAGAGCCAGGTGGTGAAGAACCAGGCGGTGAAGAACCAGGCGGTGAAGAACCAGGCGGTGAAGAAGAGCCAACTTGAGGAACCACGGAAGTTACGGCCAGACGTCCGGGTTTGATCCTAGATGGTTCAGTTAGCAGCGCACACGTAGCTCTTCGTGTTTTGAAACCTACCTGAAAAACATGGGTGCAAAGAATTTGCACCCATGCAACGTTTCTCAGCAACTCAAATACGATGCGTTGGGCTCAGCTATGACCGTAAACACCCACCCAGTGGCTAGGTCGTTTTGGGTCCTGCATGCGAAGAAACAGGTACCGCGTCGCTGTCCAGTGCTTGATCCTGTTTGTGAGGTTGTCCAAAACCAAATCGCCGTTGGCTGAACGATAAACCAGAACTGCATGCGGCCCTCGGCGTCTGTCCAATACTGTAGCGATTAACAGTTTGCTTGGATCTACCCCTGCGTGGATCAAATCTCTTTTCTTCAGCAAGGCGAAGTCTTCGCAATCACCGCCTCTTGCCGTTGGCAGTGCCCATCTCTCGCGGGTGTTATACTGGGACTGGTCGGTAACTTCGCGGGTCGAGTTGTTCACGCGCCGATTAACCTGCTCCACAACCTTCAATTCCTGTTGACTGGACATGGATACAGAACGTTTTCCTACACAGGCCCAATTGTATTGACTGCAAAGATTGATGGCGCCGGAAGGTGGCGGTGAAGATGCGACACTTGGAATATAGCCGCCCTCGGATGCGTGTGCTGTCGGGGCCGCGATAAACGTGCAGATACTCAAGATGCAAACGGTCGTGACGCCCGCCGATATTGGGAAAACTCTGGTGCGGAAGCGCTTCGCAAGTGTAATAAGTAGTGACATTCCTACACCCCAATCCTGTGTTTTTTGCACGATCGCGCATTAAACAGGGCCGCACTCCGTCATGGGAAACGACCTGCGAACATCCCAGCTTGGGCAATCACTTTAAAAAATTGGACAGAAAAAAGGGCGAAAATTCGATCTTCAATCTGACTTTTTCGCGCTAGAAATTAGATGGCGCGGTCACAATTGCGGCGCGAAACCCTTAAGACTGCGCGACTCCATATGATTAAGGTATTGTTATTATTAACTAAAAAAGCGCAACCCGCATAGGCGGGCCGCGCTTTTGAAATGGATTGTGACATAGGCTGAAGATTGCCGATCTGTCGCCGTATCCTAGAGAAATCTACAAAACGAGCTTTGTAAACTGACAGTTACTCAGTGATTTCAACCACAACCAGCTCGCGCTCGCTCGCCTCACGGGCATGATTCAGCGCTTGTTGGTAGTCGTCCGAGTTGTAGCACTCGACCGCTGCTTCTAGTGACGGGAAGCGGGCGACAACGTTGCGAGGACGCTCTTTGCCTTCCAGTTGAACGTAACGCGCAGCACGGGCAATAAACTCACCCCCGTGCTTCGCGATGGCTGGGCCGGCCAACTCGGCGTATTTTCCATATGCCTCGGCATCAGTCACTGTTACGTGCGCAATCCAGAGTGCAGCCATTTTATCCTCCCAATACCTGTTCCGCAGCCTTGATCGCCGCATCCGAATTCGAGGCGTCCTTGCCTCCGCCCTGCGCCATATCCGGACGGCCACCGCCGCCCTTTCCGCCCAGTTCAGCCACGGCAGCCCGCACCAGGTCGACTGCGGAGACCCGATCCGTCAGATCTGGCGTGACACCTGCCGCGACGGCCGCCTTGCCGCCGGCGTCGGCAATCAGCAACACCGCCCCTGACCCGAGGCGGCTTTTGTGTTCGTCGATCAGCGACGGAAGATCTTTCCCGGAAACGCCGCTCAAGGCCTGAGCCAGGAATTTGACGCCGTTCACCTGTTTGGCCTCTGCGCCACCGCCCGTCGACGGACCAGCCATGGCAAGATCACGGCGCAACTGAGCGACCTCATTCTGCAAGGACTTTCGTTCATCCAGCAGGGACTTCACACGCCCCACAACATCGTCAGGCTGAGCCTTCAGTTCCAACGCGATCTGGGCGACGCGGTGATCCTGTGCCGACAGATATCGGAACGCCTCATACCCGGTCAGGGCTTCGATCCGGCGTACACCCGCACTACTGGCACTGTCACCAAGCACAACGAATGTGCCGATGTCCCCAGTCTGGCGCACATGCGTTCCGCCACACAGTTCGATCGACCAGGTTTCCCCGTCGCTGCCTTTGCCAGTCGGCGCCTTGCCCATCGACACCACGCGGACTTCATCGCCATATTTTTCGCCGAACAATGCCTGCGCGCCAAGTTCGCGGGCATCGTCGGGTGTCATGATCCGCGTTTCAACGGCTAAGTTCTGGCGAATGAAATCATTCACCTCTCGTTCAACTTTCTTTACCTCTTCCAGTGTCAGAGCCTTGGAATGGCTGAAGTCGAACCGCAGCCGATCCGCTGCGTTAAGCGAGCCGCGCTGCGCCACATGATCGCCCAGCGTTTCGCGCAAGGCCTCGTGCAGAAGGTGCGTGGCCGAATGGTTAGCGCGAATGGCCGTGCGGCGGACGTGATCGACCTCAAGTTCGACTGCGTCGCCCTTGGAAAGCGTACCTTGATCCACGGTCACCTTGTGGGCGTATACTTTGCCGTCGGCGAATTTTCTGGTGTCTTCGACAAACGCCACATCATCACGGTCCTCCAGACGGCGAATTTCGCCTGTGTCGCCGATCTGACCACCGGCTTCGCCATAGAACGGCGTCTGGTTCACAACGACCCAGCCGCTGCCGCCCTGCCCGATTTTTTCGACCAAAGAACCATCAACAATCAGCGCGGCGATCTGACCTTCGGCCTTTTCGGTGTCGTATCCCAGGAAATCCGTGGCCCCGGCAGCATCGAGAACATCGAACCACACAGCCTGATCCGCCGATTCTCCGGACCCGGCCCAGGCGGCGCGCGCCTTGGCCTTCTGTTCGGCCATGGCCGCATCGAAACCGTCGGTATCGACTGTCCGACCCTTTTCGCGCAGCGCGTCCTGCGTCAGGTCCAGTGGAAAGCCATAGGTGTCATACAGTTTGAACGCGGCATCGCCGGGCAGCGGCGCGCCCTCAGGCAGTCCGGACATCTCGTCGTCCAGCAACTTCAATCCGCGGTCCAGGGTTTGCTTGAAACGGGTTTCTTCAAGCAGCAAAGATTCCTCGATCAGCGATTGCGCCTGCCCCAGTTCGGTGTATTGCGCGCCCATCAGCTGGACCAGCGTAGGCACAAGGCGGTGCATAACCGGGTCCTTGGCACCCAGCAGATGGGCATGCCGCATGGCCCGGCGCATAATTCGACGAAGAACATAACCACGCCCGTCGTTTGAAGGCATTACGCCATCGGCAATCAGGAACGAGGTTGACCGCAGGTGATCCGCGATAACGCGGTGATGCACGTTCTGGTCACCGTACGGATCCACGCCGGTTGCCTCCGCGGACGCTTCGATCAGCGTCTTGAACAAGTCGGTGTCATAGTTGTCGTGGCTGCCCTGCATAAGCGCACCAATCCGTTCCAGCCCCATGCCGGTGTCGATCGACTGCATGTCGAGCTCCACCATCGAACCGTCTTCGAACTGTTCGTTCTGCATGAAAACGATGTTCCAGATTTCGATGAACCGGTCTCCATCTTCCTCGGCCGAACCCGGAGGACCGCCCCAGATATGATCACCATGATCATAGAAAATCTCGGTGCACGGGCCGCACGGGCCAGTCGAACCCATCTGCCAGAAGTTGTCATTGGTTGCGATGCGGATTATCCGGTCTTCGGGCACACCGACCTTTTTCCAGATTTCGAACGCCTCATCATCGGTGTGATACACCGTTGTCAGCAAACGGCTTTTGTCGATCCCAAATTCCTTGGTGATCAACTCCCACGCAAACGGGATTGCATCATTCTTGAAGTAATCGCCGAATGAAAAGTTCCCAAGCATCTCAAAGAACGTGTGATGCCGCGCGGTGTATCCCACATTGTCCAGATCGTTGTGCTTGCCGCCCGCACGCACACATTTCTGCGCAGTAGTGGCACGCTGATAATCGCGAGTTTCAACTCCGGTAAACAGGTTTTTGAACTGCACCATGCCCGAGTTGACAAACATCAGTGTCGGGTCGTTGCGTGGAACCAGTGGACTGGATGCCACCACTTCGTGCCCCTGTTTTGCAAAGTAGTTCAGGAAGGTGGATCGGATATCGTTCAGCGTGGGCATAAGGCTCTCTCAGCGCGCAATCATCTTGGTCTGCGAAGGTTTAGCCGCGTGCCCTCGCAGTGTCCACAGCATTGGTTTGGCGGAACGAAACAAGACGACCCCGGAGGACCGCCCTGTTCCGTGCTTTCTAGATCCTTCTGAAAGGAACCGTGGGATTTCTGTCGTTCGCTTCGGCGCGACGATTACGCTTCGAGAATATCATCCTCGTCCGCATTGGGGGGCATTTCGAAATCCAGACCGTGAGCCGCGCGTATCTTGTCCTCGATATCCAGCGCCACGCGGGCGTTGTCACGCAGGAACTGCTTGGCGTTTTCCCGACCCTGCCCGATCCGTTCGTCGCCATAGCTGAACCACGAACCCGACTTCTCGACCACACCGGCTTTGACGCCGAGGTCCAGCAACTCACCCATCTTGCTGATGCCTTCGCCATACATGATGTCGAATTCAACCTGCTTGAAGGGCGGCGCCACCTTGTTCTTCACGACCTTGACGCGGGTCTGGTTGCCGACCACTTCGTCACGATCCTTGATCGCGCCGATACGGCGAATATCCAGACGAACCGAGCTGTAGAATTTCAGCGCATTACCACCAGTGGTGGTTTCCGGGCTGCCAAACATGACGCCGATCTTCATGCGAATCTGGTTGATGAAGATCACCATGCACTTCGAACGACTGATCGAGCCGGTCAGTTTACGCATTGCCTGGCTCATCAGGCGGGCCTGCACGCCGACACTGCTGTCGCCCATGTCGCCTTCGAGTTCCGACTTCGGCGTCAGTGCCGCAACCGAATCGACGACAACCATGTTCACGGCCCCTGATCGTACCAGCGTATCGGTGATCTCAAGCGCCTGCTCGCCGGTGTCAGGCTGCGAGATCAGTAGTTCATCAAGGTCGACGCCCAGCTTACGGGCATATTGCGGATCCAGCGCGTGTTCGGCATCCACAAACGCACAGACACCACCGCGCTTTTGCTGTTCGGCAATGCAGTGAAGGGTCAGAGTGGTCTTGCCCGAGCTTTCTGGGCCGTAGATTTCCACGATCCGGCCCATCGGAAGACCGCCAATACCCAACGCGATGTCCAGTCCCAGCGATCCGGTTGAGCTTGCTTCGATGTCCTGCCTGGCGTCTTCGCCCAGCTTCATGATCGACCCTTTGCCGAACTGGCGTTCGATCTGGGCCAGGGCGCTGTCCAGCGCCTTTTGCTTGTCTGCGTTTTTCTTGTCGCTCATCGTCAGAAGATCCGCCATTGTCCTGTCGCTTTCCCTTTTGTCACACCCTTGAACGGGCGGCAATCGCTGCTTTGTTCGCCTCTTGTTCCTTATGGGACCAAAAGTAGAACATTTCAACAAAAACTTATGTAACTCACTGTTCCGGAATTGTGTTAAAGATCCGTTTACGCCAATCTGCGTCAAAGCCGAACGTAAGAAGGACGCAGGTAAATGCTTGTTTTTTATAAAGAACGACTGGCTTTTTTGTCTGTCCCCAAAACCGGCAGCACCGCCTATCACACCGCCCTCCGGGATCATGCGGATATCGTCGTCACTGGCCCGCCTGAACTCAAACATGCGCCCGTTCGCCGCTACGATCGCTTTTTTCAGCACATTTTCCGCAAAGTGTTCGATACCGAGATGGAAATCATGGCCGTTGTACGCGAACCCGTAGATTGGCTGGGCAGTTGGTACAGGTTTCGCAGCCGCCAGGATCGCGTTGGTCATCCGCACTCAACACGTGGCCTGACTTTTGATGAGTTCGTGCAAGCCTACATGCAAGTTCCGCGACCTGAGTTTGCGGATGTCGGCAGTCAAAGCCAGTTCTTTCGCACCCGCAGCAATGGTTTCGGCGCACGTCACGTTTTCAAATACGAGCATCAGGACAAAATTCTGGACTTTCTTCAGGACCGTCTGAACGTCAAAATTGATCTGCAGTGGGAGAATGTGTCTCCTCCTGGCGACTTGGCCTTGTCAGAAGAAACCGAACAGAAGTTCCGCAACATACATGGCGCCGAGTTCGCCCTGCATGACTCCGCGCTCTAAGTCGTTCAATTCAGTTGCTGGAAGACCGCCTCAGTCAACTGATTCAACGAAAACGGCTTGGGCAGGAAGGTCGATCTGGCGATTTCGGGACCTGAACCGCTGAACGCGCCTTCGGTATAACCTGACATGAAGATCACGCTGACATCGGGCCGGGTTTCCATCGCTTTGCGCACCCACGTCGGACCGTCCAATCCCGGCATGACGACATCGGTTACGAATGCGTCGACTTTCAGAGTAGAATCTTCGAGCAGGCGCAAAGCCTCTTCTCCGGAATCCGCCTCGAGCACCTTGTACCCCTTCAACCTCAATGCGCGCGTGGCAAAAGCGCGAACGGGCGCTTCGTCCTCGACCAGCAAGACGACTCCGTCACCCTGTTTTGCATTTTGCGGAATCCGACTATCCTGCTGCGCTAGCACTGGCTCAGCCGGGGTAACCGAAACCGGCAGAAATACAGTGAACTCGGTTCCGAAGCCCTGCGCGCTGTCGACAAAGATGAAGCCGCCGGTCTGTTTTACGATTCCGTAAACAGTCGACAGGCCCAATCCGGTGCCTTCGCCAGTTCTTTTGGTTGTGTAAAACGGCTCAAAAACCTTTTGCAGCTTGTCCGCTGCAATTCCGACACCGCTGTCGATCACCTTGACCTTCACATACTCACCCGGCGGAACGGTCGCCCGGTCCCGCCTAAGCGGCTGGGCCATCTCGATGACCTCGGTTTCAATTCGAATTTCCCCGCCTTCAGGCATCGCGTCCCGCGCATTGACAACCAGGTTCATAAACACCTGCTCAAGCTGCCGCTTGTCTGCCCGAACTGGCTTGAGCACCGGATCATGGCTGAGCGTCAATCGGATTTTTTCCCCGACAAGACGGTTCAGAAGATGGATGAGATCGGAAATCGTGTCGCGCAGATCCAACGCTTCGGGTCTGAGGGTTTGTTTGCGGGAAAATGCCAACAACTGGCTGACAAGCGCCGCAGCGCGATTGGCGTTCTGGTTGATCTGAACAAGATCACCGTAGTTCGGATCATTCTGATCGTGCCTCAGTAACAGCAAGTCACAGTGACCCGAGATCGCCGTCAGAAGGTTGTTGAAATCATGCGCAACACCACCGGCCAATTGTCCGACCGCCTGCATTTTTTGCCCCTGCACAAACTGGGCTTCAAGCGTCTTCAGTTCGGTCGCGTCGTTCAGAACCGCAATCAGGCAAACCTGCCCTTCATGCAGGACACGGCTAAGTGTAACCTGGATAAAGATATCCTTGTCCTTCCGCGTCAGTTTCAGGAACTCGGAACGCGGGCCATCCTCACCGGCGACCGTGCGTGACAGCCAATCGGGAACCGGCTGCCCCAGCCCCTGCATGATTGCGACGACATTGGTCACACCGGGCTCAATATCTCCGATCAGTTTGTTGGCCAATATGTTGGCTTCAAGAATGCATCCGTCAGGAGAGAGACAAAGAACCGGCACCGGCAAATCCGAGAATGTCATCCGGGTTCGGCTTTCGGGCGCGATTTTCAGCGGCACGAGGGCAAGATCGCGCACCATACCCGATCGCGAAACCTGAACAAACGTTCCAGGGACAGCGCCCTGACCTGTCTTGATTTGCAGAATGCTGCCCGGTTCGGGAACTTCACCGGCAATGGCCTGATCCAACGCTTCGGGTTGCCTTCCCAACAGTGCCTGCGCAGCGCTATTGGCTTGCAGAACGGATCCGTTTCTACCTTCCGTCAGAACTGGAATATCCAAACCTTCCCAACGCGAACTTTCGTCCAATCCGAACCGCCAACAGTACAACCCATTGCCAAAGCCAAAAACGCTGACAGGGATGGTCGAACCCAGCGTCACGGCATCCTCGCGCGCACGGCCATTTTGGGCGACCTTCGATTGCAGCCGCAACAAGAGTGCTGCGGGGTTGGCAAAGACAGATCGCAGACAATGATCGAGACGCTGCCCCTGCGTTGCCCCAAACCGCCTGACGGCTGCCTGGTTGATGATCTGAATATTACCCTGACTGTCCGCGATAAGACATGGGGACAAGTCCTTTTCAACAAACGCCGCCATAACGGATTTTGCGTTTCTTGCGCACCTGTCCGCCAACTGCCCGCGAAACACGACAATACTTCCAGCAGCTGCCAAAGATCCGCCAACAACAATCAGCCCAATCGACCATTCAGACGGAACCGCATTCAGAAACGGTGCAAAGCACAATCCCAGCGCAACCAAGGCCAGCGCCAAAAGGCGCGATACGTAAGGTGTGTGACGAACGGAAGGATCAGGGAAAAACTCAGTGGTGTCAGACATAAACGACTCGGAATGTTGGATACCGAGTATGACGGACCCAATACGGTTAATTCCCGCTTAACATAGCATCAATGCAGGACTCTCTCGTTTAGGTTGTTAATGGTCCGTTTCTTGTCGCGTCAAGTGTGCCGTAAAAAACCCATCCGTTCCGTGTGTCACCTGCCATGACTTCTGAAACGCTAGGCGCCAATCCGGGTGCATTGTCTGAAACGCGTTCACAATTGCCTCGTTTTCGTCGACAAGCATAGAACACGTCGCATAAGCCAGCAGCCCGCCTGAATGGGTCAGTTGTGAAATCTGCTCGAGTATTTGTGCTTGAATGATGCAAAGATCCTGCAACTTTGCTTCGGTCAACGCCCATTTTCCAGCCGGTGCCCTGCGCCAGGATCCGCTGCCGGAACATGGCGCGTCCGCCAAGACGACGTCAAATGGGGCTTGCCGCAGGATGCCGTCAGCGGACAGTCGCTCGACGTTGACCCCTGCCCGTTCTGCCCGTGTTGGAATATCCTGCATCCGGGCTTCATTGATATCATGGGCGTAAACCCGAACTCCGGTCCGGGCCGCCAATGCCAGTGCTTTTCCCCCGCCGCCTGCGCAATAGTCCAGCACGCGCATTCCGGGTTCAAGGTCGATCGATGCGGCGACTGCCTGACTCGCGGCATCCTGCAATTCGACCATCCCGGACGCAAATGCCCGGCTTTGCGAGATTCTGCGGGCACCCTCGATCACCTCAAGCGCAGTGTCGCAGGCCGGGTGCGGTCTGGTCAGGATGTCGTCCGACTCAAGCACTCGAACAGCCTCAGTCACATCGGACTTGACCAGATTAACACGCAATTGAACGGGGGCCCGGGACTGCAGGGCGTGGGCGGCAGGAATTGCATCCTCACCCAAAGACGCGCTGAACCTTGGCCAAAGCCATTCCGGGATGTCAAACTCCTCAGCTTTCGAGGAAAAACCCCGGCTTGTCTCGTGTTCGGCAACAGGGGGCGGTGCATGTCGTGCGCCCGAAAACAACCCGGCGATATCCTCGCCCTTGGCACGCGCCGACCCGATCATCAGACCCCGACCGGTTTCAGATCCGCCCAGTGCCGAAAACGAGCGCTTGCAGCGCAGGCCATCAAACACGTGATCCCGCACCCCTGCCCGATCTTTCGAGCCTGCAAACCTGCTGCGCCGGGCCCATCCGGTCAATGCTTTTTCGACCGGTGCGCCATCCAGAATCTCATCCAGTATTTCGATGGCGGCCTGAATGCGAGCGGCTGGGGTCATAGGGCAACTCCGTCGTCAAACGAATGGTCGGAATAGATCATCGCGAAAACCAAAACGGCGCCCGGTAAAGGGCGCCACTTGTTGAACCATCGCAATTACATAACGCGATAATTCGGGCTTTCACGCGTGATCTGGACGTCGTGAACGTGGCTTTCCTTCAGCCCCGCGCCAGTAATTTTTACAAAGGTGCAGTTGCGGCGCATTTCTTCAACCGAAGCACACCCGGTATAGCCCATTGCGGCACGCAGCCCGCCCACAAGCTGATGCACAACAGCGCTGGCCGACCCTTTGTAGGGCACCTGCCCCTCAATCCCTTCAGGCACCAGCTTGTCATTGGCGGCATCCTTCTGGAAATAGCGGTCGGCTGAACCACGTGCCATTGCACCAAGGCTGCCCATCCCCCGATAGGATTTGAAAGAGCGTCCCTGATACAGGATCACCTCGCCTGGGCTTTCGTCGGTACCTGCAATCATCGAACCGACCATGGCGCAGGATGCGCCGGCTGCAATCGCCTTTGCGAAATCGCCAGAAAACTTGATACCGCCATCTGCGATCACCGGAACCTCGCCAGCGGCCGCGGCACAATCCATGATGGCCGTCAACTGCGGCACGCCGACCCCTGCGACCATCCGTGTCGTGCAGATCGACCCCGGACCGATCCCAACCTTGATGGCATCGGCCCCCGCGTCGATCAGTGCCTTGGTTGCCTCACCTGTCGCGACATTTCCAGCGATAATCTGGACTTCGTTTGACAGGGCCTTGACGCGCTTTACGGCATCAAGAACGCCCTGTGAATGCCCATGCGCCGTATCTACGACGATGATGTCCGCGCCCGAGTCAATCAGCTCTCCGGAACGCTCGAAACCCGCATCTCCGACCGAAGTAGCGGCTGCAACCCGCAGGCGGCCTAGATGATCCTTGCACGCCGTGGGGTTCAGAACGGCCTGCTCGGTGTCTTTCAGTGTCAGAAGGCCCGTCAGCTTGCCACTGCCATCAACAACCAGAAGCTTCTCGATCCGGCGCGCACGCATAAGGCTCTTGGCCTCTTCCAGGTCCGCAGGCTCTTTCAGCATGGCCAGATTGTCCGATGTCATCATCATGTGAATCGGAGTGTCCTCGGACGTGGCAAACCGCATGTCGCGGTTGGTCACGATACCAACAACGCGGCCATCGCCATCGACTACCGGAAATCCGGTGAAATTGTAGCGCTGGACCAACGCCTTGGCGTCCGCAAGCGTCTGATCCGCCCGCAGGGTTACGGGGTTGTACACGATGCCGGATTCAAACCGTTTGACACGCCGAACCTCGCGGGACTGTTCCTCGACTGACAGGTTCTTGTGAATGACGCCAATTCCGCCCGCCTGTGCCATTGCAATGGCCATACGCGCCTCGGTCACGGTGTCCATGGCCGAACTGAGCAATGGGATGTTCATGCTGATGTTGCGCGTCACACGCGTGGTTGTATCCGCCGTCGCAGGAAGGACACTGGATGCCCCCGGAACCAGAAGAACATCGTCAAAGGTGAGTGCCTCACGAATCTGCATTTGCTAACCCCATGCAAAACCCCGTTTGACGGCGACCCTATTGCACGGATTCAGCCCAAGGGAAAGCCCCGCGTGCCAATAGTTTGCCCCGGTTGGCGGGCGGTCTGGTAAAAAACGACGCAAGCTGCGCAAAACGTGCCGCTGAATGCCCTTTCCCTTTGCGCGCAAACTCATATCTTGCCCGGCATACGCGCGAATACAAAAAGGCAGGCCTTCCATGACCACCGACCCACTTGTCGTCTTTACCCCATCGGGCAAACGCGGGCATTTCCCCGTCGGCACTCCGATCCTGACAGCGGCCCGCCAGTTGGGTGTGGACCTCGATTCGGTCTGCGGCGGGCGTGGCATCTGTTCCAAATGCCAGATCACACCCAGCTATGGTGAGTTTCCCAAGCACGGCGTCACCGTATCCGACGGCGCGCTGAGCGAATGGAACGCGGTCGAGCAGCGCTATGACGACAAGCGTGGCCTGAAACCCGGTCGCCGTCTGGGGTGCCAGGCATCGGTCCAGGGCGATGTGGTGATTGATGTCCCACCCGAAAGCCAGGTCCACCGTCAGGTTGTTCGCAAGGCGGCCGCCGCCCGCGCCATCACAATGGACCCAGCGACGCGCCTGTATTTCGTGGTGGTCGAGGAACCGGACATGCACTCGCCCACCGGCGATCTGGAGCGGTTGGAACGGGCTCTCCGTGAACAGTGGAAGATCGACGCCGTGACGGCAGACCTGTCGCTGATGTCCAAGCTTCAGCCAGTGCTGCGCAAAGGAAAGTGGGAAGTCACGGTCGCCGTCCACAAGGGCCACAACGATACAGTCGCGCGTATCGTCGAAATCTGGCCGGGTCTGCACGAGAGCGGCCTTTACGGCCTTGCCATCGACCTGGGTTCGACCACGATCGCTGCGCACCTGACCGATCTGGAAACGGGCGAGGTCAAGGCGTCCTCGGGGCTGATGAACCCTCAGATACGTTTTGGCGAAGACCTGATGAGCCGGGTTTCCTATTCAATGATGAACCCCGGCGGCGATCGGGAGATGACGAAAGCCGTGCGTGAGGCGATCAATGACCTGACTACCTCGATCGCGGACGAGGCCGGGATCGACGCGGCCCTGATCGTCGAAACCGTGTTTGTCTGCAACCCGGTCATGCACCACCTGCTGCTTGGCCTTGATCCGGTCGAACTGGGACAGGCGCCGTTCGCACTGGCCACATCCGAAAGCATGTCCCTGCCCGCCCGCCAGATGGATCTGACCAACATGAACCCGCGCGCCCAGGTCTATATCCTGCCTTGTATCGCAGGCCATGTAGGCGCGGATTGCGCTGCGGTCGCGCTGTCGGAAGAACCCGGCAAATCCGAAGATCTGGTCCTGATCGTGGATGTCGGCACCAATGCGGAAATCCTTTTGGGCAATACCAGCCGCGTTCTGGCCTGCTCGTCGCCGACCGGTCCTGCTTTCGAAGGTGCCCAGATCAGTTCCGGCCAGCGCGCTGCCCCCGGCGCCATCGAACGCATTGAAATCGATCCCGCCACCAAGGAGCCGCGCTTTCGGATCATTGGATCGGAAAAATGGTCCGACGAAGACGGTTTCGATCTGGATGTTGCCACAACCGGAATCACCGGCATTTGCGGCTCCGGCATCATCGAGGCCGTAGCCGAGATGCGCATTGCAGGACTGTTGGACGAAGGCGGCCTGATCGGATCGGCCGAACAGACCGGCACGCTGCGCTGCATCCCCGAGGGGCGGACGCATTCGTACCTGATCCACGACGCCAGTGCCGATGGCGGCCCGCGCATTACTGTAACCCAGGGCGATATCCGGGCAATCCAACTGGCGAAATCGGCGCTCTATGCCGGTGCACGCCTTTTGATGGACGAAATGAAGGTCGACAAGGTCGACCGCGTGGTGCTGGCCGGAGCCTTTGGCGCGCATATCTCGACCAAACATGCGATGGTATTGGGAATGATCCCGGATGCGCCGCTGGAAAAGGTTTCCAGCGCAGGTAACGCCGCCGGGACCGGCGCGCGCATTGCATTGTGCAACATCTCATCCCGGTCCGAAATCGAACAAGTTGTGCGCGAAATCACCAAGATCGAAACTGCTATCGAGCCGAAATTCCAGGATCATTTCGTCGCCGCCAACGCGATCCCGCACAAAACAGATCCGTTCCCGGAACTGGCGCAAGTTGTCACCCTGCCATCGCCATCGTTCAACACAGGTGGCGGAGATGACGAAAAATCTGGCCGGCGCCGCCGCCGGAGGTCATAATCCGGCCATTGACAGGGGGCCGTCATGACTACAGCAAATGAGGAGCAAGCTGAGTATTGGGGAAAATCGGTTCTTGGGGCCAAATGGTTGATCCACGAGGACCAGCTTGACCATCTTCTTGCGCCAGTTCTTGGTCTTGTGCTGGAACGCGCAGCGCTGAAGCCGGGAATGCGGGTGTTGGACATCGGTTGCGGAACCGGTGCCAGCACGATTGCTTCGGCGCAAGAAGTCGGTCGGAATGGCCGCGTTCTGGCTGCCGATTTCTCACAACCCTTCGCACATCGCACGCGCGAACGTTCCTTGGATTTGGGGCTGACGCAGGTTGAGGTCGAATGCGCGGACGCCCAGACTTTTGGGTTTTCCGAAGGGATCCAGGACGCGGTGATTTCCCGTTTTGGCGTCATGTTCTTCGAGGACCCGGTCGCCGCCTTCGCGAATATGGCAAATGCGCTGAAACCCGGCGGGCAGATGACGTTTGCAGCATGGGGACCATTGTCGGACAACCCCTGGTTCAAGCTGCCCCATATCGCGGCCACAAATCAGCTTGGCCAACCCCCAAAAGTAGATCGCTATGCACCCGGCCCCCTTGCCTTTCACGATATCGAACATGTGACAGATATGTTGTCGCGCGCCGGGTTGTACGACGTTCGCGGTGAAACCGTATCCCTGTTCCTTCACGGGCCGGACACGCTTGAGGAAACTGCGGCACTGTGTATGCGCGTCGGCCCGGCCTCGCGGGTCATTTCTCATTTTGGCGCCTCAGACGAAGATATCGAAGCGATCCGGACCGCAGTCGCCGAAGCTTTCTCGACGTACGCCACAGATGATGGCATCCGCATCCCTGCTGCCATCAACCTGTTCCAGGCCCGCCGGACCACTTGAAGGCCCGAGGATCGAAACCGAGGCAACGCGTAGCATATTGCTTGTGAACTTAGTGCCCTGATTGACCACGCAAACGGGCGATACCTGCGGGCCTGTCGTTTCACGATAACCGGGACATTTCTACTGTGAACGCTCAGACAAATATCTAACTAGTTACGACATCTAGGACACTGACGCGGTATCCACTCAGCCCTGAGAACGATCTGGCGCAGTGAGCATGAGACACTGAACATGGCGACCTACCGGACGCGTATTGTGCCGCGGCGAACAAAACCGATGGCCCCGTGTTCACGGTTCCCAATGGTCGCAGACAGGCAAGCAGGATAAAGCTGGCATTTTTCAACTGTCCTCCGAGCTCCGGAACGGTCCGTCAAAGCAGTTTGCGACGCATCCCGGCTGCTCACTTGTCTTTGATCAGCATTTTTTATAACCTCTTCTCGTGTATTGTTAGAAAATTAGAGACTGTGCCAAACGTCTTTTTTTGCTCTTGTTTCAATAATGTAGAGCATAGCGCAATGACCGTTTTGGGGGTTGCTTATGTCAAAGGTTAGCGACACGAGTACGCTACCTGAAGTTGCTGGTGATGGCGGTGATGACGCGTCACAAATTCATGATTTTCTGCAGTCAGAAGAATGGCAGCAGAAGATTGAAAACGCGCGGAAACAGCGGAAGAAAAAACTTGCGGAACTTGGTCGGAGCCGCAAGGAAAATCCGGACCGCAAACCTGATCAATCGGGAAAGGATTACTCAACCAAAAGGGTGAATGAATCCGGACCACAGCACTTGTGGGACAGGCTGGAAGAAGCGCGCAGGCGAAGACAGGCGGTGCTTGCGCGTGCCTCGGCTGAAGCCGAAAAGCATGCGCCAAGTGAGTCGGACGTTGGTGGTGGTGAGCAAGTCAGCAATGGTGCTGGAAGAGCAACTGCCGCGCCTCCTGAAGTCCTCCAAAAGAAAACAGGCTCAGCGGCATCCGGTCAAAAAAGACATCAACAGCTTGCGCCCAGTATCGCGTCTTTAAATGGCGCAAGTTCAGAAAGAAACAGTGGCCTTGAACGTTTGTTTCCGGTTGGGGATGTTCCCGCCAAAGACGACGAAACGAGTGTCGAACTTGAGAGTCGTGTTCGCTCGCCCTCAAGTGCAGGCCAGCCGGTCGAAGATGCTGCTGAAAACATTCGCAGAAAGCTTAGTTTCCGCTGGCCCAAACAACAACCTCCGCACAGAGGCCGATTAACTTCAATAGCCATTGGGTGTGGAATTGGTGTCGTATTTTCATTTTCGACAATGTTTGTATTGGCCCGGTGGGAATCAAATAATGGAGAAAAACCATTCGCTTCCAGAAACTTGGATGTGGACACTTCCAGGACCAGTACACTGCCGGAAAAGAGTTCTACGCAATCAACCAGTTCGCAAATAAAGGGGCCAGAATTCCCGCCACGTCTGACGGTTTGGTCGTTGACACAACCGGATGCGTCGCCGAATTCGACTTCCTTCGGAAAAATTTTTGCAACGAATGAAAGCTCAAGCATAATCGCGTCTGCTCCACTCCCCATGAAGGAGATGTCATCTGATCCCAAGCTGTTCGAAGCAATGCTTCCACCGGTCGCTCCTTCGCTTCGTCCGGATCTGCTGACCCTTGAGACGCCAAAGCGGCCAATCGGGACTCCCGCCACACAGAATCCACAAAGTGCCTTCCCGAATTCTGCTTGGTCACACGATCAATTAGCGCAAGCGTCGTTGCATTTCAGAACATCGATCGTTTTGCCTGATGTTCCTGCGATCTTCGACAGTTTGAAAGCTGTTGTCGCAAATGCGACTGATCCAGGCTCAAGCGCTCCTGAGATTTCAGTCGAGCTGGTCTCATTGGTCTATGCCGAAGACCAACCTTCAACGCTGAAACAAGCTGTAGCGTTTCGGTCTGCGCCAAGCGAAACGGAATTTGCCCTGAACAGCCTTGATAATCTACCGAAATTGAATCTCGTCATTCCAGGCAAGGTAAGTCCGCCGGACGCGCCTGATTCAAATGATCGAATAGGAATTGATCTAAGAGAGCTTTCAAAAGCCCCCATACCAAGAACAGAAGAAGTGTCGCCAAAATCAGTGGTCAGATTGCAAGAAAATTTGGAACCACCTTTAACGTCGTCTGAGACGACAGATGGCGCAGCAAAGCTGCGCGAGGACACTGAATCAGCGGAAGTGATTGCCAGCAGCAGCGGCGCAGAATTTAAGCTGTTTATACCAAACAGCCTTGGCGCACGGACAGTGAACTCAGTGGTCAATAACCTCGTGGCGGCAGGTCATGAGTTAAGTGGAACAGCGCGCGTCGGCTTTGGGGTTAAACAATCCAACGTCCGGTTCTATCATAAGGAAGATGCCGCTCAGGCAACAGCGCTTGCAGAAGATGCAGGTGCTTTGTTGCGCGATTTCACGGGCTCTAAGTCCAAAACGCAAAACGGCGTCGTGGAATTATGGTTGGCCGGCAATAGTGCGACGAAATCCAAAGTGAAAAAGGTTCGTCGCAGTGCTTCTGCTTCGGATCAAGTCGATCAGCTAAAAAGGCAAGTTCTGAGCAAACTAAAAACGGCAACAGACCAATGAATACTGGCCAGTTTCTGGCTGTAAGAGGCAAAAACGATGTAGGTTAACAATCGGAGATCGGGGTTTAAGATGCCTAACTCTAAACTTGTTGCGATAGTAACTGCCCTATTGTTCTTACTGCCGTCTCAGCATGTGCGTGCCGAAATTACATTGGAGCATTTGCTGACGATAGATCAGTTTTTGTCCGAGAATAACATCCAGGCTTTGTGGGATTATCTTCAAAAGAACCCAGACTTGCTATTGGGTGATGACGAATTATCACTTGAGTTGCGCAGTTTTTTTGACACCGTTTCACGGGGACAGGTGGATTACGGCTTTACTGGTAACGCCGCAAACAGTGCAGAGGTTTCACAAGTTGGCAGCGCAGCGCTTGCCGCTTCTTCCCTGCACTGAAATCATGACGCAATTTCCAAACATTCGATATCCTAAGAAAGTGAAGATCGCGTATGTTATTGAGCCCCGCTTTTTAGGTGGCACTTCCATGGCAGTCGCTGCCGAACTGCGCGTGGCCGCCGAGTTCGCTGATCTGGTGGTGCATGCCAGAACCTCAAAGATGTTTGGCAGCAGTCAGCATGTCGCGCCGGTGCTGCAGCGAGTGTTGGACGAACTTCGTATCCCAGTGGTTTGGGACGCCCCCCGGATAAGCGCAGGTATTGCTATCCTGCATAATCCGTCTTTCCTGAAGTTTCAAAACTCTTTGAATGCAGAGATTTATGCGCGCGAAATGATCGTTGTAACCCACGAAAACTTCTTGCGGCCGGGCGGCGAAGAAGGCTTCGACGTTTCAAACTGCCTGGATCAGATAGACTTGTCGACCCTCGCGCTTAGGAAAACGCTTGCGCCAATTTCGTCGTATAACCGTGAGACCGTTACAGGCTGGTTGTCCAAATTTCGCAAGGCCCGCCATTGGACTGTCCTGGAAGATGACTGGTTCAACATCTTTTTCAGTGACAAAGGCGAACCATGCGAAAAGCCAGAGGACCGACGCGGTCGACATTCGCGACCTGGCTTCGAAAAGTTTCCATCTATCGCCGATTTTGATTTGTGTTTTCCCAAACACGCGAAGTCCAATGTCATTCTTGGTGCGAACGCGTTGATGGACACGGACATCGTTCGTCCGCATTGGACTTTGTTTCCATTTGACGCGATCAGTCTGGAAGATTTTTTTGAGATGATAGATTTTTTTGTCTACTTTACAGCGCCGACTTGGCGAGAGAGTTTCGGGCGCGTAATTGCGGAGGCTATCGCAGCCGGCAAGGTCGTCTTGACGGATCCGGAAACGGCAAAGACATTCGGAAATGCCGTAATCCCCTGTAGCCCCGGGGATGTGGACCGGATCATTTCTGACCTGATTTCGTCCCCCAACCGGTATCATGAGAAAGTTGCTGCGGCACAGCCGCTGCTTGAGCGCTACTCGGGCCAAAAATTCAAAGAGCGATTGGGCGCCATTCTGACCGCGGACAGAGAGGCGCTGACATGATTTTTGTTGAAGCGGGTACACTTTCAGTTCGGTCTTTTGACGCACAATTGATTTTTGCTCTGAAACTCCGAAAGCGTGGTTTCGATGTTTGCATCGACGCAACCTATTTTCCTGAGGATGCAGGGCGCGGAAGACACTACGAGGCTGCGACACTTCTCGCCGATACCGAAGAACTCGTAGCTGAAGCCGTGTTTATCCTCGGCGCGGAAGAAGTAGATGACCGGCTGCTTGCCTCATTGCGACAAAAGCAACTTGGGACGGATGTTCCGGTAATCGCAACTGGCCGGTTCAGTACTCAGCAAAGCTACATTGGTGCAAAAGCCCGTCTTGCGTTTGCACTGGGGCGCGAAGCAACGGTCATTGATCTATCGGACCTTCAGCCGCGTTCTATTTCACCTTCAGCTGTCAGCCCCCTGGTAACTGAACCCCGACCGATCACCCGGCCAATTGGTGAATTGGCGAATGTAACCGTCGTGCTGGGTTCCTTGGAGTTGGACGACTCTGAAACGCTGTCCTGTCTGTCCCGGATGAGCAATCAGGGCAGCTATGGCTTTAAGCTGGTTGTGAGCGGTGCGCAGAATGAGTTCCTAAAGGCGTCAAAATTCAACGATCTCCCCAGAGTTCTTTATACTGATCTTTCGCCTCTAACCCTCGCAAATTCAACGGATATCCTCGCGATGTTTGGGAATGGCATCGCAGGCGACCGGATGGCCGAGCTTGCGCTTGAAGTGATTGCAGCCGGTGGCGTCGTGATCGACTGCACCGAAGACGAGGTTTTGATATCGTCCGGAGCGCCGGCATTACTTGGACCCAAGACGCTTTTTGCTTTGGATGGATACCTGATCGGCAAAATTATCGGGAATACACCACACATCGCTGACCAAACACGAAAGTCTCCGTGGCTGCGGACAGTAGATATATCCCGGCTCGAGACCGCCGCAGGGCTTAGCGCCAAACCGCGACCACCCAAACGGACGTCGCCGAGAACCTTGTTCTTGCCAACTAACGGAGTTGGGTTGGGTCATGCGCAGCGGTGCACTGTGATCGCCAACGCTTTGCCAAAACACATGTCCCCGGTGTTCGCGGCCTTCCCAAGTTGTGTTCCTATGGTTCGACGCGAAGGGATCGACTGTATACCGCTGGTCGCCCGGTCAGACGTAAACGACGGTTCCAACGCGAATGACATCCTGACTTACCGGCGTTTGAACGCCGCATTACAAGAAGGCGACCGGTTCGTTTTTGACGGTGGCTATGTGTTCGATTCCGTCAATCGCGTAATCCGGGAACACAGATTATCCGCAGTCTGGATCCGCCGTGGCCTTTGGCCCAAGGGTCGGTCCCGGCATACCATGCTTCGTCGTGAGGGCATATTCGACCGGGTCATCGTGCCGTCGGAGGCTTTTGAGGAGCTTAACGACGCTTACAGTTACGGTGAACATGTTCACAACATAGGGCCAATTTTTCGGCAGGTAGTGCAGTCGCCCGAGGCCTCCGAAAACCTCCGGACGCGTCTGGCCGAAAAGTTTGATCACGACTTTAAACTGCTGATTGTCAGCATGTTAGGCGGAGGAGTTGCCTCTGACAGGTCCGCTCAACTGCAAGCAATCTCAGGAATGCTTGAGTGCCGCGCAGACTGCCTTCACCTGGTCGTAACCTGGCCTGGTAGCGCGGTTCAGGCAGCCGCGTTTGGTTGGAAGAATTCAAAGGTGGTTCATACTTTAGAGGCTACAAATCTATGTCTATCCGCCGACTTGGTAATATCTGCCGCCGGGTACAATTCGGTCCACGAGATCCTCTACCACAAGATTCCCGCAATTCTTATCCCACAGTCTGCGCCATATTTGGACGACCAGGAACGACGCGCAAGAGCACTATCTGACCGCAATCTTTGTGCAACCATTACGGAAGCGGAATTCATGAAGCTAGAACGAACGGTACAGGTTTGTCTGGATGACGGGGGCGCGGAAGACTTTCGTACAACACTGCAACAAATTGAGCTTCCTGAATCCGGTGTGTCTGCAGCTGCAGATATCATAGCGACGAGCTGAAAAAATGGCTGAAAACAACTGGTACAAGATAGTCAACACCTTCACGCCGGAAGTACCGGTTGATTTGGATGACGTTATCCTTCGAGATCGAGCTAAGCGGCAATTTGGAAAAGTTCTGTTCCCCGATATGGACTTACTTCCGTCAACCGCACTTTGGGAACGCGAAGTTGAGGACCACACATATATTGGCGTCAGGATCGTTGAGCCTTCGAAGTCTCCATATACTGTTGCAAGATTACTCGCCGCCGCAGCAATCGAAAGAAATGTGGTTCCGATTATTCTGAGCCGAGTTGATTATTGCGGGCTCGAACAGTTTGGTTTTCGAATTGAACGCATCCCTGACGAGGAAACAGCGGCACGGTCAGCTGAGGCAGAGGTCGGGAAATTCTGGAACTTTGCTATTGTTATCGACGGTCACGACGTTGCCAGATTGAGTTAGGCAGTGTTGAAAACATTCCGATGTAACTGATCTGAACATCAGGTGCAGAAATTCAAAGGGCTTCCGAGACTACCTCCAAAACAGGATCGTCAGGCTGGTTCAAAGCGCCAAAAATTGGTGTCACTGTGCCTATTTGACGACCAGGTTTATTGCGGCACTCGATCAATCGGGCCAAAAGAGGTAGCTGGTTGAAGACCACAGGTCAGCGGCGCAGACACGGTCAAATTGAAGAACCAGAGAATCTGACCGAAGATAACGCTGCATAATCTGCGTTTATCAAAACTCGAAATTTGCGCAGTGAAGGCGCACTTTTTTAAAATTTTATAGACGCTTAGAGTATCTTCCTGGAGCGGGTAACGGGAATCGAACCCGTAACAAGAGCTTGGGAAGCTCGTGTGATACCTTTTCACCATACCCGCCTCTTTGGCTGGCATAGCATCGTCGCCGGATCGGGATCAAGCAGGATCGTTACTCGGTGCGGGCACGCAGGCTTTCAATCAACGATTGATCTACGTCTAATGCCTTGCCCGCCGCGTCCAGTGTTTGCCGGTCAAGGTGTTGCGGGTTCAGATCAACATCTTCTGAAAACGCCTTAACAATGACGTTCATAGCATTGATTCTTGCGTATTTCTTGTTGTTCGCGGGGATCACATGCCACGGCGCTTTTAGCGTCGAGGTTTTTGCCAACATTTCATTCACGGCGACCTCCATTATCTCCCATTTCTCACGATTACGGAAATCTTCGTAGGTCAGTTTCCAGCGTTTCAACGGGTTTGTCAGCCGTTGGGTGAAACGTTGCATCTGCTCATCCTCTGAAATGTGAAAGAACAGCTTCACAATCCGGGTCCCGTCATCCACCAACATGCGTTCGAAATCGTTGATCTCCTGATATGCTTCGCGCCAGCGTTTTTCAGGTGTAAGCTCCTCGATCCGTTCGACCAGGACCCTGCCATACCAGCTTCGATCAAATGCGGAAATTGCGCCCGAAGGTGGCAGACGTTCCCAAAACCGAAGCAGGTAGTGCCGGTTGAGATAGTAGTTTCGGGGCGCTCCGATCGGCCAGACCTTGAAACTGCGCGGGTCCAGCGCCTGACTGATCCGACGAATGGTTCCGCCCTTCCCTGCGGCGTCCCAGCCTTCGAACACAATCACGCCTTTCAGGTCGTGGAACAAAAAAGCCTGCTGTATCTTTGCAAGCTGCGCCTGAAGCCCCTCAAGCCGCTCGAAATACTCCTTTTTGGTCAGTCTCTTGCTGAGGTCCGCATCGGACAGTTTTGGTGGAATATGTTTGGTCATGAAATCACCTGATCGCAGCGTTCCGATCACGATATTCTGCGGCAGCATGGAAAAACAGCATTGATCAATATCAAAAAGAAAAGGCCGGGTGGAGAACCCGGCCTTTTGAAAAAAGTCGCAAACGGTTCAGGCGCGGCGACGACGGCCACCACCGCGACGGCCACCTGCAGCACCGGCTGCACCGGCTTCTTCCGGGTCTTTGTTGAACCGGATCCACTCTCCGCCATGCGCGTCATTGTTGGTCAGCAGGTTGGCAGCACGAATGGCCTCCATTTCCTTACCAGCGCGTGGCTTGGTCGAGCCCAGACCGAACATCTGAACAAAGGCCTCATCATCCATGCCCTCAGGCAGGATGATTCCAGCCGCCGTGACCTGCTCTTTCTTCTCTGCGATCTTCTTCTGCGTCACCGGCAGCGCGACCGGGTTCATGATCGCCGAAGTCATGCCAGCGCCCATCGCCATCGGCAGGAACGCGTTGTTGATGCCGTGGCGGTTCGGCAGACCGAACGAGATATTCGACGCACCGCAAGTGGTGTTCACGCCCAGTTCCTCGCGCAGGCGACGGACCAGAGCGAACACCTGCTGACCAGCAGTTGCCATCGCGCCGATGGGCATGACCAGCGGGTCGACGACGATGTCATGCGCAGGGATGCCGAAATCGGCGGCGCGCTCAACAATCTTCTTGGCCACTTCGAAACGGACATCGGGGTCTTCCGAGATGCCGGTGTCATCATTCGAGATCGCAACAACCGGAACGTTGTATTTCTTGACCAGCGGCAGAACCAGTTCCAGACGCTCTTCTTCGCCAGTGACCGAGTTCAGCAGCGGGCGGCCCTGAGCTGCCTCAAGACCGGCTTCCAAGGCTCCGGGAACCGACGAGTCGATGCACAGCGGCACTTCGACCAGACCCTGCACCAGTTCGACGATCTTGCGCATCAGCGGCGGCTCGGTCTCGTTCGGGTTGGGGTTCGAGTTGTAGACAACGCCTGCGTTGATATCCAGAACGGTCGCGCCTGAAGCAACCTGAGCGATGGCGTCCTTCTCAACGGTCGAGAAGTCGCCTGCTTCCAGTTCAGCGGCCAGCTTCTTGCGGCCGGTCGGGTTGATCCGCTCACCGATCACACAAAACGGTTCATCAAAGCCCAGAACGGCGGTTTTTGTTTTTGATTCTACGACTGTACGGGTCATGTCCGTTCCTTAGGAGTTTACAGGCTGTGCCGAAGCGCCGCCGTTGTCGATTGCCCAGTTGGCGTTGGTCTTGATACCACCAAGCGGGAAGAAATGTACGTTGGTGATGTTGAAGTCAGGGTTGGCGGCCTTGTGGTTGGCCAGCTCGGTCACAACATCGGTCGGCTCATAGGGCAGCAGAAGCTTGGAGACATCCATGGCACGCTTCTGCAGAACCTTCAGAGACGGACCAACACCACAGGCAATCGCGAATTTGATCAGCGTCTGCAACTTGGCTGGTCCAGCGATACCAATGTGGATCGGCAGATCAATGCCCGCCGCTTTCAGACCGTCGGCCCATGCGATGATCGGCTTGGCGTCAAAGGCGAATTGGGTTGCCAGCGCCATCTCCGCGTCGGTGATTTCACTGAACTTCTGTTTCCAGCGCAGCGCGTCGTCGACATTCTTGGTCGAACCGTCCGGGTCGATGTCCTTGTTTCCCTCGGGGTGGCCGGCAACGTGCAGACGTTTGAAGCCTGCCTTGTCGAACAGGCCAGTTTCCAGCAGCTGCATCGAGCTGTCAAAATCGCCGTGCGGCTTGGCAACACCACCGGCCAGCATCAGCGCCTGATCGACCCCTGCTTCGCCCTGGTACATCGAAATCCAGTTTTCCAACGTTGCGGCATCCTTGATGATGCGCGCCGGGAAGTGCGGCATGACCGGATAGCCTTCGGCGGCAATGCGCTTGGCGGTCTGGACCATGTCTTCGATCGGTGTGCCCTCGATATGGGCGATGTAGACGCGGGTGCCTTCGGGCAGCAACGCGCGGAAATCCTCGACCTTCTCGGCGGTGCGGGGCATCACCTCGATCGAATAACCTTGCAGAAAGGCTTCGACGGTCGGATTCACCGGGGCCTTCTCGGCCACATCACGTTTCTTGAAATTCAGCAAAGCCATTGAGG
The DNA here is from genome assembly GCF_056536425.1 of Ruegeria sp. D1(2025). Taxonomy (NCBI): domain Bacteria; kingdom Pseudomonadati; phylum Pseudomonadota; class Alphaproteobacteria; order Rhodobacterales; family Roseobacteraceae; genus Ruegeria; species Ruegeria sp. D1(2025). The sequence continues at coordinate 591,895 of NZ_JBQFPO010000001.1, read as the reverse complement.
CCTCCCTTTATTAAAACCGGGCCTATGCCCAACCGTCGTTGGCGATCAGGGCCTTGATGCGGTCCTGATCGTATTCCGTTTCAAGGCGCACGGCCTGGGCTTCCGCGATTTCTGCCGGATCACCCTCGACCTCGAACGGGTCGGCCTTGCGCCATTCGGCCAGGTAGGCATCACTGTCCTTGGCATTTACCTTCATCGCAGCCCGGTCAATGGCTTGCTCGAACCGCTCCTCCAACTGCCGCTTGGCGCCACGCCGGCCTTTGCCAACGATGACCTGAGCGGGGATGTCGCGCCAAAAAACGATTGTGACGTCAGGCATCGCCTTTGATTCCTCCTTACCAGATGGACCGGTTCTAAACTTCAATATGGGCTCGGGTCGGTCGGTTTTCGACACACAACGCTTTTCAAGCGACCTTTTCGGCCCACAACGGGATACCGCGGGTTCTAACCCGTTTCGGTGCTCTGCGGGCACCTCAAAATTCTCAAGTTCTCGATGAAAACGGCACATAAACAGAAATTCCCCGGACCACACCTGCCGTCCGGGGAATGATTCAACTCAGACGCGGGGCTTAACCGACCAGGCCACCGTCCTCGCGCGTGATGGCGATGATCGCCGAACGCGGCACCGAGTCACCGCCTTCGGGCCAGTGGCTGTTTCCATCCTCACCCGGGTGCTGAATGCCGACAAACATGGTTCGGCGATCCGGTGACCAGCTCAGACCGGTGATCTCGCATTCATTGGGGCCAACCAGAAAGCGGCGGATCTCACCTGTCACCGGGTCCCCTGCCAGCATCTGGTTGTTGCCATGGCCTGCAAAGTCACCGTCGTTGCCGTAATTGCCGTCAGTCTGGATCCAAAGCAGGCCATTGCTGTCAAACTTGAGGCCATCGGGCGAGTTGAACATGTTGTCGGCGTTTACGTTGTCGGATCCGGCATAAGCGTCACTGTGCACCGTGGGGTTGCCCGCCAGAACATACAGATCCCAGCCAAATCCAGCGGCGGTGTGGTCCCCGCCATCCGGACGCCAACGAACGATCTGACCATAGTTGTTTTTGTCCCGCGGGTTCGGGCCATTGGCGGATGTGTCGTCGCCCCCTGCATTCGGTTTGACGCCTCGGTTCTTGTTGTTGGTCAGGCAGCAGTAAACCTCGGGCGCATTCGGGTTCGAGGCGACCCATTCCGGGCGGTCCATCGTGGTTGCACCCACCGCCGAGGCGCCCAGGCGGGTGTGAATACTGACCTCGGCCTGTGAAGCCAGCCCGGTGGTCTCGGGCGTCAGCTCCAGCCACTCTCCGGTACCATCATCGTTGAACTTGGCGACCGAAAGCGTCCCGTTTTCAAGCAGCGCATTGGTATCTACTCCAGCCGCATAGACGCCGTCGGATACAAAGCGATACAGGAACTCGCCACGTTCGTCATCGCCCATGTAAACTACGATGCGACCATCGTTGTTGACCACGGTGTCCGCGTTTTCGTGTTTGAAACGGCCCAGGGCGGTCAGCTTACGTGGGGTCGAGTTGGGATCTCTCGGATCGATTTCAACGACATAACCTGCGCGGTTTGGTTCGTTGGGGTTCTTTGCGACATCGAACCGGTCGTCGATCCCTGCCCAGCCGTAACCCCAATCTTTGGCGGACACGCCGTAACGCTTAAGCTCGGCACTGGTTTCGTGGTTTTCATCTTCGGCCGAGAAATAGCCGTTGAAGTTCTCTTCACAGGCCAGATAGGTGCCCCACGGTGTCATCCCGTTGCCGCAATTGTTCCATGTCCCTTTGCAAGCTGTGCCCGATGGATCGGCTTCGGTTTTCATCAGTTCATGACCAGCGGCGGGCCCGGTGATCGTCATGTCGGTCTGCGGAGTGACGCGGCGGTTATACGGGCTGTCCTTGACAATGCCCCACTTGCCGTCGGTGTTGGCAATCTCAACAACCGTGACACCATGTGCCATCATGCCTTTGGCCACGTCATCGTCAGATGCCGGCTTGGCGTCAGGGTTGTTGCCCCAAATGATATCGCGATTGGTGTATTCATTGTTCACCACCAACAGCACGTGTCCATCATGGAAGAATACATCCTGTCCGTCGGTGTTGTCGCCGAAGGCGCGTTCCTGACTTGCACCAGTGCCGCGCGTGGCGTGATCAAACTCGGGCGCATCCGACCACAGCGGATCACCCCAGCGCACCATGACCTCTGCCTTGTAACCGGCGGGCACAACGACATCGTCCGCTGTGGATACAGGGATCGCGTCGAACGAGAAACGGTTGGCAGCGGCACGCGCGCCTGTCGGCAGAATCGAGCCCCCAACCGCAGCAAAGCTGCCCATCGCCAGAACACTTCCCATAAATCCACGGCGCGACAGGGCGCGTTCGACGACGCGGTCAAAATCACATTCCTCTGGGCGTGGGTTTATGAGTTCATCATACTCGTCAAAAGAAAGGGTGCGCTCGTCTTTCATGGCAGACTCCGTATCTGGCTGTAAGCTTGTAAAGAACCCCGAACAGGGTTCTGACAAGACAGGTTGCACTTCAGTGTGAACGATGCGTGACATTCACCTTAAATTGAGTTTTGAAATCACTTGCACGACGGCGATGTGCCGCCTAGGGTCAGGTTAACTCGAAAATCGGAGGGCGTGAAGATGGCGCCCAAGCGTCCCAAAGGTGCGGGCGCGTTCCCGAAAGCGGTCGAAAGCCCCGCGCCGGCAAAACCCGATCCGGATGCACTATATGCGGCACTGGATCTGGGAACGAATAGCTGCCGCATGCTGATAGCCCAGCCCAAGGGCAGCGGGTTTCATGTGGTAGACAGTTTCTCCAAGTCCGTGCAACTGGGTGCGGGGCTTGAACGCACCGGACGTCTGTCTCGGGCGTCTATGGCGCGTACCGTTCAGGCGCTCAGGATTTGTCAACAGAAGCTCAAACGGAACCGCGTCAAGCGAATGCGCCTGATCGCGACCGAGGCCTGTCGGCGCGCCAAGAACTCGCGCGAGTTCATCCGCCAGGTCAAACGCGAAACCGGCTTGACGCTGGAAATCATACAGCCCGAGGAAGAAGCCCGTCTGGCAGTCATCTCCTGCGCTCCGTTGGTGTCGACCAAGACCGAGCAACTGCTTGTTGTAGACATCGGTGGCGGTTCGACCGAGCTGGTGTGGATCGATATCTCATCCGTGCCGCGCCGGGATCGCCCTGCTGCAATCATGCGTCTTCACAACGGCTTTCACGCGGCTGAAAGCCCCTTTCCCGCTGCCAAGGTGGTGGATTGGATCAGCGTTCCGCTGGGCGTTGCCACTTTGCGCGATCAGTTTCACGATGTCGAAGACGACTCGGCCCGCTTTGCCCTGATGAGTTGGTTTTTCGAGGAAAACCTTGCCGACTTCGCGCCCTACAAGGACGAACAGGCGCGGGAAGGCTTCCAGATCGTCGGCACCAGTGGCACGGTGACAACCGTTGCGGCCTCGCATCTTGGTCTTAAACGGTATGACCGGACGAAAGTGGACGGTCTGCGCATGACCAGCGATCAGATTGACAAAGTCATACGTGGGTATCTAGAACTCGGCCCTCAGGGTCGCCGCCGGGATCCGCGCATCGGCGATGACCGGCAAGCCCTGATCATGTCCGGCTCGGCCATTTTGCAGGCTTTGTTACGATGCTGGCCTACCGACCGTCTTTCCGTGGCGGACCGGGGGCTCCGCGAAGGTCTGCTATATGCACAAATGAGCGCGGACGGCGTATTGGAAGACGGACCGTTCTGATGACGAAGACACCGACTGGCAAAAATACCTCAGGTCGCGGACAGCGCGACCTGAAGGTCAAGGTCAAGACTGCACGCGGGCGCAAGCTCAGCTCGACCCGCTGGCTCGAGCGGCAGTTGAACGACCCTTATGTAAAGCGCGCCCAGGCCGAAGGCTATCGTGGGCGTGCCGCATTCAAGATATTGGAGCTGGACGAGAAATTCCGCTTTCTGGTTCCGGGTGCCCGTGTCGTGGATCTGGGCTGCGCGCCCGGCGGCTGGCTGCAGGTCGCGGTCAAACGGGTCAATGCGCTGGGCGAGAAAAGCGGCAAGCGGATCGGTACTGTTCTGGGTGTCGATTTGCAGGAAGTTGAACCGGTCGCCGGTGCGACAGCTCATGTGCTGGACTTCATGGAGGACGACGCTGACCAGAAGGTCAAAGACTGGCTGGGCGGCAAGGCCGACGTGGTAATGTCAGACATGGCCGCTGCGTCCTCGGGCCACAAGCAGACCGACCATTTGCGGATCATGGCGTTGTGCGAGACCGCAGCCTATTTCGCCTTTGACGTTCTCGAGGAAGGCGGCACCTTTGTCGCCAAGGTTCTGGCCGGCGGCGCTGAGGGCGATCTGCAAAAGCTGCTGAAACAGAAATTCGAGAAGGTGGCTAATGTCAAACCACCTGCATCGCGGTCGGACAGTTCAGAAAAATTCGTTGTCGCAACTGGATTTAGGGGCTGAACTTAATCGTCCAGCAGTATCCGGTTTCCGCTTAGGCGTTGTTCGCGGAAGGACGCGGTGGCCATCCCCTGAATAAGCAGAGCTTCGCCGTGATTGATGTAAACGGGCGGTCTGGCCTGCAGTTCCGCAATCCGCTGATCGATTGTGACGCGGCGTGTGCGCTTTGGTTCGGGCGCTGGTTGTTCTGGCATGGCTGACCTCATGAAGAATGCCGGGATTTGTACCCTGCCCTGAGATTGCCAGCGGAATTTGCCATCAACATGGCGCAATACAGGCGCTGACATGCCGAACAATGGCGTTTTCACGCCAAATACCCCAAATGTACGAGCAAACGGGTCGCCGGCAGCGCGCCCTACTTTTGTTAGTCTTTCGCTTGGGACTCGTTTTCAAGATCCATCAATGCACCGTTAAATTCCGCTCCCAGGATCAACATGGCGGCGCACAGGTACAGGAAAATCAGGGCCGCCATAGCCCCAGCAAGACCGGCATAGGTTGCGCTGTAAGTCGCGAATTTGCCGATATAGATGGAGAAAGCCCATCCGCCTGCGGCCCACAACGAAAGTGTCAAAAAAGCGCCCGGCAGAATCTGGGTCAACCGATGCCGACGTGTGGGCAACACCAGATGTGCGATGATCACCAAGCCCGCAGGCACGGCAACCGTAAAAATCCAGCCCAGCCTGTCCACGGACAACCACCCTGACACATCAACGGCGGTGTTTTCCGTCACCAGCCTTGTGTAAAAGGGCAGCACAACTTCTACCATTGCGATGATCAGAACGGAGGCACCGCCAAGGATGACGAGGCCGATACACAAAAGCCGGGTCTTCCAGAACGGCCAACTGTCATTGTCATGATAGGCCTGGTTCATAGCGGCGCGCACAGCGGCCACCCCGTTTGACGCAAAATAGATGGCGAGCAAACCGCCCAGCGTTATGACGCCCGAGCCGGCGTTGTCCAGCACCGCGCGCAGTTCGGCAACGATCGGTTTGGCCACATCTTCAGGCCACGCTCCGAAAATCAGGTCGATCAGATCGTCAGTGACGTAGCCCTGCGACAACGAACCAGCCAACGCGACGGTGAAAAGGACAAAAGGAAACAACGCCATCATCAAAGACATGGCGACATGGCTGCTCATCACAAAACCATTCTTGTCGACGAACCTCCGGATTGCCAACCACAGGGCACGAAGCGGACGATCAAACGAGGGAATCATGAACGCGTGCATGTCGCGAGTCTAACCCGCATAAGTCTTGCAAAGAACCCGCGTGCAGGCCTGTGTTGCCGAATAGACGCGTATAAATGCCTGAGCGCATTGCATAAACCCGCCGCGCTGTGCAGAATCGGACCGTGACCCTTAACAAATGTACCGGAAACTGTTCGTTCCATGGATCTGAAAGCCCAAGAATCGAGTGACCGCCCCATGCTCAGGCTGTCGGTTCTGCGAGACATTGTGATTGTCATCACTCTGATCGTGGTTGGCCTATATGCCGGTTCCGCATTCCTGATTCCGCTGACCATGGCGTTGCTGATAAACGTTCTGATCATTGCCCTCAGCGACCGGGTGATAGCCGTTACCCGCGCACCGGTCTGGCTGGCCAACATTGCCGGTGTGACCGTGGTTTTGGCAGGTCTGTTCATGATCATGTACATTGTGGGCAGCCAAGCCACGCAGTTCGCCCGTTCTGTCACCACATACGAAAGTCAGTTCGACGGCGCGGTAGAGCGCGTCACAGGGTTGGTCGGCAACGATGTCACGAAATTCATACGGGACAATCTGGTCAGCCTGGACATGACTTATGTGGCCCGGATTCTGCTGGGCAGCGCCACCTCTCTGCTCAATCACTTCTTTCTCATCAGCCTATACGTCGCCTTTCTGATGGCCGAACGACTTGCTTTTCGCAAAAAGATCCAACTGGCCGCAGGCAACCCGTTGGCCGGGGCCGAGTTCGCCGCAATTCTGGACGCAATTACCGACAGTCTTCAACGCTATGTCGGTGTCAAAACCTTTATCAGCCTGATTACCGCCGGCATCAGTTATGCGGTGTTCCGGCTTCTTGGCCTTGAATACGCTGAAACCTGGGCTGTTTTGACATTTGCGCTGAATTTCATTCCCTCGATCGGATCCATCATCGCCGTTGTCTTCCCGGCCATGATTGCACTGGTTCAGTATGAAACCATCGGCCCGTTTCTGATCATCGTTTTTGGCTGCGGCACCATCCAGTTTCTGATTGGCAACTTCCTGGACCCTGCCCTGCTGGGAAGATCGCTTAATATGTCCACGTTTCTGGTCATACTGGCCCTGACCTTCTGGACAACTGTTTGGGGCCTGATCGGAGCATTCCTGAGTGTACCGCTGACCGTCTGCATTTTGATCGTTTTCAGCCATATTCCCGCATTGCGACCGGTTGCAATTCTGATGTCGCTGGACGGGCAATTGGGTGAAGATGGGTCCGACGAAAAGTAGTTAACTTGGTCCGGTCACCCCTCCGCTAAGTTTAACCTGAAATTAGTATATTTTAATCTTCCTATGTGATAGTTCTGCCTTCGCAGGTACAGTTATTCAATCATTTCCCGAGGCTCTCTCAGAAAAAGAATTCAATCCGAGAATCAGCGCCTTACACATGATGTTTCAGCAGTTTTCCGGCTGAGCCGTCAATTTCGAAACGACCGGGTTCCGACCCGCCATTTCAGGAGCGTAAGATGTCATCAGAAGAACTCAGACCAACCCCACTATTACGTAGGCTAGCTGCGGCCACATTTGCCGCGTGCCTTGCAATTCCGGCATGGGCACAGAATGAAAAGCCCAATATCCTTGTGATATGGGGTGACGATATCGGTCAATCCAATATCTCGGCCTATACGATGGGTTTGATGGGTTACAGGACACCCAATATAGACCGCGTTGCCAATGAGGGTATGATTTTTACCGACTACTACGGTGAACAGTCCTGCACCGCAGGCCGGTCATCTTACATCATGGGTCAATCGGTGTTTCGCACCGGCCTGTCCAAGGTTGGCCTGCCTGGCGCAAAAGAAGGGATGCAGGTCGAAGACCCGACAATTGCGGGTTTGCTGAAGGACCACGGGTACGTCACCGGCCAGTTCGGCAAAAACCACCTTGGCGACCGGGATGAGCACCTTCCCACAAACCACGGTTTTGATAAGTTTTTTGGGAATCTCTATCACCTGAACGCTGAGGAAGAGCCCGAACATGAAGACTATCCCGGCGACGCGGTTTTACCCGACGGACGCACCTTCCGCGAGGCTTATGGCCCGCGCGGTGTCATCCGCTCGACCGCAGGAGGTCCGATTGAAGACACTGGTCCACTGACGAAAAAGCGCATGGAAACGGTGGATGAGGAAACGCTCGAGGCTGCCATAGAATTCATTCGCAAAGCCAATCAGGATGGAACACCGTTCTATGTCTGGTGGAACGGCACCCGCATGCATTTCCGCACCCATGTAAAAGAGGAAATGCGCAATCAGGCAAATGAGATCATGGGCGGCGTGGCCGATGAGTATACAGCCGGCATGATCGAACATGACATCCAGGTCGGTCAGTTGCTGGACCTGTTGGACGAACTCGGCATCGCCGACAATACAATCGTCCACTATTCCACCGACAATGGCCCGCACTACAACACCTGGCCTGATGCGGCGTCGACCCCGTTCTGGGGCGAAAAGAATACCAACTGGGAAGGCGGATGGCGCGTGCCATCAATGGTGCGCTGGCCCGGCAAGATCGAGCCGGGTTCTGTGACCAATGAAATCGTGCACCACATGGACTGGCTGCCGACATACCTTGCTGTCGCCGGTGATCCGGAGATCAAGGAAAAGCTGATGGCCGGCTATTCCTCGCCCGCGATGGGTCGCGATTACAAGGTGCATCTGGATGGCTACAATATTCTTCCGCTGTTGACAGGTGAAACCGCTGAAAGCCCGCGCCGGGAGGTGTTCTATTTCACCGATGACGGCGACCTTTCGGCTTTGCGGTTCGATGACTGGAAGCTGATCTTTCTCGAGCAGAAAGCATGGGCAACCCTGCGCGCCTGGATGGAACCCTTCACCCCGCTGCGCGTCCCGATCATCGTGAACCTGCGCCGCGATCCGTACGAACGCGGTTATCGCACGTCCAACACATATTACGACTGGATGATCGACCGGGTCTATTTCCTGGTGCCTGCCCAGCAATATGTCGGGCAATTCCTGAGCACGTTCCAGGAATTCCCGCCGCGGCAGAAAGCTGCCAGCTTCAGCCTGGATCAGGTGATGGACAAACTGTCAACTCCAACCAGCAACTAAAACTGCAAACAACTCGGGGCCGCCTGCAAGGGTGGCCCCGGTCATTTTGAACGGAGTGTTGTGTAATGCTGCGATTGTCTGCCATCGTCTTTGCCTTGACCTTTCCTGTCACCGGCAGTGCTGATCCCCTGCCAAGCTGGCAAGACACCGAGACCCGCGATCAAATTATTTCATTTGTAGAATCGGTAACGGATCCGTCCGGGCCAGCATATGTCACTCCTGCCGACCGGATCGCGGTTTTCGACAATGATGGCACCCTTTGGGCCGAGCAACCTGTGTATTTTCAGTTTATTTTCGCTATGGACCGTCTGGCCGAAAAGGCCGAACAGGATCCCTCGATCCTCACAACACCCATCCTGAAGGCGGCGGCGCAAGGAGATCTAGCGGCTGTCTTGGAAGGTGGGCATGATGCATTGATTGAAGTCGTCAACGCCTCGCATTCGGGCATGACCGTCGCCGAGTTTCAGGAAACGGTCGCACAATGGCTCGACGAGTCTCGCCATCCGCAAACTGATCTCCGCTATGATCAGATGACCTATCAACCCATGATCGAGCTGCTGCGCTACCTGCGTGACGAAGGGTTCAAGACATACATCGTTTCCGGCGGCGGCCTTCATTTTATGCGTGTTTTTGCCGAAAGCGCCTATGGCATTCCGCCCTGGCAGGTCCTCGGCACATACGGCAATACCAGTTATGAAACGGTCGATGGCTCACCGGCTCTGGTCAAGGCGCCGGGCATCGCCTTTATCGACGACAAGGAAGGCAAGCCAATCAACATCGAACGCACAATCGGCAAACGCCCGATTTTGGCAGGAGGAAACTCGGACGGAGATTTCGCCATGATGGAGTGGACGACGTCGGGCGAAGGACCACGACTGGGCATCCTGATACATCACACGGATGACAAACGCGAATGGGCTTATGACCGCGAAAGCCCGATTGGGAAACTGGCCGACGGTCTGGACAAAGGGCCCGGGATGGGATGGGTCATTGTTGATATGGCGCAAGACTGGTCGCGCATCTACACTGGGGCGAACTGAACAGGTTCGGAGCTTTCAACCTCATGTGGACACTGCTTGTCTCCGCGTTTCTGATATTTCTCTACGTCACCGCTGTGGTGTTCTCGATACGGGCTGCACAGACAGCCCGTACGCCACAAGGTGCGGTCGGTTGGGTGGTTTTTTTGATCGCCACCCCCATGCTGGCAGTGCCTATGTACCTTTTTCTGGGTCATCACCGATTTCGCGGATACCGCATTGCCCGAAAGGAAAGTGAAAGGGTTGTCGAGGGCATCAAGACTTTTGCAGACTACTCAAAGCCGGACAGAGAAAGCATGCAGATCAATCCGCGCCCCTTCGAAGCCTTGGCGCATCTGCCGGTGTCCCGTGGCAATGGCGCGTCGTTGCTGATTGACGGTCAGGCGACTTTCGACGCGATTTTTGAGGCAATCGATGCCGCCAAGAATTATGTCCTGATCCAGTTCTACATCGTACGTGATGACACGTTGGGCCAGCAATTAAAGGATCGGCTGGTTGCGGCGGCGGAACGTGGGGTGCACGTACGCTTCCTGACCGATTCCGTGGGTAGCTATGGCTTGCCCACCGCATATCTTGAATCGCTGCAGCAAGCAGGAATTGATGTTGCAAACCCCAAGGAGCGCCGTGGTCCGAAGTTTCGGTTTCAGCTGAACTACCGCAACCACCGCAAAACTGTGATCATTGATGGCGAGACCGGGTTTATAGGCGGGCATAATGTCGGCGTGGAATACCTGGGTCAGAACGCGCATTTTGGCCACTGGCGCGATACGCATGTCCGGATAACCGGCCACATCGTCCGCCAGTTGCAACTGATCTTTACCGAAGACTGGCACTGGGCCCATGAAGAGGACCTGATCGACCATCTGGATTGGGCCGGCAGTGAATCCGATCAGGACATGAACGCCCTGCTGGTTGCCACCGGCCCGGGGGACGAGACCGAGACCGGCGCGATGATGTTCTTTGCCGCCATCGCCGAGGCGAAAGAGAGATTATGGATCGCCTCGCCGTATTTCGTCCCGGACATTGACATCATGACGGCCCTTCAACACGCCGCCCTGCGCGGCGTGGACGTGCGGATTCTGGTCCCTGACATGATCGACCATCGCCTGCCTTGGCTTGCAGCCTTTGCCTATTTCGACGAAATCCGTGACTGCGGCGTACGTGTGTTTCGATATGCCGACGGGTTCATGCACCAGAAGGTTTTTGTGGTCGATGACACTCTGGCGGCGGTGGGAACGACCAATCTGGACAATCGGTCCTTCCGTCTGAATTTCGAAGCGATGGCCCTGTTTTTCGATGCACGCGCCGCTGAAGCCGCCGCAAGTATGCTGCGCACCGACTTTGAGAAAAGTTACGAACTGACCCGCACCCTGCAACAACAACCGGCACATATCCGCTTTGGGGCACCTCTGGCGCGTCTATTCGCCCCTATCCTTTAACAACAGCTCCTCCTGAAAAACCCGAGTCATCAACGCGACCATGAAAGCGGTGGACAAGCCAAACGCCAAAAGGCCGGTCACGGATGCGAAGGCCCCGAAGATACGCAGTTGTTCCCCCAGAACGATGTCGCCGTATCCAAGCGTCGTGAACGTCACCAACGAAAAGTACAGAGCCGAGTTCCAGTCGGGCAAGACATCACCAAAGACCCAGACAATGGCCCAAAGCCAGACTTGAAGGGTGTGAATCAGAACGATGAACACCAGCGCCACGCTGATCGGCGCAGCAGTGGTGAAAAAGCGGTGCGTGTCCTGCCACTTTTCAGTCAGTTTTTCAATCAACTGCGTGCACCATGTCAGCAAAGCAATCTCGATCAGAAAGCATATGCCCAGATAGATGCTGCCCCAGATGATCTGGTCGGATAAGGACATCCGCTCGCGCCTCGTGCCGAAGGGTGAAACCGTTGGCACAGCATGGACTTTTGCCCGGCCGGGAACAACCCCGGCCATCGACCAGTGCCACACCTGCGGCGAAAGGAACCGGGAAAGCATGCGCACTGGACACTGGCGCGTGCCGTTGCACATTGTGACAGGAACCAGTCAGGATGCCCGGATGTTGCTTGTAGTTGATCAGGTCAGGAAATCGTACCCGGGTGGCCGCCCGGTTCTGAATGGCGTTTCTCTGTCACTTGATGCGGGCCAGACATTGGCGCTGACTGGGGAAAGCGGCAGCGGCAAAAGCACCTTACTGAACCTCGCTGCGGCGTTGGACAGCTTTGACGGCGGCGAGATCATTCTGGACGGCACGGCGCTGTCGGCACTCGACGATCCGGGACGCGCCGCATTGCGGTGCGACAGTGTCGCGTTGGTTTTTCAGCAGTTCAACTTGATCCCTTCGCTGACCGTCGGGCAAAACCTGTCCTTTCACGCCCGGCTGGCCAATCGCCACGACCCGGACTGGATTGCGCATCTGGCCGACAGGCTGGGGCTGACCGATCTGATACACCGCTATCCGGAATACTTGTCTGGCGGACAGCAACAAAGGGTCGCCATAGGGCGCGCATTGGGCGTTCGGCCCAAGCTTTTGCTGGCGGATGAACCAACGGGCAATCTGGACGAGACCGCCAGCACGGCGGTGCTGGATCTGATGCTGTCACTGGTCGCAGATACTGGAACGGCACTGCTGCTGGTGACCCATTCCCATGCCATTGCCGCGCGTCTCGACCGGCACGCACACCTTGCGGGCGGACACATCGCATGACCTTTGTGGTCGTTCAGGCGCTATGGTCTCACTGGCGCAGGCATCTGTTGCAACTGGCAACGCTGCTGATTGGAATTGCGCTGGCAACCGGTCTTTGGTCAGCAGTGCAGGCCATCAATGCCGAGGCGCGGGCCAGTTATGATCGCGCCAATTCACAACTGGCAATTGGCCAGTATGACATTCTGAGAAACCCGGCGGGCCCGATCCCCATCGAACGCTATGTCGCGCTGCGCAAGGCCGGGTGGCAGGTTGCAGCGGTTCTGGAAGGGCCGTTTCGCATCGCTGATCGAACGCTGCGCCTGATGGGCGTGGACATGATCTCCTACCCCGCCCTGCCCGCAATTACGCAGGCAGAACAAAGCGCCGAGCCGCCCGAACCGGTTGACGTGCTGACAGCCCCGGGGGTGCTTTTGATCTCGCCGGTGTTGGAACCTCTGATCGCTGAACACTCCGGACTGCCCAAAGCGATCACAAGCGCGTCTCTGCCGCCGGACGTTATCCTGACCGATATCGGCGTTGCCGAGACCCTTTTGAACAGACGGGGTGAAATAAGCCGGTTGGTCATATTGCCCGTTCAACCCCGCACGGTCCCGCCTTTGTCGGAACTCGCGCCCGAACTGGAACGGATCAGCCCGTCATCTCAGCTGGACACTGCGCAACTGACCGAGAGTTTTCATCTCAACCTTTCGGCCTTTGGCCTGCTGTCTTTCGCCGTGGGTCTGTTCATCGTTCACGGTACGGTTGGACTGGCCTTTGCCCAGCGACGCGGCATGATCCGGACTTTGCGGGCCTTGGGCGTCTCCATGCGTCGATTGGTTTGCCTGATCTTCGCAGAGTTGACCATGCTTGCTCTGGTCGGCGGCGGGCTGGGCCTTTTGCTCGGCTTCTTTCTGGCGGGTGCACTACTTCCTGACGTGGCAGCCACCTTGCGCGGTTTGTATGGCGCCCCTGTCAGCGGACAGTTGTCGTTGCAGCCTCAATGGGCCGTTGCAGGCATCGCCATGGCCGTTGCCGGTACGCTGATGGCCAGTGGACACGCGCTATGGCGACTGTCTCGAATGCCTCTTCTTGCGGGTCCGGGCCTGCAGGCGTGGGGCAAGGCCACAAGCTCACGCCGGATTGCGGGCTTCACCGGCCTCGGGTTGATCGTTGCGGGCTGCCTTGCCTTGTTGGTTTTCCCCGGGCTGATCGGCGGGTTTGCCCTGTTGGCTGGTATCCTGACCGGATCGGCCCTGCTGCTGCCTGCGTTTCTTTCAGCAATCATTCATGTCCTTGAGCGCAAGGCCCGCAGTCCTGTTGCGCAATGGGTCTGGGCGGACATGAGGGCGCAGCTTCCCGGCCTTTCACTTGCCTTGATGGCTTTGCTGCTGGCGTTGGCCGCGAATATCGGTGTCGGGACGATGGTGTCCAGCTTTCGGCTGACATTCACCGGCTGGCTGGATCAGCGCCTGACGTCCGAATTGTACGTCACGGCCATAGACGATCAACAAAGCCAAGCGATTGTCGATTGGCTCGCCCCACAGGTGGATGCCATCCTTCCGATCCGCCGGGTCGAACTCCCCCATGAAACTGGTCCCTTGTTCCTATACGGTGTGATCGATCACGCGACATACCGGAAGCATTGGCCGCTGATCGCTTCGTCGCAGGATGTCTGGGATCGCGTCATGGCCGGAGAGGTTGTTCTGATAAACGAGCAACTGGCCCGCCGGTCCGATCTGTGGCCCGGAGATCAGTTGGCCCTAACACCCGGTCGGGTGTTGGAAGTTGCCGGTGTCTATTCCGACTACGGCAATCCGACGGGTCAGGCCATCGTGTCGATGGAACAGCTTAATGCCATCGCGCCCAATACTCCGGCTCGGCGTTTTGGTGTCCGCGTTTCCCCGGAAGCCGCAGGTCAGCTGGCGCAGGCGGTCCGGGACCGCTTCGAACTACCGCGCGAAAGCGTTGTCCAACAGGCAGCGATGAAGGCGCAATCCATAACCGTGTTCGAGAAGACATTCGTTGTGACTTCGGCGCTGAACATTCTGACACTCGGCGTTGCCGGATTCGCCATCCTGACCAGCCTTCTGACATTGTGGACACAACGGCTGCCGCAGATCGCGCCGGTCTGGGCCCTTGGGCTGAGCCGCGCGCACCTCGCCCGGCTGGAGTTGCTGCGCAGCGGGCTGTTGGCCATCCTGACAGCCTGCCTGGCGCTGCCGCTGGGCCTTGTTCTGGCCTGGGTTCTGCTGACTGTCATCAATGTGCAGGCTTTTGGCTGGCAGTTGCCAATGTTCCTGTTCCCAAGGGAATGGCTGGGTTTGTTTGGATTGACCGTTGTCGCAGCGCTTGCCGCCGCAGCCCTGCCCGCCTTGCGACTGCTGCGCCTGCCCCCGGCGGACCTGCTGAAGGTGTTTGCCAATGAACGTTAGGACCTTGCTTTTCATGTTGCTATTGGCGCTTCCCTGTCCGGCTTTGGCACAGGGCTATGCCGGGTTGGGCGGCTCCGCCGAGGGCTTTGATGTTCCTGAACCCGGCTACCAATTCAATTTCCCGCAGGATCACGGCCCGCATCCGTCCTTTCGCATCGAATGGTGGTACCTGACGGCAAATCTGCGCGGTGAAGATGGACTGGATTACGGTGTACAGTGGACCCTGTTTCGCTCAGCGCTGAAACCGGTTGAAACTGGTGGTTGGCAGAGCCCTCAGATCTGGATGGGACACGCCGCTGTCACAACGCCCGATACCCACTATTTTGCCGAGCGCCTGTCGCGCGGCGGTATCGGGCAGGCCGGGGTTTCCTCGCACCCCTTCGAGGCATGGATTGACGAGTGGCGAATGGGTGGTCCGGACCTGAATACCCTGTCGTTGACAGCAAATGGCGAAACCTTTGGATATGACCTGTCGCTGACAGCCGATGGACCGCTGGTCTTTCACGGAGAGGATGGGTATTCAGTCAAATCCGCAGATGGTCAGGCCAGCTACTACTATTCTCAGCCCGCCTACACGGTCCGGGGCACACTGCACTTGCCGGACCGGGATGTGGAAGTCACCGGTCAGGGGTGGCTGGATCGCGAATGGTCATCGCAACCTTTGGCTGCGGACCAAACCGGCTGGGACTGGTTCTCGCTCAGCTTTGAGGGCGGCGACAAGCTCATGGCGTTCCGTCTTCGCGGCGCGCGCGGAGACTTCACCTCGGCCACTTGGATCGGCGCGAACGGGGAGGCAACCAGCCTGCCGAATGGGTCTGTTTCAATGACGCCGCAGGAAACCGCAATCGTCGCAGAACGCGATATTCCGGTTCGGTGGCGTGTCAGGTTACCGGATCGTGACCTAGATGTCGAAGTATCGGCCCTGACGCCAAATGCGTGGATGGGCACACGGTTCGCATACTGGGAAGGCCCGATCAAAATAAAAGGCACCCACGAAGGTCGCGGGTACCTTGAGATGACAGGCTACTGAAGCAGCGCTGACCTAACGGACGACATAAACTGAAACGTTCGCGTGCCGCACGACGCGGGCGGCATTGGGCCCCAGCAGATAATCCTTCAGATCGGGCTTATGCGCGCCGATCACGATCAGATCGCTTCCCGCGCTTTCTGCTGTCTTCAGAATTTCCTGATAGGCGGTTCCGGTTGCCACCACATGACGCACTTTTTCGTTGCGTTCTTTGCCCAATGTGGCCTCGCACATTTCCGACAGTCTGGCATGCGCGTCCTGGAGCGCCTTTTCGTGATGATCGGGTTCGAAGAAGCCGGACACCCAGGTTTCACCAAAATCCGGAACGATCGACACGACATCCAGTTGCGCGCCCTCCATCTCGGCCAGTGCACCGGCTTTTTTCAGGACCGGGACATCCAGATCCCCGTTGCTGATATCAACAGCGCAAAGAACAGAACGTGTCATGCGGGCACCTCTTGTCTTGCGGCGCGGCCGCGTTGCAGGAAGGCGATCAGACCCAGAAGGATCATCGCTGGGATATAGATCAGCTGCTTCGGAGGCTGACTGGACGGCAGACTGACCGAGCTCAGGCGTACGGCCTCGTCACCGTAGTAGTCAAAGTTGGCCAAATCATCGGCAACCGGTGATCCGAACATCGGTTCCTCAAGTTTGACAAGGCCATCTTCTTCGAACAGCAGCAGCCCCATCGCGTCGACGCGCGCTTCACCGCTCTCTTCAGAACCAACTGGCACGACAACCGTGGTGTCCACCATCTTGCCGGTGTCAAAATCAGGCCCACTGATAACCATCCTAACATCGGTTCCGGGTGGTGTCTGACCCATCGTCTCAACGAATGCAGCAGGCTCGACCGAAGTGAATGGAGGCGCGATGCGATCCATGAAGAAGTCTGGTCTGAACAGGGCAAACGCCACGAAGATCAGCGCGATGCTTTCATAGATGCGGCTATGGGTCAGGAAGTAACCCATGGTGCCCGCTGTGAAGACAAGGATCGCTATCGTCGCGAATATCGCCACGATAATCCCTTCAACCCATGTCACATCGATCAGCAGCAAATCCGTGTTGAAGATGAACACAAATGGCAATGCAACGGTACGAAGCGAATAGAAGAAGGCCGTGAAGCCTGTCTTGATCGCATCACCACCTGAAACGGCTGCTGCAGCAAAGCTTGCAAGACCCACCGGGGGCGTAACGTCTGCCATGATGCCAAAGTAGAAGACAAACAGGTGTACCGCGATCAACGGGACAATCAGTCCG
Source organism: Ruegeria sp. D1(2025) (assembly GCF_056536425.1). Taxonomy (NCBI): domain Bacteria; kingdom Pseudomonadati; phylum Pseudomonadota; class Alphaproteobacteria; order Rhodobacterales; family Roseobacteraceae; genus Ruegeria; species Ruegeria sp. D1(2025). The sequence continues at coordinate 574,699 of NZ_JBQFPO010000001.1, read as the reverse complement.
CTCTGCGCCCCCAGTTCCACAACCACGCCAGCCATGAGTGAGCTAACAACAATGTAGTTCGCGGTGGTGGGCAGACCCATGCCAAGGATCAGGCTGAGAAGGCCGACCATCACGAGCATCAGGATCAGGTTACCGCCCGACAGGAACTCCACCAGATCAGCCATCACCTGTCCGACACCCGTCAGAGTCACAGTCCCCACGATCACACCCGCAGTGGCCGTCGCCAGCGCGATACCGATCATGTTGCGCGCACCGTCGATCAGGCCCTGCCACAGGTCAGCAACTCCTTCCTTGAATGTCGCGGACATGTTGGTTTGTCCCCGGAACAGCGCCTTCAGCGGTTTCTGCGTGAGAAGGATCACAAACAGCAGTGCCGTGGCCCAGAAAGCCGACAGACCGGGCGACTTCTGTTCGATCATCAGGAAATAGACCAGAACGATGATTGGCAGAAGGTAATGCAGACCTGCCTTGTAGATCTCGCCAATGACCGGCAACGTGACTTCCTTGGCATTGGGGTCGTCAGGCTCCAAATCCGGAACCTGCGCCGCCAGATACAAAAGGCCGACATAGATCGCGCAGACAATCAGGCTGAGGATAAGCCCGGCTTGTGTCGGCACCCAGCTGGTCACGGCATCGACCGGAAATTGCGAGCCATAGCAGAGCCCGGCAAAGATCAGGAAGAAGGACAGCATCCCGACTACGGTTCGCGCCAGATGCACGTCGCGGTCGCCCAGCGTGGGCATGTTCCGCTTCACCGCCTCAAGATGGACGATGTATACCAGTGCGATGTAGGAAATCGCGGCAGGCAGGAACGCGTGGGTGATCACCTCGACGTAAGAGATGCCCACATATTCGACCATAAGGAAGGCTGCGGCCCCCATCACGGGCGGCATGATCTGACCGTTGACCGAACTGGCGACCTCGACCGATCCGGCCTGTTCGCTGGAAAAGCCGACGCGCTTCATCAGTGGGATGGTGAATGTGCCGGTGGTCACGACGTTGGCGATGGACGAGCCCGAAATCAGGCCGGTCGCCGCCGAACCCACCACGGCCGCCTTGGCCGGGCCACCGCGCAGGTGGCCAAGCGCGCCAAAGGCCATTTTGATAAAGTAGTTCCCTGCCCCGGCCTTATCCAGCAATGCACCGAACAGCACGAACAGGAACACGAATTTCGTTGAAACGCCAAGGGCGATGCCGAAGACACCTTCGGACGTGATCCACATGTGGCTCATCGCCTTTTTCAGGCTCGCGCCTTTCCAGCGGATTACTTCGGGCACCCATTCCGACGAACCGAAGAACACATAGGCAAGAAAGATCGTGGCAATGATCGCCATCGCCGGGCCAAGCGCGCGGCGGGCGGCCTCGAACAGCAGCAACAAACCACCCAGAGCGACCCATTTGTCCGTGTCGTCTGCCAGACCGCCCGCATTGACGATCTTGTCGTAGAAGAAGAAACCGTAAAGCGCGACAAACGCGCCCAGAATTCCCATGATCCAGTCCTGGATCGGGATGTAGTTTCGGGGGCTGGATTTCAAAGCGGGATAGGCCGCGAAGGCTAGGAACATCGCAAAGGCAAGATGGAACTGCCGTGCGTTATTCACAATGCTGCCGGGAAGAACGTAGTTTGCGATCGGTGACGCCAGAAGCACCTGAAAAATCGACCAGATTGCGGCGACAATTGCCAGAAACAAGCCAACGTTTCCGGCTGGATCACGGGCCCCTGCATCCGAAGATGCGACCAATTCCTGAAGTTCTTCTTCGGATAGCGGACGATTGCCCTGCTGATCAGCGCTCATCAAATCTCTCCCCGTTCAGCGGCCGGTTTCCGGCGCGGTTTTTTGTTCCGGTGTTTCACCGGTTGAAAAACGAGGCGCCTGACAGCGCCTCGTCAAAATGTTTAGGACGGATTACTGAATCCAGCCTTTTTCTTTGTAGTACTTCTCGGCACCCGGATGCAGCGGAGCCGACAGGCCGTCCGCAATCATCTCTTCCGGTTTGAGATTGGCAAATGCCGGGTGCAGCTTCTTGAAGTCCTCGAAGTTTTCGAAGACCGAGCTTACAACTGCATACACAGCGTCTTCCGACACGTCAGCCGAAGTCACGAATGTCGCGCCCACACCAAACGTCTGGGTGTCGCCATCCGATCCACGGTACATCCCGCCGGGGATAGTCGCGGTACGATAGAACGAGTTGTTTTCAACCAACTTGTTGACCGCATCGCCGCTGACATTCACCAGAACCGAGTCACAAGCGGTGGTTGCTTCCTGGATCGAACCCGACGGGTGGCCAACAGTGTAGACCATCGCGTCAATCTGGTTGTCACACAGGGCAGCAGACTGTTCGGCTGCCTTCAGCTCGGTTGCCAGCTCGAAATCGCCGGTGGTCCAGCCCATTTCGCCCAGAAGGACTTCCATGGTGCCGCGCTGACCTGAACCGGGGTTACCGATGTTGACGCGCTTGCCCTTCAGGTCCTCGAAGTTGGTGATACCGGAATCGGCCCGCGCAACAACGGTGAACGGCTCGGGGTGAACCGAGAATACGGCGCGCAGACCTTCGAACGGGCCAACCTCTTCGAATTTCGATGTACCGTTATAAGCATGGTACTGCCAGTCGGACTGGGCCACACCGAACTCCAGCTCGCCTTCGCGAATGGTGTTGATGTTGTAGACCGAACCGCCGGTCGATTCGACCGAGCAGCGTACCCCGTGTTCCTTGCGGCCCTTGTTCACCAGACGGCAGATTGCGCCCCCGGTCGGATAGTAAACGCCGGTCACGCCACCGGTGCCGATTGTGATGAATTCCTCCGCAAAAGCAGCAGGCGCCATCAGCGCTGCGGTAACAAGCGCGCCGAGGCCCAGTTTGCTGTTGTTTTTCATTTTCGTGATCTCCCAAATCTTTATTGTGGTCGGAAGATCCGTAAACAACCCCCCCTAAGAGCTTGTCAACACAGCAAGTTCCCCCGTCGAAAAAACGGGTTCACGCACCTGAATTTCAAAAATCTCCCAACACTTACGACGTTTCATTCCAATACATCGCTTGTCAACCCCCACGTCCCGCAAGCCCGTGCAAAGCCGCATATCTGACGGTGTTCCCCGAACTTTCCCCCCGGACAATCCGAGGGCAGTCCGGTTCAGCCCCACAAATGCGGTTCCGCAAACTCGACCGAATTGCCGGCCGGGTCCCGCACATACAGCGAACGTGCCCCGTTCGGCCAATCAAACTCGGCATCCAGCGGTACGTTCCAGTCGAGCAGATGCTTGCGCATTGCGTCCATTTCGACCCGCGAAATGGCAAGGCACACATGCCCCGGCCCGCGCGCGCCATGTGGCGGCACCGGCAAGTCAGGATTTCGCGGTGCTTGTTCCGTTTCCTCGGCGTTGAACAACAACAACACGGAACGGCCCACGCGGAAGAACACGTGCCGGTTGTCCACGCGCTGGATTTTCTCCAACGCCAGAATGTCGCCGTAAAAACGCTCTGCCGCGTCCAGATCATTGACGTAAAGCGCCGCCTCCAGAACTGCCGACAGGCGCGGTATGTCCGGTGTGACTTTCATGAGCCCAGTGTACCTCAGGCCCTGCCTTCTGTCACCGTCGCGGTCTGCGGTCTCTCTTTCGTTGCGGTGCTGCGGAAACCTCAGGCATGGGCAGGCTTTCCCATTGCCCCGGCTGCAATCCCTCCAGCGTCCAATCCCCGATGCGGGCCCGAACAAGACGCAATGTGGGATGTCCGACCGCTGCCGTCATCCGGCGCACCTGCCGATTGCGCCCTTCGCGCAGGGTCAGTTCGACCCAGCAATCAGGAACCGTCTGACGCACCCGGATCGGCGGCGTCCTGGGCCAAAGGCTTTCCGGTTCGTCAATCATCCGTGCCTTTGCGGGCCGGGTTGGCCCATCATTCAGTTCGACCCCTTCGCGCAGCGCCTTCATCGCGGCAGCGTCCGGAATACCCTCGACCTGAACCCAGTAGGTCTTGGCCATCTTGTGTTTCGGGTCGGAAATCTGCGCCTGCAGCTTTCCGTGATCCGTCAGCAGCAGCAGACCTTCACTGTCCCGATCCAGCCGCCCGGCCGGATAGACACCGGGCAGATCGATGTAGTCGGACAGAGTGCTGCGCGGCGAATCTCCGTTCGCCCTGTCGGTAAACTGCGGCAGGACATCGAAAGGTTTATTGAAGCGAATGAACCAGGACATGAACTACGCCATAGCGCGCAGAAACTACCTAGCGCAAGCTGTGGATAACTGTCACGCGATTGTTACGGATTCGCAATAATCAATCCCCGAGATATTGTGGAAAATCAGGGCTTGTCAGAGTTTTAACACGATATATAGTTAAGTTAAGGCCGGGGCGGGTGTTCCCCGCTCTGATGTCAAAAAACGGGCAGTGCAGAGCGAGGAGCGATTCTGTTATGGACGGAGACTTCAGGACCGAATTTGTCAGGGAACCCGGTGCACTCAGGCGTCATCCGGCACTGGTCCTGAACGCTGATTATCGCCCCCTGTCCTATTATCCTCTGTCTCTTTGGCCATGGCAGGAGGCGATCAAGGCCGCCTGGCTGGATCGGGTCGACATCGTGGCCGAATATGACGAAGTAGTCCGCAGTCCCAGTACCGAGATACGAATACCTTCGGTCGTTGTTCTGAAAGACTATGTAAAACCCAGAAAGCGCGTGGCCTTCACGCGCTTTAATTTATTTCTGCGGGATGAATTCTGTTGCCAGTACTGCGGCAGTCGAGGCGACCTGACGTTTGACCACGTTGTTCCGCGCGCGGCGGGCGGCGTGACCAGCTGGCAAAACGTGGTGGCAGCATGCAGCCCATGCAACCTGCGAAAAGGGTCAAAATCGCTGCGGCAAGCTGGCATGTCTCTGCGCAAGCCACCCCGCCAACCCGATGCCGAGGCGCTGCGCAATATCGGGCGCAAGTTCCCGCCCAACCATCTGCACGACAGCTGGATCGACTTCCTGTACTGGGATGCGGAACTGGATCAGATCTGACGTTTACCGGGCCCGCCAAGCTGCAAGCCAGACCAGAACCAGACCGGCCGACAACACGGCATTCCATCCTGCCATGGACAGACCAAGCATTTCCCACGGGATGTCGTCACAGCGCACCAGCGGCGCATTCATGATCTGATCCATCAACTCGGTCGTCGACAACCCACCGATGTCGCTGGACGTGCAACTGCTGGGACCTTCCCACCACTTCTGCTCGACGCCGGCGTGATACACACCGATACCCGCCGTGGTCGCGGCGGCCAAAGCCCCCAGAAGCGGCAGAACCGTGACCCGTGGCACAGCAATCGCCACGGTACCAATCAACGCTGCGGCGGCGTGAGGATACCGCTGCCAAATGCACATCTTGCAGGGTGCCAGCCCGCCAAGGTACTGGAATCCCCATGCTCCCAACAGCAAGGCGACAGACCCTGCGGCGGCAATCAGCACTAATCTGTTTCGGTTGGTCATAGATACTTCACCGCGAAAAATCCGCCGAACAACAGCAAGATGAACAGGGTAAACATCAGGCCCAGACGCTTTTCGATGAAATCGCGGATCGGTTCGCCGAACCCCCACAAAAGCCCTGCAACAACAAAGAACCGCAAGGCCCGTGCCAGAATTGAGGTCGCAACAAACGTACCAAAGGGCATCCCGGTCCAGCCGGACATGATCGTGATGACTTTGTAGGGGAATGGCGTAACACCTGCGGTCAGCACAGCCCAGAATCCGAAATCGTTGAAACGCTCGTTGAACTCTTCCATGGCATGGCCTTTGCCCATCGCCTCAAGGACCGGTTGGCCGATGCTTTCATAGAAGAAGGCTCCGATCGCGTATCCCAGCATCCCCCCCAGCACCGAAGCCACGAGGGCAACGGTCGCGATGAGCCATGCCCGCGACGGCCGCGCCAGGATCATTGGAATCATCAGCACATCCGGCGGGATCGGAAAGAACGAGCTTTCCACAAATGCCACAATGGCCAGCGCCCAAAGAGCATGCGGATGTTCGGCCAGACGGATGGTCCAGTCATAAAGGGATCGCAACATAAAACACTAAGGTCCAAATCTCACACCCGGCAAGGCAAACCATGCACCCATCGGGGCGTCAACCGTTCAAAGGCAAACAATCCGGATACTGGTTGTTTTTTGCCTCTGGACCTTCCCCGCGTTGGGCGATAATCCAGTGTTCGTGGCCCAAGTGGCGGAATGGTAGACGCAGGGGATTCAAAATCCCCCGCCTTCACGGGCGTGAGAGTTCGAGTCTCTCCTTGGGCACCACCAGCCAAAGAACGATATCGCGGAACCGGTAATATCCATTAGGATATTTTCGTATTATCTTGTTCCTTAGGGATAAATTCCGGAAGCCGCTTCATCATGCCAGTGTTCGCCTGAACGTAAATAAAAAAGACCGAAACACTTCCAACCCGACTCGCATCTACCGTCAGCAGTTAGGTTGCTGGCAACGAGCTTCCCCACATAATCGGATTCAGCAACCAAAACACTAGGTGGCCGGTGTTGAGTGGAAGGAAACAAGAAAATGGGATGAACAAAGTGTATTGTGCGAGTTCACCTTGGGCAGGACGAACTGTTTCCAAAAAAATGACAATGAGCTTCCTAAAGCTCTACAGAGGGTTTTGTGCTAGCTTTGCCGTTTTCGGCTCAGAAGACCGTATTTGACAGCCCAGGCCCGGAAGGATCGGCGTTTTCCACCCTCGCGTTTCACAGCTTGCTTTGAGTGCGCGCCTCCCATTCTGTTGAACTCGAAGACATCAATAATGCGTTCGGCGCAGCCACAAGCCTCGCCCATCCCGACTTTGGCGAAGTAGAACTTTTCAAAGGACTCCGGATTCTTCATGGCAAACCTCCCTGACCTCATTGAAGCGCGCCTGTAGAGGTTTGCCAAATCACTTCTTCGCGGCTCAAGGCGCGAATAATTGACTGTTAGGCTTTGATCCGCGAGGTGTTATCGCCCAGACAAAGCAGTCGCATACAAAACGCAGCTAATCTGCAAAGCAGGATGGTTCCATGCAGCCGTGTTGCAATCTCGGAAAACTGGGGGCGGAGAAACCCGCGCCCACTACTTCGTTATTTGGCTCTCAGAAAGGCTCACAAGCTCAACTTGTCGCGCATGAACGCCAAGGCCACGCCAAGGCCGTCAGGATCGATTCCGTGGCCTGTGCCCTTCATGACATGTGCGTAAATCTCTTTGAAACCAGCCCCTTGCAAAGCTTCCGCCGCCTCGGGAAGCGATTGCGGAGGCACGACATCATCAGAATCGCCGTGGACCAGTAGAATCGGCATGCGGCTGACGGTCTCCTCGGCAAGCATGTCAGGCTCCAGCAACCGGCCCGAGAAGGCCACGATACCGGCAACCGGGTCTTCGCGCCGGGGTGCCACGTGCAAACTCATCATGGTGCCTTGTGAAAAGCCGAACAAAACCAATTGTTCCGGCAACAGATCCTCATCCACCATCAAAGCGTCAAGAAAGGCGTTGAAATCCTCAACCGCCATCGCCATGCCCCTGCGTGCCTCTTCTTCGGACGAGCCGTCAATCCAGGGGATCGGAAACCACTGATACCCGTTGGGCATGCCGGGGATCTGTTCGGGTGCATCGGGTGCCACAAACAGCGTGTCAGGCAGATGGTCACCCAGCACGTCCGCCAGCCCCAAAAGGTCAGCCCCATTGGCGCCGTAACCGTGCACGAATACCACGACCGAGCGTGTATCCCCCGAAACCGGCTCTTTCCGGAGCGCATTCAAAACCCGTGTCATCTGATCCCTTCTCGTTCTTTCGCGACCCGGTAATAGGCCCACAATACCCGCGCCGCAACCGACCGCCACGGTGACCAGGCTTCGGCCATTTGGCGCAACTCTTTGTCCGTCGGGCGTTTTGGCAGGTCGTACAGAATTCGCGCAGCCTCCTGCAATGCCAGGTCCCCAGGCGCGATCACGTCCGCGCGGCCCAGCGAGAACATTGCGTAGATCTCGGCGGTCCAGACGCCGATACCCGGCACTTCGGTCAACGTGGCCACAACATCCGCGTTAGGAGCATCGCGCAATGCCCTGTAATCAATACGTGTTTCGGCCAGCGCGCGGGCGTATCGGATTTTCTGACGGCTCAGCCCCACGGCGCGCAGGTCGTCATCGGTCGCCCACATGATCTTGCGCGGTCCAGTGAGCTTGGCATCCTGCAGCCGTTTCCAGATCGCATTGGCCGAAGCCACGCTGACTTGCTGGCTGACAATCGCACTGAGCAACTGCGCAAATCCATCCGGGCGACGACGCAAGGGCAATGGCCCGGTTTGGTCCATCGCGTGGGCCATGCGCGGACAGGTTTCTGCCAGCCACCCTGCCCCTTCGGCAACGCATTCGGGCGTTTCGATGATGCGTCCGACGGACATGGCCTCTCCACAATGTGATACGGGCCGCACGTTAGGCACATATGCCGCATATGCAACCCGCTTGTGTGCCGGGGATTTCACCGATACCCATGCCCCATGACGATGATCACTGCCTCTCCCGACAATTCTCAGGCCAAACGCAACGTAGCGGTTCTGGTTGCCGCGCAGGCCATTCTGGGCGCGCAAATGCCGATGATGTTCATTGTCGGCGGGTTGGCGGGGCAGTCGCTGGCCAGCAACCCCTGCCTTGCAACATTGCCTATCTCACTGATCGTGCTGGGGTCGATGCTGGCCGCCACACCGATCTCGGCGATCATGCAGAAATGGGGTCGCCGGGTGGGTTTTCTGGTTGGTGCGACTGCCGGAGCTTGTGGTGGCGTTGTCGGGGCGTACGGCCTGTACCTGGGGTCTTTCCCGATCTTCCTGCTGGGCAGCCTGTTGACCGGTATCTATATGAGCGCACATGGCTTTTACCGTTTTGCCGCCGCCGATACTGCGTCAGACGGCTTTCGTCCGAAGGCGATTTCCTACGTCATGGCCGGTGGGCTTGCCGCTGCAATCATAGGACCCCAGATCGTCAAGCTGACGGCGCAAGCGTATGTCATTCCATTTCTCGGCACCTATCTGGCCGTGATTGCCGTAAACGTATTCGGGTCGGCCCTGTTCTTTTTCCTCGATATTCCCACACCGGAAAAACCCGCCGAAGACGCGCCGAAGGGCAGAACGCGGATCGAAATGCTCCGGACGCCGCGCATTGCGGTGGCGGTGATTTGCGCCATGGTATCCTATGCGCTGATGAACCTTGTAATGACATCCACGCCCCTGGCCGTGGTTGGATGCGGTTTCAGCCCGAATGATGCGGCGGATATCGTGACCAGCCATGTTCTGGCGATGTATGTCCCCAGCTTCTTCACCGGCCAACTGATAGCCCGGTTCGGGGTTGAAAAGATCGTCGCGCTCGGGCTGGCCATTCTGGCAGCGGCCGGCGTCGTTGCCCTGCAAGGCGTTGAGCTTGGCAATTTCTTTGTCGCCCTGATCCTGCTGGGGATCGGTTGGAATTTCGGCTTTATCGGCGCAACCAGCATGCTCGCGGACTCGCACGACGTGAACGAGCGTGGACGGATGCAGGGTCTGAACGATCTGCTGGTATTTGGCGGTGTTACTCTGGCGTCGCTGGCATCGGGTGGATTGATGAACTGTTCGGGCGGTTCACCGGTCGAGGGATGGACGGCCGTCAATCTCGCCATGATCCCATTGTTGACGCTGGCCGGTGGCGCATTGTTGTGGCTGGTTCTGAAACCGGCCGAGGCCGAAACAGCCTGATCGGCGCATTACCAGCGACCGCTGAAGGACCGCCACATCAGTGACGCGCGGCGCCTGACTTCCCCTTGCCACAATTTGCCATCGGCGACGCGTTCAGGCTGCGCCAGCGCCTGCTTCAACACCCAGTCCGCCTGCCAACCCGCAAACAATGCGGGTCTGGCCTGCACCGAGACATCTGCCCGCCTTGCGCGCGCGCTGTTCAGCCGATCCAGCCCAGCCTGCGCCAGTGCGCGTACGGCATCGGGTGTTCCATTCAACAAAGGAATGCGGCCGCGCGCCTCAAGCTCGGGGATGGCACGGAACCAGTTGGCGACCCCAACGCCATAGCCGAAATCGCGCAGAACCGTTTCATCTGCAGCGCCAAGCGCCTGCGCTGACGCGACCATCAATGTTCCCGCACTCTGGTCGATATAGGTATCGAAGTGCTCTTCATCTTCGAAAGGGTCTTTGTAGATATCCCAACGCCTTACTGCCACATATTCATCCATAACCGAGGCCAGATGAGGGTTAAGAACCCTGGATAGCGGCGTCACGACCTCATGCCGTCGCACCGTCGGGCCTTGGGCGATTTCCTGAAGCGCATCTCGCCACCATTGCAGGCGCATTTCCGCGATCATCGGCTCTTGCGTCACCCACGGCGCCCTCGCAACTTCGACATTCAGTGCGTAGATAGGAAACAGGACCGCGCGTGCAGGAACCGGGGCGGCCATAGCGGCCATGAATCGATCCGGATCCGCCCGGTGCACCAGTTGAGCACAGGCCTTGAGATCGTCGTCGAATTTCACGCTCACTCAGCCGCTTCCGAGCGCGGATTGCAGTCGCGCACCAGTTTCCACTGGATCGCATCCAGCAGGGCCTCAAACGAGGCATCAACTATGTTGGCACTGACACCAACAGTTGACCATCGACGTCCTTGCCCGTCTTCGCTGTCGATGATGACCCGTGTGACCGCCTCGGTGCCGCCCTGAGTAATGCGCACCTTGAAGTCGACCAGATGCATGTCATTCAGTATCCGCGAATACTGACCCAGATCTTTGGCCAACGCCTTGGCGAGGGCGTTGACCGGGCCCCGGTCGCTGCCGTCGCCGTCCAGCGATTCACTGACCGACAGTTTCTTTTCCCCGTCGACCTTCACTACAACGACGGCCTCGGAGAGGCTGACCATCTTGTTGTATTTGTTCTTGCGTCGCTCAACCGTGACCTTGTAACGCTTGACCTCGAAGAACTGAGGCAGCTGCCCCAGTTCCGCCCGGGCCAGCAATTCAAAGCTCGCCTGCGCGGTGTCGTAGGAATACCCGACCGCCTCGCGCTGCTTGATCCGCTCCAGTATGCGCCCCAGCGCCGGATCGCCGGCTTCGACCGTCAGCCCGGCTTCGGTCAGGCGTTTGCGCAGGTTCGATTGCCCGGCCTGGTTCGACATCGGAATGATGCGCGAATTGCCAACAGTCGCCGGGTCGACATGTTCATAAGTCGACGGGTCCTTAAGAATCGCGCTGGCATGCAGCCCTGCCTTATGCGCAAAGGCCGAGGCCCCGACATAAGCCGACTGCTTGCTGGGCACCCGGTTCAATATGTCGTCCAGCATCCGACTGATCCGCGTCAGACCTGACAAGGCTTCGTGACTGACGCCAACCTCATAGGTCGAGGCATAGGGTTCCTTCAGCAACAGGGTCGGAATCAACGCGGTCAGATTGGCATTGCCGCACCGCTCTCCCAGCCCGTTCAGCGTACCCTGTATCTGGCGCGCGCCTGCATCTACAGCGGCCAGCGAACAGGCCACCGCGTTTTCCGTGTCGTTATGGGTGTGAATACCCAGACGGTCCCCAGGCAGCCCGGCAGCGATCACCTCGGAAACGATGCGCCCAACCTCCGCAGGCAAGGCACCACCATTTGTGTCACATAACACAACCCAGCGCGCACCAGCGTCCAGTGCAGCGCGACAAACCGAGATCGCATAGTCCGGATTGTCCTTGTACCCATCAAAGAAATGCTCGGCATCGAACAACGCTTCCCGACCCTGCGCCACGACATGCGCGACCGAGGCGCGCACGTTCTCGGTGTTTTCCGCAAGGTCGATACCAAGCGCGTCGGTCACGTGGTAATCATGTGATTTCCCCACCAGACAAACCGCTTGCGTCCCTGCGTTCATCACCGCCGCCAGAACGTCATCATTGTCTGCGGACCGACCCGAACGTTTGGTCATCCCGAACGCGGTCAGACAGGCCGAAGTCTTTGGTGCCACATCGAAAAACGCACTGTCCGTCGGGTTGGCACCCGGCCAGCCGCCTTCGATATAGTCAATCCCCAGCGCATCCAGCGCCTGCGTGATCTGCACCTTTTCAGCGGTCGAGAACTGAACGCCTTGTGTCTGCTGCCCATCGCGCAGGGTGGTGTCATAAAGATAGAGCCGTTCCTTGGTCATCACACACCTTCCAGCTTGGATGCGTCAAAGCCCGCGCCGGGGACCAATTCGACACTGTTCTTGCTCATCCGAACTTCAATGCCTGCGGAAACGTACAAGGCTTTCAGACGATCCACTTCAGCGAAATCCTTGCTCTGCATGGCAGCAGCCCGCGCCTGAACAAGCTTTTCGGCATGGCCGGACAAATCGACGCTATCTGTATGCGCCCAGTCCCCCATCTCATCCGTCAGTAGCCCAAGAAGACGGGCGCCAGCCAACAAACCAGCAGCGTCCCCTTTCGCTGCGAGCCGGTGCAGTTCCGCGACGGCACCCGCAGTATTCAGATCATCGGCCAGCGCCTCCACAAACGCGGGTGTCACGCTGCCGGCGGGCTCGATGCCCGCTGTCAGCGTCCGCCATTTGCGCAGCGTCGCTTCGGCCTCACGCGCCTTTTTCTCCGTCCAGTCCATGGGCTTGCGGTAGTGAGTTTGTAGGAACACAAAGCGGATCACCTCGCCCGGCACACCCTGCTCCAGCAGATCATGGACGGTGAAGAAATTACCCAGCGATTTGGACATTTTCTTCCCTTCGACCTGCAACATCTCATTGTGCAGCCAGACCCTTGCGAACTCACCATGCGGATGCGCGCACTTGCTTTGGGCGATTTCGTTCTCGTGATGCGGGAACATAAGGTCATTGCCACCCCCATGAACGTCGAAGCTTTCGCCCAAGAGTTCATAGGCCATGGCCGAGCATTCGATATGCCATCCCGGACGTCCACGGCCCCAGGGTGACTCCCAACCAGGCAACTCATCGGTCGAGGGCTTCCACAGCACAAAATCCATCGGATTCTTCTTGTAGGGCGCAACCTCGACCCGCGCGCCTGCGATCATGTCGTCGACCGACCGCCCAGACAGGTTTCCGTATTCTTCCTTCCAGCTGTCCACCGCGAACAGCACATGACCTTCGGCCGCATAAGCGTGCCCTTTTGCGATCAGGTCTTCGATCATCGCAATCATCTGAGCGATAAATTGCGTCGCTCGCGGCATCTCGTTCGGCTCCAGCGCCCCCAGGGCCCCCATGTCATGCAGATACCAGCCTATGGTTTCATCTGAACGCTCCTGCACCAACTGCTCAAGCGACCCGACCGCGCCTGCCTGCTTTCGGGCCAGCGCCGTCGCATTTATCTTGTCATCCACATCCGTGAAGTTGCGCACATAGGTCACATGTTCCGGGCCGTAGACATGGCGCAGCAATCGATAAAGCACATCGAACACCACCACGGGCCGGGCATTGCCCAGATGCGCACGGTCATAGACGGTTGGGCCGCAGACATACATCCGCACATTGTCGGCATCGATCGGCACGAAATCTTCCTTCGTCCGCGTCCGTGTGTTGTGCAGTCTGATGGTCGTCATCTGGTGGGCTCCTAAGAAACAGCAATAGCTTGCGCGTTGGCGCGGGCTTAGCAACTTGTCTCAGGGATGAAAACGAAAGAAACCGGCCCGCTTGAGAAATCAGCAGGTAATGCAGCAGATAATGATGCAGGTCATCCGGTTCATGAGGACCGATTACCACGTAAAACACGTCAAGCCAAGGCTTGTGATCGCGCGGATGGCGGGGCACTCTGCCTTGTATGAGCCGAGACCTCGTGAACTCGATATGCCGCAACCTGCCCGGAGCGGAAGTGTCCGACCCCTGGGGTGGCGGTCATGACGCGTGGAAGATTGGCGGCAAGATGTTTGCCTGCATTGGCACGGCGGGCACCGGCGTTTCAGTAAAAACCCCTGATGTCGACACTGCGCAGATGCTGATCGAAGCGGGCGTCGGCACCAAAGCGCCCTATTTCCACCGCAGCTGGTTGCTGCTGCCATGGGAAACGGATGCCGACGAGATGCGCCACCGGCTGACCGCTTCCTATGACATTGTGCGCAAATTGCTTACCAAAAAAGTACAGGCTGAGTTGCCACCTCGTAGCTGATTGACAATACAACGCCATTCAGACCCAGCCGAAAAACGAGTTCCCGCCAAGCGCAGAACGGAGCGATACCGCAGCCGACTGGGGCGTTGTCCTTGCAGATCAACCTTGCCCACCAATCCAACCGGAGCGGTCTTTTCCGCCGACCCGTTTCAAAGCATCTCTGGTATTTGCCGAACACGCGACCTTTGACTGATTTCGGACGAAGTCGATGATACTCAGGTTTGGGGTGGCGTCCATATTTCGCCTCGTACTGAGCCGGGTATGGCCGAACGCATCTTGGTCGTCGGCTCAGTGTCCAAATCACATATTACGACAGGCTCGCGCCGCAGTTGGATCGTCGAGATTGAAGACGTCAACTCCCAACTGGTTAATCTGGCAACACACACCATGAATGGTGTTCCCGGGTCTATTCAGGACGCCGCGAGTATTGCGTTGAACTCGGGCAGTGATATGAAACAGGAATTCTCGGAACTCGTCCGCAATCGGCGAACCTTGGCTATCAAACTGTTGAGCACTCGGAACGTTGTCAGGCTGGTGCCCAAACAGGGGACATGTATTTGATGCTGAATGTTCGTATCAACAGGCGAAGTGGTGAGGCATTTGCAAAGGCGCTGCTCGAAACGCATTCCATTGCGTTGAGGCAAGGTGAGAGCTTGGGCAGCGTTGCGGCTGGTCACGTCCGGGTTGCGATGACGATCGCAAACGACCTCTTCATTGCAGCGCTGCAAACACTGCGTGATTTGGCAATGAACGCTCCCGGGAGAAGCCGAACCAGTGATCAGAACCGGAAGGTCGTCCGCAGATTGAACGTGTTGGCGCCGAGACTGCCATTTGATCGGGTCACATTGTCAAAATTCTGACGCAGTGCCTCGCCACTGATGATGAATCTGTCATTGACCGGATAGGCAACGCCAATTCCGTAGACCGCTGCTGTGTCGTTGTCGGCGGACGTATCGATCCGTGCGGCCCCGACAACCACATACCCCAGCGCCGGTCCGAAATCGTACCCGCCGCGCAGTTTCAGCCGTGTCAGACTATCTAATGTCCCTTCCCCCTGACCGAGGTTCAGCGACAGGTGATTGTATTCCAATTCGCTTCCCAGAACGAAGCTTCCGAAATCGTGGTCATAGCCGACATGGAGTCCAAAACTGGTATCGTCACCGCTGGATCCGTTTGGGCCATCCGCTTCAGTATACCCAAAGCTGAATCCTGCATAACCCCCGGTCCAATCCTCGGCGACTGCCGGGACGGCGCTTAACATTGTCACTGCGACAATGAGGGCCGTGCTGAATTTCATTCACGTCTCCAACATGTTACAGCCCCGATGAGCGGGAATTTCGGGGCGCTTACAAACCATTTACCCGAACATTGGGTCCGAGAACCGATATTTCAATTCTGATAACAGACAGGTTAATAAATAGTGATCCAACTATATCAGATTTCCACCCGAACGGGAAGAAATCTCACGCTGAAACCCTTTCGACAAAGAAAGGGAGCAATGGCGACCTATTTCTAAGTTTGGGTCGCAAACAGGACAGATCATGTCGCCAGGTGAAGGATAACTACGGCCAACGTAAGAGGTCCGCATGAAAAGCGACTACTGGAAAATCCGCTTGATCAGCCGCACCATTGGTGCGGATCGCGGACGTGCGGCGCGGGGAAGGCCATTCTGAGGGTGAATTAAGCCACTCTTCAGGAACAGCTCTTAACCCGGACCAAACACATGAACGACCAAACCCGTACTTCCTCTCGCAGCGGCGGACGCTCCGCGCGCCGTGCCGCCCGTGCCTCTGCCCTGCCCGATCACCTGCGCCCCGTGCGGCCCGGGATGGAGGGCGGCACCCTGAACGTGCTGACTCAGGCACAGTTGGAACGCATTCACGAAGCTGCGCTGACAGCGCTGGAAACGATTGGCCTTGCGGATGCGCCGCAAAGCGGGATCGATTATCTTGTTGCCGCAGGCTGTACCCTGGGTGATGACGGTCGCATCCGGTTCCCGCGTGCGCTGGTGGAAGATACCATCGCCAAAGCCAATCGTTCCGTGACGCTTTACAGCCGGGATGGAAAGACCGATCTGGAACTGTCAGGCACGCGTGTTCATTACGGCACGGCTGGCGCGGCTGTCAGCATGGTCGACGTACACGGCCAGGAATACCGCGATTCGACCGTGCAGGATCTGCATGACGCATCACGCATCTGCCAGCAGCTTGACAACATTCACTTTGTGCAGCGTCCGATGGTTTGCCGCGATATTGCGGACAACCTTGAGATGGATCTGAACACGGTCTACGCCACGACCTCGGGCACGTTCAAGCATATCGGCACATCCTTTACCGAACCCAGCCATGTGGCCCCGGCGATAGAAATGCTGCACATGATCGCGGGCGGCGAGGACAAATGGCGCGAGCGGCCGTTTATGTCCAACTCGAACTGCTTTGTCGTACCGCCGATGAAATTCGCAACGGAAAGCTGCGAAGTCATGGAAGAATGCATTAAGGCCGGGATGCCGGTCCTGCTGCTGTCGGCGGGAATGGCCGGGGCAACTGCGCCCTCGACGATTGCGGGCGCAATCACTCAGGCAACGGCGGAATGCCTGGCCGGTCTGGTTTACGTCAATGCCGTCAAACCCGGTGCGCCAGCCGTTTTTGGCACCTGGCCCTTTGGTCTGGACCTGCGCACCGGCGCGATGTCCATCGGTTCGGGTGAACAGGCCCTTCTGACCGCAGGCTGCGCCCAGATGCACAGGTTCTACGACCTTCCGGGCGGTGCCGCCGCCGGAGCATCGGATGCGAAACTGCCGGACATGCAGGCCGGGTGGGAGCAGATGTGCTCGAACGTTATGGCCGGATTGTCGGGCCTGAACATGGTCTACGAAGCGGCTGGAATGCACGCCTCATTGTTGGGCTTCTGCTTTGAAAGCCTGATCCTCAGCGATGACCTGATCGGCCAGGCGCAGCGCTGCGTGCGCGGGATCGAAGTGACGGACGAAACTTTGGCGCTGGACCAGATGGCGGCCGTCTGCATGGGCGGACCGGGTCACTATCTTGGCACGGATGCAACGCTCAGCCGCATGCAGGCAGATTATGTCTATCCGACCTTCGGAGATCGCTCCTCACCCAAGGAATGGGTGGAACTCGGCAAACCTGATCTGATTGAGAAAGCGATCAAGCGAAAAGAGGAAATCCTGTCAGCACCGTCGCCGGCACAATTCGACCCGCTGTTGGATGCTGAACTTCGAAGCAGATTCAACATTCACTTGCCGAGATGAGACACTGAAAAGCGGCCTGAAATGCTCAGGCCGCTTTCCCGCACCCGGATTTAGCCGTCACTGGATGGAAGCAAACCCGCTTCCTGTGCGACGGCAATCTCGGCCTGATCCAGCGCGCCGTCGCCATTTGCATCCATGGCCGAGAACCCGTCTGCGTCGACATCGGGCAGAATTGCCTGCACTTCTTCGATTGTCAGTACGCCATCCCCGTTTGTGTCCACTGAGGATTGAGCGACGGCCAGTGTGGGCAATCCAAGTACGATTGCTGAGAATACAGCCAGATTTTGGCGTTTCATTTCGGTGCCTCCTGAGAGTATTGTTGTCTGTTTTCTGTCCGGACAGGCCCCAGAAACACCCGAGTGACGTCTTCTGTCACTCGCAATGGTTGAGGATGTACATTTCAGGCCAATCATTGCGTGTTTTGCAGAGTCGCATCTGCGGTCCACCGCCAAGAAAAACACTCGAAGTTCTGTTCGGCGGATCTTGCCCGATGACAGGAACGCATTCCGGCAAGGCTTTGCTCAGGTCAAAAAAGAAAGGGGGCCGAAGCCCCCTGTCAGTTTCGCCTTCCAGGCTCGTATCGTTGACCGCCCGGTGTTTTTTTGCCTGCGGCCTGGACTGCGCATGGGACGAGCGCACCCGCCCCGTGAAAGAGTGGGAAGGACCGATATTCCGCCCCACCCTGTTCCCGGCCAACACGGGCATGTCGGCCGAGTGGAGAAAGGTCAGTTGGTAAGTCTCAGAGCCTTTCTCCGTATTCGTCGGGGCCGGTCACTGTGGCAGCATCCGACCCCTGCACCCCGGGGTGCCAGGGCGCTAGACTTCAGCTACACCCGCTTGTCGCGCCACAGGTGTTGCATTTCATGCAGGTGCCGTTGCGCACCAGCGTGTAGTTTCCGCATTCTCCGCACGGGTCGCCCTCGTATCCCTGCATCTTCGCCTTCGTACGGGCGTCCATGCTGGTCGCAACGGCGGTCTCCGCAACCGGTGCCGCAAATTGCGCTGCGGATTCGGCCATGCCGTTCGCGCCGGACTGTCCGCCATTGAACACCATCAGGTCCTGCGGCAATCGCTTGCGAAGGTAGCCAGTCGAACTGATTTGCTTCAGTACTTCCAAGGACTTGGACGCCGCGGTTTCGCTGATCTCCGAAACGTTCGACAACCCGTCTTCCTCTCCCCGGCCCAGATCATCAAAGGTTGCGCCTTCGGGCTTCACATGGGCCAGGTCGGTGCGGTCGAGATAAGACACCGCCAGTTCGCGGAAGATGTAATCCAGGATCGACGTCGCGTTCTTGATCGAGTCGTTGCCCTGTACCATCCCCGCCGGTTCAAACTTGGTGAAGGTGAAGGCATCGACGAACTCTTCCAGCGGTACGCCGTATTGCAGGCCAACCGACACGGCGATAGCAAAGTTGTTCATCATCGCCCGGAAGCCAGCGCCTTCCTTGTGCATGTCGATGAAAATCTCGCCCAGCTTGCCATCCTCGAATTCACCAGTCCGCAGATAGACTTTGTGGCCACCCACGATCGCCTTTTGAGTATAGCCCTTGCGGCGATGCGGCAGTTTCTCGCGATGGCTGCGGATCATTTCCTTGACCACAACCTTCTCGATCACTTTCTCGGCCAGAACGACGGCTTTTTCCTGCGCCGAACCGCTTTCCAGCACTTCTGCCGCTTCGTCGTCATCCTCGACCAGCGCCGCGGCCAGAGGCTGCGACAGTTTCGAGCCGTCGCGATACAGCGCATTGGCCTTCACACCCAACGACCAGCTGAGTTCGTAAGCCTTCTGGCAATCCTCGATTGTCGCGTCATTCGGCATGTTGATCGTTTTCGAGATCGCGCCCGAGATGAAGCTTTGCGCTGCTGCCATCATGGTGATGTGGCTATCAACCCCAAGGAAACGCTTGCCTTTCTTGCCGCATGGGTTGGCGCAGTCGAAGATCGAATAGTGTTCTTCTTTCAGATGCGGCGCACCTTCCAGCGTCATGGTTCCGCAGACATGGTCGTTCGCCGCGTCGATATCCGCTTTGGTAAAGCCCAGATGGCGCAGCAGATCGAATGTCGGGTCATTCAGCTTGGTGGCTGGGATACCCAAAACGCCGGTGCAGAAGTCCTCGCCCAATGTCCACTGGTTGAAGACGAACCGGATATCAAAGGCGCTTTCCAGCGCGGCATCCACTTTGGCCAGTTCGTTCGGGCCAAAGCCGTGGCCGGTCAGCGAGGTGTGGTTGATCCCCGGCGCGTTACCGATGGTGCCATGGCCGACCGCGTAACCCACGATTTCTTCAATCTGAGACGATGAATACCCCAACTTTTCCAGCGCCGACGGCACCGAGCGGTTGATGATCTTGAAGTAACCGCCACCGGCCAACTTCTTGAACTTGACCAGCGCAAAGTCCGGCTCGATCCCGGTAGTGTCGCAATCCATCACCAGACCGATGGTGCCGGTCGGCGCGATCACGGTCGCCTGCGCATTGCGGTAACCGTTTTTCTCGCCGAGGCTCAGCGCCTCGTCCCAAGCGGACATGGCCAGGTCGATCAGACGCTTGTCCGGGCAATTGCCGTGGTCCAGAGGCACCGGCTTCACGGCCAGTTTCTCATATCCATTGGTCACACCTTGTGCGGCACGGCGATGGTTGCGGATAACGCGCAGCATATGGTCGGCGTTGCGATCGTAGCCTTTGAACGGGCCAAGCTCACCTGCAATCTCGGCCGAGGTCGCGTACGCCACACCGGTCATGATCGCAGTCAGCGCGCCGCAGATCGCCCGACCCTCATCCGAGTCATAGCTGTAGCCCATGTTCATCAACAGGCCGCCGATGTTCGCGTAACCCAGACCCAGCGTGCGGAAGTCATAAGACAGCTGCGCGATTTCCTTGGATGGGAACTGCGCCATGGTCACCGAGATTTCCAGCGTCAGGGTCCACAGGCGCGAAGCATGCATGTAGTCCGCCGCCTGGAACTCACCATCCTTGAGGAAGGTCAGCAGGTTCATCGACGCCAGGTTACAGGCCGTGTCATCAAGGAACATGTATTCCGAACACGGGTTCGAGCCGCGAATCTCACCATCTTCGGGGCATGTGTGCCACTCGTTCACGGTGTCGTGGAACTGGATGCCCGGATCGGCGCAGGCCCATGCGGCGTGGCCTACCTTTTCCCACAGATCGCGTGCTTTGACGGTCTTGGCGACCTTGCCATCTGTCCGGTTGATCAACTCCCAATCAGCGTCTTTCTCAACAGCAGTCAGGAACGCGTTGGTCACGCGGATGGAGTTGTTCGAGTTCTGACCCGAAACCGAGCTGTAGGCTTCCGAATCCCAGTCGGTGTCGTAGGTCGGGAACTCAATGCTGTCGTGTCCCTGCCGCGCGTAATCCAGCACGCGCTTGATGTAAGTCTCTGGGATCGCGACTTTCTTCGCCTCGCGCACCGCTTTCTTCAGGCTGTCATTCTTGTTGGGGTCGTACGCGTCGTCTTGCGCGCCGTCCCAGCTTCGGATGGCCTCGAAAATGCCGTTCAGCATCTTCTCGTGCATCTTCGATCCGGCAACGATCGAGGCCACCTTCTGCTCTTCGATCACCTTCCATTCGATGAATTGCTCGATGTCCGGGTGATCTGCATCGACGATCACCATCTTTGCTGCTCGACGGGTTGTCCCGCCTGATTTGATCGCGCCAGCGGCGCGGTCGCCGATCTTGAGAAAGCCCATGAGGCCCGAGGACCTGCCACCACCCGACAGCGCCTCACCTTCTGCACGCAGATGGCTGAAGTTGGTCCCGGTACCCGAACCATATTTGAACAGGCGCGCCTCGCGCACCCACAGATCCATGATGCCGCCTTCGTTCACCAGATCATCATCAACGGACTGGATGAAGCACGCGTGCGGCTGCGGATGTTCATAAGCGGATTTGGATTTGGTCAGCTTGCCGGTTTTGTAGTCGACATAGTGGTGGCCCTGAGCCGGGCCGTCGATCCCGTAGGCCCAATGCAGACCGGTGTTAAACCACTGCGGGCTGTTCGGTGCTGCGCGCTGGGTCGCCAGCATATAGCGCATCTCATCAAAGTAAGCGCGCGCGTCATCCTCGGTTGAGAAATACCCGCCTTTCCAGCCCCAATACGCCCAAGCGCCGGCCAGACGGTCGAACACCTGCTTGGACGAGATTTCTCCGTCAAACTCAGCGTCTTCAGCGGGAACCGAGCGCCACAGGAATTCGGGAACGTCCTTTTCTTTGACTTTCTTCAGCTTGGACGGAACACCAGCCTTGCGGAAATATTTTTGGGCGATGACATCGCTGGCAACCTGGCTCCAGGTTGAAGGGATTTCGATATTCTCGAGACGGAAAACAATTGTCCCATCCGGGTTGCGGATTTCGGATGTTGCCGAAACAAACTCCAGATCTGCATATGCATCCTGCCCGGATTTGGTGAATTTTCTGTCAATCTTCATGTCCGCCGCCCTAGCTACAACCAGCTTAATTTTCGGTTTTCGACACCAAATCTTGTTTGCGGGGTGTCGACCGCCTGCCACCGATTTCCGGACAAAAGGGTATCGGTCGCTGCCTTTGACAGCGCATAGCCGAGCAATTCGGCTGCACGTGGCATTGGTATGCTTTCCGTCCCTCGCCCGTTGCCTTATTCTGGTAAGTGCCTACCAGATATTGTGGCACGTCTTTCGGCCCATACAATCTGACGTATATACCCATATGTGGTCAACGGGCTTTTTCGATCTTTTTTCAAATCTTTTATGTTGACCTCATCCCATGAGGAACTCGCAATTCACTTGTCCACGATTCCTCCACAGGTAAGACGCTTCCACGAGGGACCCGACCGCCGGACGGCTCAAATTGATTTCTCTTTTTTCTCACCATGGTTATCGGCCAATGATCAAGCAACCAGATGTTAATGCTGGGGCCAGAGAATCATCGTTCCGTGCCCCGGTCCCATGCCATAGTGGAATCATCGCTAAAATCTGAACCCTGTTGGTTTTACATATGAATCTGCTTCATTTGCTGCCTGTTGCCGCGCTGATCGTGTCCTGCACACCACAAGACACGTCCCCGTCATCGCGCAGCGCTGAATTCCCGGAGTATCCCCAAAAGCTGTTCAGTGCGTTTGAAACCGACTGCGCGGGCCCTGGCAACAAATATGTAAAAACCGACCGAAACACCGTCGAATGCCGCGAGTTGCTGCCCCCCGACATGACGGCCTATCTGATTCTCAACTTTGACGGTTATCCCCAAAACCTGCCGCAGATCGTGACGTATTTGCATTCCAGCAAGATCCAGGCTGGCTATCGGGTTGATGCCGAGTTGTTTTTTTTGGTTCCGCAGAAAAGTGGGAAGACCGTGAAGATTCCAGTGCAAAGCGAGATGGTTAATCGCGATTTTTCGCGGCTGTACACCGAATTTGGTGGAAACCCAATTTAATCTTGGAAGTGGTCGGGGCGGCAGGATTCGAACCTACGACCCCCTGTACCCAAAACAGGTGCGCTACCAGACTGCGCCACGCCCCGGACCGTGCGCCTTCCTAAACGTGCCGATTTGATTTGAAAAGCCCTAACAGGGCCAAATCGCAGGTCCGCGCGAAAAAACTTTGTGCCGCATCTGGGAACCGGGCGTTATCAGGTACCGCGCCGCGAGACCGGCATTAATTTCCAATACCGCAAATACCTTACCCCCGCCGTCGACAGGGGTCAGATCACCCGGAACCGCATTGTGGTGCACTTTCATTACGGACCCGGACTGATCCAGAAAAATCATGTCCAAGGGAATCAGCGTGTTCTTCATCCAGAACGCCACGGGTTGCGGCGGATCGAAGACAAACAGCATCCCCGACTGTGTCGGCAGTGATTCCCGAAACATCAATCCGCGCGCACGGTCCTGAGGCGAGATCGCA
The DNA here is from genome assembly GCF_056536425.1 of Ruegeria sp. D1(2025). Classification (NCBI taxonomy): domain Bacteria; kingdom Pseudomonadati; phylum Pseudomonadota; class Alphaproteobacteria; order Rhodobacterales; family Roseobacteraceae; genus Ruegeria; species Ruegeria sp. D1(2025). The sequence goes on along the minus strand of NZ_JBQFPO010000001.1, from coordinate 551,441 downwards.
AGTTCGATATCAAACCGAATGTGAGTTTTGTCGTTCCGGACATAGATCCTGTCTTCCCGACAGGCCGCCAACGCGGTTTCAGCCCACATTACTGAAAGAATAATGAGAACCGAGAGAAACCTGATCATTGGCACTTAGGCGTCCAGAGCAGCTTCCCAGGCCAGAACCTGCGCCGCCATACGTCCCCGCTTGCCGTCGATGACACGCATCGCCAGGGCCTCGCCCGGCTGAAGATCGGCCAGCCCGGACCGGCGCAGAACCTCGATGTGAAGAAAAACGTCTTCATCACGGCCAAAGACATTTGCAAAGCCAAAGCCCTTGCCCTTGTCGAACCATTTGACGCGCGCCGCCTCAAGCGGTGCGTTGGCAATCACGACCGGGTCAAGATCGGCGAAATCGGCCAGCAGCATGGCATCTGCACGTGCGGGAGGATCGACGCTCACGACTTCGACCGCCTGAACTCCGCGATCAGTGCGATGCGTCATAATCTCGATACCGGCGCCATCGGCGACCGAGCTTTGCCCGAAATTGCGCAACACGTTCACATGCAACAGAATATCCGGGCCGCCTTCGTCGGACACAACAAATCCGTACCCCTTTGCGGGATCGAACCATTTAACGTGTCCACGTACGCGGTACATGTTGTTCAGATCTTCTGGCACTGTTTTCCCATCGCGAAAATTAGCACTTCGTTAAGGGTTTGATGTGTATGGGAATGGCGCGCAAATTCAAGCTGAAAAAAATCATTGTTTTCTGCGTGTTGCATTTCACGATACGCGAACGTCATGGATTCAACCTCTGCACTTGCCACGCGGAACCCGATTGATCCCGCCGCCATCTGAACCGATCATGCAAACGAAATGCACCATCGGCCCAAAACTCGATTTCCGTCGGCTCCAACCGATACCCGCCCCAGAACGGCGGGCGTGGCGGATTGGGTCCAAGCTTCGCCGTTACTTTTGCCACTTCCGCCATCAGAACCGATCGGCTGCTCAGCGGCTGCGATTGTTTGGAAGCCCAGGCCCCCAAACGGCTTTTCAGTGATCTCGAGGCATAGTATTCATCCGCCTTCGGACCATCCTCGCGCGATATTGTACCACGAACTCGGATCTGCCGCCGCAAGGATTTCCAGTGCATGACAAAAGCCGCTTTGCCGGCACTTTCCAGTTCGACCGCCTTGGCGCTTTCATAGTTCGTGTAGAATACAAAGGCGTCCGGCTCGATTTCCTTAAGCAGAACCATGCGCACATTGGGCATCCCGTCCGAATCTACGGTCGCCAAAGCAATCGCATTCGGATCGTTAGGTTCAGACTCTCTGGCCTCGCCCAGCCACCGCTCCGCCAATTCAAACGGATCAGTTCCGGCAAAAATGCCGCTACGCTCGTTCATTTCCATCCCCTGGAAAGTAATGTTGACGACCCTAAGGCGAGAACCCGCTGCGGGCAAGACCCGCTCAGCCTTGAAGCAGCGCATCCAATGGCCTAAACCACTCTGATAAAACCGGGACAGGCGGAGATCCAAATATGTCTAATCAGTTGATGGCCGGAAAACGCGGCCTCATCATGGGACTGGCCAATGACAAATCAATCGCATGGGGAATCGCCCGCGCCCTGTCCGAAGCAGGCGCTGAGCTGGCGTTCTCGTATCAGGGCGATGCGTTGAAAAAACGGGTTGACCCACTGGCGGCCCAGTTGGGCAGCGATATCGTGTTGCCCTGTGACGTCAGTGATGAGGCATCCATTGACGGGTTGTTCGCGCAGCTTTCTGAAAAATGGGGCAAGCTGGACTTTATCGTCCATGCCATCGGATTCTCGGACAAGAACGAACTGCGCGGGCGCTATGTCGATACGTCGCGGGCTAATTTCAACCTGACGATGGACGTGTCGGTCTATTCCTTCACCGCAGTGATGCAACGCGCAGAAAAACTGATGTCCGAAGGCGGCAGCGCAATCACGCTGACCTATTACGGGGCCGAGCAGGTGATGCCGCACTACAATGTGATGGGCGTCGCCAAGGCCGCGCTGGAGGCATCGGTCAAATATCTGGCTGAAGACCTGGGCAAGGACGGGATTCGCGTAAATGCTATTTCCGCGGGTCCGATCAAAACACTGGCGGCAAGCGGTATCGGCGATTTCCGCTATATCATGAAGTGGAACGAATATAATTCGCCCCTGCGCCGGAACGTGACCATCGACGATGTCGGCAAATCCGCCCTTTACCTGTTGTCCGACCTCAGCAGCGGTGTAACCGGTGAAAATCTGCACGTGGATTCGGGGTATCACATCGTCGGCATGAAAGCCGTCGATGCGCCGGATATTGAAAAGGGTTGATCAGATGAGCGCCAAAGACCGCTTGCCGCACGAAAAAGGGTTTCATATCAGCTGGGACCAGATTCACCGCGATTCCCGCGCCCTGGCGTGGCGTCTCGATGGCCAGGGGCCCGACGACGGCGCCTGGCGCGCGGTCGTGGCCATCACTCGGGGCGGTATGGCTCCTGCAATGATCGTCAGCCGGGAACTGGATATTCGCACGGTCGATACGATCAGCGTCCGCTCGTACCATCATCAGGAACAGGGCGAGGCCGAAGTGCTCAAGGCACCGGATGCCAAGCTGATGAGCGACGGAACTGGTGTGCTGATCATCGACGATCTGGTCGACAGCGGCAAAACGCTGGAACTTGTACGCGACATGTATCCCAACGCGCATTTCGCCACAGTCTACGCCAAGCCCAAAGGTCGTCCGATGGTGGACACCTTCATCACCGAGGTCAGCCAGGACACCTGGATTTTCTTCCCCTGGGACATGGCCCTGCAATATGTCGAGCCTTATCGCGGCACCGATTGATCCCACGCCGCGGTTTCTTCTGTTCAAAATACCTCGGAGCGCGGGGCAGTGCCTCGCAAAAACCGCATGACACATACACGCACCACCGCCACTTTCGCCCCTCCGGTGATGGAGGCGCGACGCTGGCTGGAAGGCGTCGAGTTTCCCGAAGACCGGCCTCTGATCAATGTCAGTCAGGCCGCGCCGGTGGACCCTCCGCCACTCGAACTGCGAAAGGCAATGGCAGAGTTCGCGATTTCCGAAAACAGCGCCCATCTTTACGGGCCTGTATTGGGCAATACCGACCTTCGCACAGAGCTGGCCCGCCAGATCGGGGCACATTATCAGTCCCATGTCGACACGGAACAGGTCGCAATCACATCAGGATGCAATCAGGCATTTTCTGCTGTGATCGCCGCGATCACGGATCAGGGGGACGAGGTTATCCTGCCAACCCCTTGGTATTTCAATCATAAAATGTGGCTCGACATGGCTGGTGTGCGGGCTGTTGATCTTCCCACGGGTGATGATCTGCTGCCGGACGTGGCCCGGGCCCGAGACCTGATCACCGAAAAGACACGCGCGATTGCGCTGGTCACTCCGAACAATCCAGGCGGCGTCGAATACCCCTCGGAACTGGTTGGGGCGTTCTATGATCTTGCGCGTGAGGCCGGCATCAAACTGTTGGTGGACGAGACCTATCGGGATTTCGACAGCCGGTCCGGTGCTCCGCATGAACTGTTCCGTCAGCCCGACTGGCAGGATACATTTGTTCATCTCTACTCGTTTTCCAAGGCCTTCCGTCTGACCGGCCACCGGGTCGGAGCCATCGCGGCAAGTCCGCAACTTTTGGCCGAGATCGAAAAGTTTCTGGACACGGTTGCTATTTGCCCGGGTCAGATCGGCCAGTTCGCCGCGCTGTGGGGGATGCAGAACCTGTCACAATGGCTTGCGTCTGAACGTGATGAAATCCTGGATCGCCGTGCAGCCATCGCGGAAGAGATGCCCAGACTGACGGCCAGGGGCTGGCGATTGCTTGGTCTGGGGGCGTATTTCGCATATCTTGAACATCCATTCGACATTCCGTCAGATGAGTTTGCCCAAAAGCTGGTGGCCGAAGCTGGTGTTCTGCTGTTGCCAGGTACCATGTTCACACCCACTGAGGATGCGGCGGGCCAACGGCAGGTTCGCATCGCTTTTGCCAACATCGACCGCGTCGGTATCGAACGTTTGTTCGACCGTCTTCAGGCGCTTTCCATCTGATCTTGCCCCCCGGCGGTCCGCGTCGTATTCAGGGCCGCAACCAACAGGGCAGTCATCTGCCGACAAAAGCATGAAAGAGGGCGTCCATGGCCGCAGGCATGAAAAACCTATCAAAGACCTTCGTCTGGATTCTCATGGGCTTGCTGATGCTTGGACTTGCAGGGTTCGGCGCCGTAAACCTCAGCGGTACGGTGAGGACGGTGGCGCAGGTCGGCGATGAAGTGGTTCCGATCAACGCATATGTGCGCGAACTGCAGCGTGAAATCCGCGCGGTCGAGGCCCAGACAGGTCAGGCCCTGCAAATGTCGCAGGCACAGGAGTTGGGACTGGGCCAACTGGCATTGTCCCGTCTGACGGCTCTGGCTGCGTTGAACAACGAAGTGGCTCAGCTGGGCGTTTCGATTGGCGATGAAAACCTGCAGAAGGAAATCGTCGCGATCCCGGCATTTCAGGGCGTGGACGGCAATTTCGACCGCGAGACCTACCGGTTCCAACTGGAACAGGCGGGGATGACCGATGCCGAGTTCGAAGCTGATCTTCGCAAGGAATCCGCGCGGACCATTGTCCAAGGGGCGGTTGTCGGCGGCGTCGTAATGCCTGCAACGCTGTCGGACGTATTGACGGACTATGTCGGCGCACGGCGCAGCTTTACCGTCGCGACACTTGGGGCCGATGCCCTGACCGCACCGATTGCTGAACCCACGGACGAGCAGTTGCAAACGTATTACGACGAAAACACGGATCGTTTCACCCTGCCCCGCACCAAACGCCTGACGTACGCGATCCTGTCGCCCGAAATGTTGCTCGACAGCGTTGAAATCCAGGACGACGCCTTGCGCAGCCTCTACGATCAGCGCATCGCTGAATTCCAGCAACCGGAACGACGCCTCGTCGAACGGCTGGCCTTTTCGGACGAAGCGGCCGCTATGGATGCCATGGCGCAGATCGAGGTTGGCGGCACGACATTTGAACAGCTAGTGCGCGATCGCGACCTCGAACTGAGCGACATTGATCTGGGCGACGTGACCCGCGAAGACCTCGGCGAAGCGGCCGATGCTGTTTTTGAGGCAGATCTTGATGCCGTGGTTGGACCTCTGCCGTCCGTGTTTGGCCCTGCGCTGTTCCGGATCAACGGATCACTGGCAGCAAACAACATCCCGTTTGAAGACGCTGCCCCTGACCTGCGCGAGGAAATGGCAGCCGAGCGTGCACGGCGTCTGATCGAGGCGCAGGCCGAGGACATCAACGACATGCTTGCCGGTGGGGCCACCCTGGAAGAACTGGCAGGCGAAACCGAGATGGAACTGGGCCAGATCGAATGGACCCGTGAGAACGAAGAAGGTGTCGCCGCATATGAGGGCTTTCGTGCCGCTGCCGAAGCCGTCCGCGAAGGCGACTTCCCCGAAATCGGCTTTCTCGAAGACGGCTCGATTTTCGCGTTGCGCCTGAATGAGGTTCTGCCGCAGCGGCCTGAACCGCTTGAGACCGCCCGTGACCGTGTGGCCGAGGCATGGGTTCAGGCTGAAACAGGCAAGGCCCTACAGGATCAGGCCAACACTGTCTTGACCCAACTGGCGACCGACGGCGACTTTGCCGCGACAGGTTTGCCGTTCCGGGTAGAGAACGCATTGACCCGCACCGCTTTCCTTGATGACGCTCCGGTCGGATTCATGACCCAGGTCTTTGAAATGGAGCCGGGTGAGTTGCGGGTTGTCCCTGGCAATAATGCCGCCCTGATCGTCAGGCTGGATGAACTGCTGCCGCCGGCTGAGACCGACGAACTGCGCCAGATGAAAGCCGCGCTGGAAGTCCAGATGAACCAGGCACTGGCTCAGAACATTTTTGATGCCTATGTGCGCGATGCCCAGACTCGTGCCCGCCCGGTTATTGATCAGCGTGCGCTGAACGCCGTGCAGGCGAGCTACTAAAAGAGAGCGGACATGGCCCTGACCCCAGAATTTGACGCATTCGCGCGTGCCTACGAGGCAGGCGAGAATCAGGTCGTCTATACCCGCCTGGCCGCCGACCTGGACACGCCCGTCTCGCTGATGTTGAAACTGACGGGGGCCCAGAAGGACGCTTTTGTTCTGGAATCGGTCACGGGGGGCGAAGTCCGCGGGCGCTACTCGATCATCGGTATGAAGCCGGACCTCATCTGGCATTGCCATGGTAAGACGTCCTCGCTGAACCGCTCTGCCCGGTTCGATCCGGACGCCTTCGTGCCGCAGGACGGCAATCCTATGGACAACCTGCGGTCGCTCTTGGCCGAATCCCGCATCGACCTGCCTGAAGAACTGCCGCAGGCTGCGGCGGGGCTGTTCGGCTATCTTGGCTATGACATGGTGCGGCTTGTCGAATACCTGCCGGATGTGAACCCCGACCCGTTGGGCCTGCCGGATGCGGTGATGCTGCGCCCGTCGGTGATCGCGGTTTTGGATGGGGTAAAAGGCGACGTGACGGTCGTGTCCCCTGCCTGGGTCAGCGAAGGTCAATCCGCCAAGGCCGCCTATGCGCAGGCTGCCGAACGCGTCATGGATGCTGTCCGCGATCTGGAACGCGCGATGCCGACCGAATCCAGGGATCTGGGCGACGCGCATGAGATCGCCCCACCCGTTTCGAACTTCACCAAATCCGGCTACATGGAAGCGGTTGAGAAGGCCAAGGAATATATCCGCGCAGGCGATATCTTTCAGGTGGTTCCGGCCCAGCGTTGGACACAGGAATTCCCGCTGCCGCCCTTTGCGCTGTATCGGTCCCTGAGGCGCACAAACCCTTCGCCGTTCATGTTCTATTTCAATTTCGGCGGATTTCAGGTTGTCGGCGCAAGCCCGGAAATTCTGGTACGTGTCTTCGGGGATGAAGTTACGATCCGCCCCATCGCCGGCACCCGTCCGCGCGGAGCGACGCCGGAAGAGGACAAGGCGAACGAAGTCGATTTGCTTGCCGACAAGAAAGAACTGGCCGAGCACCTGATGCTGCTGGATCTGGGCCGCAATGACACCGGGCGCGTTTCCAAAATCGGCACCGTGCGCCCCACGGAAGAGTTCATCATCGAACGCTACAGCCACGTGATGCATATCGTCTCGAACGTGGTTGGCGAACTGGCAGAGGACAAAGACGCGCTGGACGCGTTTTTTGCAGGGATGCCTGCGGGCACGGTCTCGGGTGCCCCAAAGGTGCGCGCGATGGAAATCATTGATGAACTCGAACCCGAAAAGCGCGGTGTATACGGCGGCGGCGTCGGGTATTTCAGCGCCGGCGGCGACATGGACATGTGCATCGCCCTGCGGACGGCAATCGTTAAGGACCAGAAACTGTACATTCAGGCCGGCGGTGGTGTTGTTTATGACAGCGACCCAGAGGCTGAATATATGGAAACGGTCCATAAATCGAACGCGATCCGGCGCGCTGCGGCGGACGCCGCCCGATTTACGGGATCAGGAAACAGCTAAAGAAAAAGGCGGCGATCCACTGACCAGCCGCCTTTTATTGAATTTTCCCTGACATTTACTGAACTTCTTTCAACATCACGGCCGAGATCGGTGCCATTGCAACCCGGTTGCCGCGATCCTCAAGCCCCCACAGCAGCAGTGCGGAAATCGTTTCTGGTCTCAAACGTCCCAGCATCACAACCGTTCCCTGCTGCCCGGCCCGGAATGCAGCCTGATCCAGAAAGCGGCGCATGATCTTCGGGTCCTGCCTTGCTCCGTCAATGTCGCGGAACACGACACCTGAAGGTGTCCCGTTGCGGGCGGCGAGTTTCTGAACCGTGTTCAAACCGTTGTCCTGCGTGATCAGACCGCGCCCGGTTCCGGCCGCAATCGCCGCCACCTGATCCGCCACCTGACGATTACCCTGAATGCCGGTGTTTACACCTTCCAGAATACCCACCGTTTCCGGCAGCGTCTCGAACCAGACCGCCAAAGACACCTCGGCATCCTGTGCATTTGCGGCTTCCGGCAAGTCCGCGATGGCCATTACTTCAAAACCGGCCTCGCGGTGGCGCGCCATCTTTTCAGCGGCGTCAGGATCCGACGGGCTGATCGCAAAACTCAGCGGATAGGGAAAATCACGCAAAGCCTCGGCCCCAAATGCGCCTTCGTCGTCAATGAGGATGATCGACATCAAGGGCTTGGATTCCGGGTTTTCGAAGCTGGCCGCGTATGCCTCGATCGGCTTTCCGACCGGCACCTGCTCGGTCTCTTCGGCTTCCACAACAGGGTCGTCCCGTTCAGTCAAGGGAACCACACGCCTGCCAATTGTCGAGCCCGCCGTTGCGGGCTGATCGCCCCCGATCTGCGGCAAGGTCGCGATACGGGGCAGATTGCGAGGAAGAGTATCCTCATCCCCTTCCACGGCAATGGGGCTGTTTACAAACGGATTCTCAACCTTCGGTTCTTCCGGCGTGCCCGGCAGTGGTGCAGGCTCTGCTTCCGGTTCCAGAACAGCGACTTCTTCGGCTGGTGGTGCCGGAGGCTCCGGCGCGGTATCGGCCACTTCAGGCAAAGATTCGACCTGTGGCGTGCCGCCGGGAATCGCAGGAGCGGGTGGTGCAACAGGTGCGTCCGGGGCAACCGCAACTTCAGGTTCGGGCGCTACGTCCGGCGTTTCGATTGCGGGCTCACTCTCTCCTACGACGGGTTGCGTATCCGGCGTGGGGTCGACATTTGTCACCCCAGCAAGGGAATCTGATTGTTCATCGACGGGTTCCGGGGCTTCAGGAGGAAGTTCGACCAGATCGGCGTCGGTTCCGGCATCCGGTGCATCGGCCGTCGACACCGAATCCTCGAGCGGCGCAGGTTCGGGTGCGTGCGTTGAGACGGCCGGTTTTGACGACAAAGGCGTGTTCAACGACAGAACCGCGCCCAAAGCCAGCACGACAACCGCACCGGCGATTATTCCTCCGACAAATCCGCCCATTTCTTTTGCCTCTCGTCTTTCTCTGCGTCGATCGCTTCTGCGCCGTCTGCTGCGGCAATTCCCTGTCAGGTCCGTCCTTTGCGGGATGTCCCCTTGACGCTGCCCCACAAGCCTGAGCATGTATGTCCCGACATTATACCGTGGCCCGTGGTTGCATCGCCAGCCCGAAATGCCCAAGCCGAGACAAGTGCCCAAATGCTGCTGCTGATCGACAACTACGACTCGTTTACCTACAACCTGGTACATTATTTGGGCGAACTCGGTGCCGAAATGGTCATTCGCCGCAATGATGCGCTGGACGTGCAGGAAGCAATGGCCATGAACCCGGCCGGCATTCTGCTCAGCCCCGGTCCCTGCGACCCGGATCAGGCCGGGATTTGCCTGGCCCTGACGCAGGCGGCCGCCGAGACACAGACTCCGTTGATGGGTGTATGTCTTGGACATCAAACCATCGGACAGGTCTTTGGCGGGAAAGTCGTGCGGTGCCACGAGATCGTACATGGTAAGATGGGCATCATGCACCACACAGGCAAAGGGGTCTTCTCGGGCCTGCCTTCCCCGTTCGAAGCAACCCGGTACCATTCACTGATCGTTGAGCGTGAAAGCCTGCCTGATTGCCTTGAGATCACGGCTGAGCTGGAGGACGGCACCATCATGGGTCTGCAGCATCGGGATTTGCCGATCCACGGCGTCCAATTCCACCCCGAATCCATCGCATCGGAGCATGGGCACGCACTGTTGAAAAACTTCCTGCAAGAACTGAAAGTCCCCGCATGAGCGACGCACTGAAACCGCTGATCGGGGCCGCGGCCGACCGCCCACTGACCCGTGCCGAGGCCGAGCAGGCCTTTGGCATTCTTTTTGATGGCGAAGCCACGCCCAGTCAGATTGGCGGGTTGCTGATGGCCATGCGCACACGCGGTGAAACCGTGGATGAATACGCCGCGGCCGCCGCCGTCATGCGCGCAAAGTGCAATGCCGTCAAAGCACCACCCGGGGCAATTGACATCGTTGGCACCGGTGGCGATGGCAAGGGTACGCTGAACATCTCAACCGCAACCGCCTTTGTTGTGGCGGGCGCAGGTGTAACTGTGGCAAAACACGGCAATCGCAATCTCAGCTCTAAATCCGGTGCGGCAGATGCGCTGGGGCAACTGGGCATCAACGTGATGGTCGGTCCGCAAACAGTTGAAAAAGCTTTGAAAGAAGCTGGCATTGGCTTCATGATGGCGCCCATGCATCATCCGGCAATTGCCCATGTGATGCCAAGCCGACAGGAACTTGGCACACGAACGATCTTCAATATCCTCGGCCCGCTTACGAACCCCGCCGGAGTAAAACGGCAGCTGACCGGCGCGTTCAGCCGCGATCTGATCCGGCCCATGGCCGAAACCCTGGGCCTGTTGGGGGCGGAGCACGCCTGGCTGGTTCACGGCTCGGACGGAACCGACGAACTGACAATCACCGGCGTCAGTTGGGTTGCCTCTTTGGAAGACGGGACCGTTAAGGAGGTTGAACTGCACCCCGAAGATGCCGGACTGCCCGTGCATCCGTTCGAAGATATCCTTGGCGGCACACCGGAAGAAAACGCAGTTGCGTTCCGGGCACTACTGGATGGCGCACCATCGGCCTATCGTGATGCCGTTCTGCTAAATTCTGCTGCAGCGCTTGTCGTTGCGGATGCTGTAAGTGACTTGCGCGACGGCGTAGAAATGGCCGTTGAGAGTATCGACAGCGGCAAAGCCCGGGAAAAAATCACAACTCTTGCCCGAATTACACAGGAAGCCGCATGACCGAGACCGTTCTGGACAAAATCAAAGCCTACAAACTGGAAGAGGTTGCGGCAGACAAGGCGAATAAGTCCCTGGAAACGCTGGAAAGTGAGGCACGCGAAGCACCCGAAGTTCGTGCGTTCGCCGAAGCATTGCACACCGCCGCGCGTTCTGGGTATGGGCTGATCGCAGAGATCAAGAAAGCCAGCCCGTCGAAAGGGTTGATCCGCCCGGATTTTGATCCGCCCGCACTGGCCAAAGCGTACGAGGATGGTGGTGCCGCCTGTCTTTCTGTTCTGACCGATACCCCCAGTTTCCAAGGCGCGAAGGAATATCTTGTTCAGGCGCGCGAGGCCGTATCCCTGCCCGTTCTGCGCAAGGATTTCATGTACGACCCCTATCAGGTGATTGAGGCCCGCGCGCTTGGTGCCGATTGCATTCTGATCATCATGGCGTCCGTCGAGGACTCTCAGGCCGCCGAATTGGAACAGACCGCATTCGATTGGGGCATGGACGTCCTGATCGAAGTACATGACGAGGCAGAACTTGAACGCGCGGCAGCTTTGAAAAGCCCGTTGATCGGAATAAACAACCGTAATCTCAAGACGTTCGAGACCACTCTTGACACAACGCGGCGACTATCAAAGCTGGTTCCGGCCGATCGAACCATCGTCTGTGAAAGCGGTCTGGGATCGCCGGAAGATCTGGCTGATATTGCCCGATACGGCGCACGCTGCTTCCTGATCGGCGAAAGCCTGATGCGTCAGGATGATGTCGAGGCAGCGACCCGCGCCCTGTTGGCGCGTCCTCTGGTTCCCGGGGTGATGTGATGCCATTGACCCATTTTGACGCTCAGGGTCAGGCGCATATGGTGGATGTGTCGGACAAGGCCGTGACGGACCGTATCGCCGTTGCAGCCGGCCACATCAGGATGGCACAGGAAACCTTTGAAATTATTTCCGAAGGTCGGGCCAAAAAGGGTGATGTCCTGGGTATTGCACGCCTTGCGGGCATCATGGGTGCAAAAAAGACGCCAGACCTGATTCCTCTGTGCCACCCCCTGCCTGTGACGAAAGTATCGGTGGAACTGATGCTTGATCCCGACCTGCCGGGTGTTCGGATTGAGGCGACGGTTAAGACGTCCGGCCAGACCGGCGTCGAGATGGAGGCGTTGACCGCCGTGTCTACCGCTGCATTGACAGTGTATGACATGGCCAAGGCCGTGGACAAGGCGATGGAGATCGGAGGCATCCACGTTCTTCTGAAAGACGGAGGAAAATCAGGGCGTTATGAGGCGGAATGATCACCGTTGATGAAGCCCGGGAACTGCTGTTTGACCTGGTTGAACCATTGCCAGTCGAACATGTCCCGCTTGCCCAATCCGCAGGCCGCGTTCTGAATCAAGATGTAGCAGCCACACGAGATCAGCCTCCATTCGCGGCATCATCAATGGACGGGTACGCCGTCAAATCGACCGAAGTTGAACTTCATGCGATGTTCAAACTGGTGGGTGAATCCGCAGCAGGCCAACGTTTCGAAGAAACTGTCGGCCCGGGACAGGCCGTTCGGATCTTCACCGGCGCCCCGGTACCGGATGGTGCCGATTTCGTGGTCATTCAGGAAGATGTCGAGCGCCGGGGGGATCTGATCACCATAACGGATACACCTGGTCAGAAAACGAACATACGTCCTGCCGGAGTGGATTTCAGAGCCGGTGCCCAAATCACCGCGCCGCGCCAGATTCGTGCCGAAGACGTGGCGCTGATGGCTGCCATGAACATCCCGGTCGTTCCGGTGACACGTAAACCGGTGGTCGCGTTGATCTCGACGGGCGATGAACTCGTGATGCCCGGCGAAATACCCGGCCCGGATCAGATCATCGCTTCCAACACCTTTGGCTTGCATGCATTGCTGCAGGGGTTGGGTGCCGATGTGCGAGTGCTGCCGATCGCACAGGACACGGTCTCATCACTTGAAACCGCATTCGCTCTGGCGCAAGGGGCGGATCTGGTGGTTACGATTGGTGGTGCGTCAGTTGGCGACTACGATCTGGTGTCTGACGTTTCGCAAGGTCTTGGGATGCAGCGCGCCTTTTACAAAATCCGTATGCGCCCGGGAAAACCGTTGATGGCAGGACGTTTAGGGGATGCAGCTATGGTGGGTCTGCCGGGCAACCCGGTCAGTGCCATGGTATGTGGCTACCTGTTCCTCGCTCCCATGGTTCGACGCATGCTGGGGTTGGAGCAGACGCTGCAACCGCTCAGATCCGCGAAACTGACTGAACCAGTAGGAGACAACGGCCCGCGCGAACATTATATGCGCGCCATTCGGGACGAAAACGGTATCCGGGCCTGTGCGGATCAGGACAGTTCCCTACTTAGTGTTCTGGCACAGGCGAATGCGCTGATCGTTCGCCCTCCGCACGATCCCGCACGCGATACAGGTGACGAGGTTCAGTACCTGCCGATCTGAAAACCGGCAAATCCGTTGACACAAAACGTGAACATGCGTAGAACAAAAGAAAACGCATGACCATCGAGGTGTGAGCAATGCTGACCAAGAAGCAATTGGATTTGCTGGAATTCATCCACAAACGCGTGCAGTCGGACGGTGTTCCGCCAAGTTTCGATGAAATGAAGGCGGCGCTGGACCTCAGATCGAAATCCGGCATTCATCGCCTGATCACTGCATTGGAAGAACGCGGGTTTATCCGACGCCTCGCCCACCGGGCGCGCGCGATCGAGATCGTGAAGCTGCCTGAAAGTCTCGGTGGCGAACCCACGGCCGCATTCTCGCCCCGCGTGATTGAAGGTGACAAACCAGCGGGCCCGCGCCCTGCGAATTTCGAACCTGTTTCAGTCGACGCACTGGAATTGCCGGTCATGGGGCGGATCGCTGCTGGTGTCCCGATCGAAGCGATCAGCCATGTATCGCATCGCGTGGCGGTTCCCGGCACGATGGTGTCCGGCAAGGGCGAACACTATGCGCTTGAGGTTCGCGGTGACTCGATGATCGATGCCGGGATCAACGACGGTGACGTGGTTGTAATCCGGGAAACATCGACCGCAGACAACGGCGATATCGTGGTGGCCCTTGTTGAAGAGCAGGAAGCGACATTGAAACGGTTCTTCCGCCGTGGCCAAGCCATTGCGCTGGAAGCCGCAAACCCGGCCTATGAAACCCGTGTTCTGCCCGAGGACAAAGTCAGGGTTCAGGGGCGACTCGTCGGCCTGATCCGAACTTACTGACCGCTCAGGAGTTCCCGGGCCTGCCCGGGGACCATAGCCTTTGGCCCGACAGTTCCGAGCTTGTTCGCACAGTCTGACCCGAGATGGAAAGGCTGCCGGTCTGTCGCAGAATCCCAGCATCGATGATTTGGCATCCCCCGCTCAACGACAGTTCAAAAGCAGACACGATGATCTGGTTGGATTTGCATTCATCAAACAGTTGAACCGCCTTTTTGCCGGACAGATGTACCAGTTCAGTGCCTTTCAGGTCATATCGGGCGATTTTTTTATCCGTCTGCGGCCACCTTCCGGCTGCAAGCACCTGATCAACACCGTCACCGTCATTCTCAAGCCAGACCGACGCGACAAAGCCGCTTCCTTTCGCCTTGCTCAGCGCCCGACCGTTCTCGGTCATCACACCAACCAACGCGCCGGAATCGGCGATAAGAACCTCGGGGCGATGCCCCTGCCCCCACAACAGAAAAGCCATGGCAACGGGCACCACACCGGCCCATCTCGCCTTGCCATGCCACAGAGATAACCACAAAGCACCCAGCGCAAACACCGGCAGCACAAAGTCTGGTGGGCTGGCGACAAAGCCCTGCGCGCCTTCCAGCCCTGACACCCATTCGGAAACGCCCAAAATCCAACGCAGGCCGACTCCCATGACGCTTAACGCCAATGCTTCCAGCCCAAAGGGTGACAGCAAGGCCGCAACCACGGCCGATGGCACCACGATTGTTCCCATCACAGGTACGGACAAAACGTTCGCCAGCAACCCGTAGTGCGACATAGTGTTGAAATGCGCCGCGCCGATCGGGGCAGTTGCCAAGCCTGCAATTGCAGATGACAAGAGGACTCCTGCAACCGGTCTAAGCCATTTGGGACAGGGGAGCGGGCCAAAATCTCGCAATGCACCAAACACAACAACCAGGGCTGTAGTGGCAGCAAATGACATCTGAAAGCCCGGGCTCAGCAAAGATTCCGGGCGCAGAACCAATACTGCTAATGCGGCTACCGCTACTGTGCGCAGAGAGATCGCTCGCCGGTCGATCAGCACGGCCCCAAGCATAACACTAACCATGATAAAGGCTCTTTCCGTGGCGACATTTCCGCCGGAAAGCAGCAGGTAGATCACCGCAGCGAACAGAGCGCACAGCGCTGCCAGTTTTCGAACTGGTGCGCGCAACGCCAATGGTGGAACCGCAGAAAGCCCGATACGGCAAACCACATAAACGAACCCGGTCAGCAGCCCCATATGCAGGCCGGAAATCGCCAGAAGATGCGCCAGATTCGAGGCCCGCAGGCTTTCAAGCGTGGATTGTCCCATACCGCTGCGGTCCCCGGTTGTAACGGCAGCGGCAAATCCTCCGACCTCACCGGGCAGGACTGAACGGACCTTGCTCGAAATCGCGGCACGCCAGGACGCGATCCAAATATGGCCATCACCTACAGTCGCCGCTTCGGTGGTAAGTACTGGAACGCGCGTGTACCCAACGGCCCCCAGGCGCTGGAACCATGCATGTCGGCGGAAATCGAACCCGCCAGGTTCCACCGGACCCTGGGGTGGCGAAAGATGAGCCGTTGTCATAATCCGTTGCCCCGGAACCAAAGGCCCCACGCTACCGTGCAACGAAAGCCGGATGCGCCGGGGCCTGCTGTTCACGGGTAGATCCCCTAGTCGTACCCGGTCCAGCGTGACCCGCAGCGCATCCGACGCAGAGCGATCCAGGGCCACGACCCGCCCCTCGACCGGGCCGTAGTAACGCCACGACAGGACCGGCTCTGCCACCATTTGGGAACGCGCGCCAGCAAGAATGAACCCGCCAGCGATCAGCGCACCCCCCAATGCCAACGCCGCCCAGCCGGACCGCAACCGAACCCCGAGGATCCCGATTGCCAAGCCAATTCCAGCCACCCAAACATACAGCTCCCGGTCCGGCTCGAACCGCAAACTGAAGTACAGGCCAATGCCTGCGGCCAGACAAACCGGAGACCAGTGGAACAAGGACCCACTCTGGTTCCGCAGCGCGACCTCAATCCGTGCAAGAACGCGCATGGTTGCCCCCGTCCTTCGGGCTCGTTAGACAGGCGCCAAACTAAACCCGACACGGTTACCAAAAGGTTAATCAACACAATGTCCGATCAGGTCGTCACCCGTTTTGCCCCTTCCCC
This sequence comes from Ruegeria sp. D1(2025), assembly GCF_056536425.1. Classification (NCBI taxonomy): domain Bacteria; kingdom Pseudomonadati; phylum Pseudomonadota; class Alphaproteobacteria; order Rhodobacterales; family Roseobacteraceae; genus Ruegeria; species Ruegeria sp. D1(2025). Next base: position 535,261 of record NZ_JBQFPO010000001.1, on the reverse strand, counting down.
CACCGGTTTTTTGCATATCGGTGGCGCGCGGACCGCGCTGTTCAACTGGCTGTATGCGCGGGGACGTGACGGTAAGTTCCTGCTGCGGATCGAGGATACCGACCGTGAACGTTCGACCCCGGAAGCAACAGAAGCCATCCTGCAGGGCATGGCCTGGCTGGGTCTGGATCATGACGGGGATGTGATCAGCCAGTTCGAGGGCGCGGACCGCCACGCCGAAGTTGCGCTGCAATTGCTGGCCGAAGGAAAGGCTTACAAGTGTTTCTCGACACAGGACGAGATCGCCGCCTTCCGCGAACAGGCCCGGGCCGAGGGAAAATCGACCCTGTTCCGCAGCCCCTGGCGCGACGCCGACCCGGCCTCGCACCCCGACGCGCCTTATGTGATCCGCATCAAGGCCCCGCAGGAAGGCAGCACCGTAATCCGCGATCAGGTTCAGGGCGACGTGACCATTCGCAACGACCAGTTGGACGACATGGTTCTGCTGCGCTCGGACGGCACCCCCGTCTATATGTTGGCCGTCGTGGTCGATGATCATGACATGGGCGTGACCCACGTCATTCGTGGCGACGACCATCTTAATAACGCTGCCCGCCAGATGATGATCTATCAGGCGATGGGCTGGGATGTCCCGGTCTGGGCCCACATCCCGCTGATTCACGGGCCTGACGGCAAGAAACTCAGCAAACGCCATGGCGCATTGGGGGCACAGGAATACCAGGCAATGGGTTATCCTGCCGCCGGAATGCGCAATTATCTGGCGCGTCTGGGCTGGAGCCATGGGGATGATGAGTTCTTCACCGATGCACAGGCCAAGGCGTGGTTCGACCTGGACGGTATCGGCAAAAGCCCGGCCCGTTTCGATCTGAAAAAGCTGGAAAACCTGTGCGGCCAGCACGTCGCGATTTCGGACGATGCTGCACTGCGGCAAGAAATCGAAGCCTACCTGGCCGCCGCCGGCGAACCCGCTCTCAGCGCGACACAAAGTGGTGATCTCGAGCGTGCGATGTATTGCCTCAAGGATCGGGCACGGACTTTCCCCGAACTGCTTGAAAAAGCACATTTTGTGCTGACGTCGCGCCCCATCGAACCCGATGAGAAAGCGGCAAAAGCTCTTTCATCTGTATCCGATGGTATACTGAGAGAATTGACGCCGCACGTGCAAAATGTTAGCTGGACGCGAAGCGAGCTGGAGGACGCCCTGAATTCGTTTGCTGAATCTCAGGGGCTCAAGTTCGGCAAGCTGGCTGGTCCCTTGCGGGCAGTGCTGGCGGGTCGGGCTGTAACGCCTTCGGTTTTTGACATGATGCTTGTGCTGGGACGGGATGAGACCCTGGCGCGGCTTTCTGATGCAGCGAAATAAACCCAATCTTCATATTCGGGTAACGCTGCTCGGCTAACACCCGGTCTGTACGCCTGCGTACAGCCGTCGCCGCAAGGTCGGACTGTGATCCGGCCAGCGCTTGATTGAGGAAGGGACAAAGATGACCGACAGCAAAAAAACAGCCACTCTGAACGTCCATGGCAAGGATTATGAGTTGCCGGTTCATTCGCCGACCGCCGGGCCCGACGTCATCGACATCCGCAAACTGTACAGCGAGGCGGGTGTCTTTACCTATGATCCTGGATTCACTTCGACCGCGAGTTGCGACAGCACGATCACCTATATTGACGGCGAAAAGGGTGAGTTGCTGCATCGGGGCTATCCGATCGACCAACTGGCAGAGAAGTCGCATTTCCTCGAAGTCTGCTATCTGCTGCTTTATGGGGAACTGCCGGTCGCAAAGGATCTGGAGAAGTTCGAAACCACAATCACGCGCCACACCATGCTGCATGAGCAGATGCAGTATTTCTACCGTGGCTTCCGCCGGGACGCACATCCAATGGCGATCATGGTGGGCGTTGTTGGTGCAATGTCGGCGTTTTACCACGATTCCACGGACATTTCGGACCCACACCAGCGTGAAGTCGCGTCGCACCGTCTGATCGCCAAGATGCCGACAATTGCCGCCTGGGCGTTCAAGTACCACATCGGCCAACCCTTCGTTTACCCGCGCAATGATCTTGATTATGCGTCCAACTTCCTGAGCATGTGCTTTGCAGTGCCGGCAGAAGAATATGAAGTAAACCCGATCCTGAGCCGAGCAATGGACCGGATTTTGACGCTGCACGCAGATCACGAGCAGAACGCCTCGACCTCGACTGTGCGCCTGGCTTCGTCCTCGGGCGCGAACCCGTTTGCCTGTATCGCAGCGGGTGTTGCATGCCTTTGGGGTCCTGCGCATGGCGGCGCCAACCAGGCCTGTCTTGAGATGCTGGAAGAGATCGGCAGCGTGGATCGTATTCCGGAGTACATCGCTCGCGCCAAGGACAAGAACGACCCGTTCCGCCTGATGGGCTTTGGCCACCGCGTCTACAAGAACTTTGACCCCCGCGCCAAGGTGATGAAGCAATCGGCGGACGAGGTTCTGGACCTGCTGGGTATCGAAGACAACCCAAAACTGCAGGTTGCAAAGGCGTTGGAAAAGCAGGCGCTGGATGACCCGTATTTCGCCGAGAAGAAGCTGTTCCCGAATGTCGACTTTTACTCGGGCATCATTCTTGAAGCGATGGGTTTCCCGACTTCGATGTTCACCCCGATCTTTGCGCTGTCCCGCACCGTTGGCTGGGTCAGCCAGTGGAAAGAGATGATCGCCGATCCTCAGAACAAGATCGGGCGTCCGCGCCAGCTGTATCTGGGCGAAACAATGCGCGACTATGTGGATATCGAAAACCGCTGATCGCAGCTGACTATTTTTGCAGAACGCCCCGGCCTGCCCGGGGCGTTTTTCGTTAGAACAGGCTAAGTTGGTCCCCAGCCTGAGGCGGCCGTTCAAACAGGTCACACCGCAAAGGCGCTGTCCGGGTACTCAGTTGCAATCGTTTGGTCGCCAGCCTGAAGCGTTTGGCGATGATCTGCGCATATTCACCTTCGCCGCGCATTCTGTGACCCCAACGCGGGTCGTATTCACGCCCGCCATGCATGTCCCGCAACAATGACATGATCTTGTTCGCCCGTGCCGGCTCATGCTCCAACAGCCATTCGCGCCAAAGCTCCGAGACTTCCCGTGGCAGGCGCAGCATGATCCAGCTGGCGGACTCGGCCCCGGCCTCCTTCCCGGCCTCAAGCAGGCTTTCGAGCTCGTGGTCCGTCAGCCCGGGCACGACCGGTGAGGTCATGACACGAACCGGGACCCCTGCCCCAGCCAACTGCCGGATCATCCGCAGGCGGCGCTGTGGCGATGGTGCACGAGGCTCAAGCCTGCGGGACAGTTGCGCATCCAGCGTCGTCAAAGAAACCCCGACGCACGCCAATCCGCGTTCAGCCATGGGCGCCAGAATATCCAGATCTCGTTCTATCAGCGCACCCTTGGTGACAACCGCGACCGGATGCTGGAAGTCCTTGAGAACGGACAGGCACGACCTTGTAATCAAACGGGTTTTCTCGACCGGCTGATAGGGATCGGTATTCGTACCGATTGCTATTGGCGCAACCCGGTAGCTTTTGGATGACATCTCGCGCCGCAGGATTTCGGCGGCGTTGGGGCGCGCAATCAGACGGGTTTCAAAATCCAAGCCCGGCGACAATCCCAGGTAGGCATGAGTCGGGCGAGCAAAACAATACACGCACCCATGTTCGCACCCACGATAAGGGTTAACCGATCTGTCGAACGAAAGATCCGGCGACCGGTTATAGGTGATCAGGCTACGGGCGGATTCATCTCGCAACTCCGTGCGTACGGGCGGAAGATCTTCTTCAATGTCCCAACCGTCATCGCAGGCAATGGTTTGCAACCGTTCAAACCGCCCCGTTGCGTTTGTCGCGACACCTCTGCCACGAATGTTAGGTTGCTGCATCCCGTTGTTCTCTTTTTGTTCCATTGCAATTTAGATGCAGCTTTTCCCCGACACAAGCATCGATTTCCGCCAAATTATCGCCGCGCTACAGCGATGGAATCCAGAGTCAGGCCATAGGTCCGTGGCTTTGCCATAATCTGAATGAGTTGCAGGATCATTCTGCAAATTATTCATTCGGGCGGGTCAATAATTTAACCTATAAGTCGGTCCCGGAACGGCCGACGTCGCAATCGTCACAGTCGAACTGCGGCAAAATGGTCAAAACGGGAAAAACGCCACCACGGGCCAAGGGTCCGCACAGCTCAGGGAAATGCCCCATGTCCGATGAGGAAGACATCGTCCTGTCCGAACTGAATGACGACGAACTTGTCGAACAGATGTTCGACGATCTTTATGACGGCCTGAAAGAAGAAATCGAAGAAGGTGTGAACATCCTGCTGGAACGCGGATGGACCCCTTACGACATTCTGACCAAAGCGCTGGTCGGCGGCATGACCATCGTTGGCCATGACTTCCGTGACGGCATCCTGTTCGTTCCCGAAGTACTGCTGGCTGCAAACGCGATGAAGGGTGGCATGGCGATCCTGAAGCCGCTGCTGGCCGAAACCGGTGCCCCACGCGTGGGCAAGATGGTGATCGGAACCGTCAAGGGCGACATCCACGACATCGGCAAAAACCTCGTGTCGATGATGATGGAAGGTGCCGGTTTTGACGTGGTCGACATCGGCATCAACAACCCGGTCGAAAACTACCTGGAAGCGCTGGAATCGGAAGAGCCGGACATTCTGGGCATGTCGGCCCTTCTGACCACCACAATGCCTTACATGAAGGTGGTGATCGACACCCTGGTCGAACAGGGCGTTCGCGATGACTATATTGTTCTGGTAGGCGGCGCGCCCCTAAACGAAGAGTTCGGCAAAGCGATTGGCGCAGACGCCTATTGCCGCGATGCGGCCGTGGCTGTGGAAACCGCCAAGGACTTTGTGTCGCGCAAGCACAATCAAATGGCGGGCTGACAAGCTCAGGACTGAGTTCATTAAGCCGCCCGCCACCGGGCGGCTTTTTTGTTCGCCCGGTCGCAATTCTCGCCGTGTTGCCAATCGATTTCGCGACAGGGCTTGCCACATGGATGGATCGCGCCTTTTCTGATCAAAGGACTGCCCGGGAGGCAACACAATGCAACAGGACCGTCTACCTGACGATGCCAGCCTTACAACCGAAGGCTATTCCGACGATGAAAAGCAGGGGCGCATCCTTTTGCTGGCTTGCGGCGCGCTGGCACGTGAAATTCTGGATCTGAAAAAGCGTAACGGCTGGGATCACATGGCGCTGACCTGCCTGCCTGCCATCCTGCACATCCACCCCGATCGCATCACTCAGGCCGTTGAGGACGCCGTCGCCAAACATCGCGACAATTATGACCAGATCTTTGTTGTCTACGCCGATTGCGGAACCGGAGGGCTGTTGCAAAAGGCGTGCGCCGAACTGGGCGTCGAAATGGTTCAGGGACCGCATTGCTATTCCTTCTTCGAAGGAAACACCCGGTTCGAGGCGCGCGGCGAGGATGAAACCACGGCTTTCTATCTGACCGACTTTCTGGCCCGCCAGTTCGATGCGTTCATTTGGAAACCTTTGGGCCTCGACCGGCACCCTGAACTGCGCGACATGTATTTCGGCAACTACACCAAGCTGGTGTACCAGGCACAAACCGACGACCCCGATCTGACCGCTCGCGCGCGCGACTGCGCCGACCGGATGGGCCTGGAATTCGAGCGGCGGTTTACCGGCTACGGAGATCTCGAAACCACCCTGGCAGACTGGGCAGCCCGGTCTTCTTCTGTCTGAAAATACCTTGGGGTGTGCGCGACTGGCCGCTCGCCAGTCCCGATCAAGCGTTTTCCCGCGCTACATCGCGAATCCGTTCGATCATCGAACGCAGGCCGTTGGACCGTTGCGCTGACAAATGATCGTTCAGACCCAATCTCGCCAGTTCCCCGCCGGCGTCCACCATCGGCACGTCACGCACTGGCAACCCATTGTACAACGACCGCAACACCGCAATCAGGCCGCGCACGATCAGCGCATCGCTGTCGCCATCAAAACGAAACACACCGTTGTCGATCATCGGATGCAGCCAGACCTGGCTGGCGCATCCATGAACCTTTGTGGCCGGAACCTTCAGCGCATCGTCCAGAGGTTCCATCGCCTTGCCCTGATCGATGACATGACGATACCGGTCTTCCCAGTCCTCAAGGAACTCGAAATCCTCGACGATCTCTTCAAAGGCAGGCGTTGCCATGTTGCCGCGGTCCTTTTGTTACCTTCACTTTTTTGACCTATGCCGAGCATGCGCGTCTGTCCAGTCCCAGTCCGGCTTTTCAAAGCATGGAAATTGCGCTAACCCATTGTCGGAACTACTGCTCAGGGCTTTGAGACCATGAAAAAAACACTCACCTTTCTAATGGTCGCATCGTTGACCCTGTCTGCCTGCAATAGCTGGCGCGATTCTCGGGCGAACCCTTCGAACTGGTTTGGTCCGGGCACGCCCCCACCGGAGGAAGTTCCGGTCGACGAAGCCAATGCGCTTATCCCGAAGCAACGCACCGGAACCGGCCTGTTTTCCCGCCCCGAAGAAGCGGATATGAGCGTCCTGCTGGCAAGGATCGATGAACTGAGGATCGATCCAACACCCTCGGGCGCAATTGTCTATGCATCCGGCACGGCAATACGCCAGGGCGCCTTCAATGCGCGTCTGGTTCCTGTTGTTAGTGAAGAGAACTCGAAAAACGGCGTTCTGGAATTTGGCTTTCGGGTAAATTACCCAAAAGCCCAGACGCGTCAGGGCTCCGAGCGGTCCCGGATGGTTTCGGACGCGATCAATGTCAGCCTGCAGGATCTGCAATCCATCCGTCTGGTGCGGGTGGTCGGCCAGCAGAACACGTTGGAATCGCGGCGGCGCTGATCGGCGTCAGAGGGAAACGACCTTCACGACCTGCCCTTTGGCGGCCAGGGCGATCTTGCCCTCACACAGTTTCAGGGCGTCTTCACCGAACACCTCAAACCGCCAACCCGACATGGCTGGCAGTTCACGTTCGCCCGCTGCGATCTGATCCAGCTCGGAACTGGTTGCAATAAGTTTGGCCGCCACACCCGAACTTTCGGTTTTTGACTTTAGCAGAACGCGCAGCAAGTCAGATAGCGCCGGGTTGACCTTGAGGTTGTCGCGCGCCTTGTCGACCAGCGGTAGATCCGACGAAGGGCAATTCACACCTGTTTCAACCGCTGCCAGAATCCCGTTGGCAATTGCGCCTTTGCGCGCCTCGCGCAGCAACAAACGTGAACCGCCCAGATCTGATGCCGTTTTCGGTTTGGTCGATGCCAGCTCGATCAATGCGTCATCCTTGAACACGCGGCTGCGTGGCACATTGTTTTCCTGCGCGTATGCCTCGCGAAACTTGGCAAGCTCACGCACGACAGCCAGAAATCTTGCCGAATTCGTGCGCGTTTTGACACGCTTCCAAGCTTCCTCAGGCCGCATTTCATAAGTGCCAGCCTCGGTCAGGGTGCGCAGTTCTTCGGCCACCCAATGGCTGCGGCGTGTTTTTTCCAGCTCAGCCGCCAGATGTTCGTAAATCTGACGCAGGTGGGTCACGTCCGCCAGCGCATAGGTCTTTTGCGCATCGGTCAGCGGGCGCCGTGACCAATCCGTAAAGCGAGAAGTCTTGTCGACGCCCTGTCGGCAAATCTTGCGCACAAGCGTCTCATAGCCGACCTGTTCGCCAAATCCGCAGACCATTGCGGCCACCTGCGTATCGAACAGGGGTTTTGGGAAGACACCCGCCTCGACCCAGAAAATCTCCAGATCCTGACGCGCAGCGTGGAACACCTTGACGATGTCCTCATTCCGAAACAGGTCGAAAAGCGGTTCAAGCGACAGCCCATCCGCCAGTGGGTCCACCAGAACGGCGCTGTCTTCGTCGTTGGAAGGGACGGCAAGCTGAACCAGGCAGAGTTTCGAATAATAGGTACGCTCGCGCAGAAACTCGGTGTCCACGGTGACATAAGGGAAGTCCGCCGCGGCCTTGCAGAATGCGGCCAGCTCTTGCGTCGTTGTCAGGGTTTTCATTCGCCGTACTGTTCTTGCTCTTGTTCTTTCAACTGCCCGTTTTTGACCTCGTCCCGAGCCTTTGAGCAAACCATAGGCAGAATAACAGCCGCGTGTAAATCACCCACAGCGGATCACGGCAGCAGAACTGGCGACCTGTTGCCTTCTGCATACCTTCTCAGCACGGCAGGATACAGTTTGTGTTCCCAGGCCAGCACGCGCTCCGCCAAAGATTCCGGCGTATCGCCTGCTTCGACCCTGACTCGCGCCTGTCCCAGGATCGGCCCGTCATCCAGCGCGGCGGTGACTTCGTGCACCGAGCATCCATGCTCTGCGTCGCCCGCCGCGATGGCCCGGGCATGCGTATCCAGACCTTTGTACTTGGGCAGCAGAGAGGGGTGGATATTCAGCATCCTGCCCTGAAACTGGGAAACGAAATCGCCGGTCAGCACCCGCATGAATCCGGCGAGGCACACAATATCCGGCTGTGCTTCCTGCAAGGGTTTCAACAGTTCGGCTTCGAAAGCGGCGCGATCACCGTTGAACGGGCGGTGATCCACCACAGCGGTCGGAATGCCCCGATTTGCAGCCTTCTGCAATCCGCCGGCCCGCGCGTTATTGGCCAGAACCAGACAGGGTCGCGCCGGATGTTCGCCGGTCATACTGTCAACCAACGACACCATGTTCGATCCGCCACCGGAAATCAGGATGGCGACGCGCTTATGGCTCACAGCAATTTACCGGAATAGGACACACCGGGCTGATCGGTAACGGTGCCAATGCGGGAAACGGTTTCTCCGGCCTCGGTCAACAGGTTTGCCAATTCATCAGCACGGTCAGCGGCGCAGACAATGATCATGCCGATGCCGCAGTTGAAAGTCTTCAGCATCTCGGCCTCGGCAATACCGCCGACCTGAGCCATCCAGCCAAAGACCGGGGGCAGTGTCCACGAACTCAAATCGATTTCGGCACCCAGATCGTCGGGCAGAACCCGAGGCAGGTTTTCGGTCAGACCGCCGCCGGTAATATGGGCCAGCGCATGTACGCCCCCGGCCCGGATCGCCTGCAGTGCTTGTTTCACATAAAGCCGTGTCGGGGTCAGCAATCCCTCGCCCAACGATCCGTCACCAAACGGAGAATCTGCATCCCAGCCCAGGCCCGACATCTCGACCAGTTTGCGCACCAGCGAATACCCGTTGGAATGCACCCCATTGGAGGCCAGTCCCAGCAGAACATCGCCTTGCTGCACACCTGCCGGCAGATGCGCACCGCGTTCCATGGCACCGACCGAGAAGCCGGCCAGATCGAAATCTCCTTCCGGGTACATGCCCGGCATTTCCGCCGTCTCACCACCGATCAGGGCACAGCCGGACTGAACGCAACCTTCAGCAATACCTTCGATGATCCGGGCGGCCGTATCGGTATCCAGCTTGCCGGTCGCAAAGTAGTCCAGGAAAAACAGCGGCTCGGCCCCCTGACAGATCAGGTCGTTGACGCACATGGCGACAAGATCGATGCCCACGCCGTCGACAACGCCAGTATCAATGGCAATCCGCAGTTTCGTTCCAACTCCGTCCGTCGCACCGACCAGGATCGGATCGGTGTATCCCGCGTCTTTCAGATCAAACAAGGCGCCAAACCCGCCCAGGCCGCTCATCACTCCGGAACGGTTGGTCCGCTTGGCCGCAGGTTTAATGCGGTCCACCAATGCGTTTCCCGCATCAATATCGACACCTGCGTCAGCATAGGTGATTCCGTTCTTGCCCGCTGTCATGGCCAACCCTTCCTGAATGCTATTCGCGCGGGTTATTCGATTGCGCCGCGCGTTGCAACGGTCAGGCGCAACAGGTGTGTCACTGGACGCCGCCGGATGCCGTGAACGCCAAGAATTTCAGATTGAGCACCGAACACTCTTGGCGTGCCGATAACATTGCTGTACGTAGCGCGTGTTCCTGGGGGATTAGCTCAATTGGTTAGAGCAGAGCGCTCATAACGCTTTGGTTGGGGGTTCAAGTCCCTCATCCCCTAGGAGAGTGGATTTCCCCATATTACGTTCAGGCACTGTTCGGGTGTTAGTTGGACAAGGAACAATAGATCCGATTCGCGGTAAAGAATCATAACCTTAGCCAGTTGTGGCAAACCTTGCGCTGCGAGAGGGTGAATACCGGAAAAGTGGTGAGCCGTGCAGGACTCGAACCTGCTGCCTCCAAATTAGGAATTTGGCGCTCTATCCAGATGAGCTAACGGCCCTTGCCTCCCAAAGTAATTCGGGGAATGCCCGGACAATGTCAACGGTGTAACGCTTTTGCATTACCGACGGCCGGCCAAGGCACTCAATTTGCTTTCAGCCGAAATATGAAACGAAGACCGAAAAGGCAAAGGTTACTGGGTATTCTTCCCATAGAGCGCAGTTTCAAGATACCGGTCCGGAAGCCCTCCGCAATCGTAGCCGCGATTCGCGCCGGAACTGCCGTTACCGTCCAATAATGATATCCGCACACAGTCCGCCCAGTCGGCTGCTTTCGGCCAGCCGCAAAACGCCGCCGTGCGCGCGGGCTATGTCGGCCACAATCGCCAGCCCCAATCCCACGCCGCTGCCCTTGTTTTGATTCCGGGACGGATCAAGCCGGGTGAAGGGCTTGACCGCCTCGGTGCGCTGTTCCGCAGGGATGCCGGGTCCGTCATCTTCGACCCTGACCCGCAACGACTTCTGCGTCAGGGTCAGACTGACCTCTGCCCTGTCGCCATAGCGAACCGCATTACCGATCAGGTTTTCAACGGCGCGCCGAAATGCCGTCGAGCGCAACATGACGGTTCCTCCGCCTTCGACTGAAACCAGTTCAACCGCTAGCCCGGCGCGTTGTGCGTCGTCCACAATCTGCCGTAAAAGGATTTCCGGGTTCACTTCTTCCGGTGCGCCTTCGGCAGCACCCCGCGAAAACTCCAGAAATGCATCCAGCAGCGATTGCATCTCGTCTACATCCTGCAACAGGGGCGCTGCTTCATCCTCGGGCAACATCGACAGACCCAGTTTCAGACGCGTCAACGGCGTTCTCAGGTCGTGGCTGACCCCCGACAACATCAGGGTACGTTGTTCCATCTGACGTTCGATCCGCGCGCGCATGTCCAGAAAGGCGCTTCCTGCCGCGCGGACTTCGGTGGCGCCTCCGGGTGAATACGGCACGACCCTGCCCCGCCCGAAGGCCTGGGCCGCGTTTGCCAGCCGGGTGATCGGTCGCAGCTGATTGCGCATGTACAGAAACGATATCGTTGTCATCACTATGGCGAAGAACACCATCGTCACAATCAACTGATGCGGCGTTGTAGGTGACAGGCGGCGACGGTCGAATGTCAGTTGTAGCAGTCCCAGGTCCGTATCCAGGTACAGCCGGGCTTCGTGACCGCTGGGAAGGGCCACAGCCGTCAGATTCGGAATCAACGTTCGCAATTCCGCTTCCACCTGAGGCGCGATGAAATCGTACCAGCGCCGCGTGCCGACATCGGGCTGTTCGTTCAGGTCAAGAAACCGAAGCTGCATTTCGAGCGTGGCCAGTTCGGGCCGTATCGCAGCCAACACCTGCTGCTGCGTTTCCGCGTGTTCAACGGCCTCGGTCACCAGCATAACTTCGCGCGACGTCGCGCGCGTCATCTGCGCGGTGACATCCTCCAGGTGTTTTTGCAGAAACGCGATTCCCACCACCAGCAGCAGGACAGCCACCGGCAGAACAATTATCAGGGCAGCCCGGGCGTACAGGCTGCGCGGCATATATGGTTTGAGCCAATGCGTTGACATGCGCTAAACCTAGCGAGCCGCACCGGCAAGAGAAAGAGCACATCGCCCATGCAAGCCCCCGACGATTTCGACCCGCCGACAGGACAGGCCGAGCAATTGCAACCCGGCCTCAGACGCATCGTGGCTCCAAACCCGTCACCGATGACGTATCGCGGGACCAATACTTATCTGCTGGGCTCAGGCGACATCGCGGTTATCGATCCCGGCCCCCTCAGCGAACCGCATCTCGACGCCATTCTTGGCGCGCTGAACCCTGGGCAGAAGATCAGCCACATCTTTGTCACCCACAGCCATCTGGACCATTCTCCCCTCGCCGCCCCTCTGTCCGCCCGCACCGGTGCGCCGATTCTGGCTTTTGGCGGCCCCGAGGCCGGGCGCAGCAACGTAATGCGCGAACTTGCGGAAAACGGTCTTGTTGGAGGTGGTGAAGGAATAGACGGGGATTTTCGCCCGCATGTCGAACTGGCAGACGGCGAAACCGTTGACGGCGACGGCTGGCAGGTCGAGGTTATTCATACGCCGGGCCATCTGGGAAACCACATCGCGCTCGCCTGGGGTGATGTGTGCTTTACAGCGGATCACGTGATGGGCTGGGCCAGTTCTCTGGTGTCTCCGCCGGACGGGGATCTGACCGATTTCATGGTCGCCTGTGAACGTCTTCGTGCCCGTGATTGGTCTGTCTTTCATGCGGGACATGGTGCACCCATTGCCGATCCCGCCGCCCGGCTGGACTGGCTGATCAGCCACCGAAGAAGCCGTGAAGCCCAGATACTGCAGACGCTCAGCCACAACCCCGGCACCGCCCGTGAGCTTGCCGCACGAATTTACACCGACACGCCAGAAACACTTCTGCCCGCAGCCGAGCGGAATGTTTTTGCGCATCTTGTTGATCTTTGGGGAAAATCGCGCGTCCGTCCGACAGGAAAATTGTCGACCGACGCTTGTTTTCACAGGGTAGAATAAGTCAAAAAGAATTTTCGTTCTTCCGGTCGTTCTGCTCTGGACGGCGAAATCCGAGGTTGCTATACGGCCCTCAGTTCCGGCGTAGCTCAGCGGTAGAGCAGTTGACTGTTAATCAATTGGTCGTAGGTTCGATCCCTACCGCCGGAGCCAAATCTCCTCAAAGTTTCTGCCTCCTGTTTAAAGAACTTGCACTTCTTAAGAAGAATGTACGTCCTTGATGCTCATTCATTGCCAAGACTCCGGCGGCAACGAACAGGCAACGCCGCCATTCAGACAACAATCACCTGCTATCATTTTTTTGATAGCGCAAAACGGTAGTCAATGGATTCGAGACCAATCGATCATGGACGGCCTCAGAGCTGAAGATTGCAGCAACTTTCTGGAATAATCGGAATTAAGGATACCGATCGTTTACTGCGGCCTGTGAGGAGGGCTGCCTTGCGGACAAAACCACCTTTTGCCGCATCGTAGAGCTGAATTTGCAATCAAAGATCTGATGCCCGCATCAAGCGGAAGCTCATCGGGGCTAGAAACAGACCGATCCCTAGGGTCATGAGCCTTCAATCGAGAGGGGCTCCCAACCGCCATGAGTGTTTCTCTACCGCCTGGTCGGCTGATCCTGACGCACTTTGGCATACAGATCTCATTTTGTGACTCCCACAAAATGTGTAGCATTGACGTTATGGTTTGGTGCAATCCGGGATATTCTAATGTTCAAGTCACTTGTCTGTTCGGCAGTGTTCCTCTTGGGACTAGTTTCGACCGCATCCGCCCAAGACAGGCCCAATATCGTCTATTTTCTTGTCGACAACCTCGGCTATGGCGAGCTTGGTGCATATGGCGGCGGTATACTTCGCGGCGCCCATACTGAGCACCTGGATGCGCTTGCCGAAGAAGGCATGCAACTTATGAACTTTGCGCCAGAGACGCAGTGCACGCCATCGCGCTCCGCGCTTATGACCGGGCGGTACTCAATACGATCAGGCAATCAGACCGTGGCTCTGGCCGGAAGCGAAGGCGGGCTTGTCACTTGGGAACGTACGCTTGCGGAACTCCTATCAGACATTGGGTACGCAACCTCGATCGTTGGCAAATGGCACATTGGCGCCTCGGAGGGGCGCTGGCCAACCGATCAGGGTTTCGATGAATGGATTGGGATTGCGCACAGCTACGACGAAGCCTTTTGGGCCGATGATCCATGGCATAACCCTGAAAGAGACCCCGTGGCCTATGTCATGGAGTCCACACGAGGAGAGGCACCCCGGAACATTGAGGAGCTCACCGTTCCTGTAAAACTCAGCCTCGACCGAGAGTATCTTGATCGTTCGAAAGACTTTATTGATCGCAGCCTTGCCGCTGAAAAACCGTTCTTTCTTTATTTCAACCACACTCTGATGCACATGCCGGTTGCCCCGCGACCGGAATTCAAAGGCAAAACCGGTCATGGTGACTGGGCGGACAGCCTGGCCCAGCTTGATGCGGATTTTGCCGAGCTGATGGCATTTCTCGATGACAGGGGGCTGCGGGACAACACCATAGTGGTCTTCTCCGGAGACAATGGCCCGGAGGAACTGGAGCCTGATCGCGGCCATCCCGGATTCTGGAACGGCACATACTTCACTGGCATGGAAGGATCGCTCAGGACGCCGGCAATGATCCATTATCCCGGCGTCGTTCCCGAGGGCCTGAAATCGAACGAGATAGTTCACATCACCGATATGTTTACAACCCTTGCGCTATGGGCCGGCGCAGAAGTGCCTCAGGATCGTATCATCGACGGGGTGGATCAACGCGCATTCTTCGAAGGTTCCTCTGAATTCTCGGCCCGCGACGGCTTCCCCTACTGGATGGGTGACCGGATGTACGGCGTAAAATGGCGCAACTTCAAAGTCGTCCTCGTTCTACAGCGAACCTTCACGGATCCGGCGCTTGAACTGGCCACGCCGCATATCATCAACCTCGACGTCGACCCGCAGGAGCGCGAACCCTTCAATTATCCATACCTGCATTCATGGGTCGTTGCACATGCCGCCCGCATTGCCACCGAATTCAACAAAAGCCTGGATCGGGAAGAGCCGATACCGGTCGAAGCGCCATTAGATTTCGTTCCGTCGTCAAGGAGAGAATAGTCCAGAAGAACCGTCGCCAGATTGCGCTCTGGTGGCCAACTCGTTTTGGCCGGTTGTGTTTCACGTACCGTTCAGTTGGCACCTAAACCACTGTAGAAAAGTGTGTTTTCATGATTTGACCGGCCTATTTTCCGGGGCAGCTTTGCGGAACGCACAAGGCGCAAGGATTGTTCAGCAGGATATGTGATCGTTGGGCATTTGACCCTCTGGGCGGGCTGGCCAAAAAGACTGCAGAATACTCAGAGCAATCTGAATTCTGAAGGGCGGTAGAATACAAAGTTTGAATGCCGTCTTTGGGCTTAACGAGGCCGTTGGCCGCGCCGTCAAGGAAAGTCCGCCTTGAGTCGCAGCCGTATCAAATCAGAAGATCTTGTACTTCACCCTTCAAAAAAACGTATTTGCATCTGGACCTCCGCTTTGCCTGTTGATACACGCAGCTCAGTTCCGGCGTAGCTCAGCGGTAGAGCAGTTGACTGTTAATCAATTGGTCGTAGGTTCGATCCCTACCGCCGGAGCCAAATTTCCAGAAAACCAAGAGCTTAACCGGTCAGCGCATTCGCGTGATCTGAACGCAAAATGCGTTTCATCACCTTACCGGTTGCACTCAGTGGAAGGGCGTCGACAAAGACGACCCTGTCCGGGATTTGCCACGAGGCGATTTTCCCATCAAAGAACGACAATATCTCGTCCGGCGCCGGATCCTGCCCCTCGGCGCGGACCGCCACCAGCAGTGGGCGCTCGCCCCATTTGGCGTGTGGTACGCCGACGACGGCGGCCGTGGCCAGTTGAGGATGCGCAACGGCAATGTTCTCCAGTTCTACCGAACTGATCCATTCGCCACCCGACTTGATGATGTCCTTGGACCGGTCGCGGATCGTCATGTATCCGTCCGCGTCCAGCGTGGCGACGTCTCCGGTCACAAACCAGCCATCCTGCAATAGGTCCTCGTCCTGCATCCGGAAATAGCTGTCCAGCACCCAATGCCCGCGCACCAACAGGTCGCCTTGCGTCTGTCCGTCGTGCGGCAGATCGTTGCCTGCGTCATCCACGATTTTCAGCTCGACCCCAAACGGCGGGCGACCTTGATTTTCGCGCAGTCTGTGCTGTTCTTCAAGCGGAAGGTCACGGTGTTTTGCCAAAGCAACATTCGCGGTGCCCAGGGGGCTCATCTCGCTCATGCCCCAGGCGTGCACAGTGTCGACCCCATAGGATTCCCTGAACGTTTCGATCATTGATGGCGGGCATGCGGCACCACCGATCACCGTACGGTTCAGACTGGCCAGTTTGCTGCCGGACTGTTCGGCATATGCCAGCAAACCCTGCCAGATCGTCGGCACACCCATGGCCAGCGTAACGCCATATTTGTCGATCAGCTTGACCAGCGCTTCCCCGTGCAGATCAGGGCCAGGCAGAACCATGCGTGATCCGGACATGGCACAGGCATAGGGCGACCCCCAGGCATTGACGTGAAACATCGGAACCACCGGCAGGACCACATCAACCGCCGAAAACCCGATGACATCCGTAGCGTTCGACGCAAAGCTGTGCAGCACCGTCGAACGATGGGAATACAGAACCCCCTTTGGGTTCCCGGTTGTTCCGGACGTGTAGCACAGGCCCGCAGCGGTATTTTCATCAAAGCTGGGCCAATCAAAGTCCGCCTTGCCGGTTTCCAGTAGCTCGTCATAGAACTGCAATCCTGGGATCTGCGACAGGGCATCCTGATTTCTCGGTCCCATCAGTACGTAGTGCTGTACTTCGGTCAGTTTGTCGCGCAGCGCCGCGACCAAGGGGATGAAGGTCGCGTCAAAGAACAGGACCCGATCCTTTGCGTGGTTGATGATGTATGTAAGCTGTTCGGGAAACAGGCGCGGGTTCACAGTATGGCAGACATACCCGGCCCCCGAGGTTGCGTAGTAGATTTCCAGATGGCGGCGGTTGTTCCATGCAAGCGTACCAATCCGGTCCTGCGACTGCAGGCCCAGTTGCGTAAGTGCGGACGCAAGCCGACGCGCATTTCGTGAAATCTCGGACCAGTTGGTCTGTGTGATGGTTCCGTCGGTTTCTACCGAATGAATCTCGGTCTGTCCGTGATAGCGTTCCGCATGATCAATCAGCGACGAAATCAGCAATGGCTGCGTCATCATCTGTCCCAGCATGGGCATCCTCCCTTTGGCTGCGCCGCAAGAGGCCCGCGGCGCTGATCCCTGATCATCAATCTGCACCGGACCAAGTCTCGGCGGTCTGATCAGAGCGTCTCCCCCGACAAATCCTGCCAATCATTTAATTGTCTGACAATAAAAGATTGTACAAAACCGCGCTAAGGGCGCCGGTGTTATTAGGGAATTCAGGCTCTGTGACGCAGGGCGTAGTCTACCAAGGCAGCGGTCGAACCGTCCTTTTCCGCAGCCTTTTCGTCGCCGTCGATGATCGGTCCCAGAGATGTGGCAAGCTCTTTGCCAAGCTCAACGCCCCATTGGTCGAACGAGTTGATGCCCAGCAAAATGCCCTCCACGAAAACCCGATGTTCATAGAGTGCAATGATCTGGCCCAGCACAAACGGGGTCAGCTTTGGATAGATCAGCGTCGAGGATGGACGGTTTCCCGGAAACACGCGGTGACGCGCCTGCCGCTCCAGCTCATCGCCCTTCAAACCCTTGTCTGCCATCCGCGACCGCGCTTCGTCCAGCGAACGCCCGCGCATCAGCGCTTCGGATTGGGCCAGACAATTGGCCAGCAAAAGGCGGTGGTGATGCGCCAGTTCGGGTTCGTGTCCTTCCGCGGCCACCATGAACTCGCACGGTATGATATCGGTGCCCTGGTGGATCAGCTGGTAAAAGGCGTGCTGTCCGTTTGTTCCCGGCTCTCCCCAGACAACCGGGCCAGACGGCACGGTCAACGGGCTGCCATCCATGGCGACCGACTTGCCGTTCGATTCCATTTCAAGCTGTTGGAAATAAGCCGGAAGACGCAGCAAACGCTGATCATAGGGCAGAACGGCGCGGCTGGGATAGCCCAGTACCTGACGGTGCCAGACACCGACAAGCGCCAGCATCACCGGCATATTCTCGGACCACTCAGCGGACCGGAAATGCAGGTCCATTGCCTGACCGCCGCGCAGGAACGCGTCAAAGGCGTTGGACCCGACGGCGATCATCACCGGCAGGCCAACTGGCCCCCAGACGGAATAGCGCCCGCCGACCCAGTCGGCGAAACCAAATACGCGGTCTTCCGGGATGCCAAAGGCCTGCGTCTTGTCAAGCGCGCTTGACACGGCGGCAAATTGACGTGCCGGGTCACCGCCGCCGTCCAGCATCCAGGCGCGCGCTGTCCGGGCATTGGTCATTGTTTCGATGGTCGTGAACGTCTTGGAGGCGACTATGACCAGCGTTCGCGTGGGATCCAGCTGGCGCAAAGTATCCGCAATATGCGCACCATCCACGTTCGAGACATAGTGCAGCCTTGGACCGTCATGGTATGGCGAAAGCGCATGGGTGGCCATGACGGGCCCCAGGTCGGATCCGCCGATCCCGATATTCACTACATCCGTAAAGCTACCGCCTGCCCCAACGATCGAGCCTCCGCGTACTTCTTCCGCAAAAACGCGCATCCGCTGCAATGTGTCCAGAACCTCTGGCATCACATCCTGACCATCGACCTCAACCGGCCCGCCATCCAGATTTCGCAGCGCGGTGTGAAGGACCGCACGCCCTTCGGTCTGATTTATTTTTTCTCCGCCGAACATGGCGGTACGCTTGTCGGCCAGACCCGCAGAATCGCAAAGCCCGGTCAAGGCATCACGGATTTCGGAGTTGATCAGGGTTTTGGAGTAGTCGAACAGCAGATCTCCGGCAGATGCCGAAAACTGGTGCGCCCGGTCAGCGTCGCTGTCGAACAGGTCCAGAATGCTGTGATCCTTCGCAGATGTTGCCAGCGATTTGAGAGTGTCCAACTGCATTGCCATCACTCCGCCCAGTGAACCGTCAAACCGCTCAGAACCGCGGCGATCGGCGCTTCTTCCGGCGGCAGTGACATTGCGCGTTCCAGCGCCTCGCGCTTGGATGCGCCATAGATGACCAGATGTTTGGACAGCGCCCCATCCAGTACCGGCGCGGTCAGGGTGATGCGCGCTTCGGGCTGAACTTCGGTGCGAGCCACCGCCAGCGTAGGTGCGTGGCTGCTCAGGGCTGCTTCAAGCCCGTCCATCCCGGGAAACAACGATGCCGTGTGCATGTCTTCGCCCATGCCCAGCACCAGAACCGACAGAGGCAGAACCGGGGCAATCAGGCTTTCAATCTCTGGTAAAATCTCTTCGGGCGCCTTGCCGGAAACATAAAGCGGAAGATATTGCGCGACCGAGGCCCGGCTGGTCAGCAAACGCTCGCGAATAAGCCGTTCGTTCGAGCGGTCGTGGTCGCCCGGAACGCAGCGTTCATCCGTCGGCAGGACACATACCCGGTCCCACTCAAGATCGGCGGCGCAAAGCCCATCGAAGATCGGCCCCGGTGTCGTGCCCCCCGGAACAGCCAAAGACACCACGTCATGGTGCAGCAAGGCCGCCTCAAGATCCCCGGCCAACGCGTTTGCCACATCGATGGCCAGCATGTCGCGGTCTGCATATTCCTGAATATTCATGGCTTTATCCCTTGCCAGTGGCGACCATCTCTTTTCATCAGCTGCTCGGCGTCGCCCGGACCGGTGCTGCCTGTATCATAGGGTTTCGGCACGTCACCCCGCGCCTGCCACCCGGCAATGATCGGGTCGGTCCAGGCCCACGCGGCCTCGACCTCGTCCCCGCGCATGAACAGGGTCTGGTTGCCCCGGATCACGTCCATGACAAGCCGTTCATAAGCGTCCGGCGGGTCCTGATTTTCGGGGCCCAGAGCAACGGCAAAGCTCATGTCCAGCGGCACGTCGATCAGACGCATCCCCCCTTGTCCCGGTTCCTTGATCGTGACCTTGAGCGTGATGCCCTCATTTGGCTGCAGCCGGATGGATAGCGCATTGGCATGCCGCCCGGATTCCTCACCAAAGATCGAGTGCGGCGCATCCTTGAACTGCACATTGATCACCGAGGACCGCGCCACCAGCCTCTTGCCCGTGCGCATATAGAACGGGGTCCCCGCCCACCGCCAATTGCTGATATGGGCCCGCAAGGCCACGTAGCTTTCCGTGGTCGAACGCGGGTTGCCCACAATGTCACGATAGCCGGGCATGCC
Organism: Ruegeria sp. D1(2025); assembly: GCF_056536425.1. Lineage (NCBI taxonomy): Bacteria > Pseudomonadati > Pseudomonadota > Alphaproteobacteria > Rhodobacterales > Roseobacteraceae > Ruegeria > Ruegeria sp. D1(2025). The sequence goes on along the minus strand of NZ_JBQFPO010000001.1, from coordinate 515,155 downwards.
GCCGCCTGCCGCAAATTGACCGCGCACGATGTGGTGCGGCTCAACCGGGTCCAGTGCGCGAATGACTTTCAGCTTTTCATCCCGCACCGCGTCCGGGTCGAACTTGGCCGGCGGTTCCATCGCGATCAGGCACAGAAGCTGCATCAGATGGTTCTGCATCATATCACGCATTGCACCCGCGCGGTCGTAATACTCCTCGCGGCCGTTTATGCCGACGGTCTCGGCAACGGTGATCTGGATGTGATCGACATACTGGCTGTTCCACAACGGTTCGAACAGCATGTTCCCGAAGCGGACAGCCATCAGGTTCTGAACCGTTTCCTTGCCCAGGTAGTGATCAATCCGATAGATCTGCCCCTCTTCGAAATGCGCCGCCAAAGTCGCATTCAGGACCCGCGCACTGTCCAGATCATGCCCAAAGGGTTTTTCAACCACGATCCGCGTTTGCGATGTCGCCAGATCGTTGGATTTGATCCGCTCCGCCAACGGTCCAAACAACCTTGGACCAACCGAAAAGTAAAATGCGCGGATGCGGTCGGTTGTCAGTTTTTCCGCCAGCCGATCCCATCCCACTGTCGACAGGCCGTCCAGAGCGACATAATCGACACGTTGAAGGAAGCTTTCCAGCGCTGCTTCGTCCTGACAATGCCGGGACGCGTGCTGACGCAGAGATTCGGCCACGATATCGCGGAACCCCTGACGGTCATGATCCCCTCGTGCCGCGCCGATGATCTGAACATCGTCGGGCCATTGCCTTGCACAGAACCTCCGGAACAACGCAGGAAGAATCTTGCGCTTTGCCAGATCGCCGGTTGCGCCGAAAATGACCAGATCGAACGGGTCCACAGGTATGACACGAGAAACCATGGGTTTTCCTTACCTTGCCCCTGACGGCATGTCCAATGTTAGCGCAATCAATTTTCAATTCTCGCAGGTCATCAAAACTCTGTCAGGACCGCCGCGTCATACTTAACTCTGCTGTCCCGAAAGGTTAAGTCATTCTGACGACTGCAAGGAACCGGATACGGGAATGAAAGACAACGCTGCCCAAATCGCCAATGCTGGAAAATTTCAGGACAAACTGATGACAGCAGACGGTCAGATTCGCGCCTCGGTAAGGCTGAGCAATCCCGAAACGCTTTGGTTCAACACCGGAACCCTATGCAATATCGAATGCGTGAACTGTTATATTGCCAGCAGTCCAACCAACGATGCTCTGGTCTATATCACGGCGGCGGAGGTGACTGATTTTCTGAAGCAAATCAAATCCAGAAACTGGCCGGTCCGCGAAATTGGATTCACTGGGGGCGAGCCGTTCATGAACCCCGAGATGATCGACATGACCCGGGCCGCCTTGGACCACGGGTTTGAGGTCCTGATCCTGACCAACGCCATGAAACCGATGATGCGCCGCAAGATGCGCGAGGGCCTTTTAGGTCTGCAACGTGACTTTGGCGACAAGCTGACATTGCGGGTCTCGGTCGATCACTTCCTGCCCGAACTGCACGACAAGGAACGCGGCACAGGAAGCTTTGGAAAAACCCAGACCGGGATGGAATGGCTGCGCGACAACGGGATCAAAATGGCGGTTGCCGGTCGTACGGTCTGGGGGGATACCGACACAGAAAGCCGCGCCGGCTATGCGGCGTTTTTTGCAGAGCATGGCTTTGACATCGACGCGCACGACCCTGGTCAAACTGTCCTGTTTCCCGAGATGGACGAAACCGCCGAAGTACCTGAAATCACGACCGCTTGTTGGGGCATACTGGACAAATCTCCCGACAGCGTCATGTGCGCCTCGTCCCGCATGGTGGTCAAACGCAAAGGCGCGGATCGTCCGGCGGTTCTGGCCTGCACCTTGCTACCCTATGAGGCTGAGTTCGAGATGGGGCCGACACTTGCAGACGCTGAGGCGGACGTGCACCTGAACCACCCACATTGCGCCAAATTCTGCGTCCTGGGCGGCGCAAGCTGTTCCGCTTGAACCTCAGTTCAGTTCCGGGGATTTCCAGTATTTGGTTCCTGACGCCCCGGCAGAGACGCGCCAGCCCTTTTTGCTGAGCACAAAGAACGAGCGCCCCTCGGTGAACCGGACCGTCTCGCTTTTGCTGTCATCGCCGTACATGGCACCGGATTCAGCCGTCGCGTCGTATCCGTAGGCGATAAAGTGTTCCAGATCTGCGGGGGTCTCGAACAGGATGACGAACTTGGTTTCAAAACCGCCAATGCCGATAGCTGCACCAACCCCACCTGTTCCCATGTTCATGTAAGTGTGCTGACCTGTTTCTTTTGATACCGCCACACCTCGCCCATATCCTGCGGAAACAGGAAAAACCGTGACTTTTCGGGAATCAAACACCGCATAGCCTGCACTGATTTCATAAAGAAACGCCGCATCCGGGTTTTCCGCCAGCAACTGGGTCAGTACCGTTTCCGCCATAGCATCCAGCTTGGCGCGTGTTTCTTCCGGGGTGGCTTCGTTAGACACCAGATCGGCAGTTGAATTGAGCGTTTCATCAACCGCGCCTGCGCCCTTCTTGAGTGTCCCGCCGACGGCTTCGGCTCCCTGACCGATGGCGTCCGCCGTGCTTTCAGCACCCTTTTTTATCTTGTCCAAAACTCCTTCGGACGATGCCGGCCCGCAAAACGTCAAACAGGCGGCAACCGCAATCATTACTCTCTGCATCAGGCTAATCCGTGTGTGATCCGAAGTCTGAAGCGCACCTTAGCCGATACAACAGAAAATGACACAGGCAACATCAACAGCTGCCATTCAGGTCCGTTTTCAGTTCACCCGAAATTCACCCACCATGTTACGCCATTCACCCGGTGCGATCATTTTGCGGTGCGTGAACCGGACGGAATGAAGCGGTCCTTCGATTTCACGCTGCCAAAAGTCGATGAAATCAAACAGCTTCGGGTGATCCGGCGCAAGATCGTAATCCTGCCAGATGAACGTGTTCAGGACATGAATGTAGTCGGGCATGTGATAGAAGAATTCCGCTGTTGTCAGCCCGTACCCCTTTAACATCAGCTCCGTTTCACTTCGCTCCATGCAGACCTCCGATTTCTGTCAAGGTCTCTTCAGCATAGCACGCAAACCGCCTAATCCTTACTTAACAATATGTTACTCTGATGTTACCGAGGTTATTCTTGCGCGATTACGCAGGTTGCTTGCACCTTATGTGCCGGGTCTGATAAGGTGCATCCACAAGATATAGACTCCGCACAAAGAACGGGCAGTTTACGTGAGCGATACGCCAGAAACCCCTGAAAACATGGATGAAACCCCACCGGCACGCCCCGCTTATGACGGCCCGACGGTGTCCATCGAATCCGAGATGCGCACGTCGTACCTCGATTATGCGATGTCCGTAATCGTCAGCCGCGCAATCCCCGATCTGCGCGACGGGCTGAAACCGGTCCACCGGCGTATCCTCTATGCGATGCACGAGACCGGGAACACGCACGATAAGGCCTATCGCAAATCGGCTCGCCCCGTTGGCGATGTGATGGGTAAATACCACCCGCACGGTGACAGCGCGATCTATGACGCGCTGGTGCGGATGGCGCAGGATTTCTCAATGTCGCTGCCGCTTCTGGATGGTCAGGGCAACTTTGGATCGATGGACGGCGATAACCCGGCGGCCATGCGGTACACCGAAGTCCGAATGGACAAACCTGCTGCGTCGCTGCTGGCCGATATCGAAAAAGAGACGGTCGATTTTCAGGACAACTACGACGGCAAGGACAAGGAACCGACTGTCCTGCCCGCGCGCTTCCCGAACATGCTGGTCAACGGTGCCGGCGGTATTGCCGTTGGTATGGCGACCAACATCCCGCCACATAATCTGGGCGAAGTGGTCGATGCCACGCTGGCGCTGATCGACGATCCGGACCTGACCTCCGAGCAACTTATCGAATACGTCCCCGGTCCCGATTTCCCGACCGGCGGCGTGATGCTGGGCCGCTCCGGTGCGCGCAAAGCCTATCTGGAAGGCCGCGGCAGCGTCATCATACGCGCCAAGACCCGCGTCGAGGAGATCCGCAAAGACCGTTACGCCATTGTCGTGGACGAGATTCCCTATCAGGTGAACAAAGCTGCGATGATCGAAAAGATCGCCGAAGCCGTGCGTGAGAAACGCATAGAAGGTGTTGCCCATGTACAGGACGAGTCCGACCGCAACGGTGTACGCGTGGTGGTCGAGCTGAAGCGCGATGCAACGCCCGAAGTGGTTCTGAACCAGCTTTACCGGTTCTCGCCGATGCAAACCTCGTTCGGCTGCAACATGCTGGCGCTGAACGGTGGCCGCCCCGAGCAGTTGACCCTGCGCCGCTTCCTGACCTCGTTCATCGACTTCCGCGAAGATGTTGTCGCCCGCCGCACGGCATACGACCTGCGCAAGGCCCGCGAACGCAGCCATATCCTGTGTGGTCTGGCAGTGGCCGTTTCGAACGTGGACGAGGTGGTCGCCACGATCCGCTCATCCGCCGACGCCGCCGAGGCGCGCGAGAAGCTGATGACCCGCCGCTGGCCCGCTGCCGAAATCGAGGGCTACCTGCGCCTGATCGACGACCCTCTGTCAAGAATGAACGACGACGGCACCTATAACCTGACCGAAGTTCAGGCCCGTGCCATCCTCGAACTGCGCTTGCAGCGTCTGACTCAACTGGGCGTCAAAGAGGTCACGGACGAGCTGGAGCAACTGGCCGCCAAGATCAAGGAATACCTGGATATTCTGTCCTCGCGCGAGCGCATCATGGGCATCATCGGCGATGAGTTGCGCGAAGTGCGTGACCAGTTCGCCGTTCCACGCCGTACCGAGATCGTCGACTGGTCCGGCGACATGGAAGACGAAGACCTGATCGAGCGTGAAGACATGGTCGTGACCGTCACTTCGGGCGGGTACATCAAACGCACGCCGCTGGCCGATTTCCGCGCCCAGAAACGCGGCGGCAAGGGTCTTTCGGGTATGCAGACCAAGGAAGAGGACGTGGTTACCACCCTCTTCGTGGCGAATACCCACACGCAGCTGCTGTTCTTCACCACCGACGGGATGGTCTACAAGCTCAAGACCTGGCGTTTGCCGCAGTCCGGGCGCACCGGCAAGGGCAAGGCTATCGTCAACATCCTGCCGATCCCGACCGGCATCTCCATCGCGGCTATCATGCCGGTGGATGTCCCAGATGAAGAATGGGAAAACCTGCAGATCGTATTCGCCACCAGCGCCGGGGATGTACGCCGCAATGCGCTGAGCGATTTCACCAACGTCAAGCGCAACGGTAAAATTGCGATGGACCTGCCGGAAGGTGTGGAACTGGTGAATGCGCGCATCTGTTCGGAAGATGACGACGTGATGCTTGTCACCAATTCCGGCCGCGCGATCCGGTTCCAGACCACGGCTGTCCGGGTTTTCAAGGGCCGCAAGTCGACGGGTGTACGCGGCATCAAGCTGACCAACGGCGACCGGGTCGTTTCAATGTCGGTCATCCGCCATTTCGAGGCGACCTCGGACGAGCGTGCCGCTTACCTCAAAATGCGTCGCCTGATGGCCGGTGTGACCGATGAGGCCGAGGCCGACGAGGATGAAGGCAACGCCGACAGCGTTCTGCCTCAGGAGCGGTATGCCGAGATGTCGGCGGCCGAAAACCTGATCCTGACCATCACGACAGGCGGTTCGGGCAAGCTGAGCTCCAGCCATGATTACCCGGTTCGCGGGCGCGGTGGTATGGGCGTTGCGGCCATGGACAAAGCCATGCGCGGTGGCGAACTGGTGGCTTCGTTCCCGGTTGAAATCGACGATCAGATCATGCTGGCCACTTCCAAAGGCCAATCGATCCGGGTGCCGGTCGATGGCATTTCCTTCCGCTCGCGTTCGGCAGGTGGCGTGAAGGTGTTCAACACCGGGAAAGGCGAAGAAGTCGTCAGCGTTGCCTGGATTGCCGATCAGGGCGACGAAGAGACTGAAGAGTAAATTCTGCCGGGCCGCGCGATCATTCTCTGCGCGGCCCGACAGCAAAAAGCGTTTCTGTCTCGGTATCTTCCGACTAGAGTGACGCCATGTTCATCCTGATCGCCTGCCTGCTGCTTGTCTCCGGTTTCCTCGGCTATCGCTACTGGTCCAAAAGGCAAACGCGGAACTCTCTGCTGGCGTCTCCTTTGTCCGATTACGAGCGTGCCGTGATCGCCGATCAGGTTCCCATGATCAGACGGCTCCCGGCACGGTTTCGGACCAAGCTGGAGGGCAAGGTCAACCTGTTTCTCGATCAGGTCGAGTTTTATGGCTGTGACGGCCTGGACGTGACCGAGGAAATGCAGCTTTCGATCGCGACGCAGGCCTGTCTGCTCGTGGTGAACAGTGATCTTTGGTATGACAATCTAACCACGATCCTGATTTATCCCAGCGCTTTCAAATCCCGTCAGAGCCGACGCAGCGGTTACGTCGTGACCGAAAAAGAAATCGTCCGCACCGGTGAAAGCTGGGACCGCGGGCCGGTTATCCTATCCTGGGCGCATAGCCGTCGGGGCGCGATGGATGACCGTGACGGGCAGAATGTCGTATTGCACGAATTCGCCCACCAGATCGACGACCTGTCAGGCGGCACAAACGGCGTACCAGTCCTGAGCGAAGGTCAGAGCTTTGCCGAGTGGGAACGCGTTTTCCTTACCGCTTTTGACGCCCATGTTCACGCGGTCGAGGCCGGGCGTCGCACCGTTATCGACCCTTATGGCGCCACGGGGCACGAAGAATTCTTCGCAGTTTCAGTCGAGGTGTTTTTCGAACGGCCCCAAGCTCTGAAACACGAGGTGCCGGATGTATACGAACAGTTGTCCAAACTGTTCCGTCTGGACCCGGTGACGTGGGGTTGAACTGCGGCCAGGCTGCGAAACCCCGGGCGCAGTTCTTTCATCACAATCCGTAAATCGATCCGAACTTTTCTTCCAGATAGGTCAACAGCGGCTCTGGACCCGGCTCCGAACCACTGGCGCGGGCGATGATTTCCCGCGGCGCATACAGCCCGCCATGCCGCTGCACATTCTCGCGCAGCCATCCTGTAGCTCCTGAAGTGTCGCCCTTGGCAAGCTGCGCATCCAAACCCGGAACTGCGGCGCGTAAGGCCTGATGCAGACAGCCTGCATACACATTGCCCAGCGAATAGGTCGGGAAGTACCCAAACAGCCCGATCGACCAGTGCACGTCCTGCAAACATCCATTCGAGGGCTTGTCGACCGCGTAACCGAAATCGGCCTTGAACCGGTCGTTCCAGGCAGCCTCCAAGTCACTCACCTGCAGATCACCTGCCATCAGGGCTCGTTCCAGATCAAAACGCAGCATGATGTGCAGATTGTACTGCACCTCATCCGCTTCGGTCCGGATGTACCCGTTGTGGACGCGGTTGACGGTTGCATAAAACGCATCCGCATCGGGGATTCCAAAATCGCCGAAAACCTCGACCATCTGACCGAACAGCCAGCCCGTGAAGGCGCGCGAGCGGCCCAGCTGGTTCTCGTATATCCGGCTTTGGCTCTCATGCACGCCCATGGACACACCGCTGCCCAGCGGGGTCAGCAGATAGGCACTGTCAATGCCCTGTTCATACGCGGCGTGGCCAACCTCGTGAATCGTTGAGTAGAAACAATTGAACGGGTCGGTCTCGCTGGTCCGCGTGGTAATCCGCACATCCAGACCAGAGCCCGAGCTGAACGGATGCACCGCCTTGTCCACGCGTCCGTTGTTTAGGTCATAGCCGAAGGCTACAGCCAGCTGTTGCGACAGTTTCATCTGCGACGCTTCATCAAACCTTCCGCTCAGCGCAGCCGGTTCCGGTCGGTCCAGAACCGCAGCACGCAGGGCAACCAGCCGCGGGCGCATCTCATCAAAGATGGCGGCGATCTGGGCACCCGTCGTATAGGGCTCATAATCCTCGACCATAGCGTCATAAATGTCGCCGCCCTGCGCCAGGGCCTCACCCTCCTGACGTTTCAGCGAGACGACCTCCGCCAGAACCGGAAGAAAGGCCGATACATCTTCATCCGCACGAGCCTGCGCCCATTTCCCCTGGGCCGCGGATGTCACGCGGGCAATTGCCGTCGCCAGATCAGCCGGCACCTTGACCGCCCGTTCATAAGCACGGCGAATTTCGCGCAACTGGGCCTTACCGATCTCGTCCTGCGGCGCGGCCTGATCCAGCCAATCGGCCACCCGCGGGTCGGACCGGCGGGCATGCAGAACCGCCTCGATCGCCGCCATTTCCTCGGCCCGTTGAGGGGCAGCCCCACGCGGCATGACTGTTTCCTGATCCCAACCCAGACGCCCGGCAATCTGTCCCAGGGCTGAGGTTTCGCGCTGAAAAGCCATCAGGTCATTGAATGCAGTCATGTAAGGTCACGCTCCGCGTAGTGAAGTTGCGATGGGATAGGCCGTCAGGAAACGCGCGCGTAGGATCAGCGTCCAAACCACAACGGCCATGAACTGATGGAAAATGGCAATCTGCCATGGCGCCCCGTAGACCACGGTCAGGATTCCCACGACGACTTGCAGTGACAAGGCGGCAAAGGCCGCGTTGAATGCAAATCGGGTCTGGAGATGCGCGCTGGTTCCGCCACGACGCCAAACAACAACCGCAAACGCGAACAGAAGATAACCGGCGCAGCGATGGATGAACTGCACCAGCCCTGGGCTTTCGAAGAAGTTCCGCCAGATCGGTTCCAACATTGTTGCGTCAGGCGGCAAAAGCTGCCCGCCGATCAACGGCCAGTCGGTATAGGATCGACCGGCGTCGATCCCCGCAACCAAGGCGCCAATGAGTATTTGCAAAAAGGCGAAATGCATCAGGCCGGTTGAGAGAGAAAACAGCTTTGCCTCTTTCGCGCGGCGGGCCTGCATCAGGTCTCGCTCTTCCCGGCCCAGCAGAAGGATGTACCAGGCGAGGAACCCTAAAATCACGAAGGCCAGCCCCAGGTGTATTGCCAGCCGATAGCTGGCGACGGCCGTCATCCCTTCGCCCTGGGTCACGCCCGAGGCGACCATCCACCAGCCAACTGCACCCTGAACGCCACCCAATGCGCCGGGGATCAGCAATCGTCCGGTCCAGCCGGTCGGTATCTTGCGCGTCACCAAGAAGCCCAGGAACCCGAGCGCCCAGACCAAACCGATCACACGGCCCAACTGCCGATGACCCCATTCCCACCAGTAGATCGACTTGAAATCATCGAGTTCCATCCACTGGTTCTGAATGCGCCATTGATCGATCTGCTTGTATTTGTCGAACTCGGCTTGCCAGTCTGCCTCGGACATCGGCGGAATGGCTCCGGTAACAGGGCGCCATTCGGTGATCGACAATCCGCTGTCGGTCAGCCGCGTCAGCCCGCCTACGGCGATCATGATCACGACCAGGGCAAACAGGCTCATCAGCCAGACACGAATGGCCCCGCGCGCACCGCCCCGGCCCCGGTCGATCATCCCCGGCTGCACCGCCTTTTGTTTTTCGGTGTCCGAGACTTCTTCGAAGATGCTGCGCTTGCCGCTCATGCCGTCCTCATGTCTTTGATTTTCACGCAAGCTAGGGCTACCGGAGTGTAAGGTCCAGCCTCAGCCCTTTTCCTTCCAGCGGACCATCTGCCGCATGACACCGTGCAACATCTGCACATCTGCCCGTGTCATGTTCATCCGCGACCACAGATTGCGCAGGTTCACCTTCATCCCATCGGCCTTCTCAGGCGGATAAAAGAAACCCGCGGTCTCAAGCCGGTCTTCGAAATGTTCGGCCAGTTTCTCAACCTCGATCCCTGTCGCCCAGTCGCCCTTGCCCAGATCGGTGGTCTCGTGCACCACGTCTCCTTTCTGGCGCATCCACTCGTAAGCGGTCAGCAGCACGCACTGACCGAGGTTCAGCGAGGCGTACTCAGGGTTCACAGGAACCGAAATGATGACGTTTGCCTTCGCAATATCCTCATTCTCAAGCCCTGCGCGTTCCGGTCCGAACAGAACCGCAACCTTTTGACCGGCCGCAACTTTTTCGGCGGCCAGTTGCATGGCGCGCTCGGGGCTGTAAACCGGTTTGGTCAACCCGCGCTGACGGGCCGTGGTGGCAAAGACAAAGGTGCTGTCCTCAAGCGCTCCGGCCAGGTCGTCGAACAGCTGCGCCTCATCCAGCAGCCGCCCCGCGCCGCTGGACATGGCCACTGCCTTGGGGTTGGGCCAGCCGTCCCGGGGAGCCACGATACGCATCCGATCCAGACCGAAATTCCACATCGCGCGCGCGGCTGCGCCGATGTTTTCACCCATCTGCGGGCGCACAAGCACGAATGAGGGCTGGGATTTGTCGCTGGGCATGGCTTACTCCGAAAGTTCCGCCCGCTCTAATACCCTGTCACCGACGAGGCAAGCCAATCACCTTGTTCTGCTCTCAAATACCCGCTCGGCAGGCATAAAAGTTTGCTTCCCCCGCTCAATCCGCTAAACCCCGCCAAAGACAGAAATCCGAAGGACGCGCCAATGGACACCCCCGAGCAGCCGCAGATCTACCTGATCACACCGCCGGCCATCGAACTGAGCCGATTCCCTGAAAAACTGGCGCGCGTTCTGGACAGCACAGAAATCGCGTGCATCCGCTTGGCGCTGGCGGGCAATGACGAAGATGCAATCGCACGCGCGGCCGATGCCTGCCGTGAAGTGGCCCATGCGCGGGACGTGGCGCTGGTGATTTCAAACCACGTTCTGCTGGCGCAACGTTTGGGTCTGGACGGGGTGCATCTGGATGACGCCGCCCGTTCCGTGCGGTCCGCCCGTAAGGAACTGGGGGCAGATGCGATCGTCGGCAGCTTTTGCGGAGCTTCCAGCCATGACGGCATGACCGCCGGTGAAGCCGGGGCGGACTATGTCGCCTTCGGGCCGGTTGGAACAGACAAGCTTGGCGACGGCACGCGCGCCGAACAAGATCTGTTTCAGTGGTGGTCCGAGATGATCGAAGTCCCGGTAGTGGCCGAAGGCGGTCTGACGGCTGAGCTGATTGGCAGTCTGGCCCCATGCACCGACTTTTTTGGGATCGGCGACGAAATCTGGGCGGGTGATGATCCTGTCGCAGCGCTGACCACTTTGTTGGCGCCACTTTCCTAGAAAGGCAGGAAGGGCCGAACAAAGGTAAATGCCCCGAAGCCGGCAATCACGAGGGATAGCAGAACCGAAATCCGAAGCCTGAGCCGGATCGATCTGCGGGAAATCGCCAGTGCCAATGCAAACACCACGGCTGCGGCCAAGACCGGCACGGTCAACGCACCCAGACCAAAGCCCAGAACCGCCGGTGCCAGCCGATCCGGCGGAACTCCGATCGACGTCAAAGCGAAGGCCTGGCTCAAACCGATCAGACCACCCACCAGAGCAACGGTCAGCAAACGCAGAAAGCCCGGTCGCCGGACTGTAACGTTCCACACACCCAGCACCACGGTTGCTGCGGGCATGAGATACGGCAACCATGCTGAGGGCATCGTGGCAAGCTGTAGCGTGCCCAATCCCAGACCAATCGATGTGGCCAGCGCGAAAGCAGAAAGCTGCCACAAGGCCGCCGACACCCAAAGGGCGTGCAGCACCAGCAGCAACGCAATCAGGATAACCGGCAGCCCCACTGTCGTGGCATACACGATTCCGTTGGAGAAATAGGCCTTCAGGGTTTGACCCGGGTCCAGACCGGCCCCACCCCGCAGCGGAATCAGAGGGCTTGCCTCGCCCGCCACAAGGTACCCGGTATAAGGCGCATCCACCCCCTGCTGCCTAAGGACCATCGGCCCGTGACCTTCCGGCCAGGTCAGCTGCAGGCTGGACGCGCCGGGCGGTAAAGCCCCGGCCAGCAGAACCCGTGAAATCCTTGGCACCTCAGGGTCTCCGGCCACAGGAACGCGGGAACCTTCGTAGGACAGCGTGACGGGTCCACCTGCCAACACGTTCATGGTCGGCGACCAGCCTTTAATGAACTGCTTTATGTGCGGCTCAAGTTCCGAAGACGCCAAGCGGCGAAGTCTTCTGTACTCACCTGAAACGGGCGACGGATCCGCCGAAGGGTTAATCCCGGCGACGAATGCCTCGGCATTCATGCTGATTTCCAGAAACAATGTGCCCTGATTGATCCGAAAATCCACCACTGTCGGTTTCGCCGTCTGAGCTGATGCGTTGCCGACTGCAATCCAGAAAACCAAAGGAACAACAAGAAGAAGAAGTACAGGGCGGGTTTTGAATAACGCTCTGACAATGCGGCTCATTTGCTGCAATCCAACATGAACATGAATACCGACAACATATCCTTCGATTGTTCTGCCGATAACGCGCGATGGCAAGCCAAAACGGCAGGCCGTGGCAGGAATTCCCGTTGGCGTTAACGTTCTGACTTGCACGGATCACGGGGCTGCGGCATGACAACGGCATGACTCAGACCAGTGAAATTTTGTGTATCGGGTCCGTCCTGTGGGACGTGATCGGACGATCCGCCAGCGTCATGCGTCAGGGCTCGGACGTTCCGGGGCGGATTACCCGACTGCCTGGTGGCGTGGCGATGAACATCGCAATGACGCTGGTCCGCTTTGGTATGACCCCAACCTTGTTGACCGCCGTTGGCCGTGATCCCGAAGGTGACGAGCTTGTGCACGCCTGTGCCCGCCTTGGGATGGTGACAGACCATATTTACCGCTCGCAGGATTTGCCGACAGACCGGTACATGGCGGTCGAAGGTGCAAACGGTCTGATTGCCGCAATCGCGGATGCCCACTCTCTCGAAGCCGCCGGGGCCAAGATCCTGCGCCCCCTGATGCACGGTCCATTGGGGTACGAGAATACGCCGTTTGAAGGTCCGGTTGCGCTGGACGGGAACCTGACGCAAGACCTGCTGGAGGAGATCGCGCAAAGTCCGGCGTTCTCTCGCGCCGATCTGCGCGTTGCCCCGGCCTCACCCGGCAAGGCCGAGCGCCTTCTGCCTTTCCTCAAACACGCCCGCGCGACGCTTTACGTCAACCTCGAAGAGGCCGGTCTGCTGTGTCAGCGCGAGTTCGAGGATTCCGAAAGCGCTACCCAGGGCCTGCTGGATCGGGGCGCGCTACGGGTTTTGGTAACGGATGGCGGCAACTCGGCCACTGTCGGCTCGGCCGATGGCATCCAGACCCAGAAACCCCCATCCGTATTGGTCACGCGCGTGACCGGCGCGGGTGATACTTTCATGGCGGCCCATATTGCCGCTGAAGCAAATGGCGCAGATAGCGACGCGGCCCTGACCCGCGCTCTGCACGCCGCCGCAACTTATGTCTCCGGAGAAACCCCACTGTGATCGACATCCAATACTCAGCCGAGGTCCGCACCGCAAAGGATGCAGGCCAGCCCATCGTTGCGCTTGAAAGCACAATCATCACCCACGGAATGCCCTACCCGCAGAACATCGAGGTCGCCGCGCAGGTCGAACAAGATATTCGCGACGCAGGGGCGGTTCCCGCCACCATGGCTGTGATCAGGGGCAAGCTGCATGTCGGGCTTGAACCTGACCAGTTGCAGGATCTGGGCAAGGCGCAGGGCGTCGCCAAAATCTCGCGCGCCGACATGGCCGCCTGTATCTCGACCGGCGGCACCGGTGCGACAACCGTTGCTGCGACGATGATCGCCGCTCATTACGCGGGGATCGAGGTTTTTGCCACCGGCGGCATCGGTGGCGTGCATCAGGGGGCCGAAACCTCGTTCGATATTTCCGCTGACCTGCATGAGCTTGCCCAGACGCCGGTGACGGTCGTGGCCGCGGGCGCCAAGGCCATTCTGGATCTGGCCAAAACGCTCGAGGTTCTGGAAACACTGGGCGTTCCGGTGATTGCCCATGGTCAGGATGAATTCCCAGCCTTCTGGTCAGCCAAATCACCCTATGCCGCGCCATTGCGCATGGACAGCCCGGAAGAGATCGCAAAGGCCCACTCAACCCGCCGCGCCCTTGGCCTGCCCGGCGGACAACTGGTTGCAAACCCAATCCCCGAGACCGACCAGATCCCGGCCGACGAACTGGCACCGATCATCGCATCAGCCCAATCCGACGCCAAGACACACCGGATCACAGGAAAAGGCGTCACCCCTTATCTTCTGCAGCGTATATTCGAGCAGACCAAGGGCCGATCCCTGACGGCCAATATCGCGCTTGTTCGCAACAACGCCCGCCTTGCCGCCGGCATCGCAAAGGCTTTGACCCGCAACACCGCCTGACACCGTCCCTATTGCACCATCACGCCAGACTGCTTAATTGCAGTCTGCAAACCGCTCGGAACTAAGATGAATACACCGTTTGACGAAGAACCGCATCGCCGCCCCGGCCTGTTTGCAGGCCTGCGGGCGTCGTTTCTGACGGGGATTGTCGTCATTGCGCCGGTCTGGCTTACAATCTGGTTGATCTGGTCCGTGGTGGGCTGGATCGACAGTGCGGTCCTGCCGCTGGTGCCGCAAAGGTTTCAGCCGCAGGAATATGTCGGCATCAACCTGCGCGGCGTCGGGGTCATCATCTTCCTGATCTTCACGGTGATCGTGGGCTGGGTGGCCAAGGGCATACTGGGACGTTCGCTGATCCTTTTTGCAGAACGCGTTGTTGATCGGATGCCTGTCGTCCGCTCGGTCTATTCCGGGATCAAGCAAATTTCCGAAACGGTTTTTGCCCAAACAGACCGCTCGTTCGAAAAGGCTTGCCTTATCCAGTATCCGCGCCGTGGAATCTGGGCGATCGGGTTCGTGTCCACCACCGCCAAAGGCGAGGTCAGCCGTCTTGCAGAAACCGGCGGCGAACTGCTCAGCGTGTTTGTTCCGACGACCCCGAACCCCACATCCGGGTTTCTGCTGTTTTTTCCGGCCGAAGACGTCATCCTGCTGGACATGACGATCGAGGATGCCGCGAAACTGGTGATCTCGGCTGGTCTTGTCTATCCAAACGAAAAAGACCCGACCCGCCCGCCAGAGTGATCAGCCAAACATCGCACGCAGATCTACTGTGCTACGCGCACCCAGATCGGTTTTGTGGGCTGACAGAAAGCCGTCCGCGGCTGCCCGGCCAGCCTTTTTCAGCTTGTGCAGGATCACCGGGTTGGGAACGGTCTTCGTGGCAACCGACAGACTGTTCATCAACTCATTGTCTGCGATCATGTGAACCAGAACCCGGCTCATCTCACCCGCCTTCAGTTTGCCCTCACGCAACAAGCGCTGCACAAAGTCAATCGCCCTGAGTTCGCGAAACAGGGACGAATTGAAGCTGATCTCGTTGATCCGGTTCTGAATCTGCTGTGGTGTCTTCGGAACCTCGTCCCGCTCAAGCGGGTTGATGTTCACGATGACCACATCATCCGGCAACTCGTCATTGAACAAAGGAAACAGCGCAGGATTTCCCGTAAAACCTCCGTCCCAATAGGCCTCGGTTCGCCCTGATTTCGGATCGAATATCTCTACGGCCTTGAACAGCGTCGGCAGGCAGGCCGAGGCGAGTATGGCATCCGTCGATACATCTTCGCCCGTGAACACCCGGATCTTGCCGCTGCGCACGCAGGTCGCACAGACAAACAGCTGCGGGCCTTCAGTCGCGCAAATCTCGTCGAAGTCAAAACGGTCGATAACAGGCTTTAGCGGGTTCTGGTAAAACGGACCGTAGGCATAAGGCGAAACCATGCGCGACCACGCGTCGCCAATCGAATAGGGAAGCGAATACTCCATGGCCTGCGCGATCTGGGCAGGCTCCAGCGCCTGCATCCAGTTGGCGATCCGCATGTCGCCAACCGCCCCCATACGCTTCCACAATCCGTTCAGACACTCGCGCGCGCCTTCGCGCCCGGCCCGCACCATCCCGGACTTGAAAGCCGCCCCGTTTAACGCCCCTGCGGATGTGCCAGTAATTGCGGCAACCTCAATATCCTCTTCATCCAGCAACCGGTCCAGTACACCCCAGGTAAAGGCGCCATGTGCGCCGCCGCCCTGCAAAGCCAGATTGATCCGTTTCAAAAGCCCGCCCCTTCATCTTTTCCGAAATACTCCGGGGGTATGGGGGCCGCGCCCCCATGAAACACTACAGGGCAGTCCAACCGCCATCGACGGAAATCGTCGTCCCGGTAATCTGCGCCGCCGCATCCGAGCACAAAAACAAAGCCGTCCCGCCAAGTTGCTCGACCGTGGCAAACTCTTTCGAGGGCTGGCGTTCCAGCATCACGTTCTTGATCACGTCCTCGCGGCTCATGTTGTATTCTTTCATCGTGTCGGGGATTTGCGCCTCGACCAGCGGTGTCAGAACATAGCCCGGGCAAATGGCGTTGCAGGTGATCGGCTCCTGCGCCGTTTCCAGCGCAACTGTCTTGGTCATGCCGACCACACCATGTTTGGCCGACACATAGGCCGCCTTGTAGGGCGACGCCGTCAGACCATGGGCCGACGCGATATTGACGATGCGCCCCCACCCGGCCTTTCGCATCATTGGCAAAGCTGCCGCCATCGTGTGAAAGGCCGAGTTCATGTTGATCGCGATGATTGCATCCCATTTGTCGACCGGGAACTGGTCGATCGGCGCGACGTGCTGAATGCCCGCATTATTGACAAGAATGTCGCAAGCCCCGGCCTTTTCGATCAGGGCCCGGCAATCATCCCCCTTGGACATGTCGGCCTGGATATATCGCGCGTTGGTTCCGGTCTCGTTCGAGATTTCAGCAGCCAGTGCATGGTCCTCATCCCGATCGGTGAACGAATTCAAAACCACATTGGCGCCCGCCCTGGCCAGTTCGCGCGCAACGCCCAGCCCGATCCCCGAATTCGATCCCGTGATAATTGCCGTTTTTCCCGAAACGCTCATCGCCGCTCTCCTGCTGAGTCAGAATTTCCGACACAGTGCCATGCTGCACGTGCAAAGAAAACGGGGAAAGCTGGGGCCAATGCAACTCCTCTGGCACCGGCATCACCATCACAAAAAAACGCCCGCACGAAGCGGGCGTTAAGTTATTGAGGCAGGTTTCATACAGGCAAGAAACCTATCGAGCAGTGCATCCTTTATAAGCAATTCTGCGCCTTCGTCCAAGCTAAAAGTTTGATAATAAGAAAAATCATGGCTACGGTGAATCCCAACAAAATAAGGCCAGAGCAGGATTGTTTCCAAAATGAGCCCCGATTTTTCACCCTCCCTTCGTTCAATACTGGTGGGAATCACCGGCATTTTTGCGACCACATTTGCCCATGCAGATTCGTCTCATGGCATAGCTATGTATGGCGATCCCGCCCTACCACCGGATTTTGTGTCTCTGCCTTACGTGAACCCGGATGCACCAAAAGGAGGAAAGGTCGTTTTCGGGAATACCGGCGGCTATAACAGTTTGAACCCGTTTGTGCAAAAAGGCACGTCACCCTGGCAACTGAGATTCTGGACCCATGAGAGCCTGATGGGCCGATCCTGGGACGAACCTTTCACTCTTTACGGGTTGTTAGCCGAATCAGTTGAGACGGCCGAGGACCGATCCTGGGTGGAATTCACGCTGCGCGAGAACGCCCGATTCTCGGACGGCAGCCCAGTCACCGTGGACGACGTGATGTGGTCCTATGAAACTCTGGGGACCGAAGGGCATCTCCGGTATCGCGGGTTGTGGTCCAAGATCGGCAGCATCGAACAGACTGGTCCACGCTCGGTCAGGATCACATTCAACGAACCTGACCGCGAACTGGCGCTGATTGCGGGCCTGCGCCCGATCCTTCAAAAGGCCCAATGGGACGGCAAGGATTTTGCCAACGCGCAGTTGCACGATGTTCCAATCGGCTCGGGGCCTTATGTCGTCGAGGACTATGAGGCCGGGCGCTTCGTAAACCTGCGCCGCAATCCTGACTACTGGGGCAGCGATGTTCCCTTCCGCCGTGGCACCATGAACCTCGATGAAATGAGGATCGAGTTCTACGGCGATCAGACCGTGTTGTTCGAAGCGTTCAAGGCTGGGGAACTCTCCGCCATTCGGGAATTCAACGCCGACAAGTGGGACACGCAATACAGTTTCCCCGCCGCGCAGCGCGGAGACGTAGTCAAAACGGAAATCCCGCATGGCAAACCGTCGGGCATGACCGGCTTTGTGATGAACACGCGCAAGGCGCCATTCGATGACTGGCGCGTGCGCGAGGCGCTGACGCTGGCGTTCAACTTCGAATTCATCAACGACACCATCACCGGCGGTGCCCAGCCCCGGATCACCTCGTATTTCTCGGGCTCGGACCTGGCGATGCAACCCGGGCCGGCGACAGGCCGGGTCGCCGAGTTGCTGCAACCGTTTGCCGATGACCTTCTACCCGGAACGATTGAAGGCTACAGCCCACCACAAGGCGATGGCTCGGCGCGCAATCGCGCCAATATCCGAAAGGCCGCGAACCTGCTGTCCGAAGCGGGCTGGACCATTCAGGACGGTGTGCTGCGCAACCAGAATGGCGATGCTTTCGCCATGACCGTCTTGCTGCAGCAAGGCGACAGCGATATGGCCACCGCAGTCGAAATCTATTCCCGTGCACTGGAACGCCTTGGCATTCAGGTGACAACCGAAACGGTAGACAACGCGCAATACACCGGTCGCATCTCGGAACACGATTTCGATATGACGCCATTCCGAAGGGCCATGTCCCTGTCCCCCGGAAACGAGCAGCGCCTCTATTGGGGCAGCGATGGCGCGAACACGCCCGGGACCCGGAACCTGATGGGTGTCACTTCACCCGCGGTCGACGCGATGATCGATGCGATGCTGGCTTCGGAAACGCGGGAAGACTTTGTCGCGGCCACCCGCGCGCTTGACCGCACCCTGACCGCTGGCCGGTATGTCATTCCCATCTGGAACTTCGATGTCGGCCGTATCGCGCATGTGAAAGAGCTTAAGTACGCGCCAAACCTGCCCATTTACGGCGATGGCCCGCAATACATGCCCGAGGTCTGGTGGTATCAGGAATAATCTGCAGCGGGCGAACGCCTCCTCGCCCGCGTTTGTGCGGCGAAACCCTCTTTACCAACGCCTCACAACGCTCGTCTAACGTGTGCTGCCCCGGTCTTCTCGGATGGCGGTTGTCAGGAATACTTCGGCGGAAAGTGGCACATGTCAAAACACCGCAGCATATGACTGCTTACGCGACGTCCGTCGCAATATGTTGTTGGACCTTCTAATTTCAGCGAAAATTGCTCCAATGGACACAAGAACCTTTACGGATTGGGTGCCGAGCATGTAACGTGTCATCAAATCGAACCTCGGTGAACCGTGCAAAAGTTGTTGAGTTTCGGTGATATAGTTGCGGGCGGTTCGCCCTGCCCTGGTGGTTCACGGACCGGCCGCCACTCACTCCGAAACGCAGGTCCGTGGCCCGTTGCGGACGTTCCGCAGCGGGCATTTTCCATTCCGGTCATCACATCCTTAGGTGCGACATTTTGTCATGCATGTATATACCCCGCCCCTACGTAACCTGATATCTGGGGGCCGGGCAGTCCTGTAGCGCAAGAAACGGAAAGCTCGCTGATGATTATGAAATGGACAGAACTGACGCAGGACTGGAACGGATCCTTGGCGCGCGCTAAGCGGCGCTTTCCGAACCTGCGTGATCAGGATGTCGCGCATTTCCGGCAAGACAGAAAACAGTTCGAGGCTTACCTTGCGGAACGGCACCACCTGACCGTGAACGAAGCCCGGGAAGAACTGGAGGATTTCCTGTTCACCGAAAGCCTGAATCGCGAATTCGATCAGACGTTACGCAAGTGACGTCACCCACAGGATCAACGCGTCTTCGTCACTGACCGAGACGACGTTGTGACCCATGCTTCCGTCGTAATAGGCGCTGTCGCCGCGGCGCATTTCGACAGGTTCATAATACTCGGTATAAAGCCGCACGACGCCTGTCAGAACGTACAGGAATTCCTCACCATCATGACGAACCCAGCCATCGAACTCGTCCATCGAGCGGGCGCGTACGCGGGCCCGGTAGGGCAGCATTTGTTTTTTCGTCAGCGTTTCGGCCAGCAACTCATGCTCGTATGTCGTCGTGGCATGGGCCGCACCTTCCCCCATCCGTGTGACGGACATGCGTCCAATGACCTGATCGCGCTGGGGTGGCGTGAACAGTTGAGGCACCGAAATCCCCAGCCCCGTCGCGAGTTTCTTCAGGGCATCATAGGTCGGCGACATCTGACCGTTTTCGATCTTGCTGAGCGTTGAGCGCGCCAGACCAGCCTGGGTTGCCGCCTGTTCCAGCGTCCATTTGCGGGCCTTGCGCAATTCGCGCACGCGCGCGCCCAGATCCAATGGCTCGGGTTCGACATTTTCACCGGCATCGCGGGCGATACGGATCAGGGATTTCGGGTCCTGCGTTCTCATGGCACTTCTATAGGGCCGGGCCGCGCCGCTTGCAACGCGCCTTGCCCCGCGTTAGCCAGACGACATGCTGTCCATTTTTGATCAGGGTTCGCCTGCCCCTTGCCCCACTCCGTTTAACCTCGCAGCGCACGTTCTGCGCCACGCAGAGCGGATTCCGGAAAAAACCGCACTCTCCGTTCTGAATGAAACGGCGACCGAGGACTGGAGCTATCGGCAACTGCTGTCTGCCGTTTTGGGCACCGGCACAGGGTTGTTGCAGGCCGGTTTGAAACCGGGCGACATCGTTCTGATGCGCCTTGGGAATACCGTCGATTTCCCGATTGCCTACTTGGGGGCGATTGCCGTCGGTGTCGTTCCCGTTCCGACGTCATCGCAACTGACGGCGCCTGAAACGGCCCGCATGATTGACGACCTGTCTCCGGCCGCCATCCTGAAGGCACCGGATGTTGCCTGTGTCCCGCACCCCCGGCAGATCGATCTGGCAACGTTGCGTGCCATGCGTGATCTGCCGCCCGCCACCTTTGATCTCGGTAATCCGGATCGGCTGGCTTATGTGGTCTATACCTCTGGGACATCGGGCAAGCCGCGTGCGGTTGCGCATGCGCATCGCGCAATCTGGGCACGGCAAATGATGGTGGACGGGTGGTATGGGCTGCGCCCCGAGGATCGGCTGTGTCATGCCGGTGCGTTCAACTGGACCTACACGCTGGGCACTGGCCTGATGGATCCGTGGACCATCGGGGCGACGGCGCTGATCCCCGAACCGGGAACCGATCCGGCAGCATTGCCCGACTTGTTGCGGCGTCACGGGGCCACAATCTTTGCCGCAGCACCCGGCGTGTACCGAAAGATGGTTCAACGGACAGACCGGCTCAGCCTGCCCCACTTGCGCCACGGACTGTGCGCAGGCGAAAAACTGTCGCGCCACCTGCACGAACGCTGGACCGAGGTGACGGGAACCGAACTTTACGAAGCCTACGGCATGTCCGAATGCTCGACCTTCATTTCCTCCAGCCCTGAAAACCCGGCCCGGGGCGAGGCATTGGGCCAGCCGCAACCCGGTCGCAAGATCGCCATTCTGGGACCCGATGGCCCTGTTCCGCAGGGGCAGGAAGGCACAATCGCCATCCACCGGTCCGACCCCGGCCTGATGCTGACTTATCTGAACGCCCCGGATGAGGCTCAGGCCCGCATGCAGGGTGACTGGTTCCTGACCGGAGATCAGGGCGCCATGGCGGTCGACGGGCAAATCACCTACCTGGGTCGCGACGATGATATGATGAATGCGGGCGGCTATCGGGTTTCGCCGGTCGAGGTCGAGGCGGTCTTGTCAAAATACCCCGGGATCACACAGGTCGGTGCTGCGGCGGTCGAGGTCAAGCAGGACACATTTGTGATAGCTGCCTTTTACACCGGCCCCGAAACTCTGGACGAGACGGCCTTGCGTGCCTATGTCCAGAACAACCTTGCGCGATACAAACAGCCCCGCGCTTTCATACATCTGCCGGCGCTTCCCGCAGGCGGCAATGGGAAACTCCTGCGTCGCGCATTGCCGGCCTATTTCAAGGCACCGAACTCATGACCCAATCCGTCAAGCTTGATATTCTGTCCGATCCGATCTGTCCGTGGTGCTATATTGGCAAAACCCATCTGGACAAAGCGCTGGCCGCCATACCGGACCATCCTTTCGTGATCGAATGGCATCCGTTTCAACTGAACCCCGACATGCCGGACGCGGGCATGGACCGCCGAGAATACCTTGAGCGCAAGTTTGGCGGCAAGGATGGTGCCGTGCAGGCCTATGCGCCCGTAGTCGAGCACGCCGAAAATGCTGGCCTGAAAATCGATTTCGAGGGCATGAAACGCACGCCCAACACACTTGATGCGCACCGGCTGATCCATTGGGCCGGGATTGAAGGCAAGCAGGACGCGGTGGTCGACGCCTTGTTCGATGCTTATTTTGTGCAGGCACGCGACATCGGCGACCATGAGGTGCTTGCCGATATCGCCGACAGTCAGGGTATGGACGCGGCCGTTGTCATGAAGCTGCTGAAATCCGACGCGGACCGGGACGATATCCGCAACCGCGATACGCACTCACGGGAAATGGGTGTTGGGTCAGTACCGACCTTCATCGTGGCCAACAAACACGCAGTTCCTGGTGCCCAGCAGCCGGAAATGTGGGAAAAAGTCATCCGCGAAATAATGTCTCAACTTGAGGCTTCCCCTGCAAATTAGCACATAGTCCTGTGCGTTTGCGCTATAGCGCCGCCTGATTTGCCGTGATAGCGCAAGCAGGTAAGGAGTTCCCCATGACCAATCGCATGTCGCGGGGCGAGTTCATTGCTTTGATAGCAATGATGTTCGCCACGATCGCGTTCTCTATCGACTCGATGCTGCCTGCCCTGCCCGAAATCGGCGCAGAGCTCAGCCCTGATGATGTGAACCGGGCGCAACTGATCCTGACATCCTTCGTTCTGGGCATGGGGCTTGGCACATTTTTCACCGGCCCGATCTCGGACGCGCTGGGGCGCAAGTCCGTCATCTTTGGCGGTGCAGTGCTTTATATCGTGGCGTCCGCTGTTGCCTGGGCAAGTTCCTCGCTTGAACTGGTTCTAGCTGCGCGTGTTCTTCAGGGACTTGGTGCCGCCGGTCCCCGCGTGGTGGCCATGGCCATTATCCGCGACCTCTATTCCGGGCGCGAGATGGCCCGGATCATTTCGATCGCGATGATGATATTTACGCTTGTTCCCGCAATTGCGCCGATGCTGGGCGCAGGCGTGATTGCCCTGTTCGGCTGGCGCGGGATTTTCGTATCCTTCATCCTGTTCGCCCTGATTGTTGTGACGTGGATGGGAAAACGGTTGCCAGAATCGCTGGCCCGCGAAGACCGTCGCCCGTTTCGCCTGCCGCTGCTGGTAGCGGCCACGCACGAGATGATGTCACACCCAACGGTGCGCCTTTCGATATTGGTTCAGACCCTGTGCATGGGCATTCTGTTCACCATGCTGACCATGGTGCAGCCGGTCTATGACGTGATCCATGACAGTGCGGACAGTTTCCCATTCTGGTTCGGGTTTGTCGCGCTGATGTCTGGTTCGGCCAGCCTGTTGAACGCCGCGATTGTCGTCCGCGTTGGTATGCGGCGCGTGGTGACATGGGCGCTTGGGGCACAGATTCTGATCACGTCCTGCGTCATATTTCTGAATATGGCGAACCTGACGCCCGCCGCCTCATTCGCGGTGTTTGTTTTCTGGCAGACCACCATCTTCTTCATGGCTGGCGTCACTTTGGGCAATTTGAATGCCATCGCGATGGAACCGATGGGCCACATCGCAGGCATGGCGGCATCTGTGATCGGGTCGATCTCGACCGTTCTGGCCGCAGCCATCGCAGCGCCTGTGGGCCTCTTGTTCGATGGCTCAGTGACACCGCTGACAACGGGCATCCTTGCCATGTGCGTCATGGCTTTCGGCGTGATGGTTCACATGGGTCGCGTCGAAAACAGATTACTGGCCTGAGCCTGTGCAAATGCCCTGAATCACGTTAAGCTTTCCGCGATTTTCGGGGGAGTTTTCTATGAGTGATTACTATGATCTGGGCACATACTCTTGCCCCGTCACCACATCATCGGAAAAGGCGCAGCTGTGGTTCGACCGAGGTCTGATCTGGACCTACGGCTACAACCATACAGAGGCCCTGGCCTGTTTCCAGCGCGCGGCGGAACATGATCCGGACTGCGCCATGGCGCATTGGGGCGTGGCTTACGCAGCCGGACCAAACTACAACCTGCCGTGGGAATTGCTGGACGATCAGGGACAAGAGAAGGCATTGGCCGAGGCTTATGACGCCACCCAAAAAGCACTGGCGCTGGCTGAATGGTGCACTCCGGTTGAAAAGGCGCTCATCCGCGCCCTGCCCGCCCGCTATCCTCAGCGCGAGCCGATCGCGGATATGCACGACTGGGACCACGATTTTGCGGACGCGATGCGCGCGGTTTTTGCGGCTTTTCCCGATCACCTTGATCTGCGCACCATATTTGTCGAGGCGTTGCTGAACCTGACCCCCTGGAAAATGTGGGATCTGGAAACCGGAAAACCCGCCGACGGCGCCGCCACCCTTGAAGCGCAGAATACCCTGGAATGGGCCATGGGGAACGACCCGGCCGCCATGTCGCATCCGGGGCTTTTGCACTTGTATGTGCACCTGATGGAGATGTCGCCCACTCCTGAAAAAGCACTGAAAGCCGGGGACGTGTTGCGCACTCTGGTGCCGGACGCAGGTCATCTGGTGCACATGCCCACCCATATCGATGTCCAGTGCGGCCACTACCAGAACGTCACCCATTGGAACGAAAAAGCCACCGAAGCAGATTTGAAGTATTACGAACGCGAAGGTCCGTTCAACATCTACACCGGTTACCGTCAGCACAACTATCACTTCACCATCTACGGCGCGCTGTTTATGGGCCAGATGGAACCGGCCCTGCGTGCCAATCAGGGCATCTGGGACACCACGCCCGAGGAAATGCTGCGCATCGAAAGCCCGCCGATGGCGGACTATTTCGAAAGCTACATGTCCATGGGGCCGCATATCCTTATCCGTTTTGGCCGTTGGGACGAAGCCAAGGCTCTGGAACTGCCCGAAGACCCGGATCTCTACTGCACATTGACCGCGACCACGCACTACGCCCGTGCCATCGCATTTGCAGCGACGGATCAGGTGGCCGAGGCCGAAGCGGAAGAACAGAGGTTTCTTGCCGCCCGGGGCCGCGTCCCCGAAACCCGGCGACTGCACAATAATCGTGTCGTCGACCTGCTGGATATTGCAGCTGAGATGCTGCGGGGCGAAATCGAATACCGTAAGGGAAACTACGACACGGCCTATGCACACCTGCGCCGCTCGGTCGAATTGGATGACACTTTGCCTTATGACGAACCCTGGGGCTGGATGCAGCCAACCCGCCACGCGCTCGGGGCCTTGCTGTTTGAACAGGGCCACGTTGCCGAGGCCGAAGCTGTCTACCGCGAGGATCTAGGACTGGGCGGCTCGCTCAGCCGTGCGTCGATCCATCCCGACAATGTCTGGAGCCTAAGGGGGCTATACGATTGCCTGAAATCCCGAGGTGACTCCATTGAAATCAGGCAGATCAAACAAAGACTGGATCTGGCTCTGGCCCGTGCAGACCGCGCGGTCGCCGCTTCGTGCTTCTGCGCACAGTCCGCAATGAAGGCCGCCGAATGAGACTGCTCCCTGCCCTGATGCTTTTGGCCGCCGGTCTTCCCGTTCAGGCCGAACGCATGACGTTTACCCCGGTCGACCAGGCCGAACGTGACCCGACGCTGGTGACGTTCCGCGCCAACCTGCTGGCTGATATCGCGGCCCGCGACACCGAAGCGGTTGTGGCGGTGGCCTGCCCGGACATCTATCTTAGCCATGGCGGCAATGGCGGCCCCCGGGAACTCAGGGAAAACCTGACACTTCCTGCCGACACCCTGGCCGAGGAATACCGAGATCAGGCCGACGAGATGCGCGAAGCCTACTGGTCCGCCCTCGAGGAAACCCTCGCCGCGCCCGGTTATTTTGACGATCTGGGCGAATTTTGGATGCCGTATCAGTGGAAGATCGGCCTGCCCGCATCCGTCGACCCGTTCAACGCTTATTTTGTGACTGGCTCCGGGGTGTCACTGCGGGTGGGCGCAGACCGGACCGCTGACATTGTCGATCTGATAAGCCATGAGGTCGTCCTGATTAGCGAATACGATCCTGACGCCGAATACCAGAAGGTCATGCTGACCGACGGCGCGCGAGGCTTCATGCACCGCGACTACCTCTGGCCTATGACCGGTCATCGCGCGGCGCTGGTAAAATCCGACCAGGGGGAATGGCAGTTGTGCACCTTCGTGGGCGGTGACTGAGCGCGACGCTCAGACCTTGGCCTTGTTCTTCACGGCAACCACCTTCTCGGCCAGATCGCGGGCAATGGCAAACGCGCCCTTAATCTTGTCGCTGTCTTTCTTCCAATCCCTGCGCACAACAATCTTATTATCCTTGACCTTCGCCAGTCCGCGCTGGTTCTGAATGAAATCGACCAATCCCTGAGGCGAGGCGAACTTGTCGTTGTGGAACTGGATCGTCGCGCCCTTCGGTCCGCCATCCAGTTTGGCGATACCCGCCCGCTTGCACATCGCCTTGATACGCACGACCAGCATCAGGGTGTTCACCTCTTTCGGAAGCGTGCCAAAGCGGTCGATCAATTCGGCTGCAAAACCTTCCAACTCGACCTTGGTCGAGAGCGACGAGAGGCGGCGATACAAGCCCAGCCGCACATCCAGATCCGGCACGTATTCTTCGGGGATCAAAACCGGCACGCCCAGATTGATCTGTGGCGCCCACTGGTCGTCAGCATCAGACAACCCTTCCATCTCACCGGCTTTGATCTTGGCAATCGCTTCTTCCAGCATCGACTGATAGAGTTCATAGCCCACGTCGCGCATCTGACCCGACTGCTCCTCGCCCAGCAGGTTGCCTGCACCACGAATGTCCAGATCCTGGCTGGCAAGGGTGAAACCTGCGCCAAGCGTATCCAGCGAACCCAGAACGCGCAGGCGTTTTTCAGCCGTGGCGGTCAGCTTCTGGCGTGGCTTGGTGGTCAGATAAGCATAGGCGCGGGCCTTCGAACGCCCGACCCGGCCCCGTATCTGATACAACTGCGAAAGGCCGAACATATCCGAGCGGTGCACGACCATGGTGTTTGCGGTCGGGATATCCAGACCGCTTTCCACAATCGTCGTGGCCAGCAGCACATCATATTTGCCGTCGTAGAACGCATTCATCCGGTCATCAAGCTCGCCAGCCGCCATTTGCCCATGAGCGATGACATAAGTCAGTTCCGGCAGCTGTTCTTTCAGGAATTCCTCGATCTCGCGTAGATCGGATATTCGCGGCACCACGTAGAAGCTCTGCCCACCCCGATAATGTTCGCGCAGCAGCGCCTCGCGGACAGTGACCGCATCGAATTCGCTGACATAGGTACGGATGGCCAGACGGTCGATAGGCGGGGTGCCGATGATCGAAAGATCGCGCACGCCCGTCAGCGACAGTTGCAAAGTACGCGGGATCGGCGTGGCCGTCAGGGTCAGCACGTGAATGTCCGAGCGCAACTGTTTCAGACGCTCTTTATGCGCCACTCCGAAATGCTGTTCCTCGTCGATAATCAGTAGGCCCAGATTGTTGAACCGAATACCCTTGGCCAGCAACGCATGGGTGCCGACCACGATATCAATCGTTCCCCGCGCCAGTCCGTCCCGGGTTTGCTGCGCCTCTTTGGCCGAAACAAAGCGTGAGAGCTGCCGGACCTCCAGGGGGAACCCTCTGAAACGGTCCCTGAAGCTGGCCGCGTGTTGGCGGGCCAGCAGCGTCGTGGGCGCAACAACCGCCACCTGAACACCGGACATGGCAGCGACAAATGCCGCGCGCATTGCGACCTCGGTCTTGCCAAAACCCACATCGCCGCAGATCAGGCGGTCCATCGGCGCCCCTGAATGCATGTCCTCCATCACCTCGGCAATGGCGCGCAACTGGTCGTCGGTTTCCTGATAAGGGAAACGGGCGCTGAACTCCTCCCACGCATGCGGCGGCGGGTCCATGACCGGAGCCTTGCGCAGGGCGCGTTCGGCGGCGATACGGATCAGCTTGTCCGCCATTTCGCGGATGCGTTCTTTTAGCTTCGCTTTCTTGGCCTGCCAGGCGCCACCGCCCAAACGGTCCAGCAGACCTTCTTCGTGGCCGTATTTTGACAGCAACTCAATGTTTTCAACCGGCAGATACAGTTTGGACTGTTCCGCGTATTCCAGCAGAAGGCATTCGTGCGCGGCCCCCGCCGCCGTCACCACTTCCATCCCCATGTAGCGACCGATGCCGTGGTCGACATGAACAACTAGATCACCGGGGCTGAGGGATTGGGTCTCGGTCAGGAAATTCTCGGCCTTGCGGCGTTTTCTTGGCTGCCGGATCAAGCGGTCGCCCAGAACATCCTGTTCTGCAATCACCGTCAGACCGGGGGTTTCGAACCCGTGCTCCAGCGCCCAGACAGCCAGGTACAACCCGCGCTTGCCGATGCGAGTGCCGTCCTTCACCGGGATCGCCTCGGCCAGGCCTTCATCCTCGATCAGACCAGTCAGGCGTTCGCGGGCACCGTCGGAATAGGACGCGATCAGAACCGGCCCCTTGGCCAGTTTATCGGTGATGTGACTGGCCAGTGCGCCAAACAGGCTGATGTTTTCCTGCTGTCGTTCGGGGGCGAAATTGCGCCCGATCCGGCCACCTGCGTCGATCACGCCCGGTCCGCTTGCCTGCGGCAACGGGCTGAACTGCATCACGCGCCGGTCTGCAACAGCCTGTTCCCAGGCCCCGTCATCCATGTACAGCAAGGCTGGCGGAGTTGGCTTGTAGACCGTGTCCATGCGCGACCGGTTTTCCAGCGCCAGCCTGCGGGTTTCATACTGATCAGCAATACTGTCCCACCGGGCCAGCCGCGCGGGCGTTACCTGATCATCCAGCAGGATCGTCGCACCGGACAGATAATCGAACAGTGTCTCCAGCCGGTCATGGAAGAAAGGCAACCAGTGCTCCATCCCCTGATGCTTGCGCCCGGCGCTGACCGCTTCGTAAAGCGGGTCGTCCGTACCTGCGGCGCCGAACTCAATACGATAGTTCTGACGGAACCGGGTGATCGCGGCCTCGTCCAGAATGACTTCAGATACCGGGGCCAGTTCGACAATTTGCAGTTTCTCGGTGGTGCGTTGCGATACCGGGTCGAACCGGCGGGCACCGTCCAGCACATCGCCAAACAGGTCCAGACGAACGGGGCCGGATTCACCGGGTGGGAATATGTCGATGATCCCGCCCCGGATGGCATAGTCGCCGGGCTCCATTACAGTGGGGCTTTGGGTGAACCCCATGCGAACCAGAAAATTGCGCAATGCGTCTTCGTCAATGCGATGCCCGACCCGCGCGGTAAAGGCCGCTTCACGCAGGACCTCACGGGCCGGCACGCGCTGGGTTGCGGCATTCAGGGTCGTCAACAGCACGAATTGCTGCGGCATCTGATGCACCAGCGCCGCCAGGGTCGCCACCCGTGTGGCCGAAATATCGGCGTTGGGCGAAACCCGATCGTAAGGCAGGCAATCCCAGCCGGGAAACACAAAGACCGGCATTTCCGGCGCAAAAAAGGCCAGCGCGGCCCGCATCGCCTCCATCCGCTTGTCATCACGTGCGACATGGGCCACCGGACCGCCGGTCCGCGAAATCTCTTTCAGAACAAGCTGCGCGTCAAACCCTTCGGGGGCTCCGCCAACTGTTACGTGGTCCGCAGCCTTCATCGCCTCGCCTTTCCGACTTGTCTATCCCAGTGGTCCCAGAGAAAAGTTCTGATACATGCCCCAGAAGGCCGTGACCAGTATCGAAAACATGCCGATCAACTGGGTGTACAGCCTGCATCGCATCAGGGTCCGGATGACCAAGTCAGGTTTGGGGATCTGCTGCAGCCGACGCGCGGTCGCCACATACAACATGACCACGATCGACATCGGAAACATCAGCAGGAAAACAGCCTGCGCGAACTCCACCCCATAATAAAAGCCCGATATCGCAAGCCCGGTCAGCACAAAACACGAAATCGCAAACAAAATGGCACCGGACATGTCCATGATGTACAGCATGCGGTTCGTGTTGATCCGGACGATATCCATCAGGTCCGTTTCGGCCTGCCCGCCCGAGCGTCGCGCGCGCACGATCAGATCATAGGGCACGCCAAGGACCCAATGGCTCACCGATGACCACATGACAGCCAGTGCGATCCAGAACCACAGGTTCGAGAAGCTTCGCAAATCAATGACTTCGGTAATCGAAGAGTATAAGTCCAAGCCATAACCCCTTAAACATTGTCTTACGGGGTTTTGTCACAATGCCGCGTCGATTGTTACCCTTGAGACCTACGCGTTTTCATGCCACCCAAAGCACGATTGTTCAAGGAGAACGCGCCATGAAACCGACCATCGCCCCCTATCCGCTCGCCCGTTTCCGCCGGGCCCGCCAGTCTGCGGCGATCCGGGGGCTGGTCCGCGAGAATACGCTGACGCCGGATGACCTGATCTGGCCGGTGTTCGTGCGCGACGGCGAAGGGGTCGAGGAACCGGTGCCGTCAATGCCGGGCGTCGTGCGCCGATCGGTCGATCTGATCGCCCACGCCGCCGTCGAGGCGCAGGCGCTTGGCATCCCAGCAATCTGTATTTTCCCCTATACCGACAGCGCCCTGAAAACCGAAGACTGCGCCGAAGCGTGGAATCCTGACAACCTGTCGAACCGGGCCATTCGTGCCATCAAGGATGCTGCCCCCGATATCGCCGTCATGACCGATGTGGCGCTGGATCCGTACAACATCAACGGCCATGACGGGTATGTCGTCGATGGCGAGATCGTAAATGACCGCACGGTCGAAGCACTGGTGAAAATGACGCTGGCGCAGGCGGATGCCGGCGCGGATATCATCGGCCCGTCGGACATGATGGATGGACGTATCGGTGCGATGCGCCACGCGCTCGAGTCTGCGGGGCATCACAACGTCATGATTCTCAGCTACGCCGCCAAGTATGCCAGCGCGTTTTACGGTCCGTTCCGCGATGCGGTTGGCGCATCGGGCGCACTGACCGGCGACAAGAAGACCTATCAGATGGACCCGGCCAATTCGAACGAGGCGCTGCGTCTGATCGAACGCGACCTGACCGAGGGCGCCGATATGGTGATGATCAAGCCGGGCATGCCTTATCTTGATATCTGCCGTCAGGTTAAAGACACGTTTGGCGCGCCGACCTATGCCTACCAGGTGTCGGGCGAGTTTGCGATGATCCGGGCGGCGGCCCAGAACGGATGGATCGATGGCGAGAAGGTGATGCTGGAAAGTCTGATGGCGTTCAAACGCGCGGGCTGTGACGGAGTTCTGACCTATTTCGCGCCCGAAGTAGCGCGCCTTCTGCAAGGCTAAAACCCCGCCCTGTCGCAATTTTTCGCCGATTGAAGGCCCCTGACCCGCAGCTTTCCCGTGACAGCCGGGCGCAATCGGCGTATTCTTGCACACAAGATCGGGAACACCCGACATATCAGGCACTTATTACAGAGACAGGAAACATGAGCAGTTCCAATTCCCCCCGACTGGGTCGTCGCGGCTTTGCACTTGGCATGGCAGGGCTGACATTTACCGCCGCCTGCGGGAACGGCGTCGGCAACACCAACGCAGCGACCATCGACGCCCGCGTCGATGCGACGCTGAACGAAATGTACAGCAAGTACCCCAACACGATCGAGATCGCCAGCAAGGCGAACGGTATGCTTGTCATGCCTCTGATCACCGAAGCAGGGTTCATCTTCGGCGGCGGTTTTGGCCAGGGCGCATTGCGAGTTCAGGGCGCGACAGTCGACTATTATTCCGCCGTAAAAGGCTCAGCCGGGCTGCAGATCGGCGCGCAGCAATACGCGCATGTTCTGTTCTTCATGACCGAAGACGCGCTGAACGACTTCCGCCGCTCCAACGGTTGGACCGCAGGCGCGGACATCGGCTATGTGGTCGATGCAACCGGCAGCAGCGTCGGGGCCAGTACCACGACATTGCGCACGCCTGTGATCGCAGCGGTCTTTGGTCAGGCGGGCCTGCTGTTCGGGGCGACCGTCGAAGGCATCAAATACACGCGTATTATTCCGTAACACCGGGTTACCACTCCCCCTCCTGCGGAGCCCCGCCACGTGTCGTTCAGCAGTGGCGGGGCTTACGTTTTTTGCGTTGACGACACGGAAATTGTTGTTCGGCTCCTCTTTCGGTTGGGATCGCCTTCCACTACTCTCGCCGCAAACGAATACCAATAAACTGTGGGGCAAGGATGGGTCTTGTATTTCGCTGGCTGGTGCGCATCACGTCGGGTCTTGTCCTGCTGGCGGTGGCGGCAGTTGCACTGGTCTATTTCCTCGCCAGCCAGTCCCTGCCCGAATACAATCAGACCCTAAAGGTCAATGGCCTGACCAGCCCGGTGGAAATCGTGCGCGACACATCAAACGTGCCGCATATTCTGGCCAAAAATGATCCGGATGTGTTCTTCGGCCTCGGATATGTGCATGCGCAGGATCGTCTTTGGCAGATGACCGTTATGCGCCGCACCGCGCAGGGGCGTCTGTCGGAAATTTTCGGTGCCCGAACTGTCAATATCGACAAGCTGCTGCGCCGTCTCGACCTTTATGGACTGGCCCATCGTTCTGTCGAGGTTCAGGACGACTACACCAAAGCAGCGCTGAAAGCCTACGCCGCTGGCGTGAACGCCCGGCTGAATGAAATCAACGACAAGGCCCTTGGGCGCGGCGCACCCGAGATGTTCCTGTTCAACGCCCCGGTCTCCCCCTGGCAACCGGGGGACAGCATCGCCGTAATCAAACTGATGGGCCTGCAATTGTCAGGCCATTTGCAGGACGAGGTGCTGCGCGCACGTACATCACTGATGCTGAATAACCCGGACCGACTGGCGGACATACTGCCCGACGTTCCCGGCCCGGGAATCGCCGCATTGCCCGAATATGCCAGCCTGTTCCCCGGCCTGCCCCGATACGCGCGGGGAACGTCGATGCCTGACACCCCGCTTTCGCCCTTTCCAAAACGCGGCCTTGCCGGTGCGTCGAATGCCTGGAGCGCCGCGCCATCGCGGTCTGCCAGTGGCGGAACCCTGCTTGCGAACGACCCACATCTTGGCTTTACCGCACCCGGCGTGTGGTATCTGGCACGGCTGGGGCTGGCCAAAGGCGGCGTGATCGGCGCGAGTATTCCCGGCATTCCCGCCATCATGACCGGGCGCAGCGACCGGTTGGGCTGGGGCCTGACCTCATCTTATCTGGACGATCAGGATGTCCATATCGAACAACTGAACCCGGAAAACCCCGAAGAATACCTGACACCGGACGGATACAAAACATTCCAGACCCGCCCGTCGATCATCGAGATCAAAGACCAGCCGCCCATCACTCTGACCCTGCGCTGGACGGAAAACGGCCCGGTGCTGCCCGGCACTCACTACGATCTGGAAGCCATCACACCCACGGGCCATGTGGCCTCGCTTGCGTGGACGGCGCTTAGCCCGCGTGACACGTCGATGACCGCTTCGATGGCGCTGATGAATGCGGATACGGTGCAGCAGGCCATCACGGCCGCCGAAGATTTCATCTCGCCCTCGCAAAACCTGTCACTGGTGGACAGGGACACGATCGCCATGAAGCTGATCGGCGCCATGCCACAACGCGACCTGCGCAACCAAAGCAAGGGCCGCATTCCGACCCCCGGCTGGCTTGCCGAGAACCGCTGGCAAGGCCGCATGCCTTATGCCGACAACCCAGAGTTCGTGGCCCCAAGGGGTGGCGTTCTGGGTAACACCAACAACAAGATCATAGACCGCCCCTTCCCTCAGCACGTGTCGTATGAATGGGGCGACACCCAGCGTGTCCATCGCTGGGAACGCCTGATGCAGTCACGCGAGGTGCACACCCGCGACAGCTTTATCGAGGCGCAGCTCGACACCGTCAGTTTCACCGCCCGGTCTCTGTTGCCCCTGATTGGAGCGGACCTGTGGTTCACCGGCGAATCCGCTCCTGTCGGCACAGCGGAACGTCAGCGCCAGATCGCCCTGGCCCTGCTGGCCGAGTGGAACGGCGAGATGAACGAGCATCTGCCGGAACCGCTGATCTATGCGGCATGGCTGCGCGCGCTGCAGAACCGGCTGATCGCGGATGAACTGGGCCCGCTGGCCAGCGAGTTCAAACATGTCGAACCGCTGTTTATCGAAAGGGTCTACCGCGACATCGACGGGGCCTCGGTCTGGTGCGACGTCCGTCAAAGTGCGCCGGTTGAGACCTGCACCGACATGGCAAGACTGGCGCTGGACGATGCTCTGATCTGGATTGCCGAGAATTACGGCAGCGCCCTGGAATCCCTGCGCTGGGGCGACGCGCATCAGGCCACCCATGACCACCCGGTTCTGGGTTCGGTTCCGGTGCTGCGCTATTTCGTGAACATTCGTCAATCGACCAGCGGCGGAGACAACACCCTGCTGCGCGGCCGAACCTCGGGCGAAGGGCCCGACCCGTTCCAGAACGTACATGGCGCAGGCTATCGCGGCGTCTATGACTTCGCCGACCCGGACAGTTCGGTCTTTATTACCGCCACGGGTCAGTCAGGCCATTTTCTGTCACGCTATTACGACGATCAGGCACAACTGTGGCGGCGCGGAGAGTATCTGCCAATGTCCCTGGACATCGGTCTTGCCCGTGCTGCGGCCGTCGGTGTCACCCACCTGATCCCGCGTTAATACCCCGCGTCGGCAAGACCTTGCCCCTTTTTTGCGCGGACGTGGACGCAAACAGGTGTTTTCGCCTACGATCTGCGGGCGGACTTTTTGGGACCGGGGGCACAGATGGCCAGTATTCAGGACAGGCTGAACAATCTCGCGCGCGACTATGCGATTGCATGGAGTTCGGGCGACGCAGATGTCGTCGCCAGTTTTTTTGCATCAGACGGCCAGATTTCAATCAACCGGGGAGACCTGATCGTAGGTCGCGCGGCGATTGCTGAAATGGCGCGTGGCCTTTTCGCAGAATTTCCCGATCTGGAAGTCAGGTGCGATATGCTGCGTTGGGCCGGAAATCACGCGATTTTTGTCTGGACGCTGGAAGGGCACCATGCGCAAACCGGAAACCATGTCGTCACCCGCGGCTGGGAAGAATGGGAACTGACGGCCGATCATGAAGTCCAGTCTTCACTGGATTGGTTCGACGCCGATGACTATCAGCGTCAAATCGACGGGCGATAGGCACAAGTCCAGACCGGGTTATTCCGAGGTAATCGAATACTTGCGTGGAATGCCTTCTGTAACCATGAACCAGCGCGAGGCTTTCATGCGTTCCTGATGTGCGTCGAACGCAGCCCGGTTTTCAAAGACCTCATGAACGTTGAACTGACCGGGGATGCCCGGATCCTCAACGACCTCGAAGGTGACACAACCGGGTTCGGCGCGCGTCAGCGCGATATGTTCTGAAAGCGCGGCACGGACCTGTTCAAGCCTTTCGGCAGGCACAGCGATGTGCCCACTCAAATAGACCTTCTTGCTGTCTTCCTTCGTCAAAACCAGATCCCGGATCAAAGAGCAGCAAATTGCGCCGCTTGCTTCGCGGTCCAAAGCACCGTGATCTCGAACCCGTTTTCGGTCTGTTGCTCGGACCGGACCACATCCTGCCGAAACAGCCACGCGCGCTTGCCGCCATCGGCAAACCCCAGCGTCAAAGTTTCCTTATGCCGCACGCCCTGCAATTTGGTTGCAATCTCGGCCAGCAGCGCCTCGACGCCTTCGCCGGTCACTGCCGAGATGGCAAAGATCGAAGCATCACGTTCCGCACGCGCCAAAGCGGCCTCACGTTCGTCGTCAGTCATCAGGTCGATCTTGTTCCAGACCTCCAGCCGGGGCCGTTCATCATCGACCCCCAGCGAGGTCAGAATGGCCTCGACATCCTGTGCCTGTGCTTCGGTGTCCTCGTGGCTGATATCGCGGACATGCACGACCAGATCGGCACCCAGCACCTCCTCCAGCGTGGCGCGAAATGCGGCGACCAGTTCGGTGGGCAGGTTCGAGATAAAACCAACGGTATCCGACAGGATCACCTCGGGGCCGTCGGGCAACTCGACCCGCCGCATGGTCGGGTCCAGCGTAGCGAACAACATGTCCTTGGCCATCACTTCAGCACCCGTCAGACGGTTGAACAATGTGGATTTTCCGGCGTTGGTGTACCCAACCAGCGCGACAATCGGATACGGAACCTTGGCCCGCGCGGCGCGGTGCAGCGTGCGGGTCTTGACCACCTTCTGCAACTGGCGACGCAGGCGCACAAGCTGTTCGTCAATCGCACGCCGGTCGGCCTCGATCTGGGTTTCGCCCGGTCCACCGACAAACCCCAAGCCGCCCCGCTGGCGTTCCAGGTGGGTCCAGGCCCGAACAAGCCGCGTCCGCTGGTAGCTGAGCGCGGCCATCTCGACCTGCAACACACCTTCGCGGGTACGCGCCCGATCGCTGAAGATCTCCAGGATCAATCCGGTCCGGTCAAGGATCTTGACCTTCCACGCTTTCTCAAGATTGCGTTGCTGAACCGGCGTCACCGGGCCATCGATCAGAACCAGTTCGACCTCGTGCTCGTGCAGTCGCCCGCCTAGTTCTTCGATCTTGCCGCTGCCGAACAAAAGCCCCGGCTGGGCCCGTGGCAGGCGAACGATTTCCGACCCGACCACATCCAGATCGGGCAAAGCAGCGGCTAGTGCCACCGCTTCTTCCAGCGCCGGTCCCGGGACACGGCGCTGTTCATCTGATTTGATTTCAGGATGCAGCACCCAGGCCCGGGTGCGCGCCCTCTCATGTTCCATCAAGAGGCGTCTTCGCCCTCATACAGGCTGATCGGCTGCGACGGCATGATCGTCGAAATCGCGTGCTTGTAGACAAGCTGCGACTGTCCGTCGCGGCGCAACAATACGCAGAAATTGTCGAACCAGGTGATCACACCCTGCAATTTCACACCGTTGATCAGGAAAATCGTGACCGGAACCTTTGCTTTCCGTACATTATTCAGGAACGCGTCCTGAAGATTCTGTCTGTCCGAAGCCATATTTTTATAATCTCGCCATTGTTCTTGCTACGCGCTGCGGACCAACGCGCTCCCTCCGGGTGAGTATGGAGCGGAGTTCACAGATATTCCAGATTAAAAATCAGGCACTAATTCCTTTTGCTGACCCCACGTCAGTCCCGCCAGAGGGCCGGGGTGATCAAGGCAATGATCGCCAGTGTTTCAAGCCGGCCGATTACCATTGCTGCGCACATCGTCAGTTTTGCACCTGCAGTCATATCGATCAGCCGGATCGGAACGTCAGTTGCCAGTTCAATCAAGGGGCCGGTCGTACTCAGCGCGGCAACAGTCAGAACCATTGCCTGTTCGAACCCGGCCCCCATGGCGGCGAGTAACAGATTGAACACCGCCGCCGTAAGCGCGAACATCATCAAGAAGATCCAGGCGATGAAGGCGCCATTGGTCTGAATGCGCCGGTTCCCGCCGCCAACGCCGCTGACCGATGACGGATAGATCAGCCGGTCGATCTCGCGCGCGCCATTGAGGTATAGCGCAAACACACGCAACAGCTTGACCCCGCCGGCCGTGGTGGCGACCCCTCCCCCGATCAGGGCCAGCCCCATCAGGATCAGACCCGGTGTTCCCAGCCCCGAAAGCTGTTGCGCATCGTCCCAGTTGCTGCTTTCGAATCCTGCCGTTGTCAGAAAAGACAAGGCTGTAAATGTCATGCCCCATATCACCTTAAGGCCCTGAAGCACCGACATCTGGCCGTCGATTTCGTTCACACCAGCCAACACGCGAAAGAACAGCAGGGCTGCTACGGCAACCACGATCAACAATCCGATGCGGAATTCGGGGTCCTTATCCAGCCGGGAGTAGCCCGAGGTCGCCGTATCTGCCGAAAACGTCAGCCTTGACAATGCAAAGAACAGGAACAGGAACAGGATCGCCTCACCGGTCAAACCTGCCTGAGCCCCTTCCATCCCGCCCACCGGGGAAATGCCGGAGGTCGCCATGACCGACATCGCGTGGCTTACGGCGGTCAGGCCAACCTCACCGGCAATCAGCAGCAATATCCAGACCACCGCAGTCAGCCCTGCATAGACGGGTGTCAGGGTTCGCGCCACACGCAGCAGGCGTCCCCTTGGATCAACCTTTTCGCTTTGCGCAACACCGGAAACCGGTCGTCCCGGCTGACCCTGAGCGGTAATCTCAAACCCGCCCAAGGACAACGGCGCCAGAATCGCCGCTGCGGAAATCCACATCAGCAAACCACCCATCCAGCCCACAAACGCCCGCCACAGATGCAGCGGCGCAGTCAGGCGGTCGGGGTTCGGAAACAGGTCGGCGCCGGTTGTGGTCATCGCGCTGACCATATCAAAATACGCGTTCAGGAAGGTGGTGTTGCCAAGCGCATCGTGAAACGGGATCGCCAAAAACACGGGCAGAACGGTAAAACAGCCCAGCAGAACGGCCAACTGCCCCAATGTGCCGCGCCGAGGTATCCTGTTGGACGAGGCCAGCGCGATGCTCGCCACAAGAAACAGTCCAAGCAGGCCCGAGTAGAAGAACGATCGCGACGTGTCGTGGTCATCCAATACCAGCGCGTAGACTGCGGGCACCCACATCGAGAACGCGGTTATTCCCCAAATCAACAGAAACAGCGGCAAACGCCGCAAAAGCCCGATCCGTTGTGTCCGCGCGTGTGCCATCAGAAGAAATCGATCGAAACCTGCATCAAGCGCTCGACCTCGGGCACGTCCTTGGCCATGGCAAAGATGGCCACCACATCCTTTTCATCAATCCGCAGGCTGCCGGTCGGGCGCAGCAACTCGTCGCCCTTGCGCACCGCGCCGACCAGAACACCTTCGGGGAAATCGATGTCGCGCAGTCTCTGCCCCGCCATGGGAGAGGTTGACAGCACTTCGGCCTCGATCACTTCGGCCTCGGCATCGCCGATGGAATAGACCTGCCGCACCCGGCCGTGACGGATATGGCGCAGGATCGAGCTGACGGTGGTCGCGCGCGGGTTGATATAGGCGTCGATCCCTAATGGCCCCATGAGCGCCACCATGCTGGGATCGTTGATCAGCGCGATCGCCATCGCGCAACCCTCGGCCTTGGCACGTACCGCGGCCAACAGATTGGCACGGTCGTCATCCGTGACGGCCAGCATCGCGTCGGCCCGTTCAATGCCAGCCTCCCGCAGCAATGCCGCATCCAGCCCGTCGCCGTTCAGAACAATCGTCCGCTCCAGCGCTTCTGCGGCCAGTTCGGCGCATCGGCGGTCGCGTTCGATGATCTTGGCGCGCACGCGGCTTTCGCGTTCTTCCAGCGTGCGAGCCACTTCAAGGCCGACATTGCCGCCACCCACAATGACGACTCGGTCCTGTTTCTTTTGTGCTTTGCCGAACACCTCCATCGTGCGCTCGACGTCGTTGACGCTGGTGAAGACATAGCATTCGTCACCTATAAACAGCTGATCCTCGGATTCCGGTGCAAACAGCGTGCCGTCCCGGCGTACACCGACTACGATCGAGCTGAGCGTCGAAAACAGGTCGGTCAGCTGTCTGAGCGGCGTGTTGATGATCGGACAATCTTCATCCACTCGGATGCCCAGCAATTGCGCCTTGCCATCCATGAAAATCTCGGTGTCAAAAGCCGCCGGGGCCGACAGGCGGCGCATGGCGGCGGCGGCGACCTCGCGTTCCGGGCTGATCACCACGTCGATGGGAAGATGGTCCCGGCGAAACAGGTCCGCATGAATCGCTGTCAGATAGGATTTGGACCGAAGACGAGCGATTTTTCGCGGTATCGAAAACACCGAATGCGCCATCTGGCAGGTGACCATGTTCACCTCATCCGAGTGGGTCGCGGCGATGATCATGTCTGCATCGCGGGCCCCGGCCCGTTCCAACACATCCGGATAGCTGGCGAAGCCTGCGATACCCTGCACGTCCAGCGTTTCGGTCGCGCGTCGCACCAGATCAGGATTGTTGTCCACCACTGTCACGTCGTTCAGTTCGCCCGAAAGGTGCCGTGCAATTTGCCAGCCGACCTGACCCGCACCGCAAATGATGACCTTCATGTTCCTGGCCCTTCTGCCTGAAATCTTTGAATGACAGATGCCCCCAAAGCGGTCAATTGAATTGTCATGGAACAGGGAGTGAGGCAAGATATGCGCATGAAAACAATGCTACGCGCCTTTATTCCTTTGTTCTTGCTGTCTTCTTGCGGGCCTCTGTCACTCTATTACCGCGAAGGTGCCAGCGTGGCGCGATTGCAGCAGGAGACCACGCAATGCCAGGTAAAGGCCCTGAATGAAGTGCCTGTTGCCAACCAGGTCCGCCAAAGCCCACCCGTCTATTGGCCGGGGCGCACCTATTGCGATGGTCGCGGCCACTGCTACCGTTCACCCGGATGGTGGGAACCCGGACGCGTCTATACAGTTGATGTGAATCAGGACCTGCGCAACACGGTCGAGGCGCAATGCATGGCCAAAAAGGGTTTTCGCCCGGTCAGCCTGCCACCTTGCAAACAAGCGGTGAAATCCCGGGTATCGCTGACCCGTACGACAACCCTGCCGCCGCTAAGCACCGAGTCCTGTTTCGTGAAGTTCGACGACGGGTCGTTTCAGATCATAACGCCGGGCCACACCGGCTGAACCGGCGGGTTATTCCGCCGGTTCCGGTTCATCCAGTTGCGCGACACGCGCGCCGGATTTGTTCGATGTGACCACGCCAAGCGACTTCAGCTTGCGGTGCAGCGCACTGCGCTCCATCCCGACGAAACTGGCGGTGCGACTGATATTGCCGCCGAAACGGTTAATCTGTGTCAGCAGATACTCCCGCTCGAACGCCTCGCGCGCCTCGCGCAGCGGCAATGTTGCCAGCGCGCCGGACAGAACCACGCGACCAGAATCTTCGGCCTTTTCCTCGTCGTTGGGCAGTTCCCGCGCCTCGATCGGGCCGGTTCCATCCCCCAGGATCAGCACACGTTCGATCAGGTTTTTGAGCTGACGCACATTGCCCGGCCATGTCATGGTCTGCAGCAGTGCAATTGCCTCGTCCGACAATTCGCGAACGGGCAAGCCCTGCGCTTCGTTGCACATTTCGATAAAGTGCTGCGCCAATACCGGAATGTCCTCACGCCGGTCTTCTAGAGACGGCACCGCAATCGGAACAACATTCAGGCGGTGATACAACTCTTCCCGGAACCGTTCAGCGGTGATCTCTTCCTCCAAGTCCCGATTGGTCGAAGATATGACGCGTAGATCAACCCGGACCTTGTCGGTTCCGCCAACCCGCTGAAACTGCTGATCCACCAGAACCCGCAGAATCTTGGACTGCGTGCCCAATGGCATATCGGCGACCTCATCAAAGAAGATCACGCCGCCATGGGCTTCCTCAAGCAGGCCTGATTCAACACCGCGTTCCGATGTCTCGCGGCCAAACAGCACCTCTTCCATCCGCTCGGGCTCGACCCCGGCGCAATTCACGGTCACGAAAGGCGCATTGGCACGATTGGAATGTGCGTGGATATAGCGTGCCGCGATTTCCTTGCCCGACCCGGCAGGGCCGCTCAGCATCACGCGGCCGTTGGACTTCGTCACCTTGTCCAACTGGCCCTGCATCGCACGGAACGATGCCGATTTGCCGATCATGTCCGAGCAGCTGACCTCCTTCCGCTTGAGCGACGCGTTTTCGCGACGCAGACGCGAGGTTTCCATCGCGCGCCGGATCACCACCATCAACTGGTCAATGTTGAATGGCTTTTCGATAAAGTCATAAGCGCCCTGCTTGATGGCTGCCACGGCAATCTCGATATTCCCGTGACCGGAAATAATCACAACGGGCACGTCCGGGTTGTCGCGCTTTACCGCTTTCAGGATGTCGATCCCGTCCATTCGGCTGTCCTTGAGCCAGATGTCGAGGATCAAAAGACCCGGAGGTTCAGCGTTGATCGACGCCATGCAATCGTCCGAATTGCCGGCAAGTCGGGTTGAATAGCCTTCGTCCTCCAGAATGTCGGACACCAGCTCGCGAATATCGCGTTCGTCATCTACGATCAGAATGTCGCTCATCTTTGGCCTGCTTTCAGTTTGTTGGTTTTAATAGCCTGCTTCTGTGGCGCGACTGACGGGGAAACACTGCCCCCGGGTAACCGGATCACGGCCATTGCGCCAAAATGGTCCTGTCCGTCAAATACGGGCGCGTCTTCCAAAGTCAGCGCTCCGCCATGTTCTTCGATGATCTTCTTCACGATGGGCAGGCCAAGGCCGGTGCCCTCGTCGCGGGTGGTCACATAGGGTTCAAACAGACGCGCCCGGTCTTCCGGCAACCCGATCCCGTTGTCCGCGATGGTGATCTGTGTCCCGGCATCATCTGTCGATACCCTAACCTTGATCTGCGGCTGGAGGTTTTCAGGTGCACCTTTTTCCTTCAAGGTTCCAATGGCTTCGCCGGCGTTCTTGATAAGGTTGGTCAGGGCCTGATTCAACATCGTCGCATCCACATCCGCCGGAATCGCGCGGTTGGGCAGATCTGCATCGATCTGCACATCCGGCTGCCCGGCCTGCTGGAGCAGAACAGCCTCGCGCACTAGATCAACGATGTTTTCCTCGCGCCGTTCCGGTTCCGGCATGCGAGCGAACTTCGAGAATTCGTCAACAATGCGCCGCAGGTCGTTCGTCTGCCGGACAATGACATCCGTCATCGATTCCAGGCTGCTGCTGTCCTCCTCGTCCAGCTTGCGCGAGAACTTTCGCTTGATCCTCTCGGCACTCAACTGAATCGGGGTCAGAGGGTTTTTGATCTCATGCGCGATCCGGCGCGCCACGTCGCCCCAGGCTGCCATCCGCTGCGCGCTGACCAGGTCGGTCACGTCGTCAAAGGCAACCACATAACCTTCCAACCCGCCATCCTCGCCGCGCCGAGTAGCCATGCGGACCAGAAGGTTCTCCAACTGGCCCTTTCGGGTGACTTTTATCTCTTCCTGAACAGCCTCTTGCCCGCTTTCCTTAAGGTTCTCGAACAAAGGCAGGAACTCGGGTACCGCGATACCGATCGCCAAAAGCTCCTCTCCCCGCGACCAGTCCAGCAGACGCTGGGCGGATCGGTTCACAAATGTAACGCACCCGTCAGGATCAACTCCGACGACCCCTGAGGTTACAGAACTGAGCACTGAATCGAACAGTCGACGACGGTGTTCGATATGGCGAGTGTTTTCCAACAGCGTGTCCCGCTGGCCTTTCAACTGGCGGGTCATCTGGTTGAAATACCGACCCAGCATCGCGATCTCGTCATCGCTGGCCTCTTCAATAACCTGAACGCTCAGGTCACCCGCGCCAACACGCTGCGCTGCTGTGGTCAGGCGGCCCACCGGGCGAGACAAGCGTTCAGCAAACCACATGCCCAACGACATCGCC
The DNA here is from genome assembly GCF_056536425.1 of Ruegeria sp. D1(2025). Classification (NCBI taxonomy): domain Bacteria; kingdom Pseudomonadati; phylum Pseudomonadota; class Alphaproteobacteria; order Rhodobacterales; family Roseobacteraceae; genus Ruegeria; species Ruegeria sp. D1(2025). The sequence goes on along the minus strand of NZ_JBQFPO010000001.1, from coordinate 471,683 downwards.
GCCAGGATCAGGATCACCGCGAAACCCAGATACAACAGGCCGAATTCAAACAGCACCCTGCCTCGTTCGCTTTCAAGCTGCTGATAGAACTGCGCTGTTTCCTTGGTGTCATCCAAAAGGGTCAGCAATTGCCCGTCCACGTCACGGCTGACATAAAGGTAACGGTCCAGATACGCCCGCAAAGGGACCAGCGCCCTGAATTCGCTGTTTTGCCAGTCCGCGATGATCAGCAGGCCCCGGTGGGTCGCGTTCGCCAGTTGCTCAGCCGTGGGTTCTTCGTAGTTGAACAGGTAAGACCTGTCGCCCCGGGCCCGGATATCGCCGCTACCGTCAATGACATAAGCTTCACGCAGGCCACGCTGAATCTGCGACTGGCCCTGGGCCAGAACCTCGCGCAACTCAGCGTCAGAAATATAATAATCCAGAGACCGAGCATTATCCAAAAACCGGGCCAGAACGGTCGCGTCCTGTGTCAGGCCCTGACGGTGTTCCTGTTCATAGGCTTCGGCCGCACTGAGCGACGACCCGACAACTTCGCGCACACGATCCGAAAACCAACCCTCCAGACCGATATTCACGGTCAGTCCGGCAAAAATCGCCACGGTCACAGTCGGCACCAGCGCCAGCAGCGTGAACGCGCCGATCAGGCGCAAATGCAAACGGGAACCTGCTGACTTGGCGCGTCGGGCCGCGATCAGACTGCCGACCTGACTCAGTACAAGTGCGGCCACGACCAGCACATAGACAAGGTCGGCCAACAGGATCAGGCGCAATGTCGGCGCGGCCGAACCCAGATCGAACGGACCAATGACAAGATAGGTGGCAAGCGCCAGTGCTGGCCCCAGAAGAACCAGCCCCAAGGTGCCGAAATTGCGCAGTTTTCGGGATTTTCGCCATCGATTAATCGATGGTATTGGCCCGCTCTGTGCCCGGGTTGCCACCGTCTGCCCTCATCCTGATGTGCCGCTTGTGCGGCTTACCGCCATATGTCGTGGTCCTTGCCAGGTAGAAACCCGAATGCCACGGTTTGTGTGGCGATATTACATCAGTTTGCGACGGCGTGTCACCTCAATATCGAGGTCGATGATCTTTTTTCGCAGCGTATTTCGGTTAATCCCCAGTAAATCCGAACATTTTGCCTGATTTCCGCCGGTTGCGTCCAACGCGATTTCGATCAGCGGCGCCTCAACTTCGCGCAGGATACGCTGATACAGTCCCGGAGGCGGCAACATGTTGCCGTGCAGATCGAAATACCGCCGCAGATGCCGCGCGACCGAGGCCGACAGTTTCTCACGCTCTCCGCCCCCCAGAACCGGTTCGGCCTCAGGCTGGCTGCCCAGAACCATCTCGACTTCGGTTTTGGATATCTCATCCGCCTGACTGGTCAGCCCAAGGCGGCGCACCGCGTTCTCCAGTTGCCGCACATTCCCGGGCCACGAATAACGGCGCACCAGTTCAACCGCTTCGCCGCTGAGCCAGCGTTTCGTGCCGGTCTCACGCTCTTCCCGTGCCAGAAAATGATCGGCCAGCAAAGTAATGTCGTCCATTCTTTCGCGCAGGGCCGGAACGTGGATCGTCGCGCCACACAGACGATAATACAGATCCTGGCGCACGCGGCCGCTTTCCATTGCTTCGGTCAGGTCCGACTGGCTGGTTGCCATGAAGCGCGGCAGATGATCGCCCGGGCTGTCCATCATCCGCACGATCCGGGCCTGAATGTCGTCTTCGATATCTGCGATTTCGTCGATCAGCAGGGTGCCGCCCCGAACCCGCGCCATGACGCGGGCGGGTCCTTCCAGATCCCGCAACTCAGACGCGGTGACGGACACAAAGGGCAATGTCCGACGATCCGAGAAGTCATGTATTGCCTTCGCAATCAATGACTTGCCGGTTCCACTTTCACCGGAAATCATAACCGGCAGATCGGTGTTCATGACCCGCGCCACCAGCCGGTACAGCGCCTGCATAACCGGCGTACGCCCGACCAGAGGCAATTCCTCCGGGCGATCCCGAACCAATTCCGGGGCACCAGACTGCGGGCGTTGCTTCTGATCCAGCGCCCGGGCCGTTCTTTTCATCAGATCCGGCAGATCAAAAGGCTTCGGCAGATAGTCATAAGCGTCGGCCTCAGCCGCCTGAATTGCCGTCATGATCGTGTTCTGGGCCGAGATCACGATAACCGGCAATCCCGGCCTGTCCTGCGCGATCTTCGGCAGCATCTCAAGCCCATTGCCGTCCGGCATGACCACGTCCGAGATGACCACATCGCCTTTGCCCTCTCCGACCCAGCGCATCAGCGTCGTCAAAGAAGAAGTTGCGTGCACCTTGCATCCCGCACGAGTCAGTGCCTGCGTCAGAACCGTCCGGATCGTGCGGTCGTCATCTGCGACCAGAACTGTGCCATCCATCTGCTGTTCTCCTTGCTATGCCATTTGCCGCCGGTTTCAATTTCATTGCGCGTCCCGTGGCGCCCGCCTGAGTGACAGGCGAAAAACCGTCCGGCCCGGAACCGACTCGGCCGAAACCCAGCCGTCGTGGTCGGAGACGATCTTGCTGACCAGCGCCAGACCAAGACCCGTGCCGTTTTCCCTGCCAGAGACAAAGGGATCGAAAATGTCGCTCAGGATGTCTTCGGGCAAGCCAGGGCCGTCATCGATGATTTCGATCTGCAGTGGCAGGGAATGGCCGGACCCATCGTTGCGCCGCAGACGAAATGAATGTTCGAAATAGGTGCGCAGGCGAATGGTCCCGCCTTCCGGCCCGGCTGCCTCGGATGCGTTTTTCAGAAGGTTCAGAATGACCTGCAGGATCTGGTCCTGATCGCCATAGGCCAGCGGCAGCGACGGATCATAATCCTCGACAATCTTCATATGTGCGCCGAACCCCAGCAGCGCCGAACGCCGCGCACGGTCCAGCACGTCATGCAGGTTGACCGGTTGGAAGTCCGGCTGCGACAGGTTTCCGAACTGCTCCACCTGCTCCAACAGCTTTACGATCCGGCGGCTTTCTTCGACAATTAAGTCTGTTAACTCAATATCTTGCTGAGATATATTCATGCTAAGCAACTGGGCAGCTCCAGTGATGCCAGCCAGCGGGTTTTTGATCTCATGCGCCAGCATTTCGGCCATTCCGATAGCCGATTGCGCGGCGGATTTCACCGTGTTCCCGCGAGTCATCCGTCCGGCCAGTTCGCGCGGAGAAAGGATCATGATCATTGATCCCGGATGGCCCATCAACGGCGCGATCTGCAGCGCACATTGCAGCGGCGCACGGCTGCCCGATCCAACATCCACATCATTGACGAACAACGGCGAACCATTCTGCCGTGCTCTCAGAAACGCCTCCTCCAGGGGGGCGTCGACGGCTATCTGATCCCACACCGGATGCCCGACAACCGAACGGCGCGAGGCGTTCAGGAACCCCTCACCCGCCGAATTGACGTCGGCGATCCGGTCGTCACCGTCGATGATGAATGCCGGAACCGGCAATGAGGCCCAAATGCTCTGATCCGAGGTCATGCCGCCGCTTCCCCCTGATGCGGGATTGCATCCGCGATCAAACGCAGAACTTCGGATGTATCACGCGATGTCAGTATCGCGCGGCGCAAGGCGGCGGGCGTTCCTGCTTCGTCCATGTACCACCCCAGATGCTTGCGAGCGACGCGCAGACCAAGGTCGGGTCCATAGAAATCCAACATGGCCTGATAGTGCTCCTGCACCATCGCGCTCAGATCATGCCCTGTCGGAACGTCCGGCGCGTCGGCACCGAACAGGTCGTGACATAACTGCGCCGGCAACCAAGGCTTTCCCTGCGCCCCACGTCCGACCATCACGCCGTCGGCACCCGAGTGATCCAAGGCGGTCCGTGCGGTTTGCGTGTCGACGATGTCGCCGTTTGCTATGACCGGAATGGTCACTGCCTCTTTCACTGCACGGATGGCCTGCCAGTCTGCGTGTCCCTTGTAGAACTGACAGCGTGTTCGACCGTGGATCGTGACCATCCGAATACCGGCATCCTGCGCCCTGCGCGCCACATCCGGCGCGTTCAGCAGGCTGTCGTCCCAACCCAGCCGGGTCTTCAGCGTCACCGGAACATCCACCGCCTCCACCACCGCCTCGATCAGTGTCAGGGCATGGTCGGGCGTTTTCAGAAGGGCTGAACCCGAATACCCGTTGGTCACCTTCTTGGCTGGACAGCCCATGTTGATGTCGATCACCCGCGCGCCGCGATCAGCGACCTGCCGCGCGGCTTCCGCCATCCAGCGTGCTTCACGCCCGGCAAGCTGAACGGCGGTATTTTCGACATCCGCCGAAAGCTCGGCCCGTTCGCGCACGCCCGGTTTTGCCTGCACCATTTCCTGGCTGGCGACCATTTCGCTGACAACCATGCCCGCGCCAAAGCGCATCACCAGATCGCGATACGGGCGATCGGTGATTCCGGCCATCGGCGCCAGCAAAACCGGCGGGTACAAAGGCTTGTCAGCAAGATGCAGGGTCAAAGTGCTTATTCCTTGGGCAGTTGCGCATTTAATATCGAATTCTGCGCATATGACCAAGAAATCCGCATGCCACAAGCCTGCAAAATCATCACATGCCTAATTTTTAGGCAGATTGACGCGGGCGATTGCCTCTGCATTCACCGCATCCTAAACAATGACCCAACGCAGGAGAGCAGACCTCATGACCACCGCCGTCATTATTGTCGCCGCCGGACGCGGAATGCGCGCGGGTGGCGTAACGCCAAAACAATGGCGCACTTTGGCCGGACGTCGCGTGGCCGACTGGACACTCGACAGGTTCCGGGGGCTGGTCGATCACATCGTTCTGGTCCTTTCCCCCGACGACCAAGCCGCCCGAGCCGAATTTGGCGGTACCGATCTGATTGTGGCGACGGGAGGAGCAGACCGCGCCGGGTCTGTCCGCAATGGCCTGCAGGCACTGGCGGACAAGACTGTGACACACGTCCTCATCCACGATGTCGCCCGGCCCTGTGTCAGCCGCGCCACCATCCTCGACGTACTGGCGGCACTGAACGACAACAGCGCCGCAGCACCGGGGGTGGCGGTGACCGACGCGCTCTGGACCGGCGACGGTTCCGCTGTCACGGGCACACAGGATCGCACTGGATTGTATGCGGCCCAGACCCCTCAGGGGTTTCACTATGACGCCATCGTTGCAGCCCATACCGCACACCCCGGCGGCGCCGCGGACGACGTTGAAGTCGCCCGCGCGGCAGGGATAGGCGTGGCTATCGTGCCCGGCGACGCAGACAACATCAAAATCACCCGACCCGAGGATTTTGCCCGGGCGGAACGTATCATGGGAACGAACATGGAAGTAAGGCTGGGCAACGGGTACGACGTTCACCGATTTGGTGATGGAGATCATGTGATCCTGTGTGGTGTAAAAGTGCCGCATGATCGCGGGCTTCAGGGACATTCGGATGCCGATGTCGGGATGCACGCCGTAACCGACGCAATCTATGGCGCGCTGGCGCAGGGAGATATCGGTCAGCATTTCCCACCATCGGATCCGCAATGGAAAGGGGCCGCCAGCGCGATATTTCTGCGGCACGCGGTCGAACTGGCCGAACAGATGGGCTACCGCATCTCGAATGTCGATTGCACACTTGTTTGCGAACATCCCAAGATCGGTCCTCACGCGCCCGCAATGCGCGAAGAAATGTCGAATATCATGGGATTGCGGGCCGATCAGGTCTCGGTCAAGGCGACCACGTCCGAACGTCTGGGCTTTACCGGCCGCAGTGAGGGCATCGCGTCACTGGCCACGGCCTGTCTGGTGAAGTCATGAACGCGGCGCGTCTGATTGGAACCGTTGGCGGCGTAGGCTACCTGCGCCCCGCCCCCGGCACCTGGGGGTCACTGGCCGCGCTGCCGATGGTCTGGGTATTGCACACGCTGGGTGGCTTCCCCTTGCTGGCCCTGGCTACTCTGATCGTCTTTGTCGCAGGGCTCTGGGCCACAAAGGTCATGACGGCAGGTCAGGATGACCACGATCCGTCGGAAATCGTGATTGACGAGGTTGCAGGGCAGTTCATCGCCCTCTGGGCAATTTCCTACCCGGCCTGGGCGCACGGGCTGGAAATCACCGCGCTCTGGCCCGGTTGGGTGGCGGGTTTCGTGCTGTTTCGCCTGTTCGACATCACCAAACCCGGCCCTGTCGGCTGGGCTGACCGGCGTGGCGACCCGATGGGCGTGATGCTGGATGACGTGATCGCCGGTGTGTTTTCAGCCATCTGCGTCGCGCTGCTGGCCGGCTTTTCGCATGGGGTATTGGGCCTGTGAGCGTCACCGACATCCTGAATCGGGCCAAGGCAAAGGGGGTGATGATCGCCACAGCCGAAAGCTGCACTGGCGGCCTTGTTGCCGCCGCGCTGACAGATATTCCCGGCAGTTCTGCCGTGGTGGAACGCGGCTTTGTCACCTACACCAATACCGCCAAACAGCAGATGCTTGGCGTGCAGGCTGACACTCTGGAAGCCCACGGAGCAGTATCAGAGCAGGTCGCACGGGAAATGGCAGAGGGCGCGCTGAAGCATTCGGGCGCTCAGCTGACTGTCTCTGTCACCGGAATTGCCGGTCCGGGTGGGTCTGAATTCAAGCCGGAAGGTCGTGTGTGCTTCGGTCTGGCGGCCGAAGGTCAGGAAACCATAACCGAAACCGTCGAGTTTGGTGCCCTGGGCCGGGACAAGGTGCGCATTGCCGCACGGGACCACGCCCTTGATCTGTTGTATCGGCACCTCCAGAAAGGCGCCAAAGCTCAGGGCCTGTGACCTAAGACCACTCAACGCACAATCACGTGATGCCGAGTAACATCATCCGCGGCGCAGGCAGCCGGTTCCCCCCTTTTTCTTCTGCCACATTGCTCACAAAGTGCTGAGCTGTAACGTGTTTCCTCAGGTCGGCCCACTTGGCTGCGGGCATACTGTTTCAGCTACCGCACAGGCATGACTGACACTAAGCGGGAGGCAATTTGCCGGTTGCACAGCGAAGTCCCTTTCGCGTAAATGCCCTGATCCGGGCAGGCCTAGCCCACCTAGGCCCGTCCAGCAGCCCGCAAGGGCAAAAGCGGACCTTATTCAGGGTCCGCTTTTCTTTTGGGCCAACCCCTCTCGACAGCGCCCCTTTAGACGGGCTATCAGCCCGCAACGTCATTTCAGCCCCGAGGTTCCGCCATGATCCCCAGTTCATTTCCCGACAGCACCGAAATCGCCCGCCTGACCGCGCGGATGCTGCTGGAGATCAAGGCCGTGCATTTCAACGCACGCGAGCCGTTCACTCTGGCCAGCGGCTTGCCCAGCCCGACCTATATCGATTGCCGCAAGCTGATCTCGTACCCGCGCATCCGTTCGACCTTGATGGATTTCCTGACCGTCACCGTGATGCGCGATGCGGGCTTTGAAGCATTCGACAACATTGCAGGCGGCGAAACCGCGGGAATCCCTTTTGCCGCGATGGTGGCGGAACGTATGGCTCTGCCGATGACCTATGTGCGCAAGAAACCCAAAGGGTATGGCCGCAACGCCCGGATCGAAGGCGCCATGAGCGAAGGCGAACGCGTTCTGTTGGTCGAAGACCTGACCACCGATGGCGGCTCGAAGCTGTCTTTCGTGGACGCGATCCGCGAAACCGGCGCGACCTGCGGGCATACTGCCGTTATCTTCTACTACGGCATCTTCCCCGAAACCGAAAAAACCCTGGGTGATCATGGGGTGCAACTGCACAGCCTGTGTACCTGGTGGGATGTTCTGGCCGAGGCCAAGGCGCAAAAAGCGTTTGATCAGGAAACACTTGATGGGGTCGAAGCATTCCTGAACGATCCGCGCGGCTGGCAGGAAGCGAACAAGGGCTGACGTGACGCAAACCGTTTCCCAATCGGAAACATTGCCGAATACGCCCGACGCTCCATCCACAACATGTTGACGGACCCCTGCCCCATCCTGCAATATGATGGGGCGGGAAGATATGCACAGGCTATCCCCAGAAAACATACAATTTGCGCCGACTCAGGGCGCTGCGTTATGGCCTCTGTCCAAGGGGCAAGAGAACAGCAATGAACGAGATCAGCAGTATCGAGCAGGCAGCGGCGCAAATTCAGAACGCTGAAACAATGCCGCACTCCATCGAGGCCGAGCAGCAGCTTCTGGGCGCGATCCTGACCAATAACGACCTTTATGACCGGGTAGCCTCGATCATCGGAGCCGAGCATTTCTATGATCCGGTCCACGCCCGCATCTACGAAGTCGCGGCCGCGCGCATCGCCAAGAATGCGCTGGCCTCGCCTGTGACGCTGAAATCTTTCATGGCCGAGGATGAAGGCCTGAAGGAACTTGGCGGGCCGGCCTATCTGGTCAAACTGGCCGGCGCCTCGATCAGCGCCTTCGCGGTGCATGACTACGCGCAAATGATCTATGACCTCGCCATCCGGCGCGAACTGATCCGTCTGGGCCGGGACATCTCGGACAAGGCGGCGCGGGTTGACGTTTCCAGCGAACCAAAAGAACAGATCGTCGAGGCCGAGCAGCAGCTTTACCAGTTGTCCGAGCAGGGCCAGACCGAACAGGGTTTTCAATCCTTCCTCAAGGCGGTCACAGAAGCCGTCAATGTCACCAACGAGGCGTACCAGCGCGGTGGCGGCATGGCAGGGATTTCCACCGGTCTGGCCGATCTGGACAAGCAACTGGGGGGCCTGCACCCATCGGACCTGATCATTTTGGCGGGCCGCCCGTCGATGGGAAAAACATCGCTGGCGACCAACGTGGCCTTCAATGTGGCCAAAGCGTACAAGCGTGGCTTGAAGTCGGACGGCAGCGAGGGCGCGGTTGACGGTGGAGTGGTCGGCTTCTTCTCGTTGGAGATGAGCGCCGAGCAACTTGCGGGTCGGGTTCTGGCCGAAGCGTCCGAGATTTCCTCGCACAAGATCCGCCAAGGTGACATGACCGAAGCCGAGTTCCGCCGCTTCGTCGATGCCGCCAAGGAGCTTGAGGCGTGCCCCCTGTTCATCGACGACACGCCCGCCCTGCCGATTTCACAGCTGGCCGCCCGCGCACGGCGGCTGAAACGCACCCATGGGCTGGACCTGCTGGTGATCGACTATCTGCAACTTTGCCGCGGTATGTCCGACAACCGTGTCAACGAGATCGCCGAGATTTCGATGGGCATGAAAGCCATCGCGAAGGAACTGAACATCCCGGTGATCGCGCTGTCTCAGCTGTCCCGTCAGGTCGAAAACCGCGACGACAAGCGCCCGCAACTGTCCGACCTGCGGGAATCGGGATCGATCGAACAGGATGCGGACGTGGTGATGTTCGTGTTCCGCGAGGAATACTACAAGGAACGCGAAAAGCCCGGCGATCACGAGTTGGAAAAGATGGAAGAGTGGAAGCAGGCCATGGAACGCCTGCACGGCAAGGCCGAAGTCATCGTCGGCAAGCAGCGTCACGGCCCCATCGGCACGGTCGAGCTGTCCTTCGAGGCCCAGTTCACCCGTTTCGGAAATCTGGTCAAACCCTGGCAACAGGGCGGACAGATCGAAGGATATTGATCCCTTGACCTTGGCAAACTGATATGCACGGATCGGGCCATGCTGTTTTGTCTTGCTCATAAACCCCGTCGCGTGGTGCTTGAACGCCACTTCGGGCACCGCCGCAAACGCTTTGCCGGATAGATCGGGGGCATTTTCTGCCCCTGCAATCTTCCTCAACAAAGCGAAAGAACAATGACAGAATTCACTGAAATCCCCGTCATCCGTCTGGGCGCGCGCCCCGAGGATGAAATCGCAGCCGATTTTCGGGCTGCTTATGGAACAACAGGCTTCGGCTATATCGAGGATCACGGCATAGATGCCGGTCTGATCAGCGATGTCTTCGAAGCCTCAAGACAGTTTCACGCGCTGCCGCTTGACAAAAAGCTTGCGATCGCCGTTGACCGAACCCACCGCGGCTATATCGCCATCGATACGTCAACGGATGTAAACTCGACCCTGGCCGATGTGACCAAACCCAATCAGTCGGCAAGCTTCATGATGATGCGCGAAGACACAAAGGCCGATCCCGGTATCTACCTGTCAGGCCCGAACCGGTGGCCGGATCTGCCGGGTTTTCGGACCACGCTGGAGGCCTATGCCCGCGCCATGTCCGACTTGGGGCGCAGGTTGATGAGAATTGCCCTGAAGGCCAGTGGCGCCACCGATTTCTCTGTTCTTTCGGCCTTCGACACTCCGACCATCTGGCTGCGGTTGCTGCACTATCCACCGCAATCCGAAGCTAGCCCTGGTGATCTGTTCGGCTCGGCACCCCATACCGATTTTGGCTGCCTGACCTTGCTGGCTCAGGATCAGGTGGGTGGATTGCAGGTCAGAACCCCTGCCGGAAATTGGGTCGATGTCCCCACACGCCCCGGGGCATTTGTCGTCAATGTTGGGGACATGCTGCATCGGATGTCGAATGGCCGCCTGTTGTCCACACCGCATCGCGTCATCAACCGTTCGGGTCGTGAACGATACAGCGTGCCGTTCTTCTTTGACCCGCATGTGAGCACAATTGTCGAACCTCTGCCCGGCACCGGCGCCCCCGGGTTCAAGCCTTTGTTGTTTGCCGATTTCCTGCGATCTGAGCTTGAAGCTGCTTATGAGGCCCATAAACCCGAGGGGAATTGAAGCATTCCCTCTTGACCTGCCGCGATCCAATGTCATGAACAGTTCCATGAGTACTGCACGTTTGACGATCAATCTTCAGGCGCTCGCCAGCAATTGGCGGGCACTCGACGCAAAAACGGATGTCGAAACCGGCGCCGTGGTCAAGGCGGATGCCTATGGCCTGGGTGCCGGGCCTGTCTCGGCGACGCTGGCCGAAGAAGGCGTCCGGAAGTTCTTTGTCGCCGTCGCCGAAGAAGGCGCCGTTGTCCGGCAGGCGGTCGGCCCCGGCCCCATGATTGGCGTGTTCTCCGGCCATATGGAAGGCGACGCCGATCTGCTGCGGGATCACGATCTGATACCGCTGATCAACTCGCCTCAGCAGTTTCAGCGCCATCGCGAGGCACTGCCGGATCACGGCTTTGGCATTCAGCTCGACAGCGGCATGAACCGTTTGGGATTGGAACCTTCCGACTGGGCCGCACTGCGCCCGCAGGCCGAGGCACTGAACCCGGTCGTGGTGATGTCACATCTGGCTTGTTCGGACGAGCCCGATCACCCTATGAACCAACAACAGTTGCGCACCTTCCGCGAGATGACAGACGGGGTTGCCGCTCCCAGATCATTGGCGGCCACCGGCGGCATCTTACTGGGACCCGAATTCCATTTCGACTTCTGTCGCCCGGGCGTCGGACTATATGGCGGTCTGCCGTTCGCCGCCGCAAAACCCGTCGTGACAGCCGATCTGCCTGTTGTGCAGATCAGGGATCTGGCCGTGGGTGAAACCGTTGGCTATGGCAACAGCTGGACCGCGCGCCGACCGTCACGGATTGCAACCGTCGCGGCTGGCTATGCCGACGGGCTGCACCGCGCCATCGGTGGCGGCATAGACATGTTCTCTGGCAATCAGCCATGCCCCGTGGTCGGCCGCATCTCGATGGATCTCATCACCGTCGATGTCACCGACCTGCCGCATGCGCCCGAGCGTCTGCGTATTCTGAACGGACATCAAACCGTGGATGATCTGGCCGAGGCCGCGGGTACCATTGGCTATGAAATTCTGACCTCACTGGGCAACCGATACTCCAAGGGCTACGTGGAATGAACCCCCTTTCCCTTCTGGGTGGTCTTGGACGCGTCGTCCTGACCATGCTGGCGGCATTCGGCCGTGTCGGACTGTTCGCGTTGGATGCAGTCTCTCATATCTTTCGCCCGCCGTTTTACCCGCGCGAATTCGGCATCGCGCTGCTGAATATCGGCTGGCTGTCGCTGCCCGTCGTCGGCCTGACCGCGATTTTCACCGGCGGCGCGCTGGCGCTGCAGATCTACGCGGGCGGCGCGCGTTTCAATGCCGAAGCCGTCGTGCCCCAGATCGTCGCGATCGGCATGGTGCGCGAGCTTGGTCCGGTGCTGGTTGGCCTGATGATAGCCGCGCGCGTGACCTCGTCCATCGCCGCCGAGATCGCCACGATGAAAGTGACCGAGCAGATCGACGCGCTGGTCACGTTGTCCACGCACCCGATGAAATACCTCACCGCCCCGCGTGTGCTGGCGGCGCTGATCACCGTGCCTGCTCTGGTCGCGGTTGGCGACGTAATCGGCATCATGGGCGGCTATACGGTCGCCACGCAAAACCTGGGCTTCAATCCGGCGGCCTATCTTAAAAACACCGTGGATTTCCTTGAAACCCGCGACATCGTCTCGTCGCTGGTCAAGGGTGCAGCCTTCGGCATGATCGCAGCCATCATGGGATGTTACTACGGCATGAATTCGGGCCGTGGCGCGCAGGGCGTGGGACGCGCCACCAAGGGCTCGGTCGAGGCCGCCGCTGTGCTGATCCTCGCCGCAAACTTCGTTCTGACAGGGGTGTTCTTCTCGCTATGATACGGATGGAGAACGTACAAAAAGCCTTTGGCGACAATCAAGTGCTGCAGGGCATGAACCTTGAGATCCCCAAGGGCACCTCGATGGTCATCATCGGCGGTTCGGGCACCGGCAAGTCCGTGGCGCTGAAATGCATCCTCGGCCTGATCAAGCCCGACAACGGCATGATTTATGTCGACGGCAAAGATGCCAGCAAAGGCGACCGCGATGCGTTTCTGGCCCGGTTCGGAATGCTGTTTCAGGGTGCCGCGCTGTTCGACTCCCTGCCCGTCTGGCAAAACGTCGCCTTCCGCCTGCTGCGCGGCTCGCTGAAACGCCCTGCGGAGGAAGCGCGCGAGATCGCCATCGAAAAACTGCGCCGCGTGGGCCTGAAATCCAACGTCGCCGACCGCTTTCCGGCCGAACTGTCAGGTGGGATGCAAAAACGCGTGGGCCTCGCCCGCGCCATTGCCGCCGAGCCGGAGATCATTTTCTTCGACGAGCCCACCACGGGATTAGACCCGATCATGTCTGGCGTCATCAACGACCTGATCCGCGAGATTGTGACCGAGATGGGCGCCACCGCGATGACCATCACCCACGACATGAGCTCGGTCCGCGCGATTGCTGACAACGTGGCCATGCTGCACGGAGGCGTCATCCAGTGGACCGGCCCGGTCGGCCAAATGGACGCCTCGGGAGATCCTTATGTGGAGCAGTTCATAAGTGGCAGTGCCGAGGGGCCGATTGAGGCGGTGCGGTGATGGACGACGCAATAGTTGTCCTGCAACAATTGCTATTTTATTACCTTTTGTCGGTAACGATCGCTTGGTTTATTATTCACTTCATCGGAGAAAAATCAGGAGTACCCCGTTCACTCAAAACTGAAGTAATCTTCTTTCCAGTGATCTTTTCGATGGTCAAAGGCCTGCTACCCGGCATGCTAGTCGGCGTTCTTTTGTCGCAAGCTTTTGGTATTAAAGGTCAAATATCACTAGCTCCAATTATGGGAGGCTCAGTGGTTTCTGCAGTCATCCTGCATCGGAAATTGCGATCAACAGTATCACACAAACTACAGTCTGACCTCCTCGTTGGAGCCATCTTATTGACTTACATTGTGGGTTTAACGCTTTCCGTCAAAGGCATGAGTGCCTAAGTCTGCACACATGACCCTCCGCCTCGCCACCCTCTCCCTCCTGATCCTCTACCCCATCGCGTGGTTCGCCCCGCTGATGCGCGCGGGTCTGCTGCCGATCTTCGGCCTCAGCGAAATCAGCGTCATCACCGGCCTGCAATCCCTCTGGAGATCCGACGTCTTCCTCGCGCTGATCGTCACAGTCTTCGCCCTCTTCGCGCCCTACATCAAAACCATCGGCACCGCGCTGGTCCAGTGGGATCTGCTGGACGCCCGCGTCCAACCCGCGCTGAACATCCTCGGCAAACTGGCCATGGCCGACATTTTCCTCATCGCGCTTTACATCACGCTGGCCAAGGGCATCTCCTACGCCACCATCGAAATAGCGTGGGGTCTTTACTTGTTCACGGGCTGCATTCTGGCGTCAATCGCTGTGGGCCACGTTACGGAAATGACATGCAGTTCACGAAATCCTCAGGTCTAATTGATTGAAATCATTATACTGAGTATCATCTTCCTAATTCGAGCAGTTTAGTATTTGTACCTTGCCGGTCCATTGCGGATCACGTTGTGTGTTTGACGAACCCCGCCGCCCGGACCCGGCCAGTGCCGGTTTGCGAGAAGGAGTTGGGACGTCATGTACGCCATCCATACTATCACATTGCAATGTCAGAATGCCTTTCTACGACTGACTTTTTTCCTGATCTGCGCGTCGGCCCTCGCAGCGGTTTTCGCCACCACTCTATCGGCCGCCGGCGTCTGGCCCTGGTTGTCGGTGCAGGCCGGAATTGCAGGGTCCGGCACGATAGATGCGGGCATGTTTGTCCAGAGCGGCCTGACTGCACTGATTCTCATGCTGGCCTTCTACCTGCCCTCAAACGCCAGAATGATGGCGCTGGAAAAGACGCATCGCAAGTTTTCCCTGAACATGCAGGATGTGGTCGATGCCTATCAGGTGGCCCATGCCGCCGACCGCAGCGGAGCCTTCGCGCTTGCCTCCGAGTTCGACGCGGTAAAGGAACGCCTGGCCTTTCTGCGCGATCACCCGGACCTACAGTCGCTCGAACCCGAGGTTCTGGAACTGGCCGCACAGATGAGCCAGGTCAGCCACGAACTGGCACAGACCTATGGCGCGGACAAAGTGGCCCGCGCCCGCACCTTCCTGAAACAACGTCAGGAAGAGATCGAGCTGTTCCGTCAACGAATCGAAGATGCCCAGACCGTCCAGCACGAGCTGCGCCAGTGGACCCGCGATATCGAGATCGAGGAATCCATCGCCAAATCCCAGCTTGCGCGCCTTCGCGACGAACTGTTCGAGCTTCTGCCTGAACTTTCGACCCAATTGCAAACACCGCCCGACGGAAGTGACCCCGGCGCCGCAAGCGTCATTGCCATGTCACCGCCCCGGGCCGCCGAATAAGCCACCCACCCCGGCGCGCCAGCGCCCGCCATGGCCGACGGCCCGCAGGGCCCGAGGTCGTGGCCGCCACCGGCGGTGAAGAAAGCCCCGCAAGGGCTTGAAGAACCGCCCCGGCTCGGGCACGAATTGCGCCATGGCTAAAACGACTTCTTTCTCCTGCAACGCCTGCGGCGCGTCGCATTCACGCTGGTCCGGACGATGTGACGCCTGCGGTGAATGGAACACCATCACTCAGGAAACGCCCCTTTCCGCCGGCCCGGCTAAGAAATCGCTGGGCGGCAAGCGTGGACAGGCCGTTGCGCTGTCCGACCTGTCGACCGAGGAAACACCCCCGCCGCGCACCCTTTGCGGCGTCGAAGAACTGGACCGGGTGTTGGGCGGCGGTCTTGTGCCTGCCTCGGCCCTTTTGGTCGGCGGCGACCCCGGCATCGGCAAATCCACCCTGCTGTTGCAGGCAGCGGCCAGATTTGCCCGGGCAGGCGTCAAGACAATCTATGTCTCGGGCGAAGAAGCCAGCGCGCAGGTCCGCATGCGCGCGCGCCGTCTGGGGCTGGAAGACGCCCCCGTGCAACTCGCCGCTGAAACCAACCTGCGCGACATCCTGACGACGCTGGAAACAGAAAAACCGGGCCTCGCCATCATCGACTCGATCCAGACCATGTGGGCTGACAATGTCGACAGCGCCCCCGGTTCAGTGTCACAGGTCCGCGCCGCGGCTCACGAGCTGACGACCTTTGCAAAGCGCCACGGGGTCTCAATCATCATGGTTGGCCATGTCACCAAGGAAGGCCAGATCGCCGGTCCCCGCGTGGTCGAGCATATGGTCGACACGGTGCTGTATTTCGAAGGCGAGCGTGGCCATCAGTTCCGCATCCTGCGCGCGGTCAAGAACCGCTTTGGCCCCGCCGACGAAATCGGAGTGTTCGAAATGACCGGCAAAGGGCTGGCACAGGTCACGAACCCCTCGGCTCTGTTTCTGTCGGAACGTGGCACACCCAGCCCAGGCTCGGCCGTCTTTGCCGGGATCGAGGGCACCCGGCCCGTGCTGGTGGAATTGCAGGCCCTCGTCGCGCCCTCGCCGCATTCCCAGCCCCGCCGCACTGTCGTCGGGTGGGACAGCGGACGGCTTGCGATGATCCTCGCTGTGCTCGAAGCCCGATGTGGTATCCCCTTTGCCGGTCTCGATGTTTACCTGAACGTGGCAGGCGGACTGAAAGTCAGCGAACCCGCCGCCGATCTGGCCGTGGCCGCAGCACTGCTCAGCGCGCGTGAGGACACGGCCCTGCCCGCCGACACGGTCGTTTTCGGAGAAATCTCGCTTTCCGGGGCACTTAGACCGGCCCCGCAGACCGAAAACAGGTTGAAAGAAGCGCAAAAACTTGGTTTCACGGCGGCAATTGCTCCGGCAGGTGGCAAAACCGGCACTGTGGCAGGTCTGACACTCACCCGACCCTCTGATTTGGTCGGGTTTGTTGGCGAAACCTTCGGAGCAGGTTAAAGTCGCGCCCCGAGGGGCAGAAAACGAACAGGCGAGGGCCATGGAAGGTTTTACAATAATTGACGGGGTAGTCGCCCTGATCGTCGTGCTGTCGGGCATTCTGGCCTATTCGCGCGGCTTCATGCGCGAGGTTATGGCCATCGCAGGTTGGGTCGCCGCCGCAGTTCTGGCCTTTATCTTCGCACCACAGGCCGTTCCGCTGGTCAAGGAAATCCCGGTCGTCGGAGACTTCCTGCGCGACAGCTGCGAATTGTCGGTGATCACCGGCTTTGCGGGTGTCTTTGCCATCGCACTGATCGTGGTCAGCATCTTCACGCCGCTGTTTTCATCGCTGGTCCAGCGCTCGGCGCTTGGCGGCCTGGATCAGGCACTCGGTTTTTTCTTCGGCATCGCGCGGGGCATTCTGTTGGTGGCCATCGCCTTCTTTGTCTACGACACGGTGATGACCGGCCAAAGCTATACCATCGTTGACGAAAGCCGTTCGGCCAAAGTCTTCGAACAGTTCAGTGGCAAGATCGAAGAGCAAAACCCAGAAGCGGCCTTAGGTTGGGTTACGACCCAGTATGAAGAACTGGTCGCCAGCTGCACCGCGGGCAACTCGGAAGGTTGATACGCCTTATCAGTTTAGTTTGCAGACAGGCCCGGCAATGCCCGGGCCTTTTTGTTTGCGGGTCTCAGACAAACCCCTCGCCGCCGCAGACCGTACATCGGATCGTTTTCAACCCAAAACATCCGTCGCATCTGCTTGAGATCGGTTTGCCAAGGATATCGCGGCTTTTGACCACTTCTCCGGCACCGTTGCAGATCTGGCATGGCGCACGTCCCATGCCCCGGCATCGGTGACATCGGCGCTTTGCTGGGGCCGCTTCCTTGGCCTTTGGCTTATGCTGCCACATAGGTAACATCCAGTCCGATAACAAACCGCCTTAACGGTCGGCATTGTTCGCATGACAGCATAAGTCGGAAAAAATGTCATCTTCCGCGTGAATTCAGACAAATATTGGCCTGCGGCAAATCGCGATTGTGATCGTTAGATGACACACGCGCCGTTAGGTATTATGTGGAACCCAAACCGACATGGAATCGGAGCTGCCGGTCTTGCTGTATCTGTTTTCTTTCGCGCTTGCCCTTTTTGCGATGGCGCGACTTTGCCGTTCTGAAGACTGGCGACAACGGGTACGAATACCATCCGGCAAATACTCCGGTTCCGGCCATTGAGAACACTCAGCACAAGAACGTCATAGGAATTGGAGCCCGTACATGTGTGGGATTTTGGGGATCGCAAGCAGGACACATGATGTCTTTGCGGAAATCTATGACGGGCTGCTGATGCTGCAGCACCGGGGTCAGGACGCCTCGGGCATCGTCACATATAACGGTGAGTACTTTCGTGAAAAGAAGGCGAACGGGCTGGTCAAGGACGTCTTCAACGCGCAAGACGCCGAAACCCTTCTGGGAAAAACCGGTATTGGTCATGTCCGCTATCCCACGGCAGGTTCGCTCAGCGCGGCCGAGGCCCAACCGTTCTTCGTGAACGCGCCTTACGGCATCTATCTTGTTCATAACGGCAACATCACCAACACCGCAGAACAGCGCGAGAAGGTCACTGGCAAATACAGCCGCCACCTGCGCACCACATCCGACTCGGAAATCCTGCTGAATGTTCTGGCCGACAAGGTGGCCGATGCCATCAAGGTCAACGGCAATGCCGAGCCCATTCGCAATATCTTTGCCGGCGTAAAGATGACGATGGAGCGGGTTCAGGGTGCCTATTCGGTGATCTGTCTGGTTGCCGGCGTCGGCATGCTGGCGTTCCGCGATCCCTATGGAATCCGTCCCCTGTCCGTCGCCAAACGCGATGTGGACGGAGATGGCGACGACTATGCCTTTGCGTCCGAGGACGTGGCATTCGGGATCAACGGCTTTGACAAGCTGCGTGACGTGAAACCCGGTGAGGCGATCCTGATCGATCTGGAAGGAAACATGCACGCGTTCCAGGCGGTTGAGGGCCAATTGACCCCCTGTATCTTCGAATACGTCTACCTTGCGCGGCCGGATTCGCTATTGGACGGCGTCTCGGTCTACAAAACACAGATGCGCATGGGCCAAACGCTGGCCCGCCAGATCGAGGCTGCGGGGCTTGAGATCGACCGCATCATCCCAGTGCCGGACAGCGCACGCCCCGTCGCGCTCGAGGCCGCCAAGATCACCGGCATCCCCTATCGCGAAGGTCTGGTCAAAAACCGCTACGTCGGGCGCACATTCATCATGCCTGGCCAGCAGGAACGACAGAAATCCGTGCGCCGCAAGCTGAATGCCATTCCGCTTGAGTTCGAGGACCAGAACGTTCTGCTGATCGACGATTCGATCGTGCGCGGCAACACGATCAAGAAAATCGTCCAGATGTGCCGCGAGGCCGGCGCCAAAAAGGTGTACGTCGCCAGCGCCTCGCCCCCGGTCAAATACCCGAATGTCTACGGCATTGACATGCCCACCAAGCATGAACTGATCGCCAACGGCAAAACAATCGAGGAAATCCGCCAGGAACTGGGCGCGGACGCCCTGTTCTATCAGGAACTGGATGACCTGATCTGGGCCGCAAAAGAAGGCAACCCCGAGATCAAGCAATTCGACTGCTCGTGTTTTGACGGCAATTACCCAACCGGAAGTGTCAGCGAGGAATATCTTGAAAGCCTCGAAAACAGCAGCCGGGTCAGCCAGAAGAAACAGGACATGATGGTTGTCGGCGGGTCGTGGAACGCAGCCAAGCTCGCGTCTGGTTGAACTGCGTCAACTGACACGATCCGGCCGCACGATTCGAACCAACCCACCGCCCGAAAGCTATGTATGAGTGGGTTTCCGCTCACAACCCGGCGGCGAACGCTGCATGAATCCAACCGGTTCCTTCCAGCGTGATCACTTGCCCGTGTCGCCACGTTCAACCGGGCTTTTGTTCGTCGAACGCATTTGGTACGCGCAAGCCAACCACCACCCGATAACAGGGACCGGGCCCTGCCCGGCCAGAACTTATGTCGAACTCCAAAGTGAAGGCCGCAGCCACCCAGAAAGGTGCGCTGAAAAAGGGATCTGTTTCCCTCCTTGGTGTCTTTGGCCCCTCCACGAATATGCGCGCATTGATGCGGATGTCTTCGGGCCGCGTAAAAGAGGTCAAAACCGGCAGCCGAGTGGCTTCGGGCACTATTGTTGCGATTGATGAAGACGGCATCATGCTGCGACAAAGCGGCCAAACGCACCGGATTGCCATTCCCGGCTCGTGATCGCGACTTGACGCCCTGCGCGCACGGGTCCAAACCGCAACCATGACTGATCAGACCAAAATCGCCCTCATCACCGGGGCCTCGCGCGGGCTGGGTGCCGCTCTGGCCGAAGCGTTGGCGCCCGAACACCACATTGTTGCCGTTGCCCGCACCACGGGCGGGCTTGAGGAACTGGACGACCGCATCAAGGCCAAGGGCGGCAGCGCCACTCTGGCGCCGATGGACATTGCTGATCCTAACGCAATGGCGACCCTGTGCCGGGGCATTCACGACCGCTGGGGTAAGGTCGATCTTTGGCTGCACACCGCAATCCACACCTCGGCACTGACACCTGCGCATTTCATCGACCCCAAGGAATGGACCAAGGCGGTGAATACCAACGCCAACGCAACCTCGGTGCTGATCCCATATATTGCGCCGCTGCTGGGCGAAACTGGCCACGCCGTGTTCTTTGACGACCCCAAGGCGGGCGAGAAGTTCTATGGCATCTACGGCGCAACCAAGGCCGCGCAGATGGCGCTGGCCCGCAGTTGGGCGGCCGAGACCGAACGGACAGGACCGCGGGTTTCCATCGTGAAACCTGCGCCAATGCCAACCGCCGTGCGCGCCCGCTTCCATCCCGGTGAAGACCGCGAAGCCTTGACCAGCACAGCGGACGAGGCCGCGCTTATTCTGGCGCTGCTATAGGAATGGCCCTGACGGGCCATGCCTCCGGCGGGGATATTTTTGGCCAGATGAAGCGGGCGAGTCAGGCGATATGAACGCCGTTGCGCCCGGCCAGATCGACGAAGAACTGCCAGGCGACGCGACCGGACCTTGCGCCACGCGTGGCCTGCCATTCAATGGCTTCGGCCCGAAGGGTTCCTGCGTCTACCGAAACGCCGTAAGCGGCGCAGTAACGGTCGATCATCGCCAGATACTCATCCTGATCACAGGGATGGAAACCCAGCCACAGGCCGAACCTGTCCGACAGGGAAACCTTTTCCTCGACCGCTTCGGAGGGGTTGATGGCGCTTGAGCGTTCGTTCTCGATCATGTCACGTGGCATCAAATGGCGACGGTTCGAGGTGGCATAGAACACCACGTTCTCGGGGCGGCCCTCGATACCACCATCCAGCACCGCCTTTAGCGACTTGTAGTGTTGGTCGTCATGGCTGAACGACAGGTCATCGCAGAACAGAATGAACCGGTAAGGCGCGGCCCGCAGATGGTTCAGAAGACGCGCGACCGAGCCCATGTCCTCGCGCTGCAATTCCACCAGTTTGAGATCCGGATGCTCATGCTGCAAGGTGCCGTGCACAGCTTTGACGAGGCTGGATTTCCCCATTCCCCGCGCGCCCCACAGCAAGGCGTTGTTGGCCTTGAATCCTGCAGCGAAACGGCGCGTGTTGTCCAGAAGCGTGTCACGAGAGCGGTTGATCCCCACCAGCAGATCCAGATCGACCCTGTTGACCTGCTCGACCGGCGTCAGGCGATCCGGCTCAACATGCCAGACAAATGCCGATGCCACGGCGAAATCGGGCGCGGCCAGCGGTGCAGGTACCATACGCTCCAGCGCGTCGGCGATACGGTTCAGGGCTAGGTCGTCCATCGGCTCCTCCGGTCATCTCTGCCTGTGTCAAACCATGTTCGCCCGGACGCAACAAGGGCCGGCAAGAAAAAGGCGCGCCAGAAACCGGCGCGCCTGATCCAATACTTTCAGCAGATTTACCTGGCGTCTTCTTCCTTTACGATCTCTTCGTCTGCTTCTTCTTCGTCGTCATAGTAGCCATCGGCGCGCAATTGCTCTTCGCGCTTTTTCTCGACCCGAGCCACCAGGAATATCGAAATCTCGTACAGCCCGTAGACCACGACGAACAGGATGATCTGGGTGATCACGTCCGGCGGTGTCACGATGGCGGCCAGCACCAGAATGCCAACGACCGCGTATTTGCGTACCGCTCCCAGCCCCTCGGCGCTGACCAGCCCGGCCTTGCCCATCAGGGTCAGCAGAACCGGCAACTGGAAGCACAGGCCAAAGGCCACGATGAACTTGATCGTCAGGTTCAGGTATTCCTGCGCTGAGCCCTGGAACACCACACTCAGCGGCGCTGCGTTTGTTCCGTCGGCCACCGCTTCGCCTTCCGCTCCGAATTGCTGGAAGCCCAGAAAAAAGTCATAGGCCAAAGGTGTGACCACGTAGAAGGCAAAGCTTGCCCCCAGCAGAAACATGAAGGGCGACGCCAGCATGAATGGCAGAAAGGCGTTCTTTTCCGACCGATAAAGGCCGGGCGCCACGAACCGCCACATCTGCATCCCGATATAGGGAAAAGCCAGCATGAAACCGCCCAGCAACGAGACCTTGATGGCGACAAAGAACCCTTCCTGCGGCGATATGAAAATCAGCCCGCAATCCTGTCCACGCTCGGTCAGTACCTCGCACAGTGGCTGCGTCAGAAAGTTGAAGATCGGCGTGGCCACCGTAAAGCAGATGATCATACCGATCAGAAACGCCACCACGCAATGGATCAACCGTGTGCGCAGCTCCGCCAGATGCTCGATCAATGGGGCCGAAGTATCTTCGATCTCGTCGGTCTTGGTCATGTCTTGCTTTCAGTGTTCAGCGCCGCTTCGGCCTCTTCTGCCTTGGCCAACGCGTCTGCGGCTTCTTTCGCCTTGCGGTCGGCGGCGGCGCGAGCCGTTGCGGCCTGGATCTTCTTGGCCTGTTCCGCCCGTTCCGCGGCCAGTTTCCCGGTTTCGCTGTCCGGGTCGAACTTGGTCGGATCCATGCTTTTGGCCATATCCTGCGCGGCCTGCTTTACCCCGTCCATGGCGGTGTTGACAGGATTGGCAGCGGCATTCAGACCCTTCTTGATCTCGTTCACACCTGCCTGGTCCGCCGCTTCGTTCATGGCGCTGGAAAACTCACGCGCCATTCCGCGCGCCTTGCCGACGAATCGACCGACATTGCGAAACAGAACCGGCAGGTCTTTGGGCCCCACCACGATCAGCGCAACGATGCCGATGACAAGAAGCTCGGTCCAGCCCAGATCAAACATCCGCGCTTAGACCTTGTCTTTCTCGGTCTCGGGCGTGACATCCTTGGCCAGCTCGGACGCGTCCTGTTCAATCTCTTCCGTTCCGTCCTTGACGCCTTTCTTGAACGCGGTGATGCCTTTGCCCACTTCGCCCATCAGCGAGCTGATTTTGCCGCGGCCAAACAGCACCAGCACCACGACGGCAATCAGCAGAAGGCCGGGAAGACCGATATTGTTGAGCATGTCTTTTCTCCTCTTACGTCGGCGCCACGCGCCGGAAATGTGAACTGGGTCCGTGTCTACGCCTGCAAAGCGCTCTGCAAAAGTGAGGCAGGTCAATTCCGCGCATAAATGTGAACCGGTGGCGCGTTTTTTGCGGACTCGCAATTCTCAACTGACAGGTTTATGTCAGTTGTAAAGGGCTAGGCAGAGGGCATTGAAACCTGGTCAACGGAGAATCAAATGACCCATGTTGCTGAAATCGTCACCTTTACCCTTGCCAACGGAACCACCCCGGAAGAGTTCGTGAAACTCAGCCAGGCGTCCGAGGAATTTGTCCGCGCGGCCCCCGGATTTGCCCATCGCCAACTGAGCCAGGGTGAGGATGGCCGCTGGACGGATTACGTGATCTGGACAGACATAAAGGCGGCCAAGGATGCCGCAGCGCAGTTCCCGCAGCAGGATTTTTGCGCGGGCCTGATGGCTGCCATCAACCCCGAAAGCATCCAGATGCGCCACGAGAATGTGTTATGGAACATGACCGCCTGAGGCAGGTCAGGACGGTGCGTCATGCGCCGCTCTGACCGCCTGTTCGACATCATCCAGATCCTGCGCGACGGCAAACTGCACCGCGCGCAGGACATCGCGGACCGGCTCGAGGTGTCGGTCCGCACCATCTATCGCGACATGGACACGCTGGTCGCCTCGGGCGTTCCGGTCGAGGGCGAACGCGGCGTCGGCTATATGGTGCGCGAGCAGATCACCCTGCCTCCGTTGAACCTGACCCCCGCTGAACTCGAGGCGCTGAACCTCGGCATGGCGATTGTGGCCGAGGCGGCCGATCCCGACCTTAAATCCGCTGCTGAATCACTGGCCGACAAAATCGACGCCGTGCTGCCCACTCAGGTCGTGGCCGAAGCCGACAGCTGGAAGTTCGCCGTCTACCCCTTTGCCGACGCCGCGCGCGGACTGGCGCATATGGCCCCGATCCGCGCCGCAATCAAATCCCGCCAGAAACTGCGCCTGTCCTACCGCCGCATCGACGGCGTCCTGACCGATCGCGTGATCCGCCCGCTGCACATGGAATACTGGGGCCGAGTATGGACCCTCACCGCCTGGTGCGAGCTGCGAGACGGTTTCCGCGTCTTCCGTATCGATCTGATCGAGGCAGTCACACCAATGCCCGAGATCTTCCCCGACGAACCCGGCAAAAGGCTCAGCGACTACGACCCGCACAGCTGACCGGCTTCATCTTTTTCAAAATACTCCCGCCGGAGGCATGGCCCGGAACGGGCCATTTCCGTCACTTGAGGTAAGGCTCGGGATCGACGGCTTCGAACCCCTGCCGCACCTCGAAATGCACATAGGCCTCGTCACCGCCCCGCAGGGCCGCGATTTGCTGTCCTCTCCGGACCCTGTCGCCTTTCTTGACGGCAACGTCGGCAACATTGGCATAAATCGTAACCAGATCATTGCTGTGCTTCACCAGAACGATCGGAACCTGATTTGCGTCCTCCGTCACAGCAGCCACAGTCCCGGCATCAGCTGCCTTGACCGGCGCCCCTGCACTCGAGGCGATGTCGATCCCCTTGTTTTTGTTCTTGTCGAACGTGCGGATGATCGTCCCGCTGACCGGCAAGGACAAGGCGGCGGTGCTGGTGTTTGTCGGCGCTTCCGCCGTCACATCAGGCGCTTCGGCCAATGGCGCAACCTCTTCGTCCGGCAACGGCTGCGTGGCACTGGGGGGTGTCGGCGTCGGAGATCCCTGCCCCGGCTGCGTGACATTCGTTGCAGTAGTGGCCGCTGCCGCGGACCTGCGTGGCGCTGGCTGATCCTTGACCGGGATCAGCAGGTACTGGCCCTCGCGCACGGTGAAATCGGACCCAAGACCGTTCCACTCCGCCAGGGATTCCACCGGCACCTGATACAAACGCGAAATGGTATAGGCCGTTTCACCACGCTTGACCTTGTGCCGAACCGGTTCGGGCCCCACCGGTGCAGGTGTGGGTGATACAGGCTTTGCCGGCTCCAATGTCGTGGTCTGAACACCCCCGCTCTCGGGAGCCTCATCAATGGCGGACCCGGCCAGGGCTGCAATATCGACGTTGCTGCCGCCGCCGACCGAACGCGGCAGCGCCAGAACTTCGCCATCGCGCAGAGGGTCAGTGACATTCAATCCGTTGAACCGGGCCAGTTCTGCCGGTGGCAGCCCAACACGTGCGGCCACGTCATTGACGGTATCGCCACCGCGGGCCACCGCGACCTGATAGTTGGGATAGGTGATGACCCCACGCGCGTCAGGAGCCGGACGATTGCCCGTGGCCGCCAGCGCCGCATCGGCGGTCGAAAATCCGCCTACATTGCCCCGCAGGTCATAGTCCAATGGCCCCTCGCACCCGGCAAGGATTACCAATGCCGTCGCTCCAAGAGCGCAACGGCGCATTGCTGATTTGGAAACTGCTCTCATCATGCTGTCCTCAACGCCTGCCCCTGTTTTCCGGGGTTCCGGCGCATAGTTCGGAAATATCAACTACGCCCCATCCTTCCCAAGCCCTTCCAGCAAGGGCACAAAACGGACAGGCAACAATTCATCATAGTCCAGCCCGGTTTCGGTTCGCCTGACCCGGATCAAAGTCTGAACCGCATCCGACTGGCCCACCGGCAACACCATAATACCGCCGATTTTAAGTTGCGCCAAGAGCGGCCCGGGCGGGTCTTCCGCAGCGGCGGTTACAATGATCCGATCGAACGGGGCCTGCTCGGGCAGACCGTACGATCCATCCGACAGCATGGCCGTTACATTTGTCAGGCCCAGTTCGCGAAACAACTCACCGGTTTCGCGCACCAGGCGCTTGTGGCGTTCTACTGTGTAGACCCGCCGCGCCAGCTTCGCCAGGATCGCCGCCTGATAGCCCGAGCCGGTTCCGATCTCCAGAACTGTGTCCCTTGGCCGAACCTCCAGCGCCTGCGTCATAAGCCCAACGACCGACGGCTGGCTGATCGTCTGACCACATGCAATCGGCAGGGGCGTATCCTCATAGGCGCGTTCCGCGAACAGGCCCTTGACAAAGCGGCCCCGGTCGATCTGTTCCATCGCCGCCAGAACGCGCGCATCCGTCACCCCGCGTTTACGCAGGGCGAACAGGAACTGCATGGTTGTTTCAGGGTTCAGTCCGCTCATTCGATCGCCTTCAGCGCCTCCAGCGTATCATGCGCCGTCAGGTCTGCCCGCATCGGCGTGACCGAGATGTAGCCTTCCAGATTGACCGCCGCGTCGGTCCCCGGAGCAGTCGGGTTATGCTGATACCCGCCCTTGATCCACAAGAACCGCCGCCCCGAGGGCGAACTGTGCGGTTCCACTGAAAAGCATGTGTCCCGGCGATACCCCTGCGCTGCGACACGGGTGCCCAACACTTCATTCGCAGGCACTGGTGGGAAATTCACGTTGTAGAACAACCGGTAATCGCCCTGCTCTTGCGGTGTCGCATCCAGAATGCGCCGGACAAGATCCGCGCCGAACCGGCCAGCGGCCTCGAACGGATCCTCGAGGCCCAGATTCCGGGGGCCAAAATATTGCGACAGGGCAATCGCAGGCACGCCCTGTAGTGCCGCCTCCATCGCGCCGCCGATGGTCCCGGAATACAGCGTGTTCTCGGCCGAGTTGTTGCCCCGGTTGACGCCGGACAAAACCAGGTCGGGCTGCTGGTTCTTCATCACATCATGCAGGCCCGCAAGAACGCAGTCAGCGGGCGAGCCTTCGGCTGCAAAGCGACGCTCGCCCATTTTGGCGATCATCATGGGATGGGTATAGCTGATGCAATGACCAACGCCGGACTGTTCGAAGGCCGGTGCAACGACCCAGACCTCTCCGCCTGGCCCTGCCAGTTCGGCTGCAATAGCCTCAAGCGTGATCAATCCCGGCGCATTGATGCCGTCATCGTTGGTCAGAAGAATACGCATGTGCCCGAATTACCCCCGCGTTTCGCCCTTGATAGACCCAGCCCCACGCTGCGGCAAGCAATGCACGTCCGCAATCTGCGGCTTTCACGCACCACTTGGCACTAAACTGAGCCATAGCCCCTCAGACCGGGAATACGAAACACCGGTTGCGGCGAACCGTCAGCCACATGACCCGACCCGGGCTGGGTACAAAAACATTCGGAACAGTGGCTTTTAGGGTCGAGCCATCATGATCCATCTCAAACTCGACAAGGCTTTCATTGCCCAGAAAGCGCGCGCGCTGCACCACCCCCCGCGCAGCAACCCCATCCGTGTGCGTCGGCAGCGGCCCCTTGCCGCCCCGGTCGAAGTCCAGTCGCACATGCTGTGGTCGAAACACTATCTCGACATCGGTGCCATCCGGGACACCCGGCGCCAGAAACTGCCCGAAAGGCGTTTCCGCCAAAGCTCCGTTCACCTGCGAACGCAACACGTTGACATCGCTGAAAAAAGCAACAGCCGCCTTGTCTGCCGGACGCGTATACACGTTATACGGCGCGCCCTGCTGAATGATCTTGCCGCGGCGCATCAGGGCAATCTCATCGGCCATACGCATCGCCTCTTCGGGCTCGTGCGTTACAAGCACCACCGCCGCGTCTTCTTCCTTGAGGATGGCCAGCGTCTCATCCCGGATGCCATCGCGCAAACGATTGTCGAGGCCCGAAAAAGGCTCGTCCATCAACATGATGCGCGGGCGCGGTGCCAGCGCGCGGGCCAGCGCCACGCGTTGCTGCTCACCACCTGACAGGTGATGCGGAAACCCATCGATGAACCGCATCAGATCGACTTTGGTCAGCAGTTCCTCGACCCGGGCGCGTTTTTCCTCTTTCCGGCCTTTCAGACCGAACGCAACGTTGTCCGCCACGCTCAGATGGGGAAACAGGGCAAAATCCTGGAACATCAACCCGATCTCGCGCCGTTCCGGCGGGACACGGAAAACCGTGTCGCAGATCAGCTTGCCGTCGACGTAGATCTCGCCCGAGTCCTGCATCTCGACCCCGGCGATCATGCGCAGCGTAGTGGACTTACCACAGCCGGACGGTCCCAGCAGACATGTCACCTGCCCTGCCTGCACCGTCAGCGAGACGTTATCCACCACGACCTGACCGTCATAGCGCGCGACCAGATTGCGAATCTCCAGACGAGGAGGAGGAGTTTTCTCTACTGTCACCGATGAACCCCGTTGCCTTTCCCGATCAAATTCATCGGGCTTGGGCGGGGATAACAACCCCGCCCCTCAGGCGCAAGGGATCAGCAGCATCCACCAGAGGCGGCTTCTCCTGTGGCTTCGAACGGACTTTCGCCCCCGCAACCTTCGAAGATGCCATAATGAGTCGAGAAATCACCAATGAACTCGAAATGCCGTGCAAAGCGCG
This sequence comes from Ruegeria sp. D1(2025), assembly GCF_056536425.1. Classification (NCBI taxonomy): domain Bacteria; kingdom Pseudomonadati; phylum Pseudomonadota; class Alphaproteobacteria; order Rhodobacterales; family Roseobacteraceae; genus Ruegeria; species Ruegeria sp. D1(2025). Next base: position 443,226 of record NZ_JBQFPO010000001.1, on the reverse strand, counting down.
TATCGTGCAGCATCATCCAGGTGTTGCCGCAAACCGGGTAAACCTTGCCGGTTTCTATGGCATGGTGGTCGTCCAGCTCAAACAGATGCGGCGCGTTGGGAATGGTGCCCTTGTAGATCACGGCCTGACCGTAATCCTCGCAGGCAGGTTCCAGTTCAGGCAGCTTGAACAACCGGTAGGTGGCCGAAAGAAATTTCAGTGGCGCGACGCGCTCTTCCAGAACCGGATTTTCAATGGTCAGCGGACGATGCGTCACCCGGCGCGGATCACCAAATCCGGCCTTGCGCGCCATTGACAGGAAGTCGTTCCAGTACAAAGCCCCGGACAGGCACTCGCCGTACAGAACCTCATCCTCAGCCATGGCGGCAGGAACACGGCGGTCAGCGTACACGTCCGAGAAATACATCTCGCCGCCCTCTTTCAGCAGCCGATGCGCGCCACGCAGAACAGCATCCTTGTCGGTGGCCAGATTAATAACGCAGTTGGACACGATGATGTCGAACGATCCGGGCTCAAGATTCAGTTCGTCCAGCTTTTCGATGTAGCCGTGATGGAAATCCACATTGCTGGCGGCATATCCGAACGCATTCGCGTGATAGTCCTGATGCGCCCGCGCGACGTCCAGCTGTTCCGGCGTCATGTCCACGCCAACGACGCGGCCCTTTTCGCCGACCATGGCGGACAACGCATAAACGTCACGGCCCGCACCGCACCCCAGATCGAGGATCGACATTCCTTCCAGGTCCAGCGGCGCAATCAAGCCGCAGCCGTAGTACCGTGTCAGCACCTCGTCATGCACCCGGGATAGAATCTTCTTCAGATGATCCGGCATGTCATCGGGCGTGCAGCATGCGTTGGTCTGCAAATCCGAACTGCCTTGCAGGACTTCGCCATAATAGTTCTGTACCGCCTCATGCTTCATCACCGGAATCCTTTCCTCAGCCCCTGTTCAGCAGCTAGTGCAAGACCGGCTGGCGCGCAATCAGGCGACCGCCATTCTGACAAAAGCGTGAGAGCTTCTTGCCGTCTCAGCCCAGCAGTTCGAAATCCGCACCGGCGCGTATTTTTCCATTCACCTGAATCTCCAACCGGTGCATGCCCGGCACCAACCGAAAGGTGGTGGCATCGCCCTTCAGCTTGTGTTTCTTGGCCAGCCTCAGTGTGCCATCGCGCAGAACGGATTGCTTCAGCTTGTGAACCTTGGGTGAAACCTTTCCGCCAGGCCTCTGAAAATGAATGATATAATCAACCAAAACTGGTTGATCGCCTGAACCTCTCAGATCAACTGAAAACTCCAGCGCCTCACCAATCCGGGCTTCCCCATGCAGGTCAACCGCAACGATCAGTTCGGCATCGGGATCATAACCCAGCATCTTCATCGCCCTTGCATGGCCCGATTTCACCAGCCCGCGCAGGGCATGAGAGGTCATCCAGCTGAGCTCGTCAGCGTTCTGTCGGCCGTCCGCCTGCCAGATCTGCAATCGATCCAGAGCCAGGTCCGGGTCCGTTTTGGTGATATCGTTCAGATGGTTCGCCACAGACCGCGTGACATATCGTGTGTTGTCGCCGTGCAACCTGTCCAGCAGTGGCACCGGATCGCTCAACTCCAGCCCCACCGCCTGCCCCCAAGGCAATCGAGGCCGCGTGCCTTCACTGACCAGACGACGCACGTGATAACTGAAATGCAAGCACCAATCCTGCATTCTCTCGATCACAAGATCCGGGTGGGCGTTCAAAAACGGTCTGATCGCCCATTCCATCGAGAACCGCTGCGTCAGTTCCTCAAGTACATCCAGTGCCAGATCGGGGTAGTTCAGCCCTGCCGACACCACCCAATCACCCAAGGGCGCAAAGATGAAATCTCCGAAATCATCATCGGTCTTGTCCGGATCCAGAGGCGGCGGCAGCGCACGCAGGATCACCGGGGCCACATCAGGCAATTCACCGGGAGCTGCATGTTGCAGGCACTCGGCAATCCAGGCCATCCGCTCTTTCAACTCAAGTTCTGGCAACCGCTGCATGACACGCGCCTGAAAGGCAGGTGCGTCAAAACCAGCATCAGAAGCAGAGAATAAACCCGCAAGATAGCTGATTTTTTCCGCGTTGAACAATTGGTCCTTAAGTGAAAACCCCTGCGCCATGCTCACATCGTCAGATTGGTGCCGCCGCCATCCAGCAGGATGTTCTGTCCAACGATGAACCCGGCATGTTGCGAGCACAAAAATGCACATGCCGCGCCGAATTCCTGCCGCGTGCCATATCGCCGGGCAGGAATGGTCGCCTCGCGTTCCGCGCGCGCCTCATCCATTGAAATCCCCTTCTGCGTCGCCACGCCGCCGTCCAGCGACACCGCGCGATCCGTGGCATGAATACCCGGCAGCAGATTGTTGATGGTAACCCCTTGCGGGGCCACCTGTCGGGACGTCCCGGCTACATAGCCGGTCAATCCGGTCCGCGCCGCGTTCGACAAACCCAGCGCCGGGATCGGCGCGCGCACGGATTGCGAGGTAATATTCACCACCCGGCCCCAGCCCTTGTCCATCATCCCCGGCAGCAGTGCCTTCATGAACGCAATCGGCGTCAGCATGTTGCTGTCCAGCGCCTTGATAAAATCATCCCGATCCCAGTCCGACCACAATCCGGGCGGTGGACCACCGGCATTTGTCACAAGAATATCAACACCCTGCGCGGCGTCTATCACTTGGCGCTGCCCCTCGGCCGAGGTCACGTCGCAGGCCACCGTCAGCACGTCAACGCCATGTTCCATTCGCAACCGGGCGGCTTCGGCCTCCAAAGCGTCCGCCCCGCGCGCGTTCATCACCAGATCGACACCGGCTGCGGCCAGGGCTTCGGCACAGCCAAGACCCAAACCCTTGCTGCTGGCACAGACAAGTGCGCGTTTTCCACGTATTCCCAGATCCATCCGATCCTCCCCATCTGTTGTTGCCCGCATGTCTAGCACCGGCCAGACAGGGAAGACCAGAAGTCAAAGCGCGTCAGTAAAAGAACTCTTCGCGCACGATCTTTCCATTGGCGACGTGATAGATGCCTACCTCTTTCATGTCGAAGCTTTCACCGCTTTCCTTGACCGTGCCCTGCACTTCAAAGATCACGGCAAACCGGTCGTCGCCGTGCGGGAACGGATCGCTGACGGATGCGCCGGACACCTCATGCGCACTTTCCCACCATTCATGCTTGCCCCGGATCGCATCGCGGCCATGGGTTTCACGGCCCATGCCTTCCATTTCATGCGCTTCTACCGAAACAGCATCCTGCGCATAGAGTTTCTCCAAATTCTCCTTGGCCCGGTTTTCGCGGCAACCGGCAACCAGTTCGTCGGCAATCTCTTTCAAATTCATCGATCTTCTCCGAAATTTGTTCACTATATGTTCTTATTGCCATAACGGTATGATTCGAACCAGCCCCTTTGTCTTGCCTCGGCGGGATTCCACGCCTATACGCGCGCTCATGCTTGATACCGCCTCGAACCAACCCGTATTGCCGCCCGAGATTGCCCGGCGCCGGACATTTGCCATCATCTCGCACCCGGATGCGGGCAAAACAACGCTGACTGAAAAGTTCCTGTTGTACGGGGGCGCAATTCAGATGGCTGGCCAGGTGCGCGCCAAGGGTGAGGCGCGGCGGACGCGTTCGGACTTCATGCAGATGGAGAAGGATCGCGGTATTTCCGTCTCCGCCTCTGCGATGTCGTTCGATTATGGAAACTTTCGGTTCAATCTGGTGGACACGCCCGGTCACTCGGACTTCTCAGAGGATACCTATCGCACGCTGACAGCCGTGGACGCGGCGGTGATGGTCATCGACGGCGCAAAGGGCGTTGAAAGCCAGACGCAGAAACTGTTCGAGGTTTGCCGCCTGCGCGATCTGCCCATCCTGACCTTCTGCAACAAGATGGACCGCGAAAGCCGCGATACGTTCGAGATTATCGACGAAATTCAGGAAATGCTGGCCATTGACGTCACGCCCGCCGCGTGGCCTATCGGTGTCGGGCGCGACTTTATCGGCTGCTACGACATGCTGCGCGACCGGCTGGAACTGATGGACCGGGCCGACCGCAACAAGGTGGCCGAAAGCATTCAGATCGACGGGCTGGACGACCCCAAACTGGCCGAGCATGTGCCCGAACACTTGCTGGAAAAGCTGCTGGAAGAGGTCGAAATGGCGCGCGAACTGCTGCCCGCCCTGGACCCGCAGGCGGTACTGGAAGGCCACATGACCCCGATCTGGTTCGGCTCGGCGATCAACTCGTTCGGCGTTAAGGAACTGATGGAGGGCATCGGTGCATACGGACCGCAGCCGCAGGTTCAGTCCGCTGAACCGCGTCAGATCGCGCCCGACGAAAAGAAGGTCGCCGGGTTTGTATTCAAGGTTCAGGCCAATATGGACCCAAAGCACCGCGACCGTGTGGCGTTCGTGCGCATGGCTTCTGGCCATTTCAAGCGCGGCATGAAGCTGACGCATGTGCGATCGAAAAAACCGATGGCGATCTCGAACCCCGTCCTGTTCCTGGCCTCCGACCGCGAATTGGCGGAAGAAGCCTGGGCTGGGGACATCATCGGCATTCCGAACCACGGCCAACTTCGCATCGGCGACACGCTTACAGAAGGCGAAGCGCTGCGCGTGACCGGCATCCCATCGTTCGCTCCGGAGTTGTTACAAGGTGTTCGCGCAGGCGACCCGATGAAGGCGAAGCACCTTGAAAAGGCTCTGATGCAGTTTGCCGAAGAAGGCGCGGCCAAGGTGTTCAAACCCTCGATCGGCTCGGGTTTCATCGTAGGCGTCGTTGGCGCGCTGCAATTCGAAGTCCTCGCCAGCCGGATCGAGATGGAATATGGCCTGCCCGTGCGTTTCGAAGCGTCGCAGTTCACCAGTGCCCGCTGGGTCAGCGGCGACAAGCCCGAAGTTGAAAAGTTCGTGAATGCCAACAAGCAGCACATCGCCCATGACCACGATGGTGACATTGTCTATCTGACCCGCTTGCAATGGGACATCGACCGGGTCGTCCGCGACTATCCAGCGCTGAACCTGACGGCGACCAAAGAGATGATGACCTGAGCCCTTGCCTGCTCTAACCTGCAGGCAAGAAGGCGAAACCGGGCACGGCATGGCAAGAAAACCAACCTGGGGCATTGTGTCCACAATTCGGGGTCCGGCTCCGGATATCCTCGGATTTGCGGCCTATCACCTCGATCTGGGGCTGGACCGGATGTACCTTTTTCTGGACGAACCCAATCCGCAGGCTTTCGAAGCCCTCCGGGTCCATCCAAAGATAGACGTGTGGGTCTGTGACGCCGCATTCTGGGAAAGGCGAAAGCGGGACCGCCCGGACAAACACCAGGTGCGCCAGACAGCAAACGCCACCTACACGTACCGCAAGACAGACCTGAACTGGCTGGCCCATATCGACCTGGACGAGTTCCTTTGGCCGAAACGCCCGGTTCCAGACCTGCTGGCGCAGGTTCCAGATGACATTCCCGCCGCCCGCACCCGCCCGATCGAGGCGCTGGCGACCGGCAAAGATCTGTACAAGGCCTTTATTCCCAAAGGCCGGGGCCGCGACACGCTGGTGCAAACCCTTTATCCCACCTACGGCGCTTTTGTTCTGGGCGGTTTCCTCAGCCACATCCAGGGCAAGCTGTTCGTTCGTACCGGCATGTCGAAGATCAACTTTCGCATCCACAACCTGTTCCAAAACGGGGAAATTCTGCGCGATTGCGTGGAACTGGACGGCATGGACCTTTGCCACCGCCATGCGCCCGACTGGGAACACTGGCTGGCCCACTATCCGTTCCGGATCGCACGCGGATCCTATCAGCCCGGCATGTCGCCGAATGTCGCGCGCGAACGTGGCGGCGTGAACATGAATGAACTTCTGGGCATGATCGAAGCAGAAGATGGCATGGATGGGCTACGCCGCTTTTTTGACGAGATGAGCGGCGCAGACCCCGCGACACGCACCCGGCTGGAAGATCACGGCATGATCCGGCACCGACCCCTTGATCTGGACGCAAAAGTCGCGAAACACTTTCCCGGAACCAATTGAATTGTTGCGGAAAACTGAATACACGCCTTTGGCGCCTCCAGATTAACCGCTCTTCATTTGACCTGGTGTTACGATTTTGTTATGTCCCGCCCAAGCCGAAATGCGCATGGGGCGCATGGCCATCCGGGCCCGGCATTTTACAGACGCGCGGGCCAGGTCAAGTGTCCGCATGAACCGGACGTATATGACAAAGTTTAACGAACTGAACCTGAACCCGAAGGTCCTCAAGGCTATTGAGGAAGCCGGATACGAAACACCCACTCCGATCCAGGAAGGCGCGATTCCACCTGCGCTTGAGGGCCGCGATGTGTTGGGGATCGCCCAGACCGGTACTGGCAAAACCGCCAGCTTTACCCTGCCGATGATCACCCTGCTGGCCCGTGGCCGCGCGCGTGCACGTATGCCGCGCTCGCTGGTGCTGTGCCCGACCCGGGAACTGGCCGCTCAGGTGGCGGAAAACTTCGACACCTATTCCAAGCACCTGAAACTAACCAAAGCGCTGCTAATCGGCGGTGTCAGCTTCAAGGAGCAGGAAGCGCTGATTGATCGGGGGGTCGATGTTCTGATCGCCACGCCGGGCCGCCTGCTGGACCATTTCGAACGCGGCAAGTTGTTGCTGACCGGCGTGCAGATCATGGTGGTAGACGAAGCCGACCGGATGCTGGATATGGGATTCATCCCCGATATCGAACGCATCTTCTCGCTGACGCCGTTCACCCGGCAGACCCTGTTCTTCTCGGCCACCATGGCGTCCGAGATCGAACGGATTACCGACACTTTCCTGTCTGCCCCCGCCCGGATCGAGGTTGCACGTCAGGCCACCGCGTCCGAGACCATCGAGCAGGGCGTGGTCATGTTCAAAGGTGGTCGCCGCGACCGTGAAGCCAGCAACAAACGCAAGGTTCTGCGTGCGCTGATCGACTCCGAAGGCGACAAATGCACCAACGCGATCATCTTCTGCAACCGGAAGACCGACGTGGATATCTGCGCGAAATCGCTGAAGAAATACGGCTACAATGCCGCCGCCATCCATGGCGATCTGGACCAGTCGCAACGGATGAAAACACTGGACGGTTTCCGCGACGGCTCTCTGCGCCTGCTGGTCGCCTCCGACGTGGCGGCACGCGGCTTGGATATTCCATCGGTCAGCCATGTGTTCAATTTCGACGTACCGGGCCATGCCGAGGATTACGTCCACCGCATTGGCCGCACAGGCCGCGCCGGGCGTGAGGGCAAGGCCATCACGATCTGCTCGGGCCGCGATGAAAAGGCACTGGATGCGATTGAAAAACTGATCCAGAAGGATATTCCGCGCATCGACAACCCGGTCAAAGATGAACCCAAACCGGACACCCCGAAGCCCGAGAAGAAATCCAGATCTTCAGAAGGCCGAAAAAGTGAAGGCAAGCGGGAAAAAGAACCCAAACCCCGCGGGCGCAACCGTCACGAGGACAACGGCCCATCAGTCGTGGGCATGGGCGATCACCTGCCAAGCTTCATCGCCCTCAGCTTTGATGAACGCCGCGCGGGCTAGATCGCCAGCACCAACGCCAAAATTGATATTCCAAGCAAAGACATCCCGGCGATCTCACGCCGGGTGATGGTTTCGCGGAAAAACAGCAACGAAGCCAGCAGGCTGAGGATCAATTCCACCTGCCCCAACGCTTTGACGTAGGCCGCATTTTGCAGCGTGAACGCAAAGAACCAGCAGAACGAACCACACAAGCTGGTCAGCCCGACAAAAACACCGGTTCGCCGGGTGTCCCAAACGGCCCGCAATTCGGCCCGGTCACGCCATAGCAGCCACAGTCCCATGCTGAGGAACTGAAACATGATCACGGCGGCCAGCGTGACCAGCGCGCGGAACCACGCATCCAGATCGCCCAATTGCATCGATGCACCGCGATAACTGACTGACGAAAAGGCAAAAAGCACGCCGGATCCCAACCCCAGTTGGGACGCCTTGTTGGTCAGGTGGCGCCACCACTCTCCGTCGCCGCCCGGTGTTTTGGACAACAAGAACACCGCCGCCAAACCCAGCAGGATGGCAATTAATGCCCCTGATGAAACCTGATCGCCAAGGATCAGGAAACCGACGATAGCCGTCTGAATCACTTCGGTTTTCTTAAAGGTGATACCCACAGCAAAATTGCGCTGTTTGAACAGAGCTACGACGCAGATCGTCGCCAGAATCTGAGTGGTCCCGCCAAGAACCGCAAACATCCAGAACTTCGCGGATAAATGTGGCAGTGCAAAACCGGTCGATTGCATGGCAACGATCAGGCCGATGACGGCCAGCGGCATCGAATAGGCAAACCGCGCGAATGTGGCGCCTGCCGCACTCAGTTGAATGCGGCTCAGTGATTTTTGCAGCATGAACCGCACGGTCTGAAACGCAGCGGCCGCAACGGTGACGGGAATCCATAGGCTCATGGCTTCCCTTTTGTCCTTAAATCAACCCTTTGGCCAGAGAGGATGCGCCACCGGATCTTTGGCGCTCCAGAAATACTGACGGAAGATTTGTCCGTAAGAACGATAGACATAGGCCTCGTTGCAGGCCAGATACCGTTCCTTGTTATTCCGGTAAAGCGCAGGCAGCTGATACCACGGTGTGCCCGGGTTCATATGATGAACGACGTGCAGGTTGTTGTTCAGAAACAGAAAAGCCAACGGACCGCGATCTTCGACGATAACGGTTCGGGCCCGCGATTTCTCATGCGCGCGATGCTCCAGAAAAGTGCGGATCTTTACCAGTGCCAGCCCAATATAGGCCGAAATGACAAACGCCCAGACCGGCATGGCAGACGCAGCAGCAATCCACAACACCATGGCCACCCCAGGCAGATGCAATGCCCATGCCAGCAAAATGGCCGGATCGCCACGCAGCGCCCCGCGCAACTCATCGCGAAAGAACGCGGTCTGGCCAATAAGCGGCCCCAGAACCATGCGGCCCAAAAGTGTGTTATTGGCGCTGTAAACCAGCTTTTGCCAGCCGGCCAAAGACTCCCATACCTTGGGGTCCAGATAGTTGGTTTCGGGGTCATCATAGGGGTCGGTCAGTGCCGCATCACGATGATGCGCAAGATGCATATCCCGGAACCGGTTATAGGGAATGAACAATGTCAGCGGCAGCGCCATTAGCGCCTCGTTCACCCATTTGGTTCGAAACGGATGGCCATGCAAAGCCTCGTGAGTCAGGGAAGAATGCAGTGCCGCTATGACCCCCATTGCCGGGATGGCCAGCCAAAGGCTCCAGGACGCCATGAAGAAGACTGTCAGCAACCACGCCCCGTAACAGGCAAGAATCAATGCGAAAGTGCGCCACTCGGGACCGGAACGCTCAGACATCACGCCCCCATGTGATGCCGGCCCAGACACGTTCGTAAATCACATACAGGGTCAGTCCGATGGCTGTGTTGATGATTGCCAGCGTACCGCCAACTGCCGCCGATCCGGTTGCGATCAGCCCGACCAGCGTCATCATTGCCAGTCCCATCGCATTCCAAACCACAGCCTTCACGACTGATCTGCGCCGTGTCTCCATTCCGTCACCCATAGTCTTGTTATGTTTCAAGATTTATCGGCAACAGAGGGGCGTGAGAATTCTGAATATGATTAACAAAACTCATCAAACGTGATATTTATTATCACATGCAGGAAAAAATCGACAAACGAGATCGCGCTGCGCAGTTTCGTCTGCGTCTGGCCCGCGCCATGGAAGAACGCGGTGTCAGTCAAAGCGCACTGGCCCGGGGAATCGGTGTGGACCGATCCACAGTTTCACAGCTTTTGGCCGACGCGGGCGCCCGACTGCCTAACGCGCATGTAGTTGGCAGTTGCGCTTCGGCGCTTGGTGTTTCGGCGGACTGGCTGCTCAGCCTCTCCAACCGCCCCGAAAGCGCGGCAGAGCTGCTGGCCAGCTCCCTGACCATGGCCGAAGCCCCCCGCGCCCTGGTTGATGAGCGTATCTTTGAGTGGCATCAGGAAGCGGCGGGATACAAGATCCGCTATGTCCCGGCCACCCTGCCCGACATGCTGAAAACCCGCGCCGTTCTGGAATGGGAATACGCCCCCCATCTGGGTCGTACGGCCGATCAGGCGATCGGTGCGTCTGCCGACCGGCTGGCGTGGATGCGCAGTGCGCAATCGGACTATGAGATCGCGATGCCGCTTTATGAAATCCACAGTTTTGCCCACGGCACGGGCTACTATCAGGATCTGCCTTTGCGGGTCCGACTGGATCAGATCGATCACCTGCTGGAACTCTGCGAATTGCTTTATCCACGATTGCGCATCTATCTGTTTGATGCCAAACGGCTCTATTCCGCACCAGTCACGATATTCGGCCCCCTTCTGTGCGTTTTCTACGCCGGCAGCCATTACATGGCTTTCCGCGACCGTGACCGGGTCGAGGTTTTCACCCGCCATTTCGATACCCTGATCCGCGAGGCCGACCTGACCGCCCGCGATTTTCCGGATCATCTGCGGCAATTCAGGTCAGCGATCTCAGGTCCATCTCAGACGCAGTGATGCAGCCTGGCAGTTCCTGTGTTATGGTGCCTTCGCGCGAACGTTTGGGACATCCGATCACAAGACGGAGGACTACAGGAATGGACGCACTGAAAACGGCAGAATACGCACGCGCCCTCTATACCGCGCACGGCGACCGGGCCGAGGCGGAGGCCGCTCAGAAAATGCGCGAATGCGAAGCTTCCGGTAACACACAGGAAGCTCAGGACTGGCAGGCCGTGCGCAGCGCTATTCGTCAGTTGCGTGGCCCAAATCAGGCCTGACGCTTAGACTTTGGGGTCGGGGTTGACGGTGTGACCATCCACGGCAATCACCTGCCCCGACACCAGCCTTGCCGCATCCGAGGCGAGAAAGACCGCCATATTGGCGATATCCTGCGCCTCGACGAATCGGCCCATCGAGGTGCCCGCGGCATAGCCTTCGTAAACCTGGTCGCGGGTCATTCCCTTGGCCGCAGCCTCACGCTGCAAAACGCCCTCCATTCGGGGGCCTTCGACAGCGCCCGGGCAGATTGCATTGGCGCGTATACCGTGCGGCCCCAGCTCCATCGCCAGCGTCTTCATCAACCCGATCACGGCCCATTTCGCCGCTGAATAAGGCGCGCGAAACGGATACCCATATTGTCCGGCCGTCGAAGACGTCAGGATAATGCTTCCCGTCCGCGCCGATTTCATCATCGGGACCGCATGTTTGGCTGCCAGAAATGCGCCGTCCAGATTGACCGCGACACAGGACCTCCAGGCGGCCAGATCGATATCCTCGATCGCGTCAGTCGGCCCTGCGATCCCCGCATTGGCGCACAGCACGTCCAGACCGCCTGCTGCACCGGCCGCCTGAAAGACGGCGCTCATGTCGTTCTCGCTGGTCACATCCGTCCAATGCGCCGTCCAGTGATCCGGCAAGGCCTGCAGCGCCGCCTGATCGATATCCGTCACCCAGACCTCATAGCCTTCCGCGTCAAACGCATCGGCCATGGCACGACCGACGCCCGCGGCGCCGGCCGTGACCAGAACCCGCTGGGTCATGACGGTTTCCGAATGGCCACACCCGCACCTTCGGGGTATGGCAGATCAGCCTGCGCGGCGGCAATTCGCGCCATCGCATCCTCAATTTCGGCCGAAGGCGCGCTGGGGCGGCGGGTTTCCAGACTGACATGCAGCAAAAAGCTCTCACCCGTTGCCAGCAGCTTGTCGCCCTCGTACATGCTGTGGAAAACGTGCAGCTTCTTGCCCTGACCCAACAGCATCTGCGTGCGCACTTCAATCTTTGCGCCCGCATGGACTTCGTCGATATAGCGAAGGTGGTTCTCAGCGGTGAAATAGCTGCCGCCCGAGGCGATGTAATCCGCGTCACAGCCAATGATCTCCATGAACCGGTCGGTCGCCGCAGCAAAAGCCTCGAGGTATTTGGCCTCGTTCATGTGACCGTTGTAATCGGTCCAGTCCAGCGGCACCGCCCGCGACAGGGTCAGGATCGGCTGGCTGAGATCCGCCTGATCCAGCGTCGGCAGCGCGCCGGGCCGCAGCATTGCGTCATGCTGGTTCAGCACTGCACCAGCCCCGTAATTCTGCAGCTTCAGCGCCCGCATCATCCCGACAAGGTTGTTGTCGCGGATACGCTCCAGTTCTCGGATTGAGTGCATCCCGGATTGCGCATCGGACTGTTCGGCGATCATGTCGACCAGTTCATCGGTAAATTCCGGCACGTCCATCAGCTTGGTCCAGGGCCATTGCAGGGCTGGTCCAAACTGCGCCATGAAATGCCGCATCCCGGCCTCGCCCCCGGCCACGCGATAGGTTTCGAACAGCCCCATCTGCGCCCAGCGGATGCCAAAGCCCATACGGATCGCCTCATCGATCTCTTCCGTGGTCGCAATGCCATCCTTGACCAGCCACAGCGCCTCACGCCAGACGGCCTCGAGAAACCGGTCTGCTATATGCGCGTCGATCTCTTTCTTGACATGCAGCGGGAAGAAGCCGACCGACGTCAGCATTTCCTTGGCCTTTGCAACAAGCTCGGGCGCGTTCTTCTCGGTCGGCACCAGTTCGATCAACGGCAGCAGATACACCGGATTAAACGGGTGCGTCACGACGATCTGCTCGGGGCGCAGTGCGCCTTCCTGCAACTCCGAAGGCTTGAAGCCGCTGGTCGAGGACCCAATGATCGCGCCCGGATCACACGCCTCCTGCAACCCCTTGTAAACCTTCAATTTCAGCTCTAGCCGCTCGGGCACGCTTTCTTGAATCCAGTCCGCACCCCTGACGGCATCGGCCATATCCTCATGAAAGCTCAGCGCCCCTTCGGCCGGCAAAGGCACATCGCTGAGTCCCGGCAACGAGCGACGTGCATTGTCCAGCACTTCGCCAATTTTGCGCTCGGCTTCCGGGTCCGGGTCGAACACCCGAACATCCCAGCCATTCAGCAGAAACCGTGCGGCCCATCCGCCGCCGATTACACCACCACCAATGATCGCCGCTGTTTTCATGTCATCCTGCCAGTTGAACGCGCATATTTCATCTTTTTCAAAATACTCCGCGGGTTTGGGGGCTGGGCCCCCAAGTATCGCTCCGTTCTCACTTCGCTACCGGAGCCCGTTTAACCAGCCCCAGCTTTTCACGCACTTCCTGCGGTCCGATCACCCGTGCACCCATGTTTTCGATGATGTTGCCCGCGCGCTCCACCAACTGCCAGTTCTCGGCAAGCACGCCTTTCTCCAGCCACAGATTGTCTTCCAGCCCGACGCGCACATTGCCGCCCGCCAGAACCGAGGCGGCAACAAACGGCATCTCGTTCCGTCCCAGCGAGAACGCGCTGAAGGTCCAGTCATCCGGCACATTGTTCACCATCGCCATGAACGTGTTCAGATCATCCGGCGCGCCCCACGGGACGCCCATGCACAGCTGGACCAGGGCGTTGGGTTCCAGAATACCTTCCTTGACCAGTTGCTTGGCAAACCACAGATGGCCGGTGTCAAACGCCTCGATTTCCGGCTTCACGCCCAGGTCCGTCATCATCTTGCCCATCGCGCGCAACGCACCGGGCGTGTTTGTCATGACGTAATCGGCTTCGGCAAAGTTCATGGTGCCGCAGTCCAGCGTGCAGATTTCGGGCAGACACTCTGCAACATGGGCCACACGCTCGGACGCACCGATCATGTCCGTTGCGGCTTCATTGACAGGGAACGGGTTCTCAATCCCGCCAAACACGATGTCTCCGCCCATGCCGGCGGTCAGGTTCAGGACCGCATCAACCTCGGCATCGCGAATGCGGTCGGTGACCTCGCGATAAAGGGCCAGGTCACGCGACGGTGCGCCAGTTTCCGGGTCGCGCACGTGGCAATGCACCACCGCTGCGCCAGCCTTGGCCGCGGCAATCGCACTTTCGGCGATCTGCTTGGGCGAGCGCGGCACATGCGGGCTGCGATCCTGCGTCCCGCCCGATCCGGTGACAGCACAGGTGATGAAGACTTCGCGGTTCATTTCCAGAGGCATTGCGTTTTCCCCAAGTTATACCCGGATTCACCTTGGGTTTTCCCCAGGCTTTTCCCCGGATTCTGATTTGCGTTGCTGCCGACTCTGACGCAGCCTTGGGAAAACACTTGCCAGAATGCGAATCGAACTTGATGAAATCCGCAAAAAACATACTTCAGCCCGAACATCGCGCCCTAAAAACGGCGGTACTTGTGCTGGGCGAATGCAACACGCTCAGCTTCGCTTCGGCCGTTGATCCAATGCGCGCGGCCAACCGTCTGGCAGACCGCCCGGCCTTTGACTGGGATTACGTCACCGCAACGGCTGAACCTGCAATGCTAACCAGCGCCCTGCAGGTGCCCGGGATCCCCCTGGCCCGGCTGCAAAGCTGCGAGTTGATGATTGTCGTCGCCGGGTTCCAGCTCGCCCGCCATGCCACGCCCAGTCTGCTGGCTGGCCTGCGTCGCATTGCCGGCACCGGCGCCACCATGGCCGGTATCGATGGCGGACCGTGGCTGCTGGCCGAAGCCGGTCTGCTAAACGGCCACCCTGCCACAACGCATTGGGAAGACCTCAGCAGTTTCGCCGCGCGGTTCCCCGAAGTCGACGTCCGCCCGGACCGTTTCACCGTGTCAGAAGGCCGCCTGACTTCGGGTGGTGCGATTCCCGCAGTCGAAATGATGCTTCACATCATAGCCGCCCGCCATGGCGCGGGCTTCGCCGCGCGCGTATCGGGCCTGTTCCTCTACGAAGGCGCGCCGCAACCTTCGAAACCCCAAAGCCGCACCGGCGCACCGCATCGCCATTCTGCCCTGACCGCCCGCGCCAATTCGCTGATGGAATCCTCGCTCGACGAACCACTGCCGCTGGCCTATATCGCCGACCGTCTGGGCACCAGTCCCCGCACCCTGCAACAACAGTTCCGTCTGCGCCTGAACACCACGCCGCAGGACCACTACCTGCAATTGCGCCTGGCCGAGGCGCGCCGCCTTGTTACCGACACGGACATGCCACTGATGGATGTGGCCCTGGCCACCGGCTTCGCCTCACAATCCAGCTTTGCCCGCGCCTTCCGTACGGCCCACGGCCTCTCGGCCCGTGACCTGAGGCAAGACCGGACCCAGCCCACGCATCACTGACCAAAACTGACCAAACCAGTCAATTGTTCAGAAAGACCTCGAGGAAGACACTGCTGGCGACGGGGGCTGCGCCCCTAGAACGGCATCGGAAGGGCCCGGTGCGCTTGATTTATCTCGGCCAGAACGTCCGTCGACAATTCAAGATCGGCACCGCGCAGAATATGCTCCAGCTGCACGACGCTCGTGGCCCCGAAGATGGCTGACATCATGAAAGGTCGGGTCCGGCACCAGGCCAGCGCCATGTGAACCGGGTCCAACCCGTGGCGATCCGCGATCTCGAGGTAGGCCGTCACTGCGTCAAAGACACGCGCGGACTTGCGTCCCCCCATTGCGGGCACCAGCGACATGCGCGATCCGGCCGGCACGGCCCCATTCTGGTATTTGCCAGTCAGGAACCCTGCGGCCAAAGGGGAAAATGCCATCAGGCCCACATCCTCGTGTACGCTCAACTCGCCCAGGTCGGTGTCGAAGTGGCGGCAGAGCAGCGAATACTCGTTTTGTACAGACGCGACCCGTGGCGCGCCTGTCTGTTCGGCCAGCCGCAGCCACTGTGCCGTGCCCCAGGCGCTTTCGTTCGACAGGCCGAATGCGCGGATATTGCCCTTGTCCACCTGCGCCTGCAGCGCCGTAAGGCACTCCTGCATGTTCTCCAGAACTTCTCCGGTATTCTGCCCCGATGGCGCATAATCCCAATTCTGCCGAAACATGTAGCTGCCGCGATTGGGCCAGTGAAACTGATAGAGGTCGATGCAATCCGTTTGCAACCGCCGCAGCGAGCCTTCGATGGCCTCGGGGATGGTCTGCCCGGTGATTGGCGCGCCGTCGCGGGCGTGGGCAAACCCCGCGCCGGAATGCTTGGTGGCCAACACATAGTCGCCCCGTCGTGACCGGTTTGCGGCATTCCAGTTGCCCAGAATTTCCTCGGTCCGCCCGACCGTTTCCTTCGAGACCGGGTTCACCGGATACATCTCGGCCGCATCCACAAAGTTGACCCCGGCATCCAACGCCAGGTCGATCTGCGCATGCGCCTCGGGTTCTGAAGTTTGCGTGCCAAACGTCATCGTGCCCAGACACAGGTCCGACACCATGATGCCCGTACGGCCCAGAGGCTTGGTTTTCATCCGTCACTCTCCTGACTTGTTTTCGAAAATCAGGCCTCGGCCTTCTTTTCCCACCGACCCGACGCCTCGGACCAGTATTGCGCCGAGCATCCCGCGGCGGTCAGCGCCTTCCACTGCCCCCGTGCGTGCTGAACGGCCTGTTCGTCGTTGCCATCGAACAGGATGCACACCCGTTCCAACTCGGCAACCTCGTCGGCCTCGACCGGCGCGCCATCCACCGCCATCACACAGGATGGGTCATTTGCGGCATCCGCCGTGGTGGTCAGCAGGATGGGCTGTGCCACATCATGCGGCCCGCCTTCCCGACCATGCGGCAGGAAGCCCTCCTCGGGACCCAGCCACAGTTTTTCATCCAGCCAGTCCATCCGCGCGGGATCGGTCCCCCGCACGGCAATCCGCCAACCGGCCTGCCGCGCCTTGTCAAGCAGCACCGACAGGGTCTGCTCCAAAGGCTGCCGGGTCAGGTGATAGAAATAGACGGCCCCCATCCGATTACTCGAAATTATCCTGCACGAACCGGCTCAGTGCGCGCACGCCCCAGCCCGTGGCCCCCTTGGGAGCGTAAGACGTCTCGGTTGAAACCGAGGCAACACCAGCAATGTCCAGATGAATCCACGGCGTCTCTTCCTTGACAAACCGTTGCAGGAACTGCGCCGCAGTGATTGAACCCGCAGGCCGTCCGCCCACGTTTTTCATATCCGCAATGCGTGATTTCAACTGTTTGTCATAAGTCTCGCCCAGCGGCAGCCGCCACGCGCCCTCATCCTCGGCCCCGGCAGATTTCAGGAACGCATCGCAGAACGTGTCGTTGTTCGAGAATACACCGGCATTTTCATGTCCAAGACCGATGATGATCGCACCTGTCAATGTGGCCAGATCGACCATGCCAACGGGCCGGAACCGTTCCTGCGCATACCACATGACATCACACAGAACCAACCGCCCCTCGGCGTCGGTGTTGATGATCTCGACCGTATCGCCCTTCATCGAGGTGATCACGTCACCGGGCCGCGTGGCATTGCCCGATGGCATGTTTTCGACCAGCCCCACCAGCCCGACGACATTGGCCTTTGCCTTGCGTTTTGCCAGCGCCCGCATGGTGCCCGCCACAACGCCCGCGCCGCCCATGTCCATCGTCATGTCTTCCATGCCGCCGGCGGGCTTCAACGAAATACCGCCGGTGTCGAAAACAACGCCCTTGCCGACCAGCGCCAGCGGCGCATCGTCCTTGTCGCCCCCGTTCCACTGCATCACCACCACTTTCGAGGGGCTGTCGGACCCCTGTCCGACGCTCAGCAATGTGCGCATTCCCAACTCGGCCAGCTTGTCTTCTTCCAGAACCTCGACCTCGAGCCCCAGCGCCTCCATCTCTTTCAGACGATCGGCGAACTCCGTTGTGGTCAATACGTTGGCAGGTTCGTTGGTCAGGTCACGGGTCATCCGCACGCCGTCGGCCACGGCATAAAGCGGCGCAAAGGCGGCCTCGACCTCGTTATGCTTGCCGTGGCCGATGGTGACGGTGCCAGGTTCCTCCGCGTCCTTGGTCTTGTGCGCATCGAAATCGTAACTGCGCAACGCGATACCCATGGCCAGATCTTCGCACCGCAGCTGATTGGCCGCCATCACCAGCAGATCCTTGCCCCCTGCCAGCTTGGCGAGTGCCGCACCCGCCTTGCGCGCCTCGGCCTGCTCGGGCCGGCGCGGCAGAACCAGAACATCCAGCGCTTCCGCTGCCATCCCGCCCGGCCAGCCCAGCGAGATGACGTCCCCGGTTTTAGCCTTGCCGAACTTCTCGCTTTCAACCAGTCGCGCAACCGCACCACGTGTCAGGCGATTGGCGCGGCGGGCGGCTGGGCCCATTTTCCCCTCTGACGTGATGATGATCGCCACGCGCCCCTCGGCCTGCGCCATTGCATCCACATCGAAGGCCTGAAAACGGACCGGAACCAGACTGCTCATTGCAAACTCCTCAAAATCTGTTCCCCAAGACCTAGCCCGCACCGCGCGGCTTGACCAGATAGCAGTTTTCCCCAGCCATCATTTGCATTAAAGTCCCGCAAAAAGAACCGACAGGCATCGGGGGACAAGACTTGGCACCAAACGGCAGGCACAAGCCGTCGCGCAGAAAATCACGTTCCGGCAAATTCGGCCCGGCCCCTTGCTTTTTCGGGCTGATGAGGGCGTTGTCGTGATCCTCGACCGCTATTTCGCCCGCAGATTCCTGCAAAGTTTTCTGGTCATTGGCGGCATTTTTCTGACACTGATGATTCTGATCGATCTGATCGAACAGATCCGCCGTTTTGACGATTCCAACCTGTCTTTTGGGCGCCTGCTTCAGCTGACTTTGCTGAACACGCCTGCGGCCATCAGCGAGATGTTGCCTTTGCTGATCATTCTGTCGACCATTGCCCTGTTCATTGGCCTGGCCCGCAGTTCAGAACTGGTTGTGACCCGTGCAACCGGGCGGTCCGGCATCCGCGCTCTGGCTGCGCCGGTCGTTCTGGCGCTGATTATCGGAGCTCTGGCCGTGGCCCTGCTGAACCCGATCGCTGCGGCAACGTCCGAAGAATACCGGCGTCTGGCGGACAGCTACCGTAACGACGGCCGTTCGACCCTGTCCATCAGCCGTGATGGCCTGTGGCTGCGGCAAGGGGCGGAGGACGGGCAATCGGTCATTCACGCGCAGGGCACCGAGAATGACGACATCCTGCATCTGACTGGTGTCACGATCATCACCTTTGGTCAAAACGGCAAACCGACACAACAGATCATTGCAGACGAAGCCCGGCTGGAAGATGGCAGATGGGTCCTGCAGGACGCCAAGATCTGGTCCCTGAAAGATGACGAAAACCCCGAATTGAATGCGGTGACGCATGACCGGCTGGACCTGCCCACGTCTCTGACCCGGCAACGCATCCTGGATTCGCTGGGTCAGCAGGACTCGGTCTCAGTCTATGATCTGCCGCAACTGATCAACGATCTGGGAGAGGCCGGGTTTTCGACAAAGCAATATGAGGTCTGGCTGCAATCCGAGCTCGCGCGGCCCTTCTTTCTGGTCTCGATGGTCCTCATCGGCGCCGCCTTTACCATGCGCCACGTGCGTTTCGGCGGCACAGGCATCGCTGTGCTGACCGCCGTACTACTGGGCTTTGCCATGTATTTCATCCGTAATTTTGCACAAATCCTGGGGGAAAACGGACAATTGCCGGTCTACGTCTCGGCCTGGGCGCCACCCTTTGCGGCGCTGCTTTTGTCGCTGGGCCTGTTGCTGCACGCGGAGGACGGCTGATGCGGCACTTGCTACCCTTGTTGCTGTCCGGTGCGCTGATCCACAGCGCTCCAGCTATCGCCACAGCGCAGTCCGCGCCTGTACCAGATGCCGGACAAGCGGCTGAATCGCAGGACCTTCCGGCCCTTCTGGTCGCAGACAAGATCTTTATCACTCCGGATCGCAAGCTGATCGCCGAAGGCAATGTCGAGGCGTTTCAGGGCGACATCAAACTGACGGCCAGCAGCATCATCTATGATCGTGAAACCGGTTCGCTCGAACTGCAGGGTCCGATCCGGATCGATCAGGAGGGCCGCACCACGATTCTTGCCGATTCTGCAGAACTGGACAACGGTATCCAGAATGGTCTTTTGATCGGCGCGCGTATGGTGTTCGACCAACAGACCCAGATCGCCTCGGTCGAGGCGCGCCGCGCCGCTGGTCGATACACGCAGCTCAGCAAGGTTTCGGCCACGTCCTGCCATGTTTGTGCCAACGGTCGTGCGCCACTGTGGCAGATTCGCGCCCGCAAGGTCACGCACGACCAGTTGGAGCGGCAGTTGTATTTCGAAGGCGCACAGTTCCGTGTGCTGGATTTCCCTGTCTTCTACTTTCCGTATTTGCGCCTGCCGGATCCAACACTGGAACGCGCGACAGGGTTTCTTGTACCGTCCATTCGAACCACATCGCAGCTTGGGACCGGCGTTCAGGTGCCGTATTTCTTCAAGCTCGGCGACCACAAGGACCTGACCCTGACCCCGTACCTGTCTTCGGGGACGCGCACACTTGGCTACCGGTACCGGCAAGCGTTCAAAACAGGCCGCATCAACATCGAAGGGGCCTACACACGCGACGACATACAGCCGAACCAGGATCGCGGCTATCTGTTCGCAAATGGCTTTTTTCTCTTGAAGAACGACTTCCGGTTCCTGTTCAGCATCAACACCACGTCTGACGACGGCTATCTGGCGGATTATGGCCTGCCCAATTATGACCGCCTGCGTAGCGAAGTCGCGCTTGAGCGGATCAAACGGGATACGGCCTTCAGGACCAGCCTGATCCACTACAAAACGCTGCGTGACAGCGAAGATCAGGATGAAATCCCGTCGCGGGTTTTCGACCTGAACTACCAGAAACGATACTTCCCCCAAGGTGTTGGAGGCGAAGTCCGCCTGTCTTTTCTCAGCCATGCATACGAGCGTACCAGCGATGCCGACGTCACCGGACGCGACGTGGCCCGCGCCACGATTGATGCCGAGTGGCTGCGCAGTTGGATATTCGCCACCGGATTACGGGCTGACGCTCAGTTCGGTGCGTCGGTGGACAGGTTCAACATCCGGCACGACAGCAATTTCGCGGATAACGTCAACCGGCTCACCCCTCGTGCGGCAATGACGCTGCGCTATCCGATGCAGCGCCGCGAAGCATCCGGTGCCTCGCAGGTGCTGGAACCCATCGCTCAGGTCGGGTGGACCCATGTGTCGACCAATGACGTGCCGATTGACGAAAGCACATTTCAGGAATTCGATCAGGGTGATCTGCTTTCCCTGTCCCGCTTTCCCGCAGTCGACCGCCGTGAAGACGGGCCGACCGGCGTTGTAGGCGTCAACTGGGCGCGGTACGGCATCAATGGCTCACGTGCATTGGCAACGATAGGTCAGGTTTTCCGCGCCGATGCCGACCCGGCCTTCAACCTGACATCCGGTCTTCAGGGCACGTCTTCCGATTTGCTGATTGCCGGGCAGGTAGACACGGTCAAGGGCTGGTCCATTGGCGGGCGCGGCCTGATCAACGGCGATTTCAGTTTTGCAAAAGCCGAACTGCGTGGTCAATGGGCGCGCGGTGACGATGCAATCGTCGGCAGCTATGTCTGGCAGGAGCCTGACCCGGACGAGAACGTGGATGACGAAATCTCGGAATTCTGGGTGAACGGGCGCTACAGAATAGACGAAAACTGGCTGACCCGCGCCGAGGCGCGCTATGACCTCAGCGAAGACGAACCGATCCGGTACGGGTTTGGACTGACCTATCAGAACGAATGTGTTCAGGTTAACATGAGCGTCAGCCGACGCTTCACATCAACATCAAGTATTGAGCCTTCGACGGAATTCGGGTTTACCGTTGCCCTGACAGGTTACGCCATCGACGGCGGCGGTAAGAAGTACAAAAGATCATGCAGCTGAAATCAGGTTTCTCAAGGTTTATTCGTTCCGGCTGGATCAGGCGGGCCACTCCGGCACTTGCTGCCGCGGTCATCACGCTCGCAGCCGGGCAGATCTCGGCCCAAAGCCTGTTCTCGCCGGCGATCCGCGTCAATCAGGACATCATCACCTGGTACGAGTTGCAGCAACGCCAGCAATTGCTGACCGTTCTGGGCGTTCCCGGCAGTTCAGACCAAGAGGTGCGCGAAGCTTTGATTGAAGACAGCCTGCGCAATCAGGCCCTGCGCGATGCCGGCATCACGGCAACACCCGAAGACATTGAGGTTGGTATCGACGAATTCGCATCCCGCGGTCAGCTGTCGTCCGACGAATTCCTCAATGCCCTCAAAAATGAAGGGGTCGATCGCGAAACCGTGCGGGATCTGGTCGCCAACCAGCTGGCTTGGCGCGAGTTCATCAGCACACGCTTTCTTTCCCAATCCCGCCCTTCGGAAGACGAGATCAACCGCGCACTGGGACAAGGCGGCAATGGCGGCCTGCAGGTTCTGCTGTCTGAAATCATCATCCCGGTGACCCCGCAAACTCTGCCTCAGGCCCAGGTCCTGGCAGACGAAATCTCGAAACTCGAAGGCTATGACGCCTTCTCTGCCGCTGCCACACAGTACTCAGCCGCCGCTACCCGTGATAATGGCGGCAGGCTGGAATGGCTGGGCCTGACCGACCTGCCACCGGCCCTGCAACCGGTGCTTCTGGGCCTCAAGAACGGCGAAATCACCGCACCGTTGTCGCTGCCCAACGCTGTCGCCCTGTTCCAGATGCGCGGCGTTCGCGAGGTTTCGACCGCCGCGCCCCGCTATTCCGAGATCGATTATGCCGCGTATTACCTGCCCGGCGGGCGCAGCGCGGAAACCCTGGCCCGGGCCAACAGGCTGAAGGAAGAGATCGACACCTGCGACGACCTTTATGGCATCGCGAAGGATCAGCCGGCTGCAGCACTGGATCGTGTCTCCGCGGCCCCGTCGGAAATCCCGCGAGATGTTGCGCTGGAACTGGCCAAGCTGGACAACAACGAGGTGTCGACAACGCTCACCCGCAACAACGGGCAGACCCTGATGTTCCTGATGCTGTGCACCCGCACCCTAGACCGGGGAGAGGACACGACGCGCCAGGACATTGCGAATGCCCTGACCCAGCAGCGCCTGCAAGCCTTTGCCGACAGTCTTCTGGAACAGATGAAGGCCGATGCGACCATCATCTCGCAATGACCGCCCCCATTGCGCTCAGTTGCGGGGAACCGGCCGGGATCAGCCCTGAAATCGCCGCTGGCGCATGGTCCCAATTGCGCGGCGCCTGCCCGTTTTTCTATATCGGCGACGCCGCACACCTGCCCAAAGGCACCCCGATCCGCAAAATAAGCGCACCATCGCAGGCGCAAGCCGTCAGCGCCGAGGCCCTGCCTGTCCTGCACATGGAATTTCCCGCGCCCAACCGACCGGGCCATCCCGATCCGGACAATGCGCCGTCGATCATCGATGCCATTGAACTGGGCGTCAACCTCGTGCGCTCGGGCGAGGCTTCGGCGCTGTGCACCGCGCCCATTCACAAAAAGGCCCTGATTGACGGGGCCGGGTTTTCCTTCCCCGGTCATACCGAGTTTCTGGCGGCCCTCGCCGGTCAGGAACGCGCGGTGATGATGCTGGCCAGTTCCAATCTGCGCGTCGTGCCCGCCACGATCCACATCCCGCTGTCCCGCGTGCCGTCCGAACTGACGCCAGATTTGTTGCGCGACACCATTGCCATCACGGCTGACGGTCTGCGCCGTCAATTCGGCATCGCACACCCCCGTATCGCGGTGGCGGGCCTCAATCCACATGCTGGCGAAGGCGGCAAAATGGGAATGGAAGAACTGGACTGGATCGCGCCGCTTCTGAAAGGCCTGCCAACCAACGGCTACACCGTCACCGGCCCCCATCCGGCCGACACGATGTTCCACGCCGCCGCCCGCGCCCGATACGATGCGGCAATCGCCATGTATCACGATCAAGCCCTGATCCCGATCAAGACACTGGATTTTGACAAGGGCGTAAACGTAACGCTGGGCCTGCCCTTCATACGCACGTCGCCTGACCACGGCACCGCACTGGACATCGCCGGAAAAGGAATCGCCAATCCCACAAGCCTGATCGAGGCCCTGAAACTTGCCCAACAGATGGCACAAACCCCTTGATCCTTCACCTGGCCGAAAATATCCCCGCCGGAGGCAAAAAACCTCTGGCGCTTACCCACCAACCCGCGCCACGGTAATCGGATCATGAGCGCAATCGACACCCTCCCCCCTCTGCGCGAAGTCATCGCGTCACATCAGCTCTCGGCCCGCAAGTCGCTGGGTCAGAACTTTCTGCTCGACCTGAACCTGACCGCAAAGATCGCCCGTCAGGCCGGGGATCTGACCCAATGCGATGTGCTGGAAATCGGGCCGGGCCCCGGCGGACTGACCCGTGGCCTGCTGTCCGAAGGCGCGCGCAAGGTCGTCGCGGTCGAAAAAGATACGCGCTGTATCGCCGCCCTGAACGACATCGCTGCCGCCTATCCCGGCAAGCTTGAGGTGATCAATGGCGACGCTCTGGAAATCGACCCTCTGACCCATCTGACCCCGCCGATTCGCATCGCGGCCAACCTGCCCTACAATGTCGGCACCGAACTGCTGGTGCGGTGGCTCACACCGCCCGAATGGCCGCCGTTCTGGCAAAGCCTGACTCTGATGTTCCAGCGCGAAGTGGCCGAGCGTATCGTCGCCCAACCCGGAAGCAAGGCCTATGGCCGCCTCGCCATCCTCGCCCAGTGGCGGGCCGAGGCACGTATCGCCATGTCCCTGCCGCCCGGCGCGTTTACTCCGCCGCCCAAGGTTTCAAGCGCAGTTGTCCACCTGACCGCCCTGCCCGAGCCGCGTTACCCGGCAAATGCCGCAACACTGTCCCGCGTGGTCGCCGCCGCATTCAACCAGCGCCGTAAGATGCTGCGCGCCTCGCTGAAAGGCGTGGCCCCGGATATCGAGGATCGTCTGCTGGCTGCTGGTATCCAGCCCACGGAACGGGCCGAACAGGTCCCTCTGGAAGCCTTCTGCGCGCTGGCGCGTGAAGTTTCCAAAGGCTGAAACAAAAAAAACCCCGGGCGTAACCCGGGGCTTCTTCTCAACCGATACGAGCGCTTACTCAGCCGCTTCCGGCGCGTCGCCTTCACTTGAAGGCGCTTCATCCGCTGTTGCAGGCGCGGCCTTGGGCTTGCGGCCCCTTGGCTTGCGCGCGGGTTTTTCCTTTTTCTCGGGCGCTTCGGCAACCGGCGCATCCTCTTTGCTTTCCGGCGTCTCGACCAGACCCGATTCCGGCGTTGCCTCCTCAGAACCGAAATCCATCACGTCGGGCTGCGGTGCCTCGGCCGGATCTGCCTGGCGGGCAGCTTCACGTTCCTGACGTTCGGCGCGTTCGCGATCGCGTTCGGCCTGGCGCTCGCGATTCTGGCGCTCCTGCTCTTCGCGGCGCGCATCAATCTCGCGCTGCGCTTCGCTCAGCATGCGCAGATAATGCTCGGCATGCTGCTGGAAATTTTCGGCCGCCACGCGGTCGTTGGACAACTGAGCGTCACGCGCCAGCTGATTGTACTTATCAATGATTTGTTGCGGCGTGCCACGCACCTTGCCCTCGGGGCCTGAACTGTCGAAAACCCGGTTTACGACGTTACCACCAGAAGGGCGATTGCGGTTATTCTTGGCCCGCGAGCGGGATTTTGAAGATCTCATCTTATTTTACGTCAGCCTTGTCATTCGCTGTCGATCAACCCGTACCTTACGCTGCTCAGAGGCTTGTCCCGTACCGCGTCATCGACTTTTTTGGGCTTGGCGTCAGGGGTGCGCTGTAAAAGCGCCAGCCTCGCTGACTACTCTGAGTAAGCATGTCCTGCCCGCGCAGACAAGGGGTTTATCGGATATTTCGCAGCTTTTTTACTTTCGCAGGCGCATTTCAGCCTCAGTTTTCGGGCCTAACCCGGCATTCTCGCGACAATTACCCGATCCCGCCCGTCCAGATCGGAAATGACACGAATTTCAGCCAGTCCGGCGGCATCAAACAACGCGGACACATAGTTGGCCTGCGTCGGTCCGATTTCGACCAGAAGACGCCCGCCCCGCGACAGAAAATCCGGGGCCGATGACGCGATCCGACGATACGCATCTAGCCCGTCGCCCTCATCTGTCAGCGCTAGTCGCGGTTCATGTTCGCGTACTTCGGGGGAAAGCTCCTCCATTTCGGAAAGCGAGATATAAGGCGGGTTCGAAACGATCAGGTCAAACATGCCATCAACCGCCCCAAACCAGTCGGAATGCCAGACATCGATGCGGGCCTGCACCTGATGTTGCACCGCATTGGCGCTGGCCTGCAAACAGGCGGCTTCGCTGAGGTCGACACCAACCCCGGTTGCGCTGCGCCGCTCGGCCAGCAGCGTAATCAGAATACACCCGGACCCGACCCCCAGATCCAACACCCGGTCAAAAGGTTCGCTCAGGGCCGCTTCGATCAATACTTCCGTTTCGGGGCGCGGGTCCAGAACATCACGGCTGACGCGAAACCGACGGCCGTAAAACTCGCGCTCTCCCAACAGGTGCGAGACCGGAACCCGTATGGCCCGAAGCGAGATCAGCTGGTCATAGCGCTCGGCGATATCCGGCGACAGCTCCTCGGGCGCGATCAGAGTGACCCGGCTGGCTTCGATCCGGGCCGCATGAGCAAGCAACAGCCGCGCGTCCCGCGCCGGATCTTCAACGCCTGCCGCGCGCAGCCGGGCAGTTGCCGCCACCATCGCCTGCGCCGCAGTCTGTGCCCCGGTCATTGCGCCATCTCGGCCAGAAGCCGCGCCTGATCATCTGCGTTCAGCGCATCGATCACCTCGTCCAGATCGCCCTGCATCACCTGATCCAGCTTGTACAGAGTCAGATTGATACGGTGATCCGTCATGCGACCTTGGGGGAAATTATAGGTCCTGATCCGCTCGGACCGGTCGCCCGAGCCGACCTGACTGGCCCGATCCGCCGAACGCTCGCTGTCGATCCGCTGCCGCTCCAGATCGTAAAGCCGCGTTTTCAGCACCTGCATCGCAATCTCGCGGTTGCGGTGCTGGGATTTCTCGGAACTGGTTACCACGATGCCGCTGGGCAGGTGGGTGATCCGTACGGCCGAGTCGGTGGTGTTCACGTGCTGGCCGCCAGCACCCGAAGACCGCATCGTGTCGATGCGGATGTCATTGGCGTCGATCTGGATATCCACGTCCTCAGCCTCGGGCAAAACTGCCACCGTCGCCGCCGAGGTGTGAATACGCCCGCCACTTTCGGTTTCTGGCACCCGCTGCACCCGATGCACGCCGGATTCGTATTTCATGCGTGCAAAGACGTTATCACCCTTGATATGGGCCACCACTTCCTTGATCCCGCCCAGATCGGAGGCTTGCTCCTCAATGATCTCGAACTGCCAGCCCCGCGCTTCGGCATAGCGCTGATACATGCGCAGCAGGTCTCCGGCGAACAAAGCGGCCTCATCCCCGCCTGTACCGGGGCGGATTTCCAACATCGCCGGGCGCGCATCCGCCGCATCCCTTGGCAGCAGTGCAAGCTGCAACGCGTGCTCTGCGTCGGGAATACGTGCCTGCAACTCCGGGATTTCCTCCTCGGCCAGTTCCTTCATGTCCGGATCCGCCAGCATCACCTTTGCCTCGGCCAGATCGGCCACCAACTGACGCCATGCCATGATCTGATCCACAACCGGTTTGAGGTCGGAATACTCTTTGGCCAAGGCCGCAATATCACCGCCCGACGCGCCATCTGCCATGGCCGCTTCGAGGTACTGGAATCGCTGAGTTATCTGTTCAAGTCGTTCTTCGGGGATCATGCGCGGGGTGTCTATCATCCGGGGGCTTTGGTCAAGGGCAAGCCTCGTGCTAAGCTGTTATTCATGAAACGGATCGTGCTTGTTCTTGCCCTCTGCGCGGCACCTGCCATGGCCGATGTGGTCGGCCCCGGCGGCAAGGTTCAGGATTGTTATTGCACCGATAAATCCGGCACCCGCGTCGAACTGGGAGAGATGATCTGCCTGCAGGTCGATGGCCGCATGTTCATGGCCCAATGCCAGATGTCACTGAACGTCCCCATGTGGCGCGAGGTGCAGGAGGGGTGCCTGTCCTCAGGGCTGCAACAAAGCCAACCACCGGTCGACACGAACCCGGTTTACCCCAAAATCTGAACGCCCGAACCGCAATCTGCCGTGAATGCGCAGGATGTCCCCGTCTTGCTGTGCCGTTGTGTAATCGGGAAACCCTAATGTCGGTGTTCGGGTGACATATGTCACCATTCCATCACCAACCGACCCGGCCAAAACCGTTGTCCGTGGAGCGGCCCCTGCAATGGTATCGAAACGCGCCAACCCGTCCGGACCGGTTTCAACCACGCGCACCACGCCGCCTTTCATGTCCCGGTCCGTGTTACCAACCGGCGCGACGTGCCATGTCACGGGATCGGACGGAGCCAGCCGTATGAAAGCCGCCAGTCCAACCACCAGCGCAACACAAAGCCACAGCACCATCTTTGTCATCCCGATCCCAACCCTTTGACAAACCCTAGCCGGATCGCGATGCGGGGCAATATGCGACCCCGGTTATCGTGACGTCACACCGGGCAAGATGCAGATCAATTCAAACAACAGGTTCGCCGCTGTCAGCGCCGTGTTGCCGGACGGATCGTAGGGCGGCGAAACCTCGACCAGATCGCAGCCCACGACATTCATGCCGCCAAGCGCATGGATCAGTTGCAACGCCTGCGGTGTGGTCAGCCCCGCAATCTCGGGTGTCCCGGTGCCGGGCGCATAGGCCGGGTCCAGACTGTCAATGTCGTAGGTGATGTAAACCGGATGATCCCCTACAGACTTGCGGATAAGCGAGCCGATCTCGGTCAGGTTCTGCTGCCACAGTTCCCAGGCCGGATATTGGCGGAACCCCCATCCCTTCGCTTCAGTGAAATCGCTGGCGGCGTAGCCGGACCCGCGAATTCCGATCTGAAAGGTCTTGTCGGGAACGATCAGCCCCTCTTCGTAGGCGCGGCGGAAGACGGTGCCATGGGTCTCACGCTCGCCAAACATTTCGTCATTCACGTCCGCATGGGCATCCACATGCACCAGGGCGACCGAACTGTGCTTTGCCGCAATCGCGCGCAGGATCGGCAGGGTGATCGAATGATCGCCCCCCATCGCCACCGGGGTCACGTTCTGCGCCAGAATGCCGTCATAGCTGTCCTTGATGATCTTCAGACTGTCAGCCAGCGAAAACGTATTGATCGCCAGATCGCCGATATCGGCGATCTGCAAACTGTCAAACGGCGCGGCGAATGTCGCCATGTTATAGGGCCGGATCATCGCGCTTTCACTTCGGATCTGTTTCGGCCCGAACCGCGTGCCCGACCGCCACGAGGTACCGATATCCATCGGAATACCCAAAACCGCCACATCCAGCCCCTCAAGCGAGGCCGCCTGCGGCAGACGCATGAAGGTGTTCGGTCCGGAAAACCGGGCCAGATCATTGCCGCTGATCGGTTGGTTGAAATCTGCCATGCCTGTTGTCCCTTCTGCCCGGTCACACAATCAAGCAAATACCGGAAGTATGACTAACCAAATGTTAAACCGGAGCCAGCTTGTTCCAGCCCAGCAGGCAAATGATCTGCGTCGCCACATGCGCACCGGCAATCGCAGTGGCGCCAGACGTATCGAACGGAGGCGAAACCTCGACCACATCGCCGCCCTTGATGTTGATCCCGGCGATGTCGCGCAGAATGATCTGCGTCTGGATCGACGTCAGCCCGCCCCAGACAGGCGTCCCGGTACCGGGGGCAAAGGCAGGGTCCAGCCCATCAATGTCAAAGCTCAGGTAAACGGGACTGTCGTCCAGAATACCCTTGATCTTCTGCGCCACGGCGGCAGGGCCGGACTCATACACTTCGCGCGCGTCGATGATGTTGACGCCCAGCGTATCCTCGTTGTGTGTGCGAATCCCCACCTGAACCGAGCGCTTCGGGTCCACGATCCCGGACTTCACCGCCTTGTAGAACATCGTGCCGTGGTCCACGCGGGACATGTCGTCGTCGGCCCAGGTGTCAGTGTGCGCATCGAATTGCAGCAGCGATATCGGCCCGTATTTCTCGGCATAGGCCTTCAGGATAGGGAAGCTGATGTAATGGTCCCCGCCCAGCGTGACCGAGGCGACATTCGCCTCCAGAATGGTGCGGATGTGATCGGTCAGCGTGTCGGGAAAAGCCGGGATGTTGGCGTAGTCATAGGCCATGTCGCCATAGTCGACGATGGCCAGCTCGCTGAGCGCATCAAAGGGCCAGCCATAAGGCGCATCGGGCGATTGCAGTGCGCTGGCCTCGCGGATCGCGCGGGGGCCCAGACGGGTGCCGGGGCGGTTGGTGACCGCCTGATCAAAGGGAACGCCTGTCACGGCGATATCGACTCCGCTCAGGTCCTTGGTATACAGCCGCCTCAGGAACGAGGTCGCGCCCCCGAACGTGTTCTCGTAGGACAGCCCCTTGAGGTCGGGATTGGTGAACGCCTCATCCACCTGATTTTTTGCGTCTTCCAGTGCCATGTCTTCTCCCTGTCAGCCCAGCGGCTGCGCCTTTTCCACGATCCGGGCAAAGAATGAGGCCCCGACCGGTGCGATGTCGTCGTTGAAGTTGTATTTCGGGTGGTGCAGTCCTGCACCTTCACCCTGTCCCAGAAACAGATATGCGCCGGGACGTGCCTGCAGCATATAGGAAAAATCCTCGGCCCCCATTTCGCGCCCGCTATTGGTCGTGACCCGGTCATCCCCGGAAACCTCGCGGGCGACTTCAGCCGCAAATACCGCCTTGGCGTCATCGTTAACCGTGGCCGGGTAACTGACGTCATAGTCCAGCCGCGCTTCGACACCGTAGGATACCGCCTGCCCCTGCACGATCTGCTCCATCCGCTCCATCACCATCTTCTGCACATTGGGATCAAAGGTGCGCACGGTGCCGTTTATATAGGCCGTGTCGGGAATCACGTTGTTCACGGTTCCGGTATGAATCTGCGTGACCGAAACCACCAGATCATCCAACGCGTAGTTGTTGCGGCTGACGATGGTCTGGATCGCCTGCGCAATGCCACAGGCTGCCATCACCGGATCGCGGGTTTCATGCGGCATCGCGCCATGGCCGCCCCTGCCCTGGATATGCACCTCGAACGTATCGACCGCCGCCATGATCGGGCCGGGCGTTGTGTGGAACGCCCCTTCGGCAATGCCCGGTGCGTTGTGCAGCGCATAGACCTGCGAGATGTCAAACCGGTCCATGATGCCTTCCTCCACCATGACGCCGGCCCCGCCGCCCTCTTCCTCGGCGGGCTGAAAGATCAGCGCAACCCGCCCCCGGAAATTTCGTGTCTCGGCCAGGTAACGCGCGGCTCCCAGCAACATTGTCGTGTGCCCATCATGGCCGCAGGCGTGCATCTTGCCCGGATTCGTCGAGGTATAGGCGACACCCGTCTCCTCCGTGATCGGCAGCGCATCCATGTCCGCGCGCAGGCCAATGGTCGGCCCGTCACCCTGCCCGTTGATGATGGCGACCATGCCGGTCTTGGCGATTCCTTCGTGCAGTTCATCCACGCCGAACTCGCGCAGACGGTCGGCAACAAAGGCCGCCGTTTCATGGCATTCGAACTCCAGTTCCGGGATTGTATGCAGGTGCTGGCGCCATGCGGCCATATCGGCGGAGAAATCGGTAATTCGGTTGACGACGGGCATCGGGGGTGGACTCCTGATCCAAGCTGCGGGATGGATGCATCTGACACCGGAACAAGGGGCTTCGCAATGGCTGAAAATCCGCTGATCACCGACTCTGACGCTGGGATCGAGCGCTTGCTGGAAATCATGCGCCGCCTGCGCGACCCCGAATCGGGCTGTCCGTGGGATATCGAACAGGATTTCGCGACCATCGCCCCCTACACGATCGAAGAAGCCTACGAGGTCGCTGACGCCATCGAACGTGAGGCGTATGACGAGCTGAAGGGCGAGTTGGGAGACCTGCTGTTTCAATCCGTCTTTCACGCGCAAATGGCTGAAGAGGCTGGGCATTTCACCTTTCAGGACGTGGTTCGCACGATGTCGGACAAGATGGTCGACCGCCACCCGCATGTGTTCGGCGACGATTCCCGCGACAAGTCCGCGGAACAGCAAACCGTGGACTGGGAAACCATCAAGGCGGCAGAGCGTGCAGGAAAGAAACAAAAAGGCGCGTTGGACGGGGTTGCGGCCAACTTGCCTGCCCTGCTGCGTGCCCATAAGCTGCAAAAACGCGCCGCCCGGGTCGGATTTGATTGGCCCGATGCCAGCCACGTGTTGGCCAAGATCACGGAAGAGGCTGCTGAACTGGAAGAGGCGCGCGACAGCATGGATGCCGACGCGCTCGAGGACGAATTCGGTGATCTGCTGTTCGTGATCGTCAACCTTGGCCGCCACTTAGGCATCGAACCCGAGGCCGCCCTGCGCCGCACAAACGCCAAGTTCACCCGCCGCTTCGAAAAGGTCGAAGCCCGGCTGGCCGAACGCGGTAAGACGCCTACCCAAAGTGATCTGGCCGAGATGGATGCGCTGTGGGACGAGGTGAAAATCGAGGAACACCGCGCCAATGGCAAACTCCCGCCGGTAAGCGCAACAACCGGGGCCTGAAACAACTGGACAAGACACGCTCAGCTTGTCAGTGTCCGACCTTCACCACCCCCGGAGGCAGAGCATGACCGCCCGCAAGATCATAATCGACACCGATCCCGGACAGGACGATGCCGTCGCCATCCTGCTGGCGCTGGCCAGCCCCGAAGAGGTCGAGGTTCTGGGCATCACCGCCGTCGCCGGAAACGTGCCGCTGGAACTGACGGCCAAGAATGCGCGTATCGTCTGCGAACTGGCCGGTCACACCGAAGTGCCCGTTTATGCCGGATGCGACCGCCCGCTGAACCGCCCTCTGATCACTGCGGAACATGTGCACGGTAAAACCGGCCTGGACGGCCCCGTTTTGCCCGACCCGCAGATGCCTCTGGCGCAAGGCCACGCGGTCGATTTTATCATCGACACCCTGCGTACACAGGCACCGGGGACCGTGACGCTTTGCCCGCTGGGTCCGCTGACCAATATCGCAACGGCGTTTCAGAAGGCCCCCGACATTGTCGACCGCGTTCAGGAAATTGTCCTGATGGGCGGGGCTTATTTTGAGGTCGGAAACATCACCCCAACAGCGGAATTCAACATTCACGTCGATCCGGAAGCTGCTGATATCGTGTTCAGATCCGGCAGGCCAATCGTCGTCATGCCGCTGGATGTCACTCACAAGGCACTTGTCACCAGACCCCGAAATGACGCCTTCCGTGCGCTTGGCAACAAGGTCGGCATCGCCGTGGCCGAAATGACAGATTTCTTCGAGCGGTTCGACATGAACAAATACGGCAGCGAAGGCGCTCCGCTGCACGATCCCTGCGTCACCGCCTATCTGATCCGTCCCGACCTGTTCAGCGGGCGTCACATCAATGTCGAGATTGAAACCCATTCGGAACTGACCATGGGCATGACCGTCGCAGATTGGTGGGGCGTCACCGACCGCGCACCAAACGCCACATTCATGGGCGATCTGGACGCTGATGGTTTCTTTGCCCTGCTTACAGAAAGGCTGGCCCGGCTATGACCGCAGCACTCCGCCTCGCCCGAACGGACGACCTGGACCGCCTGATGACACTGGTTTCCGCATTCCATGCCGAGACCGGAATTGAACAGGATGCCGACCAGCGGCGCGAAGCTCTGCGTCCTCTGCTGGAAGGAATCCCGCATGGGTGCATCTACCTGATTGGCCCCGGACGGGCGCCGCTGGGCTACATCATCCTGACTTTCGGGTGGTCGGTCGAGTTCGGCGGCATGGACGGCTTTGTCGATGAAATCTACATCCGCCCGGCCGTGCGTGGCCGCGGTATCGCTTCCGAAGTGCTGCACGATCTGCCCAAAGCCCTTGCCGAGGCCGGAGTGACGGCCCTGCATCTGGAAGTCGATCGCACCAATGACGCTGCGCAAAAACTCTACCTGCGCAGCGGCTTCAAGGCCCGCGACCGCTATATGCTGATGAGCAGAACGCTCTAGCGGCTTTCCCCGCGGAAGATCACATCGGGGTTATACATTTCCTGAACCGGGTCATCCTGAGACACCTGCATCCCTGTGATCGGGTAGGTATCGGGTCCTGCGCAAGCCGCAAGGAAAGATACGGACAGGGCCGAAACCATCAGAAGGAATTTTGATACAGACATCGTGAGCTCCTTTCTGCAATGCAATCAGGATAACTCATGTTGAGACACCGCCGTTAGGAACAAGTTCACACATAACGATATAATACTCGGCCATTTTCCGCCGATATGTCTGTTATTGCGGTCATTTGACCAGAGCATTCACTGCTAGAGCATTGATAAACATAGACGATCCAGCGCTCGAAATTTTCGATAATTTTCCTAATTTTGTTTTGGATATTTTTGAATTTTCTGTCCTCGCATCCCGAAATTTACACTTTCGCGACAAGACGCGCCCCTTTGCCACAACCTGAAAGCGATACGGAGAACTGAGGTTTTCACCACATGCTCCAGTGACAGACAGCAAGGCGGCAGCTTGAAAACGCCCCCCATCAAAAGCCCTATCGTTTGGAACACATAGAATGAGCAACCGATCTGGCACCTGTTTGACGCCGCTCTGGTTCTCCCAAGCCCTGGATGGGCGAACATAGACCCGATTGCTGATCAGCTCGGTTCTACCACACTGCTGCGCCCCACAACTCGGCCAGAACCCGTCAAACAATCATGTTTCCCAAGCTGCTTGCCGAATGGCATGAACCGGGCGACTACGGGAACTCTTGTCCGAGGCACCCAACCGCAAATCACTGAAATGGCGTGCCCCCGCCTAATCGGCGAGGGAGGAACATGTTTTTTTGACACGCGGGCCAAAGCATCTGACTCCGCAATGATCTTCAGTCAGGATTCTTATTATTTTTGCCGAAAGGCTCCGGCTCAGCGCAGGATCGATGCTCCGGCATATTCCGCGACCTCACCCAGCGACTCCTCGATCCGGATCAGCTGGTTGTACTTGGCCAACCGGTCCGACCGCGCCAGCGAGCCGGTTTTGATCTGACCGCAATTGGTCGCCACAGCCAGATCGGCAATGGTCGCATCCTCCGTCTCGCCCGACCGGTGCGACATGACGTTGGTATAACGTGCGCGGTGGGCCATATCGACAGCGCGCAGGGTTTCGGTCAGCGATCCGATCTGGTTTACCTTGACCAGCATCGAATTGGCACAACCACGCTCGATCCCTTCGGCCAGACGCGCCGGGTTGGTCACGAACAGGTCGTCGCCTACCAGCTGAACCTTGTCACCGATGGCGTCGGTCAGGGCCTTCCAGCCGTCCCAGTCATCCTCGGACATGCCGTCTTCGATCGAGATGATCGGGTAATCCTTGACCAGGGCCGCCAGATACTCGGCATTTTCCTCGGACGTCAGTGAGATGTTTTCGCCTGACAGGACGTATTTGCCGTCCCTGTAGTATTCGGTTGCCGCACAATCCAGCGCCAGGTGGATTTCCTCGCCCGGCTTGTAGCCTGCCTTTTCGATGGACTGCAGGATGAAATCCAGAGCCTCGCGGGTGGATGCGATATTGGGAGCAAAACCGCCCTCATCGCCGACACCGGTGGCCAGACCAGCGGCAGACAACTCACGTTTCAGCGTGTGAAACACCTCGGACCCCATCCGCACGGCTTCGCGGATATTCGCGGCCGAGGTGGGCATGATCATGAATTCCTGAATGTCTATCGGGTTGTCTGCATGTTCACCGCCGTTGATGATGTTCATCATCGGTACAGGCAGAACACGGGCCGAAGTGCCGCCCACATAGCGATACAATGGCTGCGTGGTAAAATCCGCTGCGGCCTTGGCAGTCGCCAGCGAGACACCCAGGATCGCGTTTGCGCCCAGACGGCCCTTGTTTTCGGTCCCGTCCAGTTCGATCATCGCCTGATCGATCGCCACCTGCTCTGTCGCGTCAAAGCCGACCAGCTCTTCCGCGATCTCGCCGTTCACGGCGGCGACGGCTTCCAGAACGCCCTTGCCCATATAGCGAGACTTGTCGCCATCGCGCTTTTCCACCGCTTCATAGGCGCCGGTTGATGCGCCAGAGGGCACAGCGGCGCGGCCCATGGTGCCGTCTTCCAGGATCACGTCCACTTCGACCGTCGGGTTGCCCCGGCTGTCCAGAATTTCACGTGCATGGATGTCGATGATGGTGCTCATAAGGCCCGTCCCTGTGGCTGCGTTCAGTTGCACGCCTCATACCATCAACGGGTGAAATGTAAACCGGTCATGTTATCGCTAACACATCAATCAGGTGGCCTTTAGGGCTAACAGCACCCTGTTTGCGCCAACCTGCGACGATCCGTCAGGCCGCAACTGCCATGGCACGCGCCAGACGGCGCTCGCGAACAAAGGTGTAAAGGCCGGAACCCATGATCAGCATGGCACCGGCCAGTGTCATCTGGTCGGGACGTTCGCCGAACATCAGCATCCCCGCGGCAATCGAGAAGACCAGGCGGGTGTACCGGAATGGCGTCAGGGCCGACGCCTCACCGATCCGCATCGCGGTTACGATGCCATAATATCCCAGAACGCCAAACCCGATCGCGCCAAGATAAGGACCGATCTGCGCCGTTTGCAGCGGAATGACCGGTTGAGCCGAAAACACCATCAGAACCGCACCGGCAAACGCCACCGCGATGTAGGCCTGCAGCGCCACAACAGATGACGCGACGCGAACATCAAGTTTCCGCGTGATCAGATCCCGCGCCGCAATGGCAATCACGGTTGCCACGACAAACAGGGACTCGGGTTGGAAACCTTCAAGTCCGGGACGAATGATCATCAGAACACCGATGAAACCAACGCCAATCGCGCTCCACCGCCGCCAGCCTACCTGTTCCCCCAGAAACAGCGCCGCCCCCATTGTCACCGCAAGTGGCATCGCCTGGAACACGGCTGCAACTGTGGACAGGTCGACGAGGGACAGGGCGGTAACAAAGGTCAGTGCCCCCACCGCTTCGGTCGCGGCACGGGCCAGAGGCAACGGCTGCCACGCCACCGGATCAAGGATGCGTTTGCGTGTGGCCAACGACATCAGCACGAAGACAAGGCTGCAAAACAGCCCCAGAACAATCATGATCTGGCCGGTCGAAACACTGGTCGACAGATGCTTGATGAACATGTCTTCAAGCGAAAAGGCCGCCATCGAGCCAATGATCAGCAATATGCCGTTTACGTTGTTCATGCGCGTGTCCGTTTGGGTGGGCTGAAAAAATCTGAGCCTGTGACTCACCAAAACCGGAACATTCGCGACGTCGCAAGCCGGATTACGACAGGTTTAATGAATTGATTTGAAGCGACCAATCGCTTTTCGTGATAGGTCAGTCCTGTTCCAGCGGCACACCATACAGTTCCAGCCGGTGCCCTTTCAGCTTGTAGCCTAGCTTAGCGGCAATCTTTTCCTGCAGTGCCTCGATCTCGGGATCAACGAACTCGATCACCTCGCCCGACTGCATGTCGATCAGATGATCGTGGTGATCGCGCTCGGCGTCCTCATACCGCGCGCGTCCGTCGCCGAATTCCAGCCGCTCCAGTATTCCCGCCTCTTCGAACAATTTGACGGTCCGGTAGACTGTTGCAATGGAAATGCCGGAATCAACGGCCGAGGCGCGCGTGTACAGTTCTTCGACATCCGGATGGTCTTCGCTTTCCTCCAGCACCTGGGCAATTGTGCGGCGCTGCCCCGTCATGCGCAGCCCTTTGGCTTCGCATCGGGTGATGATCGTATCCGGCATGATGACCCCCAGAAGTGTTCGGGTTTCTGTCTTAATACGTCTGCACGGCGCGCGCCACAGGTGATTTTCCAGCGCGCCCTAGACTGCTGACCGCAGGTCAGCCCAGACCGGCAGATGATCCGACGCAATATGCGCCGGCCGCGCGTTATGTACACCGTGCAGCATTGCCTCAAGGCCGCCGCCCAGCGCGATTCGGTCCAGCGCGCCCAGGGGTTGCGCCGCCGGAAAGCTTGCGACCGGAGGCAGAAACCGCATGCCCGGAACCAGGTGATCCAGCACGGGCTGACGCGACCATTCGTTGAAATCCCCCGCCCAGACAGTCGGCATACTGTTCTGCCCCGCATCACTGCGCCTGAGTTGCGTCAGCTGCTGGCGGCGGGATGCGGGCAGCAGGCCCAGATGCATCCCCATAACCCGAAGCGGACCGATCTGAGTGTCGAATTCCACCTGAACGGCCCCGCGCGGCTCCAGCCCAGGCAACTCGTGATGGGATGCGCTGCGCACCTGTATGGCGTCACCCCGCCAGATTACCGCGTTGCCGTGCCAGCCCAGGCTGCCCGCGCCGCCCAGATCGACAATGTTCCAGCCAGCTTCGTCCAGCATGAAATGCGGCAAGGCCGCAGGCCGCGGCGGCAGACGTTTGTCGGCCTCCTGCAACACTACGATATCCGCTTTCATTCCCTCCAGAACCTGAAGGATACGCTGCGGCTGACGCCGAAGGTCCAGCCCGACGCATTTCTGAATGTTGTAACTGGCAAGTCGAAGGGTCGGCGAACGGGTCATGGGCTTCCGGTTGTCGTAGACCTCTAAGATTGCGTCGCCCGTTCCCGTGTGCAACCCCGGAATGCTTGTTTTTCGGTGCAATATCCGCGCAGTTCAAATCATTGGCGAAATGCACGCTATTGACTATTTGTGCAGCGGATTGATGTTAATTCGGGGTAAAACGGGATGGCAATGCCGGACACAGACAAGAAGAAACGCCTCGAAGGTCGGTCGCTGCTTGTGGCCATGTGGGGCAACCTGTTCATGGCTGGCGCCGGTATTCTGGCCGGTATCCTGTCAAACTCCAATGCCATCATGATGGATGGCCTGTTTTCATTGATCGGTTTCGGCTCTGCCGTTCTGGGCCGCCGGATCAGCCAGCGCGTCGGCGCAGGACCCGACAAGCTGCGCCCCTTCGGATATGCGGCGGACGAGGCCATCTTCTCCACCTTCCGCGCCCTGTCGCTGCTGGGGCTTGTCCTGTTCGCCATCACAAACGCAATCAAGAACATCTACAGCTATCTCAGCGGCATTGATCCCGAGCCGCTGAATTTCGCGCCGATGTTCGTTTATTTCGCGACGATCGGGGCCACCTGTCTTTTCCTCTGGGCCTTTCATCACTTCACCTGGCGCAAGACCGGAAAGAACAGTTCGATCCTGCGTCTGGAGGCCCGCGCTTCGCTTTTCGATGGCATGATCACCGCCGCCGCCGGACTGGGTCTGGGCGCCATCTACCTATTCCGCGATGGCCCCCTTGCGCCCATCGCTCCGATCGGGGACTCGATCATCGTTCTGGTGCTCTGTCTGCTGGCTGTCGGTACCTATTTTCGCGAGTTTCGGGGTGGTTTGGGAGAGCTGGCGAATGTCACCGCAAACCCCGAACACCTGGCGACCGCGCGCCGGGCCCTGCGCGAAGCCATCGCCGAAGACGGCGGAACCTTGCGGGACATGTCTGTGACAAAACAGGGGCGCAGCTTTCTGGTGACGGTCTACTATGATCCGGGCCGCCCCGTCACTGCAGACGAAATCGACACCCTGAACCTGCGCATGATCAGCGATTCACGAACCGCGCTGCCTGAATCGGATGTGCTGCTTTTGGTCACCCAGTACCAGCGGCGCTGGCCGGACACGATCAACCCGTATCGGGCGAAACCCTAGCCTCTGAGCTCACGTGCCACAGAAGGTCGCCCGGACCACTTCACTTTCGGTCGGGGGCCGCATCAAGCCGGCCACATCGGGCTGATCAACGTATGGGTTCGCCAGCACCTTGTTCAGACGGTGAAACGGCGCGTAGTCCCCTTTCACGGCGGACTGAATCATCTGTTCGACACGGTGATTGCGCGGGATGAAAGCCGGATTGGCCATTGCCATAACGCTTTGCGGGTCTGCCTCGCGTACCAGACGTGCGCTCCATCCTTCGGCCCAGGCGTCAAACGCCTCGCGCTCGGTGAACTGGTCCCGTGCCGCATCGCTGCCCAGCGCGCGGAAGGTATTTGTGAAATCGGCACCGTTCTGGGCCATCCGCGTCAGCAGGTCGGAAATCATTTCAAGATCCCCATCCTCTGCCGCTGCAAGACCGATCTTGGCCCGGAACCGGCGCAACCAGTTCACGTGCAGCAGCTCGGGCATGGCGTGCACGATCTCCGTTGCCTCCTCGACGGCGGCTTCCTTGTCCTCCATCTGTTGGATCAGCGATGTGGCCAATTGCGCCACATTCCAGACGGCAATCTCGGGTTGGTTGGAATAGGCATAACGCCCCATCCGGTCAATCGAGCTGTAGACCGTGTTCGGATGATAGCTGTCCATGAAGGCACACGGCCCGTAATCGATGGTCTCTCCGGCAACCGAGCAATTGTCGGTGTTCATCACCCCGTGAATAAACCCCACACTCATCCAACCCGCAATCAATTGCGCCTGCGCGTCGACAACCGCACGCAGCAGGCCCATCGGACCCTCTGCGTCGGGATAATGGCGCGCAATCGCATAGTCCGTCAGTCGTTTCAAACTGTCCAACTGCCCGCGCGCGGCAAAGACCTGAAACGTGCCGACCCGCAGATGGCTTTGCGCGACGCGGGTCAAAACCGCGCCGGGCAACGGGCCTTCCCGCAGAACGACCTCACCTGTTTCCACTGCCGCCAGCGCCCGGGTCGTCGGGATGCCCAGCGCGTGCATGGCTTCGGACACCACGTATTCGCGCAGCACCGGCCCCAGCCAAGCGCGTCCATCCCCTTGCCGCGAAAACGGGGTCGGTCCGGACCCTTTCAACTGAATGTCCCGGCGCACCCCATCCGTGCCGACCGTCTCACCCAAAAGCACGGCGCGGCCATCGCCCAGTTGCGGATTGTAGTGCCCGAACTGATGCCCGGCATAAAGCTGCGCCAACGGTTCGGCCCCTGCGGGCACGGTGTTTCCTGCAAAGGCCTCGGCCATCTCCTGCACATCACCCGCGGAAATTCGCAGAACCTTGGCCAGATCAGCATTGAACGCGATCATCTGCGGCGCACGAACGGGAACCGGCGCCTGCCGCGCAAAAAACGAATCCGGCAGCCGGGCGTAGGAATTGTCAAAGGGGATCGTCAGGGTCATGCGCCAAACATATGGCCTGTGCCTGCGATTGCCATAGCGGATCACGCCATCCCGTGCATAATTGCCCCGAACATCCGAGGATCAAATGACCGCACAAGAGATCATCAATCACCTGCAAATGCAGCGCCACCCTGAAGGCGGCTGGTTCCGGGAAACCTGGCGCGCCAGCAATTCAGGCCGCGCCACTGGAACCTGCATCTATTTCCTTCTGCAGCAAGACGAAAGCAGCCACTGGCACCGTGTCGATGCCACGGAAATCTGGCTTTACCACGCCGGCGCGCCGTTGGTCCTTTCGCTGAGCGCAACCAGCCACGGCCCGGCCACCGATCACCTGCTCACCCCCGATCTGTCTGAGGGTGAGCCGCAACTGATCGTGCCGGAAAACCACTGGCAATCCGCCCGCAGCACCGGCGCCTATACATTGGTCAGTTGCACGGTCTCGCCGGGGTTTCAGTTCGAAGGCTTCGAACTGGCCGAACCCGGCTTCGACATCCCGCGCAGCTGACCCCATGGATCACCGCGCGCTCGTCTCTTCCATCCCGGCAGACACAAAGGACCGTCTGCAAAGACGCTCGGACATCTTCGGGTTGAAACATCTTCTGATCTATCTTGGGATTCTGGCTGCAACCAGTGCCGGCATCGCTGCACAAATCCCGTTCTGGCCCGTTCTGCTCTTACCGCAGGGCATTCTTCTGGTCTTCCTGTTCACGCTCAGCCACGAATGCACCCACAAAACCCCGTTCCGGACCGGATGGCTCAACGACGCGGTCGGCCACGTGGTCTCGGTTCCCATCGCGCTGCCCTTCACATGGTTTCGCTTTTTCCACCTGGCCCACCACAAATGGACCAATCACCCGCAGAATGACCCCGAGCTCGACGGCAAGCCCCGCCCGGACAACTGGCGCAGCCTTGCGGTCTACCTCAGCGGCTGGCCCTACTGGTCCGGCATGGCACGGGTGATGTTCCGCAACGCCCGCGGCAGGATCGACGCCCCCTACCTGCCCGCCCGCCAGCACCGCGCAATCCGGGCCGAGGCGCGCTGCCTCCTGTCCCTCTACACCCTCGCGGCCCTCAGCCTGTTGTTTTCCCCAACCCTCTTCTGGCTGTGGATCCTTCCGGTTCTGATCGGCCAGCCGTTCCTGCGTCTCTACCTGTTGGCCGAACACGGCCTCTGCCCGCCCGTCGCCAACATGCTGGAAAACTCACGCACCACCTTCACCAACAGGCTGATCCGCTTTCTCGCTTGGAACATGCCCTACCACGCGGAACACCACGCGTTTCCGAACGTCCCGTTTCATCAGCTGCCCGAACTGCACCGCTGGACACAGGCGCATCTGAAATCCACGTCAAACGGCTATGCCGAATTCACCTCGGACTACGCCCAAAGCCTTAGCCGTTAGGATCCGTTCTTCATCTGGCCCCAAATATCCCGGGGTGAGGCCGCAAGGCCGAGGGGCAGCGCCCCTTACCCGCCAACCGCGACCCCACGGGACGGCGAGGATACAATCCCGCCCCCCACCAACGCCTTGACCCCGGTTGTTCCCGGGCACGAGGTCGGCAGCCCCCGCGCGACGCGCACCGCGAGATAGGCAAACGCCTGCGCCTCCAGCATGTCGCCATCCAATCCAACGGCCTCGACCGGTTCGACCGGACAGTCCAGTGACACACTCAGCATCTTCATCAGCACCGGATTGCGCCGTCCGCCGCCCGTAACCAGCACCCGTTCGGGCGGTTTTGGAAAATGTTCCATCCCTTGCGCCACACCGGCCGCGCACATTCCGGTCAGGGTTGCGACCGCATCCGCATCGCCGAGCTCTCTGACCAGTTCAATCATCTCCGCAAAATCGTTGCGATCCAGTGATTTCGGCGGCATACGGGCAAAGAACGGCTCGGCCAGAAACAGCTCAAGCGCGCCGGTCTCTACCGTACCGCCCCGCGCCACGGCCCCGTCCCGATCCATTGGC
The DNA here is from genome assembly GCF_056536425.1 of Ruegeria sp. D1(2025). Taxonomy (NCBI): domain Bacteria; kingdom Pseudomonadati; phylum Pseudomonadota; class Alphaproteobacteria; order Rhodobacterales; family Roseobacteraceae; genus Ruegeria; species Ruegeria sp. D1(2025). Next base: position 400,169 of record NZ_JBQFPO010000001.1, on the reverse strand, counting down.
AGACCCAAGCGCGCCTGCATCAGATCGTCAACCGGCGCGTTGGCCGGACCCGTGTCAAAAGCCAGCAAGGCACCCGGCGTCTCTGGCCCGGCACAGGCCGGATCCACATAGGTCAGGTTTCCAACCCCGCCAAGGTTCAGGAAACACAGTGGCCGGGTCGCGCCAATCCATTTGGCGCAGGCAAAGTGAAAGAACGGTGCCAGCGGCGCCCCCTCGCCCCCCATCGCCACGTCGTCGCTGCGGAAATCCCAGACCACCGGCAAGCCCAGCGCCTGCGACAGGCCAACGCCATCGCCAACCTGCAACGTCCCTTGTGTTTTCGGCGCATGGGCCAGGGTCTGTCCGTGAAACCCGATAACGTCCACCTCTTCGAACTCTGACAGAAGCTCGGCATGGGCGCGGGTCACCAACTCCTCCGCTGCGTCGACCTCGGGGCCGTGCCAGCGTCCCAGCGCCCTGCGCAACAGCGTGCGTTCCTCATCCGAATAGGCGCGGTACAGGCTTTCCCCAAACCCGAGAATCTCGCGCCCGTCCGTTACCACTACGGCGGCATCCACCCCGTCCAGGGAAGTTCCGGACATGGCGCCCAAAGCTCTGACGGACCCGTTTTTTTTGATGGCCTGCCCCACGCTTGTCTCTCCTGCAACTTCATTCTGCGCCTGAAATCCCGGCGTCTGGCTCAACCTGCCCATGTATAGCCGCACAAAGCAAGTCGCATGGAATTCGCCGATCACAAGGCAACCGGAATCGTTGCCTCAAATCTATATCCAACCCGGTACCGCGATCTGACTGTGGCGGGATTTGCGAAAAAGTGACGGAGTATGGCAAGTTACAACCATATGGAATCCAGAACACCCGAGTCATTACCTGATGCAGCGACCGGACACACCCGAGGGCACCAATCCGATTGAGGCCCGCAACTACCAGCTGATTTTCTGGTCAGGCGCGCTGGCGACGATCGGCGGGCAACTGGTCAACCCCCGGCTGGTTCTGCCATTTCTCTATCTTGCACTTGGAGCCCCCACCTTCGTTGCAGGGCTGCTGCTGCCGTTTGTCACCGGCGCAAGGCTGATTGCAGAAATCTTCGTCTCGCCCTTCATCAACCGCGTGACGCGCGCGAAAGTGGCGGTCTATATCCCAAACATCCTGACCGGGGCCATCCTGGCCGTCGTGGCGTTGTTTGCCACCAACCTGCCACAGATCATGGTGGTCGCATTGTTCCTGATCACCGCGATCATCATGGGCCTGTGTCAGGGGATCACCAGCCTTGGCACCAGCCAGATCTACGGCGTGTCGGTTCCCAAGGCCAAGCGTAACCGGATGGTCTTTGCCCAGGCCACGATCTCGGGCGTTCTGGCCATTGTGATCGTCTGGATCACCAAGGATCTTCTGGCCTCAGAAGAACCCCTGCAACGCCATATCGTCGTCATGTGGTGCGGTGTTGTCGCGATGTTTGCCGCCGGTATCAGCTTTGCCGGAGTCCGCCTGCTTGAGGAAGAACACGCTGCCAAACCCGCACCGGCACAAAAGCCCAAACCCCTCGCCGAGCTTGCCACCGGCTTCAAAACCGGCATGGCCCTGGGCTGGTACCGCAAATTTCTGACCGCCCGTATGATCTTCATCTCGGTGGAACTGGCCATGCCGTTCTACACCATCCACGCGGCGACCTACCATGTGGGCACCAAACACTCGCTCAGCTACTTCGTCATGGCCGCCAGCGCAGGCGTCGTGATCGGCTCGGTCGTCTGGGGCTGGCTCAGCGGGCGCATATCGGTCAAGCCGGTCATGTGGCTGGGGTGCCTGATTTCGATGATATCCGCCATTCTGGCACTGGCGTTCACGATGCTGGGCTACGCGCAGAACGTCTGGCTCTACGCGCTGGTGATCCTGCTGCTGTCCGTCGGAGGTAATGGCGTGATCTACGGTCGCTACCTCTATCTGATCGAGTTGACCGAGGAAAAGGAACGTCCCTACCTTGTCGCGCTGGGGGACGTGATTGCCGGATTGGTCGGCATCGTGTTCGCCGCCATTCTTGGCGCCGTGGCCCATCTGCATGACCCGGTCACGCCCATTTTCGTGCTGGCGGTGCTGAACCTGATCGCAATGATATACGCGTTCAGCCTGCCACCGGTCGACCAGTCACCTGAACCGAAAGACCCCTAGGCATCGATCTCAGCGAAAAAGGTGCCTTTCCCTTACCTATCCCGCCGCCTATACAGTGCCCCGCAACATCAACCCCGAGGGCACGATATGAACTACCACCCCAAATCGGATTTCATCGCCACGATGATCGAGCGCGGCTTTCTCGCCGACTGCACCGATTATCAGGGCCTTGACGACGCGCTGATCAGCGGGGTGCAAACTGCCTATATCGGATATGACGCCACAGCGCAGTCGCTGCACGTGGGTCATTTGATGAACATCATGGTTCTGCGCTGGCTGCAAAAGACCGGCCACAAGCCGATTACCCTGATGGGTGGCGGCACGACCAAGGTGGGCGACCCCTCGTTCCGCTCGGACGAGCGCCCTCTGCTGGGCCCCGAACAGATCGACGCCAATATCGCGGGCATGAAGCAGGTTTTCGCCAAATACCTGTCCTATGACGACAGCGAAACCGGCGCGCTGATGCTGAACAATGCCGAATGGCTGGACAGCCTGAACTACCTCGATTTCCTGCGCGATATCGGGCGGCATTTCTCGGTCAACCGGATGCTGAGCTTTGAATCCGTGAAATCACGGCTGGATCGTGAACAATCACTGAGCTTCCTCGAATTCAACTACATGATCCTGCAGGCCTATGACTTCCTCGAGCTGAACCGCCGCTATGGCTGCGTTCTGCAGATGGGCGGCTCGGACCAGTGGGGTAACATCGTCAACGGCATCGACCTGACCCGCCGGGTTCTGGATCAGGAGATCTACGGCCTGACCACGCCGCTGCTGACGACCAGCGATGGCCGCAAGATGGGCAAGTCGCAGGGCGGCGCGGTCTGGCTGAACGGCGACATGCTGAGCGCGTACGAATTCTGGCAGTTCTGGCGCAACACCACCGACGCAGATGTGGGCCGCTTCCTTAAAATCTTCACGGAACTCCCTGTCGAGGACTGCGACCGCATGGGCGCGCTGGCCGGGTCCGAGATCAACGAGGCCAAAATCCGTCTCGCCAACGAAGTCACCACCCTGCTGCACGGGGCCGACGCCGCCGCGACGGCAGAAGCCACCGCCCGCGAGGTGTTCGAAAAAGGCGGTGTCGGAGGTGATCTGCCCACCCTGACCCTCAGCGTGGATGAACTGGGCGACGGCATGTCCATCGTGCAGATCATCGTGAAATCCGGCCTGGCAAAATCGGGCAAGGAAGCCAAACGCCTGATCGCCGAAAACGGCGCCAAACTGGACGACGCGCCGTTGACGGATGCGGGCCTGATGATCGACGCAGGCGCGCTGTCTTCGCCGATCAAGCTGAGCGCGGGGAAAAAGCGTCACGCGCTGGTTCAGCTGGGCTGAACACAAATACAATTCTTCGAAGCGGCCACCTGACCGGTGGCCGTTTTCGTTTGACCGCCAAGCTTAACCATGGGCGGAGCGCCAGCTAAGTGGACAAGGTCGCAAGTCTGGAAAAGAAACTCTGGATTTGCAGGAGGAAAAACATGCTGACAAAAGGCCTTAAATCCCAGTGCAAAGGACACGCCCGAGCCAGAATTTGCGAAAATCCGCAGTTTCGGCGATAGTTTCGGTTCAGCCAAAACCAAGGGAGGAGCCTCCGGTGTTTCAAAGTCTCCAATTCACGCTCGCTATTTTGTGCGTTGCCTTTGCTGGTGCCGCGAACGCTCAGCTTTATGGCCATGAGTTCGAAGGCAGCCAGTCACCGATCCGCGAAGGGGAACAACCCGTTATCCCTCTGGACACCGAGGACCCAACCTACAATGCATGGCGCACCCCCCTGCCGAGTTTTGAAGGAGAGCGGGAAGGACGAGAGCCCGGACTTGTCGACCCTCAACGTTTCTTTGGTCAAGGCTATGCGCAGCTTCCAACGTTTTTGCACCAACCCTTGGCCTTCACGCCCGGCGATCTTGCAGCGGCTGAAGTCGACGTGGCGATCATGGGTGCATTTACTGACATGGGCAGCGGCGCGCGCGGTGCCTCACGCGGGCCAAACGCCGTGCGCAACTCATCAATCTACCTCGGCTACGGGGCGCGGCAACCACATATGCACGTCATGGTGGACCCACTTCAGGACATGACAGTCGTCGACTACGGCAACGCCCCGAACGACATGATGAGCACCGAGCGCACAATTCACGCGGTTCGCTCGTTTGTTGGTCAGGCAGCGGCGGTACAACACGCCGACGGCAGCCATGTGATACCTTTTGTCGTAGGTGGCGATCATTCACTGATGTATCCGAACGTAGCAGCCATGACGGACGTTTACGGCAAGGGTAACGTCGGCGTTGTTCATTTCGACGCACATTACGATGCCGGGAAATACAGCTTTGGGCACCTGATCAATCACGGTATGCCAATTTACCGGTTGATCGAAGAAGACTTGGTCGAGGGCAAAAACTTCATTCAAGTCGCATTGCGCGGATACTACCCGGATGAAAAAGCGTTTGAGTGGATGCGCACCAACCAATTCCGCTATCATACCATGGCCGAGATCGAACATCGCGGCTGGGACGCGGTTATGGAAGACGTCATTGCGGAAGCAAATGACGGGCCGGAGTTTATCTATATCTCTTTCGACATCGACACTTTTGACCCGGCATTTGTCCCCGGCACGGGAACGCCCGAACCTGGCGGCCTGATGCCGCGCGAGATCTTTCCGATAATTCGTCGTCTCTGCGCCGAGTCGAATGTGATTGGGTTCGAAATTGTCGAACTGGCTCCGTTGATGGACCCAACCTACGTTTCGGCTTTGAATGCCAATCGAACGATCAGGGAATGCCTGACCGGCATTGCGATGCGTAAACAGGGTCTGACCGAACCGGATTACAAAAGCCCGCTCACTGTTTCACACGGTCAGAATGACAATTAGACTTCTTGTCTGTTCAGTCTTCTTTGTTTCTCTGACCGGTTTGGCAGCACAGTCCGAGCCGCAGAAGATTTCGTGGTCAGATCTTCGCGAAGGCCGCCTTGTCGAGTGCGCTCAGTTTTTGGATGAATACCTGTCAAACCCAAGTTGCCTGCCCAGAGACTTAAGCGATCGTATGCTATCGATGCAGATTGCCGAATGCGTGCCGGGGAACTCTGACCTGGAAGGCGATCTTGTTCTCATTGCCGGGTACGCTCATCCCGTTGAGTTTGAATTCAAGGACGTGAAAGACTTCCTGTTAGTGCCTCTGTTGTCTCAGACGTGCCGGCATCCAACCGCACCACTTCCTGATCAGGTAATTTCTGTTGAGTATCCGGAAGGCGTCGACATATCTGCGGATCCGGTTTGGGTTACAGGTGAAATCTTCATCCGACAGTCTCAGAGCGAACTCGCGCCTTCAGTCTACAAGATCAAAGCTTCGGACGTTGTTACAGCAACCATTCCTGACGTCTCAGCCGCCGAGTGAAACCACCCGTCAGGCGATAAACTACCCAATTGAGACGGAAACGGACCTTCCTGCACACACGACTGGACAGGCATAGCCTCTTCCCATTAAATGAACATACGTTCAAATCACCGCAGAGGAGCCCGCCATGCAATTGTCCACCACAGCCGCGATCGTCACCGGCGGCGCATCCGGATTGGGCGAAGCCACTGCCCGCCATTTTGCGGAAAACGGTGCTCAGGTCACGATTCTGGACCGGGACGCTGATCGGGGAACGCAGGTGGCAAAGGATATCAATGGGCACTTCGCGAATACGGACGTGACTGACGAGGCCTCGGTCTCTGCTGCCATCGCATTGGCCACGGACAAGATGGGCAAGATCACGGCCGCCGTGAACTGCGCCGGTATCGCTTATGGCATCAAGACGGTCGGCAAGGATGGCCCCCACCCGCTAGACGCGTTCCAGCGAACCATCGACATCAATCTGGTCGGCACCTTCAACGTGTCACGTCTCGCCGCAACCGAGATGGCGCGGAACGAACCCGAACCCGACGGCGCACGCGGGGTGATCATCAACACGGCGTCGATCGCGGCTTTCGACGGACAGAAAGGTCAGGCCGCCTATGCTGCCTCCAAAGGTGGCGTGGTGGGCATGACCCTGCCCATGGCCCGTGATCTGGCCTCGACCGGCATACGCGTCATGACCATCGCGCCCGGTATCTTCATGACCCCGATGCTGGCCGGGTTGCCGGAAGAGGTGCAGCAGCAGCTTGCCGCCGACGTGCCCAACCCGCCCCGTCTGGGTGATCCGCGTGAATACGGGCGTCTGGCTGGATTCATCGTCGAGATGGGTTACCTGAACGGCGAAGTCATCCGCATCGACGGCGCGCTGCGCATGCGCTGATGCACCGAATACGGCCGCAGGAATTTGGTACAAATCAAACACACCCGGGATGCCGGGACGTACAAAACAGCACTAAGTGCCTTCGGCCTTTTCTTCCAGCATCAGCCATTCTTCCTCGGCCGCGGACAGTTTCTCCTGCCGCTCGACCAGCGCATCAGTGGCTTTCTGAAACTTGACCGGTTCTCGGGTAAACAGCTCCGGGTCGGACATCAGGTCTTCCAGCTTGGCAATCTCAGCCTCAAGGCGCGTGATCTCGGCCGGAAGCTTTTCCAACCGGTGCTTTTCCGAGAAGGACAGTCCCGATTTCGGCTTCGTTTCCTGCTTGACCTTTGCCTTTGAAGGTTTTGATTTTTCTTCTTTCTTATCGATCACGTCGCCGCGTTGCGCGATGCAATCCGACCAGCCGCCAGCATAGACCGTGGCGCGCCCATTACCCTCCATCGCGATGGTAGTGGTGGCCACGCGATCAAGAAAGTCCCGGTCATGGCTGACCAGCAAAACCGTGCCATCATAGTCGTCCAGCAGTTCCTGCAACAGGTCCAGCGTCTCGACATCCAGATCGTTGGTCGGTTCGTCCAGCACCAGCAGATTCGATGATTTTGCCATCAGCTTCGCCAACAGCAATCGTGCTTTTTCCCCACCAGACAAAGACTTAACGGCTGCTCTAGCCTGCCGCTCGTCGAACAGAAATTCCTTGAGATAGCCAACCACATGCTTGGGCTGGCCGCCGACCATAACCTGATCAGCCTTGCCCGACACCCGCATGTCCGGATCACCGGTCAGGCTGTCCCACAAGGTCATTTCGGGATCAAGCTGCGCCCGTGTCTGATCGAAAACCGCGATCTCCAGATTGGTCCCCAGGTTGACCGCGCCCTCATCCGGCGCCTCTTGTCCCAGAAGCATCTTCAACAGCGTCGTCTTGCCCACACCATTGGGCCCGACAAAGGCCACACGGTCACCGCGCTGAACCAGCAGATCGAAATTTCGCACGATCTGCGTATCCCCAAAGCTCTTGGCCAGCCTCTCGGCCACAATCACTTTTCGGCCGGATTTCGGGCCGGATTCCAATGACATGGCGGCAGCGCCCTGACGTTTGATCTGCGCTGCTTTCTCCGCCCGCAGCGCCTGCAAGGCACGCACACGACCCTGGTTGCGCTTGCGTCTGGCGCTGATGCCCTCAACCGCCCATTTCGCCTCGGACTTGATCAGACGGTTCAGCTTGTGGCGTTGCTGGTCTTCCTCCTCCCAGACCTTGTCCCGCCACGCTTCGAACGCGTCAAACCCCTGTTCCTGACGCCGCACCGACCCGCGATCAATCCACAAAGTCGCCCGCGTCAGTGCGCGCAAAAAGGCACGGTCATGCGAGATCAGGACAAAAGCCGCCCGCGCTGACCCCAGCTCGCGTTCAAGCCACCCAATCGCTTCGATATCCAGATGGTTGGTCGGCTCGTCCAGCAACATAAGATCCGGGGCCTCGGCCATCAGCTTGGCCAGCGCCGCCCGCCGCCGCTCGCCGCCCGAGGCGGTCTCAACCGCGCGTGACGGATCGAACTTCAACCCCTCACCGGCGCGTTCCACCTTGTAGAGTTCGCCCGGCTCCAATCCGCTGGACGCGTAATCGCCCAGCGTTGCGAACCCTTCCATCGTCGGGTCCTGCTCCATGTACCCAACCGATTTTCCGGGCGGCACAACGATTTCGCCGTGATCAGGCTCGACCAGACCCGCCATCACTTTCATCAATGTGGATTTGCCTGATCCGTTGCGCCCGACAAGGGCCACCCGATCACCGGGCTGGACCACAAGATCAAGCCCGGAAAACACCGGATCACCCCCGAACGTCAGGGAAATACTGGACATCTGCAACAAAGGAATTCTCGCCATGCCCGCCAGCTAAACCGGCTGACGGGACGCGTCAACGCCCCCGCTTCACCTTTTCCAAAATACTCAAATCACCCGGCCACGGTTCGCAGCAAACGTTTGCGGCCCGGGGGTATCGCTCCGATCTCAAGCCCGGTAAACACGTGCAACGTGTTCATGCGCCAATCCACCACCGCATGATCGCTGACCCAGCCCCCCATCATCAGATAAGTCCGCAACAGAGGCGGCATTCGCAGCATCGCCTTTTTCACATCCGGCCTGCGCCGCAGGCGCGCTGCAAAGCGGAAAACATCCGGTGCCTTGACCCGGGGCAACCAGCGCTTCGGCGCCAGATGGCGATGTTTGAGCATGGCGAATGCGTCCAGGTACTCGGCCGTCTCGGTGCCTGCGAAAGAGGAACAGCCAAACAGCATCCGGACCTCGTTCTCGTCCACATAGGTGGTCATGGCCCCCCACGCGACGCGCAGTATGTCGTGATCGAAATAGTCGGGATGTATGCAGAACCGCCCCATCTCAACCATCCGCCCGCTGAAACCTTCAAGCGCCGAAAGGTCATAGAATTGCGAGGAATAGCTGCGCCCAATTTCAGCGCCGCTTTTCATTGTCAGCATGCGGAAGCAGCAAACCAATTGCCCGCAGTTTCGCACGTCTTCAACCAGTATATGCGCGCAGACCGGATCGAAATCGTCCTGATCGGCCTGCCCCGTTTCAAAAGCCAGTGTCCGCAGTCGCTGCGCCGCCGCAACGTCCTGCGGTGACTGCGCAAGACGGGCGCGATACCGCCCCTTACCGAGCAAAAGTGCCATGGTCGCATCCTCCGCGGTTGCTGACCCGAATTCGACTTGCCGTATCGATACCATGCAATGTGTGACTGTCGTGTGACCATCGCAAGTTTTGGCGGAACTTTAGTTTGTTGCCCCCGGGATGTTGGCCGGGTTGAAGTTGCCGATGTTACCGATCAGCTGGCGAATAAGACCCTGGTCCTCGATGTTGGATTCGGTGACGCGGCGCTCCAGCGGCACTACGATTCCATCCTCCAGGCCAAAACGTTCAATGTTTCGCACAACACCCCGCTGGTCGAAACTGATGGCCAGCAACTCTCGCGATACCACTTCGGGCTTCTTGGGGCCGTAAAACCGGACACGCGACGCCACATAGTAATACCCCGAATCCCGAACTACACCGGTCGAGGTGGGCGCGCCGACCGCTTCGGCCACGCTGTCGCGGGTGTCTACGCCAACTTTGATTTCTGCCAGCTCTTCGGCCGGTGGAATATAGCCGTGGTTTTTGTAGGTCGCCGTACAGGCACCCAGGGTTGCCAGGCACGCAGCAAAGACAAGCGTCTTTGACGCCGGATTGAACCTGTTCACGATCTTCAACATCTACACCCTCTTGCCTTGGCCTCTTGCGGCTTCTATCCGATTACAGAAACCGGTGCCTCGGTTCAACACAGGAAAGGGCCATGAAGTGAGCAACCATACATCTCTGCGGGTGGCCGACCTGCCGCAAAACACGCCGACGCCGTTTGATTTGCGCCCTGGCACCCAATCTTTGGCGGCAATCAAGGACGAACTTGGGCTGCTGGGGCTGCGCAAACTCAGCTTCAAGGGAGACGTGCGCGCGCAGGGAAAGCGAGACTGGGTGGTCAGCGGCAAACTCGGCGCGACGGTCGTTCAGCCCTGTGTCGTCTCGCTGGATCCGGTGACAACCCGGATCGATCTCCCGGTCACACGAGTATTTCTGGCCGACTGGAGCGACCCGGACGAAGAAGAGTTCGAAATTCCCGAAGGGGACGAAACCGAACCGCTGGGCACCGAAATCGATCCGCAAGCGATCATGATCGAGGCGCTGTCGCTGGCCCTGCCCCAATACCCGCGCAAGGACGGCGCGGAACTGGGGCAAGCTGACTATACCGAGCCGGGCAAACAGGCGATGACGGATAAGGACGTCAAGCCGTTCGCCGGACTGGCCGGTTTGCGCGATGCGATGAAAAAAGACGAGTGACACGAGGGCGATTTCCTGTCATAGCAGGCGCTCAGAAAAATCGCTTGAACATGACGAGAATCGCAGTATTTTCGCGCGCTCATCGGAATTTGGGTTGGACATTGCGGGGCTCGTCCCCTAAACGCGCGTCAAACCACGAGAAAACGAAGAATGAAACCCCGGCCACAGCGAATCTGTCGGCCCATAGTAGACAAAGGTTGAGACCATGGCCGTCCAACAGAACAAAGTTTCCAAGTCGCGTCGCAACAACCGCCGCGCACACGACGCTCTGGTTGCTGCAAACCCGAACGAATGCCCGAACTGCGGTGAGCTGAAGCGCCCGCACCACGTTTGTGCATCCTGCGGCCACTATGATGATCGCGAAGTCGTCGCACAAGCCGACGAAATCGATCTGGACGAAGACGCGGCCTAAGCCTGACAGGACGCAGGCCCAGGCATGACGGATCAGCCCACGCAAAACGACCGGATCATCATCTCGGTTGATGCTATGGGTGGTGATGCAGGGCCCGCTGCCGTTGTCGCGGGTATTGCCAAATCGGCAAGTAAGAACCCGGACATCGGATTTATCCTGCACGGGCCGGAAGAAGAGCTGCGCAGACTGGTTGCCAAACGGCGTGTCCTTGAAGGGCGCGTCGTTTTTCGTGATTGCCCGGACGTGGTCACGATGGAGGACAAGCCCAGCCAAGTGGTGCGCAACGGCAAGCAGACCTCGATGTGGTCGACGCTGGAAGCGGTCCGCGAGGGCGATGCCCATGGCGCGGTGTCCTGCGGCAATACCGGCGCGCTGATGGCGTTGTCGATGATGCGCCTGCGCAAATTGCCCGGCGTGAACCGCCCTGCCATCGCCATTCTGTGGCCTTCGCGCAACCCACAGGGTTTCAACGTGATGCTGGATGTCGGGGCGGATGTCCGCGCCGACGCAAAGGATCTGCTGCAATATGCACTGATGGGCGCATCCTACGCGCGCAATGGCATGGCGCTTGGTCGCCCCCGCATCGGCCTGCTAAACGTGGGGACCGAAGAACATAAAGGCCGCGCCGAACTGAAAGAAGCCCACACCATGATCACGGAATTCGCAGAGCAGGCGAATTTCGAGTTTGTGGGTTTCGTCGAAGGCAGTGATATCCCCGGCGACAAGGCGGATGTCATTGTAACCGATGGCTTTACCGGCAATGTCGCCATCAAGACCGGGGAAGGCACAGCCAGCCTGATTGGCGACCTGCTGCGCGAGGCGTTCAAGTATTCACCCCTGTCCCGGCTGGCCTCGGTTCTTGCGATCACCTCGTTGCAACGTCTGAAGAAACGTATTGATCCTCGTCGCGTGAATGGCGGCGTGTTTCTGGGCCTGAACGGGACGGTCGTGAAATCTCACGGCGGGGCGGATGCCACGGGTGTCTCGGCGGCCGTCAAACTGGCGTTTACCCTGGCCGAGTCGGGTTTCGCTGAAAAATTGGCGGCACGGGTTGCATCCACAGCCGAGCTTGCACAAGATGCCGCGCATACTCCGCCCCAGGCGGAAGAATAACAAAAAAGGCAGTACCTACAAAATGGCAGGCCGTTCAGTTGTAGTTGGTATCGGGCATTATTTGCCGGAACGCGTGGTCCCGAACTCTGAATTCGAAAAAACGCTGGATACAACGGATGAGTGGATTCGAACCCGTTCTGGTATCGAACGCCGCCACTTTGCCGCCGATGATGAGACGACATCCGATCTGGCCATCAAGGCAGCAACTGCTGCGCTGGATGATGCCGGTCTGACCGCCGATGATATCGATGCTATTGTTCTGGCGACCTCGACCGCCGATCTGACTTTCCCTTCCGCAGCTACAATGGTGCAGGCCGGACTGGGCATGACCCGTGGTTTTGCTTTCGATGTGCAGGCTGTTTGCGCCGGGTTTGTTTTTGCGCTCGGCAATGCGAACGCGTTGATCCTGGCCGGTCAGGCAAAGCGGGTTATGGTGATCGGCGCCGAGACGTTTTCGCGAATCATGGACTGGACCGACCGGTCGACCTGTGTGCTCTTCGGAGATGGCGCCGGTGCGCTGATACTTGAGGCACAGGAAGGTGAAGGCACGGCGCAGGACCGTGGAATTCTGGCGACCGACCTGAACTCGGACGGGCGATACAAGGATCTGCTCTATGTCGATGGTGGTGTATCCACCCAATCAACCGGCCATTTGCGGATGCAAGGCAATCAGGTGTTCCGCCATGCCGTCGAAAAGCTGGCCGGAACAGCGAACACCGCGCTTGAGCGAGTCGGCCTTGGCAGTGCCGACGTGGACTGGATCGTCCCGCATCAGGCCAATATCCGCATCATTCAGGGCACGGCCAAGAAGATGGGATTGCCCATGGAAAATGTCGTTGTCACAGTTCAGGATCATGGAAACACATCTGCAGCCTCGATTCCCCTGGCCCTGTCGGTCGGCAAGAAGCGTGGCCAAATCAAACCCGGCGACCTGATCGTTACCGAAGCGATTGGCGGGGGTCTCGCCTGGGGTGCTGTAGTCCTGCGCTGGTAACAGGCGCAATTCGGCTTACATGTCCGCTTGCAATTCATTGATATTGACAGCGAATTTGCCCTACCCCTATGCTTTGTTATCAACAGGGGAAATGGCATGGGCGACAAAACACTGACCCGAATGGATCTGAGCGAGGCCGTCTTTCGTGAAGTTGGCCTTTCACGCAATGAAAGCGCGCAGCTGGTCGAAAGCGTGCTGAACCACATGTCCGACGCACTGGTACGTGGCGAACAGGTGAAGATTTCATCTTTCGGTACATTCAGCGTTCGCGACAAAACCGCCCGTATCGGCCGCAACCCCAAAACCGGTGAAGAGGTTCCCATTCAGCCGCGCCGCGTGCTGACTTTCCGTCCGTCGCATCTGATGAAAGATCGCGTCGCCGCAGGGAATCGCAAGTAAGTTCAGGACGCCACGATTATGAGCAAGTCCCCCGACGCGTTTCGCACCATCAGTGAAGTTGCGGATTGGTTGGGCGTTCAGGCTCATGTTTTGCGGTTCTGGGAAAGCCGCTTCACGCAGGTCAAACCTGTCAAACGTGCTGGTGGCCGCAGGTATTACCGCCCCAATGACATGCGGCTGCTGGGTGGTATCAAGAAGCTTCTGCACGAAGATGGGACCACCATCAAAGGTGTTCAGCGTATCCTGCGCGAACAGGGTGTCGCGCATGTGGCCTCGCTGTCTCAGCCGCTCGAGGATGGGGCTGAGGCGGATGTGGTCACTCAGGACGGCACCGTCGTTCCGTTCACCGCTCCCCCCGTCCCGCCATCCGGTCAGATTGATCTTGATCTGGGCGACGGCGATTCCGTTACCCCGGAAGTTTCGGCCCGGCCCGAAGCGGCGGAAGCCCCGGCAACAAACGGCTCGGAAGCCGCTAGGCAGGCCGAACCAGAATATCTGGATGAGGCACCTTTGCTGGGCGGTATCGCATCGCAAGCCTGGAACAGGACCGAGTTTGACGAGGACCTGCTGAAGCAAATCGCCCCCGTCGCAAATGAACTGCGCGCCCTGTTGAACAGAATAGAAAACCGATCGGCGGGATAAGAAAAAAGGCGATGATTTCCTCTTGCCCCTGCCGGGAAAGTCTTTATGAACACCTCAACGTCGGGCTATGGCGCAGCCTGGTAGCGCGTCCGTCTGGGGGACGGAAGGTCGCAGGTTCGAGTCCTGCTAGCCCGACCAAATCACACCGACGTTTATGGCAGACAGGCCAGATCCCGCTCTGGCATCAGGGGGGATCGGAATGACAGGCGTATGCCCTAACCAGCAGATCGAGGCGATGATTGCGCGCGGTGAGATTACCGCCAACCCCGATGTCCTGCCGGCGCAGATTCAACCTGCCAGCCTGGATTTTCGTCTTGGAACAATGGCTTACCGGGTGCGCGCTTCGTTCCTCGCGGGTGAAGGACGCACTGTCGCGGATCGTCTGGCCGAGTTCGAGATGCATCGGATCGACATTACCGACGGTGCCGTTCTGGAAAAGGGATGCGTCTATCTGGTGCCACTGATGGAGTCGCTGGCCCTGCCTGCCGACACCAGCGCCGTCGCCAACGCCAAAAGCTCGACCGGGCGGCTGGACCTGCTGACCCGAACGATCACCGACGAAGGCACGGAGTTCGACCGGGTTCCGAAGGGGTATTCCGGCCCGCTTTATGCGGAGATTTGCCCCCGCTCGTTCTCGGTTCTCGTTCGTCCGGGGATGCGCCTGAACCAGATCCGCTTCCGTCAAGGTCAGGCCGTGCTTAGCGACGCGGAATTGACTGCACTGCACGCTGAATCGCCGCTGGTCGATGGCCCTGCGGTGATTCAGGACGGGCTGGGTTTCTCGGTCGATCTGCAGTTGCCGGACACTGATCTGGTTGGGTATCGGGCCAAGCCCCATACCGGCGTGATCGATCTGGATCGCATCGGTGAATATGACCCGCAGGATTACTGGGAAGAAGTGCGGACCCGAAATGGCTGCATCATCCTTGATCCGGGCGCATTCTACATCCTCGTCAGTCGCGAGGCGGTTCATATCCCACCTATGTACGCCGCTGAAATGGCCCCATACTTGGCGATGGTCGGAGAGTTTCGCGTACACTATGCCGGCTTCTTCGATCCGGGTTTCGGCCATGCTGCCGCCGGTGGCGAAGGGTCGCGCGGCGTTCTTGAAGTGCGTTGCCACGAAGCGCCCTTTGTTCTGGAACATGGACAGGTCGTCGGGCGTTTGGTGTACGAAAAGATGTCCGAGATGCCGACGCAGCTATACGGCGCTGGGATCGCCTCGAACTATCAGGGACAGGGGTTGAAACTGTCCAAGCATTTCAAAGCAGTCGGCTAACGGTCAGAACTTCATGAACCGGCGCATCTGCCGGGTCATGCGCTGAGCCTGTTTCATGCCCTGCGCCTGCCGATTGGCGCTTTCCTGCATGTGACGCTCGGCCTCCGGGTCGCGGGGCGCATCATTTGTCTGCCCGGGCTTGCGGGTCATCCGGTCGGCCATGTCAAAGCTCATGTCCACGCCCCGCGTGACAAGCCGGCGCATGACCTGACGCACAATCATGTCGATGATCCGATTAGCATTCATTGCTCAACTCCGTTTTCTGCCCTTAACCTAGTCGATCCATGCGGCAACAAAAGGGCGTCCTGCCTACTCGCCCTCGAACAGCTCCGTCTGCTCGTCGTCCGCATCTTCATCGCGCCCTTCACCCAGCGGGATCGTGCCCGGAGGGGGCCTGTTCTCGAGCAGACCGGCGGCGCGCAATTCCTTGAGGCCCGGCAGATCGCGGGCATTCTCAAGCCCGAAATGATCCAGAAACTCCGGTGTCACAACAAATGTCACCGGTCGACCCGGTGTCATGCGGCGACGGCCCAGCTTGATCCATTCCATTTCCAGCAACTGGTCGATGGTTCCGCGTGATACCGAAACGCCGCGAATTTCCTCGATCTCGGCGCGGGTACAGGGTTGGTGATAAGCGACAATGGCCAGCGTCTCAATCGCGGCACGGCTGAGTTTGCGGGTCTCGACCGTTTCCTTCTGCATCAGAAAACCCAGATCGGGGGCGGTACGGATCGCCCAGGCTTCGCCCACCCGGACCACGCGCACGCCCCGCCCCTCATAACGTTTCTGCAACAATTCAACAGCTTGCGCGGCGTTGCTGCCATGAGGCATGCGCGCCTCAAGATCGGCGATGGTCACCGGTTCGGCGCTGGCGAAAAGCACGGCTTCGACCATACGTTCCTGTTCCGCCAGGGGCGGCGCTTCGAACAGGGTGCCGGTGCCTTCGTCTTCGGGGGCGTCAGTCACGAGTGTCAGTCCTCTTGCGCAAATGGATCGGAGCAAAGGTTTCGGTCTGCTTGATCTCCATATGTCCTTCTTTCACCAGTTCCAGCGAGGCTGCGAACGTCGCCGCCGTGGCCGAGCGCCGCCGCATCGGGTCGGCATTCCAGCCCTCGGGCAAATAGGTCTCCATATCTGTCCAGGTGCCCGCGAACCCGATCAGGGGACGCATCCGTTCAAGCGCCTGCTCCATGGTAAACACGGCGTCGCGGTCCATCACAAACGGGCGGAACTCGTCGCGGGTCCGGATGCGCGCATAGCCCTGCATCAGGTCCAGCAGCGTCGCTGAGTACGTCACAGTGCGGATGCGGGTGACATCCTCGCCCTGCCCGCGTTTGAAAAAGTCGCGCCCAAGCTGGTCGCGCGCCATCAGACGCGCGGCCGCGTCGCGCATGGCTTGCAGACGCTCCAGCTGGAACGCCAGATGGGCGGCCAGCTCCTCGCCCGAGGGGCCTTCATCATCTGGGTCGGGGGGCAACAACAGTCGGGATTTCAGAAACGCCAGCCAGGCGGCCATAACCAGATAATCGGCAGCCAGTTCGATCCGCAGCGCACGGGCTTTTTCGACGAAGGCTAGATATTGCTGCGCCAGCGCCAGAACCGAGATTTTCCGAAGATCGACCTTTTGCGTCCGTGACAGGGTCAGCAGGACATCCAACGGGCCTTCGAACCCGTCGACGTCAACGATCAGCGCCTCGGCTGCCAGCCGGTCCGCGACCGAGACCGGGTCTTCGCTGAAAAGGTTATCGTTCATACACCTGCCCGCCCATTAGGGCAGATAGTTCCGCCTCGGCCGCGGGGATGTCAAGTTCCCGAGGGGCTTTGCGCATCACCAGCGCCCGTTCAGCGCGGGTTTGCGCCTGCCCGGTCATCTCTCCGGCAGCTTCAAGCACACTGGCGCGGGCTTCGAGAGACCCGTTGCAGTGCAGAACCACATCGCACCCTGCGGCAAGCGCCTGACCGGCAATGTCCTGTGGCTCGCCGCTGAGCGCTTTCATCGAGATATCGTCGGTCATGATCAGGCCATCAAAACCGATCTTGTCGCGGATCAACGCAATCATCGTCGGCGAAATCGTTGCCGGTTGCGGATCGATCCGGTCGTAGACCAGATGCGCGGTCATCCCCATTGGCAGGTCTTTAAGGGCGCGAAACGGGGCAAAATCGGCCTGTGCCAATTCGTCCTGAGCCAGATCCACATGCGGCAGGTCATGGTGGCTGTCCAATGTCGACAGACCATGCCCCGGCATATGCTTGACAACCGGCAGGACACCACCATCCAGATGCCCCTGCGCCACGGCATTGCCAATTTTCGAAACCGATGCAGGATCAGAGCCGTAGCAGCGGTTCTTCAGAAACGGGTGCGTTTCGTCACGGGCCAGGTCAACCATCGGGGCGCAATTGCTGTCGATCCCCAACTCGAACAGCTCATTCGCAATCAGACGATAGCGTAGGTACATGGCGCGTTCGGCCTGATCGCCAGCACGACTGGCGTGGTCCAGTGGGGACATCCATTCTCTTGCCAAAGGCGAGCGCAAGCGCTGGACCCGGCCGCCTTCCTGATCGATGGTGATGGGGCAGTTGCGGCCCACCGCCTCGCGGAAATCATCGCACAGGGCGCGGATCTGATCTGCGGTGTCGATGTTGCGGGCAAACAGAATAAACCCGAACGGGTTCATCTGGCGGAACAGGTTCTTTTCATCAGGCGTCAGACGCAGGCCTTCGGCATCGGTGATCGCGGCACCAAATGTCAACGTACTGCAACCGGGATGCAGTCAGCCCCCTGTGCCTGAAGCGCCGCGCAGAACTGACGCGAGTCGCTTAGATCGTCGAACCCCAGAACGCGCAGGCGATAGAATGTCCGGCCGCCACTTGAGGTTTTCTGGATAACTCTTTGCTTTCCATCCATATATTCATCAAATCTCCCGCTCATCCGGCCCCATTCTGCCTGCGCGACTTCAACGCTTTCATAGGCCCCCAACTGGGCCATCCGGGTGCCCTTCGGCAGTGCATTCGGATCAACATCCAGCCCGACCGCCGCTTTGACGGCGGCATTGATTGCGGCCTCGGTCTGGCTGTCCGCAGGCACACCGCGATGCACCGCGCGCGCTGGTCTCACCACCGGACGCAGAGATCTGCGAACGCCGGGCAGAACCGCCAGTTCTGGATCCGGCAATTGCGCAGCCAGATCGGCCGGATCAATGGCGGGCTCGTCATCAAGCGTGGACAGTGAGGCCAATTGCACGCCTTCCTCCTCCACCTGACCGGGTTTGGCAGCTTCCTGGGCCAGCTCGGCAACCAGCGCGTCAACTGCGCCCTGCCGCAACTGCGCGGCCTCCTGATCCGAGATCGGCTCTTCGATGTGGTGTACGGCCTTTGTCGGCTTCAAGGTGCCCATCGGAGCATCCTCGTCCGCCAATAAAACCGGACGCGGTGCAAGGATCAGGCGATCAGCCGGCGCGGCGGCCGAGCCTTGCGCGGCAACTGCGTTCACGGCAAGCCCCTGGTGATCGGCGGGTGTTCCACCAGGGTTTTCCGGCTGGATACGCATCGGTCCTTCGACAGCGCGCACCACCGGGACCCCGCTGACATCGCGCATGATCAGTTTGTAACCCCAGACAGCGACACCGGCGACCAGCGCCAGAGAGGCGACCGCACCAAGCACATTGACGATTCGGCCCAGTCCAACCGCACTTTGCGGGGCATCATAGTCCTGCATGTCGTCGGAAAAATCATAGCCATCTTCGGGATGCGCCTGATTCGTGTAATGCATGTGCCCGGGGCCTGACTGCCCCGAGTAATCGTAACTCGTCATTTCCGCCTCACCGCCCGAATGCGCCTTAATACGTGGCGCGCGGGTCATTTCTTGTCTGCCTCGATCCGGCGGTTCGGGCGGTGTTGGTTACCGCATCTCCTGCGCCGGAGTGACGCCAAGAATACCCAAGCCCGCTGAAATCACAACAGAAACGGCCCGGGCCAAAGCGATTTTCGACTGGCTTGTGGCAACATCGCCATCCTGGATAAAGCGCAGTTGGGTTTCGTCATTGCCTTTGTTCCACAGCGCGTGGAAGTCGCCCGCAAGCTCGTACAGGTAGAATGCAACCCGGTGCGGCTCGTTGGTACGCGCGGCGATTTCCACCAGACGCGGCCATTCGGCCAGTTTTTTGGCGACCGTTAGTTCAGAGGCATGGTCGTTCTTGCCCAAATCCGCCCCGGCAAGGGTCGCGTCATCTGTGGCAATCCCCGCCTCGGCTGCGCGGCGCAGCACGCTCATGACGCGGGCATGGGCGTATTGCACGTAGAACACGGGGTTCTCGCGGCTCTGTTCCAGCACCTTGTCGAAATCGAAATCCAACGGCGCGTCGTTCTTGCGCGTCAGCATCACAAAGCGGGTCACGTCTGGCCCAACCTGATCGACCACATCGCGCAGAGTGACAAAGTTCCCTGCCCGTTTTGACATCTTGAACGGCTCGCCATTCTTCCACAGTTTCACCAACTGGGTCAGCTTGATATCCAGCGGCACCTTGCCATCGGACAGCGCCGATACAGCCGCCTTCATCCGTTTGACATAGCCACCGTGGTCCGCGCCGAACACATCGATCAGCGCGTCAAAGCCGCGGCTAACCTTGTCATAGTGATAGGCGATGTCCGGGGCGAAATAAGTCCAACTGCCGTCCGACTTCTTGACCGGACGGTCGACATCGTCGCCATGCTCGGTCGACTTGAACAGGGTCTGCTCGCGCGGTTCCCAATCCTCGGGCTTTTTGCCCTTGGGTGGTTCCAGCACGCCTTCGTAGATCAGGCCCTTGTCGGTCAGCGATTGCAGCGCCGCCTCGATCCGGCCCGTGCCGTAGAGCGACTTTTCGGAGAAGAACACGTCCATTTCGACGCCCAGCGCCTTCAGATCGGCCCGGATCAGATCCATCATTGCATCGGTGGCAAAGTCGCGCAGCTCTTCCAGCCATTCGCTTTCCGGCTTGTCGATCAGGCTGTCGCCGTATTTCTCTTTCAGCGCTTCACCGATCGGGATCAGGTAATCCCCGGGATACAGCCCTTCGGCGATCTCGGGACTCAGTCCGTTGGCTTCGCGATAGCGTTCATAGGCAGACCGCGCCAGCACATCGACCTGCGCGCCGCCGTCGTTGATGTAATATTCACGCGTCACATCGTGGCCCGAGTAGGCCAGCAGGCTTGCCAGAGCGTCACCGAATACCGCCCCCCGCGTATGGCCCACGTGCAGCGGACCGGTGGGGTTTGCGGACACGTATTCCACGTTCACTTTCTGCCCGTGACCCATGGTCGAACGGCCATAGTTTGTGCCCTTTTCCAGCACGGCAGCCAGAACACCCTGCCATACAGCGGGTGCCAGACGCAGGTTCAAAAAGCCCGGCCCGGCGACCTCGGCACTGGTGATCCGGTCATCCGCCGCCAGTTTCCCGGCCAGAACATCGGCAATGTCGCGCGGCTTCATCTTTGCTGGTTTCGCCAGCACCATCGCCGCGTTGGTCGCCATGTCGCCATGCGCGGCGTCACGCGGCGGCTCGACGGCCACGTTGTCAAAGCTCAGCCCTTCGGGCAAAGCGCCTTCGGACTGCATCTGCGCCAGCGCGTCCAATACTAGGCCGCGGATCTCGGAAAACAGGTTCATTACGGATGTCCTTTTGCTTGCCCGGCGGTTTACCACGCAAAGCGGCAAGGTCAATGGAAGCGATCAGTTTAGGCTTGGTTTAGACGTGAACCGGGCTAATGTCGGCAAAAACCACCAACAGGAGTACCAATTATGCGTCTTGCCCTGCCCCTTGCCCTGCTGCTGACAACATCCCTGCCGGTTTGGGCGGATATGCCTTCGCCCCAAGGCCACGTGTTGCTGACCCTGGGCGGTGCGGTATCCCAGACAAACCTGCCCGCGCGCAGCGAAAATGACGGCGGATTGCTGGGATACCTCGAGGTCCAGCACGATGGCGGCGCAGGCTTTGATGCCGCAATGCTGGATGCGCTGGAACAGACCGAGATTTCAATCACCTATGGCCGCGAAGGAAACAAGCGAGAGATTGCCTTTTCAGGGCCGCTTCTGTCGGACGTGATGAAGATGGCGGGTGCGGAAGGCAAAACAGCAAGGCCCATGGCCATGGACGGCTATCAAGCCGAAATTGCGTGGGACAGCATCGCCGCCCACAAGCCCATTGTTGCAACCCACGCAGATGGCGCACCAATGGGGATCGGCGGATATGGCCCCACTATGATCGTATTCCCGCCCACCGATGACGCCGACCTAGCCCAGACACAATCCGGGCAACAGGTCTGGGCGCTGGCCTATATCGGGGTCGAGTAGTCAGTCCTTCGTAGCAGAAACACCGGTCAGCCTTGCGTGATCCTGCAAGGCGAACCGGTCCGTCATACCGGCGATATAGTCCGAGACTATGCGCGCCAACGCGGTTTCACTTTGGGCAGCTTCGATGTCCTCGTGCCAGCGCGCGGGCATCTGTTTCGGATCGCTCAGGTAGATGGGGAACAGGTCTTCAACAACTTGACCGACCTCGCCCCGTACTTTCATGACGCTGGGCGCGCGATACATGCGCGAGAACAAGAAGCCCCGGATTTCCCGGAGCCGTGCCCACAAGTCGTCCGAGAACCGCACAACCGGATAGCCAAGGTTGCGGATATCCTCGACCGATTGCGCGCCGGAAGCTGCAATCAGTTTGGTTGATGTGTCGATGACATCAGCGACCATAACACCAAAGACCCGTCGCAGCGCTTCATGCCGACGGCGGTACGCGTCCAGACCCGGGTATTTTTGATCCACTTCCGAGTAGCAATCGCCGACGATAGGAAGTTGCAGGATTTCATCGTCCGAAAACAAACCTGCGCGCAAGCCATCCAGCAGGTCGTGGTTGTTATAGGCAATGTCATCCGACAGGGCAGCCACCTGCGCCTCGGCACTTGCATGGGTGTGCAGTTCAAGGTCGAAACCCTGATTGCATTCCGCCAGTGCCCACGGCAGGTCACCGACAACCGGGCCGTTGTGCTTTGCGATGCCTTCCAGACATTCCCAGGTCAGGTTGCAACCATCAAACTCGGCATAATGACGCTCCAGCCTCGTGACGATCCGAATGGCTTGGGCGTTATGATCAAAGCCGCCATAGGGTTTCATCAAAGCGTGCAATGCGTCCTCGCCGGTGTGCCCGAAAGGTGTATGCCCCAGATCATGGGCCAGCGCGACGGCCTCGGTCAGTTCGGGGTTCAGCCGCAACGCGCCAGCAATCGTGCGCGCGACCTGAGCGACTTCGATGGAATGGGTCAGGCGCGTGCGATAGCTGTCACCCTCATGCTCGACAAACACCTGCGTCTTGTGCTTGAGGCGTCGAAACGCGCTGGCATGAATGATCCTGTCCCGGTCGCGCTGAAAGCATGACCGGAAACTGCTTTCCTCCTCGGGAACAAGCCGCCCCCTTGCGCGGCCCGGATCCGAGGCAAAACACGCTCGCTCCAATAGTCTTGTCCTTGTCGCCTGTCCTTGCAATTTCTATATTGTAAGGTAATGCGGAAATAAACCTTTGGAGCCCGGCATGAATCTGCCTCCGACAGTTACAGAACGCGCTTTTGATCGCCTCGCCGAAATCGGCGCAGCAGATCAGGGTCAGGCCCTGCGCGTTGCAGTGGAAGGCGGCGGATGTTCCGGTTTTCAATACGAAATCGCGCTGGATATCCCGAAAGAGGATGACCTTGTTCTGGAAGGAAAAGGCCAGAAGGTCATTGTGGACTCGGTCTCGTTGCCGTTTCTTGAAAATGCGGTGATCGATTTCTCGCAGGAACTGATCGGGGCGCGGTTTGTGATTGATAATCCCAATGCCACGTCCTCCTGTGGCTGCGGCACATCTTTCTCAATGTAGCGACTCAAATGGGGGCTCTACCCCACCCCGGGAAAGACCCGACTCCCCCAAGGCGTTTACAGACAAAAGAAGCATGGTCCCTGCTCTGCTTCTGTCTTAAGAACCTCGAACGGCGAGGCCGAGCCTCGCAAATCCGCCCATGATCTTGCCGCAGGGCCTTTTCTGGGCGATAGGTTGCCCAAAGCCACGGAGGACCGCGCATGAAAATCGCCACATTCAACATCAATGGCATCAAGGCGCGGGCCGAGGCGCTGCCCCGCTGGCTGGACGATGCGCAACCGGATGTGGTGCTTCTTCAGGAAATCAAATCGGTAGACGAGAATTTCCCACGGGAAATGTTCGAAGATCGGGGATACAACGTCGAGACCCACGGCCAGAAAAGTTTCAACGGCGTGGCCATCCTGTCCAAGTTGCCGCTTGAGGACGTGACCCGCGGATTGCCGGGCGATGATGCGGATGAACAGGCACGCTGGATCGAGGCGACTGTCGTCGGCAAAAAGGCTCTGCGCATTTGCGGTTTGTATCTGCCGAACGGCAATCCCGTTCCGGGACCGAAATACGACTACAAACTGGCGTGGATGGACCGGCTTTATGAGCGGGCCAAAGATCTGCTGGCCAGTGAAGAGCCCGCCTTTATGGCCGGTGACTACAACATCATCCCTCAGGCCGAAGATGCCAAACGCCCGGACGCCTGGCGCGAGGACGCCTTGTTTCGCCCGGAAAGCCGTGCAGCGTTTCGTAAAATCCTGAACCTTGGGTTTACCGAGGCCTTTCGGGCACGCACGCAGGGGCCGGGCCACTATTCATTCTGGGACTATCAGGCCGGGGCCTGGAACAAGAATGACGGTATTCGCATTGACCATTTTCTGCTGACCCCTCAGGCGGCCGACCTGATGCGGGATTGCCGGATCGATGCCGAGGTTCGCGGACAGGAAAAACCATCCGACCACGTTCCGGTCTGGGTCGATTTCGATCTGTAAGTCGTCACGCCGTGGCGTCGTAGCTGTAAATCCACTCATACCGCCGCCCCAGTCGCGGCCCCATCGCGGTCAGTGCCATCTGTGCTGCTACGCGCATCGGCCCGCGCAGATGAAAGTTGCGCGCATTGGCCGTTGCCGTTTCGACTACCTGTCTGGCGCGCGCAGCGCGCGCGGTTTCATAATTGCCAAGCGCATCCGCCAGACTGTCGGCCTGAAACGAACGCGCCAGTATCAGTGCATCTTCCAGTGCGAGACAGGCGCCCTGCGCCATGAACGGAAGCGTCGGATGGGCGGCATCCCCCAGCAAGGCAATGCGTCCATTCTGCCATTTCCGTGCAACCGGCCGAAGGTGAAGCGCCCAGACAAAAGTCTCTTGCACTTCGCCCAGAATCTCACGCACTTTTCCGCCAAAATCCGAGAACCGTTGGCGCAATTCCTCCGGATCACCCGCAAGGCGCCAGTCTTCCTGTTGCCAGTCTGATCGTTCCTCGATCGCGACAATGTTCATAAGGCTCTGATCCCGCAGGGGATAAGTCACGACATGCTGCCCCGGCCCCATCGTCAAATGCGCCTTGGGTGCGCTCAGCTCGACACTCCAGGGGATTGTCGCGCGCCAGGCAATCTGATGGGAAAAACCTGGTATCTCTTCTCCGTTCAGATAGGGACGAATGGCGCTGCGGCCGCCATCTGCCGCGATCAGACAATCGACCGTCAGCAGATCACCGTTTGCCATCCGGATCTCGACATTGTCGTCGTCTTCCCGGATGTCCTGAACTTGGCTGTTCAAACGGATTTCCACGCCAGCCGCCTGGGCGGAGTTCAGCAGCAATTCAATCAGGTCCGCCCGGTGATAGTAATAAGTGGGACCTGCCGAAGGTTCCCGTATTCGGCTGATGAAGCGGCCGGTTTTGTAATCACGCAAAACCGTTCCATAGGACCGCTGGCCAGATTCGATGGCGCCACTCACCGCACCCAATGCTTTCAGCACCACCATGCCGTTGGCACTGATCTGCAACCCGGCCCCGACCTCGCTCATGTCACTGGCCTGTTCAAGGACCACCACATCAGCCCCGGTCTGACGCAACGCGGAGGCGGCGGCAAGGCCGCCGATTCCCGCACCCACAACCGCGATTTTCAAACCCTGAGTATTCATGAATCAGACTTACCGCACAAAAAACGCCGGAGCCAATGGCCCCGGCGTTTTTGAATTGCAATATTCCGGCGGTTAATCGTCGCGGTGGACTTTTTCGCGGCGCTCGTGACGCTCTTGCGCCTCAAGCGTCATGGTCGCAATCGGACGCGCATCCAGTCGCTTAAGCGAGATCGGATCGCCCGTCATCTCGCAATACCCGTACTCGCCTTCGTCAATCCGGCGCAGTGCCGAGTCGATCTTAGCCACCAGCTTGCGCTGACGATCACGGGTACGCAGTTCCAGCGCGCGGTCGGTTTCCTCGCTTGCGCGGTCGGCGACATCAGGGATGTTACGCGTGTTGCCCTGCAACCCTTCGATGGTATCGCGGCTGCCTGCTAAAAGTTCATTCTTCCAATCGGTCAGCTTGCGTCGAAAATATTCAAGCTGGCGGTCGTTCATGAACGGTTCATCTTCGGCCGGTCGATAATCTTCCGGCAGAAAAACTTCCTGTTTCATTTGTGCTCCCTCGGTACGGCCAGAAACGTCGGTCGCGGTCGTTTCACCTGACATTTGGCACCCCCTCTGCGCAGCATTTATCCGACGGCGCAGGGAATGTCACTACACAAAACCCGGACTGCTGCGCCGCCATCATGTCAGTATCTAATAATGATACTTTGCAAGGGAAAACCTTGTTTTTCTGTGGAGTTTTCCGGGCCTTTTCCGGGCAGTTTGTTAACAGCGCAACTTTAGGATGAGGGCGAATCAATTCCCAGGCCTTCCCGGGCTGCAATTTTGCCTGCACGGACGCAGCGGCGCGGGTTGTCAAACCCGCCCGCCCTCTGTACCCCAAGGGGCGCAAATTCCGCCCATGACGGGCACGATACGACACGGGGGCCCAATGACCACACGTTTCCAAGGTACAGCCGAATATGTTGCCACAGACGACCTCAATATCGCCGTCAATGCCGCTGTGACCCTTGAACGCCCGTTGCTGGTCAAAGGTGAACCCGGTACTGGCAAGACCGAACTGGCCAAGCAGGTGGCCGGTGCTCTGGGTCTGAGAATGATCGAATGGAACATAAAGTCGACCACGCGCGCGCAACAGGGTCTGTATGAATACGATGCTGTCAGCCGCCTGCGCGACAGCCAGCTGGGCGAAGAGCGCGTGCACGACGTGTCGAACTACATCCGCAAGGGCAAGCTGTGGCAGGCATTCGAGACGGACGAAAAGGTCGTTCTGCTGATCGATGAGATCGACAAGGCCGATATCGAGTTTCCAAACGACCTGCTGCAGGAGCTCGACAAGATGGAGTTCCATGTCTACGAGACCGGAGAGACCATCCGCGCCAAAAACCGGCCGATCGTAATCATTACCTCGAACAACGAAAAAGAACTGCCCGACGCATTCCTGCGCCGCTGCTTCTTCCACTACATCCGCTTTCCGGATGAGGCCACGATGCGCCGGATCGTCGACGTGCACCACCCAGGCATCAAGGACGCGCTGCTGACCACGGCCCTGACCCAGTTCTACGAAATCCGCGAAACTCAGGGGTTGAAGAAAAAACCTTCGACCTCGGAGGTGCTGGACTGGCTCAAGCTGCTTCTGGCCGAGGATCTGACAGCCGAAGACCTGAAGCGTGATGGTGTCAACGCTCTGCCCAAGCTGCATGGCGCACTGCTTAAGAACGAACAGGACGTGCATTTGTTCGAACGCCTTGCTTTCATGGCGCGCAGCAAGCGGTAATTCCGCCGATATGGCTGAACATCGGGTGATCGCGGGTTGCCATGGGTCCGACCGGATGTCAGCATAACTCCGGCCAGCCCCGGCGCATCGCGCCCCGAGACCGACATGAATTGACAGGATCTGCAACAGATGCCCGACGCCCCAACAGTTCGCCCCTTGCGTAACGAGGACCGGGATCAGTGGTCCGACATGTGGCGCGACTACCTGGCGTTCTACGAAACATCGGTTCCGGACGACGTCTATGACACGACCTTTTCCCGTCTTCTGGGAGATGACCCAAGTGATTTTTCCTGTTTCGTTGCCGAACTGGACGGGCAACTGATCGGGCTGACTCATTTCCTGTTTCACCGCCACGCCTGGAAGGTTGAAAAGGTTTGCTATCTGCAGGATCTGTTCACATGCCCCGAAGCGCGCGGCACGGGTGTCGGGCGGGCACTAATCCAGGCGGTCTATGACGAGGCGGATCGCCAAGGTGCGCCGTCAGTCTACTGGTTGACCCAGGATTTCAATCATACTGCCCGAAAACTTTACGACCGCATTGGAACGCAAACTCCGTTTATCAGGTATCAGCGCCCATGATGCGATGGGGTGCTCTTTGTCTGGCGGCCGTATTGGCAGGCTGTGCGTCTGTCAAAACGACGGAGCCCCCGACCCGGGTGCAAGCGGTGGAAACCGTGCTGCCCCCGGCAAAGATGTTCACAAGATCTTATCCGATGCCGCCCGCGCGCTCGAACGGAAACATCGCTGCTGATTTTATGTCGCTGCATTTCGCACTGGAATCCGGCGCGGTTCTGCCGGTGTTCACGCGCTTTGAAGGTCCGGTCACTGTCCGGTTGACCGGCACTCCGACCGCCAGCATGCAACGCGATCTGACCAGGTTGCTGACCCGCCTGCAACGTGAAGCCGGGATCGACATCCGTCAGATCACGGACCGTCAGGCCAACATTACCATCGAGGCGGTCGGTCAGAAACAAATCCACAGCATCTTGCCCAATGCCGCCTGTTTTGTGGTGCCAAACGCATCCAGTTTTGAAGAATACCGCCGCGACCGGCGTAAACGCAAAAGCAACTGGACCGAATTGCGCAAGCGCGAACGTCTGGGGATTTTCATCCCATACGACGTTAGCCCACAGGAAATGCGCGACTGCCTTCACGAGGAACTGGCGCAAGCGCTGGGGCCGCTGAATGACCTGTACCACCTGCCGGATTCGGTTTTCAACGACGACAATATCCACACCGTCCTGACCGGCTTTGACATGCTGATCCTGCGCACCGCCTACGCGCCCGAACTGCGCAACGGCATGACCCCTGAACAGGTCGCGGCCGCCCTGCCCGGAGTTCTGAGCCGCCTGAACCCACGCGGTGACAGATTGCCGAAGCAACCCGTTTCGGAAACGCCGCGCGAGTGGATTGTTGCGATACAGAAGGCGCTTGGGCCGGGTCAGGGCTCGTCCAGACAGGTCCGGGCAGCCGAGAACGCAGCGCGGATCGGAAAAGCGCGCGGCTGGACAGATCATCGCCGCGCTTACCCACACTATCTGTTGGGCCGAATGGCCCAGTTCGATGACCCGCTGGAAGCGAAACGTCAGTACGACATTGCCATGCAATATCTGATGCAGACCCCCGGCACCGAAGTTCATAGGGCGCATGTCACGACACAGACTGCAGCCTATTCGCTGGCGCAAGGCAGAGGACCGGAGGTTCTGCCTCAACTGGACAACGCGATTGATGTCATGACAAGGGCCGAAAACGCCTCGATCCTGGCCACGCTGCTGCTGTTGAAATCCGAGGCTCTCAATCAGGCCGGTCGCCCGGAACAGGCACGCGCCGTCAGGCTGGACAGTCTTGGGTGGGCAAGATACGGCTTCGGCTCGGATCTGGTAATGCGTTCCGTGACTCACGAAGTCGCCGCGACGAACGCCAACACTGAAAACAACGGATGACGGGCGAATGGTAGTGGTTCTGGGCATGGCGGTTCTGGGCGCAATTCTGGGGGCGCTGACCGCGCGAAAACGCAATGGGTCCGGGGCGGACATTGCACAATACGCCGCCGGATACGGCATCGCGTTCGCACTGGCAGGTTTGGTGATGTCCCTGATCCTGGTTCGTCTGGTAGCCTGATCCGATGTTTCTGCCCTTCTTCGAAAACCTTCGCAAAGCAGGCATTCCGGTGTCTCTGCGCGAGTATCTGACGTTTCTGGAAGGGATGGAAAAAGGGCTGGCCACCTATGATGTTGAGGCCTTCTATTACCTCGCTCGTGTGTCGATGGTGAAGGACGAACGTAACATCGACAAATTCGACCGGGCCTTTGCCGCCAGCTTCGAAGGACTGAACGAGATCAGTTTCGATCAGGTGCTGGAGGCGGTCGATATCCCCGCCGACTGGCTTGCCAAGATGGCTGAAAAGCACCTTAGTGACGAGGAAAAGGCCGAAATCGAGGCTCTGGGCGGATTTGACAAGCTGATGGAGACGCTGCGCGAGCGTCTGAAAGAGCAGCAAGGCCGCCACCAGGGTGGCAACAAGTGGATCGGCACCGCCGGAACCTCGCCGTTCGGCGCCTATGGCTACAACCCCGAAGGCGTCCGGATCGGTCAAAAGGAAAGCCGCCATCAGCGCGCGGTCAAGGTCTGGGATAAGCGTGAATTCAGAAACTTAGACGACACAGTTGAACTTGGCACCCGCAACATCAAAGTGGCACTGAAACGCCTGCGTCGCTGGGCCCGTGAAGGGGCTGCCGAAGAACTGGATCTGGACGGAACCATCCGGGCCACGGCAGAACACGGCTATCTGGATGTCAAAACCCGGCCTGAACGTCACAACGCCGTAAAAGTGCTGCTGTTTCTGGACGTGGGCGGTTCGATGGACCCGCATATCAAGGTGGTCGAGGAGCTGTTCTCGGCCGCCCGGACCGAGTTCAAACATCTTGAATACTACTATTTCCACAACTGCCTCTATGAAGGCGTCTGGCGCGACAATCGCCGTCGTTGGGATCAACAGACACCGACCCTCGAAGTGCTGCGCACCTATGGTCCGGACTACAAGTGTATCTTTGTCGGCGACGCTTCGATGAGCCCTTACGAGATCGCCTATCCCGGTGGCGCGAACGAGCATTGGAACAAAGAGGCCGGTCAGGTCTGGCTGCAACGCGCGCGCGAGCAGTGGACATCGAACCTGTGGATTAATCCGGTCCCCGAGAAATACTGGGAATACACTCACTCGATCGGAATGATCCGCGAGATTTTCGAGGATCGCATGGTGCCGATGACACTGGCTGGACTGGAGCAAGGGATGCGCGAACTGACGCGGTAACGTCAGGGGAACCGGGCGCAAGGCGCACCATGTTATGATGTACCATTCTCACCATGTCGGAGAGGTACACGAAAATGATCATTCGCATCTTTCAGGTTGTAACACGCCCTGGCAAAGAGGAAGAGTTTGGCAGGTTTTTTCATGAAACCGCTATTCCGCTTATGAAAAGCACCAGGGGAATCGTAAATGTGCTTCCCGGTGCGCCGCGGAAAGAGACACCCAGAGAATTCAGTTTTGTCATGGTCTGGGAGAGTTTGGACGCCCTGAAAGCCTTTGTCGGGGAAGATTACGCCAGCCCGCACATCGACCCCGCCGAGGCTGAACTGGTCGAAAGCAGATTGATAAAGCACTACAATCTGGTCGAAACCTGAGTTCAAATGCCCAGATCAAAACAAGCGTTCAATCCGAGAATTCAGGTTGCCCTGACCGGCCTGCACGCCCATATCTGAACTATGCTTCGTCTGACCCCGATCCTGCTGGCCATAGCCTATGCCGTCGTGATGTATCGCATCTCGGTCTGGCGCACGCATCGGGAACTGGATGCCAAATCGACCGAGCTGGCAGACCCGGCCCTGAAGCGGATGACCGACCGGCTGGCTGCCGCTTTGAATGTGGATCGGGTGCCGGTCTATATTTACGAGATTGATCCGGTTAACGGGCTGGCCTCGCCGGATGGCCGCATCTTCATCACACGCGGCTTTTACCGGAAATTCGCAAACGGAGAGGTTTCCGCCGAAGAAATGGCCAGCGTCATCGCTCATGAGCTGGGCCATGTTGCGCTTGGACATGCAAGGCGGCGGATGATCGACTTTTCCGGGCAGAACGCTTTGCGCGCAGCGCTGATGCTGCTGCTGAACCGGTTCATTCCCTTCATCGGTGCATGGATTGCCAATATGCTGACGCATCTGCTGGCATCGCGACTGTCGCGTGGCGATGAGTATGAAGCGGATGAGTATGCCGCTGCGCTTCTGACCAAGGCAGGGATCGGAATTGGCCCGCAGAAATCACTGTTTCACAAGCTGGAAGGCCTGACCCAGCAGCGCGCCGGTGTCGTTCCGGCCTGGTTGATGAGTCACCCGAAGACGGATGAGCGGATTGCGGCGCTGGAAGTCCTTGAACAGCGTTGGGGATCAAACGGTTAGGGTCGGAACTTGGGGGCGCCGCCCCTTTCGCTCTCCGAGCGATTCTCAAACAGAAGTCGTATGCAGCGCTTTGCCCAGACGCGGCAGGCGGGCTTTTTTCATGAGCGCGCGCATGGTCCATTGATCGCCGGACAGACGGTTGGCTTCGGCCAGAACGCGCGCGGCGTTTTGGGCCATTCCGTTGGGGTCGGTAGTCCAGAAACCATGCAGAAAGGTATCGGGGTCGATCCGTTCAAGGCCCTCTTCGGCCAGAAGGTTTCTGGGAAAATCCTTGGCGTTTACCGTGACAATCACATCAGCGGAACTGGCGACTGCAGTTGCCAGCACGTGGATGTCCGCAGCATCAGGCAGCCACAGTCGGTTTTCGATGCCTGGGGCCGCTGACTTTGCTGCGCCCGGCCATTGCGTCTGTGTCAGAGCGATTTCGGCGCGGGCCTGCATTTCACCGTCGGGACCCAGCTTGCGCGCGGCACGGGCCCATTCCTCAAGGATACGATCCGACCAGACAGGTGTGAAATGGCCCAGACGGGCCGCGCCCAGCAGCATCTCTCGCATCACCGTGGGGTAGATGACGCAGGTGTCCAGAACCGCCTTCACAACCGGAAGAAAACCGCTTTGAGGTAGCCGCTTTCGGCCAGTTGCGGCAGCTGCGGGTGGTCGGAACCGGCGAAACCTGTGTGGATCAGTTGTGCCTGCCGCCCGGCCCGCCCGATCCCGCGGGCGGATGCGTCCCTGAAGCGGCCCAGATCCGCCGCGTGGGAACAGGAGCACAAGCCCAGATACCCGCCGGGTTTGACCAGCGGGGCGGCCAGACGCGCAATACGTTCATAAGCCCGCAAACCTGCATCAAGCGCTTGTTTCGAAGGTGCAAATGCCGGGGGGTCGCAGACCACAACGTCAAAGCGGGCCCCTTCTTCGCCCAGCTGGGTCAAAACATCGAACGCATCACCCTGCCGGGTGCTGAAGCGGTCCAAAAAGCCGGAGGCCGCGGCCCCCTTGGTCGCCAGATCCAGCGCTGCTGCAGATCCATCCACGGATAGCGCACCAGCAGCGCCGCCCGCCAACATCGCCAGACCGAAGCCGCCCACATGGCTGAACACGTCCAGTACCTGAGCACCCGGATGCACCAGTCTGGCGGCAAAGGCGTGATTTGGGCGTTGATCGTAGAACAGACCGGTTTTCTGGCCGCCCGTCAGATCGGCCATGTAGGTCGCGCCATTCATCGGAACGGGCAACGGAGAATCCGGGGCCGGACCGCGCAGGGTCATGTTCACATCATCCAGCCCTTCCAGCCCGCGCGTCCGGCCTGAGGCATTCTTGAGCACCGTGGAAACCCCGGTCACCTTGACCAGCGCATCCGTCAGCCTGTCCAGATGGGCTTCGGCCCAAGCGGCGTTAGGCTGGATCACGCAGGCGTCACCAAAACGATCGATGATGACGCCTGGGAATCCGTCGGCCTCGGCATGCACGAGGCGATAATAGGGTGCGTCGAACAAACGCTCGCGCATCTCCAGCGCCCGTGTCAGGCGGGTTTCAAACCACGCTGCATCAAGCTGCGCGCTCAGATCGCGATCGAGAACGCGGCACATGATTTTTGAATCCGGGTTGACCGCCACTAGTGCGATCGGCGCCCGTTTGTCGTCTTCCAGAACGGCAAGCGCGCCTGCTGCGATCTTGCGCGTGCGGCGGTCGGTGACGATGTCGTTGGCATAAACCCAAGGAAAACCATGGCGCAGACCGCGCGCGTTGGCTTTGGGTTTCAGACGGATGGAAGGGCGATCTGTTTCAGCAGGCTGGGTCATAACGCCCTCTTAGTGGCGAACGCGGGCCTGCGAAACCCCTTGTTTACCTGTCGCGCCCGCGCCAGCCGCCGCGCCGTTTTGGAGCCTGAGCGGTTTGCAGCCCCTCACTCAGCACCTGCGTCATAGGATGTTTAGCATTTTCAGTTGCATAAGCCGCGTGCAACTCGGTCAGGGCCTGCGTCTGATCACGATCCGCAGGCAAGCTGAGCGCCCAGTCCAGAAAGATACTGCGGCATTCGGGCAAAGTGATGCCGTCTATGCGATAGGCTTCGAGTATCAGACCCTTGTGATCGTTTGGATCAGAGTTTCGGCCCATCGTCTTCCCCTTGCATCACCATCCCGATCAGCCGGGCGGCCGTATCGTAGCTTTCCTGCAGCGCGTTCTGCAACTGGCTGACCTGGTCAAATCCGGTGGCCCGGCAAAGGAAGGCGGTGCCGCCTTCGCCGATCTGATCTGCCTCGATCACTTTGCCCGACAGCAGTCGCGCAGCGCATTGTACCGACCAGCATAGGTCGTAACAGTCCTTCAGGGATTGTGCCTGCGCGACATCCAGCAACCCGGCAGCGACCGCGCCATCCAGCCCGGAATGCACGTCGCGTTGGGGAATGCCGGCCAGCAACGCTCCGGTTTCGGCCATCAGTTCGATATCCATCATCCGCCCCGGGCCGTTCTTGGCATCCCAGATACCAGCAGGCGATTTTGCGGCGGCAAGCCGTTCCCGCATTTCGGCGACCTCCCGCAAGATCTTGTCCCGGTCGCGCGGCTGCGCCATGAAATCTGCGCGGAAGGTTTCGATCGCATCGCCAAGGTCCGGGTCACCGCCCACGACGCGGGCACGGGTCAGCGCCAGATGTTCCCACACCCAGGCCTCATTTTTCTGGTAATTGGTAAAACTGGCCCAGCTTGTAGCCACCGGACCCTGATTGCCGGAGGGGCGCAGGCGCATGTCGACCTCGTAAAGCCGTCCTTGCGACATCGGTGCAGACAAGGCGGTGATCAGGGCTTGTGTAAGTCGGGCAAAATACGGACGCGTGCCCAACGGACGCGGCCCGTCCGACATATCCTGATCCAGCGGATCATAGATGACAATCATGTCCAGATCGGATTGCGAGTTGATCTGCCCCGCCCCCAGCGATCCCATGCCCAACACCACGGCCCCGCGCCCCGGCGCCGGGCCATGTTTGCGGGCAAACTGCTCGGCCACGCAGGGCAGGATTGCGGCGATCACGGCATGAGCCAGTTCGGCGTATTGCCGCCCGGCCTCTACACCGTCAATCAATCCGCGCAGGTGGTGTACACCGATGCGGAAATGCCATTCCTTGCACCAGCGCCGTGCCAGATCCAGCCGGGATTCATAATCGTCCTCACCAGACAACGCCTGCGTCAACTCAGCCTCAAGCGCGGCCTGCCCGGGCCAATCGGCAAAGAAACTGCCGCCTATGACGGCATCAAAAACCGATGCGTTGCGCGACAGATGCGTGGCCAGCGCGTGTGAAGTGCCAACAATATCGATCAGCAGGTCGATCAGTTGCGGGTTGGCTTCGAACAGGGAAAACAGCTGCACCCCGGCGGGCAATCCGGCCAGAAACCCGTCAAGTGCCTGCAACGCCTCGTCGGGCTGGGCTGTCTTGGCCAGGCGCGAGAGCAATTCGGGCTTCAGGCGTTCGAATATCCGTGCGCCGCGCTGCGAGCGCAAAGCGGGGTAAGTCGGCCAGCGGGCCAAAACGTTCTTGTCAAATTCTACGCTTTCTACCGAGGTCGGCCGTGGGCCATGCCCCGGGGCGAAAAATCCTTCGGTCAGTTCATGTACTTCGGTCAGCCTGCGGGTCAGGTCCGATTGCAACGCGGCGCTGCTGATCCCCATCAGGCAGGCGACGCGTTCAATTCCGTCTTCGGATTTCGGAAGCTTGTGGGTCTGGGCGTCGTGAACCATCTGGATGCGGTGCTCAACCTCGCGATGGGCGCGGTAGTGATCGCTGAGCTTTTCTGAAACGTCCTGCGGCACCCACCCCTTGTTCGCCAGCGCCGCCAACCCCGGAACCGTTGCGCGCAACCGAAGATCCGGGTCACGGCCACCCGCAATCAACTGGCGTGTCTGGGTAAAGAACTCGATTTCCCGAATGCCACCCTGCCCCAGTTTCATGTCATGGCCGGGGATGGTCAGCGTGCCGCCGGTCCCTTTGTTTTCACGAATGCGCAGCCGCATGTCGTGGGCGTCCTGAATCGCTGCAAAGTCCAGATGGCGGCGCCAGACAAAGGGGCGCAGCGCGTCAAGAAACCTGTCTCCGGCGGCAATATCGCCCGCGCAGGGGCGCGCCTTGATATAGGCGGCGCGTTCCCATGTGCGACCCAGGCTTTCATAGTACCGTTCCGCCGCTTCCATCGCCATGCAGACCGGTGTTACGGCCGGGTCGGGACGCAGGCGCAGATCGGTGCGGAAGACATAGCCATCAGCGGTTTTCTCGCTCAGCGTGGCGCAGAAATTGCGGGTCGCGCGCACCATGCTTTGCCGCGCGTCATAGAAATCATCCGGTTCGAAACGTGTCTCGTCGAACAAGACGATCAGATCGATGTCCGAACTGTAATTCAGTTCGTGCGCACCCATCTTGCCCATAGCCAGGATGACCATTCCCGCAGCGTTTACAACATCTTCCTCGGTCATTCCCGGCAGTTTACCGCGTCTGATCAGAGCCGCGATTTCCGCCTTGGCGGCGACATCCGCTGCCAGCGCACCAAAATCGGTCAGCGCTGCGGTCACTTTTTCCAGAGGCCAGGCCCCGGACAGATCAGCAAGCGCAGTCAGCAAGGCCACGCGCCGCTTGGCCTGCCGCAGCCCCGGTTTCAACTGATCCGGCGGCAAAGCACGGGCGGTATCCATCACATCTGCCAGCGCCTGATCAGGGTGGCGCAATGCGCCCGACAGCCATTCGGCCTCTCGTTCAACAAGGCTTTTCAGATAGGGGCTGGAACCGGCTGTTCCGGCGATCAGATCACCTTGTTCGCTGGTCAGATCGGGCACCAACGCCCGCGTCTCGGCCCCCAAAACGGGATCATAGGCAAGCGGTGCGCGAATAATGGCAAGTGCATCTGTCATGCGCGCAGGTTGCGCATCACCGTTGAGCAACGTCAATGAGACAATCCGGTCACTCTCCGGTCAAAGGCGTGTCCTGACTGAAACTGTTCACCCAAACGCCGTGCCGCCTTTCCCAAAGAGATGAAATCAACATCGCCTCTTTCATCTTCGAATTCGGGCGCGTGTAGTCAGCGCGATAACTCAGCAATACGATGTCCTCCGTCAAAACCCGGAGCCTCGCATCGCCGAGTTCAAAACTGGCCATCGTCGGCGCATCCGCGAACTGCCCGACATGAGCGTCACGGTTCGCAAAGCCCGTTGGGTATACGCCTAAGAAATCCGGGCTCAGCAAGGCCCGGTCAGCCGTCGCGTCCCCCTCGACCAGCGCCGTCCAGACCTGGCGTTCAAGCGAAAGGATTTCTTCCAATGTCGGGGCGGATTTGTATTCGCGGTCATCCATAGCCGG
The DNA here is from genome assembly GCF_056536425.1 of Ruegeria sp. D1(2025). Taxonomy (NCBI): domain Bacteria; kingdom Pseudomonadati; phylum Pseudomonadota; class Alphaproteobacteria; order Rhodobacterales; family Roseobacteraceae; genus Ruegeria; species Ruegeria sp. D1(2025). Next base: position 363,477 of record NZ_JBQFPO010000001.1, on the reverse strand, counting down.
AACCTGCGCGCGTGACGCCCCTGCGTCAACCGCAGTTGAGGAAATTGCCAAAATGTAAATCTTTTTCACATTACCCCTTGCAACCCGGTTTTACCGCTCCCATCTTGGTGATGTGAAGACGATTTACATCAACCCCGGAGACCTGAAATGACCGCATTGTCCGACCACGCCACTCCCCAACACCCGGGATGGCTGCACCGTTCCGAGGCCTGGCTTGACGACAAAGGCAAAGGCGCCTGGATCGCCGTCATGGTGCTTGGTTTCATCATTTTCTGGCCGATTGGCCTGGCCCTTCTGGCCTACATGATCTGGAGCAAACGTATGTTCAGCAAATCCTGCAGCCGCCGCAAAACCTGGCACAGCCACATGAGCGCCATGAAACCTTCGGGCAACAGCGCATTTGACGCCTACAAGGCCGACACGCTGGCCCGACTGGAGCGTGAACAGGCAGATTTCGAAGCATTTCTGCATCGCCTGCGCGAAGCCAAGGACAAGGCCGAATTCGACCAGTTCATGGATGAACGCGCCCGCGAAAACCATGATGAGCCGGAAAACGGCGAGCGCGCCTGATCCAGCCTTGCCCTGTCCCGTCATTCGGGACAGGGTACACCTGCATAACCTCCCGGAATTCCTTTGATGACCCACCTGCCCGATCCCGACCGCCAGCCTGAATTCTATCAGTCCGTGGCGACCAAACGCTTTGTCGCATGGCTTTTCGACATCGCCTTCATCTCGCTTCTTTGCATCGTCCCGGTCTTCCTGACATTTGGAATGGGCGTTTTCTTCCTGCCCCTGATCTACGGGGTCATCAGCTTTGTGTACCGGGTTGTCACCATCTCTAACGGATCCGCGACGCTGGGAATGCGCTTCATGAACATTGAATTGCGCGATGCCTTCGGTGCACGGATGGATACCGGCAAAGCACTGGCCCATACCGCCGGCTATTTTGTCAGCATGGCATTCTTCGTGATCCAGATCATCTCTGTCATCATGATGCTGACCAGTTCCCGCTGCCAGGGGCTGACCGACGCGTTCCTTGGAACCGTCATGATCAACCAGCGGGCATAAAAGAACCGACGCCTTGAATCACTTGGCGGCTCGCGGAACCGTTGCTATCATCGCGTTGCGGGAAACACGGGACTTTCATGCGACACACGCTGCCAATAGCGCCACAATTCTATGTGACGGCACCACAGCCCTGTCCTTATCTTGAGGGCAGGATGGAGCGTAAATTGTTCACCGCCCTTCAGGGTGATGGCGCGGATCAGTTGAATAACTCGTTGTCCCAACAGGGTTTTCGCCGCTCTCAGAATGTACTCTACCGCCCATCCTGCACGGACTGCGCCGCCTGCCTGTCCGCCCGGATCGACGTGTCGGCCTTTCAACCCAACAAAAGCCAGAGACGCGCCGCAAAACGCAATGAGGGTCTGGAGCGCCGCGCCAATTCCCCCTGGGCGACGGACGAACAGTACGAGCTGTTTCGCCGCTATCTCGATACCCGCCACGCCGATGGCGGTATGGCGGACATGGACGTTTTCGAGTTCGCCGCCATGATCGAGGAAACGCCGATCCGCAGTCGCGTGGTTGAATATGCTGACCCCAAAACCGGCGATCTGATCGCTGTCAGCCTGACAGATGTGCTCGATGACGGGCTCAGCATGGTCTATTCCTTTTACGATCCCGCCCAACCGTCCAACTCGCTTGGCACCTACATGATCCTCGATCATATCGATATCGCGCGCGAGGCCGGCCTGCCTTACGTGTACCTGGGCTACTGGGTTCCGGGCAGTCCCAAAATGGGATACAAGGCCCGGTTCTCGGGTCTGGAAGCGTATATTCAAAACGAATGGAAACCTATCCGGGATCCTGATGGCCTGCCTGACGCGCAGCATCATCCATTGTCTACAGCTCCGATTGCGGAACAAGTCGCCAATATCCAGCTGCCTGACCGCCACCCGACCAAAGGCTGAACAGCATCCATGCGCCAAAACCTGCACGCCGTCACGCTGGTGGTTCCGGATTATGACGAGGCGATTGCTTTCTATACCGAAACACTGAATTTTGCGCTGTTGCAGGATATTGCGCTTGGCGAAGGCAAGCGATGGGTTCGTGTTGCGCCACCGGGTTCCGGAGGCGCATCGCTTTTGCTCGCACAGGCTGACGGTCCCGACCAAAAGGCCGCCATCGGCAATCAAACAGGCGGCCGTGTCGGCTTCTTCTTGGAAACCGACAATTTCCGACGGGACCACGCCGCAATGCGTGGAAACGGTGTCCATTTCGAAGAGGACCCGCGCCACGAACCCTATGGCACCGTCGCCGTCTGGTGCGATCCGTTCGGCAATCGCTGGGACCTGATCCAGTTCACCTGATCCGTATCTTCATCTGGCTGAAAATATCCCGGGGATGAACTGGCCAAAGGCCAGGAAGGGGCTGGCCCCTTCCTACCAAGTTCAAAGCAAAGGGGGCCCGAAAGCCCCCTTTTCATTTTGTCAGTCTTTGATCAATTCGGGATCAGATCCGGCACAATGGTTACAATCGATGGGAAGAACCACAGGATTCCGATGCCCACGACCTGAATCAGGACAAACGGTACGATCCCACGATAGATATGACCTGTTGTCACCTCTTTAGGCGCAACGCCCCTCAGGTAGAACAGCGCAAACCCAAATGGCGGTGTCAGGAACGAGGTCTGCAGGTTCACCGCCACCATGATCGTCACCCATTTCGGATCGAACGACCCGCCATAGATCACCGGGCCCACGATCGGGATCACGATGTAGATGATTTCCAGGAAATCCAGCACGAACCCAAGAATGAACAGCACCAGCATCACGATCAGGAAGACCGTGAACTCGTTGTCGAAACTCTTGAGGAATTGCTGGATATAGTGCTCGCCCCCGAACGAGATCACTACCAGGTTCAGCAATTGCGAGCCGATCAGGATCGTGAACACCATCGAGGTCACTTTTGCGGTTTCCCGCACCACAGGTGTCAGAACGCCGCTGGAGAACAACACCCAGCATCCGAACAGCAACCCGAACAAGGCGAAAAGATAGGTGCCGTAGGCCAGGAAGAAGGCGACCCAGGTCTCAGCGGTGACACCGCCCTGATTGATCCTAAGGTCGAAATTCACCCCAAGCAGCAAGCAGATGATCACGGCAAAGGTCGACCAGATGATGATATTGCCCGACTGTTCCTGATCCTTCAGCTTGCGGTATGCAGCCAGCATGATCGCACCACCAGCCCCCAGCGCGGCTGCCGGTGTCGGGTTGGTCACACCACCAAGGATCGAGCCGAGAACGGCGATGATCAGAACCAGCGGCGGGAACACCACGCGGATCAGATCATTGGTCGCACAGCGCGCGGCGGCCTCCTTGCAGCCATAGATGGCCAGCGCAAATGGCAACGCCAACAGCACGAACGTGGCCCCTGACGTGGTCGTCGGCGCAACCAGCAGCACATCGACCAGCAGCATCAGCAACAAGCCAATCCCACCTACGATCAAGGGCTGCACGGGACGGGATGGCGCGATGCCGCGGCCCAGCACCAGCGTCAGGCCCAACAGTACCACGACAATCGCAACGCCGGTTCCGATTGGCGCTGCGGCAGCGATCTTGGCTTCCTGCGCGGCGGCCAGTTCTTCCTCGCTCAGCCGCTGCGCCTCGGATATACCACCGGCAGCGTCAATCGCCTCTTGCTCGGCGACGGCCTGATCCCATGCTTCCTGACCATGCAACTCGATCATCGACGCCTGGCATTCGGCCGACACGCTGGTCCGCAGTGAAGCACCCTGCCCGATATCCGAAAACCCGGAGACAGTGATATTCTGGCTTCCGATAACGCCAACACTGCTCAGCAGAAAGGCACCGGCGATCAATGCCACCGGAGCACCCAACAGCCATGTCAGACCCTCGGCGCGCGTGATTGGTTCACCGCCACCGCCGGACATCTCGACCGCGGGCGCCTTTTCCGGGTTGAGCAGAGCGTAGCCAAAGGCATAAAGCGCGTAGAGCAACGCGAGCATTATCCCCGGCAGCAATGCCGCCTGAAACAGCGTACCCACCGAAACTACAGCAGGCTCACCCAGATAGGTCAGCGCGTCGGTACATCCAGCCTCAACCGCCCGGGTTTCCTGTGCGGTGGAATACAGATCACCCGCCAGCGTGCCCAGCAGAACGATCACGATGGAGGGCGGAATGATCTGCCCCAGCGTGCCCGAGGCGGCGATCACACCGGTCGCCAGTTCCGGCGAGTAGTTGTTGCGCAGCATTGTGGGCAACGCCAGCAGACCCATGGTCACAACGGTCGCGCCCACGATACCGGTCGAGGCAGCCAGAAACGCACCCACGACCACGATCGAAACGGCCAGACCACCGGGCAGCGGACCAAAGACACGGGCCATGGTGGTCAGCAGGTCGTTCGCGATCTTCGAGCGTTCCAGGGTGATGCCCATCAGCACGAACATCAAAACGGCCAGAAGGGTTTCAATCGACTGCCCCGCCAGAACACGCTCATTCATGCGGTTCACGATGAAGGATACGTTCCGGTCCAGCGCTGTTTCCCAGCCTGCGGTAAAGACCGGTTCCGCAATCTTGGGCAAGTCCGGATATCGAAACACCGAGATCACATCAGGTTTGACACCCGAGTTCACGACGTCCCGATAGGCTTGTGAACCGGTGTCGATTGCCTGATGGATCAGCAACCCGGCGCTGTCCAGAGCCGCGATGATCCCGAACGAGATCACCCCGGCCCCACCGATGGCGAAGGCCACCGGAAAGCCGCTCAGAATGCCTCCGAAAAGGCAGAAGAATACGATAATTAGGCCTATCTCGACGCCATCAAGTCCGAATAGCATTGTCTTGGTCTCCGTCCTTAATGTGCGCCTTCGTAGGCTTCTTCACCCTCACCAAGGCTGTCCTTGTCGAGGTATTTTCCTTCGCTTTCCGGCCCTTCCACAAATTCCAGGTAAGATCGGTACAGGAATGCAATCGCGTGCAGAAACACCATTGCAGCAAAGGCAATCAGCAGAATTTTGAACAGGAAGTAGCCGTTGAAACCATTGGGGCTGAAACCGATGGTTTCGACGTTCCAGCGCATCGCGCGGGATTTCATGACCAGCCTGTCCAGCGTGTCGCTGGCCGATGGTTTCGGCACGATCAGGTGCCGCCACATAAAGTACCAGCCGTACATCCAGGTCAGCACCGCCATCGGCATCATGAACAGGACCGACCCCAGCATATCGACCACACGCTTGGCCCTGTAACTGATCCCGGCATAGATCAGGTCGACGCGCACGTGACCGCCCTGCACAAATGTGTAGGTGCAGCACAGGCACACGACCATGGCGTTATAAAGTTTAAGCTCTTCAGCATACCAACTGATGTCCATCTGGATCGGAATACCGAAACCAAATGCCATGTCCGGACGCGCGAACACGCGCTGCATGAAAACAATGACGATTTGCTGGATGACCATCAGCAGACCGGCCCAGGCAAAGAACCGGCCAGTGGTGTTGGCGAACCCTTCGAGACCGCGCACCATCCCCCACATAAAGTTCCTGAAATACAGCCCAACGGCCGTCAGAACCAGAAAGATGGTGAAAACCACAAAGAAGAACTCGACCGACCCGCCGTAGTAGACAAAGCGCATGATCGCCTCTTTGTCCGACCAGTTCAGCCAGAGCTGCGGATGCGTGATGGCGTATCCGAAATTATAGAAGGCTTCGGCAATGTTCTGAATGAACCACACCAGTCCATTCCACAGGGCGCCGAAGAACGAGATACCGTTTTCGTCCTGCATGTTGTCCCCAGGTCGCGTCAGTTGCACTTGTTATTATAGCCGGTTTGAAATCACCGTGCATGTGCAACAGGAAAGGTTCCCCCGCGTGTGCGGGGGAACCATGTGAGTGTGAGCCGGATGTTAGCCGCGGACGCGGTCGCGCTGCGAGGTGTAGACGCCCGACGACAGGTTGAGCCATGCCGAAGACGCGGTCGACGAAGCAACGGCGCTGTCGTGGATCTTCTTGAACAGCTCGTCGCTCATGTTCTCGTCCAGCACTTCCTGGCTGGCTTGGCCAAATGCATCCCAGACGCTGTCAGGGAATTCCATGACCTTGACGCCACCCGACTGCAGACGCTGCAGTGCTGCACCGTTGTTGGCCAGGAACTGCGACAGGTTCCACTGGTGACATTCGCCTGCAGCGATCTCGATGATCTTCTGCTGGGCGGGTGTCAGGCTTTCGAACACGTCGCGGTTGGTTGCCAGCGACAGGCCCGCATTCGGTTCATGGAAGCCGGCGGTGTAGTAAACCTTGGTGATTTCCTGGAAACCGGCCTTTTCGTCGGCCCACGGACCGATCCACTCGGTTCCGTCAATCGCGCCCGAGGACAGCGCCTGATACACTTCCGAACCCGGAATGTTCTGAACCGAAGCGCCCAGTTTACCCAGTGCTTTACCGCCCAGACCGGGCATGCGGAACTTCAGACCGTTGAAATCTTCGGGGCTGTTGATCTCTTTCGAGAACCAGCCGCCCGCCTGTGCACCGGTGTTACCGGCCAGGAACGACTTCAGACCAAAGATCTGACCCAGTTCGTCATGCAGCTCCATGCCGCCATCCTGGTAGTACCAGTTCACCATTTCCTGCGCGGTCATGCCGAACGGAACAGCGGTAAAGAAGGCATAGCCCGGGTGCTGACCAACGAAATAGTAGTCAGCGGCGTGGTACATGTCGGCCTGACCTGACGATACCGCGTCAAACACCTCGAACGCGCCAACCAGTTCGCCTGCAGCTTTGATGTCAACGGTCAGATTGCCATCCGACATGGCCGTGATGCTGTCGGCGCAACGCTGGGCGCTGTCGAAAACACCAGCCAGACCACGACCCCACGAAGTCACCATGGTCAGCGTGCGCTTGCCCTGCGCGTAAGCCGGTGCCGCCAGCGTGGTGGCTGCAGCTGCCGAGCCGCCCAGAGCAGATGTTTTCAGAAATGAACGACGATCCATATGAGTGTTCCTCCCCTACATATTCAAAAACCCGGCGACAGCCGGGTCAGTCGTTTTCGGTGCGCGTCAGCCTAAATGTCGTCGCGGGAATGTGAATACCAAGTACTACGTAGACGATCAGGTTTTTTTCATCTCGCCAGATCCAAATACCGTGTTTTCAGGCCCATTCCGCTGAATTTCCGCCAAATCGTTTTTCCGTCCCCGCAATCCTTTTGCTTTTCCGGCCGGGCTTGCGTATCGATTCGAACATGGCAGGGCTTCGACATCTGGTCTCACTCACCTATGCGCAAAAGCTGTCGCTTGTTGCGGCAATACCTTTGGTTTTGGCAGTGGCCGCGATTGCTTTGGTCGTTGCTTATGAATCGCGCGCAACTGCCGAAAGCGAGATACAGGCGCTTGAGCGGCGCCTGATCGAGGCCAAAAAGGAAGAACTGCGCAACTACGTCACACAGGCCCGCAACGGATTTGCCTACATCTATGGTCGCGCCGAGCCTGATGATGACACGGCCAAAAGTCTTGTGACGCAAATCCTGGCAGCCATGATCTATGGCAAGGACGGGTTCTTCTTTGTTTATGACTATGACGGCAACAATCTGGTCAGTCCGCGCCAGACCGAGTTCATCAACCGCAACTGGGTTGGCCTGACCGACAGTGACGGCACCCCTGTCGTGGATGAGTTCATCCGCATGGCCCGTCAGGGCGCAGGCTGGCACAGTTTCATGTGGCAAAAGCCCTCGACCGGGGAAGAGGCGCAGATGATAGCCTATGTGGTCGGATTGCAGGACTGGCGCTGGGTTGTCGGCACCGGCGTTTTTATCGATGACATCGTCGCCACGGTCGCCAACGCAAGGGCCGAGGTCGAAGCGAGGGTGCGGCGCACATTCATGTATATCGGCGGTATTGTTCTGGCGGCGGTACTGATCGTGTTCGCATCGGGCATGTTGCTAAATTTCCGCGAGCGGCGGCTGGCGGACGCCAAGCTGAAAGAGCTGACCCAACGCGTTTTCGACGCGCAAGAGGAAGAACGGGGCCGCGTGGCGCGCGAGTTGCATGACGGGATCAGCCAGATTCTGGTCGGGGTGCGATACGCGCTGGACAATGCGCGCCGACGTCTGCTTCGCGGTGATGATGACGGTGCCCGGGACCCGCTCGACAAGGGGATCGACAACCTGGGCTCTGCCATCACCGAAGTCCGCCGCATCAGCCGGGACCTGCGTCCCGGAGTACTGGACGATCTGGGCCTTGGCCCTGCCCTCAAGGCGCTGACCGACGATTTTGCCGAGCGCACCGGGATTGAAACCGAATTCACCACAGTCGTTTTCCGAAATCGACTGGATCAGGACAGCAAGATCGCGCTCTACCGTATCGCACAGGAGGCACTGACCAACATCGAACGTCACTCCGGGGCGACCCGTGTTACAATCGACCTGCGCGGGCACAAGAAGGGTGCGACCATGCGCATCACCGACAATGGCTGCGGCCTGCGCACCGGGCCGGACCAGTCCAGCGCCGGGATTGGATTGCGTAATATGCAGGAGCGTATCGAACAGCTTGACGGATCGCTGCGCATTCTGTCATCACGCGGCGCGCAAAGCGGAACCGTAATAGACGTCGACCTGCCCCTCAGCCACCTCTTGTCCCCTCAGGACGACGCGACACCGAACCGAAAGGCCGGGACATGACCGAGCAAACAATCCGAGTCCTTATCGTTGATGACCATCCCATGGTCGCCGAAGGCATCCAGTCCATCCTCGAAAGCTATGACGGGATCGAAGTCGTCGGAACCCTCGGCAGCGGGCAGGACGCAGTGGATCAGGCGGCGCGGTTGAACCCGGACGTTGTTCTGATGGATCTCAACATGCCGGGCATGGGCGGGCTCAGCGCCACAGAAATCATTCTGGAACGCCTGCCCGACATTCGTATCCTGATCCTGTCCATGCATGATAGCCCCGAGTACATTTCGACCGCCCTGAGCCATGGCGCGAAAGGATACATCCTGAAAGACGTCCCGACCGATGAGATAAAACATGCCATCGACGCGGTGATGAAGGGCGAACAATATCTGTGCACCGGGGCCAGCGGATCGCTGAAGCCCAAGGGCGACAACGCGCGCGAAGCGCTGACCGGGCGGGAACAGACGATCCTGCTGGAGCTTGCGCAAGGTAAATCGAACAAGGACGTCGCGCATGCGCTGGATATTTCCGTGCGCACCGTCGAAACGCACCGCAAGAACATCAAGCGCAAACTCGGCATCTCATCAACAGCTGGTCTGACCCGTTATGCGCTGGAACATGGCATGTTGCAGGGGACAAGCCCCGGCTTTTGATACGCGCGCAGCGCTGCCCGGCCCAACCGGGGAGATACGCCAAAGGCGTATTGACGATGGGTGGGAGGGTTTATCCCTGCGGTCTCTCTCTGATGTCCTCACCAAAGAAAACCAGTGTCCCGTCTTCATCTATCACGTGGAATTCGCGCTGCTCATAGGGCTGGTCAAACGGTGGGCGCACGCGGCCCACTGGCAGGTCAGCCACTCCCGCACGCAGGCTTTCGAACAGATCGTCGATGCCCTCGACATCGATGTAAAAGGACTGATCATCGCCCAAAGGGCGGCCATCATCGCGTGGTGGGCATTGCAAGAGGCGGATCGCGACGGCTCCGTGCCTCAGGAAGGCATAATTGTCCTGCCTGAAATTGCAGGTAAACCCAAGTCGTTCGGTGTAGAAGCGGATCTGGGCATCTAAGGAAGAACACAAAACAAACGGTGTCAGTTGCAAAATACGCGGCATGAGGCTCCCTTCGGCCGATAGATCACGGGTTCTCACATCCCGACATGGGGTCAATCCAGCAACTGATCTCGCCGGTTCCCTTCTCGTTCATAATGATGCGGCAAAACGCGACCGTAAAGTTGCCGGGTCCTTTCGACCCCGCCGCACATCCCGGCCGTCTCGACAAACGAGAATATCCCGACGTAGCGGTTGCGCGGGCCCTTGACCGGGGCAACCCGATGCAGCGCATACCGCCCCTTGAATATCTGCAGATCCCCCGGCTGAAGTTCCAGTTCACGTACCTGCGCCCGGTTCCCATCCAGTATCGAGGCCACCTGGCTGAAATTCTCGTCTTCTGCCGTGCGCAAATTGGGCACATATTCAAATGTTCCGCCGGTTTCGCCGTTTTGGATGGCAAGCGTAACGGTGAAATTGTTGGTATCAAAGTGCCACGGAAAGCCCTGCCCCTCCTCGACCACGTTGATTATCACGTCCGCCAGGGGATCGTCGTAACGGAAGAACCGGTCCTCGGACTCGTCAAGCGCATCCCGCACGAACGGCATGAAGCCTTCATATTCGTAAATCCGGCGCAAGGGGCCGGAATCCGGGAAATTGTCCGCCGGAACAAACGCGTTTGATCGGTCATAGAAACGTCGTATCGGATGGCCGATCCCGAACCGGGGATCGTCCTTGGTGAAATAGGCGTTTGTCCGGTTGAACGAGCGATGTGCCTGGGGGGCGACCGCATCGGCTTCGCGCACCAGCAGGTCCAGCCCCGCCTGATGCACAAACCCGGGCAAAACCGCGCATCCGTCCCTGTCCAGATCCCGCCGCAGATCGGCGATCATCTGATCATAGGCGCGCGAGTCCGGCCGGTCGATCGGATACCGTCCCAGATCCACCAAATCCTGTAGCATGGTTCGCCTCCTGAAACTGTTGACCTGGGTTCAGCGTGACCCAGACAATTGCACCTCTCATGTCAATTTCAGACATGGGGCTGACGCAATTAGACCACTGCTGACATGGCAAGGATTGACCCCAACCGGCCCGATTTCACGGAAATTCCGGGCATGCGGCAATCTGCGCAACAAAATGTCGCAAAAACCCTGCCCTGAGATAGAAAATTGGCACAATTGCCTGTTGACGCCCCTTCCCCTCGCTCATAATGTCCCCCCACGCAAAGAAGGAGCCTCTGGCGATGAAAACGCTAGTCGTAATCGTAGGAACCACGCGCATGGGCCGGTAACGGTAAACCATAATCGAACCCATGCGCCTCCGACACTCTCGGGGGCTTTTTTTTGTCAAACGCAAGACACATGTCGCGAACGGAGCAAAGCAGATGACACGTGAGATGACCGGCGCAAAGATGGTGGTTCAGGCCCTCAAGGATCAGGGCGTGGACACAGTATTCGGATACCCCGGCGGCGCCGTGCTACCGATCTATGATGAGATCTTTCTGCAAAACGACATTCGCCACATCCTGGTACGTCACGAACAGGGCGCGGTTCATGCAGCCGAAGGCTATGCCCGCTCGACCGGGAAGCCCGGCGTTGCGCTGGTGACGTCCGGCCCCGGTGCCACAAACGCGGTAACGGGTCTGACGGATGCATTGCTGGACTCGATCCCGATCGTCGTTCTGACCGGTCAGGTTCCCACATTCATGATCGGCTCGGACGCCTTTCAGGAGGCCGACACCGTTGGCATTACCCGCCCCTGCACCAAGCACAACTGGCTGGTCAAGGACACGGATTCCCTGGCCGCGACCATGCACGAGGCCTTTCACGTCGCCAAGTCGGGCCGCCCCGGTCCGGTGCTGATCGACATCCCGAAGGATGTGCAGTTCGCCTCGGGCGAATACAGCCCGCCCAAGCCCTCGACTTCGCATTACCAACCGGTGCTGAAAGGTGATCTGGAAGAGATCACCGAACTTGTCGCGGCAATGGAAACCGCGAAAAAGCCCGTGTTCTATACCGGCGGCGGCGTGATTAACTCGGGCCCTGCCGCCAGCCAATTGCTGCGCGAACTGGTAGACGCGACGGGCTTTCCGATCACCTCGACCCTGATGGGGCTGGGTGCCTATCCGGCGTCGGGCAAGAACTGGCTGGGTATGCTGGGCATGCATGGACTTTATGAAGCCAATCTGGCGATGCACGATTGCGATCTGATGATCAATATCGGCGCGCGGTTCGACGACCGGATCACCGGTCGGATCGATGCGTTTTCGCCGAAGTCCAAGAAAGCCCATATCGACATTGATCCTTCGTCGATCAACAAGGTGATCCGTGTGGACATCCCGATTGTTGGCGACGTCGCCCATGTTCTTGAGGACATTCTGAAAGTCTGGAAAGCCCGCGGGCGCAAAACCAATGCCGCTGCCGTCAAGAAATGGCAGGCTCAGGTCGATGAGTGGCGCAAGGTCAACTGCCTCGCCTATACCAACAGCGAAAAGACCATCAAGCCGCAATACGCGCTGCAACGGCTGGAAGAACTGACGAAGGACCACGACCGTTACATCACAACCGAAGTGGGCCAGCATCAGATGTGGGCCGCGCAGTATCTTGGGTTCGAAGACCCCAACCGCTGGATGACCTCAGGTGGCCTGGGCACGATGGGCTACGGCTTCCCCGCCTCCATCGGCGTACAGATGGCGCATCCCGACGCGCTGGTCATCAACGTTGCCGGAGAGGCATCCTGGTTGATGAACATGCAGGAAATGGGCACCGCAGCGCAGTATCGTCTGCCGGTGAAACAGTTCATCCTGAACAACGAACGTCTTGGCATGGTACGTCAATGGCAGGAATTGCTGCATGGCGAACGCTATTCCCATTCGTGGTCCGAAGCGCTGCCCGATTTCGTCAAACTCGCCGAAGCTTTCGGAGCCAAGGGCATCCTGTGCACTGACCCGGCCGATCTGGATGATGCGATCATGGAGATGATCAACTATGACGGCCCGGTAATCTTCGACTGTCTGGTTGAAAAGCACGAGAACTGCTTCCCCATGATCCCGTCGGGCAAGGCGCACAATGAGATGCTGCTGGGCGAGGCCGAAACGCAGGGCGTCATCGACTCCAAAGGGTCGGTTCTGGTCTGACAAAAATCGACAAATTTTGTCGGGCGCCTCTTGTGCCCGGCACTATGTGATGACGAAAGGGACATAAATGTCTGCCCTACATATCAAAAAAGGCGCGAACCGCCATTCGGCCTACAACCTACGCCCGACTTTCTCGGACGTGCAGGAACAGCATACGATCGCCGTTCTGGTCGAGAACGAACCGGGTGTTCTGGCCCGCGTGATCGGGCTGTTCTCGGGCCGCGGTTACAACATCGAAAGCCTGACAGTGGCCGAGGTGGATCATACCGGCCATCTCAGCCGTATCACCATCGTCACCACCGGCACGCCGCAGGTGATCGAGCAGATCAAGGCGCAGCTGGGTCGGATCGTTACCGTCCATGACGTGCATGACCTGACCGTCGAAGGTCCCTCGGTCGAGCGTGAACTGGCGATCATCAAGGTTGTGGGCGAAGGCGACAAGCGGGTCGAAGCGCTGCGTCTGGCGGACATCTTCCGTGCCAACGTGGTCGACAGCACGCTGAATTCCTTCATATTCGAGATCACCGGCGCCCCGGACAAGATCGACGCCTTCGCCGATCTGATGCGTCCTCTGGGCCTTTTGGAGATCGCCCGTACTGGCGTTGCCGCCCTGCTGCGCGGCGACTGACCTGAAAACTCCGCTCCGGACTCAAGATCATTGCCTCCGGGGCGGGCCAGCCGGCCTTGGTTAGCACTAGATTGACTGAGACGCGCACGTCGGTGCGGGTGCGGTGCAATTGTCATACGCCTCGGAAATCAAGAATAAGACCACTCAATTGGCGATTTAGCCTATTGCGTTTATTCCTTTGGGCGTTAGCCTCTACACGCAACGAGACGTGACCACACGTCCGTCAGGTGTTTAGTCACGATTTCAGAGGCAGCGCGCCATATGAGCCGCACGTGTCCTTGTTTCCAAAAAGAATATGTGAGTTCCGGGACGAGAATGACGAATGACTTCCGCAGCCCTGCTGAATTGCGCAGAATGTTCGGCGCAAATCTGAGATTGCTGTCTCACCAGTACCCTTCGGTCTCAGAGCTTTGCCGCCAGCTTGGTATCAACCGGACGCAGTACAACAGATATCTTGGCGGCGAGAGCTTTCCCAGGCCCGACGTACTGGACCGCATTTGCCGCTTTTTCAAAGTCGACGCCCGTATCCTGCTGAAACCACTGGACGAGATCGCCCAGCCTTTCCGCCACCCGGCTGCCTCGGCCCTGACCGAGTTCCTGGGTTCTGGCCCGAATACCTTGCCCGAGACCCTGTTTCCTGCCGGATTCTACTATGCGACGGAAACGGCGCTGGACAGCCACACCGCGCTGCGGCATCGGTTGTTCTACGCCCGCAGACTGCCGCAATGTACGCTTGTGCGCAGCTACGAGCCTCGTCCCACCATGCCCGAGGCCCCGCCCAAAGAGCGTGAGGTTCAGGGCATTGCCGCCTGCGCTGGTCGTCAGATCTACATCCTGATGTCACAGCGAGACGCGCAAAACAGCCGGATGTTCCTGATCTCTCATCATTACGGAGATCAGGCCGGTCAACTGCGGGGCGTGGCAATCAGGTTGTCGGACACATCCACGGACCCCAGCGGGACACAGCGGATCATGTTGCGGCATCTGGGATCGGATCGGTCCGCTGTCTTCGGCGCGGCAAGGGCCGCGCGCGCCTGGCTCTGATCCTGTACTCGGAACAAGCCCCCCTGCCTTACTCGGAAACAGCATTCTGTTCCTGCGTGATCAGCCGGTACAGATGCCAACTGGCGTGCCCCAGTAACGGCAACACAAGAAACAACCCAAGAAACCAAGGCAACATCGCCACAAAGGTCAGAACCGCAATAAACATTCCCCATCCAATCATGACCGGGAAGTTGTCACGGACATAGCCGAAGCTGGCGATCATGGCGGTTACGAAATCCAGTTCGCGATCCAGCAGCATCGGAATCGAAAGTACGGTGATCATATACAGCACGGTCGCGAATATTGCGCCAACGATCGAGCCGATGGCCAGCATCGCCAATCCGTTCGCAGTCAAAAACACCTCAATCGAGGAAGAGACATTCGTCATGGTGGAAAGCCCCATGAACAAAGCGAAAATCATGTGCCCCAGAAAGAACCAGAACAGAAACATCACCACGATGATCGCACAGATTGAGGGCAACTGGCGGCGGCCCTGCTGCAGCACCACGCCAAAAATCGACCCGAAATCCAGCGGTTCTCCCTGCTCAAGCCGATGGGATACTTCGTACAGTCCAACCGCCGCAAATGGCCCAAGCAGCGGGAAACCGATCGCGGCCAGAACAAGCCAGTAGGTGGTTCCAGTTTTCAGGGTGACCCATGCCATTGCCCACCCGGCCAACACGTAGAATCCCGCGAACAGAATCCCGAACACCGGCGCCCGACGATAATCGGCCCATGCCTGATGAATAGCCTGCCGCAGCATCGCCGTATCGGCCTGCTGCATTACCGGAACACCAAAGGGTTTTTCCATGTCTGTCTCTCCTCCCCAGCGACCCTATTGCAGGGCCGGTCGTTTTTGGGGCCAGCCGGTTGCATCGTGATAGCTTGCCCCGATGGACAAAAGCTTTGCATCCGCGCCGCGCGGCCCGAAAATCTGCATTCCCATTGGCAGACCGTTCTCTCCAAAACCCACAGGAACCGACAGGCAGGGCAACCCGATCAGGCTGACCGGAGTGACGACCTGCATCCAGCGGTGATAGGTGTCCATCGCCTGCCCGGCTATTTCGGTCGGATACGCAGTTTCGACGGCAAAAGGCCACACTTGGGCCGTTGGCAGCACCAGCGCATCATACGTCTCAAACAAACGGGCGGCACATCGATACCACTCGGATCGCAGAACGCTGGCGTGATGCACGTCCATCGCACTCAGCGCCAGTCCCCGATCCAGCTCCCATTGTGCGGTATCCTTCAGCACGTCCCGATGCTCGGACAGTTCCAAAAGCCCAGCCGCAACGCTCCACGATCGCAGTGTAATCCAGCTGTCCCAGATCTGGCTTGCGTCAAAAGGCGGGTTTGATTCTTCGACGTCCGCGCCCAAATCCGAAAACACGGTCAGCGCCGACTGGCACAGATCGGCGATCCCGGTTTCGAACGGAAACGCACCGCCCCAGTCACCCAGCCAGCCAATACGCAAACCGGTGAGATCAACCGGCTGCACAGGTGATACAGCTCCACCATCAACAGACAATGGCTGACGTGCATCCGGATCTGCTATGACGTCCAGCAAAATACCCAAATCTTGCGGGCTGCGGGCCATGGGGCCCAATGTCGAAAGCTGATGCAGAAAACCGTCTCCGATCGGTTCACTCGGAACCCGGCCCCAGCTTGGCCGGAACCCGTATACATTGTTCCAGGCCGCCGGGTTGCGAAGGCTGCCCATCATGTCCGAGCCATCCGCCAAGGCCACCATACCCGTTGCCAGCGCCACCGCCGCGCCACCGGACGAACCGCCGCAGGTTCGGGCGGGGTCGTACGGGTTGCGCGTGGCGCCATACACCGGATTGAACGTATGCGATCCCAGCCCGAACTCGGGTGTATTTGTTTTGCCGATCACAATGGCACCGGCAGCCCGCAATCTTTCTGCGATCAGATCGTCCCGCTCGGGCACGTTGTTTCGGTAAATCGGCGATCCATGAGACGACACAATCCCGGCCACATTGACCAGATCCTTGACCGCCATGGGCAGTCCATGCAGCGGGCCGCGCCGGGGACCGGCATCCAGCGCCTCAGCCGCGGACATCAACTCATCCTCATCGCGCAGGGCGACGATGGCATTGACCTCTCCATTAACGCTGGAAATCCGATGCAAGGTTTCGCGCATCAACTCAGCAGCCGTCAATTGCCCCGAGGACAGCGCAGACAGCAATGCAACGGCGGAAGTTTGGCTCAGATCCATGGGAGTTCATTAGCTCAGATACAACGTGGTCGCCACCAGCCTAGCCGGGGCAACCTGCCAATTAAACCCACTGTTTACATGTATCTTTTCGGGACCCCCAGGCACCCCGACGGATCCGCTTCATCTGGCCAAAAATATCCCGGGGGAGTCGCGGCCCACCGCGACGGGGGCAGAGCCCCCTTGTGATCAGCCGTCGCCCTGCGCTTCGGACCGGCTTTTGCCGGCAACGTTCTGGGCCAGCGTGGCTGCCATAAACCCATCCAGATCACCGTCCAGAACCCCTTTGGTGTCCGAGGTTTCGTGATTGGTCCGCAAGTCCTTGACCATCTGATAAGGCTGCAACACGTAAGACCGGATCTGATTGCCCCACCCGGCATCGCCCTTGGCTTCGTGCGCCGCGTTGATATCGGCGTTGCGACGGTCCAGTTCCTGCTGGTACAGGCGCGATTTCAGCGCCTTCATGGCGATGTCACGGTTCTGATGCTGCGACTTCTCGGACGAGGTCACTACGATGCCCGTGGGGATGTGCGTAATCCGAACCGCCGAGTCCGTGGTGTTCACGTGCTGACCACCGGCACCCGAAGAGCGGTAAGTATCGATGCGGATGTCCGACGGGTTCACCTCGATCTCGATATTGTCGTCAACCACCGGATAGACCCAGACGGAGCTGAACGACGTGTGCCGCTTGGCCGCCGAGTCATAGGGCGAGATGCGCACAAGCCGGTGCACCCCGCTTTCCGATTTCAGCCAGCCATAGGCGTTGTGGCCAGATATCTTGTAAGCGGCAGACTTTATCCCCGCCTCTTCACCCGCGGTCTCGGACTGCAATTCGACCGTATAGCCCTTTTTCTCGGCCCAGCGCACATACATCCGCGCCAGCATCGAGGCCCAGTCACAACTTTCGGTGCCCCCCGCGCCCGAGTTGATCTCAAGGAACGTGTCATTGCCGTCTGCCTCGCCATCCAGCAGGGCCTCAAGCTCTTTCTTGGCGGCCTTGGCCTTCAGTTTCCTGATAGCGTCCTCGGCGTCGGCAACGACTTCTTCGTCCTCTTCCATCTCGCCCAGTTCGATCAGTTCGACATTGTCACTCAGGTCGGTCTTGATCGACTCGTAGGTTTCGATGGCATCGACCAGCATCTGGCGTTCGCGCATCAGCTTCTGAGCGTTCTCCGGGTTGTCCCACAGGTTCGGGTCTTCGACGCGTGCGTTGAATTCCTCAAGCCGGTGCGGCGCCGTTTCGTAATCCATGCGCTTCGCCAGCAGCTCCAGCGACTTTTCTATTTCCGCCACAATATTCTGGGTTTCGGCGCGCATGGTTTTGTCCCAACTTGCTCAATCAGGCCTGCGTGATAGCAAGAGGCGAGAGCCACCACAAGACAAGTGAGATGCGAATGAAGGATGCGTCGGGCGAGTTTTTGACAGTTGGGGCCTGACACGCGTCGCGTTGCTTGCGGACACGGGGCTGGCCCTAGATCTGTTAAGCAGTCAGCACACGCACGACCCGCTTCATGGCGATCTGCATACCGACAACGTGCTACTATCGGATGCCGGTCCTCGGGTTATAGATGCCAAGGGATATCTGGGGGATGCCGCTTTCGAACTGGCAAACGCTCTGCGACATCCAAAAGGCATGCCGGAACTTGTACGCGAGCCTTCGCAAATCAGCCACTGCCTGTGGCTCTATTCGGACGCATTGGGCGTACCATGCAAACGGCTTGCCAAATGGGCTGCTGCCAAATGTGCGCTATCGATCTGCTGGCGGTCTTGTGAACAGATTACCGATGACAGCGAACTGACCTGTTGAACCTATTCCTACAAGTTGCGGACTAGTACAGTCCGCCCCCCTGCAGATCACCCTGGCTTGCGTTGGGTCCGACCGTAACTGTACTTCCGGTGGAAGTTGTCACCTGCCGACCCGATCCGCTGACTTCTTCGAACAATGGCAAATCGGATCCCATGGCAAAGCCGCCATCGAAAATCCGGTCTATGAAGCCATCGACACCGTCGCGGAAATACTCGGCAACCACATATTCCCCGACCGCATCCTCTGGCAAGCGCGCCCCGCTGAAACGGTCAATCTTGATGAAGTGCCCGCCTGGCGGAACTTCGAACGGACCGCCGCCATATTTCTCGACCGCCTTTTCCATGAAACTTTGGAAGACCGGCCCGCACATCGTACCGCCATAGGCGCCACTGCCCATCGGACGCGGCCGGTCGTAGCCGATATAGCAGCCGGCCACGATGTTCGAGGTGAAGCCGATAAACCAGGCGTCCTTGGATTCGTTGGTGGTGCCGGTCTTGCCGGCAGTCGGCACCGGCAGGTTGACAACACGCGACGCAGTGCCGCGATCAACCACGCCTTTCATCATAGACGTCAACTGATAGGCGGTGATGGCATCCATAACCTGTTCGCGATCGGTCACGATCTGCGGCGACTCATCCAGTTCCAGCCAGGTTGAGTTGCAGTCCAGACACTGCCGGTCATCATGCCGGTAGATCGTCTTTCCGAACCGGTCCTGGATACGGTCGACCAGAGTGGGTTCGACCCGCTCGCCGCCGTTGGCGAACATCGCATAGGCGGCGACCATCTTGTACAGCGTCGTTTCTTCCGATCCCAGCGAGTTCGCAAGGAACGCGCCCATTCGGTCATAAACACCAAACCGTTCGGCATATCCCGCAACCACCGGCATCGTCACCTCCTGGGCTAGACGGATGGTCATGAGGTTCCGCGACTGTTCGATCCCGGTGCGCAGCGGTGTTGGCCCGTAGAATTTGTTCGACGAGTTCTTGGGCCGCCAGAGACCTTGCGGCGTGTTCACCTCGATCGGGGCGTCCACAACGATGGTGGCGGGACTGTAACCACTGTCCAGCGCGGCGGCATAGACGAAAGGCTTAAAGCTGGACCCCGGCTGACGCTGAGCCTGCGTGGCACGGTTAAACACCGAATCCTGATACGAGAACCCGCCCTGCATCGCCAGAACACGGCCCGAGTTCACATCCATCGCGACGAAACCGCCCTGCACCTCAGGCACTTGGCGGGCAGACCACTGCCCTTCTTCCCCGGCCATCACCAGAATGACATCGCCGCGCTTGAAATTGTCCTTGAAACTGCCCTGCATCCATTTGATGTCTTCGCGTGGAATGGTTCCGTCTGCCGGACCGTTTTCGATACCCACGGTCAGCGACTGATCGGCCACATTCATCACAACAGCCGGATACCATTGGGTCGGCAATTCGACATCGCGCGGAATTTCCATGATGGCCAGCGCCTCGCGCCACTGGGCTTCCTCGGCCAGTTTTTCTTCCGGGATCACCTCACCCGTACCGCGCCATTTCCCGCGCGAGCGGTCGTATTTCTGCAGGGCCGTGCGCAGGGCCTTGGCAGCTTCGACCTGCATTTCCTCGTCCACCGACGCACGCACAGTGAAACCGCCGGTAAAGAATTCACCCTCGCCGAAATCCTCGCTCAGCTGGCGGCGGATTTCGTCGGTGAAATAGTCACGGGGCGGCAATGCGGTGCGGAAGCTTTCAAAGTCGCCGTTCTGTACCGAGCGCAAAGGCATGTTGACCTCGGCCTCATAGGTAGCCCGGTCAATGTAGCCGTTCTGGTTCATTTCCCGCAGCACGTAGTCGCGACGCGCCAGCAAGCGTTCCTTTTGCAAAACCGGATGGTAGTTTGACGGCGCCTTCGGCATGGCGGCCAACATGGCGGCCTCATGCGGGGCCAGTTCCTGCAGCGTCTTGTTGAAATACGTCTGTGCTGCTGCCGTCACACCGTAAGAGTTCTGGCCCAAAAAGATCTCGTTCATGTAAAGTTCGAGGATCTGTTCCTTGTCCAGAGTGTCTTCCAACCGGGTCGCAAGGATGATTTCCTTGATCTTGCGTTCGGCCTGCCGGTCGCCGGACAACAGAAAGTTCTTCATGACCTGTTGCGTGATGGTGGACGCGCCGCGCACGTTTTCACCTTTGGATTTCACCGCTTCGACACCCGCAGCAATTATCCCGCGCGGGTCATAGCCCTGATGGGTGTAGAAATTCTTATCTTCCGCCGAAATAAAGGCCTGCTTCACCAGATCCGGGATTTCCTCGGACGGCGTGAACAGGCGGCGCTCCTGGGCGAATTCGTCGATCAGCTGCCCTTTGCCGGAATAAATCCTGCTGATCGTGGGCGGCTTGTACTGGGCCAGCGATTCATGACTGGGCAGGTCGCGCCCATACATCCAGAAGACCGCACCGATGACCAGTGCCGCCATGAAGATACCCAGGGTCACGAGGCTGAAGATCGCCCCGAAAAACGAAAGAATGAACCGGATCACTGTACTGCCTTTTACTCGCGGTGCGGCCTATATAGTGTCGGCCCCACGCCAGGTCAAAACACCATGGCGTATTCTAGCCTGTTTGCGACGCGGGGTCACTGGCCAATCAATGAGCGTCTGATCACATCCTGCTGTCGCCAGTTTTCCAGACCGTTGTAAATCCCACGCGCCATTTGCGCGCGCCATTCGGAATTTTGCAGGTTTTTCAGGTCTCTGGGGCTGGAAAGAAAACCCAGTTCGACCAGCACCGAGGGAATGTCCGCCGCCTTGAGAACCGAGAAAGAGGCCGTACGGACGGGCCGCCGGTTCATCGGACCACCTTGCTGCGCCATGCCATTGGCCAAAGCCCGCGCCAATGCGTTGGTGCGCGGTCTGGTTTCCTGACGGGCCATGTCCAGCAAAACGTCCGCCACCTGATCGTCGGCCCCGTTCAGATCCACCCCCGAGAGAAGGTCGCCCCGGTCGTGACGTTCCGCAAGTTTCTGGCTGGCAACATCCGATGCGTCAGTTGACAGGGTATACACGGCCGCACCATGCGCCTGCCCGTCCGACAGGGAATCCGCGTGCAGCGAGATGAACACATCGGCACCGGCCCGATGCGCCAGCGCAATTCGCCGCTCCAGCGAAACAAACTGGTCCTCGACGCGGGTCAAAACCACTTCATACCCGCCTGAACGCAGCAATAGCTCTTTCAGTTCGCGCGCAAAGGTCAGCATCAGGGTTTTTTCATCGGTGCCGCCAACCTCGGCCCCCGGGTCGATGCCGCCATGTCCAGGGTCCAGCATGACGCGAATGGGTCCGTCAGGATCACGCGGCGCCGCCGGAAGTGGGGCGGTCGCTTCCGGCAAATCCCAACCGGGAACCTGAGGAGCACCGGCGCTGGCATTGAATACGTCGAACTCGACCCCCTTGAGCATAAGGGACAACACCGCAGTGCCCGTCATCTGATCCAGCTTCAACTGCGCCGTATCGACACCCATCGGCGCACCAAGTTCCAGAACCAGACGGGACCAGCCGGGGACGTAAGTGCCGAACTGCACCCCACTGATCCGTTCGGATTGCAGGAATTCACTGCTGATCAGACCGGTCCAGTCGACCTCGCGGAAGTCAAGCACCATGCGATACGGATCCCGCAATGTGAAAACGCGGTAAGGCACGCCCTGGCTCAGCCCGATATCCACCTTCACGCCGGTTCGGCCGACATCCGAGATACGGCTTTGGTCCGGCTGCACGCGCGCAAGGGCGCTGAAATCCTGCGCTGCGACAGCGCCCGTCAGCGCCCAGATCAGCGCGAAGGCATAGAAAAGTCTGCTCATGGCCTCAAGTTTTCCCGAGATCGTGTTGCGCAGACCCTACTGTACCAGCGCCGGTTTGTGAACGGGTTACACTGCCTGCGGGATGGCCCCTCGTGCCGCCATGAAGCTGCGCAGCCGCTGCAACCCTTCCTGTATGTCCGCCGTCGAGCGGGCATAGGAAAATCGAAGGGTCTTGTGGCCGCGTTCGGGATCGAAATCCAGCCCCGGCGTCACCGCCACACCGGCCTGTTCCAAAATCTCAGCCGCAAAGGCGCGGCTGTCCTGCGTCAGGTCCGATACATCGGCATAAACATAGAAAGCGCCGTCCGGCGGTGCGATATTGGTAAATCCGGCTTTGGGCAGCCCATCCAGCATGAGGGCTCGGTTTTGCCGGTAGACGTCCAGATTGGCTTGCAGTTCGTCCTCGCAATCCATCGCGGCCAGCGCCGCGACCTGGCTGGCGTGTGGGGCGCAGATGAACATGTTCTGAGCGATCCGCTCGACCACGCGCACTTGGTCCTCGGGCACCACCATCCAGCCGACCCGCCAGCCGGTCATCGAGAAATACTTGGAGAACGAGTTGATGACGTAGCATTCATCCGTCAGTTCCAGCGCGGTGACGGCTTTGGCCTCGTATTCCAGGCCGTGGTAGATTTCGTCGCTGATGAATGACGCGTTCTGTCCGTGGGCCGCATCGATCAGCGCGGCCATAGCCGGTCGATCCAGCATGGTACCGGTCGGGTTTGCCGGGGACGCCACCATCAAACCTTGCAGATCAAGCCCCGCGAAATCCGCCGGGACGGGTTGCAGGCGGTTTTCCGGCGCGGTCGGCAGATCGACCGGAACCAGCCCAAGCGCCCTGAGGATCTGCCGGTAAGAGGGATAGCCCGGCGCGCCGATACCGACCCGATCGCCGCTGTCGAAAAGCGCGGTGAACGCCAGCAGAAACCCACCGGAAGATCCGGGCGTAATCACCACCCGGTCAGGGTTCAGATCGACATTGTACCACTCGCCATACATTTGTGCGATCCGTTGCCGCAGCGCCGGCAGGCCCAGCGAAACGGTATAGCCCAGCGGCGACTGACCCATGGCCGACGCCAAAGCCTCGACTGCGCCTTTGGGGGCACCGGTTCCGGGCTGCCCGACTTCCATGTGGATGATATGGCGTCCTGCTTCTTCGGCGCGGCGCGCGGCTTCCATCACATCCATCACGATGAAGGGATCGACCCCGGATCGGGTTGAGTTTCTCATGGCTATCTCCCATGTTGCGGCCATGGCTTTTGAACGCGTATCCAGGCTGGCGTCAATCCCGGCCATGTTACTGATCGCGGTGACATGGTTAACGGGCGCTGTTCCTGCCAAGTCGCAGGGCCTGATCCGCGATCCTGACATCGAACACGGATTGCGGGAACTGGCGTTTCCGGTGCTGCGGGCGGCTGGACTGAACACGAACAGGGTGCGGATTCTGGTGGTCCACGACAAGACGTTCAACGCCTTCGTCATCGACTACAACGCTATCTACGTGAACTACGGGCTGATCCTGACCGTCGACAGCCCCGAGATGCTGCAGGCTGTCATCGCACATGAGGCCGCACATATCGCAAATGGCCATCTGGCCAGACGTGTGGAAAACCTGCGCGCCGCAAAGCGCAATGCTTCTCTGGGAACCGCTTTGGCGCTGATTGTCGCCGCAGCGGGCGGTGGCGAAGCAGCGGGCGGCATCGCTGCCGGGACCTCCGGTTCGGCCCTGCGCAGCTTTCTGGGGCATACACGCGCCGAAGAGGCATCGGCAGACCGCAGCGCGGCGGGTTATCTGCGATGGGCGGGCATCTCACCAAAGGGCATGGTGGCCCTGCATCGCAAGTTTGCCGGCCAGGAACTGCTGAGCGAGGCAAATCAGGATCCTTATACACGGTCCCACCCCACCAGCCGGGAACGCCTGCGCGCGGCCGAGGCGTTTCTTGACGAGTTCGGAGACAACTCGACCCACAACGCCAATGCCGACTACTGGTTTGCCCGCGTCAAGGGCAAGCTGTCTGCGTTTCTGCGATCACCCGCGTGGACAATGCGACGCGCGCGCGAGGAAAGCGCGGAGGATATTCGCCTGATGCGCCAGGCAGCAGCGCACCACCAGAACCGAGATCTTGCCGCGGCGCGCGCGGCGATTGACGGGGCACTGGCCATTCGCCCGGACGATCCGTACTACTACGAACTCAAGGGGCAGATATTGCTGGAAAACAGGCAGATGGATCAGGCTGTTGCCGCCTACGGCCGTGCTGTTGAAATGGCCCCGAACGACTCACTTATCCTCGCCGGGTACGGGCGTGCGCTGCTGGCGCAAGGGCAAACCGAGAACGCCCTGCAAACGCTTGAAAAAGCCCGCGCGCGCGATTATCGAAACGGTCGGCTGATGCAGGATCTGGGGGTTGCCTATTCTCAGGTCGGCAACAACGGAATGGCCGCGGTTGTGACAGCGGAACGATATGCCCTGCAAGGTCGCATGGCCGATGCAGGCATCCACGCAAAACGGGCCATAAGGCAATTGCCCGAAGGGTCTCCGGGGTGGCAAAGGGCGCAGGATGTGCTGATAGCCTCGGAACAGGTAGAAAAGAAAAGGAAACGCAGATGATCCTCAGACATGCAGCCATGGCCCTTGTCGGGCTTTCCCTGATCACCGGACCGGTGCAGGCGCTGGACCTGAACGACATGAGCGACGCCGAAAAGGCCGAGTTCGGTACACAGGTTCGCGAATACCTGCTGCAAAACCCCGAGGTGATCCTCGAGGCGATCAACATTCTGGAGCAGCGCAACGCTGCCGCCGAGGCCGTGGCAGACCAGGAACTGGTCGCAGCCAATGCCGAGGACCTGTTCAATGACGGCTATAGCTGGGTGGGCGGAAACCCCGATGGCGACATCACTCTGGTCGAGTTCATGGACTATCGCTGCGGATATTGCCGCCGTGCGGTTCCCGAAGTGGATGCTCTGCTGGCGGAAGACGGGAACATCCGGCTGATCATCAAGGAGTTCCCAATCCTTGGCGAAGCTTCGATGATATCGTCCCGCTTTGCCGTGGCGACCAAACATGTCGCAGGTGCAGATGCCTACAAGCAGGTGCACGATGCGCTGCTGGAATTCACAGGCGAACCCACCGAAGTCACCCTGCGTCGTCTATCGGATGGTCTGGGTCTCGAAACCGACGACATCATCGCCGCCATGGACAGTGACGCGGTTTCCAAAGAGATCGCCCAAACCCGAGAACTGGCGCAACGCATGCGGATTTCCGGCACCCCGTCGTTCGTGCTGGGCACCGAACTGCTGCGCGGCTACCTGCCTGCCGAACAGATGCAACAGATTGCGGACGGTGTTCGGGCCGAACAAGGGTAACGATTCCGGGATTACCCTCTGATGTTCATTGAAGAATAGGCCGCTTCGCGCGCCAGACCTTTGCGGTAAATGGTGCATGTGAGAACCTTGAAGGCTCGAAGCGCAATTGCCGCTTCGAGCCCGAAACTGACTGTCATTCTTGACCGCAGGCACCCTTTTTCGCCAGTCTCGAACGAATGATATTTGTTTGGAGCGTCGTCATGAAGCGGTTTTCGCGAACATTCCTACTGTTGCTATCTCTCCTAATGGGCACTGTCGTCTCGGCTCAGGACAAGCCCAATATTGTCTTTATATTTCTCGATAACTTTGGATGGGGTGAGCCAGGGTTCAACGGCGGTGGAATAATTCGTGGCACAGCCACTCCGGAAATGGACGCTCTGGCCGCTGAGGGCTTTAGGCTTACGAACTTCAACGTGGAAAGTCAGTGCACTCCTTCCCGTGCAGCGACTATGACCGGTCGTTACGGCATTCGGAGTGGCAACCATACAGTCCCACTTGGAGGTGGCGTTTACGGTCTGACCCAGTGGGAAATCACAATGGCCGAGATGCTTAAGGAAGCAGGGTATAACACGGCCATGTACGGCAAGTGGCACCTAGGCTGGACCGAAGGCCGCTTTCCAACGAACCAAGGCTTCGACGAGTTTTACGGTGTTGAAACCACGGACGTCACGGTCTGGCGTTCGCTTGCGGGCTTTGCCGAAGCCAACATGGACGAGCCTGTTGTCATGCAGGGAATTGCGGGCGAACCGGCGACCGTTGCGCGGGACTATGACTTGGACTATCGCGGCGAGATAGATGGCGACCTGACAATCAAGGCCATCGATTTCATCAAAGCCAAGAGTGCGGAAGATGCACCCTTCTTCATCTATCTTGCTTACACGCAGACCCATTATCCAAACATCGTGTCCGAAGAATTTGTAGGGACCACTGGAAACGGTGTCTGGGCCGACATTCTACTTCAAACAGATACCTATATAGGGCGCATCGTTGATGCGATCGAGGCGGCAGGTGTTTCCGACGACACCGTGGTGATATTTACTGCTGACAACGGCCCTGAAGCTCTTCCGGTTGGAAACGCCAATGTCTCGCCGGTTCCTGCGGTACATGGCACTGCGGGGCCTTGGCGGGGCACTCTGTTCACCAGCCTCGAAGGAAGCATGCGCGTGCCCTTCGCAATCAAGTGGCCGGGGAAGATTCCCGCTGGTTCAGAAAGCAATGACGTTGTCCACTCGATGGATCTTTATCCAACACTGGCGGCATTCGCAGGCGGCAAAGTGCCGGAGGACCGGGCAATTGATGGCATCGACCAGTCCGAGTTCTTTCTGGGCATCCAGCCGAGATCGAACCGAGAAGGCGTGATCGTTTACATGGGCGAACAGATATTCGGCGTAAAATGGAAGGACTGGAAAGTTCTGTTCAAAGAGAACACAACGGCTTTTGGAGCGACAGAGTCTTTCGACACACCAAGGGTCTACAACCTTCTGAATGATCCGCATGAACGCGAAAGCGTGCTCTTCCCGCACACTTGGGCAGTCGAAAAGGCGTTGCCACAGCTACAGGAACACCTTGCTACATTCGAGGAATTTCCTCCGATCCCCCCAGGAACGCCGGACCCCTACGAACCACCCAAAAACTGAATGGCGGCCTTTTACGCATAGCTGACATCCGTCGCAGACAGCGGCCGAAGATATCTTCGGGCGCTGCTTTTCGACATGGCGTCGCGCCTACAATGCGTTCGGCCCGACGCTGCATCATCAATCGCAAAGGGATGGCTCCGCGCGGCCTTTGTTATTTTTTCCCGGTGTTTTCGAAGTTTGCAAACCCTTCGGCGAAGTCGGGGTGCCATCGGGACAAGGGCGGACGGTTCTGGGTGATATCCTCGACATTCCACGCGATCCGGCGCGCGTCGCGGGTTTGGTCCACGTCATTGTCCGGGCAAAGGATGTAGAAATCCCCGTTCGCCATACGATGGATGAAATGATCTACCGTTTGCTCGCTTGTCCAGGCCCCGGCAGGCTTTTCCGGCAGAAAGGCGGCGATCATCCCGGTGTAGGTAAAGCCCGGAACGAACAGATGCACCGATATCGGTGCGCCCGCCTCGCGCAACTCATGCGCCAACTGCTCGCTCAGCACTTTCACGGCGGCCTTGCTCACATTGTAGCCGGGATTGCCGGGCGGAGTCGTGATACCCTGCTTTGATCCGGTATTGATCACGACTGCCGGCCGGTCCGCCTCGATCATGCGGGGCAGAAAGGCCTGAACGCCGCGCAACACGCCCAGAAAGTTGATTTCCAGCAGTTTCAGCCAGTTCTCCATCTCCGACCACGCTTTGGTCGGCAGACCGACCCCGGCATTGTTCATGAGAACTGCAACCGGACCGGTTGCAAAGGCCGTTTCGGCCAGTGCGTCGATGTCTTCCTGTTTGGAGACATCGGTGGCAACACCAATGACCTGCGCGCCTTCAGCAGCGCTGGCACTGACCTCTGCCACGGCCTCGTTCAGCTTGTCCCCCGGCAAATCCGCCAGAATGACGCTAAGCCCGCTTTGCGCAAACCTAAGGGCCGCAACGCGCCCTACACCGCTGGCCGCCCCTGTGACAACGGCGACACCGCCTTGTTCGATTGCCTTTTCATACATCGCTGACCTCTGGTTTACTCGGCGGCCTCCTGTGCGGCATCCAACTCAGCCGCCTTCTTCTCGACCTGTTCAACAATATGGTCGATCATCTGATCGTTCGACATCTTGTGGCTGGCCTTGCCGGCCAGATAGACCATGCCCGAGCCGGCCCCACCGCCGGTAAAGCCGACATCTGTCATCAGCGCCTCACCGGGGCCGTTCACGACACAGCCGATGATGGAAAGGCTCATCGGGGTCTTGATGTGTTCAAGCCGCCGTTCCAGCGCTTCGACTGTCTTGATCACGTCGAATCCCTGGCGCGCGCACGACGGGCATGAGATGATGTTCACCCCACGATGGCGCAGGCCCAGCGATTTCAGGATTTCGTATCCTACCTTCACCTCTTCGACCGGGTCAGCCGACAGGCTGACACGGATCGTGTCACCAATGCCCATCCACAGCAAGTTGCCCAGACCGATTGCGGACTTGATTGTACCCGAGACAAGTCCGCCAGCTTCGGTGATCCCCAGATGGATCGGGGCGTCCGTTGCTTCGGCAATGCCCTGATAGGCCGCTGCGGACAGGAACACGTCGCTGGCCTTTACGCTGATCTTGAAATCGTGGAAATCATTGTCCTGCAGGATGCGGATATGCTCCAGCCCGCTTTCCACCATCGCCTCGGGGCATGGTTCGCCATATTTCTCAAGCAGGTGCTTTTCCAGGCTACCTGCGTTCACGCCGATCCGGATCGAACAATTGTGGTCGCGCGCGGCCTTGATTACTTCTTTCACCCGTTTCTCGTCGCCGATATTGCCGGGGTTGATCCGCAGGCAGGCAGCGCCGGCTTCGGCCGCTTCGATGCCGCGGCGGTAATGAAAGTGGATATCGGCCACAATCGGTACCGGGCTTTCGCGCACGATCTCTTTCAGCGCTTTCGATGACGCCTCATCCGGGACCGACACCCGCACGATGTCCGCGCCGGCCTCGGCTGCGGCTTGCACCTGTGCCACAGTGGCCGCCACATCCGTTGTCAGGGTGTTCGTCATCGTCTGAACCGCGATCGGTGCATCACCACCTACGGCGACATCTCCGACCATGATCTGACGGGATTTGCGGCGGTAGATGTTACGCCACGGACGAACGTGATTGAGCGACATGAGGACGGGTCCAGAACAGCCAGAGTTGCGACTTTAGATAGTCCGGCAACGGCGCTATCGCAATGGCAAGATCACTCGGACGGAGTTTCTGCCGCCTGCGTCTGCAACTCGGCGACCAGTTGCTTGAGCGCACTGTTTTGTTCTGCCTCAAGGTCGGCAACCTGGAACCGCTCGGCCACCGCGTCTTTCGACAGCACGACACCCTTGGTGACTGTACCGGGTGCCCCAACAGGACCAAAGTGTTCACCGTTCATCGAGAAGTAAACCGCGCCCGATGCTCCTGCCCGCAATTGAGGCGGTTCTTCGGTCAGCGGCACTTGGAATGTACTGCCTTTTTCGACCGTGCCCAGCGTCCCTTCGAACAGAATGCTGCCATCCGCCGCCGTGATCCGCATCCAGGATGGGTTTACAGCTACGATCTTGAGGGTAGTGTCGATCTGTTCGACCACCTGCGGCAGCGAGGGGCGTTCGACAGTGTGAACTTCGGCCAGCTGAATTTCGGGCAGCTCCGGCGGCCGGAAGGCGCCCACTTCCCGCGGATCAAGGGTCGAAATCGGTGCGTCACGCGCGACCAGAACCGGAACGTCCAAAGCCTGCGGGCGATAAAGGCGGTCCAGTGCCTCGGCGCTGGGTGTCTCCAGTGCCGCCACTTCCTGAACATCTTCTTTCGAACCCGCGGCATCCAAGGGATCAAGGTCGGACAGAACCACCGGTGCCTGTTCGACCGGGCTGACCTGAACCTGCTGAATCCTATTCAGAACCGACCAGCCGCCATATCCAATGCCGCAGATGACAGCCACAAGAACCAGTGAAGATCCTATGGCGCGCGGCTCGATCTGACTTACGAACGATTCCCTGCCGGGCAGATACGGTGTGTTCGGAGAAATAAACGGGTCACGGCCCATCGGTCCCCGGGATGGCAGATTGCCTGTACCCTTGCGGATGACCGAAGCTTCGGCCGACATGCCGTGCGCAACCTCGAACCCGCTTTCCTGGCAGAACGCGGCGAAGGTATCATCCGGGTTCATACCCAGATAACGCGCGTAAGAACGCACATACCCGGCGATAAAGCCGGGCGTGTCGAAGGCGTCAGGGTCGGCGTTTTCTATCGCAGCGATGTAGTTGGCTTTGATCCGCAACTCGCGCTGAACATCCAGAAGCGACTTGCCCATTGTGGCGCGTTCGCCACGCATCACATCACCCAGCCGAACCTCGTAGTCGTCAAAACCCTTCGGTCTGACGTCGGTATCCTGTTCGGAATCGCGCTGAGATCTGCGCCCAATCATTCCTGCTGCCCCATTCTGCCTTCGCGTGTGTTTCACGCTAACGGCGAATCATCCCCAAAACGATTCGTCCGATGCTTTTGTTGCCGTTAGCTTAACACGCGTCAAACACGTTGCACACTTTGGTGTTATATTAACCTGCAAGTTCGGCGCGATTTAGCGCACAATGTGACCAAAGTTCGTCCATAGCGTGTACAAGGCGGTCCATTTCGTTCGGACCATGCACTGGAGAAGGGGTAAACCGAAGACGCTCGGTTCCACGGGGGACAGTTGGGAAATTGATTGGCTGCACATAAATGCCGTAATCGTCCAACAGCATATCGCTCAGCTTTTTCGTGTGTACCGGATTTCCGACAATCACCGGAACAATGTGACTGCCGTGATCGATCAATGGCAGACCAAGCCCCTTAAGCCGCAGCTTGAGGATGCTTGCCTGCGTCTGATGCTGTTCGCGCAGTTCGGGCGCCCGCTTGAGATAAGCGACCGAAGCCGCCGCCCCGGCTGCAACCGCAGGCGGCAGAGAGGTGGTGAAGATGAAGCCCGGCGCATAAGAACGCACGGCATCGCACATTTTTGCGCTGGCGGCGATATACCCACCCATCACACCATAAGCCTTGGCGAGCGTTCCATTGATAATGTCGATGCGATGCGCCAGGCGATCACGCTCGGTCACGCCACCGCCGCGCGGGCCGTACATGCCAACCGCATGCACTTCGTCGATATAGGTCAGCGCGCCGAATTCATCGGCCAGATCGCAGATTTCTTCGATGGGGCCAAAATCGCCGTCCATTGAATATACGGATTCGAATGCAATCAGCTTGGGCGCGGCCGGGTCGTCAGCCTCCAGCAGCTCACGCAGATGTGCGACGTCGTTGTGACGGAAGATCCGCTTGGCCCCGCCGTTGCGGCGCACGCCTTCGATCATCGAGGCATGGTTCAGCGCATCGGAATAGATGATCAGACCGGGGAACAGTTTCGGCAGCGTGCTGAGCGTCGCATCGTTGGCGATATAAGCACTGGTAAACAGCAGCGCAGCTTCCTTGCCGTGCAGGTCAGCCAGTTCAGCTTCCAGCCGTTTGTGGTAGACCGTCGTGCCTGAAATGTTGCGCGTTCCGCCCGAGCCTGCTCCGGCTGCATCCACCGCCTCGTGCATGGCGTCCAGAACGACCGGGTGCTGGCCCATCCCCAGATAATCGTTGCCGCACCAAACAGTGATGTTTTGCTGCGAGCCATCCGGGCAAGTGCGTACAGCATGGGGAAAATGGCCCTTGCGACGCTCGATGTCGATAAAGGTCCGGTAGCGCCCTTCTTCATGTAGCCTGGCAATCGCTGAATCGAGCTGAGCTGTATAATCCACCGGTCTCTCCTTGCACCCCGATCTGGTCGTCCACAACCGGGTAACTTACTTTATCAACTGGCACCTTTTCAGGCCATAGCGGCCAGGTTCCTACCCCGTCTGCCTATCCGTGTTGCGGGGCGGGCCACTTTGATTTGCATCAACTATCCCCTATCACAACGGCAGACAAGTAAAGTTACGGCCATCAGACGCGAGGAAACGACGCAGGCCGCCGTGTTTGGCACTTCGATTTCATCAGTATAGACCAAATTCCCGTCGATACACACTGGACGGCGCGGCCAGCACTGGTAGGCTCCGCGCAAATTCACAACCATTCAGGAGAAAGCAATGCCGCTTGACGCTGTTCTGAGCAGGATCGACGACGATCTGACCACTTCTATCGACCGTCTGATGGAGTTTCTTCGCATCCCCTCGATCTCGACAGACCCGGCCTTCAAGGAAAAGGTCGATCAGGCGGCAGACTGGCTGGTATCCGACCTGCAAAGTATCGGTATCGACGCCGAAAAACGCGTGACACCTGGTCACCCCATGGTTGTCGGTCATGTTGGTGACGACAATGACGCCCCGCATGTTCTTTTCTATGGTCACTATGATGTGCAGCCGGTCGACCCGCTGAACCTCTGGAACCGCGATCCCTTCGACCCGGCGCTGGAAGACACCGAACATGGTCAGGTCATTCGCGGGCGCGGCTCTTCGGACGACAAGGGCCAGTTGATGACCTTTGTCGAAGCTTGCCGCGCCTGGAAAGCGGTTCACGGGAAACTGCCCTGCCGCATAACATTCTTTTTCGAGGGTGAAGAGGAGTCTGGATCGCCATCGCTGGTGCCGTTCCTTGAGGCCAACAAAAAGGAATTGCAGGCTGACCTGGCCCTGGTTTGCGACACATCCATGGTATCGCGCGGTGTGCCTTCGATTGCATCGCAGCTGCGCGGAATGCTGAAAGACGAATTCACCATCGTCGGCCCCCGCATCGATCTGCACTCGGGCCACTATGGCGGCCCGGGCCTGAATCCTTTGCGTGAGCTGTCGAAAATCGTCGCCTCTTTCTATGACGATGAAACTGGACGCGTTGCGGTTGATGGCTTCTATGAGGGCGTCCACGAAGTTCCCGCCGAACAGTTGCGCCAGTGGGAGGGCTGCGGATTTGACGAAGCCGAATACCTGAACTCGGTCGGGTACACACAGCCGCATGGTGAAAAGGGATATTCCACGCTGGAACAGCAATGGGCGCGCCCAACGCTTGAGGTGAACGGGTTGTGGGGGGGCTACAACGGCGCGGGATCGAAAACCGTTATCCCGTCCGAGGCGCATTGCAAAATCACCTGCCGTCTGGTGGGCGACATGGACCCTGACGCGTTGCGCAACAAAATCCGCAAACATGTCGAAGACCGCCTGTCACCCGATGCCAAAGTAGTTTGGGACAGCGATCTGGAGGGATCCCCCGCTTCGGTCATGAACCTTGACCGCCCTGAGTTCGAAGCGGCGCGCGGCGCGCTTTCGGATGAATGGGATCGCGAAGCGGTCTTCACCGGCATGGGCGGATCGATCCCTGTGGTTGGCTATTTCAATACGGTTCTGGGATTGGATTCGATGCTGGTCGGATATGCCAATGACGACGATGCTATTCACTCACCGAATGAAAAATACGACGTGAAAAGCTTTCACAAAGGCATCCGCTCATGGGCCCGTATTCTTGACGCCCTGACCCGCTGAACCGGTTTTAGGCGAGGCTCTGTCTCGCGCTCCGGGATATTTGGGGCCAGATGAACTGGGGATCCTTCATTCATCTGGCTCTAAAATATCCCGGGGGATTCGCCCATAGGGCGGCGGGGGCAGCGCCCCCTGATGCGCTACATGTGGATTACACGCCCATAGGCATCGAGAACACTCTCATGCATCATCTCTGACAGGGTCGGATGTGGGAAGACCGTGTTCATCAAATCTTCTTCCGTGGTCTCCAGCTGACGCCCCACAACATAGCCCTGGATCAGTTCGGTGACTTCCGCGCCGATCATATGCGCCCCCAGAAGTTCGCCCGTTTTGGCGTCGAAGACGGTCTTGATCAGACCTTCCGGTTCACCCAAAGCGATGGCTTTACCGTTACCGATGAAGGGGAAGCGGCCGACTTTTACGTCATACCCAAGTTCCTTTGCCTTGGCTTCAGAATAGCCGACAGATGCAACCTGCGGCTGGCAATAGGTGCATCCCGCAATGCTCTCAGGTTTCACCGGGTGTGCGTGCTGACCTGCGATCAAGTCTGCGACCATGACACCTTCGTGACTGGCCTTGTGCGCCAGCCAGGGCGCACCGGCGATATCACCAATCGCATAAAGACCATCGACTCCGGTGCGACAGTATTCGTCCGTCACAACATGGGTTCGGTCAATTTTGACGCCCAGCGCCTCGAGCCCCAGGCCTTCAACATTTCCGACAATGCCCACGGCAGAAATCACGGTATCAAAATCGTGCTTTTCGACCTTGCCCTTGACCTCGATATGGGCCGTGACTTTACCCTTCGCGCGATCCAGTTGCTTGACCATGGCTTTTTCCATGATCTTCATGCCCTGCTTGGTAAATGCCTTCTTCGCCAGACCGCTGATTTCCGCGTCTTCAACCGGCAGAACCCGATCCATGACTTCAACTACGGTCGTGTCGGCACCCAACGTGTTGTAGAAGCTGGCAAATTCGATGCCAATTGCGCCGGAACCAATGACCAGCAACTTTTTCGGCATCCGCGGTGGTTGCAGCGCATGCTTGTATGTCCAGACCAGATCGCCGTCGGCCTCGAGGCCCGGCAGTTCGCGCGCACGGGCACCGGTGGCCAGGACGATATTCTTGGCGGTCAGTTCCTCGGTCCCCTTGTCGGTTTTGACGCTGACTTTCCCTTTGGCAGGGATTGTTGCCTCACCCATCACGACGGTGACTTTGTTTTTCTTCAGAAGATGTCCAATTCCGCCCGACAGTTGGGCTGCAACGCCGCGCGAGCGTTTGACGACCGCGTCGAGGTCATAGCCGACCTTATCCGCGCTCAGGCCGAAATCCTTCGCGCGTTCCATCAGATGGAAAACTTCGGAAGACCGCAGCAGCGCCTTTGTCGGGATACATCCCCAGTTCAGGCAGATGCCCCCCAAATGTTCACGTTCGACAACAGCGGTTTTCAGACCCAGCTGTGCGCCGCGAATGGCAGCGACATATCCGCCGGGACCGGCACCGATTACGATCAGATCAAAAGATTGTGCTGCCATGTGTTCCTCTCGGCGCAGGTCGATTGAAAATTAGTTTACCATTAAACTATTCCCTGCAATGCATCAATATACAGTCTCCGCGACAAAAGCGACGCAAGGTCACCCAAATCGAAAGACGCGGATTTCTGCCTATACCGACGGAAGAACGGGCGTTAGAACAAAAGCGGCGGAGTTCTCCGGCCTTTCCTGATCAAGCTTCTATAGAAAGATGACTTATGGCCAAAACGCTTAAGGATCTTGTACTTGCCCTGCTGAACGCGACTTTGCTTCTGCTGGCGCTGTGCCTGTTTTTGGGATGGAAGCTGGCTTCAACCCTCGAAGGGATAACAACCGGGTTTGCTGAAAAGCTGCAGGTCGTGGCGCCCCTGCAGGAACAGGCACAAGGTATCAGGGATGAGATCAAGGGGTTGCGGGATGAACTGACACTGATCCATGTAAATGGTGACGTTCTGGATAGCGCAGTAAAACTACGCGTGACAACCGCACTGGATCGGTTGCAAGAAACACAGGATCGTCTGCAATTGGTTCAGGAGCGCTTCACTGATCTGTCAGAGTCCCCGGACGATTTGATCAACAATGCAATTCATACATCTGCCGACGCTATCGCCGACAGAGTCATCGCGATCCGTGAGTGTAAACCTGCGTCCTAGCTTGCGGCCTGCAATTCGCGAACGGTGGACCCGTAGCCACCTTTGCTTACATAAGCGGCCTCATGTTCCGTCATCTGCCGCGACAACGCTTCGTTGCGATAGGGAAAGCGACCGAACTTGCGGATAACTTCGCGATGCGCGCGGGCGTGCAACAGGTTGCCCGGGTTGCATTCGCTGAGGTTCTGACAAATCAGGCGTACACACCGTTCCTGATCACACAGATTTTCCGAATGCATCATCGGCAGATAAAAGAACTGCCGGGCGGGTTCATCAATCTTCAGATCCCAGCCTTTGTCGACCGAACATTTCGCAGCCGCCAGCGCTGCACGATCCGTCGAGAATGCCTTGCCAGAGCCCCGGAACATGTTTCGCGGGAACTGGTCCGTCAAAATGATGTAGGCCAAAGCACCGCTGGGATAGGTGAGCCAAAGAGAAAACTTGCCCTCTTTCGCGGCTTCCCAGGTTTTTAAGAACTTGTCCCGGATTTTCGCGTCCAGCGCGTCATCCTGAATATACCATCCTTCGGGGCCAACTTCATCTAACCAAAAACTCAATACTTCTTCAGGCGTAACCATTGCCGTCACTCCGTGCATTGTCCTCCCCAGGGACGTAACGTCATTTAAGGCCGTTTTACAGAAGTGTTACAGTAACATATTGCAACACTTGCGACATAAATCTGTGTCCTAGGCATCAACCCGCTCAGCCTGCTCGGCTTCGGCGGCTTCGATGGCAACCTCCTGCGCCAATTCAAACGCCACAGGCGAAGCCGTCGGGTAAAGGGTCGACATGGTGCCAGTTTCGTCGACCGGTACAGAAGCGCGCTGTGTCATACGGTATAGCGAATAGAAGGCCATCACGAATAACAGTGCGGCAATAAACAGAAAAAAGCCCGGTGGCCCGAAGATCGCATCGCCCATCAGCCAACCGGTGATCAGCGGGCCTGCAATTGCTCCAAGCCCGTTGATAAACACCAGACCGCCGGATGCGGCGGGCATGTCATCGTGGTCCAAGAAGTCGTTCGTGTGGGCAATCAGCAGGGAATAAAGCGGGTTGGACATTCCGCCGATCAGGAAGGCCGCGCCCAGAAGGATTGGAAACGATACGCCGAAAAGCATGGCCACTGTTGACCCGCAGCCACCCAGCGTTGCGACGACAAGGATCAGCACACGCCGGTCCATACGGTCGGAAAACCAACCCAACGGGTATTGCAGTACCATCGCGCCGATATAAAACGAGGCGACAAAGGTCGAGATTTCGACCAGCGAAAGCCCTGCCCGCGCGCCGTAAACGGCGGCCATGCCGAACTGAGCTGAAAAGACGCCACCCAGCAGGAACATGCCCACGCAGCCCAGGGGTGATATCCCCATTAGCTGAAGCAACGTCATGGGTTTGGCGGTGTCAAATGCCGGGGTCGGTGAAATCGACAGCAAGATGGGCGCAAAGGAGACCGAAACAAGGATCGATGCGATCACGAATGTCTCATAGCCTGCCGGGTCGCCGACCAGCATAAGGGCCTGAGCACTGATGATCCCCGCCATCTGCACAATCATATACAGCGACAGCGCCTGCCCGCGGTTTTCATTGCTGGCCGCATTGTTCAGCCAGCTTTCAGCGGTCACATAAACACCGGAAAAGCAGAAACCGATTACCACGCGCCCGAGAATCCAGGCGATCGGATCGGTCAGCATCGGGTACATGATCATCACAGCCGAGATGAACGAGGCGAGCGCCGCAAAAACACGTACATGGCCAACTCGCCGGATCATTTCTGGCGCCAGACGGGACCCACCCAGAAACCCAAGGAAGTATGCCGACATAACAAAGGACATCTCGAGGGTCGAGAACCCTTCGATTTCGCCGCGGACACCCAGGATTGTACCCTGCAGGCCGTTGCCGATCATCAGCAACCCCATACCGAGAAGAAGCGCCCATGCGCTGGAAAGAACCTGAAGCATCGGGGCCTCCGAAAATTGCCAATCTATCTGTCCGCACCGCAGTCAGATCAAAAAACACTCTGATCGTGCTTGTCTATGATATTGCCAGCGCCTGATCCAGCGAACGCGCCATTCACGGGATTAAAAGCGACGCGTCTCCGTACGAAAAGAAGCGATACTTCCGGGCGATTGCGTTCGCGTAGACCTTGCGCATCCGATCCTGTCCCATCAGGGCCGAAACCAGCATCAACAAAGTGGATTTCGGCAAGTGGAAGTTGGTCATCAGCGCATCTGTGACGTTAAAACGAAAGCCGGGATAAATGAAGATATCCGTATCCCCTT
Source organism: Ruegeria sp. D1(2025) (assembly GCF_056536425.1). Taxonomy (NCBI): domain Bacteria; kingdom Pseudomonadati; phylum Pseudomonadota; class Alphaproteobacteria; order Rhodobacterales; family Roseobacteraceae; genus Ruegeria; species Ruegeria sp. D1(2025). The sequence continues at coordinate 325,132 of NZ_JBQFPO010000001.1, read as the reverse complement.
CCCAGGCTTCGATCTCGCCATTTCGGGCCGCGCTTTCGATCAGACGCAATGCAGTGGTTCCCACAGGAATGACCCGCCCGCCCGCGGCTTTGGTCGCCCGGATATCGGCGGCGGCTTCGGCACTGACCCTGCCCCATTCTGCATGCATCTTGTGGGTTTTGACATCCTCGACCTTGACTGGCAGGAAGGTTCCGGCCCCGACATGCAGAGTGACATGAGTGATCGAAACACCCCGGTCCGCCAGCGCCTGCATCAAGGTTTCATCGAAATGCAACGACGCGGTCGGAGCGGCCACAGCGCCCGAATTTCTGGCCCAGATCGTCTGATAATCGGTCTTGTCTTGATCGTCCGCCGGACGTTTCGCTGCAATGTAAGGGGGCAAAGGCATCGCACCGGCCTGTTCAAGCGCCGCATCGAAATCCTGGCCCGTCAGGTTGAAGCGTAAAAAGGCCTGTCCGTCTGCGACGGTCTCCAGCGTCGCGCTCAGTTGGTCCGAGAAGCGGATTTCCTCACCCGGCTTCACCTTCTTCAACGGTTTGACCAAAGCGGACCATGTGCCATCGGCCTGCGGATCCAGCAAAGTCGCCTCGATCGCGGCCGATACCGGCCCCTGTGCGCTGTTGCGATGGCGGCGTCCGTTCAGGCGTGCGGGGATCACACGCGTGTCGTTCAGCACCAGCCTGTCGCCGGGCTCCAACCAATCGGGCAGATCGAACACATGCCCGTCCGAAATTGAATCCCCCTGCGCCACCAGCAAACGGGCCGAGGAACGCGGGTTGGCGGGCCGCGTGGCAATCAGGTCTTCGGGCAGATGGAAATCAAAATCACTGAGTTTCATGGCCGCGCCATACAAGGCCGCGATAGATTCGGCCACAGTTGCGTTTAATGATCTTTTGGAGGGGAACCGTAGGTGCGTTTGGGTTCATCCGGCTTGGGTGCCTGGGCATTCGGGCCATCCGACACGGTAGGTGCAGGGGCGCGCATCAGGTCCCGCAGAAACAGGGGCGCCAGACCCGACAAAGGATTCACAGAAACCTTGGGGTTCGTCAGCGGCCCCTTCAGCGTGTAATTGAAGCCAAACACACCTTCGCCCTTTCGGGTCAAAACGCTACCGATGGCATTCACCAGGTAGATGGGTGAGATCGCCCCGCGCAAGTTCAGTCGCTGGGCAACCGTATCAATGCTTCCGTCAAAAGACAGGCCCATCGACGGCCCAACCGCGCTGCCGCTGAGCACCTTGATCTCTGTCGGCGTGATCCGCATCCGGCTGTCGATTGCCGAAAAGAAAATGCCCTGCCCCGCCATTTCATCCACCAGCCCCACCAGGCTGATGGCATTCAGAAGCGCCGCCATGGCTGGCGCATCCTTGATCCGCGTATCTACGATCTTCAGGATAACGTCGTAATTTCCGGGACCTGCAACCGGTTCAAGTTGCAGGTCAAATCCTCCGCCCCGCGCCTGCGTTATCACCCCGGCCGAGCGCAAAACCGCCCCCGCGTCCTGTGATTTCAGGGTAACGGCGCTGCGCCCCGCGCGCGGCGTGACCTGACCCTGTACGGTCGCCCCGCCATTGACCTGTGCAGTGAAACCGCCGTTGACCCCCCCGGTTGTCGCAAACGCGCCTTTGAAACCGGTCAATGCAACGGCTTCCGTGATCTGCAGACGATCCAGCGCGACGTTCAGTCTCGGCCCGGCTCCTGCACCACCACCGCCACTGCTTTGGCCAAAGGTTGCTTTTGCCATGTTCATGACACCGCCCAGCACCCGAATGTCCGGGGCCCCGGCCCCGCGTGCGATCAGTTCGGCAGGCACGGCCAGCCAATCACCCAAATCGAACGAGCTGAAGCTGACCCGGTCGAACGCCCCCCCTTCGCGGAACGAAATCGACGCCTTGCTGCGCAGCCCTGCTGCGTCGATCTGCAACTGATCCACCTTCAACTGATCGCCGAGCGTCGCTTCGACATCCATCGTGCCCCCGCTTCCTTCAGCTTTACGCCAACCAAGTTCCGGTATCGCCAGACCAACGCCGACAAGATCAGACGTCGCCGTCAGCCTTGGCGGCTCTCCTCCACCGATACCCAAATCGAAATCGGCCGTCCCCTGCCCGGTCAGCATCCCGTTTGGCAGGCCGGCCTTGAGTTCATCCATAAGGCGGGGTGAGAGTTCAATCTGGCCGCTCAAGGTGCTGCGCTGCGCACCGCCGGTGCCAATCGGCTGGTTCCAGCGCGCCTGTACCGGCACAGCACCGAACAAACCGTAACCTTCAATGGCAATGTCGTTCTGATCACCGGTCAGCGTCAGACGGTCCGCGCTGACGGTGAAGCCGGGCACCAGCCGGTCGCTGAACAGGTTTCCCAACTCACCGGTGAAATGAAACTCGGTATCCTCAAAATCCAGCCCCTTGTGCATTGGCAAGGCCAGCGTGCCTTCAATCTTCAGGTCGCCATCCGCCAGTTCAACCGGCAGATTTGCCTTGCTCATCAGTTGCAATGGTGGGCGCTCAAGCAGTGACAGGGCCGCCGTTGTGCTGCCGCTTGCCTGAATACGTGCGATGGCCGGAGAGGACTTCTTGATGGCTGTATCAGGAATAATGAAGGACGTGCCCGATGCGTCCACGGGCCCACCTACGTCAGGGATCACGACCCCGCTTTGCGCGGTCACGGTGAACCGGTCGCTCAGCAGGCTTGCCTGCCCCTGTGCGTCCTGGACCGGAGGCAACGTTTTTGCAAATCGGACAGTCGTTTCACTGAACCCGAAGTCCAGATAGATATCGGGCTTAACTCCCGGTTTCAGCCGCAAAGCAAAATCCACGTTTGAAAGATCGCCTTGGTAGACGTTCTCGGAAACCCATTTCCTGGGTTTGGGCGCCAGACGCTCGGGCCAATAGTTCAACAGATCGTCGGACGGCATTTTATCCAAATGGGCATCCAGCCCTCCGGCCCAGCCATCGGTCAGACCTTCCAGCCGTCCCGACGCAAGCAAACGGTGGCTGCCATCCTCAATCACCATCTGGCCAAGTCGCAGACGAAATGGGGCAAGCTTCATCTGGAAATCAAGCTCGGCACGCGACAGTTCGAGCGTCTTGGGAAACAGATTGGCCGGGTTGATCCGGATGGCGCTGAGCCTCAGCTGCGATGACAGGCTTTCAAGCACATTATTTTCCAGACCGTGCAAAAACGCCTTGCCGTCGGCATGTACGGACCCCCATGCCGACTCGATGGACACCTCGTTGAAATCCAGCGTCTGGCCTTTGGGATCGTAGGTGAAATACGTGCGCGCGGCTTCAAACGGGATCGGTTTGATTTCCGCTGTGGGCTGCACAGCACCCGCCCCGAGGTTCAGCGTCGCAAACACCGGACCCAAAGCACCTTCGGGATCGAAACTGCCGCGCAACGCGCCAGAGATCGGGGTCTTGAGCACCTGCAACCACGACAGTGCCAGACTTTGCCCGGCAATATCCTCGGAGGGCAGATCAGTAATGGAAATGCCGAAACTGGCCTGCGGCGAACCCAGTGTACTTGTGTAATTTGCCTCGATCGTGCTGGCGTAATCGCGCCCGGTCAGTACCGAAAACCCGGTGGCAAGCCGCATCTCTCCCGCGCTGCGAATGGCCTGAATGTGGCCCCCGTCCAGAACCCAGGACCGGCCCAGGCGCAAATCCTGGTAGCCCAGAGTAATCGCATCCAGTTCCACCGACGTCAGAGCGGACAGGAGCGGCGACAGGAATATCTCGTCGGCTTCCTCGATCAGTTGTGCCAGATCGGGCGCCTCTTGAACCGGCGCGCTGCCGGAGCCGACGGTCAGCGTCAGCGCACCGTCCAACCCCCGGGTCAGGTCGATCTGGGCACCGCTGAGCATGATACGCTTGGGCCGCACGTTACCGCGCAACAGGGGGCGCATCGCCAGGCTGGCCTGCAAGTCAGAAACCTGTGCGATTTGCTGACCTGCCGCATCGCTGATACTTACGTCGCTCAGCCGCAATCTAGGTCGCCACCCTTCATGGATAACGAAAGTGACATCCCCAAAGCGGATCTGCAGCCCGCCCAGCGTCCTCTCCAGGCGGTCTTCGACCCGGTCGCGCAGCCAGGCGGGCGCATGCATTGTCTGGCCCAGAACCATAAATCCGGTGAAAAGACCCAGCAGAACCAACAGCGCGACACCCCGCATCGCCCACAGGCTGGCGGCGCGGCGGCGTGACCGCCGGCGTGGAGGCTGGCGAGCCTCTCCGGTCTGCTGTTCTTCGTTTTCCGTCAAAGCGTTCACTACACCTTTCAACCTGCTCGTGCCGCCCTATAGTCCGCTAAACCGAACTTGACCAATTCAACGGAGTTTCCAATGCCCGATGTTTCAGACATAGCCCCCGATTTCGCCCTGCCACGGGACGGAGGCGGTGAAATTACCTTGTCGGACCTGCGCGGCCAAGCCGTCGTCTTATTCTTTTACCCCCGTGATGATACGCCGGGCTGCACCAAGGAATCCATCGGTTTCTCGGAACAACTTCAGAGCTTTGCGGAAGCTGGCGCTCAAGTTTTCGGCATCTCGCGAGACAGTGTTGCTAAGCATGACAAATTCGTCGCCAAGCATGGACTGACCACACCGCTGTTGTCAGACGAGGGATCGACCACTTGCGAGGACTACGGGGTCTGGGTGGAAAAGAACATGTATGGGCGCAAATCCATGGGGATCGAAAGATCAACCTTTCTGATCGACGCTGATGGTCGGATCGCCCGGGTCTGGCGCAAGGTCAAGGTGCCCGGTCACGTCGACGAGGTGCTGGAGGCTGTACGCGCACTTTAGGTTCGGCCCCCTCGACCCAGGCGACCATACGGTCTATCAACCGCGCGACACTAGGCTACTGCGGAGGATACACTTGTCCGACACGCTGACGACAATGGCGACCGAAGTTCTGAACACGGCAGATGGGCGGGCCAAGACCGCGCTTTCCAAGCGCCATGCCGCCACATGGTTTGCTGCCCGCGAGGGTGAAGCGCCCGGGATTGAAATCGGCACCGCCACGCCACCTCTGAACCCGGCCCGGCCGGAAAGGCCCGAACTGCGGTCACCACGCGACGTACCCAAACGCCGCCCCGGCTCCGAGGCCGGTCGCATCGCGCTGTTACACGCAGTGGCCCATATCGAGCTGAATGCAGTGGACCTGCACTGGGATATCATCGCCCGGTTCGGTCACATCCCCATGCCGATCGGGTTTTATGACGATTGGGTCAAATGCGCCGAAGAGGAGTCGCGCCATTTCGAAATGGTCTGTGATTGCCTTGAACAGATGGGTAGTTTCTATGGCGCCCTGCCCGCCCATGCCGGAATGTGGCGCGCGGCTGAAGATACGGCCGACGATTTGATGGGGCGGCTGGCCGTGGTGCCAATGGTGCTGGAGGCACGTGGTCTGGACGTCACGCCGGGCATGATCGAAATCTTCCGCAAGGCTGGTGCAGATGAAGCCATCGCCGCGCTTGAGGTGATCTATGCCGAAGAGGTCGGCCACGTGGCGTACGGCTCGAAATGGTTTCATTTTCTGTGTGGACGCGAAAACGCCGACCCAAAAGACGTGTTCCACCAGCTTGTCCGGCGCTACTTTCATGGCGCCCTGAAACCACCTTTCAACGAAGAGAAACGCGCCGAAGCCGGGCTGCCCCCGGATTTCTACTGGCCCCTCACTGAAGAGATGCCATTGCCGGGAAGCACATGATCTGGGGGCCAATGCGGCTGTTTAGGCAAAATCCCGCCGACAATTGGCCCGTTACCGGCTGTTAAGTTGTCTCTCCGGTCAACAAACTTGCCCAAATCGAACCGGCCCTCTATGCACTTCGCCCAAGGGACGGCTATCACTCACGACCGGTCCCGAAAATGGGGACGAGAGAGGGAAGACGCGTGCGAACACGTCTGGCAATCAAAATTCACTCACTGCTCGAGCGGCACTTTCCCGAGCGCAGAGTTTTTCTGAAATCCGACCAGGACACCCGGTTCATACGGCTGAGTTCCGAAACCCAGATTGCGGCGGTTGCCGGTGTGGCCATCATGGTCGGCTGGACCGCCGTTGCCACGGCGATCCTGCTGATGGACAGTATCGGGTCGGGCAATTTCCGCGATCAGGCAAGGCGCGATCAGGCGACATATCAGGAACGGCTGAATATCATCTCGGAAGAACGCGACGCGCGCGCACAGGAGGCATTGGCCGCGCAGGACCGGTTCAACGCCGCGCTTGAGCAGATTTCCGTCATGCAATCAGAACTGCTGGCATCGGAAAATCGCCGCCGTGAATTGGAAACCGGTATTGACGTGATCCAGACCACGTTGCGCGCGACGATGAAGCAGCGCGAAGAGGCGCGAACCGAGTTGGCCCAAGTGCAACAGGGCACCGACGGGGGCGACGTCTACATGGCCGCTGCCGCGAACCCCGCGCAAATGGGTTTCATGACCGAAGCGCTGGCGCGGACGGCGCAGGAACGCGATCAGATCGCCGCCAATGCCCGCGATGCGTTGGATCAGCGTGACGAGCTTGAACTGGAAATCCGCCTGATGCAGGAGCGCAGCGACGAGATTTTCCGGCAACTGGAAGAAGCGATGGTCATTTCTGTCGAGCCATTGGACAAGATGTTCCAGCAGGCAGGTATGCCCACAGACCGTATCATCGAAGAGGTCCGGCGCGGATATAGCGGTATGGGCGGTCCGCTGACCCCTTTATCCTTCAGCACGCGCGGTGAGGAGTTATCTCCGGAAGAAATCCGCGCGAACCGTCTGCTGCAGCAGATGGACCAGTTGAACCTCTACCGTATTGCGGCGGAAAAAGCGCCCTTTGCGAGCCCGGTGCGTGCCGCGGTGCGATACACCAGTGGCTATGGCACCCGTCGTGACCCCAAAACCGGTGGGCGCCGCATGCACAATGGTGCAGATTTTGCCGGACCGCACGGCACGGATATCTTTGCCACGGCCGATGGCGTTGTCACCCATGCAGGCTGGCAATCCGGTTTTGGGCGGCTGGTAAAGATCAAGCACGCGTTCGGACTTGAGACACTTTACGCTCATAACACAAAGATCCGGGTGAAGGTCGGTCAAAGGGTCTCGCGCGGGGATCATATTGCTGATATGGGTAGCACCGGACGGTCAACCGGCACGCATCTGCACTATGAGGTGCGGTCGAACGGGAGACCTGTGAACCCAATGACTTACATCAAGGCTGCGAGAAATGTTTTCTAAGAGCAAAATCAACGAGCCCGGTTCCAAGGCACCTGAAGCGGCCAAGCCGGCCGCCCCGGCAACACCGGCAGCACCCACCTCGACCGAGACCAAGGCCAGCACTCCGCCCAAGCCGAAGCCACCAGCATCGGTTCTGTCGTCGGACCTGCACATCACAGGCAACATCAAGACGTCCGGCGACATCCAGGTGGAAGGCACCGTCGAAGGCGATATTCGCGCCCATTTGCTGACCATTGGCGAGACGGCCACCATCAAGGGTGAAGTGACTGCCGATGACGTGGTGATCAATGGCCGCATTGTCGGCCGGGTCCGCGGCCTGAAGGTCCGCCTGACTTCGACCGCACGGGTTGAAGGCGACATTATCCACAAGACCATCGCCATCGAAAGCGGTGCGCATTTCGAAGGTTCGGTGCAGCGTCAGGACGACCCGCTGAACCCTGGCCGCAGCGGCAAGTCGGGTGCTAACCCGGCAGCGGAAGTCAGCCAGTAACCTGTGCTGAAACAGCAATAGTCTGGAGAACGCCGCAGCAACACTGCGGCGTTTTTCTTTGACTGCATCCGGGCCTTCTAGGTCTCACGCTGGTTCCACGTGGCATTGGTTTCTATGATTCCCGCAACTGCTATTGCCTTTTCGGCAAGTCCTGCCTTGGTGTCGTCTGCAAAAGCCAGCTTCTCAAACCTCTGATGCATCTCTTTTGATGTGTAGAAGTCGAATATTCTGGAGTTGTTCGGGCTTGGCCAAAAGGCGGTGATCCAAATCGCCTCGCGACCAGGTACGCGACCGGCGCACCAGTCGTTCCAGAAACGGCAGACCAGCTTGTCATCGGCAACATCCGCAACCTGCGCCAGCAGGGTTTCCAATGGCCACCCACCCAGGCTGAACATACAGATCGTATCATCCAGGTAATCATGCCCTTGCCGGTCGATCTCGCGCATCAGGAAGAGGCGCTGAAACCGATCGAGCACATTCCATTCCTCGGCTGACCAGTTATCCGGGTTGCCGGTTTCAAACCGGCTCAGGCTGACTTCAAGCCCGTTCGAGCTGACGTCTTCATCACATGCCAGCACTTCCAGTATACGTGGCAGGAGATAGGCCCAAATTGTCTTATCGATGCCTTTCGGATCACATGCCGCAAAGAACCAATCCCGAATGTAGTGCAGAGGCAGGTCTTCAATATCCGGATTGAAGAAATCCGCTTCGATGGACGCCTCCATGCAGCACCCTTCGCAGACGCCGGTTCGTGTTGGCTTGGGGTGGGAAAAAACGCGATATGCATCTTCGATGACACCGACGAACGGATGGTCCCTGGGAAGCTTTGCACTAGGTGGCATTTTTTGTTTTTGACCCATCCAAGATTTGACCTTGATCGCAAACGACTGAACAAGACTTACTGCCGAGGTCCCGTCACAGAAACACTCATCAGGAATTTACACAATATCTCGGGCCTCGGATGTAATGCTCTTGCCGCAGTCGGCAACTGGCGGCGGTCAATAGAACATCAGCTCAGGATGCTTATGCGACGCGGGTTTCGCGCCCACTATGCTCAGGCGAATGAGCAGCGGAGCCAGAGCGTCCTCGATGGTCTGTTGAGTGCGGCCCGCTTTGGCAAAAAAGCTCTCCGATTCCATTAGTTTCACAAAACGTGTTTTTTGAATTAACCTGAAAATCATTGTTTTCTGGAGGACTTTTGATGTCATCAAAACTAATGGCAGAGTTTTTCGGCACCTTCTGGTTGGTGCTGGGCGGGTGCGGCAGTGCGGTACTTGCTGCAGGTGTAGCTGATGTTGGTATTGGCTGGCTGGGCGTTTCCTTTGCGTTCGGCCTGACCGTGCTGACAATGGCCTATACAGTCGGGCATATTTCAGGCGGACATTTCAACCCTGCCGTCAGCCTGGGGCTTATGATTGGCGGGCGGTTTCCGGCCAAGGATCTGTTGCCCTACTGGGGCGCGCAAGTGGTTGGCGCGATTGTTGCGGCGATTGTTCTGTATATGATCGTCAGCGGTGCACCCGGTTTTGAAGGCGTGGGCGGGTTTGCATCGAACGGGTACGGTGACGCATCGCCCGAAGGGTATTCGATGATGTCCGCACTGGTCATCGAGATCGTTCTGACGGCGTTCTTCATTCTGATCATTCTGGGTGCGACGTCTGCCGGCGCGCCTGCGGGTTTTGCCCCGATTGCCATCGGTCTGGGCCTGACTCTTATCCACCTGATCTCGATCCCGGTCACGAATACGTCGGTCAACCCGGCGCGGTCGACTGGTGTGGCGCTGTTTGCGGATGGTCCGGCGCTGGCGCAGCTGTGGCTGTTCTGGGTCGCGCCGCTGATCGGGGCCGCGATCGGAGCGGTAATCTGGAAAGTAATGTCCCCGGAAGACTAGGGTGAATTCTGTCGGAGGCCGTTAAGGGCGGCCTCCGACCATCCATTGCCCGTTCGGCCAGAAGGCATGAAAGGCAAAGGCAAACATGACATCGTGGACAACGTCCCTGCCCTTGTCATTCCGCACGCGGATCGATCCGATATCACGCCCTTTTGCTATCCGTCCCGTGTCCAGCGCCGAGGCCTGACCCGGTGACCACCGTATCGTCAGCCCCGCTTCCTGCACTTCATGTTCTTCGCTCAGGCGCGTCAGGGGCCACGCCTTGTCCCCCACCCGAACGACCCGTTCAAGCGGTGGGATACCGTGCGGCGGGTCTTGTCCGGAGTACAGAAACGGTCGACGCGACGTGTCATAGCCCCGATAGGGGTTCCGCCCATAGTCGCGGTTGTAGGCGGGCTCTGCCATCACCAGCCCGTCGGGATTGCGGGCGCTGAAATCGGCCCAGCTTTCCATCCAAACCGGCAAAGTCCTGAGTTCGCGACCTGTCATGCGTCCGACAATGGCCTGACCCGTCGCCTGCTGCCACCAGCTTTGGGTTTCGCGGTCATACATCACCATATCGGAATGACGCAGTTTGCCGGTGACGCCAAAACTCAACACACGATTGGACAATCGCCGATCAAACACGATGGCCGAGTTGCAAAGCGGGCAAAATGTAACGGCGATGGGGGTGCTGCCGATACGGTCGTTCACGATCTCATGCCACATCAGATAGCGGATTGGATAGGCGCGTGGCGCGGCTCCCGCCAGTTCCACAGTTATCACAGGTTCGACATCTGCAAGCGAGCCGCTGAAAACGCGGACAAAGCCGGGATCGTCCAATGCCGGAATCCCATCTTTCGGTGGGCCACCGGACCGGATTTCGGACCAGTTCGCTATTGCGGATTTTCTGAAATCGGTCTCCGGCCATTCCGCACGCCATTCATCAGGACCGGCTCCTGTGGCCGTGGCCCAAATCATCAACGCACATGTAAAGAGAACGCGCATCAGCCCACCTCTTGACGTTCTGTCATGCTGACGCAGCTTTCCCCCTTGGACCAGACCGATACACGCAAAATTGAATTCACCGGATCGGGGTAAAGAAACTTCCGCTGGCACCCAATTCAGTTTCTATCAACAGCCAGGACCATGTGCCGTCAGAACCGGCGCACCATTCAAGGAGGCTATCCTGACGGATTTTTCACAGGCAATCGCCGATGCCATCCCTGCTGCTGCAATGTTGACACTGAAAGCTGCTGCAATGTTGACACTGAAAGCTGCTGCAATGTTGACACTGAAAGATGTAAGCCACTTCGCTTCGTTTCAGGCGCCGGAAGCTCATACCGTGCGATCCACGATTTAATCGATGGGTAGCGGAATGGGAAAACCCGGCGCGAAACAGCGCCGGGATTGAGGTATTACTCGGTCACGGTGACTTTTTTCATTACGTCAGGCTGGCCTGTGACCGCCCCGGTCTGAGGATGGCCGCGTTTGATCGCATCAACAACATCCATGCCGTCCGTGACTTTTCCGACAACCGTGTACTGGCCGTCCAAAAACGGACCGGGCTCGAACATGATGAAGAATTGCGAGTTGGCGCTGTTGGGGTTATTACCCCGCGCCATGCCTACAACGCCACGATCGAACGTCACGTCCGAAAACTCGGCAGGCAAGTCCGGACGTTTGGAACCGCCGCGCCCGGCTAAACCCGCGTTGAACTCATCAGAGTTCTGATCGCCGAAATGCACATCACCCGTCTGTGCCATGAACCCGTCAATCACGCGGTGGAAGATCACACCGTCATACTGACCTTCGCTGGCCAGCGCCGCGATCTGTTCAACATGTTTGGGGGCTACGTCGTCGAACAGTTCGATGGTGATGGTGCCATTGGCCCCTTGACCTTCGACCTCGATCTCAAGCCCGGTTGCCAGCGCCGGGCCGGCAATCAAAGCAAAAACTGCCGCCAGCTTATGCATCGGCCGCCACCTTGACGCTGACCATCCGATCGGGGCTTGCAGGCGGCTCGCCGCGGGTGATGGCGTCGACATGCTCCATGCCTTCGATAACGCGTCCGTAAACGGTGTACTGGCCGTTCAGGAAATGATTGTCCTTGAAGTTGATGAAGAACTGCGAATTCGCTGAGTTCGGGTTCTGTGACCGGGCGGCGCCCAGTGTTCCCCGGTCGTGGGGCAGTTTCGAGAATTCCGCCGGAACGTTCGGCAGGGACGAACCGCCGGTACCTGCCATACGCAGGTTGAACCCGTCTTCCATGTCGCCATGCTGTACGTCGCCGGTTTGCGCCATGAAACCGTCGATCACACGGTGAAAGGCCACGTTGTCGTATTCGCCCGCACGCGCCAGTTCCTTCATCCGCTCACTGTGTTGGGGCGCCACGTCCGGCAGAAGCTCGATGACGACATTGCCATCCTTCAGTTCGATGATGATGGTGTTTTCGGGATCCTTGATCTCGGCCATTTGGCCCTCCTGTCGTTTATCTTGCGCAAATACCTATGATGCGGGCGCATGAATGCCAAGTGACGCATTGACCTGAATGCAAAATGCAGGAAAAGAACCGCCTAGATCGGTTCAAAAATGACGAGGATTGGGCGATGAGCTGGAAAACGCTGGACGATATGGACATGGGCGACAAACGGGTGCTGGTGCGCGTGGACATCAACGTTCCGGTCGTGGACGGCGTCGTGACCGATGCAACCCGTATTCAGCGGATCGTTCCGACCGTGCGCGATATCCTGAACGCAGGCGGTAAACCTATCCTGCTGGCCCATTTCGGACGCCCCGGCGGTGAACGCCGCGAGAGCCTGTCTCTGAAACAGCTGGTACCGACCCTGGAGGCTGCTTTTGGAGCCGAGGTTCTGTTTGCCGCCGATTGCGTCGGTGCCGAAGCCGAACTGGCCGCGCAGGAACTGAAGCCCGGTCAGGTGCTGCTGTTGGAAAACACCCGTTTCCATGCGGCAGAGACCAAGAACGATGCGGACCTGGCCGCAGGTATGGCACGCCTGGGTGATCTGTATTGTAACGACGCGTTTTCCGCCGCGCACCGCGCCCACAGCTCGACCGAGGCGCTTGCACGTTTGCTTCCCGCTTGCGCCGGTCGTCTGATGCAGGCGGAACTTGAGGCGCTGGAAGGCGCCTTGGGTTCACCGAAACGCCCCGTCACTGCCGTTGTCGGTGGGGCCAAGGTATCGACCAAGCTGGAGTTGCTGGGCAATCTGATCGACAAGGTCGACTATCTGGTCATTGGCGGAGGTATGGCGAACACATTTCTTGTCGCCAAGGGCATTGATGTCGGGAAATCGCTGGCCGAAACCGCGATGAAGGACACGGCTGCGGAAATTCTGGCAAAGGCGGAGACGTCGGGCTGCACGATTGTCCTGCCCCGCGACATCGTGGTCGCCGAAAAGTTCGAAGCCCATGCTCCGCATCAGGTTCTGCAATCTGATGGATGCCCCCCGGAGGGTATGATCCTGGATGCCGGCCCCGAAAGTGTCGCGGCCATCAACGAAATCTTTGCGCAAAGCCAGACCCTGATCTGGAACGGCCCGCTGGGTGCTTTCGAGCTGGAACCCTTCGACGCTGCCACAAACGCCGCAGCGCTTAAAGCGGCTGCGCTGACCCGGTCGGGCAAGCTGATCTCGGTTGCAGGTGGGGGTGACACGGTTGCCGCCCTTAATGCGTCGGGGGCAGCCAGCGATTTCACCTACATCTCAACCGCCGGCGGCGCGTTTCTTGAGTGGATGGAAGGCAAAACCCTGCCCGGCGTCGCGGCATTGGAAGGCTAGTCATAAAGACAAATTAGCTGCATTTCGCGCCTCATGATAAACTCTCCTTATTGAATTGGAGATTTTGTCATGAGGTACCTTGCCTGCCTGATCGTTGCATTGATCCCCGCCTATTCCGCCGCACAATCCAGTTGTGGCGGACAAACCCAACTCGACGCCAATTTCTGCGCCAAGGAAAAATGGGAAATCGCGGATCGCGAGTTGAACCGTATCTGGGCCGAAGTCAAACCGCTTGCCGATGCGCGTGGGAACGGTCAATCCCTGTTGAACGAACAGCGCGCCTGGCTGAAAGCGCGTGACGCGACTTGCGATCCGGAGCTGGCAAGCGATGGCAGCGCGGCGCCCATGTTCTATTGGGCCTGCATGGAGCAGCAAACTCTGACCCGCAATCAGGCGCTGGCGGCATGGCGCTGAGAAACCTAATTCGGCAATTCGCAAAAAAGTGCGAATCAAGGGATTCACAACGCGAATCGCCTGTGACATAGTGCGATCAGATGTCCGCAAAGGGCACGTTTTTGAGGCAGACTTCATACGGCGGTTAACAGAGTGTCCCGTTCCCATCGGCCCGGTTTGGGCTCAGTTTTGTTCTTCATGGTGGCTTTCATGCTGGGTGTCTATTTCACCTTCGCCGCTGTGCAGGGCGATTTTGGCCTGTTCAGACGGGTCGAGATTGCTGCGGAACGGGACGCTCTGTCGCGCGATCTGGCCCGGCTTGAGGCTGAGACCTCGGAAATGGAAAACCTGACCCGCCGTCTGTCGGACACCTATCTGGATCTTGATTTGCTGGACCAGCAGGCCCGCTCGGTTCTGGGCATGGTCCGAACGGATGAAATCGTCATTCATTGATCCCTGAGGTTTCAGATTTTTCATCGAAAGACCTTTGCCCGCAGTCTTTTGACGAAGACCGCAAGGCCAAGGATCGCGTATCCTGCCCCTGCGTTACTTTTACTCTCGCCAGATGCGGTCAAATGTTCTATGAGATAGTTTAACGCTAAACTATCTTGCCGAAAGGGGGAGATTGCCACAATGGCTGCGCGAAAAACCACAAAGAAACCAAACGTTTCTGCGGACGAACTCAAACTCTATTATCGCGAAATGTTGCTAATCCGCCGATTCGAGGAGAAGGCGGGACAACTATACGGTATGGGTCTGATCGGCGGATTTTGCCATTTGTACATCGGTCAGGAGGCCGTTGTGGTCGGTCTCGAAGCTGCTGCCGAAGAAGGCGACAAGCGCATCACCTCCTATCGTGATCATGGCCATATGCTGGCCTGCGGCATGGATCCCGGCGGCGTGATGGCCGAACTGACCGGGCGCGAGGGCGGCCTGTCCAAGGGCAAGGGCGGCTCGATGCACATGTTCTCGAAAGAGAAACATTTCTACGGCGGCCACGGCATCGTGGGCGCGCAGGTGCCATTGGGCGCGGGTCTGGCCTTTGCCGACAAGTACAAGGGCAACGGAAGGGTGACATTCACCTATTTCGGCGACGGAGCGGCGAACCAGGGTCAGGTGTATGAAACCTTCAACATGGCTGCCCTGTGGGATCTTCCCGTTGTCTTCGTGATCGAGAACAACCAGTACGCCATGGGCACTGCGCAAGCCCGCTCCACCTCGACCCAGGACATTTACGTTCGCGGAGAAGCCTTTGGCATTCCCGGCGAGATCGTCAACGGCATGGATGTTCTGGCCGTCAAGGAGGCCGGCGAAAAGGCCGTCGCTCACTGCCGCGCGGGCAAGGGCCCCTATATCCTTGAAGTCAAGACTTATCGCTACCGCGGCCACTCGATGTCTGACCCGGCCAAGTATCGCACACGGGAAGAAGTTCAGAAGGTCCGCGAGCAAAGCGACCCGATCGAACATGTACGCGAGCTGCTGTTGTCCGGCAAACACGCGACAGAAGATGATCTGAAAGCAATCGACAAAGAGATCAAAGAGGTCGTCAACAAGGCCGCCGAATTCTCGAAAGAAAGCCCCGAGCCGTCGCTGGACGAGCTCTGGACCGACATCTACGCCTGAGAGGACGAATAAGACATGGCAACCGAAATTCTCATGCCCGCCCTTTCGCCCACGATGGAAGAGGGCACGCTGGCCAAATGGCTGGTCAAGGAAGGCGACACCGTTTCATCCGGCGATATCATGGCCGAGATCGAAACCGACAAGGCCACGATGGAGTTCGAAGCCGTCGACGAAGGCATCGTTGGCAAGATCCTGATCGAGGAAGGCACTGAAGGTGTCAAGGTGAACACTCCAATCGCCATTCTGGTTGAGGAAGGTGAAGATGCCTCGGCCCTGCCGTCGGCCGCGCCCGCTGCTGAAGTGGCGCCCGAGGCTGCCCCGGCGGCGGTCCCTGCTGCGGCTCCGGCTGCTGCACCGGCGGCACCGGTGGTGGATCTGTCCCCCGACTGGCCGGCAGATGCCGAAATGAAACCCCAAACCGTTCGCGAAGCCTTGCGCGACGCCATGGCCGAAGAAATGCGTGGCGATGAGGACGTTTACCTGATGGGCGAAGAAGTCGCCGAATATCAGGGCGCCTACAAAATCTCGCAAGGCCTGCTGGACGAATTCGGCAGCAAGCGTGTGATCGACACTCCGATCACCGAGCACGGGTTTGCTGGCATTGCGGTGGGTTCGGCCTTTGGTGGATTGAAACCGATTGTCGAGTTCATGACCTTCAACTTCGCCATGCAGGCAATTGACCAGATCATCAACTCGGCCGCCAAGACGCTTTACATGTCCGGCGGTCAGATGGGTTGTCCGATCGTGTTCCGTGGTCCGAACGGCGCAGCGGCACGCGTCGCAGCCCAACACAGCCAGGACTATGCGGCGTGGTACATGCAGGTGCCCGGCCTCAAGGTTGTCATGCCTTACTCTGCCGCTGACGCAAAAGGTCTGCTGAAGTCTGCCATCCGCGATCCCAACCCGGTCGTTTTCCTGGAAAACGAAATCCTTTACGGTCGCAGCTTTGACATGCCTCAGGTCGACGACCTGACCGTCCCGCTGGGCAAGGCCCGTATCTGGCGCGAAGGTTCCGACGTAACCATCGTCAGCTTCGGTATCGGCATGCAGTTCGCACTGGAAGCCGCCGACAAGCTGGCCGAGGAAGGTATCAACGCCGAAGTGATCGACCTGCGCACAATCCGCCCGATGGATGCAGGCGCAATCATCAACTCCGTGATGAAGACCAATCGTCTGGTGACTGTCGAGGAAGGTTGGCCGCAAGGTTCGGTTGGCAGCTATATCTCATCCGTGGTGATGCAGGAGGCGTTCGATTACCTCGACGCGCCGGTCATCAACTGCACCGGCAAGGATGTTCCAATGCCCTACGCTGCAAACCTGGAAAAACTGGCGCTCGTGACCACCGATGAGGTGATCGCAGCCGTCAAACAAGTTACGTACCGCTAGGCGATGATTGCAAGGAACGCAGATTATCCTTCGGGAGCAGACTGGCTTTTTGAAAGCCTCGATGCCGCACGAAAGGACAACAACCGCAATCTGCTTTATGTTTGCGCAGCGTTCCTTGCCGTTTCCTTCATCAGCATAGCTTTGAATCTGGAAGGCCTGAACGGGATCGAGTTTCAGTTTTCCTTTATCGTTGGAAGTCTGACCGACGCCTGGCCTATCCGGGCAATGCTGAGCGTTGCCTGTATCGTTTCGTATGCTTCCGTCATCTACATCGTGCTCGAGCAGCAACGCTTGCAGCTTGGCATGGATTACCTGGCGGTTTTGGATCACAGCGACGCGGCGGCACTGGGAAACTTCACTGAGTGGCTGAAGACAAACCACCCGCATGTGTCGCGCGCGCGTTCCATGGTGATTGGTGTGTTCGTCACCTTTTGTGCCGCTATTCTGCTTATCGACATCGCAACGCTGATCTACTCATTCTCGAAGTAAGAGGACATGAAGACATGCCCACCGAAATTCTGATGCCCGCCCTTTCACCCACCATGGAGGAAGGAACACTTGCCAAATGGCTGGTCAAGGAAGGCGACACCGTCGCCTCGGGTGACTTGCTGGCCGAAATCGAAACCGACAAGGCCACGATGGAGTTCGAGGCCGTCGACGAAGGTGTTGTTGGTAAGATCCTGATCCCGGAAGGCACCGAAGGGGTCAAGGTCAACACCGCTATTGCGGTTCTTCTGGACGATGGCGAAAGCGCCGATGATATCGCGGCCGCGCCTGCCGCTGCTCCAGCGGCTGCGCCTGCAGCCGCCGCGGGCAACGAGGCTGCCGCGCCCGCGGCACCCGAGGCGCCGGCCCCTGCCCCGGCTGCTCCGGCCAAAGCCGATGGCGGACGCATCTTTGCATCACCTCTGGCCAGACGCATCGCGGCGCAGAAAGGCCTGGATCTTGTGCAATTGTCCGGATCGGGTCCCCATGGCCGTATCGTCAAGGCAGATGTGGAAGGCGCGACAGCAACCGCACCTGCTGCGGCACCCACCGCAGCCGCGTCAGCACCTGCAGCGGCGGCGGCTCCAACTGGCCCATCCGCCGATATGGTTGCCCGCATGTACGAGGGTCGTGAATACGAAGAGATCAAACTCGACGGGATGCGCAAGACCATCGCCGCGCGTCTGGGTGAAGCTAAACAGACCATCCCGCATTTCTATCTGCGCCGCGACATCAAGCTGGATGCACTACTCAAGTTCCGCAGCCAGTTGAACAAACAACTGGAGGGCCGTGGCGTAAAGCTGAGCGTCAACGACTTCATCATCAAGGCCGTCGCCAACGCGCTGCAACAGGTCCCGGAATGCAACGCCGTCTGGGCGGGCGATCGGGTGCTGCAACTGAGGCCGTCGGATGTCGCCGTTGCGGTTGCAATCGAAGGCGGCCTGTTCACCCCAGTTCTACAGGACGCCGACACCAAATCGCTTTCTGCGCTGTCAACCGAGATGAAGGACCTCGCCGGTCGTGCCCGTGAACGCAAGCTGGCACCGCATGAATATCAGGGCGGTACATTCGCGGTTTCGAACCTCGGCATGTTTGGTATCGACAATTTCGACGCCATCGTGAACCCGCCCCATGCAGGTATTCTGGCCGTTGGTACAGGGTTGAAGAAGCCGGTCGTGGGTGAAGATGGCGAACTGACGGTCGCCACGGTCATGTCGGTCACAATGTCGGTTGATCACCGGGTCATTGACGGCGCGCTTGGCGCACAGTTGCTGCAAGCCATCGTGGACAATCTTGAAAACCCGATGGTCATGCTGGCCTGAAACAAGACAACAGCCTCGCCGCATCCTTGATCCGGCGAGGCTTTGCCCCTTGTTCAGGATGTGAGAGGGCGAGATCACCATCGGCTTTGTTCAGAAAGATCGGCGTCTCGCATCTCATTGCGCATGGCTCCTTTACCTGTCGGAGTGCAATGACCTCTGCGAAATCAGTCAGAATTTTGCTGATGCTCATTTTTGCTGGCGACAGCACTTCCAGCGCCATTAAGGGCCAAGCCCAACAACTATCCGCGCGAAAATTCCCGTTTCAGTTCATCTGATCCTGCTGCATTCGCAAGACAGAAAACGGCGCGATAGTTTGATCAAAGAGCGCAAGAAGCGATGGGAAGAAAGAAGGTGCGAGCGGTCGGAGAAAATGAACAACCGCTCGAACTGATTTGCCTTACTGGTCTTTGCCCAGCATGTGGTCCATCGAGATCGACGGCTGATCACAGCCCGCCTCACCCACGATCTTGGCAGGAATGCCCGCCACGGTCTTGCAAGGCGGAACCTCCTGCAGCACCACCGATCCGGCGGCTATGCGACTGCAGTTACCGACCTTGATATTGCCAAGCACTTTGGCCCCGGCCCCAATCAGAACACCGTTTCCGATCTTCGGATGGCGCTGTTCTTCTTCTTTGCCGGTTCCACCAAGCGTCACAGAATGCAGCATCGAGACGTTATCACCGACAACGGCGGTTTCCCCGATCACGATGGAGTGTGCGTGATCGATCATGATGCCTTTTCCGATCTGCGCGGCCGGGTGAATGTCGATCCCAAAAATCTCGGACGAACGCATCTGGAAGAAATAAGCCAAGTCATGACGGCCCTTGCGCCACAGCCAATGCGCGACACGATAGGCCTGCATTGCCTGGTAGCCTTTGAAATACAGAATGGGCTGCAACAGCCGGTGGCAGGCCGGGTCGCGTTCGTAGACGGCCATCAGGTCTGCCCGCGCTGCTTCTATCAATCCGTGGTCGTCGGCATAGGCCTCGTCCACGATCTCGCGCAGAACCATCATCGACATCTCGTTCGAGCACAGCTTGGCCGCCACCCGATACGACAGCGCACGTTCAAGGCTGCGGTGATGGAGGATACATGCGTGCACCAACCCGCCCATCAATGGCTCTTTTTCAACAGCCGCGTGCGCCTCGGCCGTGATCCGATCCCAGACCGGATCCATGTTTCTCACTTTGGTGCGCGTTTCAAACATAGCTATTGATCCCTTGCTGCGCCTAGAATGCCATTTAGTTGTAAAAACACCAAACGCAAACCCTTGATCCGCAGTGTAACGAAAATGAATGAGTCCGAACTGGCCGATTTCGAAACACAGATTCGCGACCGATTGCGCGAACTGGCCGCGCAATCAGAGGCGGGCAAAGACGCCCAGGCGATTGTTCAGTTGGATCAACAGGCCGTGGGGCGCCTCAGCCGAATGGATGCGCTGCAAAATCAGGCCATGGCCAAGGCCCAGCAAGCAAACCGGGATCTTGAGGCCCGCCGATTGCAAGCCGCCCTGACACGGATCGGCGATGGTGAGTTCGGGTATTGCGAGGATTGCGGCGATGAAATCCCGCGCGGGCGGCTGGACCTTGATCCGGCGGCTGGAAAATGTGTCAGCTGTGCGTCCGGCTAACCAGAAAACGGATCAGTTGGCTCAGAACCATCTCAAAGCACTGGCAATATTGAATATCTCCAAAGTCTGGTTCATCCGCCAGCAGACGGCAGCGCGCAGCGGCCATCAACGATCCGTTGCCGAATATCGGATGCAGATCGCCGGTTCGCCTGACATGTTGATCGGCCAGCTCAGCCTCGGCGATCATTAGGGCGCACAGTTTCTGACGCTCCCACTGCGGCGCGGCCAACAAGGCCCGCGCCGCAGCACTGACATCCCCGTGAAGGACAGGACGCATGGATTTGCCTATCCGACCACAAGCCCGGCAAACAAGCCCGCGCCGAAAACGGCCGAGACTTGCGCCACCTCGACACTATATGGGCCGCTGGCGCCGTCGGTTGATTTCATCGCCGCGGAATAGTGCCACTGCGGAGTGTCGGTCAGGTCTTCCCTCAAAACCGCAGCGCCGGACCGAACCCGAACCAGATAGGATTCGCTTTCCTCACCCAGCGGTATATCCAGCCCTGACCAATCATCGCCATCAATACGTGTGCGCCGCACCCACGAGATCATGTCACCGCCTTCGGATTGGGCTGCTTTGAGATGCGCAGGTGCATATGGCCGCAAGCCGTTTCCGTCGAAAGCCTGAATCTGATGCACAAAAGACGCGTCTTCATGCCCCCGTGTTGCGGGCCCGATGCGATAATGTCTGGCGACCCGGCGCTCTGAGCGTGACAGGCTGGTCTGATAGATATGATCGTTCAGCATCACGAACAAAGATCCTTCCGGCCAGGCGTCCGGCATTAGGGCGTCGGTTCCCACCTGCCCACGCAACCGTCCTGAAAGCGCATATGTGTCGACCTCCTGCATATCTGCCGTCGCGAACTGAAAAACCTCCCAGTTCCCCAGTGTGCCGTCACCAATTGCCGCCAAATTCGCACCGTTGAGCAATGCCTGACGCGGCCGCGATTCCAGCACGCCGTCGATTAATTTGACCCGCAGCGGCGCACCCTCGTCCCACATACCCTGGGTGGCCCGCATCAAGGGGCTTTCGGTCACTCCGATAATCGCCTGCCCCGGGATCAGTCCGCTCAAAGCGTAACCTTCATCATCCGACGCCGAATAGACCGCTACATTTCCTGGCCACGGTTTCGCGGATACGGCCAGATATGGCGCGTGTGGCACCTCGGATCCTGTAAGCAATGGCAGATCCATGAACACCGGCAGAACTGGCACCGGAGCGACATGGGGTTTTTCAGTCACTCCATCGTCAGGCAAATCAGACGGCGTGTAGACGCGCGGTTCGACCCTTACCGCATCCACAATCTGAAGCTCCGCCTGTTCCAGCCGGTCGATCCGGTACAGCGCGCCCTGTCCGTTCGAGGGCAACCGGACGACATCGCCCGCCCCCAGATGCATCATCGAAGGCGGTAGCGCAAAGCGGGCTGTCTCACGCGACACGCGCGCTTCGCTCAGCCATCGTTCGGCGGTCTGGCGTCCCTCGGCCCGCGTCATTGACAGGGGCATCTCGTTGACCGAAACGGAATGGGTGCTGTCATCGGGCAGGATCGCCTCCTCGGCGACAACATCGTGATCGGCATCGGACTGCACAAATCGCAGTCGAACACGGCCGGTCATTTCAGCCTCGGCTTCGCGACGATGTTCAATGTCTCCGCTAACCTCTTCACTCTGCGCCAATTGATCAGATGACAGATCAACAGGCCGCCGGCCGTCACGCATCCGGAAAACAAGCAAGCCGTCACGCTCGATTGCATCAAAACCATGGCGCAACATCAGGGGCTGCAGTGCGGAACGCGCATCGGAAACATCTTCGACCGCGTAACCGCGCACGACGCCATATAGCTCGGACACATCGATCTCGCTAACACCGGCTCCATAGCAGATTTCTGTCACGACCGATGCCAGAGTACGCGAGCCGGAACGCCCATTCAGCCAATGACCCCGGGGATAGTTCTCACCGTCGCTCCATTGGCTGCGCAGGTTCGGAAAGGTCGGAAACGGGCGGGCATCCCAGGCCCAGATGTAAGTATTCCCAAGGTCAACCATGCGCCCGCCGTAGACATCCGAAACCGGGTTCACATCGGGATCGGACCAATAGCTCAGTACCGCCTTTTGATACTGAACCTGCATAAAGTCGTCTCTCAGGCCATTGGAATATTTCGGGAATTTTGACTCCGAAGATTTGGGGTCCAGGAATTTGTTGGGCTGATTTGCACCCTTGTCGATGGCGGCGCAGCCGAGCTCAGTAAACCAGATCGGTTTGGACCCGGGCACCCAATCCGTCGGGTTCGGCTGCCGCACCCCACCAATCCGTTCATGATGATGACGCCCCCACCAGTTGCGCAAGTCCTTGTAACGCCAGATCCAGGGTTCGTTGTGATCGCTGTCCTCAATCGGGGTCCTGATCTGAGCTTCAGCTTCTTCGGGCGAGGCGTAATACCAGTCATAGCCCTCGCCGCCTTCGACGTTGCCGCGCAGGTATTCCAGATCATAGATCGCTTTGGCGCCATCACTGGCGTCCAGATGGTTTTCACCGTCGCGCCAATCGGACAGCGGCATGTAGTTGTCGATCCCTACAAAATCGATGTTTACATCAGCCCACAACGGATCGAGGTGAAAATACCGGTCTCCGCTTCCATCGGCAGGTTGATAGCCAAAATACTCGGACCAGTCTGCGGCATAGCCGATTTTGGTGCCCGCGCCCAGAATCTGACGAACTTCAGCGGCAAGGGCGCGAAGGCGAGCCACAGCCGGAAACCCGTTCTGACCCCGGATCTGAGTCAGGCCGCGCATTTCGGAACTGATGCAAAAGGACTCGACCCCGCCGGCGGCCTTGCATAGTGCGGCATAATGCAGAATGAAACGGCAGAGACCCCAGTCCTGCGGTCCACTGTAAGAAACCGTCCCGTTACCAATCGCGAAGTCGCCGGCCTTTGCCTGCCCAAAGAAGTTCGCGACCTGCGCATCCGCCCACGCCGTCCCGTCCGCAGACCCGGACCGCCCCGGCGCCTCGTTCAACGTGATACGCCCGCGCCAGGGCAAATGGGGCTGATGCGGCGCATCCGACCACGGGTCCGGCAGACCATTGCCCTGTAACTGATCCATCAGAATAAACGGATAGAACATCACCCGTTTACCAGAGTTCCTAAGGTGTTGGATTGCTTGCACCACCGAAGCATCCGCTGGTGTGGCCCCATAGACCGGTCGACCATTCTGATACTTCACGCTCTGCGCCGCCGCCCGGTTCAGGCCTGCAACCTGCCACGGCATATTCTCGCCTTCGATTTCCTTGTGCAGCACTTTCGGTGTGATCTGGCATTGCCCGCATCGAAGATCATTCCCGAACCAGGACACGATCAACGATGCCGCGCTGCACCCCGGTACTTCGTGGGCCAGGGCCCGGGTGGACGTGATCAGGTCCGGCAGGCCTGATTTTGAGTTGACGTTGGCGGCCCAGCTTTGCCCGATCCAACGTGTATAGTTGACCTGAGTACTTGCCAGCGAGTATTCACCCGTCCCCGGCATCAGCGCCACGCCACGAATGTTCCGCGACAGATCATCGTGATAGCCGGGCATCCCAGGCTGCTCGAGCCGAACAACTTCGAAAGAGAATTGCGGCACCCGATTGCCGAACTGTGCCAATTGCAGGTCCTCAATCACCACATAAGCCGTGCCCCGATAGGCCGGCACATTTCCTGCACCTTCAACGGCTTCGATCAGGGGGTCCGGCAGTTGATACGAAGTGCCGCGATACACCCGCATGTTCAGACCTGATCGTTCCAGTTCCTCGCCATCGGCCCAAATTCGCGGGACATCCGAGATTTCGCCTGCGCCCAAAGCGATGGCCAGCGAAACGGAGTAGCTGTAGCTGTGGGTCGTTGTCGTCACTTCCGGTGGTTTCGGAGACCCTTTGCCACCACCGCCGGAAGATTGCGTTGTTGTGCTGGTGCTTTGTGTTTCCAGAAAGTCCGAGGCCCAGATCACCTGACCCCCAATACGCATCCTGCCAAAGACCGTGGCGACCGGCGCGCCTTCACCGGTTTCAGTCAGACGAAACCGGTCCAGCCGTCCGGTCTCGACCACCTCGCTGCCCCCGCCCATAACCGATTGGCTCATCAGACGCTGGTCGATGACACGGCCAAGGGTCGCCCCAACAGCACGGCCGATAATTGCTGTGGACAGCCCTGCGACGGTTCCGCCGATGGCCCCACCAATTGCCGCGCCAGCTGCCGAAAGTAGGATTGTTGCCATTTACAGGTCCTCCATCGGAAAAGCGAAACAGGCGACAACCCGACGGCGCCAGGGCTCGCTCAGAGTGTTTTCAACAACGCCATGCCCGGTATAGGCATGAACAAAGCGCGGCACGTCCCCGGTTTCGCAGACAATTCCCAGATGTTTGGCCACACCAGTGTCCCGCATCCGAAACAACAGAACGTCGCCCGCATCCAATTCGGCCGGCGTTTTTTCAATCAGATGTCGGCTTGCGGCAGCCCACATGCGTTCTTCGCCCTGCGGTTCGGACCAGTCCATGCTATAGACCGGCACTGCTTCGGGCTCGGCCCCAAGAACCGCGCGCCAGACACCTCTGAGCAGGCCGAGACAATCCGCCCCGGCCCCTTTGACCGACGCCTGATGAACATAAGGCGTCCCCAGCCAACTGCGCGCTTCGTCTACGATTTCCGTTCTGCTGGTCATCACCGCCTGCTCCCCCCTGCATTGGGGTTATTCTTCCTGGGCACGGCCATGACCCAATCTTCGCCGGGAAGGTCAGGGAACCCCTGAAAGTTAAGCATGTTATTGAATTTCAATCGGCAGGTTCCCATGCTCTTGTCGCAACCCACCGTCAGCTTGACCCTGTCCCCGACAGCCAATCCTCCGCCGATGCCGGTCCACAGCTGAACGGAACGTCCATCTGTTATCTGTTTGTCCTGCTTGATGGATCCCCAAAGCCCTTCGGCCTTGCCGGACGTGACGTCCAGCCTGCCACGCTCGAACCAGCCACCGCCGTACTGTTCTGCCCCGTTCAGCAACAACGCAGCACCACCTTCGGCACTTACGACTTTAGCTTCGGCCCAGTAGCCCGGCGCGTTCACATTGAACCGGCAGGATTTGTCACCCAAAACGGCCGTGCATGGTTTTTGGTAGATCCGCCCCAAAGGCCGGTTCAGCAAATCGGTAAGGCCACGCAACTCCGCATGAAAAGCTCCGCCGCCCCGCCGCAATTCGCCAAACGAGCCGCGAAACTGCAACTTTCGCTGTTGGGGATTCGCCCAGTTCACCAACCAGGCCCAGACCGCCGCTCCATCAAAACGGCCGGCCTCGATATCCTCCTCTCGGATGGCCGCGTCCGAAAGCGCGCCCATCGCCTCGGTATTGTCAATCGACAACCCGGTGGCCTGTTCGATCGCCGCTGCGGTCAGTCCGCTGCTTGCCTTGAAGGTCAAGCCTCCAAACTGCAACTCTCTGTCATGGTCAGTAAAGCCGTAAGTTTGCCCATCCTTGCGCGACACGGCCCAACAACGACAAACAGTAGTCAGTCCACTTTTGAGATGCTCGTGCAGTCCCTGTTCGTCCCAGTTCATCAAACGCGCACCTCAACAACCGGCACGTTTGGCACATCGCCTGCCTGAAAGCTGGCAACGCTGGTCTGGATCTTGTCGGTATCAAATCTGACCGGCACATCGAACTCAAAACCGGCGGTGATCTCGACCTGCTCGGCTGGCGGATCAGCAAACGTAATCAGTCCCGTGCTCAGGTCGACCTCAAAATCCACACCTTCGCGGACCTGATCCTGTTCAACCGCAACCTGAATGGTTCCCAATACAGGTTTGACGATCGGCCGGACATAGCTAAAGCCCCCTGAACTGTAAGTCTTTATCAACTGAAACTCGGTCTGTGTTCCGTTGCCGCGCGCAATCACCTGGTCAGCCATGGCGGTTTCCGCCGTTGCCGCACCGGACTTGAAGTCCGACCAGTCCTTCCAGCGAAACCCGTACATCTGTCCCTGGCGCGCCTCAAAAAACGAGATCAGCGTCTCGATATCGTCCAGAGACCTCATACCCAAGCCGGCATCATACCGGCGGCGCGAATGCGCCCAGGGCGTGTTGCGTTCCTCGAACCCGTTGGCCAGCGTCACGACATCCGTGCGCCGCTCGGGCCCCCCGACCGAGCCGAAACTCAGGCTGGCCGGAAATCGCACTTCGTGAAAATTCATGTCCTGCTCCCTGATTTACCTGTTGCGATTGCCGCGACCCAGCACGCGGCTCATCTGGGCCGCGATCTGGCTTTGCGAGCGGCGAAAGCCCTGAACATCTGGCGTGGATATGTTCATCACCACATTTACGGCCCGCCCCCCGCCCGAAGTGCGAACACCCAACTTTCCGTCAGGGCCGCGCGCCAAAGGCATGATCGCCTCGGGTCCTGCTTCGCCCATCAGGCCGGTTCCGCCACGCATGGGAAACGTTGTCGGTCCGCTGACGACTCCACCATTGGCAAATGGCATCACACGGCCCTGAGAAAAACTGCCCCCGTCCGCAAAAGGCATCAGCCCCTTAACCAGGCCCCCAATTCCGTTCGCCAGCATGCCGCCGAAATGGTCTGTCACCGGCTTGATTGCTGCCGCATACGCAGTCTGGATCATCGAATTCTTCAGCACGTCCAGCGCATCCGACAGGTTCATCCCGTCCAGCACCACACCGTCGAATGCCTTGCGCAAACCACTGGACATGCCGCGCTCCAGCGTGGCAACGTCCTTGCCGGTTTCTTCGAAGGCAGCGCTGATCCGCTTCATCTGGCCGTCAAAGGCCGCTGCCATGCTGGCCGCATCGCCCAGCGCGTCGCCCAGCGCCTCGCCACGTTCCTGCAGTTCGTCCAACCCATCACGATCCGTCATCATGCTCTCCTTTCCTCTTGTCCGGATAAGCCGCCAGCAGCGCGTCCAGCCCGGCCCGGTTCATCGCGGGCATGCCCCCACCCTGCCCCAGCATCAGCCGCAGTTCCGCCGGGGTCAGGCGCCAGAATTGCTCGGGAGTCAGGCGCAGCCCGACAAGGCCCGCGCGCATCAGGTCCGGCCAATCGAACCCGTTCATGCCTGTTCCGGCACCATGAACGCCCGCGCCAACAGTTCGGCGGCAGCTTTTGCCCCGGCCATGGGGCCACCCTCGATCTCGGCATGCATCAAATCGTTGCGGGTGACATCGGCGCCACCGCCCCGCAACCCCGCCACGACCAGGGCCAGAACATCACCACTGGAATAGGCCCCACCTTCAAACCGCTGCACCAGCTCGACCAGGGACCCGGTCTTCAGTTCCTGTTCCAGTTCCGCCAAAGCACCCAATGTCAGTTTGAGCACCCGCTGCTCCCCATCGATGGTCAACGCCACCTCACCGGTCCACGGATTGGCCATCAGAGCGCCGTAAAGTTCATCGCACCGGCGCTGGCCAGGCTCATTTCATAAGTTGCTTCGCCATTGTGCGAGCCGGCATACTCGATGCCAGTGACCTGAAAGGGGCCTTCGACAATGCCAAAGTCCGGGATTATCACCTGAAACCTCGGGGTCTCGCCGTCAAAAAACAGCTGCCGTGCGCGTTCGTCCGTTCCCGCATCCTTGAACACTCCCGAGCCCGAGATCGAGGCCGATTTGACCCCCGCGCCCGACAGCAACTCTCGCCAGCCCCCCTGGCTTTCAAGGCTGGTGACGTCGACGCTTTCCGCGTTAAAGCTGATCCGCGTGGCGCGCAGCCCCGCAATGGTCTCGAACAGACCTGTACCGTTCATGTCCACTTTGACCAGCAGGTCTTTTCCGTTCTGGGCAGCCATATACTCACTCCGTTGATTGCTTAATCATCTTCCACGCGGGCGCGGAATCTCAGGTCGATCTGGCGGATCGTTCCACCGGTTCCTGTGCGCCGGGCCGAGGCGCGCTCGAACCACAGCCCCACCAGGTGGCCGCGATCCAAACTCATTGCCGCGCCCTCCAGCGCGTCGCACACCGCACCGGCCAGCGTTTTGGCCGCGCCAAAGCCCGCCACGTCGGACACCACCGAAACCGTGAAGCGATGCACTGCCCCCGCACCAGACCGGTCCGAGGCTTCGCGCACCTCCTCGGGGCCCAGCGTCACATAGGTCTGCGGCATTGTCCCCGCAGGCACTGCGTCATAGATCGCACCTGCAGACAGCGTGCTGACCTGTGCATCCGCCGAGAGTTGTTGAAACACTGCCGCCTGTAACGCAGCTGAAACGCCATAGCTCATGCCGCCACCTCTTCGTCTGCAAAACAGGTCAGGTATTGGCCACGCGGGTCACGCTCAGCTACCGCGCGAATGACAAAACGGCGCTGACCTTCCCTAAACCGCTGGTCCGGCGCGGGCCGCATCGAAGACCCTTCGGGCGCGCCGCGCACCACAATCCGGTTTCCGACACGCGAAACGGAAACGCCCGCAATCTGCCGCTCGGCTCCGCTGCGTGCCGTTACCTCGGCCCAGAGGGTGCCCAGTGCGGCCCATGTTTCGGTATAGCCGCCAGCCCCATCGGCGCTGCGCAGCGGCGCTTCCAGCACCAGCTTGCGGTTCAGGCGCGGCACGTTCATTGCATCACCCCCGTGCCGAAGCGCACCGTTCGATAGCGTTGGATCAGGCTGGTCACGCCAAAGGGCATGCAGCCAGCGCTCAGCGCCGTCGCGTCGCGGTATTCATAATAGTGGGCCGCCAGCAACAACAATGCCTGCCCCAGATCCGCGGGCAATCCGCCCCAATCTATTGCCATGCCGGCTGTGAAGGCGATCTTTGCCGATCCCCCAGTCCGAACCATCGGCAAAGCCATGCCCGCTGGTCGCAGCCGTGGGCGCTGGCTGTCGCTCTCCAACCGATAGGCCGCTGCATCCAACACCGTCTCGGCACCTGCCGCATCTGTCAGCGTCACAGCGCCGATCGATCCAACTGGGGCCACCGGTAGAAACTCGCCCGCTGGGTCACGCCAGCCTTTCAGGCTCCACGAGAAATCCCGTTCGATCAAAACCTTGCCGGTGCGTGCCTCGATCGCCGCGATTGCCGCGCGTAGAAATCCCTTCAGCACCTCGTCCTGCACATCACCCTCGCCAAAGCCCGTGCCCAGCCGCAAATGCGCCTTGAACTGATCCACCGGCAGCGCCGCATCCGCGATGGCGGTTTCTTCGATCAACATCATCCATTCACTCCGCAATCTCGGACCCCACCGGGGCCGACTTCAGGAAATTGACGGGCACGCGCCGCCCCACGTTGCTCGGACGGAGGGGAGCAGCTAGACAACGCGGGGGATCTCACCCCGGCCCGCGCCCGCCGCCCGAGGGGCGCTAGGCCCCCCGGATTCAGCCCGCTTTAGGCGGTGCCGAATTTCACCAGCTTGATTGCAGCAAAATCGCTCACATCGCCGCCAACGCGCTTGGTCGCGTAGAACAGGACATGCGGCTTGGCACTGAATGGATCCCGCAGCACACGCAGATCGGGGCGTTCGGCAATGGTGTAACCGGCCTGAAAGTCACCGAAGGCAATCGAGAAACTGTCACTCGCCGCATCAGGCATGTCTTCGGCAATCAACACCGGATAGCCCATCAGACGTGCGGGTTCACCAGCAGCCAGACCGTCCGACCACAGGAATCGGCCATCGCTGTCCTTGAGCTTGCGGATCAGACCGGCAGTTTTCGAGTTCATCACAAAGGTGCCGTTGACCCGGTACTGCGCGCCCAGGGCGTAGACCACATCGACAATTGAATCTGCCTCGACACCGCCATCAATACCGGTCGGCACGTAGCCCAGATTGCCCCAGGTCCAGACGTCATTGTCGACCTTGGCATGATCCAGAACACCCTTGGGCTTGTCCGCGCCATCGCCCGAGATGAACGCTGCCGCCTCGGCCCGTGCGAACTTGTCGGCAATGCGACCGGCCAGCCAGCCTTCCACATCAAACGCGCTGTCATCAAGCAGTCGTTGCGAGGCTTTGGGCAACGCGCTCAGTTCATGCAGGGCGATGGAAATCCGGTCAATTGACGGGGTCGACGTTTCACTCGCTGCCGAAGTCTCATCCGCCCAGCCCGCACCCACATCGGTGTGGTCGATCAGCACATCGAACGAGTTCGCCTCGACATTCACCACCGAGGCAATCGACCGGATCGAGGCGGTGGATTTCAGCACCGACTTGATGATCTCGGCGGTCTGAGGGTCGACCAGATAACCGCCATCACTGTTAACCGCACTGGACAGCGATTTGGCCTCCATCTCCAGCCCGCGAAGGCCACCGTCATCGCCCGAACGGACATAGGCATCAAACGCCTTCTGGTGCGGTGCACCGTCCTCAATGGACGCCGCAAGATGCGGGCGTGCCGCGATGGTTGATTTACGATCCAGCATGGTAAGTCGCTCTTCTGTCTGTTGCAGTTTTGTTTTAACTTCAGCTCTCAGGTCCTTGAATTCACTTACGAAGCCAGCCATCGCCTGCTTCACCTCCTGAACCAGGGGCGCACCCTCTCCGGTCAAGGCCGGGTTCTCGGTCTTGCTCATCAGCACATCCATTTCTTGGGTGGGTTTGAGGCGCGCTAGGGTCGCGCCAGCTCCTGCCGGGCATCGTTAAACGCCTCGGCAATACTGCGCAGGGCATCCTCGGCATCTCGGGTCTCTCCCTTTGCCGCCACCCGCGCACTGGGCAGCATCGGAAAGGTCACCAGCGACACCTCCCACAGCTCCAGTTCGGTCAGGACCCGCTGGCCCTTTTCATTCTTCACAGCCCGCTTGGTTCGATAACCAATCGACAGTCCGTCCATGGCTCCAGCCCGGATCAACTCTGCCGCCTCACGGCCCTTTTGCGTGGCCTCTAGCAAGCGCCCCTTGACCCACAGGCCCCGATCATCCTCGCGCACTTCGTCCCAGACGCCGATGGGCTGCGCCGGATCATGCTGCCATAGCATCTTAACCCGCTGCCCAGCAGCCTTCAGTCCGTCAAGCGAGCCCCGATACGCCCCGCGCTGCACCACATCGCTGCCCTGGTCGACTTGCCCGAATAGGCTGGCATAGCCCGCGATGACCGCATCTTCGGTCACCGACAAGCCGTCTCCGAACCTGGCAAATTTGTGTTCTAAATCCATCAATTTCTCCACGTAACTCACTGAATTTATGGCGTGACGGCAAGAAGTGACTGAAAGGCCTGCGCAAGAATCACCGCCGCCACCCCGTAAACCGTCAGCCATAATCGACGCTCCAGCCGTTCCATCATCTCTTCAATCTGATCCAGCCGCCTGCACAGATGCGCATGCTGGATTTCGGCCACCCTCTCATGTGCGGCCAGACGCAGGCCAGGCGCGCAATCGAACGGTGGATACCCCTCAGTCATCCGCATCCTCCGTCAGCACCGGAAGACCCAGCAAAGACCGCTTTTCCCGATCCGTCAGGAACTCCGCCTGGCTGACACGCGCCCACTGCGCATCACGCTCGGCGGCCAATGCAGGCACCTGATCCAGATCGGGTTTCAACATCAGATCCTCATCGGCAAAGCCCGAGAGCCACTCCGACACCGCCGCCGCCACCCGCGTCACCAGGGGCAGAACGGTCAGGCGATAGAACGCCCGGTTGGCCTCCTGATAGTTCGAATAGGTCGCGTCGCCTTGTATCCCCAGCAACATCGGCGGGACCCCAAAGGCCAACGCGATCTCGCGGGCGGCGGCTTCCTTGGTCTTCTGAAACTCCATGTCCGAGGGCGAGAAACCCATCGGCTTCCAATCCAGCCCCCCTTCCAGAACCATCGGTCGGCCAGCATTGCGCGCCCCGCGATAGTTCTGCTCTATTTCGTCGCTCAGGCGGCGGAACTGATCTTCGGCCATCACGCCGTGGCCGTCACCGCCCTTCCAGACCAGCGCCCCCGAAGGCCGTGCCGCATTATCCAGCAGCGATTTCGACCAACGCGACGCACTGTTATGCACGTCAATCGCCATTGCCGCGGCCTGCATCGGCGAAAACCCATAGTGGTCATCCTGGGGGTGGAACGATTTGATGTGACAGATAGCATCCGCCCCAAAGCGATGCGTTTTGCCGCCAACGGCGTAGTCATAAGCCTTAGGCCACCCATCCGCCCCCGGCACCACGCTCATGCGGTCCGAGCGCAGCACGTGCAACTCAACCGGCAGGCCTTCCTCGGCCTGAACCGCCTCGACATAGGCATTGCCCGACAGCAGCAACTGCCCGAACAAGGCCTCCATCAACTCCGCCCGCCCCTGCGCCGCATTTGGACGACGCATCAGCGACAGGATCGGGTGCACATCATAGCGCTGCGACTGATCCTCCAGCACCAACGGCAGCGCCGCCGCCGCCTCAGCAATCAGCTTGACCGAGCGAAACCCCACCGGGTTCCCCGAAAACCCCGTCCGCGTCAGCGATACCGTATCCCGAGGGCTCCACGCCACGCGCCCGCCCGTCTGCCAGGCCACCACGGGGCCGGCCGCGCTGGCCTTCGCCTCGGGCGCTTCCCCGGCCGCTCCACGACGCAAGAAATCGAATACCATCTGTGCTCCTTTCTGCCGCCGCTCTGCCCGGCTTGTTGAAAGGAGTTATGACGCAAAGAAGTTTAAGCCTCGGGAACGAAGCGTACGCGGGTTTGGCAACGCTCACCTCAACCGCCTGCTTCACGCCAGCTTTGCATTGAGTTAAAATTGCCTCGTTGCGGACGAAGCTGCCGAGATAACTGTTGGAACGAATGTTTGCTATCAAGTTAGATAACAACCAGCATCCTTTGAGTTGGCTAGAAAACCAAGGAGGTCATCATGAAGTGCAGCGCTTTTATCGCAACAAGCGCGGACGGGTTTATTGCCCGGGCCGATGGCAGTGTTGACTGGCTCGAAACCGCCGGAGACCCGGAGGCCGGCATGGCCGAGGGCTACATCGACTTTGCGACCTACATTGCGTCCATCGATTGCATGATCATGGGTCGCAAGTGCATGGAAATGATCAGCAGCTTTGATCTGCCACCCGATCAGTGGCCCTACGGAACAACAAAGATTGTTGTGCTAAGCAAAACGGTTCAAACGCCGCCAGACAATCTAAAAAACAAAATCGAACTGTATTCAGGCGACCTTGCCGCACTCTTGGACAGGCTTGAAGCTGAAGGCTATCAGAGTGCGTATGTCGACGGCGGCAAGACTATTCAGAACTTTATCAACCTCGGTCGACTTGACGAGATCACCATAACCCAAATGCCGATTTTGATCGGTGATGGAACACCATTATTTGGAAGAACTCTCCGAGATGTCACTTTAGCTGATGCGCAGGCGGTCGCCTGCCCGAGCGGTTATATCCAGTTCCGCTATAGTGTCGAAAAAGGCGTCCCCGAAAGCTGACTTTTGCGTCTAGCACAGCATCAATAAAACAGGATGCTTGCAGTCGTCCGGTATCTAGGTTTGAAGTGAACAACCTCTTACAACGCCCTTACCCGAGGCCTCCGATACGCCCCCGCAGGCCCCACGACCAACTCATGCAGAGCCCAAACCAGAGCGTCGACCCGGTCGGGCGAGCCCTGCCCCTCGAACCCGCGCGCGGTCATCTGGCACATCTGCTCCTCCAGCGCCTCCAGCCCGACGAAATGCGCCACGCGCCTCTGCTCGTACAAGGCCGCCACAGGCTCCGCCCGCGCGACCTTGCCGCGTGAGGCCCGCACCGCGCGAAATGGGACCAGAGGGTCCACCTGCCGCACGACCTCTTCCACCAGTTGCCCGCCCTGATTGACCTCGGCCACCAGCCGTTCGGCCCCGAATTCATCCATCGCGTCAATCGCCGCCTGTGCCCAGCCCGCCGGGCCAACGCCTTGAACCGTCCGGTCAGCCAGCACGAACGCCCGCCATTCCTCGGGCGGCCCCTGCACCTGAGCGCCCACGACCACGATCCCACAGGCATCCGCATCCGATCCCGCCGTCACCGCCGGGTCCAATGCCACAACGATGCGATCCAACTCGGGCACCCGCGCACAGCGCGCCGCCTCCAGCATCGAACCCGTCCACAGCGCCCCTTCGGCATCCGACAGCAGTACCCCGTCCAACTCCTGTCGCCCCAGCCGCGTGCCCGCGTATCGCGCGCGCACTTCTTCCAAAAAGGATTCCGCCAGATTGGCCCGGTTCGCCTCGGTCTGCGCATGGGTTTGTACGGTAGAGGGCGACGCCAACAATTCCTTCAAAACCTTCACATTGCGCGGCGTGGTGGTCACACAGACCCGAGGTCGCTCGCCCAGCCTCAACGCAAATTGCAACATGTCCCAGGTCTCGCCCGCCTTTTTCCACTTGGCCAACTCATCCACCCAGGCTGCATCAAACTGAGGGCCGCGCAGCCCCTCCGGATCATACGCCGAAAAAGCCTGCGCCTCGGCCCCGTTGGGCCAGATCAGCCTGCGTTCCGATGCCTTCCACTGCGGCCGTCGATCCGGTGGCGAACACTGCAATATGCCGCTATCGCCAAAGATCATCACATCGCGCACCTGATCAAAAGTCTCACCGACCAAGGCCACCCGACAAGCTTCTCCTCGATCCAACGGCTTTGCCCCCTCAACCATCGATCGCACCCACTCGGACCCTGCGCGTGTCTTGCCTGCGCCGCGCCCGCCCAAGATCACCCAGGACCGCCAGTCGCCTTCGGGCGGCAGTTGGTGCGGCAACGCCCAGAACTCGAACAGGAAAGGGAGGGCGCACAGCCCCCCCTCCCCGATCTCACTCAGAAATCGGTCCCGAACCGCAGCAGGCGCGGAGGCGAGCCAGCCTGCACCCGACTTCAAATCGAGCGCGCTCAAGGTCGAGCGCATACCCCCCTTGGGCAATTCCGGCTTGTCTGTGATGTTGTTCGACAAAGCTTGTCTCCACTTTCTGACAGGTTCGGATCAGCCCCTCTAGCTGCCCGAGTTGCTTGGCTGAACCAGCAAGATCTGCATCCTCCCCGGTTCCGATTTGCCTGCGCAGTTCTTCCGCTGCCTGGCGCAAACCGCGAATGGATGTCTCAAGCGACTGCAAAAGTTCCGCCGTTTGGGACATCCGCTCTTCCGGGGTAATCAAAGTCATGTTTGCCTGTGACCTCATGCGAGAGTTTTTCCGCACGAGAGAAACGAAAAACGGCCACCGGGTTGCCCCGGGGCCGTTGCCCACTTCTTCTAGCATGACACAATTTATACGCGAAAAAGGCCGCACCGTCAAGGCCTCGCGCAACGTCGGCGCAACAGGCATCGTGACAAAATTATGAATGATTTCTTTCGCTTACCGGGTAACCTTCAAGCCTTTGTCGAACAATCAACGCAAAGGCAAAGGCGCCCGTGTTTTGTTTTGACGCAGCACGAAATTGCTCCGGGTATCCCGAACCAGCCCGGACTTCAGAAGACGCTGCATGATAAAGCCCTCAAGGTCCTCCGGTGTTCGTGCATACACTTTCAGAATAAAATCATGGTCCCCGGTGATGGACGCGCATTCCACAATCTGCGGTTCAGTCTCCACCAAACGAAGGAACGCTTTGATGCTTTCTTCGTGATGATCTCGCAGCGCAACATGGACATAGGCGATCGCATTCAACCCGATTTCCTTGGCCCTGAGCTGCGCCCCATAGCCGGCAATAACGCCCGACGCTTCCAGATCACGCACCCGCCGCCAGCATTGCGAGGCCGACAACCCGGTTCGCTCTGCCAAATCCTGCATCGACAGTCGGCCGTTCAGCTGCAACTCCCGCAAAACCGCAATATCCGCATCATGAAGCATATGTTTCACAATTTCCGTTCTAGGCATACATACATTGCAAAATAGCAATCCAATCGCCTCTTTCCAGACATTTATTTCAAGCTGCCCGGCTACAATTGTTTCAGGAGGATACATCATGTCCAAATCAACCAGCTACGTCGCGAAAGTACCCGACAGCCGCGGCCACATAGTCTACACGGATGAAGAGAACGCGGTTTGGGCCGATCTCTATGCCGCTCAAGCGCGAAATGTTCAGCGCTACATGGCGCGCGAATACCTGGACGGGCTGGCACGCCTCGATCTTCCCAAAACGACCGTACCGTCTTGCGCGGACATCTCCGAGCGTCTGCTGGATCTGACCGGCTGGCGGGTACAGCCGGTTCCGGCCCTCATCGGGTTCAAGACGTTCTTCGGCATGCTCGCGGATCGCACTTTCCCTGCGGCATCCTTCATTCGCTCACGTGAAGATTTTGACTATATTGAAGAGCCCGACATTTTTCATGAAATCTTCGGCCATACTCCGTTGCTGAGTGATCCGCGTTTTGCGGCGTTCAGCCATGCCATCGGTAAAGCCGGGCAACAGGCGGGACCGAACGACTACGCCTGGCTGATCCGGCTATACTGGTTCACAATCGAATTTGGGCTGCGTCGACAGGAAGGTGGTATCAAAGCGCTGGGATCAGGGCTGGCTTCCTCGCCCACCGAACTTGTATACGCCGTGAACAGCGACATACCAGATCGGGACCCGTTTGATGTCCTGACGATCCTGCGCACTCCTTATCGGATCGATATGCACCAGATGGGGTATATTGTGCTAAACGATCCAGAGGACCTGTTCGAAGCGGCCGAGCGCAACCTTCTGGCCGACGTCCACCGCGCCCAGTCTCTCGGTCTGTTGCCGAACAAGTTCCCTGAAAAAACAACCGCTGCCGAGTGATCCACAATGACACAGAAACTAGCAGGTCAAACATGCGTCCCTTGTTCCGGCGGCATACCGCCGCTGACCGCGCAAGACGCCAAGTCGCATCTCAAGGCCCTCAGCCCGGACTGGCAGCTTGATTCCGAAACCAAAACACTGACGCGGCGCTTTAAGTTCAAGGGATTTGCCAAGGCGACCTATCTGGCCAATCTTTGCGCATGGCTCGCCGATCAGCAGGGGCATCACCCCGATATCAGTTTCGGCTATGGCTACGTAGTGGTCCGGCTCACCACGCATGAGATCGGCGGCCTCAGTGAAAATGATTTCATTTGGGCAGCAAAATTGGACGCGCTGACGGCGTAACACGATAATCACCCCAAACAAGCGTTTGCATTCAGCAGCGCTTGACAATTGCGCTCGTAACCCTCATGTGCCGCTCAACACAGCGCTGACGCGTGAGCATCGGCAGGCTCGTAGCCTGCCCAAAGCGCTCCTACCCTCCAGTTCCCCTTCACGCAGGGTTCTTGATGCGATGGCCGGATGGCGCAGGACCCGCCTGCCCGTCCTGAGGTCTCGCTAAACCCTGCCGGTCGCGCAAGTTGCGTGGCCAGAACCTCATGTTCGCGGCCAACCTGGCTTTGCGGACCAAAAAGGAATACGATTTGTTCGACTTCGACATGCTGGGTCTTGCGCCCGCTCTGAATGACGCCCTGAAAAACGCGCAACTTACCCAACCCACCCCCATCCAGAACCAGGCCATTCCGCTTGCGCTTCAGGGACACGATATTCTAGGTCTGGCCCAGACCGGCACAGGTAAAACGCTGGCCTTCGGCCTGCCGCTGATTGACCACCTTCTGGCCCAGCCAGGCAAGCCGGCCCCCAAAACGGCAAAGGCACTGATCCTGGCCCCTACCCGCGAACTGGTCAATCAGATCGCCGAAAGCCTGCGTAATCTGACCAGAAAAACCAAACTGCGCGTAGCGACCGTTGTTGGTGGCCAGTCCATCAACAAGCAGATCTCGTTCCTGTCGCGCGGCACCGACATACTCGTGGCAACGCCCGGACGCCTGATCGACCTGATGGATCGCGGCGCCGTCGATCTGGGCGCCGTCCGGCATCTTGTGCTGGACGAAGCCGATCAGATGCTGGACATGGGCTTCATCCACGCCCTGCGCCGCATTGCGCCGCATCTGGGCAGCCCGCGCCAGACCATGCTGTTCTCGGCCACGATGCCCAAGCAGATGGAGGAACTCAGCCGCGCCTATCTGACCAACCCGCAAAGGGTGCAGGTTTCGCCACCGGGCAAAGCTGCGGACAAGATCACCCAATCCATCCACTTCATCGACAAGCCCGGAAAGCCCGGCAAACTTCGCGACATCCTTTCAGCCGACCCCGAGGCGCTGACGCTTGTGTTTTCCCGCACCAAACATGGCGCAGAAAAGCTGATGAAGGGGCTGGTCGCAGACGGTTTCAACGCGGCATCAATCCATGGCAACAAAAGCCAGGGACAACGCGACCGCGCCATCAAGGCGTTTCGCACGGGCGAGATCAAGATTCTTGTGGCGACAGACGTGGCCGCACGTGGGATCGACATCCCCGGCGTTGCCTATGTGATCAACTACGACCTGCCCGAGGTGCCCGACAATTATGTCCACCGCATCGGGCGTACGGCCCGTGCCGGGCGCGAAGGTGAAGCCATTGCGTTTTGCGCACCGGAAGAAGTCGATCTGCTGCGGCAAATTCAAAAGCTGATGAAGATTGAAATTCCCGTCGCCAGCGGCGCGTTGCCTGAAGCCGCCGAGCCTCAGAAACCTGCGCGCCGTCAGGGCAATCGTCGCAGAGGTTCCAAACCGCATGCGGGTTCCGGAAACTCGAATTCCGCCCCTTCCAAACGGCGCAGACAGCGCCGACGCCCGGCGGCCTGATCGCACAACAACAATGGCCGGCGGCGATGCGCCCCCGGCCACTTATTCATGTCTCTTGCGGATTAGTTGCCCGAGTTACGCTCGGCTTCGATCTCACGCCATTTGGCGACGTTGCGGTTATGCTCCTGCAAGGTTTCCGCAAATGCATGGCCGCCGGTACCGTCAGCAACAAAGAAGACATAGTCGGTTTCTTCGGGCGCAACTGCGGCCTCCAGACTTGCCAGTCCCGGATTGGCAATCGGTGTCGGCGGAAGCCCATCGATCAGGTAAGTATTCCAAGGGGTTGCGCGCCGCAGCTCACTCCTCCGCAATCCGCGTCCAAGGACACCCTGACCCTTGGTGATCCCGTAGATCACGGTCGGGTCTGTCTGCAGCTTCATACCCTGCTTCAAGCGGTTCACGAATACGCTGGCTACCTGTCCGCGCTCTTCCGGCACGCCGGTTTCCTTTTCGATGATGGACGCAAGGATCAGCATTTCTTCCGGGCTTTCCAGTGGCAACCCGTCCTGACGACTTTCCCAAACTGCATTGATCCGAAGCTGCTGCTTTTCCTGCATTTTCTGCAAGACAGCATTTCTGTCGTCGCCTGGCTTGATGTCATAGCTGTCAGGCGCCAACTCACCCTCGGCCGGAATTTGGGTTACGTCACCACTCAGCGCATCAAATGACTTCAGCGCGTCAACAACCTGCCACGCGGTCACGCCCTCGGCCACTGACACCCGATAGCGCGTGTCAGCCTCGCCACGTTTTTCTGCGTATTCCGCCGGAGTTTCCTCATCTGATCCAAATGAGGCAACCTCGACAAAGTCCAAAGTCGCAGGGTCCAGTTCGCGTACACGGGTCTGCGTGCGGGTTACACCGATACGGTACTCGATCTCGGAACCACAGGTGCTTACACCACTGCTGGTGATCTCGTCGATGATCTGCTGCATCGAGGCGCCTTCGCGCACCAGAAAGCTGCCCGCCTTCAATTTCTGCGCCTGATCCGTATAGTCGGCGCCCATGCGAAAGATCATGGCATTGCTGATCGCACCCTGATCCTCCAGATCGCGACTAACACGTGTCATGTTCGAACCGCTTTCCACCCGCAGGCAGATCGCGGATTGCAGCGGACCTTCAGCCTTGTATTGCGATTGCCCCCAAAGGATCAGACCGCCCATCAGAAACAGGCCGACCACCAGCAGGGTCAGCGCGTTGGACGCTAGGGCCCGCCACATTTAACTGACCTTTCCGAAGATCACGCTTGCGTTTGTGCCGCCAAAGCCGAACGAATTGGAAAGCGCGACGTTGATCTCACGCTCACGCTTAGCGTTCGGTGCCAGATCGATGGGTGTTTCAACCGCCGGGTTGTCCAGATTGATCGTCGGCGGTGCCACCTGATCGCGGATCGCAAGGATCGAGAAGATCGCCTCAATCGCGCCAGCAGCCCCTAACAGGTGACCGGTGGCCGATTTGGTCGAGGTCATGGTCGCCTTGCTGGCATGTTCGCCCAGCAAACGCTCCACTGCGCACAGCTCGATCGTATCCGCCATGGTCGAGGTGCCATGCGCATTGATATAGTCCAGATCTTTCGGTTCCAGCCCGGCACTGCGCAGCGCTGCTTTCATCGAACGCTCGGCCCCATCACCGTCCTCGGACGGCGCGGTGATGTGATAGGCGTCACCGGACATGCCATAGCCCAGAACCTCGGCGTAGATCTTCGCGCCGCGCGCCTTGGCATGTTCATATTCTTCCAGAACAACGATGCCTGCGCCCTCGCCCATGACGAACCCGTCGCGGTCGATGTCATAAGGGCGGCTGGCCCTCTTCGGATCATCGGCATATTTGGTCGACAGTGCCTTACACGCGTTGAAACCGGCAATACCGATCTCACAGATGCAGCCTTCACCGCCACCGGCCACCATCACGTCAGCGTCGCCGGCGCGGATGATGCGGCTGGCGTCGCCGATCGCATGCGCCCCGGTGGAACAGGCGGTCACGACCGAATGGTTCGGTCCCTTGAAGCCATGACGGATCGACACCTGACCCGACGCCAGGTTGATCAGCGCGCCAGGAATAAAGAAAGGCGAAACACGCCGCGGGCCCTTGTCGCGGATCAGATTGGCAGTTTCCGCGATGGACCCCAGCCCACCGATGCCCGAGCCGATCAGAACACCAGTCCGCAGGCGGCTTTCCTCATCTTCAGGCAACCAGCCGGAATCCTGACAGGCCATGTCTGCAGCAGCAATCGAATACAGAATGAAATCTTCGATCTTGCGCTGCTCTTTCGGCGGCAGCCAGTCGTCAGGGTTGAAAGTCCCGTTCGTGCCGTCTCCACGCGGTACTTCGCAGGCATATGTCGTGGTGACACCACTTGCCTCAGCATCGAAATGGGTAATCGGGCCCGCGCCGGATTCCCCATCCAGCAGCCGCGACCAGGTTTCCTCGACCCCACTGGCCAAAGGAGTGACCAATCCCAGACCGGTTACAACGACTCTGCGCATGAAATGCCTCTTGCCTGCTTCCTGTATGAGAACCGTCCATACCCCGCCCCGGGGGGCGGGGGCAAGAGCAAGGGCGCATTCCTTGTTAGCGTCATTTCGCCAATGCCGGTCATATATTGTGGTTCAGCAGGAATGCACCACCGCTCTGCAAAAAAAACCGCCCCTTCCCTGAAACGGAAAAGGGCGGGCTAGAAATACCGGGCCGGTCCTATTGGAAATGCGCCACCGGTTCATGGGCAGCGGCCGCAACCTTAAGCGCTTCGGACAGGCTCAGTGTCTTGCGGAACAGCGCACGGCCCACAATCGCGCCCGAGATGTTAGAGATGTAGGCCAGCCGCGAAATATCGTCTGCCGTACGAACGACGCCGCTGGCAATGACCGGGGTCCGAGAGTGCTTGGCCAGACCCGAAATCAATCCCAGCTGCGCTTCGACGTCATCCATGTCGCTGTCGATATCAGTGACCAGAATGGCAGCAAAAGGCGTGTCGGCAAAAGCGTCGATGAACGCTTCTGGCGTAAAGGCACTTTGGCTGCGCCAGCCTTCGGTCATAACCTGACCTTGCCAGACATCCACGGCCAGAACGATCTGGTCGGGGTGCAGTTTGGCAAGTTCCTTGACCACGTGGGGATCACGCGCGGCCAGGGTTCCGATCACAACCCGGCCGGCACCTTTGTCGATCCAGTGTTCGACGTGCTCGCGGCTTCGCATACCGCCGGCAAGCTGCACCGGCATTTCCGCGCTTCGAATTATTTCTTCAATCAGTTCGGCGTTGGTATTGCGCCCTTCGATTGCGTCGAAGTCCGTCAGCTGCATCCATTCCGCCCCGGCTGCAGACCAGCTGCGCGCGGTTGCAACCGGATCGACATGCCAGACCATGGCTTCATCGAGACGGCCTTTGTCCAGCGAGACACACCGTCCGTTCTGCAATTCCATCGTGGGATAAATCCTCATGAGCATGCTCCTTCGCCCAATCGCTGTAAAATCCAGCATAGCATAGACAGCGCCGAAACGGTTGTTTCAAACAGTTTCGGCAAACCACGCTCTGTTTGCGGCATTGCTACAATTACTGTGTTTCAGGCGCGTGCTGGCGGACCATTTCGCCGTAACAGATGGACAGGCGTATCCATGTAGTCGCATTCACGCATCAGAACGTAGCCCAGCTTCTGCGCCAGACTTTGCGACGCTTCATTTGTGGCATCCACCATGGCGACCAACGGCCCGGGAATGACCCTGTCGAACCAGTCGTGAGCCGCCTGTGCGGCCTCGTATCCCAGTCCTTTTCCCTGCGCTTCGGGGGCCAGGACCCAGCCTGCCTCGGGGAAACGGCCAAAATCCTCACCCAGACCCCGATCACCATAGAAAAATCCTGCCTGACCGATCATCTGCCGATTCGATTGCTGGATCACGGCCCATTGTCCGAATCCGGCCATCTGCCAGTGTCCGGCATTGCGCAGGAACGCATCCCACGCCTCGCCCCGTGATTTCGGTTTGCCGCCAATATGGCGCACAACACACGGATTTCGCCAGATTTCCGCAAAGCGGTTGAAATCTTCTGGTCGCATCGCACAAAGCGTCAGTCGCGCCGTGTTTATCATCGGGGTGGATCTTATCATGCCCTGCCCGCCTGGAATTTTGCCTCAGTGGAAACAGTGCGAAGCAATAAGACGCCGTGCAAGCGGGAAATCGGTCCGGGCACAAAAAAACGGCGCCTCCGTTGCCCGGAAGCGCCGCTCTATCTCGACACGAAACGCTTAGGATGCTTCGCTGATAAATTTGACGGCGTCGCCAAAGGTCTGGATGGTTTCGGCTGCGTCATCGGGAATTTCGATGCCGAATTCTTCTTCGAAGGCCATAACCAGCTCAACAGTGTCCAGGCTGTCCGCGCCCAGATCGTCGATGAAGGACGCGTTTTCCGCGACTTTGTCTTCTTCGACACCCAGGTGCTCAACAACGATCTTTTTAACGCGATCTGCGACGTCGCTCATGTCTTTTCCTCATTCCGTTTCAGGGCGCATTGCCCGGTTCTGCCCTTGCCCGCTCAGGCTGGCTTTGGTTTGCCCGTTCCGGGCGGTTTGAGACCCGGCTGACCGGGCATGGCGAAGGCCAACCTGAATGACCGGCCCCCACATATCTGCGCCGCCTATAGCACAGACGACGCACAAGGCAAACGGTTTCGCGCCTGCCCTGCGCCGCGCTTACAACATGGCCATACCGCCATTCACATGCAAGGTGGTTCCGGTAACATATCCCGCTTCGGGGCTAGCCAGATACAGAACTGCGGCGGCAATCTCCGAAGGGTCACCCATACGGCCCGCCGGAACCTGCCCCAGAATTCCGCTCTTCTGATCGTCCGTCAGTTTGTCGGTCATCGCGGTGGTTATAAAGCCCGGAGCCACGGCGTTCGCGGTGATTCCGCGGCTTGCCACTTCGTAGGCCAGCGATTTGGTCACGC
The DNA here is from genome assembly GCF_056536425.1 of Ruegeria sp. D1(2025). Lineage (NCBI taxonomy): Bacteria > Pseudomonadati > Pseudomonadota > Alphaproteobacteria > Rhodobacterales > Roseobacteraceae > Ruegeria > Ruegeria sp. D1(2025). Next base: position 281,422 of record NZ_JBQFPO010000001.1, on the reverse strand, counting down.
CCACCATTCCGGCTTTGGACGCCGCATAGTTCGCCTGCCCCGGATTACCGGTTGCGCCCACCACCGACGAGATATTGATGATACGACCCCAGCGGGCCTTCATCATGCCGCGCAGAACGCCTTTGCACAGTTTGGCGGTCGCGGTCAGGTTCACGTCAATCACGCTCTGCCATTCTTCATCCGACATGCGCATAAAGATGTTGTCGCGCGTGATGCCCGCATTGTTCACCAGAATATCAACGGATCCCATCGCTTCGGCCGCCTGCTTCGGCAGCGCTGCAACCGCTTCGGCGTCGCTCAGGTTGCAGGGCAAAACGTGGGCCCGTTCGCCCAGTTCGTCCGCAAGCGCCTGCAATGGCTCGACCCGTGTACCGGAAAGCCCTACCGACGCGCCCGCCGCATGCAGGGTACGCGCAATTTCGCCCCCGATACCGCCCGAAGCCCCAGTGATCAGCGCATTCTTACCTGTCAAATCAAACATTCGGTTTCCCTCTTGGTTCGTCTGTGTCGACGCGTATGGAGATTACGATTCGGCCTGCACCGCATTCTGCACGTCTTCGGGTGTACCGACAGCCTTGCCGCCAATAGCCCGGTCGATCTTTCGGATCATGCCCGACAGCGCCTTTCCCGCGCCAATTTCCCATGTCTCGGTCACACCCTGCGCCGCCATATAAAGGACGCTTTCGCGCCACCGGACCGAACCCGTCACCTGTTCGACCAGCAACTGCCGGATCAGATCTGGGTCTGTCACGGCCTCGGCACGCACATTCGCCACCAACGGAACAGCAGGCGCTTTGATTTCAACGGCAGCCAGGGCCTCGGCCATCACATCGGCGGCAGGCTGCATCAAAGTACAATGGAATGGCGCGCTGACCGGCAGCATGACCGCCCGCTTGGCACCTTTTTCCTTTGCAATGACTGCGGCACGTTCCACAGCCGCCTTGGAGCCCGATACCACAACCTGTGTCGGATCATTGTCGTTCGCCGCCTGGCAGACCTCGCCCTGCGCGGCCTCTTCCGCAACCGCGCGAACGGCCTCCAGATCCAGCCCCAGCACAGCGGCCATCGCGCCTTCACCTACCGGCACGGCGCTCTGCATAGCCTGACCGCGTGTGCGCAGCAGGCGGGCAGTATCGGCGACCGACAAAGCCCCTGCAGCAGCAAGCGCCGAATATTCACCCAGCGAATGCCCCGCGACATAGGACGCATTGGTAATCGCAACCCCTTCGGCCTCAAGCGCGCGCATCGCCGCCATCGAGGTCGCCATCAGCGCCGGTTGCGCATTCTGTGTCAGCGTCAGTGTTTCGATCTCGCCATCCCAGATCAGGCTGCTCAGCTTTTCCCCCAGTGCCTCGTCCACTTCGTCAAATACCGCCTGCGCGGCGGGATAGGCTTCGGCCAGTGCTTTGCCCATACCGATGGTCTGGGCGCCCTGCCCCGGAAAAACGAACGCGAGTGTCATTGCAACCTCATGGATGACGTTAGGTTGCGGCGGGGTGTAAACCGACAAATGGCCCGGCACAAGCATTGCCTGCGCTCTGCATTCCGGCACCATCGCTGTGCGCACGGTCATATTGTGTCCTGTTCACACGGATATAGGTTGTGTCCAGACCTTCACCTTCGGAGCATCCGATCAATGCACTCGAAAAATACCTTCTCTACCTACGGAAGTATTGCCAAGACCTTTCACTGGTTGACGGCATTGCTGATTTTCACGGCATTGCCACTGGGCTTTTTTGCCAACAACCTGGCCCAGGCGATCTATGACCCGTCAATTCCGACTACCGAGGACGACATCGCGCAGGCCGCACGGCTGTTTTCGCTGCACAAAACTGTGGGCATCGCTGTCTTTTTCGTGGCCTTGGCCCGTATCTTCTGGACGATGACACAAACCAAACCCGGTTTGCTGAACGCAGAAAACAAGCCCGAAGCATTCGCCGCCGAAACAGTGCATTGGCTATTGTATGGCTCGCTTGTGCTGGTTCCCCTGACCGGCTGGCTGCACCACGCAGCCGCCGAAGGGTTCGCACCCATCCTGTGGCCCTTTGGCCAGAACCTGCCATTCATTCCCAAGTCGCCCGCTCTGGCTGAACTGACTGCCAGCCTGCATTGGCTGTTCATCATCGTATTGGCGGGTTCGCTGGTGCTTCACATCGCAGGAGCGCTGAAACACCATGTCGTGGATAAGGACAGTACGCTGCGTCGGATGTTGCCGGGCGCAACGGATGCGCCCAAGCCGCCCGCACAGAAACACTCACTTGTCCCCGCCGCCGCCGCGCTGGTCATCTGGTGCGGTGTGCTGGCGGCTGGCTGGACCACCGGTGTTTTCACCAAACACTCTGCCGCTTCCACTGAAACCGCCGAACTTGCAGAGGTTCAGTCGGACTGGCAGGTGCAGGAAGGAAACCTGTCGATCACGATCAAGCAACTTGGCAGCCCTGTAACCGGCAGCTTCTCTGACTGGACCGCCGCGATCACTTTCGACGAACCGGCAGAACCCGGCCTCGCAGGGTCGGTGGACGTGACCATTGCCATCGGCTCGCTGAGCCTCGGAACCGTAACGGATCAGGCCATGGGCGCGGATTTCTTCGACAGCGGCCAGTTCCCGACCGCCAGCTTCGATGCCGACCTGTTCAAAACCGAATCCGGATACGAGGCGCGTGGCCCCCTGACAATCCGAGACAAGACGCTGGACATCGCTTTGCCCTTCGCTCTGAGTATTCAGGATGATGTCGCAACAATGACCGGAGAAATAACGCTGGACCGGCTGAGTTTCGACATTGGCAAAAAAATGCCCGCTGAAGACTCGCTGGCGTTTGCCGTGACCGTTGCAGTAGAGTTGACCGCGTCGCGGGCCAAGTAACATTGACCAACAAAAAAACCGCCGGTGTTTCAGCACCGGCGGTTTTCTATTCAAAAGCCAAATCTGTCTTATTCAGCCTTTTGCGCTTCGATCGAGATAGAAATTTCCACCTCGTCACTGACGAACGGCGCGAATTGGCCCAGGTCGAAGTCGCTGCGCAGCAGGGTTGTGGTCGCGTCGAACCCGGCCCACTGCTTTCCAGCCATCGGATGCTCGCCAACCTGATTGAGCGTTGCGTCCAGCACCACGGGCTTGGTGATATCGTTCAGGGTCAGATCGCCGGTGATCTTGGCGGTGTTCTCGCCTGTTACTTCAATACCGGTCGAGGTAAAGGTGGCCAAGTCACCCTCGGCCGCAGCAAAGAAATCCTCGGACATAAAATGATCTTCGCGCGGCTTCCAGCCCGTGATCATCTCGACCACCGGCATCGAGACGGTCACGCTCGACGCAGCGGGGTCTGCCTGATTGAACATGATCTCGCCTTCAAAACCCGAGAACATCCCGGTTGTGGTCGAAAATCCGAGGTGATTGTAAGTAAAGACGACCTGGCTGTGGCTTGAGTCCAGAACATATTTCTCGGCAGCAGCAAAAGCCGATGTTGCTGATACGGCCAGTGCGGCGGCCAGGAGGATAGGTTTCATAACAAACTCCGCAGAATTGGTGGTGCAACCCAGAATGGTTGCTCACTAACGTAAATGTGCCGCCCAAGGGCGGCACTCAACCTCTATTCTCTCACAAATTCTGTTCTTTTTTGAACAGAACGGGATTTAGGCGAAGATCGTAACGTTTCCGCTAAGTTGCCCCTTGAGCGCCCGGCTTACATCCGCTGATTGCAGCGGCAGCTTCATCAGAAGGCTGCCATCCATGTCGAACAACTCGACCTGATCATCCGCAAAACGTGCACCCCCCAGGGTTTCATAGCTGCGACGCAGAACCGTTTGTGGGCGACCATTTTCGTTTTTCTGAAGCACGCGCACTTCGCGGCGGATCGGATCAAAATATGCGTCCGGCCGGGCATCCATAATCTCGATCGTCAGCAAGCTAACCCCGACCAGCAGGAACATCATCGAAGCCGCCAGTTTGATGGGCCACACTTCGGGTCCTGCAACGGATCCGGACATAAGCCACATGGAAAACGCGGCTACGATCAAAATCAGGCCCAGAGCCCGCGCCAAGATCATTCTCGCTTTCCAGTTCGGTGCGAAGGCCACCATGACAGGCACAGAATGTTCAAATCGCGAACCAGTGGCCGTTTTGTGAATTGCGTTTGTGTTCGTAGCGGTCATTTTCTTTACCCCGTCTCAGGTTGCCGTACTGAATTTGCTCGTTCCGGCTAGTCCCCGGCATACAAAACAACTTTGAGCCGAAAAGCGTCAGGAATTGGGCGCGCCAAAGGAATTAGGGCGACTTCACAAAGGCATATGTGGCGGGGCTTGCCCCTCGCGCTCAAACGTGTATATGGGGCCATCCTTCGCAAGAGTTATGAATCGCGCAGCCTCTCGTGGCAGGGTCGCGAAGGACCAGAAAGCCCCGCCTTTGAAATGCGCCTTGATATAAACAGGAGTGCACATGCCACTGTATGAGCATGTAATGATCGCGCGTCAGGACCTGTCCAACGCGCAGGCGGAAAGCCTCGTCGAACATTTCGGCACCGTTCTGGCTGACAACGGCGGCAAGCTGGTTGATAGCGAGTACTGGGGCGTCAAGACGATGGCCTACAAGATCAACAAGAACCGCAAAGGCCACTATGCCTTCCTGAAGACAGACGCTCCTTCGGGCGCCGTTCAGGAAATGGAACGCCTGATGCGTCTGCACGAAGACGTCATGCGCGTTCTGACCATCAAGGTCGACGGCCACGAAGACGGCCCGTCGGTTCAGATGCAAAAGCGTGACGAGCGTGGCGACCGCCGCGAGCGCCGTTGATCAAAGCCTGACGAAAGGACACAAACCATGGCCGCAAAACCATTTTTCCGCCGCCGCAAGGTCTGCCCGTTCTCGGGTGAGAACGCGCCGAAAATCGACTACAAGGACACCCGTCTGCTGCAGCGCTACATCTCTGAGCGTGGCAAGATCGTACCTTCGCGCATCACCGCCGTTTCGGCGAAAAAGCAGCGTGAACTGGCCCGTGCTATCAAGCGCGCGCGCTTCCTCGCCCTGCTGCCCTACGCCGTGAAGTAAGGAGAGACTGACATGCAAGTTATCCTTCTGGAACGCGTCGCGAAACTGGGTCAGATGGGCGACGTCGTTGACGTCAAACCCGGCTACGCCCGCAACTTCCTGCTGCCCCAGGGCAAGGCGCTGAGCGCGTCGAGCGCCAACATCGCGTCGTTCGAAGCCCAGAAAGCGCAGCTTGAGGCACGCAACCTGGAAACCAAGAAAGAAGCTGAAGCACTGGCTGAAAAGCTGGACGGTCAGCAGTTCATCGTGATTCGCTCGGCATCGGATGCCGGCGCTCTCTACGGCTCGGTCACGCCGCGTGACGCCGCAGAGGCCGCAACCGAAGCAGGCTTCACTGTCGATAAGAAACAGGTCGTTCTGATTGCTCCGATCAAGGAACTGGGCCTGCACTCGCTCGCAGTCAAACTGCACCCCGAGGTCGAAGTCGAGATCAAGATGAACGTTGCACGTTCGGAAGAAGAAGCCGAACTGCAAGCCTCCGGTAAATCGATCCAGGAACTGGCTGCTGAAGAAGAAGCTGCCGCGGAATTCGAGATTGCCGAACTGTTCGACGACATCGGTTCTGCCGCTTCGGAAGACGAAGATCTGGCACCGGAAGCTTCGGCTGAAGAAGACGAAGCCAAAGCCTGATCCGACAGGAAATGACGAGAAAGAGGCTGCGTACCATGCGCGGCCTCTTTTTATTTCAGCAAGTTTTTGCTGCTCCAAAAAACCCAACCTTGCAGTCAGAATTTCGTTTCATATCATCGGCCCCTCCATTGTCGGAGCTATCTTATGACTTTGTTCCTTCGCCGCAGTGTGCTGGCTATTCTGATTGCAACGCCCATCGCCGCCTGTAGCGGCTCCAACCGGCCCTCAGACGAAGCATTTGATCCACCGCTTTATCCGAACGAGACCGCCGAACTGCGCGAATCGATCAACAAGTGGGCCGATCACTACGAACTGCCGCGCGAACTGGTACACAAGCTGGCGATCCGGGAAAGCACACATCGGCCATGGGCGGTCAACCGGCCGTATTACGGGTTGCTGCAAATCCTTCCCGCAACGGCACGCTCGATGGGGTACGACGGGAAAGCGCAAGGCTTGCTGGATGCAGACACCAATCTGGAATTCGCCGGAAAGTACCTAAGGGGGGCATGGTTGTTGTCCGATGGGGATCAGCAACGGGCGATTTTTCTGTACGCAAAGGGCTTCTATCCCGAAGCGAAAGCGCGAAAAATGCTGGTCGAAACGGGCCTGCGATCGGAATAAACCCCCTCAAAACGCCCCGAACTTCGCGTCAACCGGAGGTAATCCGGGATATTAAGTGCCGAAAAGGTATGTTTTTCCCCGTTCTGTTGCTTTAAGTACGCAATAAGCATACGCGGCTTGCACAAATGGCTTGCACAACACCCCAAGGTTGACGCAACGTATACACCGTGAAGGACGAAGACGGCATTTCTTTGGGGCTAGGAGTGTCACTGTAAGGGTTGGACCGGTGAAACTGATAGACTTGGCCGCAATCGACCATGAGGAAAAGTCGGCCTCAGACATCATCAATGCCGTCTGCGATGAGCTCGGCTTTGACTACGCTTCCTATGCAACCATGAACCCCATCAAAGGTGATGTGCAGGGTTATGCGAACTACCCTGACGAGTGGAAGATTCACTATGGCAGCCACGGCTATCACCACTTTGACCCCACGATTTATCAGTCAGTACTTAGCATCGCGCCCGTTGATTGGGGGCGGTTTAACCATGACGAGAAATTCCATGCTGTATTCCGGGATGCAAATGATTTTGGGATTACATCGCGCGGGCTGACTGTTCCGATCCGGGGGCCTTACGGCGAATGCGGAATGCTCAGTGTCACAAGGGATTGTTCGGACGCGGAATGGGAAAAGCTGAAGAAGCATGTGATGGGCGATCTTCAGATGGCCGCGGTTCACGCGCATGACACCGTTATGCAATCCGGTCTTTTGGCGAAAGCGTTGTACCTGCCGACCCTTTCGACCCGGGAAAAAGAGATCTTGCAATGGGTCGCCGAGGGCAAATCTCAGCAGGACATTGGCGATATTCTGTCCATTTCACACCGCACGGTAGAAGTGCACATGCGGTCGGGCCGCGAGAAACTCGGCGCGCTCACCACTCCGCAGGCCATCGGACGGGCCATCGGAATGGGCCTAATTGCCCCAGGTTAATCAAAAAAAAGACAAAATTACGGGAAACCCCCAATAGCCTTAAACCGAATCTTGGTTAAATTCTAAGACACGGTAACCAGACTGTAGGGGGATGGAAATGATCATCGTAATTGATGGTATGAACCAGCACAAATTCAAAGATGTATTGGACGACATGTTCAAGCTGCGGGCACGGGTTTTCGGGGATCGCCTTGGCTGGGATGTCAACATCAAGGATGGCCGCGAGCGCGATCACTTTGACGACCTGCATCCTGCACATGTTGTCAGCATCAACGACGAAGGGGACGTCGTTGGGTGTATGCGACTGTTGCAGACGACCGGGCCACACATGCTGGCCGACGTCTTCAGCTCTATCCTGGATGGCGAGGCTCCCATACGCAGCGCCCAGGTCTGGGAAGCGACGCGCTTCTGCGTCGACACCAAGAAGCTCGGACGCGGACGCGGAAAGAACTCTGTATCCTACGTCACCAGCGAAGTCATGATCGGCTCGTTCGAATACGCACAGACAGCCGGAGTTCTGGACTCGATCGCAGTGATCGATCCAGTGATGAACCGGGTCCTGCAACGTTCAGGCAACGCGCCCTATGACTATGTCGGCACAGCCAAGCCCATGGGCAAGGTCGTCGCCATGGCCGCACTCATGGATTGCTCGGATGAACGGATTGCAGGAATTCGCAACTATGCCGGGATTGAGCATGATGTCTTCCTGACCGAGGAAGCGGCTCTGGATCTTTATGCCCATGGCAAGACCGAAGCAGCGCCACAGCAGCCGGTCGCTAACTTCGACCATCAGCCGCTTTCGCAACTGGAACGGTACTTTGTCGAACAGATGAACGCGGCCACGAGCAAGGCCGAAGTCGAAGATGTTCTGAAACTGATCGAAGAGCTTTCGGACCGATTTACGCCAGAGCAAAAGACCGCTCTGCTACGAACCCCCCGTGCTTTTGCTCATGAGGCCTGACCCCCTCACCTCATAAGTACAAAGCCACCCATGCGGAGCCGTCTAATTTCAGACGGCTCCGCTTTTTTGTGCCCCACGTTGCCCGGGGTGGTGGAAGAGGATTACTCCTCTTCCAGTGCCTCAACGGCTTTTTGCAGATCGTCCTTGCTGACTTCTTTGTCGGCAACCTGCGCCAGTTCAACGATGTAATCGATGACCTTGTCTTCGAAGATCGGCGCGCGTAGCTGCTGCTGCATCTGAGCGTTCTGCTGCACGAACTCAAAGAACTGCCGCTCCTGACCCGGGTATTGGCGGGCCTGGTTCATGATAGCTTGCGTCATTTCTGCGTCGGTGACTTCAACCTCGGCCTTCTGGCCCAGTTCGGCCAGCAGCAGGCCCAGGCGCACGCGGCGTTCCGCCAGTTTGTTGTGCTCGTCAGTGGGCTCAATCTCACCGTGGTCATGGCCTTCCACTTCCGGGTTCTCTTCGTGCCACAGCTGGTGTGCGATCTGCTTGGCTTCAGCCTCAACCAGCGACGGCGGCAGGTCGAACGAGACTTTCTCGTCCAGCACATCAAGCAGAGCACGCTTCATGACAGCGCGCGACGCACCGGCGTATTCGGCTTCCAGACGCTCAGCGATCTGGCCCTTCAATGCGGCCAGGTCTTCGGCACCGAATTTGGTGGCCAGCTCGTCATTGATCTCGGCAGCGACGGGCTCTTTCACCTCTTTCACGGTGCAGGTGAATACAGCGTCTTTACCGGCCAGATGCTCGGCACCGTATTCCGCAGGGAAAGTCACGTTGACGTCTTTTTCTTCCTCGGCCTTCACACCAACCAGCTGCTCTTCGAAGCCGGGGATGAAGCTGTTGGAACCCAGAACCAGCGGATAGTCTTCGGCGGAACCACCTTCGAACTCTTCGCCGTCAACCTTGCCCACAAAGTCGATCACAACCTGATCGCCATCTTTCGCTTTGGAACCCTTGCGGCGCGCTTTGAAGTCCTGCGCGGTTTCGGCCAGGTTGTTCAGCGCTTCTTCGACGGCTGCGTCGTCTGCTTTGACAATCAGCTTATCCAGTTCGACCGACTTCAGGTCTACTTCGGGGATCGCAGGCAGCGCCTCATAGGACATTGCGACCTCGACGTCGTCGCCTTCTTTCCAGTCCTCATTGGTCATTTTGACCTCGGGCTGCAGCGCAGGACGGTCGCCGCTGTCCTCAAAGTGCTTGTTCATCGCACCGTCGATGCTCTCCTGCATCGCTTCGCCCAACAGGCGCTGGCCGAACTGCTTTTTCAGCAGCGCCATCGGTACCTTGCCTTTGCGGAAACCTTTCATTTCGATTTCCGGCTGCGCTTCGGTCAACTTCTCATTGACCTTTTCATCCAGCTCGGCTGCGGATACGACGATATTGTAGCCGCGTTTTAGACCTTCGTTCAGCGTCTCGGTAACCTGCATTATGGTAGTCCCCATAGGATTCGGGGCGCGCAAAACGGCGCGCCGGGCAAATTTGACGCCTTCTATTTGCCCAGCCGCCCACGTGCAAGGGGGCAAAGCCCAGATCAGCTTTGTTTTGCCGCTGAATTGAACAAAAAAGCGCCCCGGAACGAACCGGAGCGCTTGCTTGTCTCAGAAGCAGGATCAGAACCGCCAGCGCGCGCCCAGAACCCACGCTTCGTTTTTGTCGAAACTGATCGTGTCGTCGAAATCGTGGTTGCGGTACTTCAGATATGCGTCGGTGTTGATGCTGTCGAACCGTTGAACGATCGCAATACCCCAGGACTTGGTGCTTGAACCGCTGTTCTCAAAATCCGATCCGTCGAAGTAGTCGATACCGACGCCGGTTTTGCCCCAGGACACCCAGTCTCCCTCATACGCCAGCTTGGTGTACCAATAGTCGGGATCGCTTGCACCGGATGAGGTGTCATCGCGGGAACCAAGGGCAGCGGTAAAGCTGAACCCGCTGGGCAGCAGAACCGAGGCTGACCCGATCGTGTCTTTCCGCTCACCAGATGAGTTGTCAAAGTCGCGCACGGCGTAGGCGATGCTGGCGGCGAACTCGACGCCGTTGGAGAACGTATTGCCGTAGGAAACCGCGATGTCATAGTAGTCGTCGTCATCGCTGCTGGACAGAATGTTCTGACCATATGCAATTGCCGCCGAGAACCCGTTGAAATCCGGCGTGTCATAGCGGATGCGCCCGCGACGCGCCCCGTCAAAGTTGCTGGACGAGTCGCCCACTGTAATCGTGCTCAGTGTGCCTGTGGGATCACGATAGAAAAACGCTCCGTTTTCATCGTTGGTGAACGAATACAAAGCGGTCCCGACATAAGACAGATCAACTTCTGCGGCCCCATCTGACGCCATGCTGCCCTGACCAGCCGAGAACTTCCCGTACCCCCCCTTCAGCGAGAAATCGACGTGGCGAATATCTTCGCGCGACCATCCGTTGTTGTTGGTGCCGAACTGGTTGGCCGTCCCTGTGCTGGGCAAGCCCAGGCCGGTTTCCAACCAGAACATGAACTCGTTGCTGCCATAAGGCTGCATCAATCGCAGACCGACCCGGCTGTTGGACAGGTCGTTGTCCAGAACACGTGTCTCGGTATCCTGGCCGTCGTCCACCGAAACAAGAGCGGGGTGGAACTGTCCATATAGATGCACATATCCGCCGCTGTTATTTTCATATTTCAACTCAGCAGCAGCTGGTATCGCGCCTGTTGCCGCCAAAATCGCGGCTATTGATGAGTTTCTGAGAATCTTAGTCATATCTGTCACCATGATGGGGTTCTGGTTTCACGTCCCGCCCATTTGTCCACGAAAATCTGAGGTTCCAATAGCCGGCATTTCAGACAGTAGAAGCATTGCATATTCGCCACATCGAGAGCCCAAGGCAGAGATTTATACTCAATAATTTCAACCGCTTAAATCTGACTTTCAGCAGTCAAAGGTAGTCTGCAAGAAAATTCTGCCAATCAGCCATGCAACTGGCAAACACTTGCTGTGCATTTTCGTCAACGCCGCTGGCAAAATTACGCCGATCAGCCAGCTTTTCGGCGACCCACCGCGCAGACAATCAAACATTCAACTATTTCAAAACATTTGGCAACTGCTCGGGCAGGTCCTCGGCAATCAGTCCGGGGCCAAATTGCCGCGCACATTCCACATGCAACCACGCAGCAGCTTCGGCGGCCTGCATCGGCCCAAGCCCTCGCGCCATCAATCCGGTGATGAAGCCTGCAAGAACATCCCCGGCCCCTGCCGTGGCCAGCCATGGCGCCGATCGGTCATAAAACGCCGAGCTTATGGAACACCGCCCGTCCGGCGCCGCGATCACAGTATCCGGCCCCTTGAACAGAACCACGCATCCTGCCCGCTCGGCAGCATCACGGGTTGCGTCCACCTTGGAGTATGCCGGGCCTTTGTCGGGAACTTCTTCCAACTTCTGTGCAATATCCGGAAACAGCCGGGCAAACTCGCCCCCGTGTGGTGTGAGCACGCAGGTCTCATGTAGATGATCGAACAATGCTTTGGGGTCCTCTGCAAACGCCGTCAACGCATCTGCATCCAGCACTGTTGAGCGCCCTGCCGACAGTGCCACCGGTACCATGTCGCGGGCACGATCCAGCCCCATTCCCGGTCCAAGGCACAATGCATTCAGTCGCTCGTCCTTCAGCACCCGGGAAAGCTCGTCGGCCCCTTCAGCCAGTTGCAACATGACAGCGGTGACCTGCGCGGCAACTTCCAACTGCGCGGCCGGGTGCACACCAATTGTCACCAGCCCTGCCCCAATCCGCAATGCACCCCGCGCGGCCAACCGCGCAGCGCCGGTTTTGCCCGGTCCACCGGAAAGGATCAGGGCATGGCCATAAGAGTATTTGTGATCCTTCGGTTCCTTCGAGACCCGAAAACTCTTTTCCGAAACCAGCTTAAAAACTCGATAGTCTTTTTCTCGCTCAAGGCCGATCGACTTTGTCCGAACCACGCCGCAATTGGCGGGGCCTTCGCCGATCATGTGACCAACCTTCATGTCGTGAAAGGTTACGGTAAGATCCGCTTGGATCACGTTTCCCAGCACGCGCCCACTGTCGGCGCACAAGCCGCTGGGAATATCGATTGCAACCACCCGCAGGCCGCGTTCTGACGACAGGTCCCTTACCCGCTCATTTGCCAGCAAGGAGAAGCCGCCCTGAAACGGTCGCGTCAGCCCGGTTCCGAACAATCCATCAATTACCAGGTCTAGGTCTGAAGGGAAATTTAGATTGTCATCTGCAAGCGTATCGATCTTTCGGACACTGACGTCGGACTTGCCTTGGCACCGTTCAAAGTTTCTTCGTGCGTCAGGCGGGAGTTTTGCGGCGTCGCCGTACAGAAACACCTCAACCTCCCAGCCCCACTCTTTCAACAACCGGGCAATGACAAACCCGTCACCACCATTGTTTCCCGGTCCGCACAGCACCACTGCGCGACCGGACGTTTTTGCCAGCTCGGGCCATTCTTCAAAAATCGCCTCAACAACGCCCTGCCCGGCGCGTTCCATAAGTTCCAAACCGGTAACCTTGCCCGATTCAATCGCAGCCAGTTCAATCGCCCGCATCTGCGCCGCCGTCAGCAAATCCGTCATCTCATCTCCCGCGCGATTCAATTTCGATTACATTTTATGCAACTCGATGAAAATTTAACCGCTCGCTGAAATTCTACGCACAAGCAACCGGTCCGTTTCGCAATCAGATTGCCCAGCGATCTTAGACGTGATCACTGCCAACCTGACAAGCAGATTAGGAGGCCGGGATGAAGAAGATCGAAGCGATCATCAAACCGTTCAAACTGGACGAAGTGAAAGAGGCGCTGCAGGACGTTGGCGTCCAGGGCCTCAGTGTCATCGAGGTTAAAGGGTTCGGCCGTCAGAAGGGCCATACCGAACTCTACCGCGGCGCGGAATATGTGGTCGACTTTCTGCCGAAGGTAAAAGTCGAGGTGGTGCTGGACGACGATCAGGTCGACGCGGCCATCGAAGCCATCGTGGATGCCGCCAAAACCGATAAGATCGGCGACGGCAAGATCTTTGTCTCGCCTGTCGAACAAGCCATCCGCATCCGTACCGGCGAGACCGGCTCGGAAGCCCTGTAAATCAACCGAATATCCTGACATATCTATCAGAAGGACCAAGGGAATGAGCGCAGAAGCAGTTCTCAAAACTCTCCGCGAAGAAGACGTCGCCTACGTCGACATCCGCTTCACCGACGTGCGGGGCAAGTTGCAGCACGTGACCGTCGATGTGGATCTGGTCGATGAAGACTTCCTGGAAGAAGGCTTTATGTTCGACGGCTCCTCGATTGCTGGCTGGAAGTCGATCGAAAACTCGGACATGAAACTGATCGCCGACACTGAATCGGCCTATATCGATCCGTTCTACGCCGAAAAAACGCTGTGCCTGCACTGCTCGATCGTTGAACCCGATACCGGCGAAGCTTATGGCCGCGACCCGCGCGGCACCGCACAGAAGGCCGAAGCCTATCTGAAAGCCAGCGGCGTTGGTGACGTGGCCTATATGGGCCCCGAAGCCGAATTCTTCCTGTTCGATGATGTCCGTTATTCCAATACAATGAATAAGGTATCGTTCGAAGTTGATGCAACCGACGCGGCCTGGAACACTGATACCGAATACGAAATGGGCAACATGGGCCACCGTCCGGGCGTCAAGGGCGGTTACTTCCCGGTGAACCCGATCGACGAGGCGCAGGACCTGCGTTCGGAAATGCTGTCGACCATGAAGCGTCTGGGCATGAAGGTCGACAAGCACCATCACGAAGTTGCCTCGTGCCAGCACGAACTGGGTCTGATCTTCAACAGCCTGACCAAACAGGCGGACGAGCTGCAGAAGTACAAGTACGTCATTCACAACGTGGCACATGCCTATGGCAAGTCGGCAACTTTCATGCCCAAGCCCATCTATGGCGACAACGGCACCGGCATGCACGTGAACATGTCGATCTGGAAAGAAGGCAAGCCGCTGTTCGCAGGCGACAAATACGCCGACCTGTCAGACGAAGCCCTATGGTACATCGGCGGTATTCTGAAACACGCCAAGACCCTGAATGCTTTCACCAACCCGTCGACCAACAGCTACAAGCGTCTGATCCCGGGCTTTGAGGCACCTGTTCTGCGCGCCTATTCGGCACGCAACCGTTCGGGCTGCATCCGTATTCCGTGGACCGAAAGCCCGAAAGCCAAGCGCGTCGAGGCCCGCTTCCCCGATCCGGCTGCAAACCCCTACCTGGCGTTTGCCGCGCTGCTCATGGCCGGTCTGGACGGCATCAAGAACAAGATCGATCCGGGCGAAGCCATGGACAAGAACCTGTACGATCTGCCTGCCGAAGAACTGGCCGACATCCCGACCGTTTGCGGCTCGCTGCGCGAAGCTCTGGAATCTCTGGCATCCGATCATGACTTCCTGCTGCAGGGCGACGTGTTCACCAAAGACCAGATCGACGGCTACATCGCGCTGAAGATGGAAGAGGTCGAAACCTACGAGCACACGCCGCATCCGGTTGAATACGGCATGTACTACAGCTGCTGATCAGGAACTTTCGACGAAAATTCTCGCAAAGGGGGCGTCCATCGGGCGCCCCTTTTCTTGTCGCCGCACTGGATTTGACGGATTGCGAGTGATCTTTCACACTCGGGCCACAGATCCCAGCGGAGAAACCTCATGCCCGCCAGTGACGCGCCCTTTTTACGGTATTCGCATTTCATTACGTCTGCGGACGAACTGGAACAGATTACCGGTGCGCCCCTGCCGCAGATTGTTGCCAAGGAAATACCGGCATTGGACCAGATGTGCCGCGATTTCATCGGCACATCACCGTTTTGCCTGATCGCGTCGGCCAATCCCGACGGTCACCTTGATATCTCGCCCCGCGGCGATCCTGCGGGGTTTGTCGAAATCCTGTCTGACACTCTGATCGCTATCCCGGATCGCCCCGGCAACAAGCGGGTGGATACGTTTCATAACATACTGCAGGACCCCCGCGTGAGTGTGATCTTTCTGGTCCCCGGGAAAATGGAAACATTGCGATTGCGCGGCACGGCCCGGCTTTGCGCCGATCCGGATTTGCTGAGCAGTATGACCATGAACGGCAAGGCACCAAAGCTGGCACTACTGATCCATATCCAGACGATTTTTGCCCATTGCCCAAAGTGCATCGTCCGCTCTCACCTTTGGCAACCCGAAGAATGGCCGGATTCATCTCATCTACCCAATATGAACGCGATGATGGTCAAACACGCCAGAATCGACGCCACGCCGGAACAGTGGTTTGAAAGCCTCAAAGAGGCCGGAGAACTGGACCTTTACTGACCCGTCCCGGGATTTCGTTTGCCATTTCCCGCATGGCGCGTACGCTGCCCCAGAGTTTCAAGTTATTGGATAGGTTTCATGCTTCGACTTGCAACGGCGATATTCTGTGCCTTGTCCCTGCCGTCCCTGGCACTCTCCGCGCCTTGCGGCAACACCGGCAGCGGGTTTGAGGTATGGAAGGCCGATTTCGCCAAACAGGCGCGGCGCGCGGGAGTAAAGAAGAAAGGGCTGCAGGCACTGGCCCAGACGCAATACGCCACGCGAACAATTTCAGCAGATCGTAACCAGAAAAGTTTCAAATACTCGCTGGACAAGTTCATGCAGGTGCGCGGCGCCGACACGATTGTCGCGCAGGGACGCAAGCGAAAGGCCCGCAACCCGCAGTTTTACGCCGCGCTTGAACGGCAATACGGCGTACCTGCCGGTGTTCTGATCGCCATTCACGGCATGGAAACAGGGTTTGGAAACTTCATGGGCGACAGCCAGGTTGTTTCCGCAATAACGACACTGGCCTATGATTGTCGCCGTTCCGAATTCTTCATTCCGCACGCAATCGGGGCATTGAAACTGGTGGATCAGGGCAGCGTCACGATGGCGACAAAAGGGGCAAAACATGGCGAGCTGGGCCACACACAGTTCCTGCCGGGGAATGCCCTGACCTATGGTGTCGATGCGACGGGTGACGGTCGGGTGGACTTTTACAACATGACCGACGCCCTGGCTTCGACCGCGAATTTTCTTCGCAAGAAAGGGTGGAAACCCGGCCGGGGCTATCAGAAAGGACAGCCCAATTTTGCGGTTATCCAGCAGTGGAATTCCGCCTCGGTCTATCAGCAATCCATAGCAATCATGGGGCATCGAATCGACCAATAGGCGAAACAAGGTTCCAACACAGGCGATCCCAACTTTGGCCACATTGTCGCCACAGATGCCCGAATTTCCCCCTAGTCTCTTGGTTTCCAAAGCGTAATCAATCCCTCGAAAATTGATTTTTTTTGCATTTTCGTCAAATTCTCCCCCAGATCACCCGCTAGTCTGCGGTCTCAGACAGAAAGCGACAAAGGAATGCGCGGTGAGTCGGAAGCACAGCTATCATGGCGGTCTGCAATTTGACGGTGAGACCAAGGGCGCGATCGAACGCTTTGGCAATATCGTCGCGGCAACGCTAGAAGACTATGGTCATCTGATCGAGCGAAAGTCGCTGCTCAGCGGCACCGAGGCCAGCATCGTCTCAAGCCAGTATCTGGTTCGTCTGACACTGGATACGGAATTGAACGGGGTCGACGACCGTTTCGACCGGCTGGACCGCACTGCGGGCCTCAAAACGATACCCAGACCGCCGGTAACACGACCAAAGAACCGTCTGGTCATTTCGGTCTCACCGGTGTCAGCTTTGTTGGATGACAGCGAAATTTCCGAGCTTATGCTGGTTGTGATCCTGTATCGCATGGTCGACATCTGTTCGACCCAACGCGTGGAGTGGCTTTCGCCCAACGCGGTTTTGACCATCGAACAGTTCATGAGCGCGTTTGACACGCTAATGCCAAGCAAGCCCCGGGACAGAAAACAGATATTTCAGTCCGTAACCGGCCCGTTTGCAGGCGTCAGCACCTCGAATACCGCAGATCATTACCAGCCGGAAGCCGCGATACCGAAACCGAACGCAAGGCCGATCCAGTTGTCGGACGATCAATTGCTGAGCATCGCGTTCAGAACAGATCAGACGGATCAACAGGCCCACGCACCGATTGAACCGACCACCGACGAGGATGAAAAGCCCAGCGACATCCTGCGTCTGACAAGTTGGGGCCTGACCGGGGCCGTGGCCAGCATGTCGGCACCGATCGCACTTTCTCTGGCGGCCGTGAACCTGATCCGGGGCGAGGATTTCCGACTCAATACTCAGGTTCTGGCTTTTACGGTCGCGATCGTGACCCTTAATTCCAGTGGCGCATTTGCAGGTGTTGCCGGTGCCCTAGGTCTATAAAGCTTTTCTAGAAGACCCTCCTAGGAGGCCCCGCCATCAGGCGGGGTTTTCCATTTCCAGCACCCTGTCAGCCGCCAGAACATAAGTGTGGATCGAGAAAACAACGGTGCGCGTTTGGGGCAGTCTTAGAATGGTCTGACGCTCGCTGCGCAGAAAAGGCGTGTTTCCCGGATCCCGGATTTTCCGCGGCTCGCTGGTACTGCGGGGTTGAAACAGCTCGGCGTCATCGTACCACAGCGCGTTAAAGCGCCAGAGTGGCCGATCCGGCTGAATCCCGTCAAACAGACGCTGAACCCGCCTGGCGACGTTTTCATCATAACTGTTGACGGTATGATGAATATCGATCAGCGGACGCATGAATTTCTCGGACAGTCGCCAACTGGCCGGGAAACACAGTATCGCACCGGTCAGAACATGTTCGCCGCCCTGTTTCTGCAGAATGCAAAAATCTTCCTGAACAAGCTGGCACAAAGTATCCAGGGGCCTTGAGCGGTCAATACCCACTTCTGCCCCGTCAGACCGGATCACATGATCGGATGCTTCGGGATAAACCTGCCGCAACACCATATCCAGCAATTCCTGCGCAGCCGGTTCTGCACCGGGATCCAGTGCCAGAACATCATCGCGTCGCTCTGCCAACAAATCCTCGCGCCTGCGCATCTGGGCTGCAAACGCTTCGTCGCGGGTCAACCAGTCTTCAGGGCGTGCGGGTCGAATCCCCGGCAGCGGCTTCGCAGCCAGCGGGTTATAGGGAATGTGTTGTTGCAGTATTTCAGTCATGGCCTAGGGCTATCACCGTATTTTGGTATTGTCGGTCCAAAAGCGACTGAACATGGGTCGCAAACTACTAAGACGGCATGGGACGGTACGACCATCTTTGCCGGGCCAAAAGGGAGCGAAGCCATGAATCAGCATTACCGGGACACCCGCAAGATCGACCCGACCAAGGGGGCAACGCTGGGTGACGGTACGCCAAACGAAAACGACAGGATAGAAATCGGCCCAACCCAATTGGCGTTTGCAGAATGGGAACAAGCGGGTCTGATTCTTCCGGATCTGGCCCGGATGCGGGAATATCGGTGGAAACGGCTGACCCAATCTATCGTTGATCGCGGATACGGCGGGTTGCTGATGTTCGATCCGCTGAACATCCGATACGCCACCGATAGCACCAACATGCAGCTGTGGAATACACATAACCCCTTTCGCGCGGTTCTCTTATGCGCCGACGGCTATATGGTGATCTGGGACTACAAGAACTCTCCCTTTCTTTCCAAGTTCAATCCACTGGTGCGTGAACAGCGTTCGGGCGCTGATCTGTTTTATTTCGACCGCGGTGACAAGGTGGACGTGGCCGCCGATGTTTTCTCGAACGAGGTGCGCCTTCTGATCGACGAACACAGCGGCGGCAACAAACGACTGGCAGTGGACAAGATCATGCTGCACGGGCTGCGCGCACTTGAGGCGCAGGGATTTGAGATCATGGAAGGCGAAGAGGTCACCGAAAAGACCCGCGCTATCAAAGGTCCCGACGAAATCCTCGCCATGCGCTGCGCCAATCACGCCTGTGAAACCGCTGTTGGCGAGATGGAAAAGTTCGCCCGCGCCAATGTTGGTGACGGCAAGACCTCGGAAGATGATGTCTGGGCTGTCTTGCACGCCGAAAACATCCGGCGCGGCGGCGAATGGATTGAAACGCGCCTGCTTGCCTCGGGCCAGCGAACAAATCCCTGGTTTCAGGAATGCGGCCCCCGGGTAACCCGGAAGAACGAAATCATTGCCTTTGACACGGACCTGATCGGTTCCTACGGGATCTGCATCGACATTTCCCGTACCTGGTGGATCGGCGACGAAAAGCCGCGCGCCGACATGATCTATGCCATGCAGCACGCGCATGAGCATATCATGACCAACATGGAAATGCTGAAGCCCGGCGTCACGATCCCCGAATTGACGGCCAATGCTCATAGGCTGGACGACAAGTTCCAGGCCCAGAAATACGGCTGCCTGATGCATGGCGTGGGCCTGTGCGATGAATGGCCTCTGGTTGCCTATCCGGATCAGGCGGTTGCGGGTGCCTACGACTACCCGCTTGAACCGGGCATGGTTCTGTGTGTCGAGGCAGCCGTCGGAGAAGTCGGCGGCGACTTTTCGATCAAGCTTGAGGATCAGGTTCTGATCACCGAGGACGGATATGAGAACCTGACGAAATATCCCTTTGATCCAGCCCTGATGGGTTTGGCTTAGGTCACCTTCCAACCAGACCGCGTCACCTGGCATTCTGCGAGAGGTTCTGCCTCTCGTGCCTTCACAGATGCTTTTGGCATAAGAAGAACTCGGGAATTCCTGTCACCTCCGCGTGAGGCACATGTCAGGCGGGTTGAGATAAGGCGTCGCTGTGCCCACTGTGAAACCAACGACCAAGGAGTTCCTTATGCCGACCGAACGCATTACATTTTCCGGGCACGATGGCAGCCAACTGGCAGCCCGCCTTGACCTGCCCGACGGGCCGGTTTTGGCAACAGCCCTTTTTGCGCACTGCTTTACCTGTTCCAAAGACATCCCTGCCGCGCGGCGCATTTCTGCGCGCCTGGCGGTCATGGGCATTGCCGTGCTGCGTTTTGATTTTACGGGTCTGGGACATTCTGGAGGCGAGTTTGCAAACACGACTTTTTCGTCAAATGTTGAAGATCTGATCGCGGCGGCGACTTATCTGGAAGGGCGTGACATGGCTCCTGCCCTGCTGATCGGGCATTCGCTGGGCGGGGCCGCTGTTCTGCGGGCACGTGCGGGCATTCCCTCGGTCAAGGCTGTTGTCACTCTTGGCGCACCGGCCGATCCCGGGCACGTGTCCCACCATTTCGAAGCCGCGTTGCCGGAAATCGAACAGGACGGTTCGGCCGAGGTTCTGCTGGGCGGGCGGCCGTTTCGGATCGGAAAAGCCTTTGTGGATGACATATCTGAATCGGCTTTGACCCCGGCCATCGGTGATTTGAAGGCTGCACTTCTGATCCTGCATGCCCCACGTGACGAAACGGTGAGCATCGACAATGCCGGTGCGATTTTCCAAGCCGCCAAACATCCGAAAAGCTTTGTCACCCTCGACGATGCCGACCATCTGATAACACGGGCCTCCGATGCCGAATACGCCGCCGATGTAATCTCGGCCTGGGTTGGACGTTACGTACCCTTGTGTCCGCCCGCACCGCCGCCCGGTGCGCCGGAAGGTGTGGTTCGCGTGACCGAGGCCGACCCATCCGGCTTCTTGCAGGATATTCAGGCTGGCCCCCGTCACCACGCGGTCGCGGATGAGCCAGCCTCGTACGGGGGTACGGATCGGGGCATGTCGCCCTATGGTTTCGTGTCATCCGGCCTGGGTGCGTGCACGTCCATGACGATCCGCATGTATGCGCGGCGCAAGAACTGGCCGCTGACCCATGTCAGCGTCGATGTCTGCCATGACAAGGTTCATGCGCAGGATGCCGGGCTTGTCACGGAAGGCAAGGTTGACCTGTTCCGCAGAAAAATCCGGCTGGAAGGCCCACTGACGCAGGACCAACGCACCCGGCTTATGGAAATCGCCGACAAATGCCCCGTGCACAGAACTTTGGAAGCGTCCGTCCACATTACAACCGAATTACTGCCGACCTGAACGCCCCGTTGATCACCGTCGACGTGGAGCTGGCCGGTGTATCGGCGGTCGGGCAGCCGGTGGCCGGGTCACCGGCGGCTTCGCCACGGGTGGCCTTGGACGTGTCGGTGGTTGCCCGCCGGGTCGGTTCGGTCGATCAGGTCTGACTGGCCTGTTCACGTCAATATCGACATCCACGTCATGGTAGTAGTCGTTCCACAGCATCGAGTCGTAAAACGGGTCATATCCATATCCGACCCCGACACCAACCGAGACACCGTCGCATGCCGTCAGCAGAAGGCTGGATGCCCCAAGCCCCAGCGCCAGAACCGAGGGTTTGATAAATCTTCTTGTCATCTGAACCTCCTTACCGCGCAGGCTGAAATGACGCGAAAACGGCATTCAGTGTATCGGCATAGGCCGGATCCGCTCCGTTGCGCAGGATTGCGACGACGATCGCAACCCGGTCACGCGGCAGATCGATCACAGTGGTGGTAAAGTTCACCCCCCTACCATCCCTGTTGCCTGTCCCGCGGATCACACGCGCGGGCAAACCGCCGATGCGCCTGTCACTGGTACTTGTGACCGTCGGCTCCTTGACCAGAAACTTGTCGATATCTTCCAGATAACGCAGCCCGTCAGCGATGCTTTTGACACCGTTCGGCGACACAAAGCCCATCCAGACGTTATCGTCAGTGACTGGACGCATCCCCATGACCCGGGCCACGGCACGCAGATCGCCAAGTTGCGTATCTTCGATTTCCCGAATTCCGCCAGTGCGCAGTGTCCAGAAATCGGGCACGTTAAACCGGAACAGCGCGCGCCCGTCGTCGGTATAGGTGACCGGTGTGTCCGCCGATGCGGGTGGGATGCATGCCAACCACATCCCCGCACAGGCAGCCAGTGCGGAATTCAAAATAATACGCATATCTCAATAACCTGTTGGTTTCACTTCACGCAGCTTGGCCCACCAAAACGGTACTTGTCCAGCATCAGGGCGCGCATGGTTCGGGAAACCGGGCGGCAACGGTCTTCAATATGCAGCGCTCAGCTACTTGACCAGCCCATAACTTCAATCAACGTAGGTCCCATCCGTCACGCCGCCATTGTCATCGACAAAACGCACCCTCTGCCCGCTTACCTGAACGTCGTAACACGCCCACAAATCCGAAGGCGGCCAAAGCGAACAGTACCTGTCGTCACGCACATTCCAGCGGCCCGAACTGGGCCTGCCCGAGAAATACCGGGTCAGCATATTGGCGTCGAAGCTCTGCCAGGCTCCTTATCCATAACCGAGCTTCTTGCTGGTCAAGGCGACAAGTATCTCGTTGCCCGACAACTGGCGGAACTCCTCTGCGGCCAGAAATCCGGGCCACAGCATCAAAATCAGGGCAAACCGTCTCATCTCGGCACTCGCACCTTGTTCCCTTTTGCATGCACGGCTAAACCCCGCGCAACGCCTCATCCCAAACACAAAAAGGTGCAGCCGCCAATGATACCCCGTTATTCCCGCCCTGACATGGTTGCCATCTGGTCGCCCGAGACCAAGTTCCGCATCTGGTACGAGATCGAGGCGCATGCCTGTGACGCCATGGCCGATCTGGGGGTGATCCCGCGCGAAAACGCCGAAGCCGTCTGGAAAGCCAAGGACGTGGAATTCGACGTGGCCCGCATCGACGAGATCGAAGCCGTCACAAAACATGACGTCATCGCCTTTCTGACCCATCTGGCAGAACATGTCGGCAGCGATGAGGCCCGCTTTGTCCATCAGGGCATGACCAGCTCGGACGTGCTGGACACATGTTTCAACGTGCAGCTGACCCGCGCCGCAGATATTCTGGTCGCCGACCTCGAAGGTTTGCTGGCCGCCCTAAAACGTCGCGCAATCGAACACAAGGACACTGTCCGCATCGGTCGCAGCCACGGCATCCACGCCGAGCCGACAACGATGGGCCTGACATTCGCGCGTTTCTACGCCGAGATGGACCGCAACCTGTCCCGGATGCGCGATGCGCGCGCCGAGATTGCCACGGGCGCGATCAGCGGCGCAGTCGGCACCTTCGCCAATATCGACCCGCGCGTCGAGGAGCATGTCTGCGATCAACTGGGTCTGGTCCCCGAGCCAATCAGTACGCAGGTCATTCCCCGCGACCGTCACGCGGCGTTCTTTGCCATCCTGGGCGTCATCGCCAGCAGCATCGAAAACATCGCAATCGAAATCCGCCACATGCAGCGGACCGAGGTGTTGGAGGGGGCTGAGTTCTTCTCGATGGGTCAAAAAGGTTCCTCGGCCATGCCGCACAAGAAGAACCCGGTCCTGACCGAGAACCTGACCGGTCTGGCGCGCATGGTGCGCGCGGCCGTGATCCCGGCGATGGAAAACGTGGCGCTCTGGCACGAGCGGGATATCTCGCATTCTTCGGTCGAACGCATGATCGGACCGGATGCGACAATCACGCTGGACTTTGCGCTGGCACGACTGACAGGCGTGATCGACAAGATGCTGATCTTCCCCGAGAACATGATCGAAAACATGAACAGGTTCCCCGGCCTTGTGATGAGCCAGCGGGTGCTGCTGGCGCTGACCCAAGCTGGCGTCAGCCGCGAGGACGCCTATGCCATGGTTCAGCGCAACGCACTGAAAGTCTGGGAACACCGCACCGATTTCAAAGAGGAATTGCTGGCAGATCCCGACGTCACCGCCGCATTGAGCGTCGAGGAAATCGAAGAGAAATTCGACCTTGGCTATCACACCAAACACGTGGACACCATTTTCGCCCGCGTCTTTGGTGAATAGCGCAGACGTTTGATTTCTTTCATGACCCGGGTCGCTTCCCCGATCCGGGTCTGTTTTTTGCCAGATTGAGGGAATTGGGTTATCCTGCAGGTGCATTTTCCGGATGGGAGAGTCCAATGTTTCGAACCATTCTCTGCGCGTTGACATTTTCCTGCGTTGCATCGGTCGCACTTGCCTGCAGCAATCACACCAATCAGACCCAGTCCTGCGCACCCGGCACAATCTGGGACACCGAGACACAAAGCTGCACCAAAATCGTCAACAGCTGAAAAATCTTTCCTGCTTGTGAATAAAAGCGATCAGTCAATTGTTAGCTTTTCTGAAGATCACGCTATGCTTTTGACAAGTTCCTTTGAAAACGGAGTAGGAATATGCGCCTCGTACTAGCTTCAGCACTTGCCCTTCAGGCTTTTGTGCTCGCTCCCGCCGCGTTTGCAGCAGGTGGTGGCGACAGCAGCCCCCCAAAGCCGACAAACACGACCAAGAAATGCCTGTTCGGACGCGTGTATGACGAGACGGCCGGTCGCTGTGTCAAACCGAACAAAACCAATTTCACCGAAGATCAGCTTTATGATGCAGTGCGGGAACTGGCCTACGATGGCCAGTATGAAAACGCCCAGGCGATATTGCGCGTGATGGATCAGAATGACGACCGCGTCATGACCTATTGGGGCTTTACCTATCGCAAGATGGGCGAACTGGAACTGGCCAACGTGTTTTATCAAAACGCTATCTCCGCCAACCCGGACAACATCCTTGCCCGTAGCTATATGGCGCAGGGTTTTGTTGCAGAAGGGAAAACCGATCTAGCCATAGCACAGTGGCGCGAGATCAAGGCACGGGGCGGCGAAGGCACATGGGCCGAGACCTCTCTGCGCGATGCAATCCGCACCGGGCTAACCTACAGCTACTGAGGTTCAGGGTAAATTTACCTGTTGCTTCGTAATCTGCTCGTGGAATCGCAATTTGGGACCGCGGGCAGATGCAAGACGCCAAGGCTCTGGTACATATATCTCCGGCTGCTTCGACGCCAGTGATCGAAGGGGAAGAAGAAGACGCAGCGCGTGTTGTGCCCCGACAGCTCAGCAACCGACAAAAAGCCGCTGTTATCGTTCGGCTTCTTCTGAACGAAGGCGCCGACATTCCCTTGGAAGAACTCCCGGACGCCTTGCAGGAGAAACTGACCCATCAGCTCGGACAGATGGGGCTGGTGGACCGCGTCACGCTTGATGCGGTCGCACGGGAATTCACGCGCGCGCTTGAAGGCGTCGGCTTGTCCTTCCCGCACGGGCTGGCAGGCGCTCTGGATGCCGTCAACGGCAAGATCACTCCGGCAACGGCAGCGCGATTGCGAAAGGTTGCCGGCGTACGTCAGATCGGCGACCCGTGGCTGCGCCTGCGTGAAATACCTATCGAAGATCTGGCCGGTATGGCGCAGGCGGAAAGCACCGAAATTGCCGCCGTGATGTTATCCAAGCTTGATACGCCCAAGGCCGCAGAACTGCTTGGTCATCTTCCAGGCCCCGTGGCCCGCCGCATAACCTATGCCGTATCCAAAACGGCCAACATCACGCCCGAAGCGGTTGAGCGGATTGGATGGTCGCTGGCCGCCCAACTGGATCAGCGCCCTGCACCGGCCTTTGCGGACCACCCCGGCGCCCGTGTCGGTGCAATCCTGAACCAGTCGGCTGCAACAACCCGGGACGGGTTGCTGACCGCGCTGGATGAAGAGGATTCCGACTTTGCCAGTGTGGTACGCCAGTCCATCTTTACCTTTGCCCACATATCAACCCGCATCACTGCGCGGGACATCCCCGCGCTGCTTCGCGGTATCGATCAACCCGTGCTAGTGACCGCACTGGCGGGCGCAATCGCCGATGAAGACAGGGCTTCGGTCGAATTCCTGCTTTCCAACATTTCTACGCGCATGGCGGAAAATCTGCGCGAGGAAATGGGTGAACGGGGCAAGGTCAGGCAAAGGGATGCGGACGACGCGATGGCGCAGATTGTCGGTGTCATTCGCGCACTGGTGGATGAAGGAGCCATCACCTTGATCGAAGAAGAAGGCGATGAACAATAGTGCTACACGCCGGAACGCAATGGTGATTCCTACGGATTCGCTGAACGCTTGTGGTTGCGGTTTCCGACCTGTATGTCTGAGCCCGCAAATCGAATATCCGGTGAGACATCTTCATGCCCGTCGAAAAGTCGGAACTGAGCCGCTTTGAGCTTGGTAAATACTATATCACCAGCCTTTTCCTCAAAGCTGTAATCGGTACGATGCGGCTATTGCCGTACGAACGGCGTATTGCGGCAATGGGTTCCATTGTGCGCGGCCTGTCGCCGATTGTTGGCTTCACAAACCGCGTGCGCCGCAACCTCAAACTGACATGCCCCGATCTGCCCGATGCCGAGGTTCGCCGCATTTGCCGCGCCGTTCCCGACAATGCGGGCCGGGCGATCATGGAGCATTTTTCGCCCGAGGCCTTTTCCGAGCGGCAGAAGGCTGCCAAAATTTCGGGTCCCGGCATCGCTGCTTTTGATGCCGCCGTGGCCGAAGGCAAACCGGTCATGATGATCACCGCGCATTTCGGACACTACCTCGCGGCCCGGATCGCGCTGCAGAACCACAGCGGCAAACCCATCGGGTGCCTGTATCGCCGAATGGCCAACCCGTATTTCAACGACATTTACGTTGAAGCTTTCTACAAAACCGGTGAGCCGATGTTCGAACAGGGCCGTCGGGGCATGGTCGAAATGGTTCGTTCGCTCAAAAAAGGCGGGATCATCGCCATCGTGTCCGACCTGCACGCCCAGGGCGGTGAGGAACTGACTTTTTTCGGCAAACCGGCTGTCACCTCGGTTTTGAATGCGGAACTGGCGATCAAATATGGTGCCGTGCTGATCCCATGCTATGCAGTGCGCCAGCCGAACGGGATCGATTTCGAGATCATTCTGCATGATCCTGTTCCGCATACCGACGCCAAAACCATGACCCAGTTCACCAACGATGACCTAGAAGCCGTGGTGCGCAAACACATGGGTCAGTGGTTTTGGATTCACCGACGCTGGAAAACATGGAACGGGCTGGGGGTTCAGCCGGAAGATATGCCCTAATTCATTCTGCCTTGGCTGCAGCAACGATGGGGCCGTGCCCCGTTTTCTGCACGAGCACGACCGCAGGAAGATCCGAGGTCAACACCGTCGAAAACCGCTTTGGCGCGACCCCGTCCCACTGCCCGGCGCTCTGCCAGGATTCGACAACATTGGCATAATCCAGTTCGTGTCCCGCCAACTCGCCCCTGCGGATCGAGGCGTGTCGCATCGGAGAATACTGAACGACACGCACGTCATACGTCTCTCCAACCGGTAGATTGACGGGCGTCACATCCACAACAACGTCGTTCCCAGTCCGGCTGGCATTGACCGAAGCCTTAGGGGTGGCTTTGAGATGCGCGTCAATCAGTCGGTTCAGTTCCCGTAATTGCGCGCCAACGATGTCCTGTTGGCCGTTTATCACCATCTGCGGTGTGTAAATCATCGACCGCCCGCCCTGACGGGCATAGGCGCGTTGACGCGTGGTATGATCGGGATCGGCAAATTCGTCCTTCCAGCCGATGTAGTCCCAGTAGTCGACGTGTAGCGCCAGCCCGATGACGTCGTCGCGCTTGACCAGATCATGCAGGATTCGATCCGCAGGCGGGCAGGATGAACAGCCTTGAGAGGTGAAAAGTTCCACAACGACCGGATCGTTTTCAGCCAGAACCGGTGCCGCCAGTAGCAATGACGTAAGCGTTGAAAAGATAGTCACTCTGAACATGGCGGCCTCGGTTTGGTCAGTTGCCAGACAGGTTTAGACCGTTCAAAGATCAACCGCCAATCAAGGTTTCTTGAGACCTGTGACACCCAAATTGTAAAAAATGTGTGCAATGGTATACAAAAATTGCCGCACTTGTCGTGTTGGACCTTGAACCAAGGCTAAACGTGATGCAGATACCCCTCAGCGAATCCCATAATCCACGTCATTTTGAGAGGGAGGCCATTAGATGCCCATCAAAGTCGGACAGGATACCGCCAAGACACGCCGCAGCCTGAGCGTGAATGGCAAGTCCATTTCCTATTACTCGATCCCCGCCGCGCAAGAGGCCGGTCTGGGCGATTTTTCCAAGCTTCCCGCCGCGCTGAAAGTTGTGCTGGAAAACATGTTGCGGTTCGAAGATGACGGCTTTTCGGTCTCGGTCGACGACATCAAGGCTTTTGCCGAATGGGGCGCCAAGGGCGGCAAGAACCCGCGCGAGATCGCCTATCGTCCGGCCCGCGTTTTGATGCAGGACTTCACCGGCGTTCCTGCCGTGGTCGACCTTGCCGCGATGCGCGACGGCATCAAGGGTCTGGGCGGCGATGCTCAGAAGATCAATCCGTTGAACCCGGTTGATCTGGTCATCGACCACTCGGTGATGATTGACGAATTCGGCAACCCGCGCGCGTTCCAGATGAATGTCGACCGCGAATATGAGCGGAACATGGAGCGGTACCAGTTCTTGAAGTGGGGTCAGTCGGCCTTCAACAACTTCCGCGTTGTGCCCCCCGGAACCGGTATCTGCCACCAGGTGAACCTGGAGTATCTGGCGCAGACCGTCTGGACCGACACCGACCAGAATGGGGATGAAGTCGCCTACCCCGACACGCTTGTCGGAACTGACAGCCACACCACAATGGTCAACGGCATGGCCGTTCTGGGTTGGGGCGTCGGCGGGATCGAGGCCGAGGCCGCAATGCTGGGTCAGCCGATCTCGATGCTGATCCCCGAAGTCATCGGCTTTGAACTGACCGGCGATCTGGTCGAAGGCACCACCGGGACCGACCTTGTTCTTAAGGTCGTGGAAATGCTGCGTGAAAAAGGCGTGGTTGGCAAATTCGTCGAGTTCTACGGCGAGGGTCTGGACCGTCTGCCGCTGGCCGACCGTGCGACCATCGCCAACATGGCGCCGGAATACGGCGCGACCTGTGGTTTCTTCCCGATCGACGGTGAAACGCTGCGCTACCTGCGCAACACCGGCCGTGACGAAGATCGCATCGCACTGGTTGAAGCCTACGCCAAAGAAAACGGTTTCTGGCGGGATGAGAACTATGCGCCGATCTACACCGACACCCTGTCGCTGGACATGGGCACCATCGTTCCCGCGATCTCGGGCCCGAAACGCCCGCAGGACTATGTCGCACTGACCAACGCCAAGGCCGCTTTCACCAAGGAAATGGCCGAGACATTCAAGCGTCCAATGGGCAAGGAAGTCGCCGTCAAAGGCGAAGACTACACCATGGAATCGGGCAAGGTCGTAATCGCCTCGATCACCTCGTGCACCAACACCTCGAACCCATACGTGATGATTGGCGCGGGTCTGGTGGCGCGCAAGGCGGCTGCGCTGGGTCTAAACCGCAAGCCGTGGGTCAAAACCTCGCTGGCACCGGGTTCGCAGGTTGTGTCGGCCTATCTTGAAGCCGCCGGCTTGCAGGAAGATCTGGACCAGATCGGCTTCAACCTTGTCGGTTACGGCTGTACCACCTGTATCGGCAACTCGGGTCCTATACAGAAAGAGCTGTCCGATGCAATTGCCGAGGGCGATCTGGTTGCCACGTCGGTCCTGTCGGGCAACCGCAACTTCGAAGGCCGTATCTCGCCTGACGTGCGTGCCAACTATCTGGCCTCACCGCCGCTGGTTGTCGTTTACGCGCTGGCCGGCACGATGGATATCGACCTGACGTCGGAACCGATTGGTCAGGACAAGGACGGCAATGACGTCTTCATGAAAGACATCTGGCCGACCCAGCAGGAAGTTGCGGAACTGGTCGAACAGACCGTGACCCGCGAGGCGTTCCAGTCGAAATACGCCGACGTCTTCAAGGGCGACGAGAAGTGGCAGTCGGTCGAGACCACCGATGCGGAGACCTATGACTGGCCCCCGACCTCGACCTACATTCAGAACCCGCCCTACTTCCAGGGCATGGGGTCCGAGCCTGGCACGATCTCGAATATCGATGGCGCCAAGGTTCTACTGATCCTGGGTGACATGATCACCACCGACCACATCTCGCCTGCAGGTTCCTTTGCGACGACAACTCCGGCCGGCAAGTATCTTACGGACCGTCAGGTTCAGCCGCGCGAGTTCAACTCGTACGGGTCGCGCCGCGGCAACCACGAGGTCATGATGCGCGGCACTTTTGCCAACATCCGCGTCAAAAACGAGATGCTGGACGGCGTCGAAGGCGGCTATACCAAAGGCCCTGATGGCGAACAGACCTCGGTCTACGAGGCGTCGATGGCTTATCAGGAACAGGGCGTTCCGCTTGTCGTCTTTGGCGGCGAGCAGTACGGCGCGGGGTCTTCGCGTGACTGGGCGGCTAAAGGCACGGCCCTGTTGGGCGTCAAGGCCGTGATCGCTGAAAGCTTCGAGCGTATTCACCGTTCGAACCTGGTTGGCATGGGCGTTATCCCGTTCGAGTTTACCGGTGGCGATACTCGTAAATCGCTGGGTCTGAAGGGGGATGAAACGGTTTCGATCCACGGTCTGGATACCATCCAGCCGCTGCAAGAGGTTCCCTGTACCATCATCTATGGTGACGGTTCCGAGAAGACCATCACCCTCAAGTGCCGCATCGATACCGCGCCCGAGATTGAATACATCGAGAACGGCGGCGTGCTGCACTATGTGTTGCGGAACCTGGCCAAAGCAGGCTGAGCCGGGACAGATAAAGCTTTTTGAAGGGCGCCCTTTGCGGGCGCCTTTTTCTTGCGCGGCATTGCCTCGCTCTACAGGGTATTTTCAAACAGAAGAAGTTGCCTTTTGCCCCTAACCCCGTTCTGGTGTGGGCAGGAGAAGCAGATGAAAAAAGTGGCATTGGTTACGGGCGGCGCACGGGGAATTGGGCGGGCGATTGTCGAGGAACTGGAAAAAGATCACCGGGTCGCATTCACATGGCGCTCCACTGAGCCGACGCAGTTGAAAGCGAACCACAACCTGCTGTCAATACGGTCTGACCTGACGCAAAAGGAGCAGCCAGAAGCTGTCATAGCACAAGTTCTGGATCATTTTGGCCAGTTGGATGTGATCGTGAACAACGCCGGTCTGGTTGCCTCAACTCCGAAAGAGCATTTTGAAGCGGAAGACCATCGGGCGATCCTGGATCTGAACCTTCTGGTTCCGGCCGCATTGCTGGCAGCGGCCCTGCCGCACCTTCATCCGGGGGCGGCCGTCGTCAGCATATCTTCGGTCAATTCGGTACTACCACCACGTGACGCGGTCACCTATGGGGCCAGCAAAGCGGCGCTGAACCTCTGGACCCGCGCCATGGCGAAAGAGCTTGGGCCGGCCGGAGTTCGCGTCAATGCGGTCGCGCCGGGTGCGATCAACATCCCCGAGGCACCACGTCCGGATGACCTGACCGAGTTATTCGTCAAGGACACCGCGCTGGGACGCGCCGGAACCCCAAGCGATATTGCCGGGGCCGTACGATTTCTGTGTTCCGACGCGGCATCCTTCATAACCGGAGAGGTTCTGACGGTCTCAGGCGGGTATCGCCTTTGAATGCAGTCGGCCCAAGCTTACCAGCCTATTGCACTGCCGCCTTCTCCAGTGCAGGGCGGATCGTGCTTGCGATGACACGCTGGGTGATTGGCCCGGCATGGCGCAGAATGATGGTGCCCTCGCCGTCAATCACATAGGTCTCAGGTACGCCGTAGACGCCCCAGTCCAACCCCATACGCCCCTGCTCATCCCGTCCGATCCCGGCGTAGGGATCGCCCAGTTCGGTCAGAAAAGCTTCGGCATTACCCAACGGGTCTTTGTAATTGATGCCGTAGATCGGAATGCCTTCCTGCGCCAGAGCCTCCAGATTCGGGTGTTCGGCCCGGCACGGGGCGCACCAGCTGGCCCAGTAGTTGACCAGCTTGACCTCTCCGTCGCGCAGGGTGGCATCGTCGAAGCCGGATTTGCCGGGGAACTCAGTCATGACGACGGGCGGCGCGGTCTGGCCTTCCCGGGCCGAGGGCAATGCATTGGGGTCGTCGCGGAACATCCCGATTCCCGCCAAAACGGCAAACGCGCCAAAGATCAGCGGCGGCGCGATCATAAGTGGCGAGATCTTAGCCATTGCGCGTCATCCTCTGTTCGATTTTTTCCATTTCGGCGCGCACCTTGCGTCCGCGCAGCACGCTGAACACGACCAGGGCAACCAAAAGGACAATCGAGGCCGCATAGGCCGACAAAACCGTATCCGCATATTTACCAAGATCGGGGATCATCCGCCCACCCTTTCCCGTGCCAGCAGCGCCTTGATCCGGCGCGCCCGGATTTCCGTGCCGGCGCGATACAGCACCAGCGCGATGAACAGAAGGACAAAGCCAACGATGCACAAAAGCAGCGGGTAGAAATAGATGTTGCTGACCTTCTCTTCGGTATCCGCCCCGGTCACAGCTGCAGCGCGCATCACGGATGCACCCTGATGCAGACCCTGATTCCAGAAATTCACCGCATAGCGGCTGAGGATCGCAAAGACCGACCCCACCAGACACAACACCGATGTCAGGTCGGCCGCTGTATCAGGGTCCTCAATCGCCTCCCACAGGGCCACATAGCCCAGATAGAACAGGAACAGGATCAGGAACGAGGTCAGGCGCGGATCCCAGGCCCACCATGTTCCCCACATCGGCTGCCCCCAGATCGCGCCGGTTGCCAGTGCGATCAGTGTCATGACTATTCCGACCGGTGCCGCAGCCCGCGCAGCCAGCGCGCTGACATGATGGCGCCGCACCAGCCAGACCAGCGATGTCGCCAGCATCATCAGCCAGCAATTGATCGCCATCAAAGCGGCGGGCACATGCAGATAGATGATCTTGACGGTCGAGCCCTGTTTGTAGTCGTCAGGGGTAAAGAAAAACCCCCAGATCAGGCCGACGACAATGCAAACCGTCGAGGTGACCCAGAAGAACGGCAGCACACGTTCACTGGTGGCAAGAAACTTGCGCGGGTTGGCATATTCCCAGAGGGCGTTGGCTTTGGCTGCAATCGACATGGGCTCTATCTAGTCCGACTCGGGTCTGTTCTCAATTGACATCAGTCAAAGTTGTGGCGGTTCACCGCAGATTGATCCGCAGCACGGCGGCGCTGGCAAAGGGCAGCAGGGCTATGGTTGCTGCCGTAATTCCGGCCAGCATCAACAGGGGCGTTTGTGTTTCCATGCCAGTCGCGCCCCGCCGGGCGACTTCGGCACCGAAAATCAGCGTCGGCACATAAAGCGGAAGAACCAGCAGTGACAGCAGCAGTCCGCCACGTTTGAGCCCCACGGTCAGCGCCGCGCCAAACGTGCCGATGACGCTCATCGCCGGGGTGCCGATCAGAAGCGAGATGACCAACCAGAAAAACCCCGGCGCAGGCAGGTTCAGCAACACGCCCAGAAACGGCGCGGCCAGGACCAACGGCAAGCCGGTGGTCAGCCAATGGGCCAGCGCCTTGATCGTCACGACAGCCTCGAGCGGCAGTGGCGCGGTGGCCAGAAGGTCCAGTGATCCGTCCTCCCAATCCAGTGCCAGAAGACGATCCAGCGACAAGAGGCACGCCAACAGCGCCCCCAGCCACAGGACGCCTGGCGCGATGGTCGACAGCAGCGAGGATTGCGGCCCTACGGAAAACGGCACCAGAACGGTGACTATCAGAAAAAAGGCCAGACCCAGACCAAAGCCCCCGCCCGCACGGAAGGCCAGCTTCAAGTCGCGCAATAACAGGGCGATCACAGGAAACCTCCGTCAAAATCGTCGATGGGTTTTGGTTTGGCCTTGTTGGGACCGACATCCAGAACCTCTCCGTCAAGCCCTAGGTCGATATGGGTGGCGATCAGGGCCGAACCACCCTGCCCCAGATGTGCCCGCACCGCATCGGCGAACATCTGCACGGCATTGCGATCCAGAGACACGGTGGGTTCGTCCAACATCCAGATCGGGCGTCCGGTAACCAGCATTCGGGCCAGACCCAGACGACGTTTCTGACCTGCGGACAGGTTGCCTGCGTGGCGGTCTGCCAGATCATTCAGGTCAAAGGCGTCCAGCGCGGGCTGAATGTCCGGTGTGCCAAAAACCGAAGCCCAGAAAGTCAGGTTTTCTGTCACTGACAGGGTGGGTTTCAAACCATCCGAATGCGCGGCATAGGCGATCCGGTCTTCAGCCCCTTCGATCCGGCCAGCCAAGGGCGGCTGCAATCCGGCCAGCGTTCGCAGCAGGGTTGTTTTTCCAATCCCGTTGGGGCCGCGCAGGATCAGTGCGCGGCCGGGTTCCAGCACAAAGCTCAGTCCTTCGAGAACAGGGATACCGCCCCGGGTGACGGCAAGATCGCTAACGGTCAGTGTCATGAGTTCCGCTTATCTTATTGCTGCCAGACGCAAAAGGCGGGATTTGCCGCAGGAGAACAGCCTTTGCGTTTCTGGAAGGAAGCGGAGCGAGGGGCCGGCCCCTCGCGCTCCCCGGGATATTTTTGGCCAGATGAAGAGCGGATCCGGTCAAACGGGGATCAGGGCCAGCGCCACGCGCCGGCCTTCGGACAGCAGCACGTTATAGGTACGGCAGGCAGCCGGGGAGTTCATGATCTCGACCCCAAGGCCTGCGTCCTCCAATGCGACACGCAAGCCAGCCGGGATGTGAGACAGTTCAGCGCCGGTGCCGATGAAGACCACATCGACATCGTCGGACAACTCCAGCAAAGCGTCCTGATCATCGTAGCCGCCCCAACCGGCGGTGCCGGTCGGACCGGTTAGAACAGCCCCTTCGTAGACCTGCCCTCCGATGCGGAAGAAGCCAGGACCGTAGCCGTCAACCGGCGCAGAGCTGTTATATGTTATCTCGTTCAAACGCATGGCCCGTGTTTATCCCCAAAGCGGCAAGCCCGACAAGGCCGCAACGGCAATCGCCAGATAGGCGCTTGCCCGGTAGATCCTCTCGCGCTCGGGCCGGAAAAGCCAACCTCCCAGCCAGTTTCCAGCCAGATTCGGAACGGCCAGCGCCAGACCCAGCCCGATCGACGCCAGGGTGACCCGGCCCATTCCTGTCAATACCCCAAGCAACAGGAAATCAAAGGCAAAGAGGAACAACAGAATGGTGGCCCGAACAACTTCAATCGGCAGCGGGCGCGACATGTAGAACAGAATGACAGCAGGACCCGGCAACCCTGCGACACCACCAAGGAAACCAGCGGCGGCTCCGATCCCCGCAACCATGGCGCGGCGCACGCGCCCCCGATAGCGCAGGCCAGAGGCAAGTACGGCGAGCATGAACAGTGAGATCAGACTGACCGCGTACCGGAACACCACGGGTTCCACCTGCGTCAGCAGCCACAACCCGATCGGCAAGGTCACCGCACAACCAAGGACCAGCCGCAGAAGATCCGACCGATCGACGGAGGCCCAGGCCCGGCGCAGATTCGGGACCGGACCGAAAATATCCATGACTGTCAGGGCAATCAGCGCACCGAACGGGCCCAGAAATGGCGCAGACAGGGGCAAAAAGATCAAAGCGGTGCCAAACCCGGAAAAGCCGCGTACGACACCGCCCAGAAAAGCCGCGAACAAAACAATGGCCAGCCCCGCCGGGGACTGGCCCGAAAGCTCAGGCATCGATGTTCGCGAACTGGTTTCCCGCCGTGTTTGACGGCTTGGACCAGTCGCGCTTGACCCCCAGCCACAGCAAGATGGTCGATGCCACGAAGACCGAGGAATAGGTGCCCACGATCACGCCCCAGATCATCGCAAAGACAAAGCCGCGGATCACGTCCCCGCCCAGTACATACAACGAGATCAGCGCCAGCAGAGTGGTGACCGAGGTCATCACCGTCCGGCTGAGTGTTTCGTTGATCGAAAGGTTCAGAACCTCTTTGAGGTCCTTTTTCTTGTACTTGCGCAGGTTCTCGCGCACCCGGTCGAACACAACCACTGTGTCGTTCAGAGAGTAGCCGACAATGGTCAGCAGCGCCGCGATGATGGCCAGGTCGAAGCGGATCTGCAGCTCTGAAAAGATACCGATGGTCAGGATCACGTCATGTACCAGCGCGGCCACTGCGCCTAGGGCAAACTGCCATTCGAACCGCAGCCAGATGTAGACAAGCACCGCAGCGATGGCCAAAGCCACAGCGATAACCGCAGTCTGGATCAGCTCGCCGGACACTTTTGGACCAACGGATTCGACCGAGACGAACTGAATATCCGGCACCGCAGCTTGCAACGCCCCTTCCACTGCTGTCACGGTTGCAGCGGAAACGGCTTCGGCATCGGCTTGC
Source organism: Ruegeria sp. D1(2025) (assembly GCF_056536425.1). Lineage (NCBI taxonomy): Bacteria > Pseudomonadati > Pseudomonadota > Alphaproteobacteria > Rhodobacterales > Roseobacteraceae > Ruegeria > Ruegeria sp. D1(2025). Next base: position 245,180 of record NZ_JBQFPO010000001.1, on the reverse strand, counting down.
GCCTGAATGCGGATCATTGCGACGTTTTCGTCCTCGCCGAAAGTCGGATCGAAAATCTCGGTGATGGTCACGTCACCCAGTTCGAGCGGCGCGATGGCATCGCGATAGGTGCCCACATCAATTTCCTGCGCGCTTTGCGTCCGAATCGTGGTGCCGCCGCGAAAGTCGATACCAAAGTTCAAGCCCTGGATCAGGAACGAGGCGAAGCCCACGATCATCAGCAAAGCCGAAATGCCCAGCCAGACTTTCCAGCGGTTGAAGAAATCGAACGAGGTTTCCTTGGGAACAAGTCTCAGTCGCATATCAAACCTCGATCGTTTTGGGGCGGCGGCGTTCGAACCACATGACGATCATCAGGCGCGTCACGAAGATCGCGGTGAAGACCGAGGTCAGAATGCCCAGACCCAGAGTGATGGCAAAGCCGCGCACCGGACCGCTGCCCATGGCGAACAGGATCGTCGCAGTGATAAATGTAGTGACGTTGGCGTCCAGAATGGCCGACAGCGCCTTTTCATAACCCAGTTCGATAGCGCGTGAGGGCCCTCTGGCGGATTTCAGTTCCTCGCGTATGCGCTCAAAAATCAGCACGTTGGCGTCGACTGCCATACCAACCGTCAGAACGATGCCCGCAATACCCGGCAGGGTCAGCGTTGCACCGATCACCGAAAGAAGGCCGAACAGCAGACCAACGTTGATGATCAGCGCGATATTAGCGAACACTCCGAACAGGCCATAGCTGAGCGCCATGAAGACCAGCACTGCGGCAAAGGCCACGGTGGTGGCCACCTTCCCCGCATCGATGCTGTCCTGCCCCAGTTCGGGACCGATGGTACGTTCTTCGAGGAACTCAAGCCCCGCAGGCAGGGCACCGGCGCGCAGCAGCACAGCCAGGTTGGTGCTTTCTTCCACGGTGAAATTGCCGGTGATGATACCGGACCCGCCGGGAATGTGGGATTGGATCACGGGGGCCGAAATCACCTCATCATCCAGCACAATCGCGAACGGTGCGCCGATGTTATCGAGGGTATAGTCGCCGAACTTGCGCGCACCCGAGGTGTTGAACCGGAAGCTGACTGCGGGGCGGCCGTTCTGGTCGAAGGACGGTTGCGCATCCACCAGTTCTTCACCGGTCACGACCGGAGCGGATTCGATGGTGTAGAATACTTCGCTTTCGTCCAGCGAGGGCACGACTTTTTCACCGATACCCGGTACGGCATCCGGGTCGGTCCCACGGCCCACAACCGGATTAAAGGTCAGTTGCGCGGTCGTTCCGATGATCTCTTTCAACTCACCCGCGCTGCCGACGCCCGGGACCTGAATCAGAATACGGTCCGCACCCTGACGCTGAATGGTGGGTTCGCGTGTTCCGACCTCATCGATACGGCGACGGATGATTTCCAGCGCCTGACGCACGGTCCGGTCATCCGACGCCAGTTTCTCGGCTTCGGACAATTGCACGACGATCATGTCACCGTCGGCGCGCGCTTCGATGTCGGTCGCCCCTACACCGGTCAGCGTCTGCACCTGACGCGCAAGACCACGCACAACTTCCAGCCCGCGAGACATGCCCTCGGGCTGGCTGATCCGTACGCGAATCTCATCCGGTGCGGATGGCTGCTTGCGGATGGTGCCTACCGTCCCGCGTTCATCGCGCAGGGCGTCGCGAATTTCCGGCCACATCGCCTCCATTCGGGCTTCGTAGACATCGCTGGTCTGGACTTCGGCCAAGAGATGCGCGCCACCGCGCAAATCGAGGCCCAGGTTGACTAGAGAAGACGGCAGCCAGTTTGGCCACTGGGCGGCCTCGGCCCGCATTTCCGGAGTATCAATGCCAAGTTCAATGGCGGTTTTGGCGTCGTTCGATTGCTCGACACGCGTATAGAACGCATTCGGCAGGGCCATGAGCAGGCCGATCACACAGACCGACCAGATCAGAACCCGCTTCCAGGTATCAATGTGCAGCATTACCCTGCCTTTTCAAGGGATTGTCGCGCGAAGTTATTTCGCAGGCTCGGTCTTGTTCAGAACCTGTGCAATGGTCGATTTGACCACACGCACCTTGACGCCTTCAGCGATTTCAACCTCGATCTCGTTTTCGCCTTCCTTGACCTTGGACACTTTGCCGATCATCCCGCCCTGGGTGACGACCTGATCGCCCCGGCGCACGGCGTCGACCATCGCCTGATGTTCCTTCATCTTCTTCTGCTGCGGACGGATCAGCAGGAAATACATGATCGCGAAAATCAGGATCAGCGGGAGAAACTGGGCGATTGCGCCACCTTCCATGGGACATTCCTTTTACTTTGGATCGCGGACAAGCTCCGCAAATTTGGCGGGAACCTATGCTTTGAGGTGTCCGTTTGCAAGCAAAGGCGGCGGTGTAACCCGTCCTGATTGTGTCACCGTGTCGAAAGATGTTTCCAAGCGTTGCAGATATACCCTAGGAACGACGGTCAGGCGGGGTATAGTCAGGCCGTGGGGGTCACAATGAATCAGCTATATAAATACCTGCAAGCATTAAAAGTTTTGCTGATCGCAGCCCTGCTGGCTTTTGCCATGTGCACTGCCGGACAGACACAAGAAGCACCCCCCGAAATTCTGGCCCCCGAGACCGATGAAACGGATGTTTTCAAGGCCCCGGTGGTTGTCGACGGCGAAACACTGTTCTTTCTGCGCGGCTCAAGCGCATTGCCGGCATCGGAACGGGCCGAGCAGGTTCAGAAGATTATTGTCGAAGTCGCCGAATCTTCGGAAGACCCCGAAGTCGACATTACTTTCGAAAAAACCGATCTCGGTACACGCATTTTCGCTGATGGCGTCAGAGTTTCGATCGTTACCGTCGCCGATGCGGAACTGGACCAGATGGAACTGGACGTTCTCAGCCTTCTGCATGGCGACGCGATAGAAGAGGCGATTGTCGACTACCGTGCGAACCGGACGGACCAGGCGCGCGTGTCAGGCGCGATCGAGGCATTAGCCTGGACTGTCGGCTTTGCATTGTTTGTCATCATTATCATGTGGCTTCACCGGCGCATCCGGCGACGCACCCTGAAGCTGGTCAAGCGCTATCTCAAGGACGTCGAAACAGCGACCGCCAAAAGCGTTCAGGCCGAAGCGATTGCCGCCCTGATCCGATACGGCCTGAATTTCATCCTGCTGGTCATCTTCTTTCTGGGCTTTTACTACTACCTGTCCTTTGTCCTTCTGGCCTTTGCCGAAACCCGGTATTTCGCGCAACTGCTTCTGACCTATCTGACGGAACCCGTCCTGCTGATCTTCAAGGGCATCCTCAGCTATATCCCGAATCTGATCATGCTGGGCCTGATCGCCTGGATCACCGTCTACATCATCCGCGGCATGAGGGTTTTCTTTGATGCAGTCGAGGCCGGGTCCTTCGAAATGGGCGATTTCGAAAAGCACTGGGTGAATCCGACATTCAACATTGCCCGTGTCATCGTGATCCTGATCGCGCTGGTCTTTGCAGTGCCCTACATTCCGGGCTCGGATTCGGCCGCGTTTCAGGGGCTGACCATTCTGGTCGGCGCCATGCTGTCGCTGGGTGCAAACTCGGTCGTGTCGAACATGCTTGCTGGCCTGTTTGTGATTTATCGCCGTTCAACTTCGATCGGGGATCGCATTCAGATTGGTGACCATATCGGTGACGTGGTGCAGATCAAGTTGATGGAGACGCATCTGAAATCCATCAAGAATGAGCTGATCTCGATCCCGAACGCGCAGTTGATGAACTCGGATGTGGTGAACTTTTCCAAGCAAACAGATGGCAGCGGCCTGTTGTTGCACACCACTGTCGGCATCGGCTATGAAGAGCCGCCCGAAAAGGTCGAGGCGATGCTGATCGAGGCGGCCAACCGTACCAAAGGGATCAAGTCCAAGCCCGTCCCCTTTGTACTGTGGACCGCGCTGGCCGATTACGCGATCAACTACCAGATCAACGGGTACACCACACGCGGCAGCATAATACCGAAAATCCGCTCGGATCTGCATCGCAATATCGTGGCCGTTTTCAACGAAAACAGTGTTCAGATCATGACGCCCTCTTATATGGCCGATCCACCCGAACCCAAGATCCCTGCCGAGGCTTGGGACGGCCATCTGGCGCATGAAGCCACCGAAGAGGAAGAGAAATAGTCCGGGCGTCTTGTCCCGGCTACACCCTCCCCGCGAGATAGTGCATAAGCGGTTCCAGTGATTCACGTATTCAAGGATCTGAACAATGCACGACATCCGCGCCATTCGCGAAAACCCAGCCGCCTTCGACGCCGCCCTTGCGCGCCGTGGGGACGCGCCGGTGTCGTCGGACCTGCTAAGGCTGGATGAAAGCCGCCGCGCCAAGATACTTGCCGCCGAGACCGCTCAGGCCGAGCAGAACAAGGCCAGCAAAGAAGTCGGCGCCGCCAAGGCGCGCGGCGACGAAACCGAGTTCGAGCGTCTGCGCGCACTGGTGGCCGAGAAAAAGGCCGAGATCGCCCGGATGCAGACCGAAGCCAAGGATCTGGACGCCCTGCTGACCGACCAGTTGGCGCGCATTGCCAACGTCCCTGCCGACGACGTGCCGCAAGGCGCGGATGAAAACGAAAATGTCGAGGTCAATCGCTGGGGTGCTCCGCGTAATTTCGCATTCGAACCCAAAGAGCACTACGAAATCCCTGCCGTTGCCGCGGCGATGGACTTTGAAACCGCCGCCAAGACCAGCGGCAGCCGGTTCGTGAACCTGTCGAAAGGTGTCGCCCGCATTCATCGCGCACTGGCGCAGTTCATGCTGGACACGCATATTGACAAGAATGGCCTGACGGAAATGCAGACGCCGGTTCTGGTGCGGGACGAGGCGATGTATGGCACCGACAAGCTGCCCAAGTTCGGCGAGGACAGCTATCAGACAACCAATGGCTGGTGGCTTATTCCGACATCCGAGGTCACGCTGACATATTCCGTCGCCGGTGACATTCTGGAAGAAAGCGCCCTGCCCATCCGCATGACCGCGCACACCGCCTGTTTCCGGTCCGAAGCCGGAAGTGCGGGCAAGGACACGGCAGGCATGCTGCGCCAGCACCAGTTCGAAAAAGTCGAGATGGTCTCGATCACCCATCCCGACAACTCGGATGACGAGCAAAAGCGTATGCTGCGCTGCGCCGAGGATTTGCTGGAGCAATTGGGCATCCCCTATCGCACCGTAGTTCTGTGCACGGGTGACATGGGCTTCGGCGCGCGCCGGACCTACGACATCGAGGCATGGCTGCCGGGGCAGGATGCATACCGCGAGATCAGTTCGGTTTCGACAACAGGGGCATTTCAAGCCCGCCGCATGAACGCGCGTTTCCGCCCCGAAAGCGGCGGCAAGCCGGAATATGTTCACACCCTGAACGGTTCGGGTCTTGCGGTTGGGCGCTGCCTGATTGCCGTCCTGGAAAACGGCCAGAATGAAGACGGAACCGTTACCCTTCCGGACGTCCTGGCCCCCTACCTGGGCGGCAAGCTGACTTTGCAGACGGACGGCACGCTGGCCTGAAAAAAAGAACCGGCAACCGTCTGAAACGGTGCCGGTTTTCGAAACAAGTCGAGGCGGAGAGGGACTACTTCTTCGCCTTTTTTTTGTCCTTCTTCTTTTTTCCCTCTTTTTTGCCGGACTTCTTGGCGGCGTCTTTGCCTGACTTCTTGGCAACGTCTTTCTTCGCCTTGTCCTTTTTGGACTTGGCCTTCTGTTTGGCCTTTTTGGACTTGGCCTTCACTTTATCTTTCGCCTCGGAAAAGGCCGCCTCCATCTCGCGCCGCTTCTTGGCGGCTTTTTCGGCTTTGGCCTTCGCTTTGGCCTTTTTCTGGGCTTTGGCTGCTGCCTGTTCCTTCGCAGCTTTTTCTTCGGCCGCCTTGCGCGCCTCTTCTTTTGCCCGCTTTTCAGCGGCAGCCGCAGCTACGGTTTTGCGGGCCGCAGGTTTTCGGGCCGGTGCGCGCCGGGACGCCGGCTTGGTCCCAGTTGGCTTGGCAACAGCTTCCTTGGCGGCTGCGATCAGCCTTTGCGCACGTGATGCACCAATGCGAGGGATTTTGACCAGATCAGCGGCGTTTGCCTTGGCGATGGCTTCCGCAGTTTTGAATCCATTGCCGCTCAACGATTTTGCAAGCGCCTGGCCCACACCTTTTATGTTGGTCACTGCGGTCATTACTGATCCTTTCCAATTCGTCGCTCGAATACATATATACGTCGGATGTACATCCCCCCAACCCCCTGATAGCTTGGCTCACCGCATGATGTTAGCCGCTATGAGCCAGATCGCCTGTCGTGGACTTCCTGGGGAACGGAACAAGGCGTTTAGCATCCTCATCCCAGAGCTTGAGGTTCAGTGCTGCCACCGCCTCGCGAAACTTGATCCGCCGCGGGGTGAATTCAGGCGGCAGGTTATAGTGGCAGGCGCGCAGTCGATAGGACGGGATGCGCGCGTTGAAATGGTGGATATCATGCAGCGTGATGCAGGCGACCGCATTGTCGAACCACCAGCCGAAGTCCAGCGCTGAAGAACCCTGCAAAGCGGCAACCTGTGGGTCCAGATCCGGGCGGCGATCCCAGTATGTGTCTTCAAAGTTATGCTGAAGATACACAAGAAACACCCCCAGCATTCCGCCCAACAACGAAAAAACCAACCAGACCAGAATCCCCGTTGTCCCGGCCACATAATAAAGCAAACCCAGAAACACGATGATCGACAGATTGTGCAACAGCACCCCACCTGCCCCAAATCGCACGGTGTTCTTGGGCCAGCGATAGCGAATGAAGTAGGTGAACAGCGCACCAACCGGCACGAGGATGAACGGATTGCGATAAAGCCTGTAGAACAGACGGGATTTCCAGTCTGCGCGCTGCCATTCGCGCAGCGTCATGGTGTGAATTTCACCGGTCTCACGATGTTCCAGATTGCCGATACCGGCGTGGTGTAGATTGTGGTTCTGCTTCATCACCTCGAAAGGTGCAAAGGTGAAGGGTGACAAGCCATGCCCCGCCCATTCGTTCTGTTGACGCGTCTCAAACAGGGAATGATGGCCGCAATCGTGCTGCAACACGTAAAGGCGCACTGCCGAAAATGCGAAAACAATGCCGGCCGGGACCATGACATACCACCGGTCCACGAAGATGATCGCCAAAGCCAGCGATGTGAAATACACCGCAAAAGTCCCAAAGTAGCTCAGGCTGGCAAGCCGATTGTCCTGAACCGCATATCGGCGGGTATATTCCCTGAGATCCATAACCGCCCCACTTTCCTCTGTTGGCCGGTGTGAACGTTCATCGTCAGATTATACACGAATAGTCTCAAAGCAAGACCGGCGCGGGTAATTGTTATGCTCCAACAATGGCATAGATAGCATTTTCTTTCAGACATTGTCCAAGTGATCGGGGAAATCCGCTCAAGTCTTTGCCAAGCTGTTCCGTCACCGGCGCCGAGATTGACCCTACGGCACCTTTCTCTCGCATTCTCAAGATCAAAACTGACGGCGCCAGTACATACAAATATCGCGATATTCTTATCTTTTTCGACTCATGTTCGCGATTGACCGGAATCGGGGCCGCGCACATCGCAATTTTCATGAACCGGCCGAAGCGTACCGAGTCTTTGGAACCGGGCACTTATCAAAATCCATGATCGGGTCCGGCTGCGTCGGCCGGACCTGACCCAAAGATCAGCCCCGCCCCTTCAGGTGCTTTGCCAGGGCCCCGGCGTTTTTCTTGCGCCGCCCCTTGTACGGATTCTTGTCCCCTTGCCCACGCAGCGTCAGCCGGATTGGTGTGCCGGGCATGTCGAAATCCTCACGCAACCCGTTCACCAGATACCGCGAATAACTGTCCGGCATCTTGTCCGGGTGCGAGCACATGACCACAAACCCCGGCGGGCGGGTCTTGGCCTGGGTCATATAGCGCAGCTTGATCCGACGTCCCTGCGGTGCAGGCGGCGGGTGCTGTTCCAGCATGGCTGCCAGCCAGCGGTTCAGGGCTGCGGTCGGCACACGGCGATTCCAGACGTCATGGGCACGAAGGATGGCGGCGCGAAGACGCTCAAGCCCCCTGCCCGTTTTCGCTGAAACGGTGATCAGCGGGGCACCGCGCAACTGGGGCAACAGCCGTTCAAAGGATTCTTTCAGATCCCGCAGTTTTTCCTGCTTGTCCTCTTCGATGTCCCATTTATTGACCGCGACGACCACGCCACGGCCTTCGCGTTCGGCCAGATCGGCGATGCGCAGGTCTTGTTGTTCAAACGGTATGGCCGCGTCCAGCAGAACAACCACGACCTCGGCAAACTTGACCGCGCGCAGCCCGTCCGAGACGGACAGCTTTTCCAGCTTCTCCTGCACCTTGGCCTTTTTGCGCATCCCGGCGGTGTCGAAAATCCGCATCGGCGTGCTGTTGCCATCAGGATCGGCCCAGTCGATCCGCAAGCTGATGGCATCACGGGTAATCCCGGCTTCGGGACCTGTCAGCAGACGATCTTCGCCCATAATCTTGTTGATCAGGGTGGATTTTCCGGCATTTGGACGACCGACAACAGCGACCTGAAGCGGTTTCGCATCGGTGATCAGGCGCGCTTCGCCTTCGCCCTCTTCGTCCAGTTCCACATCCGTCACAGGCGTCTCATCGGCCTGTTGTTCTGCCATCGCGTCCGCCAGAGGCATGAGGTGGGCGTAAAGCTCGGTCATTCCTTCGCCATGCTCGCCCGACAGGCGCACGGGCTCTCCCAAACCCAGATTATAAGCCTCAAGCACGCCGGCATCCGCCGCGTTCCCTTCGGCCTTGTTGGCCGCAAGGATCACATGTTTGGATCGTTTGCGCAGGATTTCCGCGAACATTTCGTCCGTGGGAGTCAGCCCCACACGCGCATCGATCATGAACAGGCAGACATCGGCCATATCCACCGCGCGCTCGGTCAAGCGGCGCATCCGCCCCTGCAGACTGTCATCCGTTGCATCCTCAAGACCCGCCGTATCGATCACGGTGAATCGCAGATCGCCAAGCCGCCCTTCGCCTTCGCGCAGGTCACGTGTCACGCCGGGCTGATCGTCGACCAGGGCCAGGCGCTTGCCCACAAGGCGGTTGAACAGTGTGGATTTGCCCACATTCGGGCGCCCCACGATAGCGAGGGTCAGCGACATGATACTCAACTTTCAAGACTCAAGATGCGCCCTTTAGCGCATCTTGCCGTCAACGGAAAGCGTGCAGTGCACCTTTGGTGGACACGATATACAAAGTGCGCCCCGCGACAACGGGCGACGCGGTCGCCCCGCCGGGGACTTCGATCCGGTGAACCAGGGTTCCGTCAACCGGGCTGTAAAAGCGCACATACCCGTCATTCGAGGCCACAACGATGCGCCCGCCAGCAAGGATCGGACCATAATGCGCAAAGATCTCCCCGCGCCGTCCGGGCTTGTCCTTGACAAATCCGGGCAGGTCCTGCGCCCAGATCACCGATCCGTCTGTTGCGTTCAGTCGCACCAACTGGCTGCGGTCGCTGATCAGGAAGACGCTGTTTCCGACCGGCCAGACCGTATCAACCGCACCTTCGTTGGCGGTCCATTTACGTTCTCCGGACCCACCTTCCAGCGCCACGGTCCGGCCCGAGTGGTTGCCAATGTAGATCGTGTCCCCGGTTACCATTGGCCCCCCGGTGACATCAACGATCCGGGCTGCCGCGCGACCACGACGTCCGCCCGCGACCGAAGCGTTCCAGCGGCGGATGCCGCCCCTGCGGAACGTCGCGGCAATATCACCGGATCCGAAAGCAAAGACCGCGAGGTCCGAGGTCAGCGCGGGCGACGGTGCCCCAAGCACGTTCCCAACGCTGGGTGTCCCTTCGACCTGCCAGGCAATACGGCCATCCTTGGTATTCACAGCCCAGCCGGTCTCATCCCCGGCGACGACGTAAAGCAACCCGTCTTTGACCAGCGGCGCACCGCTGCCGGTTGCGTTCAGCCGTTTTTGCCAGCGTTGCGCGCCGGTCTTGGCATCCAGCGCCGTGAGGCGACCAAACCCGGATGAGACGTACAAGACCCCGTCGGCATAGGCCATGCCGCCACCTGTCGCGTCGGAATCACCGTCGCTTGGAGGGATAAGGTTGGTGCTCCAGGCGACCTGCCCCTGAGGTGTAACGGCCGATACTGTGGCTCCGGAATCAAGGGTATAAATCAGCCCGCCTGCAACAACCGGTTCTGCTGTAATCCGTTTCTTACGGGAATCGCCTTCGCCAATCGAAGTGGACCAGATGCGCTGCGGTGCTGAGCTGAGCGCAGCGTTTGTGGTTCGGAAAGCGGCTGTGCCCGGGCTCTGCGCCCAATTGGCGTTCGATGTCTGCCCCGGCAGGCTGATTGGTTTGGACCCACGGGTTTCAACAGTTTCGGTATCGGACGCAGGACGGATGTCTTCGCGCTCACCGGGCAGAATGACTTCGGGTTCCTGACAGGCCGCAAGCGTCGTCAGGGCAATCGCCGCCAATGGCAGTCCAATGCGGGGGAATAGTCTCGTTACCATGATGTTCCGAACTCGCCTGTCGTCATTCTTGTTTCGCTGTCTCAATCAGCCTTGCTGGGCGACCAGTTGTTCCGGTTCGCCCCCCAGCGCCACGATCAGCTGGGTCGCACGCTGCTGCAGATCGACACCAACTTCGGCATCCTGCCGCAGCGCTTGCAGACGATCAATCGCGGCGGCGGTGTTGCCCTCGGCGACATCAATCAGCGCAAGCTGTTCTTCTGCCAACAGACGCAGCGGCGCACCGGGCGCGGCCAGTGCCTCGAATTGCAGGCGACGCTCGTCCGCCGAAAGGGTTTCACTTTGCAACAACAACGCCTTGAAGCTCGCGATGGCGCGATAGATTTCGGGCAGATCAGCTTGCGTCGCAACCGCGTTCAGGCTGGTCACGGCATCCTGCACCGAACCGGCCTCGTTCTGCGATGCGGACAGCAGCATTTTCAGCACTGCGTCCCCACCCGGCGATTGCGTTTGTATCCCGCTTAGACCAGCGGCACGTTCGGCGGAATCATCTTGCGACAGCGCCGCAAGAATTTCATCGCCCAGCGCCTGAGCCTGACTTGTAATGCTGGCTTTGCGATATTCGTTGAAAGCGGCCCCGCCTACGATAAGCACAACCGCTGCAATGCCCACCCAGCCCCAACGGCGCAAAAGCAGATACAGCCGGTCGCGGCGCACCTCTTCTGTCACCTCATCAATGAAACTGTCGACGTCGCTCATCCCTGCCCCCAGGCTTAGTGTCCTGTCATATTAGCGCCATGTCATACCCCGGCACCACGTCCAAGCCAAGGGTCCGATTTCGCACATTTTCACCGGCTTAGTGCGCCCTTGCGAAAAAAACTAAACCGAACTATTCAGTTCAGTATGGAAATGGCCTATGCCGGACCCCATTTTGAGGCATAAGCGCCAGTGAAAATCTGGCAATGAATCCTAGGAGAATTTCTGCATGCGATTGATTTCATTCGCAAACGCGCTTTTGGTAATTGTTGCATTATACTTTTTGGTGTTCGAAAGGGACGCCCTGTTCGCCTTTGCTGGAAAAGATGACGTAACGGAAGCACAAGCCGCTGAAGGTGGTGAGGGCGCGGAAGCTGCCCAAAATCCGGGTGCAATCAAGGTCGTCGCCTTGCGGTCTTCGGCGCGCGAGATCGACAGCGCAGTGTTGTTGCGTGGCCAGACCAAGGCTAACCGTCAGGTCGAAGTGCTGGCCGAAACGATATCGACCGTAGTGTCAGAACCCAAGCGCAAGGGCACTTTTGTCGAGGCCGGAGATCTTTTGTGCGAACTCGACCCCGGCACCCGCCCGGCCAGCCTGGCCGAAGCGATGGCGGGCAAGCTTGAGGCCGAAAGCCGTATCCCCGAAGCCGAGGCCCGGCTTGCCGAAGCACATGCGCGCGTGGCCGAGGCCGAGATCAACCTGAAAGCGGCGCGTAAGCTGTCTGAAACGGGTTTTGGGTCGGAAACACGCCGGATTTCCAGCGAAGCGGCCATGAGCACCGCTGAAGCAGGTGTGAAATCGGCCGAAGCGGGTCTGGAGGCCACTCGCGCCGGTATCGAAGCTGCCGCGGCCGAGGTGAAAGCGGCCCAGCGCGAGATTGACCGCCTTACCATCGAAGCGCCGTTCCGTGGCCTGCTGGAAAGCGACACGGCGGAATTGGGCAGCCTGATGCAGCCAGGATCGCTTTGTGCAACCGTCATTCAGCTGGATCCGATCAAGCTGGTGGGTTTTGTTCCCGAGACCGAAGTGAACCGGATCATTGTAGGGTCCGAGGCTTCGGCCAAACTGGTGACCGGTCTTGAGGTTACGGGCCGTGTGACATTCCTCAGCCGTTCCGCCGATGAAACCACCCGGACCTTCGAGGTTGAGATCACCGTTCCGAACTCGGAACTGGCCATCCGCGACGGCCAGACCGCTGACATTCGCATCGCAGCCGAAGGCGCCAAGGCGCACCTGCTGCCGCAATCCGCATTGACGCTGAACAATGAAGGCCAATTGGGGGTTCGCACAATTGCAGCGGGTAATGTAGTCGACTTCATGCCTGTTCATCTGCTGCGTGACACCGCAAGCGGTGTCTGGATCGACGGATTGCCTGAAACTGTGGATATCATTGTCGTCGGGCAGGAATTCGTGACCAAAGGCGTCAGTGTCGCGCCGACCTACCGGGAATTGTCGCAATGACGGGTATTGTCAGTTGGGCCGCCGACAGGGCCCGAATGGTCCTGGCCTTCATCGCGATCTCTTTGATGGTCGGCGGGTTTGCCTATGTCAGCCTGCCGAAAGAAGGCGAGCCGGACATCGAAATCCCGGCTCTGTTCGTATCGGTTTCGTTCCCCGGCATTTCGGCCGAGGATTCCGAGAACCTGCTCATCAAGCCCATGGAAACCGAACTGGCGGATCTGGACGGTCTGAAGGAAATGACCGCCACCGCCGCAGAAGGCTATGCCGGGATTGCACTTGAGTTCGACTTCGGCTGGGACAAGACCGCGATCACTGCCGATGTCCGCGACGCGATGAACAGCGCGCAGGCAGATTTCCCCGACGGTGCCGAGCAGTATTCGCTGAACGAGATCAACTTCTCCGAATTTCCAATCGTAATCGTCAACCTGACCGGCGCGGTTCCCGAACGCACAATGGCCCGTGTTGCCAAAGACCTGCAGGACGATCTTGAAGCGCTAGATTCCGTTTTGGAAGCCGGGATTGCCGGCAATCGGGACGAACTACTTGAAGTGGTGATCGACCCGTTGCGGCTTGAGGCCTATAACGTCACCGCCGCTGAACTGATCAACGTTGTGCAGAACAACAACCAGCTGATCGCTGCTGGTGAAGTCGAGACGGCGCAAGGCACCTTCTCGGTCAAAATCCCTTCGTCCTTCAAGACGGCGCAGGATGTTTACGGGCTGCCGGTCAAGGTCAATGGCGACCGCGTTGTCACGTTGGGCGAACTGGCGCAGATCAATTACACCTTTGAAGACCGCGAAGGCACTGCCCGGTTCGATGGCGAGTCCACCGTTGCCTTGCAGGTGGTCAAGCGCAAAGGCTTTAACGTCATCGACACGGTCAACGAGGTCAAAAAGGTCGTTGCCGAGGCTCAGAAGATCTGGCCACCGGAACTGGCGGCAGCAGTCGACGTCGGCACGTCGAATGACCAGAGCCGTATCGTCGGCTCGATGGTAAGCCAGCTTGAAGGTTCCGTCCTGACAGCCGTTGCGCTGGTGATGATCGTTGTGCTGGCGTCGCTGGGTACACGTGCCGCGCTGTTGGTGGGTTTTGCGATTCCGACCTCGTTCCTGCTGTGCTTCGCCTTCCTGGCCATGATGGGCGTCAGCATTTCGAACATGGTGATGTTCGGCCTGATCCTTGCGGTCGGGATGCTGGTCGACGGGGCCATCGTGGTGGTCGAATACGCTGACAAGCGCATCAAGGAAGGCGTCGGCCCGATGCACGCCTATGTCGAGGCGGCACAGCGGATGTTTTGGCCCATCGTGTCATCGACGGCGACCACGCTTTGTGCGTTTCTGCCCATGCTGTTCTGGCCCGGCGTTCCGGGCGAGTTCATGAAGATGCTGCCGATCACGTTGATCTTCGTTCTGTCATCCTCGCTGATTGTGGCGCTGATCTATCTGCCTGTGATGGGCGGTGTTTCGGGCCGGTTGAGCCGGACTTTTGACCGCACGTCGAACTGGCTGCGTGCGCAAACCCGCTGGTGGGTACGCGCCGTATTGGTGCCGCCATCGCTCTACCTGATTTTCCTGGGTGCGATGCAGGTGCTGAACCCGACCTACCTGCTTCCAATCGGCGGCACCGCAGGCAGTTTGTTCGGCGCGTTCCTGTTTCTGACGGGTGCCTTTGCAGGGTCGGTCACGCTGAGCGCGGCAAAGATCGAACGCCGCGAAGACGACCACGTGCACACGGCCAAAGAACACACGGTCTTTGGCTATATGGTAAAATTCCTCGTTGGCAATCCGATCATGCCGATCGTCTCGATCGCGGTGATCGGCTTTGCCGTTGTATCTGTGATGACGGCCTTTTCGAACAACAACCGCGGCGTCGAGTTTTTTGTCGAGACTGAGCCCGAACAGGCCACCGCCTATGTCCGCGCCCGTGGCAACCTGTCTCTGGCGGAAAAAGACGCAATTGTTCTGGCCGCTGAACAGACCATCAGCGCGCACCCGGCTGTTATCAACGTCTTCGCCTTTGCCGGTGAAGGTGGGCTGAACCAGAACACCGGTGGCGCGCAGGCCCCCGGCGACACCGTTGGCCGTGTGCAGTTCGAAATCATCCCGTGGGAAGACCGCCCGAATGTGTCAGAGCCGATCCTCGGCGGGCTGTTTGACCGTCATTTCATCGATCCCAATTACGACGGCGATAGGGTGCTTGAGGAACTGACCGCAAGTCTGGCCGAACTGCCCGGCATCATCGTCGAGCTTCAGCCGCTGGATCAGGGTCCGGCCTCGGCCAAACCGGTGCATCTGCGCATCAAGGGCAACAATTGGGAGGAGTTGACCTCAGCAACCCTGTCCGCGCGCGAGGCGTTCGACACCACCCCCGGTCTGGTCAGGATCGAAGACACCCTGCCCCTGCCCGGCATTGACTGGCAGATCGACGTAGACGTGGCCAAGGCGGGCCGCTTCGGGGCCGATGTGGCGACTGTGGGAGCGATGGTGCAACTGGTGACACGCGGTATCCTGCTGGGTGAGATGCGCCCGGACAGTACCGATGAAGAGGTCGAGATTCGTGTGCGCTTGCCCGAAGAAGACCGCGTTCTTTCCACGCTGGATTCGCTGAAGGTCCGCACTTCGGACGGTCTGGTGCCACTATCGAATTTCGTAACCCGCAAGCCGGTTGAAAAACTGGCCGAGATCAACCGCATCAATCAGGAGCGGTATTACGACATCAAAGCGGACGTAGAACCGGGGCTGAGCAAAGTCGTTATCACCGACGCGGACGGCACAGAACAAAGGCTGGCCGTTGTCCGGGCGGTTGCGGAAGGCGCGGAGCCTAAGGCCGCGACCCTGACCAGCCCCGATGGTGAGGCGTATGAGATTGTCGAGCTGACCAGCAGCCAGAGCGCCGAGGATATCCGGTCTGCGATCGAGGATGGCGGCGCGCAGTTCTCGCTGATCAACCCCAATGAACGGATTGCCGTCCTGACGGAGTGGTTGGACACTGGACCTTTCTCGAAAGCAGTCAGCTGGGAATGGACCGGCGACCAGGAGGAACAGGAAGAATCCGGCGCCTTCCTTGTAAATGCGTTCATGGGTGCGCTGGGATTGATGTTCGTGATCCTGCTGGCGCAGTTCAACTCGTTCTACAACTCGGTGCTGGTGCTGCTGGCGGTTGTTCTATCGACAACTGGGGTGCTGATCGGAATGATGATCATGCAACAGCCGTTCTCGATCATCATGACCGGGACGGGCATCGTGGCGCTGGCCGGGATCGTGGTGAACAACAACATCGTTCTGATCGACACTTATCAGGAATACAGCCGCTACATGCCCCGGATCGAGGCCATCGTCCGCACCGCCGAGGCGCGCATTCGTCCGGTTCTGCTGACCACTTTGACCACGATGGCGGGTCTGACACCGATGATGTTCGGTCTGTCGCTGGACTTCATCAACGGCGGCTATTCCATCGACAGCCCCACCGCCCTGTGGTGGAAACAGCTTGCCACTGCGGTCGTTTTTGGTCTGGGTATCGCGACCGTACTGACGCTGATCGTGACACCATCGCTGTTGGCGTTGCGAGTCTGGGTGGCGACCTACACAATCTGGCTGGGCAAGGCACTGGCCCGCGCCTCGGCAGGCCGCGCCAGCCGGCTGGCACAGGATATGGCCATTGGACGGGCGGCGAGAAAAGCGCAGGCGACCGAGGTTATCTGGGAGGACGAAGAGGTCACAGACGCTCTGTCCGTGGCGAAGTCGGACCAGGCGTCGGATCAACCACCTAATCCGCCCCTGAAAGCAGCTGAATAAAGATCATGGGCCGGCCAACACCGGCCCTTTTCATTTCTGCAATCGCGTCCAGGTCTGATGGCCGCAGAGGTGATGTTCACATCCTTTGACCTTGAGCGTGTCGCCCTGCAACGTCATCTGAGGCACCGCCTCGACATCCAGCAGTGGCACCCAAAACTCTCCGCCGCCATATGTGCCCGAACCTTCGCTGGACACATCCCAGAACAGTTTCTTCCCGATATTGGGCGTCTGCACCTCTTTTCCGGATTTGTCATAGGCCGACAAAATCTGACCGCAAAACTTGTCGCCGCACGCCGTGATCTTGATCAGCGAGATCAGGTCCTTTCGATCTGGCTCGGTCTTCCAGACGCCTTCGATCGGATCAGCTGCGGCCAGTGTGGGAAGGTTGATAGCTACGGCAAGTATGCCCGCAATTGTGCCTTTTCGAACAAATCGACGCATCGGAAATCTCCTGTATCAACAGGCTTGTTTTATCACAAAACCAGCCTGCAGGACACAACGCGCGTCAGGCAGCCTGCGTGTCCGATTGCTGCCGGTTCCATAGCTGCGCATAGCGCCCGGCTCGAGAGAGCAACTCGTCATGCGTGCCCTGTTCCAGGATCTCGCCCCGTTCCAGCACAACGATGCGATCGGCCTCGGCAATTGTGCTCAGTCGGTGGGCGATGGTCAACACAGTGCGCCCCTCTCCCGCCCGCGCCAGTGCGTCCTTGATGTCCTGTTCGGTGTCGGTATCCAGCGCCGAGGTCGCCTCATCCAACAACAAAATCGGCGGATTCTTCAGCAAGGTGCGCGCGATACCCACGCGCTGCTTCTCACCGCCTGAAAGTTTCAGCCCCCGCTCGCCAACCTTTGTGTCATAGCCGTCAGGCAGGCTGGCGATGAAGTCGTGTATCTGAGCAGCTTTCGCGGCCTCTTCCACGTCGGACTGGCTGGCTCCTTCGCGGCCATAAGCAATATTGTAGCGGATCGTGTCATTGAACAGCACGGTGTCTTGCGGCACGACACCGATGGCCGCGTGCAGACTGGTCTGACTGACATCGCGGACATCCTGTCCGTCGATTTTCAGCGCGCCACCGGTGACATCGTAGAACCGGAACAAAAGCCGCCCGATGGTCGACTTGCCCGACCCAGTCGCCCCGACGATGGCAACGGTCTGCCCTGCCGGTACGGTCAGGGATACTCCCTTGAGGATTTCCCGGTCGGCCTCATACCCGAACCGCACATCTTCCAACGTCACCTCGCCGCCATTCACCTTCAAATTGGGTGCACAAGGCTTGTCGGTTACCTCGGCGGGCTGTTCGAGCAGATCGAACATCTGCCCCATATCCACCAGAGACTGCCGGATTTCGCGATAGACCGTGCCCAGGAAATTCAGCGGCACGGTGATCTGGATCATGTAGGCGTTCACCATCACGAAATCGCCCACCGTCAGGCCTCCGTTCTGCACGCCGATGGCCGCAAGAACCATGACACCGATCAGCCCGCACGTGATCAGGAAGGACTGTCCAAAATTCAGAAAGGCCAGCGAATAAGCGGTCTTGAGCGCGGCCTTTGCATAAGCCTTCATCGAAACGTCGTACCGTTCGGCTTCGCGCATCTCCGCGTTGAAATACTTGACGGTTTCGAAGTTCAGCAGGCTATCGATCGCGCGCTGATTGGCTTCGGTGTCCTGATCATTCATCTCGCGGCGCAGCTTGACCCGCCATTCCGTCACCGCGAACGTGAACCATATGTAAAGTGTGATGGTGACGGCGACGACAACCAGGTACCACACGTCGAACAGCCACATCAGGATGATCGCAACCAGCAGCAGTTCCAGGATCAGCGGCCCAATCGAGAACAGAAGGAACCGCAGCAGGAACTCTACCCCTTTGACGCCCCGCTCGATAATCCGGCTCAGACCGCCTGTTCGGCGTGTCACGTGATAGCGCATGGACAATTGGTGGATGTGCTGGAAGGTTTCCAGCGCAAGCGCACGCAAAGCACGCTGTCCAACCGGCGCAAAAGCCGCATCGCGCAATTGCTGGAAGCCAACGGTCATCATCCGCGCGACGCCATAGGCCACTGTCAGCCCGACAGCACCAAGCGCTATGGGCGGCACACCTTCGCCCGCCAACGCATCGACCGCGCCCTTGTACAGAATCGGCGTATATACCGCGATCAGCTTGGCCACGACCAGCATCGTCAGCGCCAGAACAACGCGGCGCTTAACCCATGGCTCATCATCGGGCCACAGGTAAGGCGAAACCTTTCGGATCGTGCGCCAGCCAGAGCGCCGTTCGTCAGGTTCTGACCCGTTATCAGATTGCATTGGGGCTGTCCGTCGCTTCACGTGTCTGTCCTGAGATCAGAAATAGGCCCCCGCCCCCAAAAGGGCCAGAGCCGGGTGTTCATTCGGGGATGGTAAAGATTTGACCCGGATAAATCAGGTCCGGATCGCGGATCGAGTCGCGGTTGGCCTCGAAAAGTTTGACGTAGAGAATACCGTCACCAAAACGTTCCCGCGAAATCGCCCAGAGTGTGTCGCCTTTCTGAACCGTGACTGACCGGATTGCGGCGGTTTGGCTCTCGGCATCCGCTTCATCCAACTGATCAGCGGCCTGCAGCGTCTCGATTGGTTCTCGCTTGAATGGGGTTTCCAGCCGACTGACGACAGTTCCGTCGGGGGCCACTTCATCCACCCGCAATGTATAGATACCTGGGTCGATACCCTCGATCTCGCCCCGCCATTTTCCGTCTTCCGCAGACGGAAGATCGCCGACAAGGCGGTTGTCCAGATAAAGACGCACAGCCGATCCGCCCTGCGTACGCCCCGTCAGCTCGATTTCGCCGGTTTCCGAATAGCCGATTGTATCCAAAGCAATCTGATCCGGCTGCTGAGTTTGCGTCGCAGGAGGCTGCACCAGTTCGACACCTACTTCACCAGACCGCAATACGGCGACCTGCTGATCCTGAGAAGCCTCGGCTGCCGGTTCAGATACGGTGGATTCAGTTTCTGCCTGTTCAGTTTCTGCGGTGTCGGTTTCGGCGGTTTCAGTAACTGCCGTTTCGGACTCGGGCTGGGGCTGATCCTCAGAAGATGCCTCTGCCGTCTGCTCCTCTTGAGAAATCACAGGCTGTTGGTCTGTTCCCGTGTCTTCCGCTGCTGCGGTCTCGGTCGGTTCGGGTTCCGTGACTTCCACTTCGGATGCACCGGGCTCAACCGTTTGCGCTCCGGCATCCTCTGGCGGTTCGGCTGAAGCCACCTCGGTCTGTTGCGGCTCGGGCGCGGGCAGCGCCGCTATCAGGTAATCATCCGAACGCGACGCCGTGGCTCCGTCGGATGTCTCCAGCACCAAGCCCCTTGCGATATCGGAAAACGGGATTACGACAAACTCGGCAAATTGCCCGCTGGCATCGACCGTGAAGCTGTGCACAGGCTCTCCATCCAGCAAGACGCGGACTTCGGAACCCGGTTCGGCGGTGCCGGACAACAGGGCGTTCCCGTCCGTTTCGATAAAAACCTGATCCAGAGCAGGCGCGATGACCGGCGTGGGCGCAGGTTCAACTGCCTGCCCGGTCTCAGCCTTTTCCTCGCCCGCCGGTTCCGGTTGGCCCTCGCCTTGCCCGGCCTGATCTACAGACTGCTCAGGCTCCGCCGTTTCCTCAGGCTGCGCAGGCTTTTCAGCGGCTTCTCCTGCTTCGGTGGTGACATCTTCCTGTGGCGCTTCGGCAGCGAGTTCAGTCTGCTGAGGCACCGGAGTGTCCTGTTCATCGCCAAAAATGCCGGACAGATACAAACCTCCCGCTCCGATCAGAGCTGCAATTCCAGCGATCAATCCCCAGAGGAAGTTTCCAGAGCTTCCGCTTCCCGACTTGGCGTCCATTCTTTTCCTTTCACTCCGCAGCGCAAATGCTTTGACTTTCACACATTCTGCCTGACGGTTGAGGCAACCTATCAATCCCGCTATCAGGGGTCAAAACCTCAGACACAAGCCCGGAGAACCCATCTGATGTCTCAGAAATCAGTCTGTGTGTATTGCGGGTCACGCAATGGCACAAATCCCGCCTATGCCGCAGCCGCCGCAGCGTTTGGCACATTGCTGGCAAATGAGGGCTGGCGTCTGGTTTATGGTGCCGGAGATGTCGGGCTGATGGGCGAAGTCGCGCGCGCCGCGCAGTCTGCCGGAGGGGAAACGTTCGGTGTCATCCCGGTGCATCTGGTCCGGCGCGAGGTCGGCAAGACCGACCTAACCCATATCGTGATTACCGAGACCATGCACGAGCGCAAGAAGGTCATGATCATGAATGCAGACGCGGTTGTCGTTCTGCCGGGTGGCCCCGGGTCGCTGGACGAACTGTTCGAAGCCCTGACATGGCGGCAGCTAGGCCTGCACGACAAACCCATCCTGATCCTGAATGTTGATGGATACTGGGACAAGCTGCGCGAACTGGTCGCGCAGGTCATCGATCAGGAATTTGCCGATCCATCGCTAGGCGAGTTTCTGACCTGGGTGGACTCCCCAACAGGGGCCATTGAGGCCCTGCGTTCGCTTCTGACGTAACTCAGGATGTCCGGAACCCCGGGGACCTTTTGGCCTCCCGGGGAAAAAGTAATCAGGCAACCGCAGGCTTTGCCAATCGCTGACGCAAGACCTGTTCGACCTTGTGCAGCGGGTGGTTGGTCAGGGTCTTGTCGACCTCGGCGACCACTTTGGCCAGCACCTCGCTGTGAAGCCGCCGGCGCAACAGGCCCAGAACATGAGGGCTGGCGACAAGAACAAGCCGCTTAAACGCACCTTTCAGTCCCTTTCGATTCAGCAAATCCGCCACATCCTGAACGAACAAGGATTTGGCGTGGGCTTTCCAGTTCGTCTCTTCCATGGCCGACTTCTGGTTCGGCCCGGCATCGAACCGGCGTCCTGCACGGTCCTTGGGTTTGTTGTCCGCCGTGTCCTGCTCTTCAACCGAGACGACGACAAGATTGGGATCTTCGGCGTCTGTGATGTTTTCCATCACCAGCGCCTTTTCCCCGTCTGCGATGATAACCCATGTTCCCTGTTCAATTGCGACCATAGTGATCTCCTGTATCGGCCGTTGAGGTCGCCCCCCGCCCTTTGGGCACAAGTCTTTTAAAGCGTGCCAACACTGGATTGGCGCGCTTACTGTCGCTTGTCTATTTGATTTGCAGCTCTCTCCTGCCGCCTACTTTACGTAGGGTCTGCGGGGCGCGATACAATCCCGGCGAAGGCAAAAGTCGACGTATCGGCAGGTTTTCACCAGCGCTTAGAAAAGGATCAAGCCGACATTTCGATCACTGTAATCTCAGGTGTTACCCCCAGCCGCACGGGCAGGATTGAACAGCCAATACCACCTGACACCACCAGATCCCGCCCATCTTCCTGCACGTGCCCATAGGCGTACCGATTGCCATAGCGGGATGGCACCACGGGCGACCAGCCAAACAGGCGCACCTGTCCGCCATGAGTATGCCCGGACAGGGTAAGCGCAACTTCCTTTGGTACTTTTGGAAAAATGTCCGGTTCGTGCGCCATCATCACGACCGGCGCATCGTCCGTTACCTGACTCAAGGTGCCCGGCAGATCATCCAGCCCCTGATACCCGCCGCCCTTGCGCCGGATAGCCCACTGATCCTCAAGCCCAGCCAGCCAGAATCCCAACGCCTCAAGCTTGATCGCGGTGTTCGACAGAACCGTGATGCCTTTGCGTCCCAGCGCCTCGGCGTAGATATTCGGCCCACCACCCCGCTGCTGAGCCTGCCGGTCATCCCACCAGTCGTGGTTGCCCAACACCGAAAAGACCCCGTGCGGCGCATCAAGATCAGAAAGAACGTCGGCCAGATCGTCTGGCCTGACCGGCTGCATGAAGGTTTTCAGGTCTGCCGAGTAATCCCCAAGCAGCAATATAAGATCCGGCGCCAGTGCGTTGGTGCGCCGCACGATCTGGCGAATGCGGTCAAGCCCGATCATCGGCTCTCCGACATGCAGATCAGCCAGAACCGCAATACGAACCGGGGGCGCAGTCCAGTCGGTTCGTTTCAGGCGCCATTTACGTACGCGCAGCCGCAGGGCCGGCTCGATGAAAAAGCCATAAGCCGCAGTAAAAAGGCCTGCCAGCGTAACCGCCAGCAGACCCCGTATGAACCCTCGTCGGGTCAATGATTACATCCGCGATGCAACGTTTTCCCAGTTCACCAGATTGTCGAGGAAGTTCGAAAGGTAAGCCGGACGCTTGTTGCGGAAATCGATGTAGTACGAGTGCTCCCACACATCGCAACCCAGCAGAGCGGTTTGGTTAAAGCACAGCGGGTTCACACCGTTTTCGGTCTTGGTGACAGCCAGCGAGCCGTCCGCATTCTTGACCAGCCACGCCCAGCCCGAGCCGAACTGACCTGCTCCAGCGGCGCTAAACTGCGACTTGAATTCATCGACCGAACCAAAGCTTTCGGTCAGCGCCTTCTCCAGCTCTCCGGGCATTGCGTTGCCACCGGGGCCCATCATTTCCCAGAACTGGTTGTGGTTCCACAGCTGGCTGATGTTGTTGAAGATGCCATTCTGGGCGACAGCGTTTGCGTCATAGGTGCCAACGATGATCTCTTCCAGCGACTTGCCGTCCCACTCGGTGCCGGCGATCAGCTTGTTGCCGTTGTCGACATAGGCCTTGTGGTGCAGGTCGTGGTGATATTCCAGTGTTTCCGCGGACATACCCTTGGCTGCCAGCGCGTCATGTGCATAAGGAAGATCAGGAAGTTCAAAAGCCATGTCGGCCCCCTGTTAAAATGTAAGTTGCGGTTCCCAAGGTTAAATGCTTTGGCAGCCGCCGCAGGTCAAGGGCCGAGACAAGAAAACCCGGAGGCAGACGATGCTGACACAGGCGCGCAAGATGTTCTACCGCGCCCGCGGATACTATGCGGGCAACCTGAACGGCGAGCCGTTTCGCCTTGACCCCTATCATTCGAAATTCTGGCGCAAGGCGTCTGCGGGTGACTGGGAACCCGAGACCTTCGCCGTCCTTGATGAGTACCTGACGCCGGGCAGCGTTTACCTTGACATCGGTGCGTGGATTGGCCCCACCGTCCTTTATGGCGCACGCAAGGCGCGGCATGTCTGGTGTTTCGAGCCGGACCCGACGGCCTACCGACATCTGGCGTGGAATCTGGACCTGAACGACATCCACAACGTGTCGGCCTTTGGTGTGGCGCTGTCAGACCAGTTCGGTGTGGCCCGCATGGCATCCCTGCGCGGAGAGCCCGGCGATTCCACCAGTTCATTGCTTCATGACGGCGCACATGGCAGCGATGCGCTGACCATTGCCTGGGATCAGTTCGAGGCGGTGAATGATCTGTCTGGCGTGTCACTGGTCAAAATGGATATCGAAGGGGCCGAGTTCTTCGTACTGCCAACCCTGTTGTCATGGTTGGAAAAGGTACGGCCTGCACTGTATCTCTCTCTCCACTCCCCCCTGTTGGCCGACGAAGATCGCCTGACCCGCACATCCGAGCTGCTGGAAAGCCTTTCCTTTTACTCCAATGTTTGTGACGAAAGCGGGCAACCGGCAGACGTTCAGACAATGCTCAAACCCGAAGAATTGACACGCTATCGCGCGATTGTTCTGCACGGGTAGAATGCGACAATCCACCGTCTCATTTTACGTGCGGTTCTGCTTGTTTTTCCCCGAGCTAAACCTGTTTCCTTCCGCCAGTAACTCATTGATGAATAAGATAAGAAATGAAACGACTATTTGGAATTGTCATTGCGGCATTTGCTGCTCAGACGGCAGCGGCTGAAGATTTGACATATCATTGCAAGGTCAAGGGTCGGGAAGGCTGGATCGCACCGGAATACTACTTTCGCATTGATCCAGAAGCCAACAAAGCGAAGGTCGTCAGTAACTACCACGACTGGATGGACGCAAACCTGAATACCCGCAGAAACGACATTTACCAGATGAGCTGGAAGGTCACATTGCCGAGTTCGGACGGTCAGGCGGTGCGCATGCGGTATCAGGCAAACCTCGATCAAGCCAAAAACAAGATCAAAGTCCGCGGTAGCTTTGGCAACGTAAGTGCATCAAACAAACCATACGGGACCGGAAACTGCGCGTTGGTCAAATAAAAAAGCCCCGGATGACCCGGGGCTTTCGATTCAACTGCACTTAGGCAGAGGTCAGTAAACCCCAACTTCACTGCCCGGCTGCGCCGCGACTTTCAGCAGTTTGAACACATAATCTGCGGCGGACCGGAAACAAACCACCCGGAAGGTTTCGGTGTCATCCATCCAGAACGCACCTGCCACCTGTGCCAGACGCGAGCGCCGGATCTGGCCGGGCTGGAATGCCTCTTCCGAGAACTCGACCGGAGCCAGCTTGCCCAGTACCTCGCGTGCGCTGCCGCCCGAGATGCGGAACACTGCGCGGGCATCCGAGACGTTGACGGCCAGGGCGTGTGTGCCGCTCAGGGCATCGGTCATCGCGGCCAGCTTGGCTTCGACCTCGGCGTAGGGCACCAGCACCAGCAACTCGTCGGTAGACATCCAGCAAACGCCGGTATCGCCGTTCACCAAAGCCTCGCGCTGGCCAGGGACCTTTTGGCCCGTGGCGTCTTTGACCGCTTTGGCCAGCACCTTGTCGGACAGATCGCCGCGCAGAGTGATCATACCCTGCAGACCGCATTCCTCGACCTTGGCAATGCCGTCAAAGCTTGCGTGATTCAGTGCGCTGATGGGTTCAGACATTCTGCTTCTCCCCGTCCTTGTCGTAGAAGATCGGATCCACGATCTTGGCTTTGTAGACTTTGTCATCCGTTCCCGGGAACTCGACAATCTCACCCATCCGGTCAGGCCCGTGCTTGATAAGACCCATGGCGATGCCCTTGTCCAGGTTGGCCGAGTAATAGGTCGAGGTCACGCGTCCTATCATATTGCGCTGACCGTTGGCGTTGACGCCCTCACCCACTGCGTAGGCACCATCCGGCAGGACCGATCCATCCACAGTCTCAAGCCCGACCAGTTTCCAACGTTCAGGATCGGCCATGTGGCTGCGCGAATGGGCGCGTTTGCCCAGATAGTCCTCTTTCTTTTTCGACAGCGCCCAGTGCAGCCCCAGATCTTGCGGGATCACGGTGCCGTCGGTCTCGTCGCCGATCATGATAAAACCTTTCTCGGCCCGCAGGATGTGCAGACATTCGGTGCCGTAAGGCATCACGCCGAACTCTTTACCTGCCTCCATCAGCGCGTCCCAGAACGCCTGCCCCTGAGAGGCCGGAACCGCGATTTCATAGGACAGCTCACCCGAGAACGAAATGCGGTAGGCGCGGCAGTTGAAGTCACCGATCTTGCCATCACGCCATTCCATGAACGGCAGCGCGTCGCGGCTGACGTCCATGCCGCCCAGCTTCTCAAGCACCTTGCGGGCGTTGGGGCCGACCACGGCGACCTGCGCGTATTGCTCGGTCACGTTGGCCACGTAGACTTTCCAGTCCCACCATTCGGTCTGCAGCCACTCTTCCATGTGCCCATGGATACGCTCGGCCCCGCCGGTGGTGGTGTGGCACAGCCATGTGTCCTCGTCGATGCGGGCAACAACGCCGTCGTCGATCAGGAAACCGTTTTCCGAGCACATCAGGCCATAGCGGCATTTGCCGACCTTCAGCGTGGACATCATGTTGGTGTACATCATATCGAGGAACTTGCCGGCATCCGGGCCTTTGACAATCAGTTTGCCCAGCGTCGATGCATCAAGCAGGCCAAGGTTTTCGCGGGTGTTCTTGACCTCACGGTTCACGGCGTCATGCACGGATTCACCGGGACGGACATAGGCGTAGGTCCGGCGCCAGTGGCCGACCGGCTCCCAGTCGGCGCCGTTCTTGTCGTGCCAGTTGTGCATCGGTGTTTGGCGGATCGGCTGGAATACTTCACCACGCGCTTCGCCGCCGATCGCACCCATCGAAATGGGGGTATAGGGCGGGCGGAAGGTTGTGGTGCCGACCTTCGGAATTTCGGATTCCAGCGCATCAGCCAAGATTGCCAAACCGTTGATATTGCTCAGTTTACCCTGATCCGTCGCCATGCCCAGCGTGGTGTAACGCTTGGTGTGTTCAACGCTTTCGTACCCTTCACGCGCAGCCAGCTGGACGTCGGAAACTTTGACGTCATTCTGGAAGTCGAGCCAGGATTTCATACGCAGCTGGATTTCGGCATTGGCAGGCATCAGCCAGACAGCTTCCATCGCCGCTTCGCCGGTAGCTTCCCCAGCAGGGGCCTTGGTGTTCTTCGGTTTGAACCCGGCCGCCTTGGCCGCCGCTTTGCCAGCGGCATGGGCATCGGACAGCACCTCGCCCAGCGCCAGCGGACCGTTCGAAGAACCCGCGGCAAGAACGAAACCTTCACCGTTTGCACCCAGAGGCGGGCGCGCCGGATCGGGACGGAAATGGGCTTGCGCCTCATCCCAGATCAGCTTGCCCCCACAATGCGACCACATGTGAACCACCGGAGACCAGCCCCCCGACATGGCGACCGCATCGCACTCAACTTCTTCGCGAGCGCCCCCGATGCCTTCCTGATTGCAGATCGCAACTTTCTTGACACGTTTGCCGCCTTTGACTTTGGCGATGGCCTTGCCCGGATCGACGCGGATTCCAAGCTGACGCGCCTCTTCGGCCAACGGCCCGGCAGATGTACGTGCATCGACAACGCGCAGGACGTCGACACCCGCCTGTTTCATCAGGATCGCCGTGCGATAAGCGTCGTCGTTGTTGGTGGCGACGATGACACGTTCCCCGGGGGTCACGCCCCAGTTGATCACATAGTCGCGCATGGCCGAAGCCAGCATCACACCCGGCACATCATTTCCGGCAAAGGACAGCGGACGCTCGATCGCGCCTGTTGCTGTCACGATCTGTTTGGCCCGGATCCGCCACAAGCGATGACGTGGGCCTTGCGTGCCCGGTTTGTGATCGTTCAGACGCTCGTAACCCAGTACGTACCCATGGTCATAAACCCCTGCGCCCATGCAACGGGACCGCATGGTAACGTTGCTCATTGTTTCGAGTTCGGAAACCAATTGTTCCACGAACTTATCCACAGGCTCACCATTGACGGTTCCGCCATCAACCGGAGCGCGACCGCCCCAATGTGCAGTCTGCTCGATCAGCAGAACCTTGGCACCGGATTGCGCCGCTGCTTTGGCGGCCTGAAGACCAGCCACGCCGCCGCCGATCACCAGAACATCGGTGAAAGCGTAGAAGTGTTCATAGGTGTCCGCGTCCTTGGTTTCCTTGTCCGGCGCTTTGCCCAGACCGGCGGACTGGCGGATGAAGGGTTCGTAGACGTGCTTCCAGAACGGCTTGGGATGGATGAACATCTTGTAGTAGAAGCCGGCCGGCAGGAACCGTGACAGGTGAGTGTTGACGGCACCGATGTCGAAGTCCAGGTTCGGCCAGTGGTTTTGCGAGATCGCCGTCAGGCCGTTGAACAGTTCGGTCGTGGTGGCACGCTGGTTCGGCTCGAAGCGGCCGCCCTGCCCGAGACCGACCAGAGCGTTCGGTTCCTCGGCCCCGCTGGCGACAACGCCACGCGGACGGTGATACTTGAACGACCGGCCCATCATCATCTGATCATTGGCCAGAAGGGCCGAGGCAAGCGTATCGCCCTCGTAGCCCTGCATCGAGGTGCCGTTGAAAGTAAAGGTGACCTGTTTCGACCGGTTAATCAGTCGGCCAAGTTTTGCGAGACGGGTGCTCATTTTGCGGACCTTTCGCAGGTGGAGGTGTCGGAGCCTCCGGCGGGAGTATTTTTGAAAAGGTGAAGCATCAGGAGAACTCTCTCCACGTCCAGCCGGGCCGTTTTGCGGTGATGGCGTCCTTGATGTCTTGCGG
Organism: Ruegeria sp. D1(2025); assembly: GCF_056536425.1. Taxonomy (NCBI): domain Bacteria; kingdom Pseudomonadati; phylum Pseudomonadota; class Alphaproteobacteria; order Rhodobacterales; family Roseobacteraceae; genus Ruegeria; species Ruegeria sp. D1(2025). The sequence continues at coordinate 216,816 of NZ_JBQFPO010000001.1, read as the reverse complement.
CGGTTCGGAGGTCTGAGCGGTGTAAGTGCCAAAGACCTCGAGCGTTTGCGTACAACGCGCGGCGTGGAACCACTTGCCACAGCCATTGGCGTGCCGCCAGCGTTCGAAATGCACGCCTTTGGGGTTTTCACGCATGAACAGGTAGTCGTGGAATTCGTCATCCGACGAGCCGGGGCCAAAGCGCTTCAGATGCGCCTCACCACCAGCGGCCAGTTCGGTTTCTTCGGCGTCAACGCCGCAATAGGGGCAATTCAGGATCAGCATTTTGTCATCCTTTCAGCAGCAAGCCGTCGTTTGACGTCCGCGCAACTCGTAGTCAGGGGCAGAGACGATTTTTCGGCGAAAAATCTCCATCAATGCGCCACCCCAGCGGCGACGCTTTCGTCGATGAAGCGGCCCTCTTTGAAGCGATCCAGCGAGAAGGCTTCGGTCAGTGGCGAATGACCGGTGGCCATCAGTTGCGCCATGCCCCAGCCCGAACCCGGGATCGCCTTGAAGCCGCCCGTGCCCCAGCCGCCGTTGATAAAGCAGCCCTGCAGCGGTGTTTTCGACAGGATCGGCGAGCGATCACCGGTCATATCCACGATCCCGCCCCATTGGCGCAGCATCTTGAGACGCGAGATCATCGGGAAGGTCTCGACCAGCGCGCGCACCGTTTCCTCGATATGGTGGAACGATCCACGCTGGGTGAAGTTGTTGAACCCGTCGGTTCCGCCGCCGATCACCATCTCGCCCTTGTCGGACTGAGACATGTAGCCGTGCACGGTGTTGGCCATTACGACAACGTCCATGCAGGGTTTGATCGGCTCTGATACCAGCGCCTGCAGCGCAATGGCTTCCAGCGGCAGGCGGAAGCCTGCCATCTCGGCCAGTTGCCCCGAGTGCCCGGCAACAACGATGCCCAGCTTGTCACAGTCAATGGCGCCCTTGGTGGTATCGACACCAACCACGCGGCCATTGTCCGAACGGACGCCGGTGACTTCGCACTGCTGAATGATGTCCATGCCCATCGCGGAACAGGCGCGCGCATAGCCCCACGCCACCGCGTCATGGCGTGCGGTACCGCCGCGTTCCTGCCAAAGCGCGCCCAGAACCGGATAGCGCGGGCCGCCCAGATTGATGATCGGCACCAATTCCTTGACACGTTCAGGCGTAATCCACTCGGTCTTGACGCCCTGCAAGGCGTTGGCGTGTGCTGTGCGCTGATAGCCGCGGATTTCGTGCTGCGTCTGCGCCAGCATCATCACGCCGCGCGGGCTGAACATGATGTTATAGTTAAGGTCCTGGCTCAAATCCTCATAGAGGCTGCGCGCCTTTTCGTAGATCGCCGCCGACGGGTCCTGCAGATAGTTCGAGCGGATGATCGTCGTGTTCCGGCCGGTGTTGCCACCGCCCAGCCAGCCTTTTTCAATTACGGCCACGTTCTGGATGCCATAGTTCTTACCCAGATAGTATGCAGTGGCCAGACCATGCCCCCCTGCGCCAACGATTATTACGTCGTAGCGTTTCTTGGGTTCGGGTGACCGCCAGGCGCGTTCCCATCCTGTGTGGTAACGAAGCGCTTCGCGCGCAACGGCAAAGGCTGAATAGTGTTTCATAAGCGAATCCATCCGGTTCGGTGATTGGGCGCAGATATGACCTGTGGCGACAGTTTACCCCTGCCGCACAACGCCGCAATATCGCACTATTGCGACATGTACGCCATTCGCGGCCATTTGTCCCTTTTGTCGGGCGGCCAGCGGGTCTAAGTCAGGGCAAGCGTTTCGGAGATACTATGACGTTCTGGGTCCTGATCTTACTGACTGCACTGCTGATTGCCGTGTTTTTGGGATATTCCATGCTGCGCAACAGGAAAAACCGCGAACCTGCCGCGGCCTACGACCTGCGCGTCTACCGTGAACAGTTGGCGGGCGTGGACCGGGACCTGGCCCGGGGTGTAATCCCAGCAGCGGATGCCGACAGGGTACGCACCGAGATCTCTCGTCGCATTCTCGCTGCGGATGCGCAAATGCAGCAGTCTGCAGCGGGCAACGGCCCGTCGCGTGCCGTTACGGTCGGATCACTTGTTGTCGTGGCGCTTGTGCTGGTGGGTGGTGCAATGGGGCTTTATCGTCAACTCGGTGCCAACGGGTTGCCGGATCAACCACTGGAAATGCGACTGGAAATAGCCAAGAGCCTGCGCGCCGATCGTCCGGATCAGGCCGAATTTGAAGCGTCGACACCACACGCGCCGGCGCCTCAGCTGGAAGAAAGCTATGTCGAACTGCTGGGCCAGTTGCGCGAAACCGTTGCTAGCCGGCCCGACGACTTGCAGGGTCATATTCTGCTGGCCCAACATGAGGCCAACGCAGGCAATTTTCAGACTGCTTACAAGGCGCAGCAACGCGTGATCGAACTGTCGGGTGATGCAGCGCCAGCGGATGCTTATTCCCACCTGGCCGAGATGATGATTCTGGCGGCGGGCGGATATGTTTCGCCCGAGGCTGAGGACGCGCTGAAACAGGCGCTGGATCGCGACCCGCATCATGGACCTGCTCGGTACTATTGGGGGCAGATGCTTGTGCAGACCGGACGACCCGACCTGGCCTACCGGCTTTGGGCCGATGCACTGGCCCAAGCGCCTGCCGGCGCACCCTGGGCAGATGCGATCCGCGCCCAAATTGACGAACTGGCCTTCAGGGCGGGCGTTTTCAATGCTCCGGAAATCCCGGCACCTTCCACCGCGCCAGGCCCTGATCAGGCCGCTGTCGACGCAGCAGCGGAACTGACGCCGGAAGAACGTCAGGACATGATCCGCGGAATGGTCAACCAGTTGTCGGACCGGCTGGCAACCGAAGGCGGATCGCCCGAAGAATGGGCCCGCCTGATTGCAGCACTGGGCGTTCTTGGCGAAGCGGAACGGGCAAGCGGAATATACGACGAAGCGCAATCTGTTTTCGCCGGCAATGCCGATGCGCTGGACATGCTGGCCACGGCCGCCCGAAGGGCAGGTCTGGAACCATGAACCACGATCAGTTCGAAGATTTCGCCGCCGCGCTGGCCCCGATGACGGCGCTCATGGGGTTGGACCTTGGCGAGAAGACGATCGGCGTGGCGGTTTCGGACCGGATGCGCGGCGTGGCCAGCCCGCTCGAAACGGTCGGGCGCAAGAAATTCACGCTCGATTCCGCGCGGCTTCTGGAAATTGTTGCTGACCGCGAAATCGGAGGAATACTTCTGGGCCTGCCCAAAAACATGGACGGAACTGAAGGCCCCCGATGCCAGTCAACCCGCGCTTTTGCCCGGAATCTGTCGCGCCTGACGGACCTTCCCATCGGTTTTTGGGACGAGAGATTAAGCACAGTTGCGGCAGAAAAGGCACTGCTTGAGGCGGATACGACACGAAAACGTCGCGGACAGGTTATTGATCACGTCGCTGCTGGTTATATTTTGCAAGGAGCGCTCGACAGGTTGCGCTTTCTTTAAAAAGGCGGGTTGGCGCGATGACAAACATGGTTTGGAAAAGGAATGAGGTGGAAAGCCCCTGCGTCCAGATCTGTGTTGTGCACCCGACGGAACGTATCTGCACAGGATGCTACCGCACCCTTGACGAGATTTCGCGCTGGTCCAAGATGGAAAGCAGCGAGCGGGCGGAAATCATGACAGACCTGCCGGCTCGTAAACCGCGTCTTGCGAAACGGCGTGGTGGCCGCGCTGCCCGTCTGAACAAAGGCTGACACTTCAATTCCAGAATAGACCGATCTAAAGCTGCGCCGCTGCGGGCCGAGTGAACTCCGAGGGGGTTGAGTTCGCGGATCGTGAGTGAGTGGCCAGCACAGCGGCGCGATCAGTTCAGTTGTCTCTCCGCGAAGGGATCAGCCAGCCGTAAGCCAGGATTTTGCGTTTTCGATTTCGTCCGATGGGAAATACTGCGTTCGCGCTCCCAACACGTGGCTTGCCACTTTTTGCGCAATCCTCTGCCAGCCCTTGTCGCCAACAATTGCTGCGCGATCAAGCATCCCGATATGCCCCTGCGCCAGACGGAAATGTGCAGCCAGTGCCGTCAGCCCCTGCCAGCCATCAAATTCCCGCAGATCGATCAGTAACCTGAACCCGTCACGCTCGCGAAGCAGGCTGTCCAGATCGGTCTCGGCCTGCTTGTATTCATCGGGGTCCAACTTGCCCATCAAGGAAATCTGAATACACGGGCCGCCCAGATCTGTGACATGAATGGCCCCGAGGGATTCGCGCATCCAGCGCCGCGCGGCTTCCAACTCGGTCATCTCGAACACCTGCACCGGGCACGGCAGGATCGGAGCTGCCAGCCGGATGCTTGTCTGAACCCAGCCCTGATCCGCCACCACTGCGATCCGGTCGAAGCCGCGCCAATGGCTCAGACCAAGTTTGGTGTCAGACCACGCGGCTCCAAGGTCGTAACCTTTGAACTCCGGATGCACGATCGCCAGAAGGCGAACCGCGTCATGCTCGGTCAAAGCAGCTTCGATGGCCGGAATAAGGGTCGAAGCATAGTCGTCGGCAGTGATCTGGCCAGACAGTTCAACTTCAATCTGTGCGCCATCAGAATTCGTGTGGACGGTCATCATACCGAAAATCCTCCAAAGCTAAACAATGGCAGGACGTTACGGAGTTTCGAGCCACTCGGCTACACCCCCGGCACATTCAGGGCGGAAATAGGCGATCATCCGTCCGTCGGGCCCACAACTTGCGGTTTCAGCCCACGGGGCGACCCCATGCAGACAGTGTCGATGCAAAAGATAAGCCTCGCCCGGTGCCGCCGGCAGTTCGATTCGCGGACATGTGTCGAAGACTTCTCGTCGTGCCGTCTGGTAGATTTCCGTCACGTCGATCTGATGCAGTGCCTCATCCGTGTGTCCGGCCATGGCGTTCCGAAAGGCCGCCCCCATGATCTTGTGGCTCCCCTCCCACAGAACCATCGGCGAAGCATCGGCGCTGGCTTTGTTCAGCGGTATTCCTAGAATCCATGCGTGCGGCTCATCCACATGGCGGCGTCGGCCAGTGCCAGAGGGGCGCAGTCCGTCCACATGGGCGGCATCCTTGTTTCGCCTGTACCGTGCGGCCGCCTCGCTTTCGCCACGTCGGGGGCGCGGGTAGCCGGGGTAGATGACCGAGACCTGCCCTTTGTGCAGCGGCAGAACACCGTACTGCCCAGTGATGAAGTCCATCGCATGCCCGGCCAGCGGCAGCGAACGCCCCACCCGGCCCTGGCGATCATTGGTCAGAGCATCGACACCGATGAACCACGTCCCCTCGCAATCGAGCCACGGAGCGTGCGCCGGGTCCGAGACCGAGCTTCGGGCGGCAGGCAAAGCCTCTTCAACCCATTCGGCCAGAACCGGATCAAAAGGAAACGAGATCCAGCCCTTATCTTGAAAATGGTCTACCATCCAACCGCCTTGCGAAGCATGTTGAGGGCGACCAGTGTCAGAAACACGGCAAAAACCCGTTTTAGGGGTTTGGGATCCATCGCGTGGGCCAGTTTCACCCCCCAGGGCGCCGTTATCATCGTCATTGCGACCACCACGCCAAAAGCAACCAGGTTAACCGCCCCGATTGTCAGAGGCGGACGATGCTCGACCGGGATTTCCACAAACAGAAAGCCCAGGACCGATGGCACGGCGATAATCACGCCGAACCCGGCGGCAGTGGCCACGGCGCGGTGAATGGGAGTGTTGAAAAGGCTCATCAAAGGCACACCGAAACTGCCACCGCCGATCCCCATCAGCACGGACAAAAAGCCGACCGATGGCGAAAGAACCGCGCGACGCACCCCTTTGGGCATGGCGTCACCCAGCCGCCATTCTGACCGGCCCAGCCCCAGATAAGCCCCGATGACCATGCCGAGTATCCCAAACAGGGCCTGCAGCGCCTCTGTTCGCAAGGCCGAAGCCACCAGCACACCCAGAACGGCACCAATAGCAATACCAACGCCCCATCCGCGCAGGATATCCCAGTCCACCGCGCCTTTCTTGTTGTGCGCAAGCACGGACCGGACAGACGTGACGATGATCGTGGCCAGAGACGTCGCCAGACACAGCTGCATCAGTTGCGGCCCGCCATATCCAAGCGTCTGAAACGCATAGAAAAACGCAGGTACCAGAACAATTCCGCCCCCGACTCCCAGCAACCCGGCCAGCACTCCGGCCAGGGCCCCGATCACAAGCAAAAGGCCCAGCATTTGGGCCAGCAACATCGTCTCGGGCATTGTCCCCCCAAACCGGTGTCAAACCGGATTTCGTTTAAACCTCAGCCAGTGGCGCAACCTGTTCCAGCGCCTGCAGCATCACCTCGGGCCCGGCCCCGGAATGTACTGCCCCCTCGGACAGTGCGCGTCGCCATGCCCGCGCACCGGGTCGTCCGGCGAATAGGCCCAGCATGTGACGCGTGATCTGGTGCAGTCGCCCACCGTCGGCAAGGTGTTTTTCGACATAAGGCACCATTTCATGGACAACTTCAAACGGGTCAGTGGCAAGTCCTGTTTGAAAGATCAGCGGGTCAGCATCGCAAAGAATGTCGGCGGGCCGATGATAGGCCGAACGTCCGATCATCACACCATCCAGCCCGGCGTCCAGATGCTCCCTCGCTTGTTTCAGCGAGGTGATACCGCCGTTGATCGAGACATGCAGATCAGGAAAAGCCGCTTTCATCCGATGCACCAGACCGTAGTCCAGCGGCGGAATATCGCGGTTTTCCTTTGGGCTGAGCCCTTGAAGCCAGGCCTTGCGCGCGTGGATCGTAACACGACCGCAGCCTGCCGCGCGGATTGCCTCCAGAAACGCAGGCAGCACTTCTTCGGCTTCCTGATCATCGACACCAAGGCGGCATTTGACGGTAACTTCGATATCGACAGCATCAATCATCGCCGCCACGCATTCGGCGACGCGAGAGGGGTCCTTCATCAACACCGCCCCAAACGTGCCCGACTGAACCCGATCGGAAGGGCAGCCGCAATTCAGGTTAACCTCATCATACCCGGCTTCCGCGCCCAAGCGCGCTGCTTGTGCCAATTCTTCAGGACCCGACCCGCCCAGTTGCAGGGCAACTGGGTGCTCCTGCGGGCTGTAGTCCAGCAAATGAATTGCCCCACCCCGGACCAATGCCGGGGCCGTCACCATTTCCGTATAAAGCAGGGTTTGACGACTGAGCAACCGATGGAAAAACCGACAATGCCGGTCTGTCCAGTCCATCATGGGTGCGACTGATAATTTAGCGTGATATTTCAATGATTTAGACACGCTCAAAACCTCAAGATTTGGCCCAATTTGCACATATATTGCACACACTTGCACAGGGATGGTAGATGTGTGCGGACACTTAGTACACGGATTGCACATGGCTACTATCACCAAGCTACCCAGCGGTAAATGGCGGGCGCAGGTACGACGTAAAGGCACGTACAAGGCGCGGACGTTTTCGCACAAGATCGACGCGACCGGCTGGGCTGCGGACATAGAACGCGCACTGGAAGGCGGACGCACCGCTGGCACGTTTCAACCCGGCAAGGACATGACGTTGACGATGGCGATCATGACCTATCTGAAACAGGTGAACACGGGCCGCACGAACCGGTACAATCTGGAACGGATCGCAAGTCGGATTGGCAGCACCAGCCTGCGTAACCTGTCGGCCATTACGGTGCAGGAATACGTGGATCAGCGACTGAAGGAAGGCGTTGTGGGCGCGACCCTGGCCGGTGATCTTTCCGCACTGTCCAGCGTCCTGAAATGGGTCAGACACAGCCGCCAGATCGACATTGACCCAGACCTAGCCAAAGACGCCCGTTCAGCCCTGACAACTGCCCGCATCGACACACGCAGCCAGGAGCGAACCCGGATCCCGACACAGGACGAGCTGGACCGGATCATAGCGTGGTTTGAGGCCAACCCGCGCATGACGATTCCAATGCCGGCTATCATCAAATTTGCGGCTGCGTCTGGAATGCGCATCGGTGAGATTTGCCGGATCAGGATCGAAGACATTCGATGGAACGAAAAGTCGGTGCTTATCCGCGAACGGAAAGACCCGAAGCGCAAAGCCCGTAACGATCAGGACGTGCCGCTTGTGGGTGACGCGTACCAGATTGCCTGCCAGATGGCTGAAGGTCGCACAGAAGGTCGCTTGTTCCCGTATAACGGCAAGTCGGCTGGTACCGCGTGGCGTCGCGCGGTGCGGGAATGTGGAATTGAAGACGTGCATTTTCACGATCTGCGACACTTGGCGATCACCGAACTATTCCGGCTGGGTCTGCCCATCGAACTGGTGGCTGTCGTATCTGGCCACCGCGACTGGAAACACCTGAAACGGTATACCCAGCTTGGCGCGGCTGATGTGCATAATGCCTTGCAGAAAATTGCAGGTTCAATGTAGCTTACAGACCTTGATTCATTCCGGATGACGTAGACCACCATAGCGAAGGTCGATTGTTGGCATCCATTTCTTCACGAAATGACCAACAGGAGTCCGTCCGATGGATGATCCAATCCTGCAAAAGTTTCTGGCCGATCACGGCTTGATCACCGAAGAACAGGTGGCCGCACTGGAAGGTTGCGAACTGGTGACCATCGAGTCCCGACGCAGCCGTGGTGAAATGCCCCCCTTCTATCGCCAAGGCAACCGCACGTTTTACGAAGCGTCCGACATTGCCGATCTGATCCGCAGCAAACGCAAAGACAAGAAACCCCGCGTTGTGACCGCATCTCAAGACCTGCTGGACGGTGCGGCCTAAGCAGCCATAGCCGGTGGGGGCGGGTGTGGCTGGCCCGAACTGACACGAACCACTGGCAAGAAAAGACCCGGCACGTTTAGGGACGTTACCGGGCCAATGCGAAAGTTTGTCAGACATGGACAATGTTACACCCCTTAACACTGCCACGCAACAAAGCTACTCATGGCACGCACATGCCCTGTCATTAGGGCTGATCGACACCATACCGGTCATGCCACCGTGGGCCGAACTTCACGAACACAGCAAGGTCGATCCGAAGGCACGCGGAAAGGTGCCGTGTGAATACTATGGTGGTGCTTTCGATGGCATGGGAAGCTGGCCCAGCTATCAGATGGACGCCGTGAAGGTGGCAAGATGGGACCAGAACGGAACCAACGTCGGTCTGAAGATGGGCAAAAACTGGTGCGCGTTGGATGTGGACATAACCGACGATGTGACCGCACAGGCCATGTTCAATCGCATAGACGAATTGGGCGGGGGCCGGTATTTCATCCGATGGGGAGCCGTGCCGAAATTTCTGGTCCTGTTTCGGATCGCACCAGGCGAAACGATCCGCCGCAAGCAGTACCCAATCAAGCGTAATGGCGAAACGCAACGGGTCGAAGTCATGGGGCTGACAGCCCGTGAACAGCCCACACAGGCCGTGATCTTCGGCGTCCATCCGTCGGGCCGGGAATACCAGTGGAACCGCTGGCCGCAGGCCGATCAGGTGCAGACGTGTACGCTTGCACAGATGGACATGCTGGTCGAAGAAATGTTGAAGGTGGCCGAGTCACGCGGTTGGACCAGAGGCAAAGCCACCAATGTCCACCGGATGAATGACGGAATATCCCGCCACGGTGCGCAGCCAGCCGACCAAAGCCTGTTTGAACCGGTTTGTGATCTGATCCCCAACGATGACCTTGAATATGACGAATGGATCGCTGTGGCCTACGCGATGAAAAACGCGATGGGGGATGTGGCGTGGCCCGTGTTCGCCAAGTGGTCGGCAAAGGCGCCAAAGGACGATCCGAAGGTGACTCTGCGGACGTGGCAGGGGTTCAAGCCCGACGGTGGAAACGGCTTTGGCAAACTGGTGTTTCTGGCCCGTCAGGCGTGTGGTGGACAGCTACCTGGAAATTTGGATAGACAGGTCCGCAACGCGGCACGATTGGCCGAAGCCAGCAAAGCCGGAATGCCAGCGGTCGCGCCTGTAATTGCGTCACAGCAACCCGTTACGGCTGCCGAATATTACGCGTACGACAGCAAGGGGAATCTGGTCCCGAATATGCACAACGTCTATGCGTATCTGATCAATCAGGATCACTGGCGCGAACGGCTGTACTATGACGCGTTCACCAACCGATACATGATCTGGGATAAAGGCACGTTCCGCGAACTGAACGACAACGATTACACCGCAATCCGGTCATGGTTTCAGCGGAACGTGTTTAACAAGATCGGCAAGGCGGATGTGATCGACGCCATCGAACTGGCCGCGACACGCAACACCCGTGAACCCGTCCAAGAATATCTGAGCGGGGTGCAGTGGGATGGGGTGCCACGCATCGGATCGTGGCTGACCCAATACTGTGGCGTCACCAGCCAAGACCTGACCCACCTGACCTATATCAACGCAGTGGGTCGCAAGTGGCTGATCAGTGCCGTTGCACGGGCGATGGAACCCGGCAGTCAGGCCGACTATTGCCTGATCTTCGAAGGTCCACAGGGACGCGGCAAATCATCCGCCCTGCGTGCCTTAGTACCGTACAAGGAATGGTTCAGCGACAGCTTGCCCGACTTCCACCAAAAGGACGCCGCAGAACATCTGGACGGGGTGTGGCTTGTGGAAATGGCGGAATTGACCAGCGTGTACCGTTCCGAACTGGAAAGCATGCGGTCATTCATCACGCGTCGTGTCGAACGCTATCGGGAATCCTATGGCCGCAGGACTGGCAGCAGGCCACGGCGTTGCGTCTTTGCCGGATCCACCAACCGCAACGATTATCTGAAAGACCACGCAGGCGAACGTCGGTTCTGGATCGTCCAGACAGATGGCCAGTTTCTGATCGCTGATCTGAAGGCCGTGCGCGATCAGCTATGGGCCGAAGCATATGCTGCGTACCAGAGCGGCGAACAGTGGTATCTGGACCCGGCTATCGAAGCGATTGCCACACAGGTTCAGAAACAGCGTGTGGCCGCTCATCCGTGGATGGACACTCTGGCCGGTTTGTTGGCCCAGCGTACACGGACCACCGTTGGTGAATGTTTCGCCCTGATGGGTCTGGCTGTGAAAGACCAGAACCCGCGCAAACAGCAGGATATGATCGGCTGTCTGGAAGGTTTGGGGTTCGTCAACAAGGGTCGTCAAACGTCTGGACCGTACAGATCTAAGACGTTGTATCAGCGTGGCTGACGACGCACATTTGTGCGTCGAAATTACACGTATAGACGGAATTTTTTATGCGATTGTGCGTCAGTGCGTCTAGATTCCATTGGAGCAAAACGGATTCTCTTATTTAATAATATCAAAGCATTATAGTTATAGTTTATTGGATATAAGTGGAATTACGACGCACAACACCTATCACGACGCACAACGTATTTTTAACCTCTGTTGGATTACGACGCACACGACGCACAACAGGTGTCCAACTCAGGGCATGAATCACCCACCAGCCAACCAATACCTCTAGTCAAATGGCTATAGGAAACGGACAGTGCAGACCAAGCAACCAACGACAGCCGAGCCAACAACAAACCACACCACGTCAAGAAACATAGGCGGTATTCTATAGGTGATGCGGTGCGTGTTGTGCCTGATGTGTGATCGTTCGTGTGATGCTGACCAACGTGTGACGTTTTGGATCGTGGCGTGACGCACTGACCGTGGCGACCGTGTACGATCAAACGGTGGGGAGGGTATCGCTAAACGGAAGTCGGGGGGGGACAGCACCGCGCCGGGGAGTTAATTTTTAGAACAAACGTCAAAAATGCCATCCGGTAAAAAGCTATAATAACCGGTCTAAATCGGTGCGTAACAGCTATCCAAACAGGTGTCATTTACGCTGGATTTCACCAAATCAGACAAAATTGTGAAGAATGACAACTTGTCATCCATGATCACGCCAAATCGGCAGTCAACTGCCGGTACCCACCCGGCAAATCGAGAATAGTATTCCCGATCTGAAAGAGTCTTGCCGAAACGGCTGGTAGTATTATGATACCCCATATCCTCGCGCCCGTCCCGGCGCGGACCTTGCTGGTGAGACGATGACGCAGCAAGGCGCGCCGGTGACCGAACGTCGGACCAGCCAATTGTGCGAAGGATGCGGCAACATTCTGAAGCAAGACCAGCGATGGAACTGGGGCAGAAATACCTGTTGCAGCCAGCGGTGTCTGGACGATGTGAAACGCTGGAACCGGTGGACCCGGCAAACCAAAATCCGATCTACCTGGAAACTACATCTGGTAGAATATAGCGCAAATCCTATAGTCTAACATATTGAATTATTTGATTTTGGCACGACCAGAAATATGGACTCAACACCATATGTGGTGCCATGCTGCGTCCCGACCCTAGTAGGACCGCAGCCAATGTTGACAGTACACACAGCAGCAGATCACACCCGCAGATTGGTGAAGGATCAGGGCTATACGCGGTCCCGTCTTCACCAGATCAGCAAGGCCGAAGAAGCTGGCACAAACGGTGCGTGCGCTGAACGGCTGAAGATCACGGCATACCTGCAAAAAGACATTACGCGGGCAGAACGGTCCATTTCCGACACCAGACAGGCTGCGATCCGGTACCAAAAAGCAGCCGCAATTCTGCGCGGTGGGGTGTCTAGCAACTTGCAAGACACCCTGCACAAGCAATGCGCCGATCTGGTGCGGATGGGTGGTGATACCGGGCCGCTGATCGACCAAATGGAACAGATCGCCAAGCAAGCAAACGACGCGGCCGAATGGGCCGCAGATCGGCTGGCCAAGGCTGATATGTCGCTGCGCACGACAGCGGCCCTAGCGACCTATTTGGCCAAGCTGGCTGACCGCAATTTCAAATCCGACAAACAGACCGAACGGCTGAGACAGTCGTATCTGGCATTCAAAAGGGCCGCAGCATGACAAACCCGTTCCGACAGTCCAGCGATAACCCGTACGACCGCCCGTTGGTCAACGGCCAGCTTGATACCCGTGGCGCAGCACAAGACCCTAGCGCGGTGCTGTACGACCCCGCAAACGATACCGTGAACCCGGCTGGTCTGGCGTTCACCAGATCAATTTTGCAGCAGATCGATAAGCGCACACTATCGCCCGACGACATAGCTGAAGCGATGGCCAACCTGATCGGGCCGATGCTGGCCCGCATCAACACGCTGGAAAATGCATTGGACATTAAACGCGATGACACCGCCAAGGCGATCCAGAGCGAGATTGACGGATTTTTGGGCCAGACGGATGACGACGCACCGCTGGACGAAGCCCGCCTGAATGCGATGGCGCAGGCACACTTCAAATCTATGCGCGAACGGGGGGTTGGCTGATGAAACGACTGATGGACGTGCAGCGCGTGATGGACGAACTGCCCCGCCAGATCAAACGCACCCGAGCACGAATGATCGGTGAACTGCTGGTCGAAGGTAAATCCACCGAAGAAGCCAAGCGGATTAGCGACCAGACGCACCGCCGCGTGTACAAAAACTGGCTGCGCGATTTCGCAGAAGAACACTACCACCGGCCCGGTCTGGTCGATGCCGCCGAACGAATTTTGAAACGCGAAGGAGTCCTGTGATGAATGCAGCACACGCGAATACCCGCCGCCGCGACAGCGACGACAAAGCGGCCCAAATTCTGATGCAAGAAACCAAGGCCGCAGCGTTTGACGATGCGCTGAAGGTGGCCAAAGAAGCACCCGAAACGGCCCGAAAGGTGGCCGCGTTGCAGGCTGAAAATGCAGCCCTGAAGGCCCACGCAGATCGGCCCGTATCGGTCACTGTCCAGCAACCCCGGCCCGCAACGGTCAAAGGCGTCACAAAGGTGCCGAAATCGACCGACATTGCCTTTGCCAAGGCTACGGCACACTTCAGCCAACGCGGCATTGAACAGGTGGCTGAAGAACTGTTCCCCGGTGACGCTGGCAAGCTGCAACGGAAAGCCGCGACAACCCCGGCAACGACCGTTGATGCCGGTTGGGGTGCTGAACTGGTCAACAATGAAGTCGGCCCGTGGGTGGAAGAACTGCGGCCCGTTTCGGTTTATGCCGCTATGGCTGCTGGTGGCGTTCCGTTGCCAATGAACGAAGTCGCCAACCTGACGATGCCAACCAACCCGATGACCGGCGACGTAAGCGGATCGTTCGTGGAAGAAAAAGGCACGATCCCGGTCAAATCTGGCGTGGTTGGATCGGTCATGTTCACGCGCCTGAAAATGGCCGTGCTGTCGGTCTTCACCAACGAACTGCGCGACACAAGCACAACTAGCATCGAAGCGGTGATCCGCAGAAATGTGGTGGCCGACACAGCCGAAATGATGGACGCTTATGTGCTGAACCCGGCCAATGGACCGGTACCGGCCATCTCACCCGGATCGCCGTTCAATGGTGCCGCTAATCAAGCGTCCGCTGGTACCGGTCTGGACAACGTGATCGCGGATATTGCGTATCTGGTCGGGATCATCAGCGCACAACGCCCGCGCAACCCGGTCCTGATCATGGACAATATGCGGGCGCAAAGGCTGCGCATGATGCGTGAAGCCGGGACATTCCTGTTCCGTGATGAGATTGAGCGGGGCGAGTTGTTCGGCTTGCCGTTGATCATCAGCGCAACGGTACCGACCGACCATATTTTCGCGATTGATCTGGCCGACTTCGCGTCGTGGTTGCCCGCACCTGAAATCGACACCAGCGGATCGGCAACGGTCGTTCTGGCCGATGATGATGGTGTTGCCCCGACTATGGCTGACACCAACGCGGTGAACGACTCGGGCGGGTCGATCCATATTTCGGATGCAGCCGGAACCGTGCCCGCAACCAAAGCGATCAGTTCGTTCCAAGTGAACGCCACCGTTCTGCGGATGGTTCAGCCCATTGCGCACGGTATGCTGCGCACCGGAACGGCTGCATATGTCACGGGGGTTGCTTGGTGATGTTCGAACCCGTCGCAAACGTGCCGAACCTGTTGCTGGCCATTGATCGTGATGGTCAGCACCGGCTTTGCGCAGCCGTAAAGGATCGCGGGACGCGCCAGATCGTGGCCACAGCCGTGGAACGTACCGTCACGCTGCACAAGCCGCGTACGGACATTCTGGCGGATCAGGTGGCTGCTGCACTGGCACCGTTTATGGCGCGGCTGGATCAGGAAGGGGTTGCCGCATGATTGTTACGGACCCGAACGGTCTGACCGGTCTGCGTCAAAGCCGATACGATGCCGGTCTGCTGACCAACGATTACAGCAAGGTGCCTACGCCTAAAAACAACGATCACCTGTTCACGCCCCGGCACGACAAAACCACAAGAAAGGATTTGGGCGATGGAAAGTGATCTGACACAGAGAGTAAGGAGCCTAATGGATGCCCTTTGATATTTCGAAGCCTAAGCGTAAACCCGAAGACCTGAAGAAACTGGTGCGGGTCGGATTGATCAACAAAATGGTCAAGATTTTGGGCCGTGAACTGAACGAACGTGAACTGGTACTTCTGGACAACGCGCTAAAGGATTTTGAACCGCCCAAATGAACAAACTAAGTCGGTTACATTTCATCACTTGGTGAAAGTGCCTGCACAAAACCATCAAGCGGCCGCATAGTTCATTGGTCGCACTGTTTTTCGAAGCAACACACAAAGTGTTGGGCGGGGGCTATTGATGCGTTGTCCGTAATAGCTGGATCCACTTACTGTGGTGGGTTAGTGTTATGTCCGCCCAGAAATTTAGCCAACATCAAAGTTGTTTAGAGCACAGCAGTCGGCGGAACATAGCCACTCGGATCCTTATGCCACTTGTCAACTTCATCGTCAAAATCTAGCCATCCAATTTCTATTGATGCCCAGTGACGAGGACGGTTTGTACCTTGTGGAAGAGTGACTGATGCATCGCCAAAGAGATCGGCGCTTCCCCAATCGACGTTGCTAACCTTTGAAAGGTCGACATTCATGAAAGATGCACCCTGGAAATTGTTGGACGCTACAAACAAGTCATCTATGTGCCAAGTATTGTGGAATGAGGCCATTGGCATATCAACCCAGAAGGACTTGACCCCAAAAAAACTGGTGGACGAGAGCGAAATGAATTTTGCTTTGGTATGGTTAAACCAAGCGGCCTCAAAGCAGGATGAATCTATAGTGGCAAGGTCCAAGGTTGCACTTGCTAAATTCACCCCTGACATTTGTGCTTCAGAAATAAACGCTCCGGTCAAGTTTGCCCTAGCAAATGTTGCAGCTTCCACGTTACAGCGGTTTTGAATACTCGCTCCCGACAAGTCAGCAGAGTTAAAATTGGCAGCTATCAACGTAACGTTTTCGAAGCTAACACCCCTTAACTGTGCTGACTCAAATGAGGCTCCGTCTAGGGATGCACCCGAAATTAACATACCGGAAAACGCAGCATCTGATCCATCAGAGCGTTGAGACGAAAAGTCGGCTCCTTGCAGGTTGGCTCCTCTTAGATCTAGCCTATACCCAGAGTACTTTTTGAGTGCTTCTACCCATTCCAGAATTTCGCGCTTAGTTTCCTGTGCCTTTGAGTCGCGTAACTCGTTTAAATCAAGTGCTTTCTTAAATTGTGGGCATTTAGCGTCTAGTGGAGACATACGCAGTTCTCTAGCATCATACGGCCAAGCTGCTTCAATGGCACGCTGTTTACTAGAGCGACGTGCGATTACTGTTAGAGCGAGTTGAATATCAATGCGCAATTTGGGTAGGCTTTCCACCCAGTTTTCTGCTTCTGACGGCCCACTGGTCATCCGAAACCGTTTGGAAATTCTCTGTAAGTGAATTGTATGAAGAGTAGCAGCCGCATCGGGATCATTATTTGCGAAGAGGTTGGGTGTAAGTGGGCGCCATTCTTCCAGTTTACATTCAACAGGTTTTTCCGAGTTCTCACGAATGTACGCGCATAAAATTTCCATCACCCTCACATGGTCTCGACCGGTGTCGTGAGACGTTGAGTCCTGAGCTATCCGCTCCAATGACAAGATCGCGCCTAATCTCACTTCAATGTTCGGGCGGCTCTCCTCAACAAAAGCCGGCCTAGAGTAGTCCAATTCACCTTCAATAGTCTTGTGGTAAACTTTCTTTCCTGACGAATTTACTAATTGCCTTTTTACAGTTTTTTCCGCTCCAAGTTGCTCGATGGCTTTATTGATACGGTCGGTCATGTGACCTTCTTTTTGGAACAGGACGGTCCTATGCTTTAGAACAGTACCCCAAACCACGAACGGTGATCCGAGAACCGCAGCGACAAGCGCACCGGATCCAAGCGTCGTTTGGCTTCCACCAAATGATAACTTTAGGAGAACAACAAATGCAGCAGCAAATGCAAGCATGAAGAGTATGGACAACAGTATCATAATAAGCGGACCTATTGCCCGAGCAACTGTCCAATTTGGTGCGCGTTTGATGCCGAGCCAGTCGCCAAAGTCTACAACACGTTCAGGGTCTTGCTTCACAAAATAACCTTTCCGACTACAAGCTAAGTCTGCGAGCGAACAATTCACAGAGACGATCAAAATCAAGCGTTCAAAACATCTACGATTGCAGTAAACCTAGAGCAATGGCTAGTAACTACATTTTCTGCCAATCTCTCGACTAACAATACCCAGCCCGCACAATCCTCGCTCTTGCTTCTGGTGTCTCGAGACGATGATAGCGGCCACCTGAGTACCGCCGACAATCTAACGCGTGACCCGCTTTAATTGACGCCGCGCCTATGTCTTCGCCACCCATATAGCATACGCCCACCCTGCGGTCGTGGGTGCGTTCACCGTTCAGTTTGCAGGTGACCGGCTTGCCGCGCAGATGATCTGTCATCCACCGCTTAGCAGCCACCCCTGCGTTTGTACTTAATTCCGGCCCATCAATGCCGTTCAGCCTCACCGGAACGCCCTGAACGACTATGGTGTCTACGTCTCGAACTCTGGCGATACCTTCCACTGTGCGCCGGTCGGTTTGGTCTGGATTGAAGCTAGTCAGAAAGACCGCGACACCGATTAGAGCGGCCATCCAAAGACCTACTGACAGATTCGGGTCGACTTTGCGTGGAAACTTGAACCGTGTTCTTCGGCGCAACGGAACGACGTTGCCTGTGTAACGGCGGTTGGAAAAATAGCTTCGCGCAGAACCTAGCAGCGAAACAACCATTATCAGACCCGCTACAATGGCGAATGCTTGGAGTGCGGTTTGGGCAAGAGACAAAGCTGTTTCGACTGCTCTTAGTTGAAGGTTAATACCTGGTACGTGGCGCACTAGGCTTTGGAAGACTTTGCGGGCGTATCCCAGTCAATGTGAATGCCCGCCGAAAGATGGGCGTTTTTTGTTGTGTTGAATTGATACTTACTGAAATGTGAGGTTATGAAAAACGACAAATTTAGACCGCATCTTAGCATAGCCAAGCGATTGAAATAGCACAGAGAGTTTCTTGGAATGACGCAGGAAGAATACGCGAAGTCAATTCGATTTAAGCGAACCACGTATTCCTTATGGGAATCAGGTTCTCATAGACTGTCTTTAGATGGAGCGATTGCGCTTAGAGCAATTTTCGGCCTTACTTTGGACTACCTATAATTTGGGGACGAAACCTCTCTACCAGAACATTTGAAGCGCGTCCTGCAAGAGCACCGAAAAAAAGGCTAAGTACCAGATCGCAACCATCTATCGTGATGGTTTTGAACAAGCAAACTACATGGTTCGCGCGATTAACCGTGAATGTCACCTGACACCAATATGACCCAGGTCGCTGTGCCTGGGTTTGATCCAACTAGCGAAACGACCCGTAACACACTTGACCCAATTTAGTCTGGGCAGTCCCATGACCAGACTAAATCCCCGCGTTGCCTATCATCCCAGATTAAGGTGACGCGGGGAACTTTGATCCACCCCGTGATCCTAGGCGTAATCTAGTTACCCCGAAACTAACGCCCGCTTTGTTCACATGGTCCCCCCTGTGAACGCGGGTTTTTTTTGCGGACGAGGGGGTAACTAGTTTTCTTTCACCAGTGGCCGACCGGACCTTTCAATTCTGGTTCGGTCGGGCATATTTAGGGTACGTGTTGTTCAGGTGCGTTAGCTGTCACCAGCGAAAGCGGGATGTAAGCAAGTCTAGCAATGTATAAGGGCGTCATTTTTTTGATTTATTGTTGAAAAAAATCTTTCTTACGACATGAAGAATTGCCATCGCAAGTAATGCAGTTATGACAACACAGAACAAATAACCGGCGTCAGTGCTAGGAGAAACCCATTCTGCGAACAAGATACCGCAAATGAGACCAAATACACCCTCGACACCATATGTCTTCAGGAAACTCATTCCTCTACCCCTATGAGACTTAGTAACGACTGTCCTCGTTGGTCCACCCATCGCTGAATTGTAATGCGTACATTTTCAAGCGACCATCCGTTCTCCCATAGTTCAGGCTTGGTTTCTATTTCGTCTCTCCAGCGGCTTAACTCTGCGTTTGCCTGTGCTTGGGAGTTTACTTGGCTCAAGTTTGACACCAAAACTAACGATCCGCTTTTTCCTTTGGTGCCTCCCGGCGACCAAGCTAAAAGATACGGGCCACGGCCTTGCAACGGGGAGTATCCGATTTCCCTTTGACTTGCGCGTCGCGCATCAGCTATCGCATCTAGAGACTGGACTTTATCGTAGTTTTCTGTCGCCCAAGTGCAAATCTCCGACTTAGTGCCCTTAACTTGCCCCACCACAATGTCATCGATTGGCCATACCGTCACCATCTGGGCCTCTTTCTTCACCCCAATCCTCTCCAGCTTTTTGGAAGGCTCTAGGCTATCAAGATATGCCCGGCAAAACATTTTTGCTCTCGAATCGTCGGATGATCCTGGAAACGCAATAATTCCGTATCCTTTGAAATTAGGCGGAGGATACTCACTATGGCCAGCAAAGGCTCTAGTCGCAGAGAAATCTATTTGTCGCTGGTTAACTTCTTCCGACGATCCATCAGTTGAATGAGCTAAATCAACTGATGATATTTCGACAGATGCAGTAGTAGGTATCGCATACCCGACAGCATTGTATGCATTTTCACAGCCGGTCAAAATCACGACTACTGCGGTGAGCAAAATTCCTTTTGGAAACGACATTGAGACTACCCTTGGATCAATGCAGCGCTTGTAGAGTTCCTATAATATCAGAATGATACAACGACATTGGTGGCCGAACTGTCAACAAATTATTGAGTGACTTAATCCCGTCTCAACCAAATGCACGGAAATATCAGAGTTGAGACCTGCAAAGGTGAAGTTTTTCAGCGATAACGATGCTACTTTGCGTAGTCATGCAATTCCTTGTTGGAATACCGAAGCACACGTCCCATGCTTGTGCTAAACTGCAGTGTAGGAGTCCAGTGTAGTCCAGGGGTGGACAATTTCTTCCATAACTAAATTATCTGGCCGGGCGACTGGGTTCATCATTCTGACACGTTTTTCATTTTTATCACCACGTCTCTTACCGCATCGGTTATGCCCGCAATTGCCGACACAACGAAATCCTCGACCGAAATTCACAATGTCTCGCCGCATGTGGGATTTGAGCCATGTCGCCAGAACTTGCGATACTTAACTGACGCACGCTCTTTGCGCCTAGCCACAAAGAACATCCGAACTTTAGAATTGAAAAACCGCCCAACTAACGCAGTGCTTTATTTTAACCATGTCATTGCCGTTTATTCACGTTTCACTTTCAGCACATTGAATGAAATCATTCTATGCAGAGGGCCCCGATGTTGCTGAAATGTCACGCCAACGAAATGCTGGCATCCTTGCACCAGCTTCTAGCATTATCCTATTGCCTATTTATCTTCTTCGTGCAATGAAGACGATGCCGATTTATGTGTTTCCTAAGGCTGCGCAGCCACCTGCAACAGAACAAGGAAAACGAAATGGCTTCCCTGCTTGATTTCATGACTAACCAATCGATTCAGATTGGTCCGCTGTCTGCAAATGGTTTAATCGCAGTAATGATTGCTCTGGCTGTTTGCTGGGTAATTGTGAGGAAACTCCCAAAGTACATTGGGGCGGTCGTCACCACTAAGTTTGCACCGAAGCAAGAGTAAGCAAATTGATGGTAATAGGCGGTTACAGTTTCCGCCTATTGCCGCACTATATTTTCTGAATACCCTTAATTTAGAAGTCGAGCGTGCGACTATGAAAAATTGCACACAAAGTGCCCACGCCTTTCATTACGATATTGATTATAAACTTAATTCCCACCAGTCCATCATGGGGGCCACGCTCAGACGCGCTGCTTTCTGTGCGTTTTTCGTCAAAGCGCTGGCTCCGTGTTCGTGCAAGCAAAGCGCCCCGAGATTTGGCCAGCCTGTCTTGCCGGTTCCGGAGCACTGGGGTTTCTGATTCGAGCGTGCCACGGTGTAGCATATTCGGTGAGAGCGAACAGCGACTTGAACGCGATGTGATCCGGTACCCGTCACGCTCAAGATTTTTACCCAAACTTTGCCCGAAAGCCGGCGATCAAACCACGGAAGGAAGATGCCCAGTTAGCGTACTGGGCTTTTTGTTGAGAGAGCTCGAAGTTGTCCGGCCCTCGACCTTCAGTCGCTATTTGCCGCGAATACGACGTTCCGGTCAGCACCCGCAGAGCTTGGATTTCACACCGATACCTGACGTTCACCTTTTGCCGAGCGACGTGCCCGAATGCTTAGTAAATATAGCGGATCTGATCGGTCCAGTATCGCTCGACCCGGCGCAAAGACGTGGTGATATGTTCGATCCCGTCAAATTCCAGAACACCACGGCTCTGCAGGCCTTCGGCATGGCGCGAGAACAGCTCGGCCACGATGTCGCGAATCTCTCGGCCGCGTGGGGTCAGGCGCACCCGGACGGACCGCCGGTCAATCTCGCATCTCTGGTGATGCATGTAACCCATTTCGACCAGTTTCTTGAGGTTGTAGCTGACATTGCTGCCCTGATAGTAACCCCGGCTTTTCAATTCGCCCGCCGTCACCTCGTGATCGCCGATATTGAACAGAAGAAGCGCCTGCACCGCATTGATTTCCAGCACACCGACACGTTCGAATTCGTCCTTGATGACATCCAGCAGCAACCGGTGCAGCCGTTCGACAAGGGCCAGCGCCTCAAGATAGCTGGTCATGAACCCTTTGGTTCCCGGCGCGGAAACCTGCAATTCCATACTCATCCGACCCTCCGATTCAGTCGCGCAGTTTCTGACACGATGAACCGAATTCCCGAAAAATCGGTTAAGCGGGATTTTCCGTTACTTTTGAAAGGTCTGCGCGATATCCGCGATCAGGTCCGCAAAGTTTTCAGGAGGCCTGGCCTGCCCAGTCACCCATTGATAAAGGTCCTGATCGTTTTCGTGCAGCAGCGCATCGTAGGCATCCAGACCGACCGTATCCATGCCCGCAAGATTGCGGTCGGCATAGGCCGACAGGATCAGATCCATCTCTTTGATCCCCCGCCGCATCGAGCGCATTTTCATACGCTTGATCCGAACATCGCGTGTTTCCGTCACTGTTGAGGCTCCAACATCAGGCGGATCTTTTTCTCAAGACGCGCCGCGCGTTCGGCGCTGGCGCGCATTTCGCCGCGAATTGCGCGCAACTCGGCGGCGACGCCTGCCAACTCCAGGCTTTCGGCATCCTCCTCCAAGGGAGCGCCCATCCCCTCACCTTCTCCGGTCAGCAACCACATGATCGAGACATTCACCATGCCCGCCATAATCGACAGACGGTTCGCGCGCGGCTCGGACAGATCGTTCTCCCACGCGACAATGGTCGCCTTTTTTACACCCAGCCTGCGGGCCATCTCAGACTGTGACATCCCGGCCGCTTCTCGCGCGCCTGCCAGACGATCCCCAAACGTTGCTGCATCCGGTCCGAACCAGTCGTATTCTTCAGTCATCTGGGGCTCCAAATCTATTTTTCATAGCGCTTGATCGTCATTCGGGCGCACCCTATGACAGACAGACAAAACATACAAACCGAGGCCGCTCATGAGTTTCCTGTCTGCGACACTGTCACGCGTAAAACCTTCGCCCACAATCGCGATGACGGCAAAGGCGGCTGAAATGAAGGCCGCCGGACGCAACGTCATTGGCCTCAGCGCGGGCGAACCGGATTTCGACACCCCGCAGAACATCAAGGACGCGGCGGTCGCTGCCATTGCCGCCGGCAAGACCAAGTATACCGCCCCCGACGGTATCCCCGAACTCAAGCAGGCGGCCTGCGCCAAGATGAAGCGCGATCACGGGCTGGATTACACGCCGGCCCAGATTTCGGTCGGAACGGGCGGCAAGCAGACGCTGTACAACGCGCTGATGGCGACGATGAATCCGGGCGACGAAGTTGTCATCCCCGCACCATACTGGGTCAGCTACCCGGACATGGTGCTTTTGGCCGGGGGCACGCCGGTTGTGGTCGAAGCCAAACTCGAAAACAATTTCAAGCTGACCGCCGAACAGCTTGAGGCCGCGATCACGCCGAAGACAAAGTGGTTCATCTTCAACTCTCCATCGAACCCAACCGGGGCCGGATATAGCCGGGAAGAACTGAAGGCGTTGACCGATGTGCTGATGCGCCACCCGCATGTCTGGATCATGTCCGACGATATGTATGAGCACCTGGCTTATGACGGGTTCGAGTTCTGCACCCCTGCTGAGGTTGAGCCGGGACTGTATGACCGTACGCTCACCTGCAACGGCGTATCCAAAGCCTATGCCATGACCGGCTGGCGGATCGGTTACGCCGCGGGCCCGGTCGAGATCATTGCGGCCATGCGCAAAATCCAGTCGCAATCCACCTCGAACCCGTGTTCGGTCAGCCAATGGGCCGCGGTTGAGGCACTGAACGGCACCCAGGCGTTTCTGGCCCCCAACAATGAGACCTTCAAACGACGCCGCGATCTGGTCGTCGAGATGCTGAATGAAATCGACGGCATTTCCTGCCCCACGCCCGAAGGCGCGTTCTATGTGTACCCGTCCATCGCAGGTCTGATCGGAAAGACCAGCCCTGCAGGTACCCTGATTGACAGTGACGAAACCTTTGCCACCGCATTGCTGGAGGAAGCGGACGTCGCTGTTGTCTTTGGTGCGGCCTTTGGGCTGTCGCCGAATTTCCGGATCAGCTACGCGACTTCGGACGCGGCCCTGAAAGAGGCATGTACCCGCATTCAACGGTTTTGCGCCGCACTTACCTGATCGGAGAAAAATCTTGTCGACAGACCTGCCGGAATACTATTTCCGCGTCCGCGAAAACGGAGCGGTTGTGTTCAAAATTGATACGGCAAATCGACATCGCCGGATCGAAATGGATCAGATCGCCGTTATCAACATCCGCAATGACGACGTCAGACCGCATGGACAGCACACGCTTTCCGATGCTGACAAGGCCGAAATCCAACGCTGGATGACAGAACGTAAAGCCCTGTTGGCGGAACGTGGCATTGACGACATTCACCGCGCGGTCGACTACCTGAACCTGACGACACAGTGGGCCCAGTCCAAGGCCACGGAAGAACAGCTTGAAGATGTCAGCGATCGGTTGCTGATGGCGATGCACGACCTGCGGACTGTGCTTGTAAGGAAGAAGGCCGATCGCCTGAACAAAAACTGATCAGGCCGCCGGTCTTTCGACAGGCAACCCGACCTCACGCACGGACCTGAGCCAGAAACGGGCCATCAGCATCACCGCAGCGCAGGCCAGCCCAATGACAAGGCCAAGCCAAACTCCGATACCCTCTATACCCCGCATGAAGCCAAAGTAGTAAGAGGCTGGAATGCCGATCACCCAATAGCTGAGCGCGGCCATCACCATGGGGATCTTGGCGTCCTGCACACCGCGCAACAGGCCCAGCGCGATGACCTGAGCGCCATCAACCAGCTGGAACAGGGCCGCCATGGCCAGAAGCCCGGTGCCGATCGCCAGAATCTGCGGACGCTCGGGGTTGTCCGCTTCCATGAACAGCGAAATCAACGGTTCGGCGCAGGTCAGAAACAGGATGATCGTCAGCACTGACACAACCAGCGACATCCCGGTTACGGCAATCGCGCCTTTTTCCAGGTGCGCTCGATCCTTCCGGCCCAGCGCGTTGCCTGCCCTTATGGTGGCGGCGTTTGAAAGGCCCAAATGAACCATGAACGTTGCCGAGGCGAGGTTCAGCGCAATACCGTGCGCGGCCAGCGGAACCTGCCCGATCCATCCCATCATCAGGGCCGAAGTGGCAAACAGGGAAACCTCGGCCAGCATGGTCAGGCCGATAGGAACGCCCAACCGCAGAACACTGTGGAACATTTCCCAATCCGGCCGCCAGAAACGCTGAAACAGGCTGTGTTCAGGCAAAACGCGTACCGCATAGTAGATGACGCAAATCAACGAAACGATCTGCGTCACAACCGATGCGATGGCGGCCCCCATGACACCAAGTTCCGGAGCCCCCCAATTGCCAAAGATCAGCGCGTAGTTCGTCACCGCGTTCACCAGGGCAGCGGCAACGGTAATCCACAAGACGATCTGTGTACGCTCCAACGCAGCCAGATAAGACTTCAGCACCATGACCAATAGCGCCGGGATGATCCCCCACCCTGCGACACGCAAGTACTCCGAGGCTGTTTGAGCAACCTCCGGCTCCTGCTTCAGGGCGATCAGTATGGGATAGGACCACCAAAGCAGCGGCATGATCAGGGCCGAGTAAATCAGCGACAGCCACAACCCCATGCGGGTTGATCTTCGGATGCTGGTTTCGTTCTCCTCCGCCGCGGCCGTTGCGACCATGGGCATGACCGCCAAGCCGAACCCTGCGCCGAACAGGAACAGAACAAAGTAGTAGCTGCTGGCCAACGTCACCGCCGCCAGCGCTTCGACCCCGTACCATCCCAGCATGATGGTATCGGTCAGGCCGATCGCATACTGCGCAAGATGCCCGCCGATCAGGGGCAGGCCCAGAACGGCAATCGCGCGAAAATGGCCGGGATATGACATGACTTTGCTCATCGCAACAGCCATAGGCCCGGCCATCGTCAGGGACAAGAGCCGATCAGCGAATTTTCAAACTGAGACTCCGAATTCCCCAAAGGCCAGATTGTTCATAAACGCGCTTCGGGATGTAGCGACGTACCCAGCACGTGATCCGAACGATGTATGACGTGATGCGCCTGCCCGACGATCAGGGGATCAGGCTCGTCAACCAATTCGTGATCCTTGTCCGGGTAATCCAGCGTCGACAAGAAATGCCGCATACAGTTCAGCCGCGCGCGTTTCTTGTCATTCGATTTGACGATGGTCCAGGGCGCATCGGCAGTGTCGGTGTAAAAGAACATCGCCTCCTTCGCCTCGGTATAATCATCCCATTTGTCCAGACTGGCCTTGTCGATTGGCGACAGCTTCCACTGCTTCAGCGGATCAGTTTCGCGGCTCTTGAACCGCCGCTGCTGTTCGGGCTGCGTAACCGAGAACCAGTACTTGTATAGCTGGATACCTGATCGCACCAGCATCCGTTCCAGTTCGGGCGTCTGCCGCATGAACTCAAGGTATTCGTTTGGCGAACAGAACCCCATCACGCGCTCGACACCTGCCCGGTTGTACCAGGACCGGTCGTAGAACACCATTTCACCGACCGTCGGCAGCTCCTGCACATAGCGCTGATAGTACCACTGCCCCTTCTCTTCCCACGTCGGCTTGTTCAGGGCCACCACGCGGGCCTGACGGGGGTTCAGATGCTCCATGAACCGCTTGATCGTGCCGCCTTTGCCCGCCGCGTCGCGCCCTTCAAACAGCAGAACAAACCGCTGGCCCGTCTCCTGCGCCCAAAGCTGCACCTTGAGCAATTCAGCCTGAAGCTTCGCCTTTTCCGCCTCGTAGGTTTTGCGCGCCATCTTGTGGCCGTAAGGGTACTTGCCGCTCTCGAAAGCGTGCCGGATTTTCTCGGCGCATGGCTGCGCGGCATCCTGAACTTCAGCCTGTACAGTATTGATCTGAGTGGGTTTCAAGTCGGTCTGGACGATTGCCACCATGCATATGCTCCTGGGTTTCAATGTTTCCCGGAACGCCTAGCAGAAACTCGAAAAATTCGCTTTGATCGGCATCAAACTCTGACAGGCGCAACAGCCTGCCCACGCCCGCTTGCGCCCTTACCGATGGCCCCAATCGTCGGGATTGTCGGAGTTGTTTGGCGACAGTCCCAAAACATCCCCCTTGGTCGAACACCCCAATCCCAAAACTGTCCGGTTGGCATAGGAAAAATAGGAACAGACCTGATTGATCTCGAGGATCTCTCCGTCGTCCCACCCCGCATCTCGCAAAACGATCACATCGGCCTCGGTCAGTTCCGCCGGCGCTTCGGTCAGCTTGCGGGCATATCCCATCGCTGCCACCTGTGCTGCATCCAGCGGCGCCGTTTCCGGCTGTCGCGCCTCAATCGCTGCGCGTATGGCATCACCTCGCACAATATCACCCAGCAACCGCTGCAACCCGTTGAAGTGATGTTCCACACAATAGCCGCACCGATTCAGCGAGCTGACCCAGACACCAAGAACCTCAAGGAACCATTTAGGAATCTGGTTGCCTGAATGGTGCAGCACGTTCTTGTAGATCGCCATGTGGCCTTCCATCGAATGCGGGCGCAGGCTGTGCGCCATCATGATGTTGTCCACGTTGTTGTCCGGGCCGGTCACTCGCTCATACAGCTTTCGCAACTTACCTTTCGCCTCGTCAAACGGAATGGTTTTGATCCAGCTCATTCGCAATCCTCTCTATGGGCCAAACGCCCTTGGCCGTGAACCCTCAGCGCTTTGTCGGGATATTGATGCCAAAGGAAAAGGCGGAACAAAAGTCCTGAAAACAGCAGACTAAGAAAAGCCCGGATCTGTCACGCTTGGATCTTGCGGCAAACAAAAGTCGTAGCCGACAACGGCATCGTCATTTCGCTTGGGCCAAAAGTGCGGTGCAGAGCAGACGCCATTTCCCTGGCAACGTCATCCGAAGAAACTCCGCCTCGGGATCTGATTTCATCAATCAATGGATTTCCGAAAACCAAAGCTTTCGCAAATGTCTCGGGCGCCTCAATGCGTTTGCTCAGTCGAATGGTCTCGTACCTGATGTCACCCCATCCTGCCTCGGCAAGGTCCGCCTTGACCAACTGTGGATCACCGTAGTGAAAGGGAACCTTATAAAACCCGGGCGGATCATCCGGAAAAAACTGTCGGGCCACTTCGTGAGCCATCTGCGAAAACGGGTTCTCGGACATTGCGCTCCACACGTTGAAAACGTAACGGCCGCCAGGTTTGATAACTCGGGCTGCCTCGCGGAACGAGGCAACTTTGTCGGGAAAGAACATCACTCCAAACTGGCAAACCATAAGATCGAAACGGGCTTCCTCAAAAGGTAGATCCATTGCATCCGCGACTGAGAACCGGAGATTATCGCCCTCTTCGAATTTCTTTTTTGCCACCTCCAGCATCGGCCCGTTCAGATCCGTCACCAGCAAACTGGCGTCCTTCGGTAATCTGTCGCGCAGCTTGCCACTGACAATTCCGGTGCCAGCCGCCAGTTCGATTACATTTGCCACGGCCTCTGCACAGCATTCGTCGACAAGCCGGTCTGCATAGTCGACAAAAATATTGGGCCCTAGCCCCTTGTCGTAATGCTCAGGAATCTCTCCAACAAAACCGGACGCGCTCGTGTTCATCAACCCACTCCTTTGCAATAAGGCCGTTGCTCGAACCCAGACTAGCAAATTACCGTCGATCAGGCGAAAACTCAGCCGCCAGCGCATCTATCCACAACACCTCGCGCCCCTCTTCCCCCCGCACACATCACCTGCCATAATGGGGCAAACCCAAAAACAAGAGCAGCACCCATGCCCGACGATCTGTTGACGCCCAGCGCCACCGCCGCCTATGACGCCTCCTCGATTGAGGTGCTTGAAGGGCTGGAACCGGTCCGCAAACGCCCCGGCATGTATATCGGCGGCACGGACGAACGCGCTTTGCACCACATGGTTGCCGAAATCCTCGACAACTCGATGGACGAGGCCGTGGCCGGACATGCGAACCGGATCGAGGTCGAGCTGCACTCGGATTACGCTTTGACGGTGCGCGACAATGGGCGCGGTATACCGATCGATCCGCACCCAAAGTTCCCGGATAAATCGGCGCTGGAGGTCATTCTTTGCACCTTGCACGCTGGCGGTAAATTCTCGGGCAAGGCCTACCAGACTTCGGGCGGTCTGCACGGCGTGGGTGCGTCCGTTGTCAACGCTTTGTCGGATTCGATGGTCGTGCAGGTGGCGCGCGACAAGACGCTGTTCGAACAGCGGTTCTCGCGCGGTATCCCGCTGGGCCCTGTCGAGAAAATCGGTGCGGCCCCCAACCGGCGCGGCACCACCGTAACCTTCCACGCGGATGAGGAAATATTCGGCCATCACCGGTTCAAACCGGCGCGGCTGTTCAAGTCGATCCGATCCAAAGCCTACCTGTTCTCGGGCGTCGAAATCCGCTGGAAATCCGCCATTGACGATGGTGAAACCCCGACCGAGGCCAGCTTTCACTTTCCCGGCGGTCTGTCGGACTATCTGAAAGAGACGATGAACGGTTCGTCCACCTATGCCGAGCAGCCCTTTGCCGGCACCGTTGACTTTAACGAGAAATTCGGCGCCCCCGGCAAGGTCGAATGGGCGATCAACTGGACGCCCTCGCGCGACGGTTTCATCCAATCCTACTGTAACACCGTTCCCACGCCCGAAGGCGGCACCCATGTGGCGGGGTTCTGGGCCGCAGTCCTCAAGGGGATCAAAGCGTACGGAGAACTGATCAATAACAAAAAGGCCGGTCAGATCACCCGTGACGATCTGATCACCGGCGGCTGCGCGCTGGTATCCTGCTTCATCAGTGAGCCGGAATTCGTCGGCCAGACCAAGGACCGGCTGGCCACGGTCGAGGCACAACGGCTGGTCGAAAACTCGGTCCGCGACCATTTCGACAACTGGCTGGCCGCTGATACGAAATCCGCCGGGGCGATCCTCGACTTCCTCATCCTGAGGGCCGAAGAACGCCTGCGCCGACGGGCCGAGAAGGAAACACAACGCAAGTCCGCCACTAAGAAACTTCGTCTTCCCGGCAAGTTGGTGGACTGTTCCAGTTCAACACGCGACGGCACGGAATTATTCATCGTCGAAGGCGACTCGGCGGGCGGCTCGGCCAAGATGGGCCGGGACCGCAAAACACAGGCCCTGCTGCCCCTGCGCGGCAAGATCCTGAACGTGCTGGGCGCCGCCAGTTCGAAACTGGGTACCAATGCCGAAATCAATGACCTGACGCAGGCGCTGGGTGTCGGCCTTGGCACCAGGTTCAATGTCGATGACCTGCGCTATGACAAGGTCATCATCATGACCGACGCGGATGTGGACGGGGCGCATATCGCTTCGCTGCTGATGACATTCTTCTTCACCCAGATGCGCCCGATGATCGACGCGGGCCACTTGTACCTCGCCTGCCCGCCTTTGTATCGTCTGACGCAAGGGGCCAAGCGCGTCTACTGCCTGGACGAGGCCGAGCGGGATGAGTGGCTTGACAAAGGTCTGGGCGGCAAAGGCAAGATCGACGTGTCCCGCTTCAAGGGTCTGGGCGAAATGGACGCCAAGGACCTGAAAGAAACCACGATGGACCCCGCGTCCCGCAAATTGATCCGGGTCACCATTGACGAGGACGAACCCGGCGAAACCGGCGACCTGGTCGAGCGTCTGATGGGCAAAAAACCCGAACTGCGGTTCCAGTACATTCAGGAGAACGCGCGGTTTGTGGAGGAGTTGGATGTTTGACGTCGATGGTGACGACGAAGATGTCCTTATCTCGTTTCCAATTGAATTCACTATTTCAGGAACCCCAGTTTCTTTTCAAAGCAAAAACACCAAGTCAAAGGAAGAATGGAAAGAAAAAGTTCTGGAAGGTGCGAGACTTGTTGTGCCAGCTCATAAATGGGCTTCAGAAGAAAAGCTCTCGATTACAATTTATGACTTTCCAGAGGAAGAAACGCAGGGGGATGTGGACAACATCGTAAAGCTGGTACAGGACGCACTTTGCCCCGAGATTATTCAGGACGATAGCCAAATAAAGCGTGTTGTCGCCCAACGTTTCTTGCCGGAAGACCTCGACGCCCTACAAGCAGCTACCGGCGATTTTCCTGAATTAATCTCAATCGCTATTTCTTTGGGTGACCCACCATTCGTCTTTGTAAGGCTGAACGAAAATCCGCTAGGAGACGCACAATGAACACGCGCGAGCAGGAAAAAACAGCGATCGAAAAACTCCGTAACGACTATGAAGCCGACGGTTATGAGACACTGCTAGAAAATCGCAAATACTCTGTTGGCAGTTACATTCCGGATTTGGTAGTCCGGAAAGATGGAAAAATAACATTAATCGAAGTCAAAGGCCGCCGGAGCCCTTCCGTTGTGTCAACTTTGGAAAAGCTTAAAAACCACATTGAAAAAGTAACACCATATGAATTTCAAGTATTCTTCTTAAATAATATTGACCTTCCACATGGCCCGAAAGTTCAACTAAACAAAGAAATTGACGCCGTGTTAATCGAAGTGGAGCAAGCTTCTACTTCAGGCCAGAAGCGAGCGGCATTTCTAGCTTCTTGGGCAGCCTTTGAAGCGGCCTCAAGACGTGTTTTTCAGAATAGATTTGTGCGTCCGCAGACACCGAATCGATTAATTTCAGTTTTATCTGAGGAGGGAATTCTCACGCCGAGTCAGGCCGGAGAAATGAGGAATCTTGCTCAAAAGCGAAATAAACTAATTCACGGCGAACTAGATGTCTCAGTTGCGCAGGAAGAAATCTCAACAATGATTAAGCGTATTCGCGAAATTCAACACTACACCTCACCTCCAAAAAAGATTTAACAAGGAAACGTGTTTATCGGTTCGCAACGCTCAAACACCCCCCCTTGCCTAACCCGTTGATCCCGTTCACACTTACCCTCAATCCGTCATCCAAGAACGACATTTGAGGTTCCGAGCGTCCAAGACCGAATAAGACCAACAGATATTCGAACGGGAGGACGATATGAAAACACTAACCCTCGGGCTAGCTTTAGCCATGCTGGCCAGCCAGGCAAACGCGCAGCAGGCTCTGCTCACCGCGTCACCGATTCCGGTCGGGGCAGAGTTACGGTTCTGCTACTATCAGGGCATGGCCTATTCACTGGATTCCTTCGTCGTGATCTCGGGCGACAACACCGTCACCACTACCTCAACATCGCGAGAGGAACATCTGCTCCGCTGTGTCAAACGGGATGATGGCACGATGAGCTGGCGGCCACAAAGCAGCTTTCAGACCAGCCGGTGATGCAATGGCGGGCCTGCTAGCCCACCTTTCCATCCAACCAATCGGCAATCTGCCCAGCGGGTTTTTCCCAGCCGGGTTCCATGAACAGGAAATGCGCGTGATCCATTACGGGCATAAAGGTCGCGCGGTCTCCGTACAGTTCGGCCAAAGCGCGGCAGGTGTCAGGGTTTACCGCCCGATCCTCTGTGCCTGAAACGATCAGCACCGGGCAGTCGACCTTGTCGATGTCGACCTTCATCGCGTGGTGGTCGTCGAACATCCAGAAGAACATCTCGAACATCACCCGGCCGCTTTCGGCGCCCAACTGGTCAAACACCGCATGTTGTTGTGCCTCGGGCATCTTGTTCAGCGCGAAGGGCGCCATCAGGTCGAATTCAACCCGCATGGGTTGCTTCCAGAACGCCCCGCCCTCCATCAGCGCGCGGGGGATGGCCCGTTCGTCGTCGGTTTCGGGCAAGGTGCCCCACGCTGCATTCGGGTTGATCAGCACGATGGCGCTGGCCAACCCGCGCGAGGCCACCTGCTGGGCCACCACGCCCGCGATCGCATGGCCAAGGAGAACCGGCTTGCTGTCCAGTCCTTTCACAAATTCCGCGATGTCGTCCGCATAATCCATCACGCTGGTATCGGTCAGGCCCGGATCAGGCTCGGCTTTCGGATCTCCGCCATGATGCCGCAATGCGGGGGTGTGCACGGTCCAACCCCTGTCGCGGAAGAAACCCGCGTAATCCTGCATGCACCACGGCCCGGCAAAGGCCCCGTGGATCAGAACAATCTCTTTGGTCATGAAAACGCTCCCTCATCACTCAAAACCAATATGAGAGATCGGGGGCGCACTCAGCAAGATGGTCTTGCGGGGATTAAACGGCCAGCCCGATCAGCGCCACGCCCACGGCCATCAGGACCGCGGCCCCAAGCCGCCGCATCCAGTTGCCTTCTTTCAGGAAAATGAACCCGATCAGCGCCGCGAAGATGACCGAGGTTTCGCGCAGCGCCGAAACCGCGCCCAGTGGGGCAAAGTTCTTGGCGTAAAGCACCAACCCATAGGCCGCCATCGACACCAGGCCGCCCAACAGGCCAACAACCCACACATCCAAGGGATAATCCGCCAGTTTCTTTCGCCTGCGGATGCCGACGAATCCGGCAATAAAAAGGTGCAGAAAAGCCCCCCAGGCCCAGTAGCTGAGCGTGTTTCCCGACAAGCGCACCCCGATCCCGTCGAACACCGAATAGATCGAGATACACACCCCTGTGCCTATCGCGAACAACAGGGTCGAGCGCCCGAGCCCCGAACGTAATGCCCTCCAGTTGCTGAGCTGGATACCAACCGCGATCAAAGCAATCCCGGCCCAAGCCTGCAGGGGCAGCATTTCGCCCACCAACAGCATCGCCCAGAGGGACACCAGCGCCGGTACGATCCCGCGGGCGATGGGATAGACGACGCTCAGGTCACCATGCTGATACGCCTTGCCCAGCATGAAATAGTACCCAAAATGCACGAAGGTCGAGATCAGGATGTAGGGGAAGCTCTCGGCACTGGGCATGGGCAGCACGACAACCATGATCGCCCCGGGAATAGCCTGCCCAAGAGCCACCAAGCCCATCGTCGTGGTTCGGTCGGCCGCAGATTTGACTATCGCGTTCCAAACTGCATGCAGCATTGCAGCCGCCAAAGTGATGGCGATGACAAACGGGGTCACGTCCGAACCTTTCGTGAAACAAAACCGGCCCGCAAAACGGGCCGGTGTCCTATTGTCACAAAGAGAAGCGGATCACAACGCGGTGTTAAAGAGGTTTGTGAGGTTCTCTTGGGTAAGTTCGACCGGGTTTCCGCCACAGGAGGGGTCGATGAGTGCGCCCTGGACGAGGTCCGGGATTGCGGCTTCGGTGACGCCCAGTTCGGAGAGCTTGCGCGGGATGCCGAGGCTGTCGTTGAAGTCCTGCACAAAGGCGCGGAAGCCGTCAAATCCGCCATCGATGCCCAGATAGGCCGCGGCCTGCGCGAACCGGTCGGCGATGGCGGGGGCGTTGAAGTCCAGCACGGCGGGCATGCAGACCGCGTTGGTGGTGCCGTGGTGGGTGTTGAAGTGCGCGCCGACGGGGTGGCTAATGGCGTGGATCGCGCCCAGGCCCTTCTGGAAGGCGGTGGCGCCCATGGCGGCGGCGCTCATCATCTGGGCGCGGGCCTCGATGTCGGTGCCATCGGCATAGGCGCGCGGCAGGTAATCCTTGACCAGGCGCATCCCTTCCAAAGCGATGCCCTGGCTCATCGGATGGTAGTGCGGGCTGGAATAGGCCTCGACACAATGGGCAAAGGCATCCAGCCCGGTGCCTGCGGTGATGAACCTGGGCATGCCCACGGTCAGCTCCGGGTCACAGAGCACGACCGTTGGCAGCACTTTCGGGTGAAAGATGATCTTCTTGGCATGGGTTTCGGAGTTGGTGATGACGCTGGCGCGACCCACCTCCGATCCGGTGCCCGCGGTCGTCGGCACGGCGATGATCGGCGCGATGGCATCTGCGTCGGCGCGGGTCCACCAGTCGCCAATGTCTTCAAAATCCCAGACTGGCCGCGTCTGACCCGCCATGAAGGCCACCATCTTGCCCAGATCCAGACCCGAGCCGCCGCCAAACGCGATCACCCCGTCATGGCCACCCGCTTTATAGGCCGCGACACCGGCCTCAAGGTTCTTCTCATTCGGGTTCGGGTCCACGTCGTTGAACAGGCCGCGCCCCAGACCGGCGGCCTCCATGATATCCAGCGTTGCCTTGGTGATCGGCAGATCGGCCAGCCCCTTGTCGGTGACCAGCAGCGGGCGTTTCATCCCGGCGGCTGCGCAGGCCTCGGGCAGTTCCCGGATTCGGCCTGCGCCGAATTTGATCGCGGTCGGATAAGACCAGTTTCCTTGAAGGTTCATGTCCTGTTTTCTCTCAATGTTCGGGCCCGTCCCGCAGAGGGGGAGAACGGGACGAGCGGGTATCCTCAGCCAGTCACCTTTTTCAGGTGATACGACTTTGGACGGGTCAGGTTGTGATAGCCGATCACGGACAGTCCGCCGCCACGACCGGTATTCTTGCAGCCGGTCCAGCACAGGCCCGGGTCCAGATAGTCGGCCCGGTTCATGAACACGGTGCCGGTCTCGATCCGGTCCCCGACCCGCGCGGCGCGGTCTACATCGCGGGTCCAGAGCGACGCGGTCAGGCCAAATTCGCTGTCATTCATCAGCGCGATGGCTTCTTCGTCCGAGGACACTTTCATTATGCCAACGACGGGGCCAAAGCTTTCGTCCCGCATCACCCGCATGTCATGGGTGACGCCTGTAAGAATCTGCGGCGTCAGATAAGCACCGCCATCATCCTCAGGGAAGGTGTCGATATGGGCCACCGCGCCAGCCGCAACCGCCTCGGCAATCTGCGCCCGCACCTCGTCGGCAAAGCGCACATTCGCCATCGGACCAATTGTCGTCCCGGTATCCAGCGGGTTGCCCAGCTTATAACCTTTCACAACCTCAACCGCCTTGGCAACGAAGTCATCATACAGGCTATCATGGACGTAAATCCGCTCAATCCCGCAGCAGCACTGGCCCGAATTGAACATCGCCCCGTCGATCAGCGTATCAACTGCCGCGTCCAGATCGGCATCCTCCATGACATAGCCCGGATCCTTGCCGCCCAGTTCCGTGCCGACACCGGTGAATGTCCCTGCCGCCGCGCGTTCCATCGCCCGACCGCCCCCGACCGAGCCGGTGAAGTTCACGAAGTCGAACGCATTGCCAGCGATCAGATCATTGGTCACGTCATGGCTCAGAAAAACATTCTGGAACACATCCTCGGGCACACCTGCCGAATGGAAGGCCTGCGCCATACGCTCCCCCACCAGCAGGGTCTGCGTGGCATGTTTCAGGATCACAGTGTTGCCCGCGATCAGCGCCGGTGCCACCGTGTTGATTGCGGTCATGTAGGGGTAGTTCCACGGCGCCACCACAAACACGACCCCGTGCGGGATGCGCTTGATATAGCGCCTGAACGTCTCATCCTCGCCCACCGCGATATCGGCCAGAGAGGTTGCGGCAATCTCGGCCATGTAACTGGCGCGCTCATTGAAGCCGCCGAACTCACCGCCATAGCGCACCGGGCGACCCATCATATGGGCCAATTCCGGCACGATCTCGTCATTCATCGCGCCAACGGCGGCTACGCCCGCCATTACAAGATCAATCCGCTCCTGCAACGGCCGCGCCGCCCAGCCCGCCTGCGCCGCGCGGGCCTTTGCGGCCAGCTCAAACGCAGCTTCGCGCGACAGCACTTCCCGCTCGGCAAAAACCGATCCATCGACCGGAGAGATACACTTCAGTGTCTGGGCCATCCCAACCTCTTGACTGTTCGCAGGGCGCGCCCTGCTTCATCTTTTTCCAAATACTCTCGCCGAAGGCACCCGGGCGCGCAGCGCCCGCACTCCCCTAGCCTACGCCCGCTCGAAGCCCCGGGCCACTTCCCAATCCGTCACCACGCGCTCGAATTCCTCAATCTCGACCTCGGCCGCGCGGGTATAGTGATCCACCACATCATCCCCCATAGCTCCGCGCAACATCGCCGAGCCATGCAGCGCGTTGCGCGCATCCTTCAAAGTGCCGGGGATCATGCCCGTGTCGCCCTGATAGACATCGCCCCTTGCAGGCGGTTGTAGCTCCAGCCCCTCTTCGATACCCGCAATCCCGGCCGCCAACATTCCGGCCATCGCCAGATAGGGGTTCATGTCCGACCCAGGGATCCGGCACTCCACCCGAACCGCCTTGGTGCCATCCCCGCACAGGCGGAACCCGGCGGTGCGGTTGTCAACCGACCAGATGATCCGCGTCGGCGCAAAGGTGCCCTTCATGAACCGCTTGTAGCTGTTGATGTAAGGCGCCATGAAGTATGTGTAATCGGCAGCGTATTTCAGCAGACCGGCCATGTAGCTTTTCATCAGCGCCGACATGCCCAGCTCATCTTCCGCGTCATAGAAGGCAGGCTTGCCATCGGCCCAAAGCGACTGGTGCACGTGGGACGAACTGCCCACCTTGTCGTGATGCCATTTCGGCAGGAACGTCGCCGCATGGCCATGCTGCCAGGCGATCTCTTTCACCGCGTTTTTGGCAATCGAGTGATATTCCGCCGTATCCATCGCCGGCGCGTATTTGATGTTCAGCTCTTCCTGCCCGGTCTCGGCCTCACCCTTCGAGTTTTCGACCGGAATGCCCGCATTCCACAGATGGTTGCGGATCGGCCGCATCACATGCTCTTCCTTGGTGGTCTGCAGGATGTGATAATCCTCGTTATAGCCCGAGATCGGTTGCAGATCGCGGAACCCCTCCTTGCGGATCGCATCAAAGCTCTTTTCGAACAGGAAAAACTCCAGCTCGGTGGCGCACATCGCCTCATAGCCCATCGCCTTCAGGCGGTTCACCTGCTTCTTCAGGATCGAACGCGGCGCATGCGGCACCTCCTGATGCGTGTGATGATCCAGCACATCACACATCACCATCACGGTCCCCTCAAGCCACGGCACCGGCCGCAGCGTGTCCAGATCCGGCTTCATGACGTAGTCGCCGTATCCCCGCTCCCAGCTGGTCGAGGCATACCCGTCCGGCGTCCCCATTTCGAGGTCCGTTGCCAGCAGATAGTTGCAGCAATGCGTCTCTTCCCACGCACCCGCAACAAAATGACCCCCATGAAACCGCTTCCCCATCAAACGGCCCTGCATGTCAACAAAACAAACCAAGACTGTATCAATGTCACCGGATGCGACCTGGGATTTCAGGGTTTCGAATGTCAAAGTTGCGGTCATGAAACAAACCTCTAGCTGCTGACGGGGGCACCAAACGCGGTGCCCCCGAGTTTGGTATCAATCGAAGGTATAGGGAGCACCGGCCTGGTTGATGACCGAGTTGTACTCGCGGAAGATGCCAACAATCTTCTGGTGAATCTCGCCTTCCTGCGCGACCTCATCCCAGAATTCGATAGCTGCGTTTTCAACCTCTTTCCATTCCGCGGCCGGAACTTGCCGCAGTTCCAGCTTGTCGCCGTTGGCACGCAACGCCGCTTCGCCACCCCAGTACCACTGGTTGCGATAGGTGTGGCCCGCCTCGATCCCGGCCATGACAACCGATTTCAGGTGATCGGGCAGTTCGGCCCAGCGTTCCTGATTTGCGAACCACGAACCGATCCAGGCACCCGAGATGTTGTTGGTCAGGAAGTAGTCGGTCACATCGGCCCAGCCCACGGTGTAATCTTCGGTGATGCCCGACCATGCCATACCGTCCAGCTCTCCGGTCTGAACCGCCACTTCGGCATCCTCGTAAGGAATGTTCACCGGCACGACGCCAAACTTGGCCAGGAAGCGACCCGCCGTCGGGAAGGTGTACAGCTTCAGCCCGTCCAGATCGCCGAGCGTCTTGATTTCCTTCTTGGTGTTGAAGTTGCACGGGTCCTGACCCGCAGCAGACAACCACGCTACACCGACCTTTTCGTATTCTGACCGCCAGATATCGGCCAGACCGTACTGATTGAACAGCACGGGCACATCAAGGATATGTTTGGTCGCAAAGGGGAAGTAGCCGCCGAACTGGCGCAGCGGGGTCGGCGACGCCATCGAGTCGTCGTCCGAATGCACCCCGTCGATGGTACCGCGCTGCAGCGCCTGGAACAGTTCGCCGGTGGGAACGATCTGATCGGCAAAATACAGCTCGATCTCAAGTTCGCCATTTGCGTTGGCGTTGATGTAGTCGATGGCAGGCTTGGTCACGTGCTCACCCAATGCACTGCCGGCATAGGTCTGGAACCGCCACTTGATGGCCGACTGTGCTTTGACGATTGCAGGGCTTGCCAGAGTGGCCGCCCCGGCCAGCCCCGCCGACCTTAGAAATCTGCGTCTTGTTGTCATTATCCTTCTCCTCTGTTTAGTCGAGCTGAGTTTCGCCCCTTTGCGGGGTCTTCTGACTTATTTTCCATAGACATAATTCGGCAGCCAAAGCGCGATTTCGGGGAAGATGATGATCGTTGCCAAGGCGCAGGCCATCACCAGAACAAAAGGAATGATCGAGCCATAGATGTCGCGCAGCGTAATTTCCGGCGGGGCCATCGCCCGCATCAGGAACAGGTTATAGCCAAACGGCGGCGTCATATACGCGATCTGCGTGGTGATGGTGTAGAGAACGCCGTACCAGATCAGGTCAAAGCCCAGTTCTCCGACCAGCGGCACATATAGCGGGGCCACGATCACCAGCATCGCGGTGTCGTCCAGAAACGTGCCCATCAGGATAAAGCTGAGCTGCATCAGGACAAGGATCATCCAAGGGGACAGTCCCAGCTTTTCGGTGAACAGGCTTTCGATGGCCTTGACCGCGCCCAGCCCGTCGAACACGGCACCAAATGCCAATGCCGCCAGAATGATCCACATGAACATGCAGGATATTCCCAGCGTATGCCGCATCGAGTTTTCAAACACTTCGCGGGTCAGGCGCCCTTTCAGCGCTGCTGCCAGCAGCGCCGTGATCGCACCAATGGCCGAAGATTCAACCAGCGAAGTCCAGCCGTTCACGAAGGGGACCATCATCACCATGAAAATCCCGACCGGCAGTAATCCGGCCTGCAGAAGGCGCAGCTTCTCTCTCAGCGGAATATCGCGTTCTTCGGCTGGCAGAACCGGGCCCAGCGACGGGGTGATCCGGCACCGGATGATGATATAGATGATGAACATGGCCGCCATCATCAGGCCGGGAAGAACCCCGGCCAGCCAAAGCTGACCAACCGGCTGACGTGCGATCATGGCATAGAGAACCAGAACCACAGATGGCGGCACCAGAATTCCTAATGATGACCCTGCCTGGATCACCCCGGTGACCATGCGTTTGTCGTAGTTCCGCCGCAGCAGTTCCGGCAGAGCAATCGTGGCCCCGATGGCCATACCCGCAACGGACAGCCCGTTCATCGCCGAAATCAGCACCATCAGCCCGATGGTTCCGACCGCCAGCCCGCCCGACAGTCCGCCCATCCAGACATGGAACATCTTGTACAGATCATCCGCGATCCGGCTTTCGGACAAGATGTATCCCATAAAAATGAACATCGGCAGCGTCAGCAGCGGATACCACTTCATAACCTTGATCGCAGCCGCGAACCCAAGATCATAGCCGCCGCGATCCCCCCACAGGAACAAGGCCGACACCACCGCGACAAAGCCGATCGCACCAAACACCCGCTGACCTGTCAGCAGCATCAACATCATTGATGCGAACATCAGCAAGGCAATCATCTCGTAGGACATCAGATTACCTCTCGGGGGATGTCGTGGCCGCAAAGGCGCAGGATGTCTTTGAAGAACTCAGAAATGGCCTGCAAAAGCATCAGGAAGATGCCGACAACCATGATCAGTTTGACCGGCCACAGATACGGCCGCCAGATGGTTGCGCTGCGCTCTCCTCCGTATTGGAACGAGTACATCAGGCTGTCCCAGCCGCCCCACAACAGGATGATCAGATAGACAATAAGGAACATGACGGTAAACGCGTCAGTCCACGCCTTGCGCCTATGGGACCATTCTCCGTACAGCAGATCCATTCGCACATTCGACCCCATCTGGATCGAGTACGGCCCGCCAAGCATGTAGTAGGCAACCATCGCGAACTGTGCCATTTCCAGGGTCCAGAGCGACGGAACAAAAAAGGTTTTCGAGATTGAAGACCACAGCAGGATCGCCATCATGGCGAACAGCCCCCACATCATCACGCGGCCAACCCTGTGATTGACCGCGTCGATGACCCGCACATATATCTCCATCGCCCGGATCACATTTCTGTCCTTTCCCCGAAATCGTTCAACGTGCGGCTGATCCATGGCACAAGACACGCCGCCATCGCCTTTTGCTGATCCTCCGTTCGGATCAGATCATTCCGGATCTCAATCATCACATTCAAAAGCCCATTGGGCTTCGCCTGCGCATCCAGCGTATGCGCTACGCCGTCCGCGGCCGAGTACGGCTCGTTCAGGCGGGTTTCAAACTTCAGATCAACAGGTGCAGACGCCATCATGGCCTGCGCAAACCGATCATCTTCGCCATGCAGTAACCCCAGCTCTACCGATCGGGGCTTGCCGTGATAGACCGGCGTGAAACTGTGGACTGTCACCATCAGCCGCAATGTCTTTCGATGCGATTGAATCTGATTGGATAAGCCGGTGCAAAAGGGCCTGTAAACATGGTCTATTCTGTCCTGCCGCTGCTGCGGGGTTAGATCGGCGTTGGCGGGGATTCGGATATCTTCGCTTTTCACCACCATTGCCCCGATCGCTTCGGGCGGGCGGTTGCAATCATAGACAAGCCGGGACACTCCGCCATGAACCAATACCGCAGACATGTCCGCCGCGATCAGCCGGGCTACCGCCAACGCACCAGGATCCCACGCGATGTGGCTTTCCAGCGCCGCAGCGGGCAACCCCAGATCGCCAAGCGCTTCGGGAACACGGTTCGACGCATGCTCGCACACCACAACCACGGCGGGAGCATCGTTTTTCGCTTCGATATGAACGACCGGTCCGTAGTCCAATGTGCAATCCCGTGATTCCAGAAAGCGCCCCAGATTGGGCGTGTGGAAAAAATTCCACATCGGACATTCACCTGTCAATATTTTTCCTGTACAAATTTCCCCAACCTTGATTGCAGTGAAAAAATATTCACATCACAGTCGAAGTCACCAAACAGGAGGGTCTAACCGTGCGGGTAACGGACAGGCTGCTGACACACCGGGACAAGCTGACCCCATCCGAAAGGCAACTGGTCAGCGTGTTGCTGGATGACTATCCGATGGCCGGTTTGGGCAGCATAACAGAACTGGCCAGCACGGCGGGGGTTTCCACCACGACAGTCGCGCGCATGTTGCAGAAAACCGGGTTTGACGGTTACCCGCAGTTTCAGGCAGCGCTGCGCCACGAGGTTAAAGAGATGATCTCGGGGCCCGAGGCCAAGCGCGATCTCTGGCAGAACGATCTGCCCGAGGAACACATCCTGAATCGCTACTCCGGGCGAACGCTGGAAAACCAGAAACGCACGATCGATGAAGTGGATCCGGCGGAATTTGACAGTTTCTGCCGGTTGCTGTGCGACCCGGACCGGCGCATTTTCCTAACCGGAGGAAGAATAACCGGCACTCTGGCGCAGTATCTTTACCTGCACCTGCAAATGATCCGGCCGGATGTCAGAATGCTGCCTGTTGCCGCCTCGTGGACACATGACTTGCTGGACGTGCGTAAAGGGGATGTCCTGATCGCGCTGGATGTCCGGCGGTATGAAAACTCGACCTTGCTGATCGGGCAGCTCTGCCATGAGCGTGAGGCGGAAATTGTGCTGTTCACTGACCAATGGCGCTCACCTATTCACAGGCTGGCCAAGCACACGTTCAGCGCACGCATATCGGTACCATCAGCGTGGGACTCGATGGCCGCCATTCTGGTTTTGATGGAGTGCGCCATTGCCGAAGTACAGGAACGTCTGTGGGATTCGGTGAAAGCGCGGACCGACGAGCTGGAACAGGCCTTCGACCGCACGAAACTCTTTCGGAAATTCGGGCAGAGTTCAGGGTCTTAACATCTGCCGAATGGCGACCCATCCCAATCGGTACAACTGCCCGTGAACACTGTTGCCAGCCGGACGGCAGTCCGTACACTTTGAACCCATGACGTTCATTACGGAAAACCAGCTGCCACTGCTGATCCTGTTCTTTCTCGTGGGTTCGGTCGGAACGGCATTTTTGTTTCGCAAGCCGGCCGGGCACCGTGCCTGGAAACTTGCCGACTTGGTCTGGGTCGTGCTGGGCGGCATCGGCGCGCTGGTGGCGGTGCTGGCGGGCCTTTATACCTCGGACAGTTCGCGGTTGGACCGGCAGATCGACGTGGCCTATGCAGCAACGCTGGCCTTTGACCGCGACGCCGCGCGGTTCCGGCTGCGGTTCTGCGACCCGGCCTATGACCCGGATACAGCAGTTTTGTGCGACAAAGTCGAGTTCCTGTCGGCTTCAACCGCCAGCAATGCCGATCTACCCCTGTTCATTGCCGTCACGAACGAGGTTGCGCCGCTACAAGGTCTGCATTTTCTGTTCGGAACCGGGGCCAAGGGCGACATGGACGAAATGCGCGACATGGCCGCCACGGCCGACGCTTTCAACATCGACCAGTTTCTTGTCTTCACCTCGTTGGATGAAAAAACCCAGACCGCAATCGACAACATGCGTCGCAAAGTGCCTGCAATCGCAGGGGACTATCTTATTCTGGCGCAAAGCTATGATGACCTGATCGAACAGGTCGGCAAGCTGAAGGATGAATGGGAATACCTGCAGGCCAACGCGCATATTCTGGTTCTGCAGATCGTCGCTCTGTGCCTGGTCAGTTTCGCCGCTCCGTTCCGGCTGGGCAAATCGCTGGTCGAACTGCGCACCGCATTCAACGCCGATACTGCTGTGCCAGTTGTTCCGGATCGGCCCCCAGAAAATAGCGAAACACCAGCCACAGGTTCCGCCCTCCCCGACGCAGCCAGCCCAAACGCTCATAGCGCTCCGCGCTCGTAACGGCACGCACGGGCAGGATGCGCACGCGCGGCAGCGCTCGGACCAGCGCGACATCCTCCATCAAAGGCTGCTCCTTGTAGCCGCCAGCAGCAAGATAGGTTTTGCGCGGCACCAGCAACCCCTGATCGCCATAGGGTAAGCCAAACAGGCGGCTGCGCAGATTGGCCCAGCCGGCGACCCATCGGGGGGCAATCCCCCTGGCCTGAAACTGCAATAGAAACGCTGCCGGTGCACCGGTTTCCAGATGTGAGGCCACCGCGTCGCTCCACCCATTTTGCAGGGCAGTGTCCGCGTGCAAAACCATCAACCACTCAGCCGAAGCCGTTTGGCATCCGCGCCGCAATTGTCCACCGCGCGAAGGCGGGCCTTCTACGATCCTGGCCCCGGCCTCCTCCGCGATGACCAATGTCTCATCCGTTGACCCTCCATCGGCAATCACTAACTCGCGGATAAGACCCGTCTGCACCCCCTCCATCAGCGACTGCAAGGTTCCGGGCAACGAGCCAGAGGCGTTCAGGGTCGGGATCACGATGCTGATTGGCGCGGGCACGTCCGTTAACCTCTGGTCATGGTCACGGAAACTCCTATATCACGGAGCCCAAGGAAATGACGAGGACCACCCCATGCCCAATCGCCGCATTCTGCGCCTGACCGGTAAGGACACTGACAGCTTTTTGCAGGGGCTGGTCACGAATGACGTCAACAAGCTGGCCCATGGCCTCGTCTACGCTGCATTGCTGACGCCGCAGGGCAAATACCTGGCCGATTTCTTTCTGAAACGGTACGGGGATGCCATTTTGCTGGACGTTGCCGAAGAATTGGCGGACGGGGTTGCCAAACGGCTGGGCATGTACAAACTGCGCGCCGATGTGACCATCGAAAACAGTGATTTGAACGTGCAACTCGGAACCGGGCCTGCACCCGAAGACGCCCTGCCCGACCCGCGCCATCCCGAACTGGGTTGGCGTGCTTACACATCTGCGGCAGAAAGCGATGATGGCACTGACTGGGACGCGATAAGGGTGCGGCA
Source organism: Ruegeria sp. D1(2025) (assembly GCF_056536425.1). NCBI lineage: Bacteria > Pseudomonadati > Pseudomonadota > Alphaproteobacteria > Rhodobacterales > Roseobacteraceae > Ruegeria > Ruegeria sp. D1(2025). The sequence continues at coordinate 171,925 of NZ_JBQFPO010000001.1, read as the reverse complement.
CTGCATTCCGGAAACCGGGGTCGAACTGACAGCCGACACCTTTATCCTTGAAGCCGGGTTCGAAGCGCTGAACGGCGTGGATTTCAAGAAAGGCTGCTATGTCGGGCAGGAAGTCACCGCCCGCATGAAGCATAAGACCGAACTGCGTAAGGGTCTGCGCGGGGTGAGCGTTGTTGGCATTGCACCGGTCGGAACCCCGATTACCTCGGGCGGAAAACCTGCCGGGACCCTTTTCACCCAGTCCAATGGCCTTGGGATCGCCTACCTGCGCCTGGACCGCGTCGGGGACGACATGACAGCCGATGACGCGAAGGTTACACTGGCGCCTTAACATGTTGCCAAAGCGGCACGACTGCGCCCAGGAACTCTGCCCTGCCCTTTGAACATGGCCACCCGCGCTGTCACACTGGTTTGAGTTCAGCAAACCGGATGCTTCAATGTTTCAGCTATACAGAGCGATCTGGCGTGCCAGCGCCGGGCGGCAGATCTTCCTAATCGTTTTGTCCATCGCAATCGCAGGTCTGGCGGCAGTTCCGCTTGAGTTTCAGCGCGATATCATCAACCACCTCACCTCGGACGACGTCACGACGGAAAAACTGATTTATCTGGGCACTGGAATGATGTCCGTCATTCTTCTCAGCCTCGCGCTGAAATGGCTTTTGGGGTTTCGCGCCGGAACACTGGGCGAGGACATGATCCGCATGATCCGCCAGCGATTGCTGGTGCGGGCCTCGGATGTAAAGGCGGCAGGCGAGGATGTTCGCAAGGGAACCATGACCACCGCCATTTCCGCCGAAGCCGAAGAATTGGGTAAATTCGCGGGCGGCGCGTTTTCAGACCCCGTGGTTCAGATCGGAACCCTGATCAGCGTGATCGGCTATATCTCTTCGACCCAACCGGGTTTGGGCATGATCGCCTTTTCGATGATCGTCCCGCAAATCATCATCGTGCTGATCTCGCAGCGCAAGGTGAACGTCTTTGTCGCCGAGCGAGTTCATATCCTGCGAGGCGCAACCGACAAGCTGACCATCGAGGAGATCGACGCAGTCTCGAAAGAGGTCGACGCCTTGTTCGATGATATTTATGAGACCCGGCGCAGAATGTTCCTCTGGAAGCTGTCCGCCAAGTTCCTGCTTAGCGTAATCAATGGGGCCGGAACTGTCGGCGTGCTGATGCTGGGCGGCTATCTGGTGCTAAACGGCAAAACGGATGTCGGGACGGTCGTCGCAGCCACGAGCGGGCTTGGCCGAATTCAGGGCCCCACCGCGTTCCTGATCGCGTTCTACCGGCAGGTCAGCGCAAACCGCATCAAATACGAACTCATGCTCGAGCTTTTCGGCCCCCACCCCGAGCGCTATCGGCAGATCGAAAGAAGTAGGTAAGAAAAACCGCGCAGCTCGGAACCGCGCGGTTTTTCACTGTTCGAACAAGGGGCGTGTTATGCGCGCTCGGAATATTCCATGGTTTCGGTGTTCACGACGATCATTTCGTCCTGCCCGATGAAGGGCGGCACCATGACCTTGACTCCGTTGTCCAGAATGGCCGGTTTGAACGAATTCGCGGCCGTCTGGCCTTTGACGACCGGCTCAGTCTCGACAATTTTGCAGGTCACTTTTTGCGGCAGCGTGGCGTTCAATGCTTCGCTTTCATAAAATTCGACAACAATTGTCATGCCGTCCTGCAGAAACGGGCGGCGCTCGCCCAGCAGATCGGCAGGCAGTTCGATCTGCTCATAGGTTTCGGAATCCATGAACACCAGCATGCCATCGGATTCGTACAGGAACTGCTGATCTTTCTGCTCAAGGCGGACGCGTTCGACCTTGTCCGCCGAGCGGAAGCGCTCGTTCAACTTCGAGCCGTTGCGCAGGTTACGCAGTTCGACCTGGGCAAAAGCACCACCTTTACCGGGCTTTACGTGGTCAACTTTGACCGCGGCCCAAAGCCCGTCGTTATGCTCAAGCACATTGCCGGGGCGAATTTCGTTCCCATTTATCTTGGGCATTACATAAATCCTTCACAAACGGTTGATGCGTCAGTTCCCGTCCCTATATCTGGCGTGACCACACCTGACAAGACAACGACACCTAGTGCTGCACTTGCAGCAAGCCATGCACATGACGCAACGCAACTATGCATTTTAAGTGTATCCGAATCGCACCTAATAGGTCATAAGAGCCGCCACGCCGAAAATGCAAGAGCAAGAACAACAAGGATTGACGAGATGAGAGATTTCGTTGACGGCACTGCCTTTAACAACGAGCAAGGCAATCGTGCTCGCAAACTTTTTGCAGCCGTTGTTTTGGCTGCTTTGGACGATGCCATTGCCGATGACAAGAAATACGGCAACGGCCCGGAACAAATCGCCCGCTGGGCCCGTTCGCGCGATGGTCGCGAGGTGCTGTCCTGCGCGGGTATCGACCCCAACGAGCGGGTCGTCAGCGGACTGATGGAGTTCGTTGGCCGTGGCGTGCGCACTTCGGTCGCGCTGTCGCGTGAAGAAAGCGAGCGTCGCAACGCCGCACAGCAAGCTGAAGCCGCCTGATCAACGGCGTCTTCCGGTGAAAAAACGCGCCCCCAACTGCGGGCGCGTTTTTCTTTTGAACGCTTCAGAAGAACAAAAGCCACTGGCGCGCGACCCAGATCTCGGCTGCCAGCATTGCCGCAAAGAACAGCTTGGCTGAAACCGACAACCCTCTTTGCCACAACAGCAGGTATGAACCTGCACAGACCGCGACGGACACAGGCGCGACCCATAGGGCGTGATGTGTGCTGTCCCAATAGCTGACCGGGCTATCAAACACCCAGTCCGTCAGGGGCCAGAGGTGCGGGCGACCATCCCCTGCGTGCAGCAGGAAATCCATCGTCACATGCAATAGAGCGGCCAGGGTGGCTACGATCAGCAAGCGCCAGCCGCGCCAGATACCGATCAGCAACATCGCCGCCCACAGAAAGAAGGAATTGTCGATGGCAAAGACCGTTTGCCATGATTTCGAGTAGTAGAGTTGGCCGAAAACCACCTGTTCAGGAATGCCCAGAACAAACAGCGACACGCCAGCCATAAGATAGAGCGACAAATCCGGCAGCAGAGCCCCCAGCAAAGCCGCCGACAAGGTTCGGCCCCGGGCTGGTCGCGCAACTGCGGCCGCACCGATCAAAAGATGCGCGGGCGTGTTCATCCGGGCTTTCCCTTTGGCCTCAAATCAGGTCATCTGCGCCTCAACGTATAGGAGACGCCCATGGTTCGCGCCATCATGATTCAGGGAACCGGCAGCAATGTTGGCAAGTCGGTTCTGGTCGCCGGTCTGGCGCGGGCCTTCACAAAGCGCGGGCTGAAGGTTGCTCCGTTCAAGCCGCAGAACATGTCAAACAATGCGGCCGTGACCGAGAACGGTGGCGAGATCGGGCGCGCTCAGGCGTTGCAGGCCATGGCTGCGAAACGACCGACGCATACCGATATGAACCCGATCCTGCTGAAGCCGGAAACGGATACCGGGGCGCAAATTATCGTGCAGGGCAAACGCGCGGGAACGATGAAGGCTGGCGACTATCGCAAGGATAAATCCAAACTACTAGGCGCCGCGCTGCAAAGCTTTGACCGGTTATGCAGCGACGCCGATCTGGTGCTTATCGAAGGTGCGGGCAGCCCGGCCGAAACCAATCTGAGAAAGGGCGACATTGCCAACATGGGGTTTGCCTGCGCAACGGGGGTGCCGGTGGTGCTGGTCGGCGACATTCATCGCGGTGGCGTGATCGCCCAGATCGTCGGAACGCAGGCCGTTCTGGAAGATCGCGATCTTGCAATGATCAAGGGTTTCGCCGTCAACAGGTTCAAGGGCGATGTTTCACTGTTTGATGAAGGGCGCGATGACATTGCCGCCCGGACCGGCTGGCCTTGTCTCGGCGTGGTTCCGTGGTTTTACGATGCCTGGAAACTGCCCGCTGAAGATATGATGGACATCCGCTCTCATGGTGGCGGGGCGTGCAAGGTAGTTGTCCCGCAACTGGAGCGCATGGCGAATTTTGACGATCTCGATCCTTTATCGGCCGAACCCGGCGTGACGGTCGAGATCGTCCCCGCCGGGCGGGCCCTGCCCGGTGATGCCGATCTTGTGTTGCTGCCCGGCAGCAAGTCCACTATCGGCGACCTGGCCTTTTTCCGGGCACAGGGTTGGGATGTGGACCTTATGGCGCATGTCCGCCGCGGCGGCCACGTTATGGGCCTGTGCGGCGGCTATCAGATGCTGGGCAAAACCATTTCTGACCCGGACGGCGTCGATGGTCGTCCGGGCAAAGTAGACGGTTTGGGCCTGCTGGACGTCGAAACTGTCATGGCCGGGGACAAGCACGTCAGACTGCGCACTGCAAAGGCACTGACGGGCGGAGAGACCGTCACCGGCTACGAGATACATATGGGACGCACCGACGGGGCCGATTGCGACCATGCCTGGCTGGAGATTGACGGCCGCCCGGAAGGCGCTGCCAGTCGAAATGGCCGTATCCGTGGCAGCTATCTGCACGGCATCTTTTCGTCAGACACGTTCCGCGCCAGTTATCTGGCGCAGTTTGGTGTGAATTCAGACCTCAGCTACGATGACGGTGTGGAACAGACGCTGGATGATCTGGCGGATCATCTGGAACAGCACATGGATCTGGACCTGTTGCTGTCCCTGGCCGCGCCGCCGACCCGCCAGTAACAGTTTATTCGAGGTTCTGAGCAGACAATGCGCGGTGGATCTCCCGCCGCACCAGTTTGCGCAGATTTCGCGTGATACGTTCCCCAAGAACACCCTGCAATTCCTGACGGACGACATCAGCCACCAGTTCCCGCAATGCATCCTCGTCCAATGTGGGAACATCCAAATCGTCTGGATCATCTGCTTCAGGCTCTGCCCGTTCAGAATGTGACGCCTGCGAAGATCGTACAAATGTCGCCGAGAAGCTTTCGTCTTCAGTTTCGTCAATCTGGTCGTCAAGTTGCTCGGATCCAGCCACGAACCCGCCTGCCCCATCCCAGCTCAGTGGGTTGACCTGTGTCCCCGAATAAGCGTCATCGCTGTTCCCGTCAGGCTCCCACTGGTCCTCAGTCCGGGCTATGGCGGCCTCAAGCGCCTCGATCTTTGCGCTCAGACTTCCCGCGAGATCGTCCGCGGCCCCTGCTTTGGACCCGTCTTCCAACACTGATGTATTGGCAGGCTCACGCTCACCGTTTTTGATGATGTCGCTAGCGCTCAGCACCAGAGGTTTTGCGGTGCGTTCTGCTTCGCACCCGGGAACACCTTCCGGCGCTTCCTGCTTTCTTTCAACCCTGACGGGATCATCGACCCGTAGGGAATCGGTCAGAACCAGCCGGCTTGGCTTGCGTTTGGACGCCAAATCGGGAACCTTGCGGCTTTCTTCGCTGACCAGACGTTTGACCGAGGACAGGACGTCCTCGATCCCTGCTTTTACGACATTATCCGTCATTGTTCTCTACCGCTCTATCCTTACGGATAAGTGTAGCCAAACAATTCGAACCTCACAACCGATAGTATTGCTCGTCAGTCACGACGCAACGCTTTGAGGACGCGATCCAGGTCACGGCTTTGCTTGCTGACCTGTGCCGGGGCCTTTTTGACGAGGTTATAGTACAGCGTCGGATCATAAATCTGCACAGCAAGACCAAGGCGTTCTGCGGTCAGAAGGCCCTGGGCCCGCAACAAATCATAGGCTGCGCGGGTTCGCTCTACGCGCGATCTGACTTCGACGAGTTGCGCATCCAACAGATCCTGCTGAGCGTTCAGCACATCCAAAGTTGTCCGGGCCCCCAACGTCGCTTCTTCACGGATACCATCAAAAGCAACCTGCGACGCACGAACCCGTTCGGTCGATGCTCTCAAGCTTGCACTGGCCGCCTGAAAAGCCGCGTACTGGTTTGTTACGCCTTGCGTAATGTTCTTTTGAACATTCAGCAGGTTGGCGCGCGACGCATCGCGTTGCGCCATGGCCCGACGGACGTTAGCTGCCAGTCGGCCACCGGCATAGATCGGCTGCCTGAAAGTTAGCGAGACACTGGCATCGTTGATGTAATCGCTGTTGTCATAGCGTTCTGTAACACCCGCGTCAGCATCCAGGGAAACGTTCGGGCCCAAGTTTGCCCGCTGTTGCTGCACGATGAGATCCAGCGCTCGCACCTGATGCTGCGCCGACAGAATCGCTGGATGGTTACGTTGCGCCAGGCTGATCGCTTCCGCTTCGGAGCGAGGCAGACTGGGCAAACTTGGCTGACCGGCTGTTCGTCCGGGAGCATTACCGACCGCATTTACATATTCAGCTTGCGCGATATCCAGATTGCCACGTGCCCTGGCCAAATCAGCCTGTGAGCTTGCCAATTGAGCCTCGGACAGTGCCACGTCTGTCCGGGTGACTTCACCAACCTCGAAGCGATCATTTGATGCGCGAAGTTCCTCTGCCGAAACCTCGACGTTGTTCTGGGTAATGGCCACAGTCTCTTCCTGCTCCAACACTTCCAGATAGGCACTTGCCGCCCGACCCAGAACTTCCTGCTCGATATCAATCAGGCTCTGTCGGGTCGCCAGCACAGTTTCTTGAGCCGATTGTTTTCCCAAGATCGATGCACCGCCATCGTACACGAGTTGGTTTAGCGTCAGACCCGTGAAAAACCGAGACGGTTCGTTGGTTGTGACCACATTATTGGTCCGTGCCCGGGTGTAGTCCTGGCTTACTTGGACGGCCCAGTTGATGATCGGCCGCAGCGCTGACAGCGCAATGGCGACATCTTCGTCCGCCGCACGCAACAACGCCCTGTTCTGCTCAAGCAAACCGCTTGTATTGTACGCGCCGATGAACGCATCGGTCAGATTATCGGCCCAGACCGCGCGGCCGGGTATTGCGCTCAAGGCAATGGCGGTGGTCAAGGCCGCTGCCCTGACCAGTCTACCAGTTGGCGTACCACGCATAACCAAGTCCTCTCAAATCAAAATAACACTGCTCGTTGGGCAGTTTGCGCCTTTGTTTTCAACTAATCAAGGCAGCGAAATAATCTGCTTTCGGACTATAGCGAAAATGCACTTTCGGCCGAAAATGCCTTCAGAACCGGCGCGCTGGCATTGAACGCATGGCGCCAGGTGACACGTCCGCCGGATTTATAACCGATGCGCACCGCACCCAGTTCACCCTCCATGAACAGGCAGGCAATCCGGCCGTGATCCTTGAGTTGCGCCAGCAAGTCCTGCGGAACCTGTTCGACACCACCCTGCACCATGATCACGTCATACGGCCCATGTTCACCAGCCCCCTGTTCCAGAGGGCCGACATGCACGATGGCATTGTCGGCGTCAGCTTCCATCAAAAGCGTCTGCGCTTCGCCGGCCAGGCTTTCCTCTTCCTCGACAGCGACGACCAGTTGCGCCATGCGCGCGGCAACCGCAGTCGAGTACCCAAGCGCCGGAGCGATGTCCATCACCACCTCGTTGTTGGAAATGTTGAGCACATCCAGCATCTTGGCCAGCGTCCGCGGTTCGGTCATGTACCGCCCGTCGCCCAGATCGATCAGATCTTCGACATATGCGGCTTCGCGCTGTGCGTGAGGCACAAAATTCTCGCGTTTAACGCTGAGCATCGCATCGATGATGGGGAACTTGGTGACATCGGAAGGCCGGACCTGAGTATCGACCATCGTTTGGCGACGTTTTGCGAAGTCTGTCATTGGATCGCTCACTTGCTCTCTTGATTGTTTGGCTTGTGCCACATCCCTTGCCAACCAGCAACGGCTCATGCACTGAATCTTGCCGATGATGCCCGGTTTGCACATTATGCGGGACGGCAATTCCAAAGCCGGATGCCAAAATTGCAATCAATCCTCTGGACGCCCCAGACGAAAGCTGTTAAAACGCCTCTCACACCACGGCAAGTAATTGATTTTACTTAAAAAGGCGAGTTGGCGGAGTGGTGACGCAGCGGATTGCAAATCCGTGTACACCGGTTCGATTCCGGTACTCGCCTCCATATGTCCCTGCGAACAACCCAGAATCTTGCCAGAGCGCGTTTTCACGAAGGTTCACTGCCCTTGCAGCAAGAATGGCTGGCTCAGGCCGCTGTCGCGCGTTGGGCCGTTACCTGATTGAACCAGCTGACGATCTCTTGCAGGTCAGGTGTGATTTCCTCAGCGGCGCCTCCTGTGAACTCCTGAAATTTCTCGTTGTTCAGGCCGTTGACACCGACCAGAACGGGAATATCCCGCGCCAGGGCTTCAGCGATGACAGGGCGGAAGCCGCGGCCGTCCGCCTCGTGTTTGCCGAACTTATTAATAATCAGAAGCTGCGGATTGTCGTCCAGAGAAGCAGTTACATATCCGACGGCCTGCTCCAGCGCGGCCGGGTCAAGACGGCAACCGCGCGACTGGGTGCCCAGAGACTGGGAAATCCGAATGGTCTCACCTTCGGGCAACACCCGGACGTCCATGTCGCATTTGCTGCTGTCCGCGCATTCGGTGTTGGTCTGAACCACACCAGCCAGCCGCGCGTCAGCGTTCAGAAGATGCTCGGCCACAGCGCTCAGCAGGCGGTCGGTTGCGCCGCGATCGGTGGTGGTGACATAGGCCAGGTACATTCAGAGACCCTCTTCTTACAAATACATGACATTCCAGATAGCACGCATGTCTGTGCTCGGCCACACCTCGCGTCAAGGCAGAGGGGAAAGGCCAATCACAGGTGTGTGCAGGTGAAGCAGAACCGCAAATACGGCAAGCGCGACAAGACCGGACCATTTGCCCGGCCATGAGCGCGGTGCGCGTAGCGAGAAGCGCGCGGTATTGCGCGACAGACGCGTCCATTCGATACCCATCGCCCGCGCCTTGCGGCGGTCGATCAGCGCCATACCCATTACAGCGAAACCCGCGAATAGCCCGAAAAGGATGACATGGGACAGGCTGCCATTGGCCAGTAGGTGCGCGCCGGCCCACAACATCAACGCTGCCAAAACCGGATGGCGCGTTGTGCGCAGGATGCCCGGGTTCTCGGGGTCAAAGGCGCGGTGTCCCAGCCCTCCGAACGAAAACGGGTTCTGGATCGACAGCCCCACTATGGCCAGCCAGCAGGCAATCGGCATGATCAGCAGCGGTATCCAGCGAAAGAGCGCAAAAGGCGGTATGACTTCAACATACGGCGCCCGCGCGGCCGCGACGACAAGCCAGCCCAGCACCAGCAGGGACAAGGCGGAATAGGTCGCGAAATACCGCCTGCGCCCCATCGTTTCGATCAACCTGCCACGCACGGCGGGACGAGCCGGGACAACGTGAGTCAGAAGGAAGGTGATCAGCGCTGCAAGGAAGAGGGCCCAACCGGTCATGATAAACTCCGAACATATTGCGCCCGGTTTTAGGCTGCGGCGCGGGGGTGGTCCTTGTCCGAAATCAAGTCGGGCGGAGGGGCAGATACGCTGCCCCTGCCCTTGTTCACAAGCCCAGTGCCTTGCGCCGTTCTTCGGCAAAGCCCTGCACCATGCGGTCGGCAATCAGCGCCAGGATGGCCATCGCGGCACCAGCCGAGATACCAAGCCCCACATCCGCCTGCCCAAGCGCCAGATAGATCGACTGGCCCAGGCCGGTCGTCCCGATCAGCGCCGCAATCACCAGCATGGCAAAGGCATAAAGGATGGTCTGGTTCAGCCCCAACAGGATGGTCGGCGCCGCGTAAGGCGCACGCACGTCACGCATGATCTGCCACTCGGTCGCGCCGCTTGAAATGGCGGCCTCCATCATCTCTTCCGGCGTATTGACCAGCCCGTGCCGCGTGTAGCGGATCATCGGGACGATGGCGTAGGCGCAGATCGCCAGAAAGGCAGAGAACTCGCCAATCTGAAACACCATCAGAACCGGGATCAGGAACACAAACAGCGGAATCGTCTGCAGCATGTCACAGATCGGGCGGACGATTTTCCATACCGGCTCCCATACCGCGCTGGCCAGACCGATCAGCCCGCCAACCACGGCGCAGGAAAATACCGCAGCGCCGCTGAGATAAAGCGACAGCAGCGCCCTTTCCCACAGGCCCGAGACGAGGATGGTGCAGAGCAGCCCCACCGACAGCGCCGCCAGACGCCAGCCGCCCGCAACCCAGCCAAGGGCGGCGGTTCCGGTCAGGACAAACGGCCACGGCAGGTTGGCAATGCCGGTTTCCAGCATGCCAATCAGGATCAGGACGACCAGCCCACCGGTCAGGTGCCCGCGCCATGCCATCAGCAGGGTGATGCCAGCACCGGCGGCGAACAGGCCGTAACTCATCCCGGGTGTCCACTGGAACCCCCAGGTAAACGGCAGAACCGCCTGATCAAGACCGATCCGCAACGGCAACAGAACATAGAACAGCGAGTTGTTCTTGAGCGCATCCAGCCACGGTCCGTTCGCCTGCGTGAACGCCGTCAGACCACTGTCGACCGCTTCGGCCATGGGGTCCAGAAGCGTCAGTTCGGACGGATTCGGAAGCCATGCCCAAAAGGCGGCCGTAAACAGTACAGTAAAGCCCAGGACAGCCCAAACGACGCGTTGGTCATAACGCTTGCGCTCGGTCGCCAGAGTGCCGCTCATCCGGTCGATCACCACCGCGAAAACCACAATCACCAGACCGGCCAGCAGGGATTCACCGAACTGCGCCTTGCGCATGGTCAGCAGAACCTCCCAGCCGATATCGTTGAACCCGCCGATGACGGCGGCGATGATCACCATCGAAAGCGCCGCCATCAGACATTGGTTCACACCAACCATGATCTGCGTCGCGGCGGCGGGGATTTCCACCTGAAACAGTTGCTGAAACCGGGTGCCGCCGGACATGATGGCAGCCTCTTTGATTTCGGGCTCGACCCTTTCGAGGCCCAGCATCACGTTTCGCGCCATCGGCGGTGCGGCGTAGATGGCCGAGGCGATCAGACCAACAACGGGGCCGAAACCAAAGAGCAGCAGCAGCGGCGTCAGATAGGCAAAAGTCGGCACAGTCTGCATCACGTCCAGCACCGCCTGCACAAAGGATTTCACCTTTGGCACCTCATTCGCGAGGATACCGATCGCTCCGCCAACGATCAGCGCGACCGGCACCGAGACGGCGACCAGCGCCAGGGTGTTCATGCTCTCGGCCCAGTAGCCTGAGGCCAGGACAAAGCTGAGGCCGAAGAACCCCAACGCCGCCATCGGCAAGCCGCCGAGATACCAGCCCAACGCGGTGACTAGGCCAATGAGGATCGGCCACGGGGTATTGGCAAGCACATAGTTGGCCGCATTCATCGGATAGGTCATCAGATCGGAAAACAACCGCATGGCGGGTTTGATACCGTTCAGGAACCAGTCCAGGAACGCGCCCACCCATTGGGTCGCAGGCAGTTCCCACGCGGCGGGCCATTTCACCAGCCACGGGGCGACGCCTTCCAGTGCAAGACACACGGCACCGACAATCACGGTGATCAGGGCCGCCTGCGCGCCTGCGGTCAGCCGCGCCTGCTGCGCAGGAATATCCGTAGCCGCGGTCATGTGTCATCCACCTGAAGCGCGGCAGCCAGATCCGACGGGTGGACACTGCCGACGATGTTGCCCGCCTCGTCACGCACAGGCACCGGTTCGTACAGTTCCATGCAATGTGCAAGGGCGGCGTCCAGCGTCATCGCCGTGGTCAGGCCCGGATCATCCGGCCCACACTCACTTTCACCTCCGCGCATGACCGAGGCGACCTTGGCGTGCTGGCCCTTGGCCACATCTTTCGAGAATTCGCGCACGTAGTCGTCGACCGGGCGCAGCACGATATCCGTGGGCGTTCCGATCTGAACGATCTTGCCGTCGCGCATGATCGCTATCCGGTCGGCCAGCTTCAGCGCCTCTTGAATGTCGTGCGTGATGAAGACGATGGATTTCTTCAGCGTCGCCTGAATGCGCAGGAACTCATCCTGCAACTGGCGGCGGATAAGGGGGTCGAGGGCCGAAAACGGCTCGTCCAGAAACCAGATATCGGGGTTCACGGCCAATGACCGTGCGATGCCAACACGCTGGCGCTGACCGCCCGAAAGCTGGCGCGGGAAACTGTCTTCGCGGCCTTCCAATCCGACCAGCGATATTACTTCCTGAGCGCGGGCCAGACGTTCCTTTTTGCCAACGCCCTGAACACGCAGCGGGTAGGCCACATTTTCGGCAACAGTCATGTGCGGGAACAGACCAAAATGCTGGAACACCATGCCCAGCTTCTTGCGGCGCAGCTCGGTCAGCGTCTTCTTTGATGCGCCAACGACATTTTCGCCGTCCACATGGATTTCTCCGCCCGTTCCAGGCAGCAACTGCGAGATACACCGGATCAACGTGGACTTGCCCGACCCCGAAAGCCCCATGATGACGAAAAGCTCGCCCTCCTGGACTTCGAAATTCGCGTCCTGAACGGCCGGAATTAGCCCGTTTTCGCGCAGATCGGCGGCGGCTTTTTCAGAGTCGTTCCCTGACCGAGACAGCGCGTCGGTCAGGGCTTTGTCAGCACCAGGGCCAAAGACCTGCCAGAGATTCCGGCAGGCAATGGCTGGCGTGTTTGCGTCAGTCACTTATGCGGCTCACTTGGTTGCCGCGTCGACGACCGGACGCCATTTGCCTTCGTTCTCGGCCATCCAAGCGGCGACAACTTCTTCGACCGAGCCGCCGTCAACGTCGATCGCACCCATCATCGGCTGCTGGTCTTCGACCGCCAGTTGGTAGTTGGTCAGAATCTCGTACGCGGCCGGCCATTTCTCCTCCATGCCGCTCCAACCGGCTTTGAAGATGCGCGAAGGCGAGAAGTCGCAATCATTCACCGCGTTCGGGTTCGGACCCCAGGCCGGATCGTTGAAGCAAGCCTCTTCGCCCGCAGGCAGGTCAACGAATTGCACGTCATAGGCCGACATCGCCCAGTGCGGCTGCCAGAAGGTGATCAGCAGCGGCGACTTGCGTTCAGTCGAAGCGCGCAATTCCGCGATCAGAGCACCTTCCGAGCCCGCAGGAACCGCTTTGAAAGGCAGCTCAAGACCCGTCATACGATCCGCGCCGGGTGTACCCCAGTCCGCAGGATAGTCTACCAGACGCCCGCCGGGCAGCGTCTCGGCCGTGGCAAAGACCTGCGCGCAGTCTTTCAGCGCTTCCCAAGCAGGCAGGCCGGGGCACAGATCGGCCACATGGGCCGGGTATGCGATACCTTCTTTGGCATCCAGCCCAAGATCGCCGATTTCGACCACGGTGCCTTCGTCGATTTTCTTGGCATATTCGTCCGACACGTTGGACGACCAGATTTCCAGCGTTGCGTCGATGTCGCCATCGGCCAGCGCCTGGAACTGGTTCATCATGCCTGCCGTCACGTATTCAACGTTATATCCTGCGGCCTTCAGCATCTCGCCCGCGACATGCGTTGTAACGTGCTGACCGGTCCATTCGTTGATTGCCAGCTTGATCGGCTCGTCCACGGCGCCCATATCCGCCGCCTGTGCCGATCCCGCGACCGCAAGGGCCAAAAGGCTTACACTCAGTTTTTTCATGATTTTTCTCCCTGTCTTCTTTGTTTTGCCCACCCCGACGCGTTTTTACGCCGGCTGACTTGTCTGGTGACAATACCATGTCGCAACATGCACAAATTTAGCCGGAAAAGGAAAGTGAACACTGACACCAGAGCTAAGCTAATTTCACTTTTTTGGCGCGATTTCCCCCACCCGCTTTGCAACGCAACTGCACCGTCCTGGCTTGTTGCTGAGGTTTGCCAGGGCACCGGACATTGATTGACGAGTCAATCACAAACCCGAATCCCCTGTTTTGTCGAGCATTTCTTTGCAAAACCGTCTAAATTTCTGCATTTCGCAATAGTCGCGATCTATTGAATCCGGCCAACCGGGCGCAACTTGCCCCCTTGCCAGAAAGGAACAAAAAGGAAACACTAGCGCCGGAGGAACCGAATGATGCGCCATTTTGACGAAATCTACAGCATTGCCGCCGGCCGGCATGGCGGCCCTGACAGGCTGGAGGAAAAGCTGAGCAAACCCAAAAGCACCGCTGAGCTGGCCGCCATGCCGGACGACCGCTGGTTGTCGACAATAACAAAAACCATTTTTCAGGCGGGATTCAGCTGGAAAGTCATCGAATCCAAGTGGGATGGGTTCGAAACGGCATTTGACGGATTTGATGTCGGGCGGTGCGCCTTCATGGACGACGAAAAGTTCGACAGCCTGCTGCAAGACACTCGTATCGTGCGCAACGGAACAAAGATCGCCGCCGTGCGGGACAACGCCGCGTTTCTGCTGGAACTGCGTGAAGAAGGCGGAGCGGGTCAGGTTCTGGGCGGCTGGCCTTCGCACGACTACATTGGCCTGCTGGCCATGCTGGCCAAACGCGGGGCGCGCCTTGGAGGGGCTTCGGCTCAATATGCAATGCGATTTGCCGGGCGTGACAGTTTTATATTATCACAGGACGTCACCGCGCGGCTGATCGCCGAAGGCATCATTGACAGGCCCGCCACGTCGAAAAAGGCAATGGCCGCAGTACAGCAAGCTTTCAACACATGGATGGAGCAATCCGGCCGATCGTTGACAGAAATCAGCCGTGTTCTGGCGATGAGCCTCTAAAATCACCTTGCAGGCGGAATGCGTCGTACTAGGCTGCAAGGCATGATCACTCGCGTTATGTTAGTCGCCCTGTTTCTGCTTGCGTCCTGCAGCCGTCCGCTGACAGAGACCGAACGCGCGTTTACCGATACCATTCAGGGCAAAAGCCTGGACATTGATCGCGTCCGACTTGTCGATGGCGCGCCCGTGCTGCCCATTACATACTATCGCGAGGCGCGACCGCGTCTGGCCTGCCGGGATCGCATTCTGCCACCGGCCGAAGAGGGGCTTGTCACCAGCACCCCTGCCGCAGTGGCCCTGTTCAACCGGGTCTATTTCTCGCGTGACTGGTATCTTGAGAATTACATGTCCGGATTTCCGGACGAAATGAACCTGATAGCCGCAATGCTGCTGGCGCATGAACTGACCCACGTCTGGCAGTGGCAGAACCGCGAAACCACCGGGTATCATCCATTACGCGCAGCGGCAGAACATGGCGGACGCAAGGATCCCTATTTGTTCGACCTCGCAACTTCGCCTGACTTTCTTTCTTACGGATTCGAACAACAGGGCGCGATCGTCGAGGAATATGTGTGCTGCCGGGCGCTGGATCCCCAGGCGGCCCGCACGCAGCGTCTGCACGACATGCTGGGTGTGCACTTCGACCTGTCACCGCTGCCCGAGAAGGGGCGCGAGCGTGACGTCGCCCTGCCGTGGCGGGGCGCGGAAATCAACGGCATTTGCAGCTGATCACCGTCACTTTTGCAGCGTTTCCAGATAGGCGACCAGATCGACAATCGGCTGGCTCGTCAGAATCGGCTGACCGTCATGCGTTTTGATCGCCGTGTCCTGCCCTTCGAAGAACGGCCCATACACAGGCATCGGGCTGCCGTGCGAGACCAGAGGATCGCGCCCGTCGATCCGTGCCACAACTCTTGCCCGTGGAAACACCCCATTGGCATCCGCCAATTGGGTCAGGTCAGTGGGCTGAATGACCAAGACACCAGCCATCGGACCCTGACCCGTTGCTTCGATCCCGTGACAGGTGGCGCAGTGGCGCAGGTACAAATGGCCACCATTTTCGGCATCCTGTGCTGGCGCTTGTGATGCCAGAAAGACGGCTGTCAAAAATGTGACCCGGGCGGCGGACATTCTCATCGTAATCTCCTGTCAGGATTGGCAATTGCAGGCTTGCCCGTTCTGCGGCTAGGGGCAATGATCCAGATCAACGCAACAAGGGCAAAGGATCGGGCAATGACACAATACGCAGCCATCATGTTGGCAGCCGGGGTCGGCGTGCCTCTGCTGGCGGGTCTGAATGCGGCCTTGGGTAAACTGATCGGGTCGCCGACCACGGCGGCGGTGGTTCTGTTCGCCGTTGCCCTGACCGCTTCGGTGCTGGTCATGTTGGTGTTTCCCGGCTTCGACGCGCTTTCAAAAGTTTCAGAAGCCCCGAAACACCTGTTCCTCGGCGGCGTTCTGGTCGCCTTTTATGTGTTGTCCATCACCCACGTGGCCCCGCATTTTGGCGTTGGGAACGCAGTGTTCTTTGTCCTGCTGGGCCAGTTGATCAGTGCAGCCGCCATTGACCATTTTGGTCTGTTTGGCGCCCAGATCACACCCCTAACCTGGATGCGGGCGGGCGGGATTGCTGTTATGGCAGTTGGCGTCGCCATCACTCAACTGGCTTGAGAACACCGCCGTCCAACCGCACGATCCGGTCCATCCGCGCGGCCAGATCCGGGTTGTGAGTGGCGATCAACGCCGAAAGCCCCTCACCCCGCACAAGTGACATCAGCGCATCGAAAACCTGATCCGAGGTCTCAGGGTCCAGATTGCCGGTCGGTTCATCCGCCAGCAAAACGCGCGGCGCATTGGCCAGCGCCCGGCAGAATGCAACGCGCTGTTGCTCTCCTCCTGACAGGGCCGCCGGGCGATGATCGGCGCGGGACGCAACCCCAACCCGCCCCAGCAGTGACATAGCCCGTTCACGGGCAGCTTTTTCGGATACGCCATTGGCCAGTTGCGGAAGGGTTATATTCTCAAGCGCCGTGAATTCCGGCAGCAGATGGTGGAACTGATAGACAAATCCCACATCGCGCCGCCGCAATGCTGTGCGGGTACGGTCGCCTTTGCCCGAGGCATCCTGACCCGCAATTTCAACCGATCCGGCATCGGGGGCATCAAGAAGCCCGGCAATATGAAGCAGCGTCGACTTTCCGGCACCCGACGGTGCCACCAGCGCCACAGCCTCACCCGCGCGAAGTTCCAGATCTGCACCGCGCAGAACCTGAACCTCGCCCGGAGTGCCCCTCAGATAGGTCTTGGTCAGACCGTTCAGCCGCATCGTCACATCATTCATAGCGCAGCGCCTCAACCGGGTTCAGCCGCGCCGCACGACGAGCAGGGAAATAGGTGACAAGAAAGGACAGACCCAACGAAAGCGCGACTGCCTTGAGCACATCGGTCAGGTGCAATTCGGCGGGCAAAGCGTAGATGCCGCGAATGGACGGATCCCAGACACCGCCTCCCATGACGAAGTTCACGAAGGAAAAAATCGGATCGATGTAGATGGCGAAAAGGCATCCAAGGACCACGCCCATCACCGTTCCGATGATGCCGGTGAATGCCCCGCAAATGAAAAACACCCGCAGAACGGACCCTTCACTTAGACCGATGGTGCGCAGGATGCCGATGTCCCGCCCCTTGTTCTTGACCAGCATGATCAGGCCAGAGACGATATTCATCGCCGCGATCAGCACCAGGATCGACAGGATGATGAACATCACGTTGTCCTCGACCTCGAGCGCGCGCAAGAACCCGCCCGAAGCGTCCTGCCACGTCCAGATCTGGCTGCGCTCGCCTGCGGCTTCGAGTATCGGTATCAGGATCGGGTTCAGTGCCTCGGGCTGCGCGACCATCACCTCGATCTCGTCCGCGACACCTTCGCGGTTGAAAAAGCTCTGCGCCCTGTCAAACGGCATGTAGACCCTGGTCCGGTCAATATCGTAGCGGCCGGCCGAAAAGACATAGACCACGCGGTAAGCATTCACCCGCGGCGACGTGCCAAAGGCGGTTTTGACCCCGTTGGGCGAGGTCAGCTTGATCGTATCGCCGACGGTCGCGCCAATGCTGCGCGCGACACCCGAACCCAGGGCAACTACTTCTTCGCCGTCCTGAAACCCGGACAGATCACCAATGGCTTGTTCACTTTCAGCAATACCCGGCAAATCACGCAGATCGTCGGGGCGAATGCCAAAGACCTCGACGCCGCTGCTGCGGTCGCGGTTGGTGATCAGCACTTGTCCCTTGACCAACGGCGCGGCGCGCACAACACCGTCAACCTGCGCGATCCGCATAGCCATGCCGTCAAAATCCGCAATCGTCCTGTCAACACTGCCCTGTTGGCCGACCTGGCCAGCCGAATAGACGGTGACATGCGCGTTGGCTCCCAAAATGGTGCCGACAAACTCGGACCGGAACCCGGACCGCACCGCCAGGGTCGCGATCAGGGCAAACACGGCCAGAGTGATCCCGATCAGGGAAATCCAGGTCATCACGCTGACGCCGCCTTCGGCGCGACGGGCGCGCAGATAACGCCAGGCGATTTTCCATTCAAAAGGGGCAAAGGGCGGGGGTGTGGTGGCCATGCCTGCTCCGGTTTTTCTGTTTGCGGCGACCCTTTCGGCATTTGCCCGGATGGTCAAGCGACTTGTCACCGCCAGTGTCTGTGCTAGCCGGAAAGGGCCGAAGTTTGATCCAATACAGCCTTTGTTCTGGCCGGGTCGCTGATGCCGCGGCTTTCCAATGCCTTGAATACCCGTTCGCGCAGATCTTCGGGCAGTTTCGAAACCGCCCGATTGTGCAATCCAAGGCTGAGTGACTGCGGATCGTCCAGTCGTGACACCTGCGCGCTCAGAACGTCCTGCGAATAGGTGGGCCACATACCGACGCTGTTGTTTTCAATCGGCTGAAACCAAGGTCCGTAACCTTCAGGTGAGCCCATACAAAACGCGTTAAGTAGCATGAACTCGGAAGGCCGCCGCCGCGACGCAAAGAGAGCCTGCACCGAACCGTAACGCGCATTGATTTCGTCCAGCAGCGCCAAAACAAGCGATCGTCGGACCGGGAACGGTGTCGCAAAGTTCGTTGTTTCAAGATCGGCGGTATCGGGCTTGTTAACCCCAAGTGCCTCCAAACTCTCAGACAACCAATTGCGGTGAAAATCGCTTTGAACCGGAATGAACGGGATTTGGGCAGCGCCATCCTGTGAAAAGAACTCAGATTGCTCGAAAGCGCGCAAAAACACGTTCTTGGTATCCAGGATAACGATATTCTCGGCATCTGCCACGCGTGCGGCACCCAGTTTCAGCACCTGCTGAGCGCGATACCCGTTGTTGCCCCGCCACCCGCCTTTTCGGGCGAACGGAATCCGGAAACGGTTCTCGATCAGGACCCGGTCACGCCAGGGCCGTTCTGAACAATGCCCGGTGCCCAGCAATACGTCGTCGCCGCTTAGCACCTTAACCTTGGGCAGCAACGGACCATAAGACGGCAGGATTGGATCGATCTTCTGTCTGAGCGACGCCTCGTCAATGTCGTTCATGATGACATGGATCGATGCGACGCTTCGGGGGTCAACGAACCGGGCAAATGACAACGCCTGCAATTCCAGCAAGGGATAGTCCTTGGAATACACAACCGTTGCAAAACTCAGCACGTCCGTATCCCCCGTCTGAACCAGACCGATTTACCACTCTGATATCTTGTGTCCAGCCCGGCAATTGCAATGCCGGAACGAATCAAACGCGGTCGGGCCGTCTGGAAGGGCTCGGGCTTAAGGCGACGGGTCAACAAGCGGGCTATACCAATAGTTGTGACATCCTTCACAGACAGCGCTGAATTGTTTCACCTATGATATCAATGCGGGTATTGCGTGAATTATTGAACTCAAAATGCAACATTTTCAGAGTAATTTTATTTCAAATTTTGATTATTCTGAGAAATTTTGACACCCTGTAATGGGGGAACACATTTCAGAGCGGGGGTCGCTCATGTTAATTAAGCGGAAGACTGAGGTGTCGGGTTCTATTGTGGCCCGAACGGCATCAACAGAACTCGATTGCGAAACAGCGGCTCTGCTGCGCGCAGCAATCCGCCCGTTATTCGCCAGCGCGGCAAGCTGGGGTAGCCTGGCGGACATCCTGAAAGACAAAGGATACAGCCTGGCATTCCGAAAGGGCCGCCTGTGCATCACCGACAGAACATCCGGCGAGAGGGTTTGCGGACTGCGTTTTCTTGGGTTCGAATTCAAGGATCTGGTGCGTAAGCTTGGGCGTCCGATTGTCGTCGCCCATGGCGGGCAGGCAGATGGAGAAGTTCTTGCGGCACGCCCATCCCGGAACGGCACTTGAATTAAGAAACTAGAACTTTCGCCAAAACTGCACCGAACGGCGCAGGGTCTTAAACAGGCAATGGCGCGCGGCCCGTTTGATCGCCTCGGGCGTATCGGGTCGACGCAGAACTTCAAGCATCAGGTTGGCCGGCATGTGTCCGCGCCGATAGTATCCAAAGAAATCCTGCTGCGTCAGCCCATGGGCCGTATTGAAATCCGCGTAGTATTGCATCCAGACACGGGCATAGTCCTGCCCTGTTGCCTCATCGTCGCTGGTCACACCTCTTTCCCAGAACAACGAGACCGGATCATCCATCCGCTCACCCTGATAGCCGCCACCGACCAGGCGCAGCATCAGGTCGTAGTCGGCGGCAACGCGAAATTGCGTGTCATGTCCGCCCAGTGCAAGAAAGACATCCCGTTTTATGAAAACCGAGTTATGGCAGAACGGCATCCGCTGCAGGACCGCCGTAAGTGACATCCGTTTCTCCCTGCTTTCCGATCCGTCCGCGTGTTTGCGCAGTGTCGACCCGAACAGGAAATCGGGCGCGGTTGCCTCAAGCCGATCCGCCGCCGTGTTAAGCACATCATCTGACGCCAGAGCATCGTCCGAGTTCAGGAACAGCAGATACGTTCCGCGCGCGGCCTGTGCCCCCTTGTTCATCGCATCGTACAGACCGGCATCCGGTGCGCTGATCACGCGTGTACGCAGGGCGTCTGCCGTCGCCTCATTCAGAAACGCAGTTGTTCCATCCGACGAAGCGCCATCCTGAATGACATGCTCGGCCCGAACGCAGTTCTGCCGCGCCATGCATTCGATGACGCCCAGAAAACTGTCCTGCCGCCCTTGGGACAGCAGGTTGTAAGTCGCCGTGATCACCGAGATCAGCGGCGTGTCGGTCTGCTCAGGCGATCTGCTCATAAATTCCGGCGATCTTGGTGACCGCGGCCTCGGGGCTCAGTTCCTCACTTTCGCCGGTGCGACGGCTGGTCAGTTCGACCACGCCGTTCTTCAGGCCGCGCGGACCGACAGTGATGCGCCACGGCAGGCCGATCAGGTCCATGGTTGCGAATTTGCCCCCTGCCCGCTCGTTGCGGTCATCATAAAGCGGCTCAAGCCCCAGCGCGGTCAGCGCCTTGTAGATCTTGTCGCAAGCCGCATCCGCTTCTTCATCACCCTGTTTCAGGTTGACAATACCGCAATGGAACGGGGTCACGCCCTCGGGCCAGATGATGCCCTTGTCGTCATGGCTGGCCTCGATGATCGCGCCGATCAGGCGGCTGACACCGATGCCGTGGCTGCCCATGTGAACCGGAACCGGCTTACCGTCGGGGCCTTGCACGGTTGCACCCAGCGGTTCGGAATACTTGGTGCCGAAATAGAATATCTGGCCGACCTCGATTCCGCGCGCCACGCGGCGGCGCTCTTCCGGGATCTGGTTGAACAGCGCCTCGTCATGGGTTTCGTCGGTGCGCGCGTATTTCGAGGTGAACTCCTCGAGGATCGCCTGACACTGCTCGCGGTTGTCATAATTGATCTCGCGGTCGCCAAAGGTCAGATCGGTAACGGCGCTGTCATAGAAAACTTCGGACTCGCCGGTATCAGCCAGAACCAGGAACTCATGCGTGTCGTCACCACCGATGGGACCGGAATCGGCGCGCATCGGGATGGCTTGCAGCCCCATACGCTCGTAAGTGCGCAGGTAGCTGACCAGATGGCGGTTATACGCGTGCAGCGCGTCTTCCTTGTTCAGGTCGAAATTGTAGCCGTCCTTCATATAGAATTCACGACCACGCATCACGCCGAAACGGGGGCGGATTTCATCGCGGAATTTCCACTGAATCTGATAGAGGGTCAGCGGCAGATCCTTGTAGCTGCTGACATGGCCACGGAAGATGTCGGTCACCAGTTCCTCGGCCGTCGGCGTATACAACATGTCGCGCCCGTGACGGTCCTGCATTCGCAGCATTTCCTGACCGTAATCGTCGTAACGTCCGGATTCGCGCCACAGGTCCGCGGATTGCAAAATAGGCATCTGGATGGCGATATGACCCGCCCGCGCCTGTTCCTCGTGCACGATGTTTTCCAACTTGCGCAGAACTTTGAAACCCAACGGCAGCCACGAATAAATCCCGGCCGCGGCCTGTTTGATCATCCCGGCACGCAGCATCAGCCGGTGGCTGACGATCTGGGCCTCCGAGGGGGTTTCCTTGAGAACGGGCAGAAAGTAACGGCTGAGGCGCATTGTATGACCTTCAAAGGTGAGAATTCGACTTCAAAGCTGCTTATTGCAAAGCCCCGCCGGGGGCAATCGGCCATTGGCGATTTTGCGACCTCGGAGCAGTCGGTTTTTTGATTGACCCGCCAGTCAGCATTCAAGATGGTAGCGGGAACATTTTCTCAGGAGGTCCCCGTGCAAACCATTCAGGAACCCGCCCGCCAGATCCCCGTAGTTCATCAGACCGACGTTCTTGTTGTAGGTTCCGGCCCCGCCGGCCTTGCCGCCGCACTGGCTGCGGCACGGGCGGGGGCGGAAGTGTCCTTGGTCGACCGCTTCGGTTGCATGGGGGGGAACATCACCGCTGTCGGGGTCGAAGGTTTCGCCTGGTATCGCCACGAACAGACGGTTGAAGCCGGCGGCATCGGCATGGAGTTCGAAACCCGTGCCAAGGAGATGGGCGCTGCGGTGCCGGAAAGCCAGTCGCTGAGCTATGAGCTCGACAGCGAGGGCTTTAAACTGGTGGCAGACAAGCTGGTCGAAGAAGCTGGCGTGCATCCGATGCTGCACCGTCAGTTTGTCGCTCCGATCATGGAAGGCAACCGGATCACCGGGATCATCACCGAATCCAAGGCAGGGCGCGAGGCGATACTGGCCAAGGTGGTGATTGATGCCACCGGGGACGCTGATGTGGCTCACCGTGCAGGCGCACCGACCCACAAGACCCCACGCGAAGACATGATGGCGGCCTCGGTCATGTTCCATCTGGCCGGCGTCGACAAACGCGCGTTTATGGAAGGTGTCAAAGCTGATCCGCAAACGTACAAGGACTGGGGCGGCGGCGGTGAATGGAATATCGAGACGAGCGGCAAAGAAGACGACATGTTCTCACCCTTCGTGCACAAACCGTTCCAACAAGCCATTGATGAGGGGCTGATCCCGCCGCATCTGAACACCATCGCCGGTACATGGGGTGCAATGCATGACACGGGTGAGCTGACCTACATGAACCTCATCCATCTGGCCGAGATAGACGGCACCGACCCCGACAGCCTGACGCGCGGCGAGATCGAAGGCCGACGTCAGTCGATGCTGGCCATCGAGGCGCTGCGCCGGTTCATGCCCGGTTGTGAAAACGCCCGTCTGCGGAACTTTGGAATGACGATCGGCATCCGCGACACCCGTAAGATCGACGCGATCTATAACATGACCGAGGATGACGCCCGCCATCAGGGTCGGTTCGAAGACACGATCGGCATCTACCCCGAGTTCATCGACGGCTATGGCATCCTGATCTTGCCGACCACAGGCCGATACATGCAGGTCCCTTACCGATCAATGCTGCCAAAAGGCGTGCAGGGCCTGCTTGTGGCGGGGCGTTCCCACGGCGCAGACCGCGTCGCCCATGCCGCGACCCGAAACATGGCCTGTTGTGCTGTCATGGGTCAGGGCGCCGGAATTGCAGCGGCGTTGTCCCTCAAAAGCAATCAGGACGTGCACGAATTGAACCTGAGCCCGGTTCACGCCGAACTTGAACGCCAAGGGGTGAGGATCAACTGATGGACCATATACCTACAATCGACATTGCCCCCCTGAACGACAAGGCTCATCCGGGCTTTGACACCACCGCTCAGCAAATCCTGAACGCTTGCACCAGCATCGGCTTCCTATCGATTACAGGCACCGGCGTTCCCCCGGATATGGTCGAGCAGGTTCGGGACTGCGTTCGTGAGATCTTCGGCGTCGATGACAGCAGCAAATGGGATCAGGCCATCACCCGTGACAATTATCGCGGCTATATTCCCATGGGATTTTTCACCCCGAACGACGGATCGGGGACCGCCGACAAATACGAAGGCTACAAGTTGCATTTCGAAACCCCATCGGATGCGCGTATCCGTCAGGACTGTGCCCTTTACGGGCCAAATCTCTGGCCGCGCGAAGTCCCGGGCGCACAGGACATCATCCTGAATTACTGGGCTGAACTGGATCGCGTCACAGACCATTTGCTTGGGGCGCTGGAAGTCGGGTTGAAGCTTGAGCCGGACAGTCTGCGCGACGCGTTCCGCGACCCGATGACCAATATGACTTTGCTGCATTACCCACCTCAGGCCGCCGAGGAAGCGGGCTATGGCATTCATCCGCACAAAGACACCGACGCACTGACCATCATCGCGCCCGATCCCGTCGGCGGGCTTGAGGTTCAGACGCGGGCCGGAGACTGGATTACTCCGGATTGCCCGCCCGGTGGCTTTGTCGTCAATATCGGCGACATGCTGGAGCTTTGGTCAGGGGGACGGTTGAAATCAACTCCGCACCGGGTCGTCAACCGCTCGGGTCGGGAACGGTATTCCTTTCCGTATTTCGCCGTGCCGCGTCATGATGTTGTCATCCAACCCCAATTGCCACCCCTACCCGGCTTTGACCGGCCCGCAGTCCATTGCGGGCACTGGTCGGCAGAGATCTGGCGCACAAACTGGTCAGATGAAATGGCGGATGAGGAAACCCCCGAACTGGGAACATTGCACAGCTGACACCACAAAATCTCAGCGGGCATGAACCACTTGCATCGCGGGCGCGCATGGGCCAAGAACACGTGCAAGAGCCAAACTCAGGGGACCGATATGGCCTTGCCCGTTAAGGATCAGCTCAGATATTGGGGCATCGCCGCAGTAGTGATTGCCCTTCTTTTGTGGGCTCTTGGGGACGTGCTTCTGCCCTTCGTCATCGGTGGTGCGATTGCATATTTTCTGGATCCGGTCGCGGATCGGCTTGAAAATTTGGGTCTCTCGCGCATGGCGGCGACGGGCATCATAACCGTCGTTGGTGTGCTGGGTTTCGTCCTGGCGATCCTGATGGTTGTTCCCGCATTGATCACTCAGCTGATCGATCTGGTCGAGATCATGCCCAGCCTGTTCAAGGAACTGCGCGGGTTTATCGAAAGACAATTCCCGTCCCTGCTGGACCGTCAGTCCAACTCGCATCAGTTTCTGGTTTCTCTTGGCGAGACCCTGAAGTCGAAGACCGGCGATGTCCTGCAAACGGTCGTCGCCTCGTTGGGGTCGGCAATAAACGTGGTCGTTTTGCTGGTCATCGTGCCGGTGGTTACCGTTTACCTGCTGCTGGACTGGGACCGCATGATTGCTCGAATAGCCGAGCTTTTGCCGCGTGACCATGCGCCGACAATCAAGAAGCTGGCCGGGGAAATCGATGATGTCCTGGCCTCGTTCGTGCGGGGCATGGGAACGGTCTGTCTGATCCTGGGCACGTACTATGCCATCGCACTGATGCTTGTCGGCCTGCAGTTCGGGCTGATTGTCGGGTTCATTGCCGGGCTCGTCACCTTCATCCCGTATCTGGGGGCGCTGATCGGCGGCACGCTGGCGATCGGGCTGGCGCTGTTTCAGTTCTGGGGTGACTGGGCCCATATCGGGCTGGTCGCTGGTGTATTCGCACTTGGGCAAGTGACCGAAGGCAATTTCCTGACACCCAAACTTGTCGGCAATTCGGTCGGCCTGCATCCGGTCTGGCTGCTGCTGGCGCTGTCCGTGTTTGGGGCACTGTTCGGTTTTGTGGGCATGTTGGTGGCTGTTCCGGTCGCCGCAGCACTCGGCGTACTGGCCCGGTTTGCCACTTCGAAATATCTGGAAAGCCGCCTGTATACCGGGCTGGAAGGGCTGGATCAGGAAGACAAGTGAATGGCACGCCAGCTCAGCTTTGACCTTCCGGCGAAAACCGCGCTGGGACGCGAGGATTTTTTTGTTTCCCCCGCCAACGCTCTGGCGGTGGCAATGATTTCCGCCTCGTCCTGGCCAGGCAACAAACTGGTGCTCAGCGGACCGGCAGGTTCGGGGAAAACACATCTGTCGCATGTATGGGCGGCGGAAACCGGCGGACGGATCATTTCGGCCACCGATCTGAAGCACGGCGAGGTGCCCGAGTTGGCCCAGACTTCGGTCGCGGTCGAAGATGTACCCATGATCGCAGCCGACGCTGAAAAACAGAAAACGCTGTTTCATCTGCACAATCTTGTTCTGGCCGAAGGCCACGCGCTGTTGATGACCGGACGGCTGGCGCCGAAGCTTTGGCAGCTGCCTCTGGCCGATTTGCAAAGCCGTATCGAAGGCGCCCATCAGGTCGCCCTGGACCCGCCCGATGACGCCCTTCTGGGGGCCGTGCTGGCCAAGCTGTTCGTGGACCGGCAGCTCAACCCCGGACCCGAGGTGATTTCCTATCTGGTCAAGCACATGGACCGGCGTTTCGAAACGGCGGCAGAGGTCGTGGCCCAACTGGACAAGCTCGCACTGTCGGAAAGGCGCGACATCACTCGGGCGCTGGCGATCCGGGTTCTGAAACACCATGTCGGCGACGGCCATTGAAGAGATTGACCCGAATCCGGTGATTTCGCATCCTGAGACAGGAATATCTGGGAAAGACATGGATCAGACTATCGATACCACCATCCCCGACTGGGGACCTTTCGGAAGACCGCTATTTTCTGATCCCCGCGTCAGGGACTTGTCCCGGGTCGGTGTTGTCGATGTCGGGTCGAACTCGGTCCGTATGGTCATATTTGACGGGGCGGCCCGCTCACCCGCGTATTTCTACAACGAAAAGGTGATGTGCGAACTGGGCGCGGGTCTGTCGGAGACCGGGCACCTGAACCCCAGAGGGCGTGTTCGCGCCTTGGATGCCCTGCGCCGGTTCCAGCATCTGGCCGACAACCTTGATCTGCCCGGTCTGCACGTTGTCGCAACCGCCGCAGTACGCGAAGCCAAGGACGGGCAGGAGTTTTGCGACGAGGTCAAAGCCGAAACCGGCCTACACGTTTCGATCATTGATGGTCTGGAAGAGGCCCGTTTCTCCGCTCAAGGCGTGCTTCTGGGATGGCCGGGTGCATACGGTCTGATCTGCGATATTGGCGGTTCATCCATGGAACTGGCCGAGATCGGCGAAGGCCAGACCGGTCGCCGCGTGACATCCGCGCTGGGTCCGTTGAAATTGCGGGACATCAAAGGCGGGCGTCGTGCCCGCAAGGCGCACATCAAATCCACCATGGAAGAACTGCGCGATCAGTTGGGCCCCCAGCGGGATCGCCTGTTCCTGGTGGGCGGCAGCTGGCGCGCCTTTGCACGGCTGGACATGCTGCGGCGGGGTTATCCGCTGAACGTTCTGCATGAATACAGGATGACCCACAAGCAGGTGCACGAAACCATACGGTTCATCGAAAAGGGCGACCCCGAGAAACTGCGCAGCCGGGCTGGTGTGTCCAGCTCGCGCATGGCGCTTATCCCTTATGCGATGGATGTGCTGTCCCGACTGATCCGCACTTTCAAACCCAAGGACATCGCCATTTCAAGCTATGGAATCCGCGAAGGGCTTCTGTACGAACAGATGCCGCAAAGCCTGCGCGATTGCGACCCGCTGATCGAGGCCAGCCGCTTTTCGGAAGCCAAGGACGCCCGTCTGCCCGGTTTTGGAAAACACCTGTTCGATTTCGTCATGCCGCTGTTCAAATCGGCCCCGTCAACCCGCGTCCGGCTGGTCAAGGCCGCTTGCCTTCTGCACGATGTCAGTTGGCGCGCTCATCCCGATTATCGGGCAGAGGTCTGTTTCGACTACGTGACCCGCGCCAATCTGGGTGGGCTGAAGCATTCGGAAAGGGTGTTCATTGGTCTGGCCTTGCAGCACCGCTACCGCAACAAACGCGAAGGTAACCGGTTCGCGCCGCAATATGAACTGCTGGATGAAAAGAGTCAGAAGCAGGCCGAGATTCTGGGCAAGGCAATGCGCTTTGGCGCAATGCTGTGGATGAAGAATGACGCCACGATGGGCAAACTTCGTTATTTCCCAAAGAAACGCCAGTTGGATCTGATTTTGCCGAAAGCCGCCGAACCGCTGTTCAACGAAACCGCCGAAGCACGCTTCGGCTCTCTGGCTCAGGCATTGAAGTCCGAGACCAAGGTTATCATCAAGGGGTAATCCCCTGTAAACGCTCAGATATCCGTTACACCTTCGTCCGGCTCTGGTTTTTCCTCAGGAGTTTGCGGGGTGTCGTCCTGCGGTTTCCGGCGGATGATGATATCGCCATTGGGCAGGATCTCCGGTGCCTCATAAACGCTCCAGTCCTGTATCTCCTTGGTCATTTCTGCCAGTGCCGGTCCCATTTCCTCAAAAAAGGACAGCATGGCAGGACCAAACTGTTCAGCCAGGTCGCGCAAATCATCGAGCGTGGGCTCCATTTCCTTGCGCAGGCCTTCGAAGAAAAGCTCGGCGCCGCGCTCCATCAGGGACTTGCCGGTATCTTCCTGCGCGCTGGCTGGGAACGCAGTGGACGTCACGATCAGACTTATCAAAAGCACTCGTTTCATGGGGCCAAACATAAGCACTGCGGGAAGGCGTTGAAAGATCACAGGTCAATATCCAGAGTTACGGGAAAATGGTCCGAGGCCGTCAGCAGTGCGTCCCGCAATTCCGCGTTCGAACGGATCGCGTCGTCCCGCAACGGATGCCAGATTCGCCAGACCGGATTTCGCTGGCGCAGCGGATCGCTGATCATGATGTAATCCAGCAATGCCTCAAGAAAATCTCCCTTGTCCCGGCGCACAAACCGGGCCGTCGAAGGTGTTTCCCCGCCGACAGAGCCGTAGGCGGTTGCGGCATTGGGATCAAACAAACCGGACTGCAACAAAATCTCGACGGATGAGCGCCCGAACAGGTTCTCGAACTCGTCCAGGCCCGGGCCGTCATTCAGATCACCCAGCAAAATCACCGGTTCGTCCTCGGCAATGTGCTGTTCGACGCGCCGGGCCAGCCAGATCGCCTGAGCCAGTTGTTTGCGCCGGTTGGAAATTGAAATCCGGATCGCCTCGTCCCGGCTTTCCGCGCCGTGCGGCGCTTTGGATTTCAGATGTGCCCCAATCAGGCGAAATTTCGCACCCGACTTTGTTTCCACCGCCAATTCCATCGGTGGCTTTGAAAAAAGCACAACATCCTCGGTTGCGTCGATATCCAGATCAATCCGAAATTCGGTGTCAAACCGGGGTGCTGTCTGATGGTCGAATGGCTGCGCAGACCGCGTCTTTGGATCATGGCGCACCATCATCAACTGAGGATCAAACAAAAGTGCCAGTTCCTGATGGGTTTCATTGGCAAAGCCCATGACCGCATGAGTGGTGCGCAAATCGAAGGCTTCCGCAAAACCCTGCAACGCGCGGACGGTGTTCTGGGTTTTGCCGGTGTTTGGGGCCTCAACGATCAGAATGGCATCTGCGTCGATGGCCGTCAGAACCTTGGCGATCGCCTCGACCTGCTGGGCCCGGGTGACATCATAGCGGCCGGACCAGCCGTCATCGACGATCAGACGATCCTGGCGATCAAACAAGTTGGCGAACCATTCGATATTGTAGGTCGCCAAACGCATCCGTTCAGACCTTTGCACCGTTTATTTCGTCCCAGGCGCGGTTGATGTCGATCATCTTTTTCTCGGCCAGCCGGATTGCCTCCTCGGGCACGCCGCGCGCCATCATGGCGTCAGGATGGGTTTCGCGCACTAGCTTGCGCCAGATGTTGCGAATTTCGGTCAACGGCATGTCCCTTGTCACGCCCAGAACGGTATACGGATCGTTTGGGGCATCCGGCACGAACCGGGCGCGCAGCGCCAGAAACTGAGCGTCGGTTTGCCCGAATATCCGGCTGACTTCTTCCAGAAACTCGTTTTCGTTCGGGTGATAAAACCCGTCGGCCATGGCGATGTGAAACAGGCCTTCCATCAGGTCGCACAACGTCGTGCTGTCTTCGTCGAACATCCGGGCGATCTTGCGGGCATAGTCCTGATAGCCAGCCACGTCGGTACGGGCCATGTTGAACACCCGCGCCGCGCCTTCTTCGTCTTCGCGGGCAATCTGGAACACATCGCGAAAGGCCGTAACCTCGTCCCGCGTCACCTGCCCGTCTGCCTTGGCCATCTTGGCCCCCAGCGCGATTACAGCGATTGTAAAGGCCACCGACCTTTCGGGCGGTGAGCGCAGTTTCTCAAAAACGGCAGTCAGGCTTTCACCTTGTGCCAGTGCGCTCAGCGCATCGGATATACGGGTCCAGATCGACATGGCCGCACCCTAGCGCCACAAATCGCGCGTGTCAGGTGCGACAGATCAGTCCTGACCAATAATTTTCTGCATCAGTACCAGATCCAACCTGCGGCCCCATTTGCAGCCCACTTGGGGCATTCGTCCGACTTCGGTGAAACCGATGCGAGCGTGAAAGGCGATGGCCCCCGGATTTTCCGAGGAAATTCCCGCCACAAGCACGTGGACGCTCTCGGCCCGGGCCACCTCTTCCAACCGGCTCATCAACGCGCGGCCGATCCCCTTGCCACGTGCTGATGGAGCAAGTTGAATCGAGTGCTCGCGGCATTCGGCATACCCCGGCCCGGATCGGAACCGAGTATACGAAGCGAAACCGACAACCTCGCTATCCAGTTCAGCCACCAAAAACCCCGCACCGCGGGCTTCTATGTCGGCTGCAATTCCCGCGGCAGACCGCTCCTCGGATGTGAATGTAACCAGGGTATCCCTGATGATCGCGTTGGCAATATTTGCAATCGCCGGTGCATCCGCAATCTGTGCCTGCCGAACCCTCATTCCAGAACGCGACGTCCGTTTGGTGTCTCGAATTCAGCGCGCAGGCCCGGCGAGCCCTGGTGAAATTCGACACCCTCAACCGGCCCGGTGCTTTGGGCAAGCTTCGTTGCTTCGGGATGGGACACCAGCAATCTCAGCAACCGGCAACCACTGGCCTGCAACATTCCGGCGGGGTGCAGATCGCCCTGCCACTGTATGAGTGCGGGATAGAGGTTGTCATAAGGCAGGCGCCCGGACGATGGCACGATCATGCGCCAGCGCAGCGCCCCGCGCTCCAGATCTGTCGGGTCTAACGGGCCACCCGGCACGGTGGCCGCCTCGATATCCTTCACACGGCAGATCCAGTTGGACAGGCGCGGTGCACCCTGAAACCGGTCCAGATCGAACCACCGGGTGCGCTCAGGTTGCGCCGCATTCGGGTCAACTGCAATCGCTTCCAGATACAAGCCATCTTCAAGTCCGAGCAGCTTGTTATAAGTACCGAATTTCTCATGCTTGCCGCCTGTCTCAAGCCTGACCCCCAAGGCGTCCTCGACATGCGCGGCAGCAGCCTCCAGCGTTTCCCCTGCGACGGCCAGATGATCCAGTTCCATTTCCACCCCATCAAAAAAAGCAGCGCAGAAAACGCGCTGCCTTTCCCAGTAAAGCTGTCCTCGGACATCTGCGCCACAAGATTCTTCGTTGAAAAATCTTGTCTGGGCCTTACCCCTTGGCTTCGCCGATCAGGCGCAGAATATCCTGTGCCGCTTCGGGGATATTGGTGCCCGGACCAAAAATCGCTTTGACGCCGTGGTCGTAGAGGAACTGATAATCCTGCTGTGGGATCACCCCGCCGCAGATCACGATGATATCCTCGGCACCGGCTTTCTTGAGTTCCTCGACCAGTTGCGGGGCCAGTGTCTTGTGGCCTGCCGCCTGAGACGAGATGCCGACCACGTGGACGTCATTGTCGACGGCATCCTGGGCTGCCTCGGCCGGTGTCTGGAACAGAGGGCCAACGTCGACGTCAAACCCGATATCCGCAAAGGCGGTCGCGATCACCTTGGCACCCCGGTCATGACCATCCTGCCCCATCTTGACGACCAGCAAGCGGGGGCGGCGGCCTTCAGCCTCGGCGAAATCTTCGATGGATTTCTGGATCGCGGCAAAACCTTCGTCACCCTCATAGGCCGCTCCATAGACACCGGCCAGCGTTTTCACTTCGGCGCGGTGGCGGCCGAATTCCTTCTCCATTGCCATGCTGATCTCTCCTACGGATGCGCGGGCGCGGGCGGCCTCGACGGCGGCGGCCAGCAGGTTTCCGCCCTCTTGGGCAGTCTTCGTCAACGCGTCCAGCGCCTGTTGGCAGGCGGCCTCATCGCGGGTAGCACGGATGCGCTCCAGACGTGCAACCTGTGCCTCGCGCACGGCGACGTTGTCGACGTCGAGAATGTCGATCGGGTCTTCCTGTTCCTTGCGGTATTTGTTGACGCCGACGATCACCTCGTCACCCCGATCGATCATGGCCTGACGACGCGCAGCACTTTCTTCAATCCGAAGCTTGGGCATGCCGCTGGCCACGGCCTTGGTCATGCCGCCCATCTCCTCGACCTCTTCCATCAGGGTCCAGGCTTTGTCGATCAGCTCGTTGGTCAGGCTTTCGACGTAGTAGGAACCCGCCAGCGGATCGACCACATCCGTCACGCCGGTTTCCTCCTGCAGGATCAATTGCGTGTTCCGCGCGATGCGGGCCGAGAAATCGGTCGGCAACGCAATCGCTTCGTCCAAAGCATTTGTGTGCAGCGACTGGGTGCCGCCCAAAACCGCGCTCATCGCCTCATAGGCGGTACGGATCACATTGTTATAGGGGTCCTGTTCCTGCAGCGACACGCCGGAAGTCTGGCAATGGGTACGCAACATCTTGGATCGTTCGGACTTTGCCCCGAACTCGGTCATCACGCGATGCCACAGGGTCCGCGCGGCACGCAGTTTGGCAGCCTCCATAAAGAAATTCATGCCGATCGCAAAGAAGAACGACAGGCGACCTGCGAACTTGTCCACGTCCATCCCGGCTTGCGTCGCGGCACGAACATATTCGCGCCCGTCAGCCAGCGTATAGGCCAGTTCCTGCACCAGGTTCGCTCCGGCCTCTTGCATGTGATAGCCCGAAATTGAGATCGAGTTGAACTTGGGCATCTCGTTCGACGTAAAATCGATAATATCCGAGATGATCTTCATCGATGGTTCAGGCGGATAGATATAGGTGTTGCGCACCATGAACTCTTTCAGAATGTCGTTCTGAATGGTGCCGGACAGGACGGACTTGTCGTGGCCCTGTTCTTCGCCCGCAACGATGAAGCTTGCCAGAATCGGAATCACCGCGCCGTTCATCGTCATCGAGACCGAGACCTTGTCCAGCGGAATGCCGTCGAACAGAATCTTCATGTCCTCAACGCTATCAATGGCCACACCAGCCTTACCGACGTCTCCGACAACGCGCGGGTGGTCACTGTCATAGCCCCGGTGCGTCGCCAGATCGAAGGCCACCGACACGCCCTGCTGACCGGCCGCCAGGTTGCGGCGATAGAAAGCGTTCGACTCCTCGGCGGTGGAAAAGCCCGCATATTGGCGGATGGTCCACGGACGGCCTGCGTACATCGTCGCCTTTACACCGCGCGTAAACGGCCCGAAACCCGGCAAAGACCCCATATGCGGCAGTTCCGCCGTGTCCTCAGGCGTATACAGCGGTTTGACGTCGATGCCTTCCAGCGTTTCTTTGGTCAGATCATCCAACGGACGACCGCGCAGCTCTTTCTCGGCAAGCGCTTTCCAGTCCTTCGTGTCGGTCATTTCGATTTCCTCTTATCAATTCGGGGCGCGGCCGGTTTGCGACAGCACGCGTATGTTCAATCCCGCCCTTCAATCCGGCCCGGGCGCGGAAAATTGAGCGTTGAGTGCAAATCGCTGGTCGCAATCGCCTGCACAGTGGCTATATTCAGTGGAACAGGAGGCCATATGACACGCACGCTTGCCCTTGTTTTCTCGGCACTATTCCCGCTGGCCGCGCTGGCCGCCGATGGCACAGCACCAGCAGATGACAGTTTTGTCCGACCCGCTGGCGACAGCGAACTGGACGAATTCCTATGGGTCAGCCGACCCATCGTTGTCTTTGCCGATACACCTGCCGATCCACGGTTCCAGCAACAGATCGACATGCTGCTGGAAGGTGAAGACGCCATGCGCGACCGCGACGTTATCGTGCTGACGGATACCGATCCCAAGGCGCGGTCGCCCATTCGGTCACAACTGCGCCCGCGTGGATTCCAGATGGTGTTTGTCGACAAGGACGGGGTGGTGAAACTGCGCAAGCCCAGCCCGTGGAGCGTGCGCGAGATTGGCCGGTCCATCGACAAGACCCCCTTGCGCGAACGCGAGATTCGCGAGCGGCGCGAGGGCGGCTGAGAACTTTCGCCAAGCCCATTGGCCCCGGCGATGATCGCCGGTGGCCCTTGGAGATATGACAAAAGCGCAGCCATGGTCACTCGAATTCCATGATCACGTCGTCCACGGCGAGACTGTCTCCGGGACCTGCGTTGATCTTCGAGACCACGCCTTTTTTCTCGGCGC
This sequence comes from Ruegeria sp. D1(2025), assembly GCF_056536425.1. Lineage (NCBI taxonomy): Bacteria > Pseudomonadati > Pseudomonadota > Alphaproteobacteria > Rhodobacterales > Roseobacteraceae > Ruegeria > Ruegeria sp. D1(2025). The sequence continues at coordinate 137,483 of NZ_JBQFPO010000001.1, read as the reverse complement.
GAAGGATGTTTTCCATCTTCATCGCCTCGACGGTGCACAGCGCCTGACCTTCCTGAACTTCCTGCCCCACTTCAACGTCGATCTTCACGATCAGGCCGGGCATCGGGCACAGCAGCATTTTCGAAGTATCCGGCGGCAGTTTTTCCGGCATCAGCCTGGCCAGTTTGGCCTGACGCGGCGTGCGCACGTGCACCTTGATATCCGCGCCCCGGTTTCGGATGCGGAACCCGCCCGAAACCTTGCCCACCTTCAGCACCAATGGATTGCCATCCACATCCAGTACTGCCAGTTGATCACCTGGCGTCCAGTCTGAGGACACACGGTGCACGGTGCCATCCGCGAAGCTCACCGTTGAACCTCCGGGGTCGGCGGCAATCGTTGTGTCAAACTCCTGCCCCTGCAACGTCACCGTCCATTCGGTGCCAACCTTGCGTTCGTGGTTGTCCATCCGGCCCGATACGCGGGTACGGCGAATTTCGGCAACCCGGTGCATGGCAGAACACGAGGCCGCGATCCGCCGCAACTCGACCTCGGGCAGTTGAACCCCATCGAAGCCGTCTGGATATTCTTCAGCAATAAACGCTGTGGTCATGTCGCCGCTGACGAATTTCGGGTGATCCATGACAGCAGACAGGAACGGCAGGTTGTGGCCGATGCCTTCAACCTCGAAACTGTCCAGCGCCACGCGCATCGCCTCAATCGCCTGCTCACGGGTTGGTGCCCAGGTGCAGAGCTTTGCGATCATCGGGTCGTAATACATGCTGATCTCGCCGCCCTCATAGACGCCGGTATCATTGCGCACCGCAGCCTCGCCCGAGGGGGCCTCACCCTGCCATTTGTCATTGACCAGCAACGGACCGGCTGCGACTTCCTGCGGCGGACGATAGCGGGTCAGACGGCCAATCGACGGCAGGAAGTTGCGATACGGATCCTCGGCATAAAGACGGTTTTCGATCGCCCAGCCTGTCAGGGTCACGTCATCCTGCGTAATCGATAGCGTCTCACCTGCGGCCACCCGGATCATCTGTTCCACCAGATCGACGCCGGTAATCAGTTCCGTCACCGGGTGTTCCACCTGCAAACGGGTGTTCATTTCAAGGAAGTAGAAGTTCTTTTCCCCATCGACGATGAATTCCACAGTGCCCGCACTGGCGTAGTTCACGGCCTTTGCCAGCGCGACCGCCTGTTCCCCCATCGCCTTGCGTGTTTCGGGATCAAGGAACGGCGACGGTGCCTCTTCCACCACTTTCTGGTTCCGGCGCTGGATCGAACATTCGCGTTCGCCCAGATAGATGCCGTTACCATGGCTGTCGCAAAGAACCTGAATTTCGATGTGCCGCGGCTGGGTCACGAATTTCTCGATGAAAATTCGGTCGTCGCCGAAGGAATTGGCCGCTTCGTTCTTGGACGACTGGAAACCCTCGCGCGCTTCTTCGTCATTCCAGGCAATCCGCATCCCCTTGCCGCCACCACCGGCGCTGGCTTTGATCATGACGGGATAGCCGATGTCGTTCGAGATCTTGACCGCCTCGTCGGCATCTTCGATCAGCCCCATGTAACCGGGAACCGTCGAAACACCGGCGTCCTGAGCGATCTTCTTCGAGGTGATCTTGTCACCCATGCTTTCGATCGCACCCACCGGGGGGCCAACAAAAGCGACGCCTTCGGCCTCAAGCGCTTCGGCGAATTTCGAGTTCTCGGACAAGAAGCCATAGCCGGGATGGACCGCCTGTGCACCGCTTTGACGGATGGCATCCATCACCTTGTCGATCACGATGTAGGACTGGTTCGCCGGTGGCGGTCCGATATGCACCGCCTCATCCGCCATCGAAACGTGCAACGCGTTCTTGTCGGCGTCAGAATAAATGGCGACCGTACCGATACCCATCTTGCGAGCGGTCTTGATGACCCGGCAGGCGATCTCGCCCCGGTTGGCGATCAGGATCTTGTTGAACATGAGACGTCCTTTGGCTTGGTGTTCTGGAAATGCAAAACGCCGCCGCAGGGGACTCCCCCCGCGACGGCGTTCTGCATGATGGCGGACGGGGCGGAACGCGCCCCGAAAAGCTTTGAGTTAGTCGCAGGTACCCTGCGACTTGCAATACAGCACGTTGCCCGCGGCACCGACCGCAGCGCCGACGACCGGGTTTGCGTCCAGAACGACCGCGCCCAGGGCGCCCGCTCCGCCGCCGATGACCGCTTGTTCGCCGGTGGTTTCGCCACAGGCCGCAAGGCTTGCGCAGGTCGCGACCACAAGGAAGATGCGTGAGGTTTGCATGGTTTCTGCCCCTTCAGATTTCTTGGTTTCCTTGCGGCCAGATGCCGGAAGCCCGCATTGTTATGCAATAACAACGGCGGCAACCAAACTTTTTGCGCAGTTTTTTGCCGCTTGTTGCCTATTGCCTGAGAAAAGAAAAACGCGGGCAGGATATTGTGGGGAACACAAGCCTGCCCGCGATAGGAAGGGGTACGGAATAGTAGGTGCTTGTGCGACGCAGGCAAAGTAGAGCCGCACGGCCCTTCCACCATGCACGGCACAATCCCGGCAGCAAACAAAGTATTGTTTCCACCCCGAATACCGGCTGGATTTTGCCCATCCTGCGTAATGCCGCGCAATTTCGCGCCGACAAGACCTTTGCCGTATCCATGTTTCAGCACACCAGAAGGTGTCACATTCCTGTTACAGACCCGGTTTCCAAGGGCGATTTGGGCAAAAGGCAAATCACGAACGCCATGGAATTCGAAGGCCAAATTTTCTCTCGATTTCCGTGCGTTACGACCCTCTTTCACCCACACGTGAAGGTGCTTGGGATTTCCCGCACGATTGCTTGAGAAATCGGGCCGAGTTTGTCCCGTTGTCGTGATTTCCATCGGATTTTGGGTCGTGGAATTGTGCTTGTGCACACTCGCATACAAGGAAATACCCAAATGATAATAAAGAGAAAAACGGCCCTTCTGCTCGCCGTCTCGGCGCTCGGATTCAGCGGATTGAAGGCCAACGCCCAGGATGCCCAAACCCAGGCCGAACTGGAAGCCCTGCGCGCTCGTGTCGAGGCGCTGGAGGCCGCCAAACCCGGTGCCGGGACCGGCGATCTGAGGATCGGCAATACCACTCTGGACGTCTACGGGTATATCAAGGCCGATTTCTTCTACGACTTCGACTACGACCAGGGTGACACCGCCTTCGTAAACAACATCGGTGAACCTGCAAACGAGACCAGTGGCACATTCGGCGCGACTGTTCGTCAGTCCAGAATCGGGCTGCGTACCAGCACGCCTTCCGGTATCGGCGAAATCGGAGGTCAGCTGGAACTGGATCTGTTCGCCTCGGGCGGAGCGGCTGAACTGCGCCTGCGCCATGCCAATATCACGATCGGAGACAGCTGGCTGATCGGTCAGTACTGGACCAATTTCCAGCCGCTGGACACCTATCCGACCTCGGTTGAATTCAACGGTCCTGTCGGCATACCTTTCGCTCGTGTCCCACAGGTACGCTACTCCAATACCCTTGGGTCCAACACCACATTTTCGGCTTCGATAGAAGAGAACGTCAGCGCGTCCAATTCGAGAGATCCGGTTTTCACCGGTGCCATCGAGTACGACGACGGCACATATATTGCCCGCGCGTCCGCCCTCTATGGCAAGGCCGAATCCGGCACGGTCGAAGTCGATCAGACAGGCTTTACCCTCTCGGGCTCGGTCCGGCCGTGGCAGGGGGGGCTGTTTCAGGTCAACTACGTCGACGGTGAGGCGCTTGGCCCCTACCTGATCGGCCTGGGCGATGCCATCGTCAACGGCCGGGCAAATGACGTCGACGGCTATACCATCGAGTTCCGCCAGGACATTGGTACGAAATGGAATGTCGGTATCGCCTACGGTCGCGAAGATTACGATCTGCCCACCTCGACCGGCACGTTGTCCTTCACCGAGCTTGAGACGATCCATGTGAACGCCTTTTACCAGGCAACCGACAACCTGACGTTCAGCGCCGAATACTTCTTTGGCGAACGGAACGATGCACCCACTGGCCGGACGTTTGACGGCGACCGGGTCCAACTGGCGGCGCAGTTGAACTTCTGACATCCCATACCGGCCCTGCCCGGCTTCGGGCAGGGTTTTCCCTTGGCGGATATGGGACATGGCGGCAAACACGATCAGCGCACCCTGTCGAAGATTTCAGGAAAAGAATGGCGCGCGACGTCCAGATCAATCACCAGCAACGCGTCGTAGCTGGCAGGGTCGAACGGGTCTTCTGCCGCAATTACTTCGCGCCCGAACAGCCAGCTCAGCCGCCCTGCGTCCAGATTGCCACGCTCAAACGGCTGGTCACCGAAATGTTCCCACAACGCTTCCATGAACGCCGCGTCCGCGCGCCGGTCCGCTGGTTTGCGATCCCGGAAACGCTCGCGCCGGGTCAGAGGCGTTACACCTTTGGGGTTGGCGCGCCGGATGACGAACTGGAAATCGGTGCCGGACAGACGGCCGGGGAAACCACGATGTTTCAGCATACCTGAACCTCGGCCATCAACATGTTGAAAAAGAAACAGGACTTACATCCAACCAGAGCTGGTTTCATTGCGCGCACCTCCACGGTCGCCGGTTTTTTCTGAAACGCACTGATGTCATGAAAATCACCGATCATGATCAGAGCCCTTCCCAGATACACCGAGAATCCTCCAACCGGTAGGCCTCGAAAAACTGCGTTGCGTCGGGCGCGGCATTACCGAATTCGGTTGCGCGGTCGGAAAAGGAAATCACGACGCGCGCCGGCTCAAGTTCATGCTTCGCCACATAGGGAACCGCCAGGATTTCACAAAGATGCGCCATATCGGCCGACGCCACATCATAACCGATCCGCCCAACTGTCGAACCGATCTTGGGAGCAATGAAGCGAAACCTAAGCCACAATTCACCTGGGTTGTTGTCCAGCAGAACATCGCTCAGCTCGACCGGCTGGCCTGACGGAACAGGCAGAAGGCTTTGGGCCAGTACTTCCGCAGGGGATGCAAGCAACGCTCCAGCTAAAACAAGTGCGCGACCCCAGCCCCGCCAGTGGCAGGCTCCTCTCTCCGGGGTCGCGGGCGCAGCGTTGACACTCCGCGCTAATCTGTTTCTGGCTGGTTGTTCCATAAACCTGTTTCGGGCTCAAAGTCGGATTTTCGGCTTCGCAATCGTTCCGCCATCAAATTGGGCAAACCGTCGCCATTTCGAGGTGGGCCGCCCCACCCCGGCGATCAAAGCGGGATATTGTCGTGCTTTTTCCACGGGTTCTTCAGCTTCTTGTTCCGCAAACTCGCAAATGCGCGCGAGACACGGCGACGCGTAGAGTGTGGCATGATCACTTCGTCAATAAATCCGCGCTCGGCCGCGACGAAGGGATTGGCAAAGCGATCCTCGTAATCCTGCGTATGCTGCGCGATCTTGTCCGCGTCGCCCAGATCGGCGCGGTGAATGATTTCGGTCGCGCCCTTGGCGCCCATCACTGCGATCTCGGCTGTCGGCCAGGCGTAATTGAAATCGCCACGCAAGTGCTTCGACGCCATCACGTCATAGGCTCCGCCGTAAGCCTTGCGCGTGATGACGGTTACTTTCGGAACCGTTGCCTCGCCATAGGCGAACAGAAGCTTTGCGCCGTGTTTGATCACGCCGCCATATTCCTGGCTGGTGCCGGGCAGGAAACCCGGAACGTCGACAAGTGTCAGGATCGGAATTTCAAAACAGTCACAGAAGCGCACGAACCGTGCGGCTTTGCGCGAGCTGTCGATGTCCAGACATCCGGCCAGAACCATCGGCTGGTTGGCCACGACGCCAACGGTCTGCCCCTCAAGCCGGATGAAACCGGTGATGATATTCTTCGCGAAATCCTCCTGGATTTCGTAGAAATCACCCTCATCCGCGACCTTCGCGATCAGTTCTTTCATGTCGTAGGGCGTGTTCGGGTTGTCCGGAACCAACGTATCCAGCGAAGATTCAATGCGATCGGGTTCGTCAAAGAACGGACGCACGGGCGGCTTTTCGCGGTTGTTGAGCGGCAGGAAATCAACCAGACGGCGCACTTCGGCCAGCGCCTCGACATCGTTTTCAAATGCCCCGTCGGCAACCGAAGACTTCTTTGTATGAGTAGACGCACCACCCAATTCTTCCGCCGTCACGACCTCGTTCGTTACGGTTTTAACAACATCGGGACCGGTCACGAACATGTAGGATGTGTCTTTGACCATAAAGATAAAGTCGGTCATCGCCGGGCTATAAACCGCGCCGCCCGCACACGGCCCCATGATTACGCTGATCTGGGGCACAACGCCCGAGGCCATGATGTTGCGCTGAAATACTTCGGCGTAGCCCGCCAGTGATGCAACACCTTCTTGAATACGCGCACCACCCGAGTCGTTGATACCTATCACCGGGGCTCCGTTCTGCACCGCCATATCCATGATCTTGCAGATCTTCTGTGCGTGGGTTTCAGACAGCGAGCCGCCGAAAACCGTGAAGTCCTGACTGAACACATAGACCATGCGGCCATTGATCGTGCCCCATCCGGTCACAACACCGTCACCGGCGGGTTTCTGATTTTCCATTCCGAAGTCAGCACAGCGATGGCTGACGAACATATCGAATTCTTCAAAGCTGTCTTCGTCCAGCAGCAACTCGATCCGCTCGCGTGCCGTCAGTTTGCCCCGCGCATGCTGCGCATCGATCCGCTTTTGCCCACCGCCCAGCCGCGCATCGTTACGGCGATCTTCAAGCTCGGAAAGGATGTCTTTCATGATGATAACCCCTGTAAAATTTGGCCGGACCTTATACGGAGTCATGCAAGGACCAAAGCAACTTTCGGCAAATTTGCAAACTATTGGCAATCAAGTCAATGAATAGTGTAAATTTGCTAATTTTCCAATTGACGCTGCGAGGCCGATGGTAATCTCATCTGCGCCCCCTATACATGCACATCATGCAATTCAGCTCGACCTCGGTGCGCAGATCGCCGCCTTCAATCACGACATTGGTCATCCTATCGGGGCTTTCGGCCCTGAGCATGAATCTGTTTCTGCCCAGCCTGCCCAACATGGCAGAGTATTTTGAAACGGAATACCGGGTGATGCAGCTGTCGATTGCCCTGTATCTGCTGATAAATGCGGTGCTGCAGATACTGATCGGCCCGATAGCGGACAAGGCCGGGCGCAGGCCCGTTATGCTGTGGGGGCTCGGGCTTTTTCTGCTGGCGACTTTGGGCTGCATCTATGCCCCGAATGTCGAGATTTTCCTGGCGTTTCGAATGTCTCAGGCCGTTGTCGTAGTCGGGATGGTCCTCAGCCGAGCCGCCGTTCGCGACCTTTACGAACAGGACAAAGCCGCCTCGATGATTGGATATGTCACCATGGGCATGGCGGTCGTTCCGATGATCGGTCCAGCAATTGGCGGCATCCTGGAAGAGGTCTTTGGCTGGAAAGCCAACTTCTGGTTTCCTTTTCTGGTCGGCGCTCTTGCGATCTGGCTGACCTATTCGGATTTCGGTGAAACCAGCATCAAAAGCGGCAAGACATTATTGCAGCAGTTTCGGGAATACCCGGAACTTCTCACGTCTCCGCGGTTTTGGGGTTACTCCCTGTCTTCCGCGTTTTCGTCCGGTGCGTTCTTTGCTTATCTCGGCGGCGCCCCCTTCATCGGAACCGAGGTCTTTGGCATGACCGCGGCAGAAATCGGCATCTATTTCGGCGCGCCAGCACTTGGCTATTTCTTCGGCAACTTCCTGAGCGGGCGCTACTCGGTGCGCTTTGGCATCAACAAGATGGTTCTGTGGGGAAGCTGGCTGAACGCGCTTGGTGTATTCCTGTCTGCTCTACTGTTCCTGGCCGGGTTGGGAACCGCCATCAGTTTCTTCGGGTTTATGACATTTGTTGGCGTCGGCAACGGCATGGCGATCCCCAATGCAACATCCGGCTCGCTGTCCGTTCGCCCCCATCTGGCCGCAACAGCATCCGGCCTGAGCGGCGCAATCATGCTTGGCGGCGGCGCAGCGCTGAGCGCACTTGCGGGCGCGCTTCTGACACAGGAAACCGGCGCAATGCCGTTGCTTTGGCTAATGCTCACAACCGCGGTTCTGGCCATCGCAGCCATCAGCCTTGTCATTTGGCGGGAACGACAACTCGGTCTTTGAACTTTCTTGCACGCAGCGGTTTGCAAAGTTAGCCTGCGCTGAAAGAAAAGTTGCAAAGACACGCCATGGCCACTCAAAAGCTCTATGCCGGCGCAAAGCTGCGCGAAATGCGCACGCGCCTGACCCTGACGCAAAAGGAATTCGCAACCAAGCTTGGCGTTTCCCTGCCCTATCTAAACCAGATGGAGAACAACAACCGACCGATCTCGACAACGGTTGTTCTGGCTCTGGCGCAAGAATTCGGGATGGATGTCACCGAGCTCAGCACCGGTGACAGCGAACGGCTGGTGTCGGATATGCGCGAAGCGCTCGCTGACCCGGTCTTCGACGACGCAATGCCCCCTCTTGCCGATTTGCGACTGACTGCATCGAACGCGCCGGCGCTGGCACGCGCCTTCATCGCGTTGCACCGCACGTATCGCCAGACGCACGAACGGCTGGCCTCGCTGGACGAGGCCCTGGGGCGCGAGGATTCCCGAATTCAGGCCAGCCCCTGGGAAGAAGTGCGCGATTTCTTCCACTATTGCGACAACTATATCGACGCTGTCGACCGGGCCGCCGAACGGTTTTCAACACGCGCGGAAGAAGCCGGAGGCATACGCGCCGCAGCCCTCAACAGCCTGTCCGAGCGGGGCATCCGTGTTGAGTTCACGGACATCTCGGAAACGCGCAAATATGACATAGCAAGCAAAACGCTTTCCCTGTCTTCACGCGCCGCGCCGCAAACGCAGGTCTTTCAGTTGCTGCTGCAGGTTGCGCTGATTTCTCAGGACAAACTGCTTGAAGCAACCCTGGATTTCGCCCGCTTCCAAAGTGACGAAGCCCGCGCCATCGCCAAAATCGGGCTTGCGAACTACTTTGCCGGGGCTTCCCTGATGCCCTACGGTGCCTTCTTGGCCGCCGCGCAAGAGGATCGCCACGATCTGGAATTGCTCAGCATCAGATTCGGCGCATCGATCGAACAGGTTGCCCACCGCTTGTCCACTTTGCAACGGCCCGGAGCCAAAGGCATCCCCTTCTTTTTTGTTCGGGTGGATCAGGCCGGAACGATCACCAAGCGCCATTCAGCCACACGACTGCAATTTGCGCGCTTCGGCGGCGCCTGCCCGCTGTGGAATGTCCACCGCGCATTCGAAACACCAGGTCATTTCCTTCTTCAACTTGCCGAAACGCCGGACGGAGTGCGTTATATCTCCCTGGCACGCGACGTATCGAAATCCGGCGGTTCATTCGGGGCCCCGGTGCGCCGCTACGCCATTGCACTGGGGTGCGAAGTGCGTCACGCGCAGGCTCTGGTCTATGCCGACAACCTGGATATCAGCAATGCCAGCGCCTATGAACCGATCGGGATTTCCTGCCGGATTTGCGAACGTCAAACCTGTCACCAAAGGTCCGTTCCCCCGCTGGAACGCAGGCTGACAATCGACGCCCATACCCGAGGAACGCTGCCCTACGAAGTCACCTGAAACAATTCCCCGGGATCTTCATCTGGCAAAAAATATCCCGGGGGAGTCGCGGCCCGCCGCGACGGGGGCAGAGCCCCCGATTGGGTCAGTTTTTCGACAGGATCGCCCAGATTTCATCCTTCAAGGCCGCGCGCTTCTTGCGCAACTCAACTTCAGCCAGTTCCTCCATCGGCTCGACATTGGTCTCGGCCCGATGCACGGTCCGGTTGATCTCATGATATTCGTCTGACAGCCGGGCAAAATGCGCGTCGGACTGCTTGAGGTGACTCATCACTTCGACCTTTTCCGGAAACTCTTCGGCCAGTTCATGTGGGGTGTGGGACATTCCTGTAAGCTCCTCGAAATGTTGTTGTCCCCATGGATAAACATGTTCCGGCGATACCGCTTTGACCCGGATCAAATTGGCGACACCAAAAGGCTGGATTCACCGCTTTGCAGGTCGCCAGCCCGCCAAACGCGCCGCCCTGGCATCACAGAACCAACGCTCGCCCTTTGCCTTGTTGATCTTTGTCGCCGCATAGAAAGCCTGCCCGGGCATGTGGTAAATCTTTTCTCCACGAGCTGAGATATTTCCCTTGATCTGGCACGTTTCCTGCGGGGGCAAACCTGCGGTCCCGGCGCGGTGCACCCAGGGCACCTGAACCACTGTTGCCTGCAGACCCTTCTTTTCCTTCGCGGCCCTCTGTTCAATCGGCACATATTCGCGGGAGTATTTGCGATACGCAAAGGCCAGCCCATCCTCGACCAGCGTAAGCGCTGCATCGCTCCCCGCTACATAACAACGAGCAACCACACGGCCATACCTGTCCCGATCCACTGGTTCACAGAAGGCCGGTCGCCCATCGAACCTTTGTCGTGCAACCTGCGTTGCCCACGCGCCACAGCGCCATTCGACACCTTGCGCGTCACGACATGTCTGATCCAATTCGGGGGCGTCAATTCCAGACAGACGAATCCTGACCCCACCGACATCCCACGTATCCGCGTCCACGACCCGCACAGTCCCGGTTGGCCGGTCAGCGGCCAGAACCATCTGCGGCAGCATCAGAACAAAACACAAACAAAGTCTTAACATACCCCCGATATGCCCCTGACCAGCGGCGCATTCAACGGGGTATGTTAAGAAACGTTAACGCTGAGCGGTCTCCCACTCGGGATGGACCCATGGCCGGTCATTCGAACTAGGCAACGCATCCTTGCCCAGCAGGTGGTCCGACATTTTCTCGCCCACCATGATCGATGGCGCATTCAGGTTTCCGTTGGTGATTTGCGGGAAAATCGAACTGTCCGCGACCCGCAGACCATCTACACCAATCACACGCCCCTGCGGGTCGACGACAGCGTTCTTGTCGTCTGCCCGCCCCATACGGCATGTCCCGCAAGGGTGATACGCACTTTCGGCATGTTCGGCGATGAATTCGTTCAATTCCTCGTCGGACTGAACGCTGGCTCCGGGCTGGATCTCTTTGCCCGCATAGGGTTTGAAAGCGTCCTGACCGAAGATCTCGCGGGTCAGGCGGATGCAGGTGCGGAAGTCCGCCCAATCCTCTTCGTGGCTCATGTAATTGAAGCGAATGACCGGCGCGTCCTCGGCACGGGCCGAGCGCAGCGTTATCGCCCCGCGCGAAGGTGAGCGCATGGGACCGACATGCGCTTGGAAACCATGCCCCTCGGCCGCGGTCTGCCCGTCGTAGCGCACGGCGATCGGCAGGAAATGATACTGGATATCCGGATACCGCACACCGGGTTTCGAGCGAATGAACGCAGCACTTTCAAACTGGTTCGAGGCACCCAGACCCGTTTTAGTAAACAGCCACTGGGCACCGATCAGCCCTTTGCTGAACAGGTTCCAGTGCTTGTACAGCGTGATCGGCTGCAGCGATGCCTGCTGGATATACAGTTCCAGATGATCCTGCAGGTTAGCCCCAACCCCGGGGCGATCCGCGACTACGCCGATCCCATGTTCAGCCAGATGTGCCGCGGGTCCGATACCGGACAACATCAGCAGCTTGGGCGAGTTTATTGAAGATGCGGCCAGAACCACCTCACGCCGGGCACGAATGATCTCCTTTTTGCCGCGTCGGACCAATTCGACGCCCATGGCGCGGCCGTTTTCCATTACGACACGTGTCGCAAGGCCACGCAGGATGTCGCAGTTATCCCGTTTGAGAGCTGGCTTCAGATAGGCATTCGCAGCAGACCAGCGCCGTCCTTTCCAGACGGTCTGCTCCATCGGGCCGAACCCTTCCTGTTTTTCACCGTTATAGTCGCCGGTAACCTGGTATCCCGCCTGTTGCCCGGCATCGACAAAGGCCTGGAACAGTGGATTTTCGCGCGGGCCACGCGACACGTGCAGCGGCCCGTCAGTGCCGCGCCACGTCGGATCGCCCCCATGCCCGCCATCGTGCCAGGATTCCATTCGTTTGAAATACGGCAGGACATCCGCATAGGACCACCCATCAGCGCCCATTTCCGACCAGGTGTCGTAGTCATGGGCATGACCGCGTACATAGACCATACCGTTGATCGACGACGATCCGCCAATCACCTTGCCGCGCGGACAGGCCAGCCGGCGGTTGTTCAGATGCGGCTCGGGTTCGGAACTGTAGCCCCAGTCATAGCGCGACATGTTCATCGGATAGCTGAGTGCGGCGGGCATCTGGATGAACGGTCCCGCATCGGTGCCACCATGTTCAATCACCAGAACCGAGGCCCCGGCTTCGCTGAGGCGATAGGCCATCGCGCACCCTGCGGATCCTGCACCCACAATGACAAAATCTGCTTCCATTTTCAGGTCTCCTGTTCCCGCCGGGCCAAGGTCTTTCGTTGAAAAACCTAATTGCCTCCGGCGGGAGTATTTTCAAAAAGATGAAGAGGTTATTCGCCGCGCGGGAAGCGGGCGTTTTCCTCGACGATATTCAGATCCATGTGATTGCGCATGTAACGCTCCGATGCTCTTTGCAGCGGCTGGTAATCCCACGGATAATATCCCCCCTGCCGCAACGCCTCGTACACGACCCAGCGGCGCGCCTGACTGGCCCGCACGTCTGCGTCGAAACGATCCAGATCCCAGCGCGCCTCGGATTTCGCGCGCAGGGTTTGCAGTGTGCCAGCGTGTTCGCGGTTCAAGGCAAGGTTGGTCAGTTCGTGCGGATCGGCCTCAAGGTCGAACAGTTGATCCGGGTCCAGTGTGCAGCGGTTGTATTTCCACTTGCCGTAGCGCAATGAGACAAGCGGCGCATAAGACGCTTCGGCCGCGTATTCCATGGCCACGGGCGCGGTGCGCTCGCCGCCCTGAGCCAAGGGCACTAGGTTCTCGCCATCGGTCCAGGGCGCGATCTCATCCATGTCGACGCCAGCCAGAGCGCCCAGCGTCGGTGTCACGTCGATGGTCGATACCGGGGCGTCGATACGCCCTGTTGGAAGATCAGGGGCCGAGATCATCAGCGGCACCCGTGCCGCGCCTTCGTAGAAGTTCATTTTGAACCACAGGCCCCGCTCGCCCAGCATGTCGCCGTGGTCTGAGACGAACATGATGATCGCCTCTTGCCGCGTCGTTTCCAGCACCTCGATGATCTCGCCGATCTTGTCGTCAAGATAGGTGATGTTGGCGAAATAGGCGCGTCGGGATTTGCGGATGTCTTCTTCGGTAATGTCGAAACTGCGCCAGTCATTGGCATCGAAGATCCGTTTTGCGTGCGGATCCTGATTGTCGTAGCCGATATCGGCGATCTCTGGCAGAAGATGCTCGCAATCCTCGTAGAGATCCCAGTACTTGCGCCGGGCAACATAGGGGTCGTGCGGGTGGGTGAAGCTGACGGTCACGCACCAGGGGCGGTCGTCTTTGCCGCGCGCCAGATCGTAAAGCTTGGCTTTGGCGTTGTAGGCAACCTCGTCATCATACTCCATCTGGTTCGATATTTCGGCCACGCCTGCGCCAGTCACCGAACCCATGTTGTGATACCACCAGTCTATTCGCTCGCCGGGTTTGCGATAGTCCGGTGTCCAGCCGAAATCGGCCGGGTAGATGTCAGTGGTCAGGCGATCCTCAAACCCATGCATTTGGTCGGGACCGACGAAGTGCATCTTGCCGGACAGGCAGGTGTAGTAACCTGCGCGACGAAGGTGATGCGCGTAGGTGGGAATATCGCTACGGAACTCGGCCGCATTGTCGTAGACACCGGTGCGCGAAGGCAACTGGCCGGACATGAAACTGGCCCGACCGGGCGCACAAAGGGGCGACGCGGTATAGGCATTTGCAAAACGGGTCGAACGCGCGGCCAGTTTCTTCAAGTTGGGCGCATGCAGCCAGTCTGCGGGACCATCGGGAAAGAGGGTTCCGTTCAGCTGATCCACCATCAGGATCAGAATGTTCGGCTTTGTCATTTTTCAGCCTCGAGCAAAGTGTTGAGGACACGCATTGCGTGGTTAACAGCCAGTTGCGGCTCTTCCGGTGCGCTCAGCGCCGCGCGGATATACAGCCCGTCGATCAGGGCAATCATGTTCTCGGCAGCTTCAACCGGGTCACTCATCAGCGGTCGCAGGCTGTCGATCAGGTTGGATCTGATCCGCGACTGGTAGATTTGCCAAAGACGCAACGCATCATCATTGGTTTGCGCCAGAACGTAAAATGTCATCCAGGCAGCGATCACATCGGGTGTGAAACACGAGGGAGCGAAACATGCCCGGATAATGGCCTGAGATCTTTCCCCTGGTTCGGCGCTTTTCAGTTGTTCGCGGGCTTCGGCACCGAAATCGGAAAGAATGCGGCGCATGGCGGCCAGAAAGATCTGATCCTTGCCGCCGAAATAGTGATGCGCCAACGCGCTGGACATGCCCGCCCGTTTGGCGATCTGGCTGACGGTCACGTCGAGGGATTTTTTCAGACCAAGCTCGGCAATCGTCGCGCGGACGATTGCATCCCGACGGATCGGCTCCATTCCGAGTTTTGGCATGCCTACCTCTCAGCAGCTGGGTTTACCAAACGCTAAGGGGGTTTTATTGACTCGTCAATCAATAACGTTCAGGCCGAGCGAGCGGCGTCAGTATTTCGGGCCGACTCCCGGCGGCGTTACGGCACTGCGGTTCAGGACCGCTTCGCGCCATGAGATGAAACTGACGGCGGCGAGGATCAGCGTTCCGCCAGCAACCACCCAGACATCAACCCGTTCATGAAATACCAGTGCACCCATCAAAGTTGCCCAGATCAGTTGCAGGAACGTGACCGGCTGGGTTACCGCAACAGGTGCCGCCTGAAGGGCCAGCGTCATGAAGTAATGACCAGCTGTCGCGAAACAGGCGATCAGAAACAATACACCCAAATCGTGCAGGCTGGGCGGGGTCCAGACGGCATAGGCAAACGGGATCAGGGCGATTGTAACCCAGATTGACAGGTGCGCGACCACGACCGAAGGCGGAATATCCCGGACCAGAAGCTTGGCCAACAGGTAAGACCCGCCAAGGGTCAGCGCCGTTCCCAACATGGCGACATGGCCTGGCGAAACCTCTCGAAACCCGGGGCGCAGAATGATCAGAACCCCGATCAGGGCAACCAAAATTGCGGCAATCCTGCGAAAGGCCAGCTTTTCCCCCAGAAACAGCGCGGCGCCCAGCGTGACGTAAATCGGTGTCATGTAGTTCATCGCCGTCACTTCGGCTAAAGGGATCTGGGTCATGGCAAAGAACCAAAGCATGACCGCCACGGCGTGGATAATCCCCCGCAGCCCGAACAACGTCAGGTCTCTTTTGGTCAGATGCGTTGCCATGATCGTTCGCAAGGCTGGCAGCAGAAACACCAAACCAAGCGCATACCTCAGAAAGGCCGCCTGTATTGGATCCATGGACGAGCCAAGGGTCTTCACCAAAGCTGTCATCATGACAAAGGACAGCCCGGCGGAGAACATCCAGAACATGCCTGCGATCGGGCGGATGGATACTGCTGCTGTTGTCATGTCAGTGGTTGAACACCGAAACCGGCGGCGGGACAACCCTTCACATCGCAACAAGTTTCAGTGCAATGGCCAACATGATGATCCCGATCACCACATCAAGAATTTGCCATGCCCGGGGGCGGGTGAAAATGGGCGACAAGATCCGCGCGCCATATCCCAGTGAAAAGAAAAAAACAAAACTGGAAAGCATGGCTCCGACCGCAAATCCCAGTCGGTCGTCATACTGCGCCGATATCGACCCGATCAGAACAACCGTATCCAGATAGACATGCGGGTTGAGCCATGTGAAGGCCAGAACGGCCAGCAAAGCCGCCCGCAGGCTGGTACGGTGTCCATTTTCCACCTCCATCACTGCGCCGCCACGCCAGGCCGACAGCAGGCTGCGCAGGCCGTACCATGTCAGGAAGGTGGCTCCACCATACCGCATTATCGGCTCGAACCAGGGAGCGGCCTGCGCCAGCGAGCCAAACCCGGCGACACCGGCGGCGATCAGTACGGCGTCCGAGACGGCGCAGGTTAGACAAAGGGTAAAGACATGTTCGCGACGCAAACCCTGCCGCAGGACAAAGGCGTTTTGGGCGCCAATGGCCAGGATCAGGCTAAAGCCCAAGGCAAAACCGGCGATCAGAGATGTGGACATGAACCCTCCTGCGTTCCGACCGTTGACTAAAACCAACAAGGCGATCTATCAAATTAAAGATGTTGAGCCAGATTAAGCGCAGCTAATGCTGCTGGACCCCAACCACCTGTCCGCCTTGTCGGCAATTCTGCGTCACGGCAGTTTCGAAGCGGCTGCGTCCGAGCTGGCTGTTACGCCCTCGGCCATTTCACAACGGATCAAAGCGCTGGAAGACCGCGTCGGTGCCGCTTTGATCAACCGCGGCACGCCCTGCTCGGGTACGCCTGCAGGTATTCGCATCGCCCGACACGCTGAGGACATCAGCCTTCTTGAGGCGCAGTTGTCCCGCGAACTGACCCTTCAACAGGGTCCGGAACCAGCAAGAGTACGCATCGCCATTCCGGCGGACACTCTTGCGACATGGTTCATTGATGCAATGGCACAGACGCAGGGTATTTTGTTTGATCTGGTCGTGGATGATCAGGACCATTCGGCCGAATGGCTCAGGCGTGGCGAGGTCAGTGCGGCGATCACCGTGGGCGGACAGCCCGTGACCGGATGCGATACCACACCGCTAGGCGTCCTGCGCTATCTGCCGACAGCCAGTCCCGCTTTCATGGCGAAGTGGTTTCCGAATGGTGTCGACGCGACGTCACTGGCGCGGGCCACGTGTCTGACGTTCAACAGAAAGGACAATTTGCAGAAGATGTGGATTGCCCGCCAATTCAGCGGTCGGATTTCACCGCCGTCGCACTATCTGCCGTCCTCACACGGGTTTGTCGACGCAGCCCTGGCCGGATTGGGTTGGGGCATGAACCCTGAGACGCTGGTCCGTCCGGCGATTGCCGCAGGGCGCTTGCAGGAAGTCATTCCAGACACGCCTTTGGACATCCCGCTCAGCTGGCAGGTGGGCCGTGTACTGGCGCCAGCATTGAAACCCTTAACCAAAGCGGTCAGACAAGCCGCCGCCCAGTGGTTGATCCCGGAATAACCACGCCAAACAAAGATTAAATACCCCGAGGAATACTATGTTTTCACGTGATAAAATCAACTACACCCCACTACCGCTGCCGGACCGCAGCGATATGACAGACGCTGAGATGGCAACGGCAGCCGAAGGCTTTTATGACGTCATGCGCAAGCGCCACACGGTCCGCGACTATTGCGACCGAACGGTTCCGCGCGCGGTGATTGAAAGTTGCATCCGCACTGCGGGAACGGCCCCGTCCGGCGCCAACCATCAGCCATGGCATTTCGTGGCCGTATCTGACCCGGGGCTCAAACAGCGCATCCGAGAGGAGGCCGAGGAGGAGGAACGCCGGTTCTATGCAGGCGGTGCTGGTGATGAGTGGATCAAGGCGCTGGAGCCGATCGGGACAAACGATGTCAAGGAACACCTCACCGTCGCCCCCTGGCTGATTGTCGTCTTCGCCCAGCGTTGGGGGCAGTTCGATGACGGTACCCGGTACAAGAATTACTACGTCCCAGAAAGCGTCAACATCGCCACCGGGTTTCTGCTGGCTGCGCTGCACCACGCCGGGCTCAGCACTTTGACACACACCCCTAACCCCATGCGTTTTCTCAATGATGCACTGAACCGACCTGCATCCGAAAAACCGACAATGATAATCGCAGTGGGCCATCCCGCTGCTGACGCGACCGTCCCGTCCGTTGCAAAACTAAAGAAACCGCTGGAAGACATCTCGTCTTTCTTCTGACAACTCGTCAGACCGAGGGCACAAAAAAACCCGGCCTGACGGGCCGGGTTTTTCAATCAGTCATACGACGCCTTACAGTTGCGCCATAACCTCGTCCGAGGCCTCGAAATTGGTGGTGACGCGCTGCACATCATCGTCATCTTCCAGCGCATCAACCAGTTTCATCAGCTTTTGCATGTCCTCGAGGCCCAACTCGGTCGTTGTTGTGGGCTTCCAGACCAGCTTGGTCGACTCGGTCTCGCCCAGCGCGGCCTCAAGCGCGTTGGACACGTCGTTCAGATCGGTATCCGCGCACCAGATGATGTGCCCGTCGTCCGAGCTTTCGACGTCTTCGGCACCCGCCTCGATGGCCGCTTCAAAGATGGTGTCCGCGTCGCCTGCCGAGGCCGGGTAGACCACTTCGCCCTTGCGGTCGAACATGAAGCCGACCGACCCGGTCTCGCCCAGGTTTCCACCGTTCTTCGAAAAGGTCGACCGGACGGTCGATGCGGTCCGGTTGCGGTTGTCGGTCATCGTTTCAACGATGACGGCCACGCCATTCGGGCCGTAGCCCTCGTACCGGATTTCTTCGTAATCGTCGCCCTCGCCCGCCTGCGATTTCTTGATGGCGCGGTCGATCACATCCTTGGGAACCGAGTTCGACTTGGCCTCTTTCACCGCCAGACGCAGGCGCGGGTTCTTGTCGGGGTCGGGATCGCCCATCTTGGCGGCAACGGTGATTTCTTTCGACAGCTTGGAAAACAGTTTGGACCGCGCGGCGTCCTGACGCCCCTTGCGGTGCTGGATGTTGGCCCATTTGGAATGGCCTGCCATGTTGCGTCCTCGTGATAGTGATTGCGTATTCGGCGCTCATATAGACGGTTGCAGGGTGCGGGATCAAGAGAGCGGCTTGTCCAACCCGTCAGCGTGGGTATGGTGGCCCCATGACGACTGACCAGATCATTCTATTCGCACTTTTCATTACCGTATTTGCAATGCTTCTGTGGGGCAGGTTCCGATACGATCTGGTCGCGTTTTCGGCACTTCTGATCGGTGTTGTGCTGGGCGTTGTGCCCGTTGACAATGCCTTTTCAGGCTTCGGCCATCCGGCCACGATCATCGTTGCGCTGGTCCTTGTGGTCTCAGCCGGGTTGGTGCGGTCTGGCGCGGTGTTCCTGATCACCCGCACCCTGGTCGATGCTTCGCGCGGACTTGGCGCCCATATCGCGTTGATGGGCGGGATCGGGGCTGTGCTGTCTGCCTTTATGAACAACGTCGCGGCGCTGGCGCTGCTGATGCCAGTGGACATTCAGACCGCCCGCAAGGCGGGCCGATCGGTCGGACTAAGCCTGATGCCGCTAAGTTTTGCCACGATTCTGGGCGGCATGGCCACGCTGATCGGCACCCCGCCCAACATCATCATTGCATCAATCCGGGCTGAAACACTGGGCGAGCCGTTCCACATGTTCGATTTCGCCCCCGTTGGCGGGTTGGCCGCGATTGCCGGGCTGGCCTTTGTTGCGCTGATCGGATGGCGACTGATCCCGGACCGGGGGCCGCAGACGGAAACCTCCGAAGCGCTGGCCGAGTACATCGCCGAACTCACTGTTCCGCCCGAGTCCCCTCATATCGGCAAACGGGTCAGTGAGCTTTACGAGGTGGCGGAAAAATCGGACGTCGCCATCATCGGGCTGATCCGGGATGGCAAACGCCGTTATGGCCGATCCACCCATGCCACGCTGCACGAGGGCGACGCGCTGGTTCTTGAGGCGCGACCCGAGGCGTTGGATGAGTTCCGCACGGCGCTCAATCTGGATTTCTCGGACACGCGGCGACAGGAGTTGCTGACCGCCGAAGGCGACGGGTTGGAAGTGATCGAAGTCGTCGCCCCCGAAAGCGCCCGCATCACGGGCCGCACAGCGCAAGGGCTGGGCCTTGCCTGGCGGCAGAGTACCGTACTGATGGGCATTTCGCGTCAAGGCCGCAACATCACCGAACAGGTCCGGAAGACCCAGGTTGAAGCGGGCGACATCCTGCTGCTGCTTTGCCCACGGGATCGGGGGGCGGACGTTACTGAATGGCTCGGCTGTCTTCCGCTGGCCACGCGCGGGCTGAATGTCACGGCAAACGACAAAGCGTGGCTTGCCATCGGACTTTTCGGCGCCGCCGTACTGGCTGCCAGCATCGGCCTGATTTACCTGCCGATTGCCCTGGGACTGGTCGTCGTCGCCTATGTTTTGACCAAGATCATGCCGATTGCCGATATCTACAACCATATTGAATGGCCGGTCGTTGTCCTGCTGGGTTCCATGATCCCGTTGGGCAGTGCGTTGGAATCTTCAGGCGGCACCGAATTGATCGCAAACGCGCTGATACAACTGACAAACGGCTTGCCGGCCTGGGCCATTCTGACCGTGCTGATGATCGTCACGATGACCCTTTCGGATGTTCTGAACAACACGGCAACTGCCATCGTTGCGGCCCCTGTCGGCATCCAGATGGCCCGAACGCTTGAAGTGTCGCCCGATCCATTCCTGATGACAGTCGCAGTTGCCGCCTCGGCTGCGTTCCTGACGCCCATCGGGCACAAGAACAACACACTGGTTCTTGGGCCGGGCGGATATCGTTTCGGAGACTATTGGCGCATGGGCCTGCCGCTGGAGATCCTGATTATCGCGGTTTCGGTTCCGGCCATACTTGTGTTCTGGCCGCTTTGACGGGTAAGGGCAGCACATGAAACGCTTTTTGATCCTGCAACTGCGCCCTGAAACTGATGCATCGGACGCCGAGTACGCCTCGATTCTCGAAAAAACCGGGCTTCACGCAGACCAGACCCATCGCATCCGGCTGGATTGCGAGACTTTGCCCGAGGGGCTTAGTGTTTCGGACTACGCCGGTATTATCGTGGGGGGAGGTCCTGGCTGCGTCAGTGACGATCCGGCTTCGAAATCGCCGCTGGATGCTCGTATCGAAAACACCATCATGGGATTGATGCCGCAAATCACCGCGTTGGATCATCCCTTTATGGGCTGTTGTTACGGGTTGGGCATTCTGGCCGCACATCTGGGGGGCGACGTCAGCAAGAACCGCTTTGGCGAGCCGGTCGGCCCTTCGATCTGCCGCCTGACCGAGGCCGGCGCGGCCGACCCGCTGACCGCGGGTCTGCAATCAGAATTCGAAGCCTTTGTTGGCCACAAGGAAGCCGTCCAGAACCTGCCGGATGGTTGCGTGCATCTGGTGGCTTCGGACCCCTGCCCGTTCCAGATGATCCGATGGGGGCAGAACGTTTATGCCACGCAGTTCCACCCCGAGGCGGATGCAGGGGACTTTGAACAGCGCATCAACATCTACAAAGACCACGGTTATTTCCCGCCCGAAGACGCGCAAACCCTGATCGATCTGTGCCACGCCGCCGACGTTACCCAACCCGGCGAAATTCTGCGGCGGTTCGCTCAGCGCTATGGCTGACCCAACGACGTGGTTGCCTGATCCGTCGCCCCTCGAATAGGTTGATCCGAACAGCTTTGGGAGGAGTTGTTCTTGGATCTGCTCATCAATGTCGGCCTGCCCGTTTCGTTGGCCATCATCATGCTGTCTCTTGGTATCGGACTGGAGGCGGCCGATTTCCGTCGCGTGCTAAGCCGACAGTATCCGTTCGCGATCGGTGCCTTGTCTCAGGTAGTTTTGCTGCCCGTCACCGCTTTTGCCGTCGTCAAGCTGTTCGCCTTGCCGCCCGCAATCGCAGTCGGTTTCATGTTGCTGAGCTTTTGTCCCGGCGGCGTGACCAGCAACATCCTGTCCCGGCTTGCCAGGGGCGATGTCGCGCTGTCCGTCAGTCTGACCGCCGTAATCAGTCTGTTGTCCATCGTGACCGTGCCCGTACTGGCCGCATGGTCAATCAGCCATTTCATGGCCGAGGATGCGCCCGAGGTGTCGATCAGCGGACTGGCCATCGCCATGTTTCTGATCACCACCCTGCCCGTGGCCATTGGTGTCGGCCTGCGCCATTTTGCAACCGGGTTTGCCGATCGGGTCGAACCCGCGCTGGCCAAAACCGCTACTATCCTATTCATCCTGATCGTCATCGCCGCCCTGGCCGGAAACTGGCAGTTGTTCATCGACAACCTCGGCATCATGGGTGCGGGGCTGGTCACACTGAACCTGGCGCTGCTGCTGATCGGACTGGGACTGGCGCGCGCAGCCAATCTGTCGTGGAATGAAAGCAAGACGATTTCCATCGAAACCGGCATTCAGAACTCGACACTGGGTATCACGCTGGCGGCCTTGATCACTGGAACAGAAAGCGGGTTCAGCCCGCTGGCCCTGCCCTCGGCCGTTTATGGCATCACAATGTATTTCGTGGCTCTTCCGTTTCTCGTCTGGTTCCGCAACCGCTGAAAGGACAAATCATGACCAACAATACTGCAGATGCAATTGTCGTTGGCGGCGGTCTTGCCGGTCTGGCGGCGGCGGCGGAACTTGGCGACCGCGGCAAGAAAGTGATCATCGTTGATCAGGAACCTGAACACTTTCTGGGCGGTCAGGCGTTCTGGAGCCTTGGCGGATTGTTCATGGTCGACACGCCCGAGCAACGCCGCATGGGCATCCGCGACTGTCAGGATCTTGCCCTGCGCGATTGGATGGGCAGTGCGCAGTTTGACCGTGACGATGACCTCTGGCCCCGCAAATGGGCCGAAGCCTATGTCGAGTTTGCCGCTGGCGAGATGCGCCCGTGGTTGCATCAGATGGGCCTGCGCTGGTTTCCTGTGGTGGGCTGGGCCGAACGTGGCGGATCTTTCGCGGATGGACATGGAAATTCGGTCCCGCGCTTTCACATTACATGGGGCACCGGACCGGGCGTGCTGGAACACTTCATCCGCCGGGTGAACGAACATGTCAGCGCCGGGTTGATCCGGTTGGAATTCCGCCATCAGGTCAGCCACATCATCATGCAGAACGGCGCGGCCAAAGGCGTTTCGGGCGAGGTTCTGGCCGACGACGACGCCCAGCGCGGTGGTAAGACCAACCGCGACGAGGTTGGCGAGTTCGAGTTCTATGCGCCATCAATTATCGTCACGTCCGGCGGCATTGGCGGCAACTTCGAAATGGTGCGCAAAAGCTGGCCGCGCGAGCGTCTGGGCGCCCCGCCGCAGGACATGGTCGCGGGCGTTCCCTTTCACGTCGATGGCCGGATGATCCCGATCAGCGAAAAGGCGGGCGGGCATGTCATCAACGGCGACCGGATGTGGCACTACACCGAGGGCGTGCGGAACTGGGATCCGATCTGGCCAGCCCACGGAATCCGCATTCTGCCCGGCCCCAGCTCAATGTGGTTCGATGCCAAGGGCAACCGGATGGCACCGCCCTGCCTGCCGGGTTTCGACACTTTGGGCACGCTGCGTGAAATCCTGAAAACGGGATACGAATACAGCTGGTTTGTCCTGACCCAGAAAGTGATCAAGAAGGAATTTGCCCTTTCGGGATCCGAACAGAACCCGGACTTCACCTCGGGCAGTTGGAAAGAGGTGATCCGGCAACGTGTCCTATCCGGCTCAAAAGCCACCGGGCCGGTCGAGGCGTTCAAGGAAAAGGGCGAGGATTTCGTCGTTGCCAACACCCTGACCGAACTGGTGCGGGGCATGAACCATCTGGGCGATGACCTGATTGACGAAGCCCACTTGCGCGCCCAGATCGAAGCGCGGGATTCGCAGGTCGACAACCCGTTTTCGAAAGATGCACAGATGATGGCCATCCTGGCGGCGCGCAACTATCGCGGCGACCGGCTGATCCGCACGGCCAAGCCGCACAAGTTCCTTGATCCTTCAAACGGGCCATTGATCGCCGTCAAACTGCATGTTCTGACACGCAAGACGCTGGGCGGTCTGCAAACCAATCTGGACAGCCAGATGATCGGCGCAGACGGGCAGACCGTGCCCGGCCTTTTCGCCGCCGGCGAGGTCGCGGGATTTGGCGGCGGCGGCTATCACGGATACAACGCGCTGGAAGGCACGTTTCTGGGTGGTTGCATTTTCTCAGGCCGCAACGCAGGACGGTCCCGGGCCGTGGCCTGAGGATCTATTTTGCGCGGTTTAGCTGCACGACCGGTTCGCCGGCACTGTTCAGAAAATTCAGCGTGTCGCCTTTGAACGCATAGGTGGTCACGTCCTGCAGTGCCTGGAAAAACTCCCGCTCGACCTCATCCTGTGGCGGTGGGCAAGCCCGCAGTGTGGCCGCCATGTTGTCAGGAAAAGCGATATCGGTGCCGGCTATCTCTGCCTGACCGGAAAAGCGATTGCATCCGCCGCTGCCAGAAAAACTGCCATCTTCAGCAAATGTTATTTCGGGGAATTTGTCCGTTTCCAGAACCGCACCGTTCAGACCCATCGCCACCCAGGTCGACCCTTGCAAAGCTTCCGCGCCCTGTGGGCGGGCCTGCACCAGCAAAAGGTCTGCGGTGTTACCAGCGTCTCCGGTCAATACTGGATATGCGGTATCGGTGGTGAACAATAACTTGTCGCCCAGAAAAATCGATCCACGGACGACATAGCGCATTTCATCACGGATCAGCGCGTCATCGTAAGCCAGTTCGTATGTCGCCGGTACGCCATCAAGGGCAAAACGCTGAGAGGCGAGCGTAAGCGCCGGGGCATCCGCACGCGAAACATCCTGCAATTGCACATAGAGGGTCGCATCGGGCGGAACCGCTATCCGTTCGCGATATGTGGCGGTTCCGGTCAGAGTTCCGGCGGAACTCTGACTGCCAAGCAGGGTCAAAAATACTGCGCAGGCGACGATGGCCTGCCCGATCCTGGGAAAAGGCATTGTTCTGTCCTTGCTTTGATACTCTAAGCAGAAAAGATTGTGCCCGGATCGGCATTTACAAGAGCAGCCCGCCAAATTCGGCGGTTCCACGCCGGTCCTACAATGGCCAGATCAGCGGGATCAGAAGCGAAGCCAGCAAACCAACTGTCAGGTTCAGCGGAACGCCGACCTTCAGGAAGTCGGTAAACCGATACCCGCCGGGGCCATAGACCATCATATTGGTCTGATACCCGATCGGGGTCGCAAAAGACGCGGACGCCGCCACCATGACCGCCACCACCAACGGGCGCGGATCGATACCGACCGCCTGCGCCAGTCCAATGGCGATAGGCGTCACCACAACTGCCACCGCATTGTTCGAGACCAGCTCGGTCAGAACGGATGTCAGCAGATAGACTGCCCATATGATCAGGAACGGCGGAAGGGCACTCAAGCCCGGCGCGATCGCCTCGACAATCAGGGACACGGCGCCGGATTTGTCCAGGGCCGCTCCGATTGCCAGCATCGAAAAGATCAGGGCCAGCAGCCGGCCTTCGATAAAGGAAAACGCCTCATCCGCGTCGATGCATCGGGTGATCAGAACGACGGCAACCGCAAGGATCGACAACAGCAATATCGGTGCCACACCAAGGGCCGCCAGAGCGACGATGCCCACCAGAGCGCCGATGGCAATTGGCGCGTGACTGCGCCGGAACGCCCGCGCCGAAGGTTGGGAAACATCGACCATATCCATATCCGCCGCCAATCTCTGAATGTCCGCGGGCGCGCCCTCCAGCAGCAGAGTGTCGCCCACGCGCACGATCAGATCATCCAGCTGACGTCCGATATTCTGGTTCCGGCGGTGCACGGCCAGCACGTAAACGCCATAACGGCGGCGCAGGCGCAGCGCACCAAGGGTTCGGCCAACCATGCGGCAGCCCGGTGTGATCAGAACCTCGACCGTCTTGGTTTCGACAGCGGAAACCTGATCGACCCGCTTGAGTTCCTTGTTGCGCTGAAGGCTGAGCAACTCGGTCATCTCGGTCCGCAGAACAACGCGATCCCCGACTTTCAGGTTCACGTCCTTCAGATTTCGCCGCAGCGACTCGTCCCCCCGGATCACGTCGATCAGGCGCACTCCGGGGCGTTTGAACAGTTGCACGCCCATCACTTCTCGGTCGATCAGGTTGCTGTCAGGCGGCACCACCGCTTCGGTGAAGAACTTCATCTTCGAACGGTCGCTGAGCATCGTGGCCATACTGTCGCGTGCAGGCAGCAGGCGCGGCGCGATGAAGCGCAGGTAGATCATTCCGTAAATCACCAGAGCGATCCCCAACGGGGTCACTTCGAAGATGGTAAAGGGGGTCATTCCCTGCGCCCGGGCAACGCCGTCGACCAAAAGATTGGTCGAGGTGCCGATCAGCGTCAAGGTTCCGCCCAGAATGGCAGCATAGCTCAGCGGAATCAGCAACTTCGAGGCGGGCATGTTCAGCGTTCGTGCGATCTGTACGAACACCGGGATCATCACAACAACCACCGGTGTGTTGGACACGACGGCCGAGGCCAGAATGACGAACCCCATCAACAGGCCAATTGCTATTCGTGGATTGACCTGCGCCTGTTTCTGCGCCGTCGATGTAAAGGCGTCCAATGCCCCTGTCCGGACCAGAGCGCCCATGATGATAAACATCGCGGCGATGGTCCACGGGGCCGGGTTGGACAAGACCGCAAGCGCGCTTTGGTAGGGCAGAATGCCGGTTACCAGCATCAGTGCGACCCCACCGATGGCAACGACCTCGGTCGGATAAATTTCGCGCAGGAACATGACGAACATGCCCGCGACAATCGCAAGCGCCAGTATCGCGCTGCCGGTGTCTGTCAATTGAAGGAATTGCATTCGTGGTATTCTGTCCGAACCCTAACCCGGCCTGAGCGCCTGACATGCAGTTTCACGCATTGCTCGGGGTTGAGCAAGCCTGTCATGCACCCGGCGGGCCTGCTTGTTGCAGCCGGCCGCCCACCCGCACCATGTGAATCGACTTGGCCTGACCGTCGCGATCATCGGTTTCGACAAAAACTCCGCTTAGCGTGGCATCGCCATTCGCAGGTGTGAACCGGGCCTTGGGCATTCCGGTGATAAAACGCCTCATCGGCTCCTGCTTGTCCATGCCGATGACCGAATCGTAGTCTCCGCACATCCCGGCATCCGTCAGATAAGCCGTGCCGCCCGGCAATATCTGCGCATCTGCCGTCGGCACATGCGTGTGCGTGCCGACCACAAGGCTGGCACGCCTGTCGCAATAGTGACCCATGGCCATTTTCTCGGACGTTGCCTCGCAATGCATGTCGACAATGATGGCCTGCGCCTGCCCGCCACGCGGATGCGACTTTAGGATCGGCTCGATGGCCGAGAACGGATCGTCAAAGGGCCGCTTCATGAACACCTGCCCCAACACCTGCACAACCAGCACCTTGCGTCCACCCGGCGCGTTGAACAGACGATGCCCCCGACCGGGCGCACCCTTGGCGAAATTCACCGGCCGCACGATGCGCGATTCTTTCTCGATGAATTGCAGCATGTCTTTCTGGTCGAACGCATGATCGCCCAGTGTCAGGCAATCGGCCCCCGCATCCAGCAACAGCTTTGCGTGATCCCCTGTCAGCCCCATCCCGTTCGAGGCGTTTTCACCGTTGACCACAACAAAATCCAGCCGCCATTCGTCGCGCAGACGCGGCAGATGCTGTTGTATGGCCGCGCGTCCCGCACGGCCCATGACGTCACCCAGAAAAAGTATCCTCATTCAAACCGTCCTAAGTGTGGCATCAGGCAAGCACAAGCGGTTAAACTGTCTGCACAATCCGTCAATATACCCAACACAGGAGAATTTGTATGTTCCGCATCTTTGTGGCGATTGTTGGTCTGGCCTCGTTGGCAGCATGTGATCAGCCTTCTTCCGGCGAGTCTTCCACTCAGCTGGCCAACCCGGCCGCTACCTTTTGCGTGGAAAGCGGCGCACGGTATGAGATCCGGGACGGTGCCGACGGCCAGTCCGGCGTCTGCATTCTGGAAGACGGGCGCGAAGTCGACGCCTGGGAGTATTTCCGCGAAAACAACCCGGCCTGACGATCAATCGGAAAAGGTCAGAACTCGGCTTTCAGTGATCACCATATCCAGCGGCTGATCTGTCGGTTCCAGAGGCAACCCCTCGGCCTGCTGCGCATCAAATGCAAACCCGATCGCCAACGTCGGGCGTTTGGCGCGCAGCCCCTCCAGCGTGCGATCATAGAACCCGCCGCCATAGCCCAGCCTGCCGCCCTGCGCGTCAAAAGCAACCAATGGCACGATCAGGATCTCAGGGTCGAAGTAATCGTCGACCTCGGGCACTTTGGCGCCAAACGGCCCATCTTTCAAAACACCATCGGGGGTCCAACGGGAAAACCTCAGTGGTTGCCCCGCGGCCTGAATCACCGGAACGCCGACTGGCCCGTAGGCCGACGCCTCGGCCATTGCCGCCAGCGGGTCGATCTCGGTGCGGATCGGCATGTAGCCCGACAGCGGCACCCCGCGGTACCCGGCCAGCACCTCGGACAACCGCCCTGCCGCGCCGGGCATGCGCGTGTCAAACGCCGCCTTGCGGCGGGCGAAAGCGGCCTTTCGGGCGGCGGCCTTGATTTCTGTCAGATCGGTCGTTTCGGTCACAATAGCACCACGCTGGCAAGCCCCAGAAAGATGAAGAACCCCATGACATCCGTGGTTGTCGTCACAAAGGTTCCAGATGCCAGCGCCGGGTCAACACCCATACGGTCCAGCAAGACCGGTACTACCGTACCTGCAAAGCCCGCGATGATCATGTTCACGACCAGCGCGGACCCGATCACGACACCCAATAGCGGCGAATCGAACCACAACATGCCAACCGTGCCGAGAACGACCGCAAAACACAGACCGTTGAGCATCCCAACCAGCAACTCCCGCCGGATCACGCGCCTAACGTTCGAACCCGTCAGGTCGCGTGTTGCCAGTGCCCGCACGGCAACCGTCAGCGACTGAGTGCCCGCATTGCCGCCCATCGATGCAACGATCGGCATCAGAATCGCCAGAGCTACCAGTTGGTCGATGGCCGCTTCGAACTGCGAAATCACCAGCGAGGCACAGATGGCGGTACACAGGTTCACCGCCAGCCACGGCAGTCGGCGCCTGCTGGTTGCAGCCACGCTGTCGGACAGCGAGCTTTCGTCGCTGACCCCGGCCAGACGCAGGATGTCTTCCTCGTGTTCTTCGTCCAGAACAACCATCGCATCGTCGATGGTGATTACACCCACCAGCCGCCCATCGTCATCCATGACCGGAGCCGAGATCAGGTGGTACTGGTTGAAGGCATAGGCCACATCCTCTTCGTCCTGATCGACGGGGATGGTATAGAATTCCTCTTCTGCGATGTCGCGCAGCGGAACTTCGCGCCGGGTTGCCATCAGTTTTCCCAGGGCGACCTGCGCCACCGGTTTCAGGCGGGGATCGATAAGAATGACGTGATAGAATTGCTCGGGCAGGTCGTCATTGGCGCGCATGAAATCAATGGCCTGACCCACTGTCCAATGCTCAGGCGCCATGACCACTTCGCGCTGCATGAGGCGACCGGCGGAATTTTCCGGGTAAGACAGCGCCTGCAGGGCCGCGATCCGCTCGGCATGCTCCAGCGCGCCCAGGATGGCTTCCTGCTGAGGTTCCTCAAGGTCTTCCAGCAGGTCGACGACATCGTCGCTTTCCATATCGCGGACAGCATCGGCCAGAACATCCGGGCGCAGAACGCCAATCACCTCTTCCCGAACCACTTCATCCAGTTCGGAAAGAATGTCGCCGTCGAACTCCTTGTCATACAGCCGGATCAGCCGGGCACGATCGAACGGATTGATCTGCTCCAGAAGGTCGGCGATGTCAGCCGCGTGCAGCGGCTCCATCAATTCGACGAGTTTGTCGCGATCTTCTACATCGACAGCATAAAGGATGGCTGCCACAGTCCGGCGGTCCAGCGCGTAGACATCTTCGTCCTCGGCGGACTCGGTTACGGGTTCATCAAAGCCTGTTGTCATATGCTGCCCCCGCGAATTTCCATTTGCCCCTAATTAGAAGAAGCAGCTACCGGAAAACAATGACAATGCGCCAATTTACCGGCATCTTCCGCGCGCTTATGGTGTTTCGCGGTCTCAGCCGGGCGGAGGAAAGCGGAAATGGCGCAAAAAACACTGTTGAAGGGACGTGTCCTGAGCTTTTCGGGCTCACCTTTCGAAGGTGAACCGACAGATACCGTCACCATCAGCGAGGCGGTCGTCATCGATGAAGGCCATATCGCGGCCGTAGGTGACACCCGGACCCTGACAGATGCGCATCCGGATGCCGCAATCGTCGATCACGGACAGCACCTGATCATGGCAGGGTTCGTTGACGCGCATGTGCACTATCCGCAGACAGCCATGATTGCCAGCTGGGGCAAGCGGCTGATCGATTGGCTAAACTCCTATACATTCCCCGAAGAGATGAAGTTTGGTGAAATCACCTATGCCAGCGAGATCGCCAACCGGTATCTGGACCTGACGGCTGCGCATGGGACAACGACGATGTGCAGTTTCTGCACCATCCACCCGGAAAGCGTCGACGCCTTTTTCACTGCGGCGCAGCAGCGTGGACAGCGGGTCGTGGCCGGCAAGACCTGTATGGATCGCAATGCACCCGAGGGTCTGCGCGACACGGCACAGACGGCCTATGATCAGTCCGAAGCACTGCTGGAGAAGTGGCACGGCATCGACCGGCTGTCCTATGCCATTACGCCCCGTTTTTCACCAACTTCGACCCCGGAACAGCTTGAAGCCATGGGGGCATTGTGGGCCGAGCACCCACATTGCCTGATGCAGACGCACCTGAGCGAACAGACAGATGAGATCGAATGGGTCCGGTCGCTGTTTCCCGACGCGCGCGATTACCTGGACACCTACGAAAAGTTCGGTCTGCTGGCCAGCCATGGCCTGTACGGTCACGCCATTCATCTTGAGCCACGGGAACGCGACCGGTTGCGCGAACTGGATGCGGCCCTGATTCACTGCCCGACCTCGAACACTTTCATAGGCTCGGGCCTGTTCGACATGGCCGGGCTGATGAAGGACGGTCACCGGGTCGGGCTGGCGACGGATACCGGCGGAGGTTCCAGTTTCTCGATGTTGCGGACAATGGCCGCAGCTTACGAGATCGGCCAGTTGCGCGGATCGCCGTTGCATGCGGCACAATTGTTGTGGCTGGCCACCGTCGGATCGGCCCGGTCGCTGCGAATGGACAATTGTATCGGCAATATCGCCCCGGGGATGGAGGCGGACCTGGTGGTTATCGACCTGGCCTCGACCCCGGCCATTGCCCAGCGCGAAGCCTGCGCAGAAGACCTGTGGGAAGCCGTTTTCCCAACCATCATGATGGGGGATGACCGGGCCATTGCCGAGGTCCGGATTGCCGGCGAACCAGTCACGGTTTGAAGGAATACGCCTGACGGCGTATTCCTCCGGCAACGGAATTTCTGAACAGACGACGAGATCGACGCTTATCTGGCAAGCGCCCGCGCAAGTTCATTCTGGCGTTCGATCACGCGGGGCATGTCCAGCGTGGTTATGTGCCCATCTCGCACGATTTGTCTGCCTTCGACGAACAGATGTTTGACCCGAAACGGCCCCGCAAGCAGCAAGGCGGCCGGATCCCAGCTTCCCGCGCTTTCTATGCCGGATACATCCCAGATCGCGATATCGGCGCGTTTGCCCGGCATAAGCCGCCCGCAATCGGGGCGATTGAGCACGTCTGCACCGCCACGGGTTGCTATCTCGAGCGCTTCGCGGGCCGACATGGCATCCGCGCCATTCGCGACCCGCTGCAACAGCATCGCCTGCCGGGCCTCGGCCACCAGATTGCCGCCGTCATTGCTGGCCGACCCGTCAACGCCCAACGCAACCGGAACGCCCGCGTCGCGCATTGCGCGGACCGGCGCTATGCCTGACCCCAACCGGCAGTTTGAACACGGGCAATGCGCAACACCGGTGCGGGTTCGGGCAAACAGATCGATCTCGGCACTGTCCAGCTTGACGCAATGGGCGTGCCAGACGTCCGAACCGGTCCACCCCAACTCCTGCGCATACTGGCCCGGACGGCATCCGAATTGTGACTGGGAATATGCAATGTCTTCGTCATTTTCGGCCAGATGCGTGTGCAGCATCACGCGCTTGTCCCGTGCAAGCACCGCCGTGTCGCGCATCAGTTCACGACTGACCGAGAATGGTGAGCACGGGGCCAGACCGACGCGGCACATCGACCCTTCGGATGGATCGTGGAATTTGTCCACAACGCGGATCATGTCAGACAGAATATCCTGCTCTGCCTCGACCAACATGTCCGGCGGCAGGCCACCATCGCTCTCACCGATACTCATCGCACCGCGTGTCGGATGAAAGCGCAGGCCCAGTTCGGCGGCGGCGGCGATGGTATCGTCCAGCCGCGCGCCATTGGGATAAAGATACAGATGATCGGAACTGAGCGTGCATCCCGAAAGCGCCAGTTCGGCCAATCCGATCTGAGCAGAGACGAACATCTCTTCCGGGCCAAAGCGGGACCAGATCGGGTAGAGTGTTTGCAGCCAGCCAAACAACAGCGCATCCTGACCTCCGGGAACCGCCCGGGTCAGAGTTTGGTAAAGGTGGTGGTGCGTATTCACCAGGCCGGGGGTCACGACGCAGCCCTTGGCGTCGTGCACGTCACCGGTTGTGGTAAGCCCCTGCCCCAATTCAGCAATAACGCCGTCCCGGATCAGGATGTCCGCGCCATTTAGTTCCTGCCGATCGTCATTCATCGTCAGAATGAAATCGGCATTCTTTATTAGAGTATCAGTCAATTTGTGCCCTCCTGCATCAGTCCGTCTCGTGCAAGAAGTGCATGGGCTGGCGGAAAACGGACACAAGAACCAGCCATCGGCACTGTACCGGCGGCTGCGGGTGCCATCAACAGGTTTCAGAAATTGCGAAGAATCTCTAGCGCAGAGGCGTGGATGTCCGGGTTGGCAGCCGCCAGTGCGCGGCCTCCATTGTGGGCCGGTCTGCCCTGCCAATCTGTCACGATACCACCCGCCGCCTGAATGACGGCGATCGGCGCCTGAATGTCATAAGCGTTCAGTCCGGCCTCGATCACCAGATCAACCTGCCCTGCCGCCAGAAGGGCGTAGGCGTAACAGTCCATTCCATAACGGGTCAGTCTGGCTTGCTGAGACACCGCCTCAAACCCGGCCCGGTCTTCAGGCGTTCCAACTTCGGGAAAGGTTGTGAACACCATCGCCTGATCCAGCGATTGCGTAGACCGGGTCCTGAGCTGTCGGGTGCCTGTCGGGCCTGTGACCTGTGCCGCGTGTGCGGACCCCACGAACCGCTCACCAATATAAGGCTGGTCAATCACACCCAGGATCGGCCCGTCCTGCGTGCTCAAAGCAATCAGAACGCCCCATGTCGGGGTACCGCTGATGAACCCTCGCGTACCATCGATCGGATCAAGAACCCAGGTCCGCCCGCTGGTGCCATCGACATGGCCGAATTCCTCGCCGAAAATACCATCCTGAGGGCAGCGCCGCGCCAGAACTGCCCGCATCGCCTTTTCCGCCTCGCGGTCAGCGATTGTTACGGGGTCAAACCCATCAGCCAGTTTGTTGGACGTTTCAAGATCGGACTGCCGGAAGTAAGGAAGTATGGCCGCGCGCGCCGCATCGGCCATTTCCCCGGCGATTTCCAGATCGGTTGCTGAACTTTGATACATGCGCAACCCGTGCGGTCAGCGCGTTCCGAAGTCAAGCCTGCTGATCAGGCGACGTCACTGAGAACACGCGCCAGTTCGAACAGACGACGGCGCTGGTTTTCCGGGATCGCGTAGTACGAGCGAACCAGATCCAAAGCTTCCTTATCCCCCATCAGATCGGCAGGCACCGATTTCTTCCCGGCATCTTCTTTCTGGGTTTCTTCCAGACCCTCAAAGAAAAAGCTGACCGGCACATCCAATGCTTCGGCGATGTCCCAAAGGCGCGATGCGCTGATCCGGTTGGCCCCGGTTTCGTATTTCTGGATTTGCTGAAACTTGATACCAACCTGCTCGGCCAGCTGCTGCTGGGTCATGCCAATCAGCCAGCGGCGATGCCTTACGCGTTTGCCCACATGGACATCGACGTGATGAGTCATTGGTATTCTCCTCTACTACACACACAACTGCCGGGGGTTACGCAAAAAAACAAACGTGTTCGCCAACCTAGCGAGCCGCTGTTAACTATTCCCTAATTCAGGAATGTGCTCCCCCCGAAACAGCACCAGATTTCAATATCACCTCTTTTGTCTTTTTTTTCAAGAAGGTTGAATCAGTAACATCGTATAATGGTTTGTGGTTGTACAACCGCCGGTTTCGAGCGTTCTGTTTCCCGAACAGACACAATCAACGAAGCCCTATTATACATCATTCACGCGCCCTCTGGTAATTGATTGACATTCCCCCCGCATCGCTGGCCTATGCAAAAAACAAGGAGCGCGACGATGCTGGCCTTTCGCCTTCAATCCGGAGAATCAACAGCCCGGCTCTGCAACCTCGACGTCCCGAGGCCGGGGCGGGATCAGGTTCGGGTCGCTATTAAAGCGTGCGGATTGAATTTTGCGGATCTGCTTATGCAGAACGGCACCTATCAGGACACCCCGGATACTCCGTTTACGTTGGGCATGGAGATCGCGGGTATTGTTGATGAAATTGGAAACAATGTCTCTCATCTGAAGCCCGGGGACCGTGTTGCGGTCTATTCAGGTCAGGGTGGATTGGCCGAGTTTGGCGTATTCGATGCCGAAAGGGCGATTCTCCTGCCCGATCAGATCAACTTCGAGGACGCTGCCGCCATTCAGATTGCATACGGCACCAGCCATATCGCGTTGGATCATCGTGCGCGCCTGCAACCCGGCGAAACCCTTTTGGTCACCGGCGCGGCGGGCGGCGTCGGCCTGACTGCCGTCGAAATCGGCAAACTGATGGGCGCGACAGTGATTGCGCAGGCCCGTGGTTCTGAAAAGCTTGCGGTGGCCCGCGCGGCAGGTGCGGATCATCTCGTGGATGCCTCCGAAGACCTCCGCGCCCGCGTCAGGGAACTGGGTGGGGCGGACGTGGTTTATGATGCGATTGGCGGCGACGTGTTCAAAGCCGCCTTTCGTGCCACAAACCCCGAAGGCCGACTGCTACCGATCGGCTTTGCCGGTGGAGAGGTTCCGCAAATTCCGGCCAACCATCTTCTGGTCAAGAACCTGACCGTAATCGGACTTTATATCGGTGGGTATCTGAAATTCAGGCCGCAGATCGTGCGCGACAGCTTTGACACGCTGTTCCGTTGGCACGCCGAAGGCCGGATTAAACCGCATATCAGCCACACCCTGCCACTGGAGGACGTGGAACAGGGCATGCGCTTGCTGAAAGAACGGAAATCAACCGGCAAGATCGTCATCACGATCTGAGGACTGTCACCCGACCACGGCCTTCAATGGTGTGCCGCCCACCATGCGGAAATTCTGACGAACCAGCGACGCCAGTTCCTCGATCACCGCGCCGCGACCGGGATCCCCTCCGTAGAGGTTGATCATGTGGGCAGGCAGCTCTGGCAATGCCCCACCCGAGTCGATCTGCTGCAGATGCGCGGCCTCCGTTCCATCCAGCATTGCGTGAACGGCAAGATCGGCGCTGACGGTCGCTTCGATTGTACGGTCGTTTTCTGTTTCGACGGACAGTTCCCAGGGGATACCGGCCGCGTCCAGCGCTGCAATGACCTGGGGCCGGAACAAACAGCGCCGACCAAGCGCCAAAGGCAATGGGCGCTTGCGCCACGCCGACCCGCCAGGGGCCCCTATCCAGCGCAATGGCAACTCGGCCACGGTTTCCGCACCTTCAGCCGCCGAGGCCTCGGTCGTCAGTATCAGATCACATTCACCGCGTTTGTACATGTCCTTGAGTTGCAGCGAATAGGACGAAACCAGCTGTACGCGGACACGCGGAAAATCTGCGTTGAAACGCTGTAGCACGCGCGGGATGGCCGGATAAACAATGTCATGCGGCACGCCCAGCACGACTTCGCCTTCGAAAGCCTGATCGGTGAGTTTCGAGATCACTTCGTCGTTCAGGGCGATCATGCGGCGCGCGTAGGCCAGCAATTGTTCGCCCGACGCCGTCAACGCGATGGTTCTGCCGCTGCGATCCAGTAGCTCAAGGCCCAGAAGCTCCTCCAACCGCTTGAGCTGCATCGAAACCGCAGATTGCGTCAGGTGCAGAAAACCGGCGGCGCGTGTGACGCCGCCCTGATCGGCCACGGCAACGAAGGACCGCAAAGTGGTGATGTCCAAATTTCTCATTTCACGAATCCTGATGGTTCACGTCAAAAACATTCATTTTTAAAATGTGCCACAGTGATCCATATAAATCAAGGAAGTTGATGCAAACCGCATTAATCATCACCGAGCAAGGAAAGGACAACCATTATGACCCAAATTGCAGCATCACACGAGCACGTATGCAAACAGCCATCGAAAGGCTACAGATTGCGGGATCTTCTTGGCCTTGCCCGGCAGCGTCGTGACCTTGCCAAGCTGGATGGCAACGCACTGAAAGACATCGGCGTGACACACACCGAGGCCAGTCGCGAAGCAGCCCGCCCGTTCTGGGATGCTCCCGAAAACTGGCACAAACGCCTGTATTGACCGGCCAAGCATCGCGATCTGGCGGCAACTGAAACAATGCCGTCAGATTTGTCGAGTGTTTTAGCAGGTTTTGGGCGTAAAACTCTTGAAACATGTGCCTCACTCTCCGATATTTGCAGGGAAATCGGTCTGCAACTGCGGGCTGAACCAGAATTGCGAAGGGAGACCCTTAATGGCACAATTTGACACGATCCGGACGGCGACCGGTGCGCGCGCCGCCCAGATTGACGAGGGCCTGCGCGCCCACATGAACAAAGTCTACGGCACCATGTCCGTGGGCATGCTGATCACTTTCCTGGCTGCATGGGCCATCGCCGGCCTTGCGACCACAACTGATCCGTCTGCCGCGGCAGCTCAGCTGAGCGAGACCAAGTATCTGACGTCGCTCGGATACGCACTGTTCGCTTCGCCGCTTAAATGGGTGATCATGTTCGCTCCGCTGGCCTTCATCTTTGGCTTCAGCGCCGGGATCAATCGCCTGTCCGCAGCCGGCGCACAGACGGTGTTCTACCTGTTTGCCGCTGTCATGGGTGTATCGATCAGCTGGATCTTCCTGGTCTTCACCGGCCAGTCGATCATTCAGGTGTTCCTGATCACCGCGATCGCCTTCGCGGGCCTGTCGCTGTATGGTTACACCACCAAAAAAGACCTTTCGGCGATGGGTACGTTCCTGATCATGGGCGTGATCGGCCTGATCGTGGCGTCGATCGTCAACATCTTCATCGCCTCGTCTGCCATGGCTTTCGCCATTTCGGTCATCGGCGTTCTGATCTTTGCCGGTCTGACCGCGTATGACACGCAGAACATCAAGGCCACATACCTGCAGATGGCCCATTCGGGTGATCAGGAATGGCTGGGCAAAGCCGCCATCATGGGCGCGCTGAGCCTGTATCTGGACTTCATCAACATGTTCATGTTCCTGCTCCAGCTGTTTGGCAACCGCGAATAACGCGGCGCACAATCCAATACGAAAGGGCGGGTCCGAAAGACCCGCCCTTTTCTTTTGCGGAAAGAAAACCAATGACGATCCAGGATATCCGGCCAGATCAGGCCCATCTGATTTTACCCCTGCTGCACCAGGTTCATGACCTGCATCTGGAACATCAGCCTGAAAGATACGCAGCGCTGCCGGCGGATGCCGAGCTGGCCGACTACCTGCAATCCCGGCTCATGCAACCCAACCTGTTCGCTGTCGGCTTTTTCGAAAGCGACAAGCTGCTGGGTTACGCCATTTTCGAGATTTCCCGGCGTACCGCGTCACCCTTTCACCCGGTTGATACCCGCGCTGTTCTCCACCAGATCAGCGTCGACAGGGCCGCGCGCCGTCGTGGCATCGGCACCGCGCTGCTGGAAACCGTCAAATCGCGGCTGAGGCAGGTGGGCGGAAGCGTTCTCACGGCCTCGGTCGCCAGTTTCAACGCCCCGTCCCAAGCCCTTATGGCTAATTCCGGGCTGAACCCTTCACTGACCATGATGGAATGGCGCGATCCGATCCCTTGATGAGAAAGCCCCACCGAAAAGGTGGGGCCCAATCAAATTCGTTGTCAGTCCGAGTATCAGCTACAGTTCAGCGGCACCGCAAAACCGGAGCTGCGACTGTCAGACCCTTTCCGGTAAACTTCGCCAGCTGGCAGGCACCCGGTGAACCGTTCCGTGTTGGCGCCAAACGCCGCTCCGGTGGAACTGTCCACTTTTCCACCGTTGCTGGCGGTGCGCAGAACCCCGAAAAGCGTGCCGTTTACGCTGACAGTGCTCAGGTACAGGTTGTTGCCCTGGTTGGACAATTGAACAGCGCTGACATCGGATTGCCCGCCATTGGCAATCGCCACACCGGCGATTTTTGACAATTCAGTCTCATCCGAGACGACCGAAACGGTCGGAATTTTCGCAAGTTCCGCAGGTACATTGGTCGCTGGCGGTGCAAATGCAACTGCGCCTTCGACTTCCGAGACCGTGCGCGGTTCACCATCAATGCCGGTAAAACCAACGCCCTGGCGGTTGAACGGGTCCTCACAGGCCGACAGGCTCAGAACGAGGGTCGAAGATAACAAGATTTTTTTCATGGCGCTCAACGTTTTGTGGCGGTT
This sequence comes from Ruegeria sp. D1(2025), assembly GCF_056536425.1. Taxonomy (NCBI): domain Bacteria; kingdom Pseudomonadati; phylum Pseudomonadota; class Alphaproteobacteria; order Rhodobacterales; family Roseobacteraceae; genus Ruegeria; species Ruegeria sp. D1(2025). The sequence continues at coordinate 98,929 of NZ_JBQFPO010000001.1, read as the reverse complement.
TGCTCAACCGTAGCGGCAGGTCGCCACGAAAAGCAAGACGCCGGCGATGCGATTGGGCCATATGCTGATGCTCTGCTGCAACGGCCATGGACGTGCATTAGAAAACACAAACGCGCTTGTGAAACGTTGAAAAACAAAAAAAGGGTCCTGCTTCGCAGAACCCTTTAACTGTGTCCGGATGGACAGGCAGATTACTTGATCTTGCCTTCCTTGTACTCGACATGCTTGCGAGCGACCGGGTCGTATTTACGAATGGTCATCTTCTCGGTCATGGTGCGAGCGTTTTTCTTGGTCACGTAGAAGTGGCCCGTGCCCGCGGTCGAGTTCAGACGGATCTTGATTGTCGTCGGCTTCGCCATGGTTATCTCCTGCGTCCGAAAAGGCAGGGGCCTTTCGGTTGAATTCCTATGAGCGTGCGCTTTTACGCGCTGCACAGCCCATGTCAAGGGCTATCGCGCGCATCGAGGCAGCAGAAGGTGGGATGGCCTTATGCAGGAAGTGTCGGTGCCCCCATATAGGTATGAATCTGATTACATTCCGCGTCCGACAGCCCCAATGCGGTTGCCAGCTGACGCAGGTATGACGCCTCACGCGCGTTATCCAGACGAATCGCAGCCAGAGACGTGGCGTATATCTGTGTTTTCAAAGGTCCGCCCGCAGCGGCCGCCAAGCCCATGACATCAATCGGCGCGTTCAGTTGTTCTTGAACGAAGGCTCGCTCCTCATCGCTGATGTCGTCGCCCAACTCTCCCAGAATTGTTTCTTTTTCATGGGTGTCCAGTTCACCATCCGCCTTGGCCGCCTGGATCATCGCCCGCAGCATCAGCTTGGCCTGCTCCTCCATGACGGCGCCACCGGGTGTTCCCCGGAACACGGTATCCATCATGTCCGCCGTTTGCTGGCTGCCCGACCTTGCCGCGCCTTGCATGGCGTTCATCAGACCCCCCAGCCCAGCGGCACCTGCTGGGTTGACCATACCCAGCTTGCCGATCATCTCCTGAAGTCCGGCGGCCCCGCCGGGCATGCCGAACTGCTCGGCCATCTTGCCAAGCTGGTCCATGCCAAATCCGCCCCCCGCACCCTGCATTGCATCCTGCAGGCCGGCCATACCGCCCATCTGCTTGTATTTCTCCAGTCCTTTCGCGGCAGCAAACCCTACGGCCACCGAGGCAAGTGCTTTCATGAAACTCATAATCGTCCTCCCGATTCAAAAATTACTCCTTACCGCACCTACTCAGACGGCCTTGAACCCGGCTTTCGAAATTCTTCGGACAACGGCTGGACTGTTGCGGACTGAAAACTCAGCAGACACAAGACTATACGAAAACGAAAAACCATGTTCGCGCTTGTGCATTTCCATCATTAAATTGGCGCTTTCCCGCACATGCGGAGCTTCAATTGCCCGGATCACGAATTCGTGATACCGTGCCGCCAGTTCAAAGACCCAAGAAGCCATCTAAGCGCTTAACGCTTGAGGCACCGAAAACAGGCGAAACCTCTGTCAGCAGAGTTTTAAGGCATGTTTTTCTGGGGGGCTATCATGACAGAATGGACTATTCAGGGGGAAGAGCTGGCCAATTGTAACTGCAATTTCGGTTGTCCTTGCCAGTTCAGCGTACTTCCCACACATGGGAATTGCGAAGCGGTTGTCGTCTTTGACATTGAAGCTGGCAAATATGGCGATACCGATCTGGCGGGCTTACGCGCTGCCGGCGTCTATTACTGGCCCGGACCGATCCACGAAGGCGGCGGTCAGATGCAGCTTATCATCGACGAAAGCGCCAGTCCCGATCAGCGGGCGGCCCTGCAAGCGATCATGACCGGCGAGGACACCGATGAAATGGCCACCATGTGGTACGTCTACAGCGCCATGGCCCCGCAGAAACACGAAACTCTGTACCTTCCGATCGAGCTGGACTGGGATCGCGAGGAACGCAAGGGGTTCGCGAAAGTCCACGGTATCTTCGACGTCGAGGTCAACCCGATCCCGCATATCGTATCCGGAGCGCCGCACCGCGCATCCATCCAGCTGCCGAACGGGTTCGAGTACCGCCACGCGGAATCCGCCGCAGGTACGACGAGAACATCCGGGGGTGCCATAAGCCTGACATTTGATGCCACCCACGCGCACTTGGCGCATCTCAACATTTCCGGCCACGGTGTTTTGGGCGCTTAACAGGGGCGTCGCATGACACGAAACTCTGACGCACCGCCCGTGGCGGTCGCTGAGCGGTTGCTGAGGCAGGACAGGCTGATCGTTCTGGTCAGTGTCTTGGTGATCGTGCTCGGGGCCTCATGGTACACGATTGCCGGGATAGGCATGAACATGTCGGCCGTCGAAATGACAAGGATGGCCCGGCCAATCGGCGAGCCCATGCAGATGCCGGTCGACCGGCAATGGAGCCTGCCCTACGCGCTGCTCATCTTTTTGATGTGGTGGGTCATGATGATCGCCATGATGACCCCCAGCGCGGCCCCTGTTGTCCTGTTGTTTCTGGCCCTCAAACGTGTCGGGGCTGACAAAGCCAATGCGGCCCGCCTCAGCTTGCTGTTCCTCGCAGGATACCTGATCGCCTGGGGGGGCTTCAGCCTGCTTGCGACACTGGCGCAATGGGGTCTTGAGCATGTCGGCCTGTCTGATGGACCCATGATGACCGTCCGGTCAAAGGCATTTGCAGGCTGTGTCCTGATTGCGGCGGGCCTCTATCAGCTTTCATCGCTCAAATCCGCTTGTCTGCGACATTGCCAAAGCCCCGCCCGGTTTCTTGCCGAACACAATCGGCCCGGCGCATCGGGTGCGTTCAGCATGGGCGTCATTCACGGGACATTTTGTCTGGGCTGCTGCTGGGCCCTGATGCTCTTGCTGTTCGTCGGCGGCATCATGAACCTCTACTGGATTGTCGCCATCGCAATTTACGTTGCGCTGGAAAAACTTCTGCCCCGAGCCCGCTGGCTGATCCCGGCGACGGGCATCGGTTTGATTGCAACAGGTGCCTGGGTGCTGGCAAGCGCGATATCTTCCGGCACCTAGGCTCTCAAACGGCCAGGGAACCGGCCGAATTCAGGGTTCCGTCACATTGATCCCAGGAGGAGAAAATGCCTTTATTCATAACGTACGCCACCTATTCCCAATCCGGCATCAAGGGAATGCTGCAAAAGCCATCAGACCGCACCGCGCCGGTCAAAGCCCTGCTTGACAAGGTGGGCGGCAAGCTGCTGGCATTCTATATGACCACCGGATCGAACGATGTGGTTGTGATCAGTGAGGCACCTGACGGCACCGACGCAGTTGCGGTCGGAATGGCCGTCGGCGCATCGGGCGCCGTCGACAAGATAGAGACGGTCCGCGCGTGGACGGCAGAGGATTTCGTTGCCATCACGGAAAAAGCGGCGGCTCTGACCGGTGCCTACACACCACCCGGAGGATAGGAGGATACGCGCGGAGGGCCTGTAAGCCGGATCTTGTTCCGGGGTTGCCCCCTTCGATGACCATTCCTCTAGGCCGCACATTGCTGAGCGGCTCAAGCTGCCAACCCGGTCCCTCTCGGCCAAGACGCGCTTAGCGGCGGTATCGGCTTGCGCCGACCGGCCCGCGCGGGGACCCTATTTGGCATTGCTCCCGGTGGGGCTTGCCGTGCCGCCGCTGTTGCCAGCGGCGCGGTGGGCTCTTACCCCACCGTTTCATCCTTACCCTGCAAGCAAGGCGGTTTGTTTTCTGTGGCGCTTTCCGTCGGGTTGCCCCGCCCGGGCGTTACCCGGCACCGTTGCCTTGTGGAGTCCGGACTTTCCTCTCGGGCTTGCACCCCAGCGGCCATCCGGCCCTCCGCGCTGACGTTGGGTATGCCTTGGGGGCGGTGGCGTCAAGAGTGGTCAGGGTGCGAAGGGGCCAGCCCCTTCTTGGCCTGCGGCCAATTCAACCCCGGGATATTTTTGGCCAGATGAAGCCCGGACTTGTTCTGGGGAGACTCAGCTGATCGGCGCAAGGTCAGCGGGTGTGAGTGGACCTTTGGCCCAGGGGCGGTATCTGAGCCGAACGGCGGTGAGGAGTGTTTCGTCATCCGTGTCAGCGGTATAGCCCGCCAGGCGGGCCTTGGTGCGGAACTCTTGTGTCAACGCGTTCAGAGGGCATCTTCCCTGCCCTCGCCGCGCCGCAAGCCCCTGACGTTCAAGCCGAGGCCAGTCAAAGCGGGGGCCGGGGTCTGATTTGCGGCCCGGTGCCATGTCGGAATGCCCGATCACGCCTTGCGGCGGGATCGACCAGCGCGTCATGATTTGGGGTAACAGGTGTTCCAGCACATTCATCTGAAGGTGCGAAAAGGGATGAAAGCCTGTATTGTCCAGCTCGACCCCGATCGAGCGCGAGTTGATATCGCTTTGACCGAGCCACTCCCCTGCCCCGGCATGCCATGCGCGGTCTTCCTCGGGCACCAATTGCCAGAGGGTGCCATCATTTCCGATCAGGTAATGTGCGGAGACTTCGGCCTGCGGATCGCACAGACGTTCCAAGGCCGCCTGCGCGCTGTCCATCGCTGTGTAGTGGAGGACAACCAAAGACGGCTTCAACCCGTCGCGGCGCGGTCCGAAATTGGGGGACCGGAGCCAGATCGGCGTCAGGGGATCAGTTGCTGACGGCACTGCGGAACGGGCTTGGGTCCCAGTTGCAAGCATAGCCGTCACCGTCCGGATCAAGCCCCTGACGATCCCGCTGCGGGCCGCCATTTGACAGAAAATCGATCTGTGCCTGATCCGGGGAAGGATATTTCGCGCAGTTGCGCTGCGCCTTGGCCTGCAGGTTGAACCCCGCGCGGCTGTAAAGCTGGGTCCCCACGGGATTCGACGTGTTCAGAGCATATTGAACGATGTTGGGCTGTCCGTCCGACCCGCGCTGCGGTACGGCGGTTGGTGCGACGACCTCGTATGTCTGGCGGTTCTGTTCGATCAGGGCGGCGTCGGATTCGATGCTGCGGCGGTTGGATACGGCCGCAAAATCCTGTTCGTCGGAAATTCCCTGTGCATTGGACACCGGGATCGGAGTGGATGCGCCCTGCGGAGAAGTGCTGGCCAAGGCGGCGGCTGTCTGAGAAGCGATGTCCGCATTGGCCCCGGTCGCCACGGGTGTCACAGCACCCGGAGCGCCAAGCGGTTGTGCGGACACGTCCACCGGGCCAAGCAACGGATTACCGCCCAGCCCCTGCCCGGCCAGTTCAGCCTCGCGTTGCGCCTGGTAATCAGGCGTGTTGAATCCCGTGTTGGCCACTGGTGCCACGTCGGTGCAAGCCGCCACCACGCCGATGGCGGGGATCAGAAGCAAAAAGCGCATGTGACTGCTCCGTGTCTGCTGTTCTGGTTGCCAGAGGCTTACCACCATTTCCCCGGCTTGGCCACGAAACCGGACGCGTTTTCCAGCGCATAGGCGGTGTTGAGCAGATCGCCTTCGTCCCATGGGCGTCCGATCAGTTGCAGGCCAAGGGGCAGACCTTGTGAATCCAGACCCGCAGGCACCGAAATACCGGGTAGACCCGCAAGGTTCACTGTCACTGTGAACACGTCGTTCAAATACATTTGAACAGGGTCGGCTTCGGCCATCTCGCCCAGACCAAAGGCGGCCGACGGTGTCGCCGGTGTCAGAATCGCATCGATTCCGGCGGCAAACGCGTCCTCGAAATCTTTCTTGATCAGGGTCCGAACGCGGCGGGCGCGGTTGTAGTAGGCGTCATAGAAACCGGCTGACAGCACATATGTGCCAATCATGACACGGCGCTGCACCTCATGCCCGAAACCCTCGGCGCGGGTCTTTTCGTACATCTCGGTGATGCCGTCACCCTGCGCCAGTTGCGCGCGGCGGCCATAACGCACACCGTCATAACGCGCGAGGTTCGAGGACGCCTCGGCCGGGGCGATCACGTAATACGTTGGCAGCGCGTATTTGGTATGGGGCAGCGAAATATCGACAATTTCGGCACCCGCTGCTTTCAGCATCTCGGCCCCTTCGGCCCAGAGCTTTTCAATCTCAGCAGGCATACCGTCCATGCGGTATTCTTTCGGGATACCGATTTTTTTACCTTTGATGTCCCCGGTCAGCATCGCCTCGAAATTCGGCACCGCCAGTTCGGCACTTGTCGAGTCCTTGGGATCGTGACCGCACATCGCCTCGAGCATGATCGCGGCATCGCGCACGTTCTTGGTCATCGGACCGGCCTGATCCAGCGAAGAGGCAAAGGCGACGATGCCCCAGCGCGAGCAACGGCCATAGGTCGGCTTGATGCCGGTGATGCCGGTAAAAGCGGCAGGCTGACGGATCGAGCCGCCGGTATCGGTACCGGTTGCCGCTAGGCAAAGGTCGGCAGACACGGCCGAAGCCGACCCACCGGATGAACCGCCTGGTGTCAGTTGCGCGTCGTCATTGCCACGGCGCCAGGGGCTGACCGCGTTGCCATATACAGAGGTTTCGTTACTGCTGCCCATGGCGAACTCGTCCATGTTCAGCTTGCCCAGCATAACCGCGCCCGCATCGGCCAGTTGCTGCGAAACGGTGGATTCGTATTCCGGCTTGAAACCTTCCAGAATCTTCGAGGCCGCCTGCGAGGGCACGCCCTTGGTGCAGAACAAATCCTTGATGCCTATTGGCAAGCCACACATCGACGGTGCGTCGCCGCCGTTGATCCGCTCATCAGCCGCCTTGGCGCGCTCCAGTGCAATCTCGGGCGTCTTGTGGACAAAAGCATTCAAAGCATCTGCTTGATCGATTGCTTTCAGGCAGGCTTCGGTCAGCTCGACTGAGGTCACATCACCCTTGCGCAGCGCGTCTCGGGCTTCGGCCAGGCCCAGTTTGTTCAGATCGCTCATGTCTTACTCCACCACTTTGGGGACTGCGAAAAAGCCTTCGCGGGCGTCGGGGGCATTGGCCAGAACCTTGTCCTGCTGGTTTCCGTCAGTGACCACATCCTCGCGACGTTTCAGGCGCATCGGCTCGACCGAAACCATCGGCTCGACGCCTTCGACATCCACTTCGTTGAGTTGCTCGATGAACCCAAGAATGGTGTTGAACTCGGACGCCAGCGCCGGCAGCGCGTCGTCCTCGACCTTGATCCGGGCCAGTTTGGCCACCTTGGCGGCGGTGCTTTGGTCAATCGACATCGGAAAACCTCATATGCGTTAGGGGGCATTTACCCGTCTGCCGCACCGGTCGCAAGACCAACAGACTCGGCGGATGATCGAAGGTGATCATGGCAGGTCCGAAGCACCCCATTCAATTCTGAATATCTCATATGAAAAAAAGTGAACTACGCAGTTCATTTTGCATCTTGAAAAACTGAACTGCGCTGTTCACTTTCTAACATGTGCAACAGCACAAAAACCGGAGAAAGATCATGAAAACCTTCATCACCGCCTTCGTTTTGTCCGCAACTGCCGCCATTGCACCAGCAATGGCTTCGGGCTTTGATTTCAACCCGTTGACCCGCACCCTGACCTTCCCCGAACCGGTTACCCAGCCGGTCACCAAGGACACCACAATTCGCGGAAACTAAATAGAAGGAAGCGCCGGATCAGATATGACGCGACTGATCCGGCGTTGCTGCAATTGCATGCTGCGGACCCTGCGACAAGCCGCTACCATAGGGCGAAAGGACCCGCCGGGAGATCCGGCAGGCGAAGACTTGCCAGACTATGGAGCCATACATGAGCGCACAAAAACAAGCCGTCCTGGACGCAATCGACGCAGTCAACATACAAGATCCCAACCAGGATGGCGGAGAGCCGGAGGCCCTGCTCTATGGCAAGCGGATGAGCGAGGAGCTTGCGCGGCTGTTCCCCGACGCCTCTGACGCGCTGCAGATTGCGGCACGCGGTCAGCACGTGGAACGCTGGAAACTGGCGCGCAGCGAATACCCCGAAGGGCGGACCGGTTATCTGGCTTGGCGCAAGGCGCAGGGCGTTCACCATGCCGAAGTCGTCATGGGCCTGATGAAAAAGGAAGGCTACGGCACCGATCAGATCGATGCCGCGGGCCGGATGCTGCGCAAGCAAGGCATCAAACGCGATGCCGAAGTTCAGGCCCTGGAAGACGTGATCTGTTTCGTCTTTCTCAAATGGTACTTCCAGCCCTTTGCTGCAAAACATTCGGCCGAGAAGATTCAAAGTATCGTCGAGAAAACGGCCCGAAAGATGTCTGGCGAAGGGCGCGCGCGGGTGTTGCGGGAATTCGACCTGCCCGATCATCTGGCCGATGCTTTTCGCGCCGATCAGACCTGATTTTCGGCCAGGTCCTTTCTGTAGACTTCGATCATCCAACCCAGCATCGTTGCGTTCAACAGATGCCACATAAAGTGTGTGCCCATCGGGAATTGGGCACACAGGGCCGGATCAAGCGCGCGGAACGTGATGGACAGGATCAGCAGTACTGCCCCGGCGGCCATGCCGCGCGCCAGAACAGGTTTTTTTGACCGCAACAATGCAGCATAGATCAGGATCAGCAACGGGACCGGCGCGTAGGCAGCGGACCCGCCAAGACCCGGCACAAACCGAAACAGCGGGATTGTCGCAGCCGCATAAGGGATGAACAGCGCGGTGCCGGCCAGCGCCCATCCCGGAGACATCCGCCAGATGTCGCGGTTTACCGCATAGATGTAGATCAGAATGAACAGAAGGATGGGCGTTGTGTCGGCAATAGCCGCCCAAACCTGTGCATGAGTGTGAAACAGAAAACTGCCCACACCGATCAGGGCGAGCACTGCGACCAGCACCATCGCCAAGGGCATACCCTGCCCTCGTACCCGGCGCCACATTACCCATGCAGCAACCAGGAAGGCCGCATTGGTCAGCGCATTGACCGGTTCGGCCCAATAGGCGGGCGACAGTCGTTCGCAATAGCCATCGATTTCCTGCATCCAGTCCATGGATTTTTACATAGCCGATGCTAGGCTGAGGCCAACAGTCTGAATGGGAGGATTTTCATGAATATCATCTGGTTGGGTCACGGCAGTTTCCGCATCGAAACCGGCGGTCAGGTCTTGCTGATCGATCCCTGGCTGAGCGGTAACCCCGTCCTGCCCGAAACTAAGCATGACGCGGCGGTCGAAGGGGCCACGCATATTCTGCTGACACATACCCATTTCGACCATGTGGTCGATATCCTTCCCTTGGCGAAGCGCCTGGGCGTGCCGGTTGTCGGCCAATACGATCTGATGGGTTTTTGGGGCGAGACTGAAGGCATCGAAACGGTCGGGTTCAACAAAGGCGGCACGGTCGACCTGAACGGTGTCAAGGTTTCGATGGTACCTGCGTCGCACAGTTCAACCTTTTCGACGCCGGAGGGGCTGCGCACCGGCGGAACCGAGGTCGGGTTCATGATCGTCACCGAGGGCAAAACGCTGTATGTCTCTGGTGACACCGATATCATGGCCGACATGGACTGGATGGGCGACTATTACAAACCGGATATCGGCATTCTGTCCGCGGGCGGCTATTTCACCATGGACATGAAAGGCGCGGCTTATGCGTCCAAGCGCTATTTCAATTTTCGGACCGTGATACCCTGCCACTACAAAACCTTCCCGATCCTTGAGCAATCTGCGCAGGATCTGAAAGACGGCCTGCCCGGCGTCGATGTGATCGAGCCTGAAGTGATGCAGGCGATTAAACTATAGGTCCGATGTGAGCGGCGAGGTTTCTCCTTCACCGGAATTGATCGCGGTTGTGCGGCGATGGAACAAGGCCGTGCAAGACAGGGACCGCGCGGTTTTGGAGAACATGCTCTCAACTTCGGAACACCTGCGTTATCAGGGATCGGCGGATGAAGAATCCTGGTCCGGGCAGGTGTTCCGACAGGGTTTCGCCGATCATACGAAAGAAATTCCCGACTATGCCTGGCAGGAACATTCGCTGGAAGCCTTCGAGTGCGGAAACGCCGGTTGGGCGCACTGTGAAGCGACGTTGACCTTTGCCACGAACGGCAAAGCCGCGTTGCACCGATTTACCTTTGTTCTCCATCTGGAAAACGGCGTCTGGAAAATAGTGCAGATGCATGTCTCCAATCCGACCTCTAACATGGAAAAGATCGGGATCGAACATGAGGCCCTGAATGCACTGATCGAAGCGGCACGGCGCGAGTTCACGCAGGAGCAGAGCGAGGGCACCGCCTCGGTCATGTTCACAGACATTGCCGGATCATCCGAAATCACACGGCGACTGGGCGATCAGGAGTGGATCAAAGTCATATCGGATCACTTTGATCTGGCAGAGAAAGTGATCCATGCGCATCAGGGGCGTCTGGTCAAATCGCTCGGAGACGGAACCATGTCGATTTTTTCGTCCGTCCATGACGCGGTTCAGGCGGCCGTCAATTTCCAACGGGAAAACAGGTCGGCAACCGTCGACACCGCGCTTGGCCTTCGGATCGGAATTCACACCGGCGACGTCATCCATAAAGACGAAGATTTCTTTGGGTCCGTCGTCAACAAGGCGGCGCGGGTTACGAACGTCAGCGGGCCATACGAAATTCACGTGACTGACGTGACAAGGCTGCTGGTGGGGAACACCGCCAGATTGAAGTTCAGTGCACCAAAACCAGTTCAGCTAAAAGGGTTCGGCGGGAACCAGACAGTTTATCGTTTGGACTGGACCTAGACCCTTTCAAACTAAGTCAGGGTGAGGTCACTTTCCAGCCCGCTTATCGGCAAAGAACTCAAGCAGCAGGGTTTCGCATTCTTGGGCTGCGATACCATCATAAACATCCGGCCTGTGATGCGTCTGCGGGTGGGTAAAGACCCGTGCGCCATGCGCTACACCGCCCGATTTCGGATCGGCAGCCCCGTAATAAACACGCCGGATGCGCGCAGCGGCCAAAGCGGCTGCGCACATCGCGCACGGCTCCAGCGTGACATAAAGGTCATGATCCGGCAGTCGCTCGGACGCGGCATGGGCGCAGGCAGCGCGCAGGGCCAGAATCTCGGCATGGGCGGTCGGATCATTCAACTCGCGGGTCCGGTTGCCTGCGGTCGCAACAATCCGACCGTCGGGCGCGATGATAACCGCACCGACCGGAACCTCTCCGCGTTCGCCTGCCAATCTGGCCTGTTCCAACGCCGCGCTCATATGCGATCTGAATTCCATATCTCTGACTGCATCAGAAACCTGCCTTTCGCAAGCGGGCAGGATAGGTTATGGCCGGGTCCATGAGCAACACCCCTCCTCCCGGCGACCGGATCGCCAAGGTCCTTGCCCGCGCGGGCGTCGCCTCGCGCCGCGAGGCTGAACGCATGATCGAAGCAGGTCGCGTGGCCGTGAATGGCAAGGTGATCGACAGCCCGGCGCTGAATATCACCTCGAAAGACAGAATTGTGGTCGATGGCAAGCCGGTGTCCGAACCCGAACCCTCGCGCCTTTGGCTGTATCACAAACCTTCTGGGCTGGTGACAACCACACGCGACGAAAAGGGCCGCGCGACGATTTTTGACAAACTGCCCGAGGACATGCCCCGGGTCATGAGCGTCGGGCGGCTTGACCTCAATTCCGAGGGGTTGCTGCTGTTGACGAATGACGGTGGCATCAAGCGCAAGCTGGAACTGCCTTCGACCGGCTGGCTACGCAAATACCGCGTCCGGGTGAACGGCCGGCCGAAAGATGAAGACTTCGAGCCGCTGCGCAAGGGGCTGGTGATCGACGGGGAACGGTTTCAGCCGATGACCGTTTCCCTGGACCGCCAACAAGGGGCGAACGCCTGGCTGACGATCGGCCTGCGCGAAGGCAAGAACCGCGAGATTCGCCGTGCAATCGAGGATATCGGGTATGCGGTGAACCGCCTGCTCCGGGTCTCGTATGGACCATTCCAGTTGGGTGACTTGAAGCCCGGCGAGGTCGAGGAAGTGCGCCGCCGCGTGATGCGGGATCAGCTGGGGCTGGAAGGCGGCGAAAAACCCGATGGCACCGCTAAACGGACCACGCGCCCACAACGAAAACGTCCCCCGGTCGGCAAGAAAACTCGCAAGTGACGCCAGTCACACAACCTTCCCCCTAGCGCCAAGCCCGCGCATACACTAAATTTTCTGTGAACGCGGAAGTCCTTGGGGGTGCCATGTCCGGAAGCGGAGTGCAAAAACTGGCCTACGCGGCACTGCTGGTGCTGTTGTTTGGAGTATGCACCGGCCTGCTGGGAGGGCTATAGGCGCATGGCCAAAAAGTACGGCGGAAAATACAGCCCCCAGGGTGATACGACACCATCGGATCAGCCCAAGCGCGGACAATTTGACAGTGCGCGGGTCGAACCTGCGGGCGCGCGGGCGAATGTTCTTTTCATTCCGGCAATCCCCCTGGTGTTCCTGTCTCTGAACGACGGTGCCATCGGCATGACCATGGGTCTTGTGGCTGCCGGTTTGCTGACGGCGGCTGCGTTTCTGCTGCGCGAAGGCCTGCGCGCCGAAGGGGCCTACAACGCCCGTCGCACAGCCCGCCGCCCCGCTTTTCCACGCAAGATTTTCGCCAGCATTCTGACCGGGTTGGGTGTGGCGCTTGCCTCGTACCGGACCGAGTATCTGGATGCCGAGGCGGTTTCGCAGGTCAGTCTGTTAGCGCCTGTTCTGTTTGGCGCAGCGGCGGCGGTTCTGCACTCGGTCTCGTTTGGCCTTGATCCGATGAAAGACAAGGGCATGGAAGGTATAGACACCTTTCAACAGGATCGCGTCGCACGTGTAGTGGAAGACGCCGAAGCCCATCTGTCCGAAATGACCGACGCAATCAAGCGCGCCGGGGACCGTACCGTCGAAGCCCGGGTTGAACGCTTTCAGGACACCGCGCGCGATCTGTTTCGCACAGTCGAGGAAGACCCGCGCGATCTGGCCGGTGCCCGCAAATACCTGACAGTTTATCTGCAAGGTGCCCGCGATGCGACGATCAAGTTTGCAGATGTCTATGCGCGCACCCGCGATGCGCAGGCCTTGTCAGATTATTCATCGTTGCTGGATGATCTGGAACAGAATTTCGCCGCGCGCACCCGCAAGATGCTATTGGATGACCGAAGTGATCTGACAGTTGAAATTGAAGTGCTGCGCGAAAGGCTGCAGCGCGAAGGCGTCCGGTTGGACTGACCGGCCATTATTTGAGCGAGGAATATCCCCATGTCCGATGAGATCAAGAAAAAGGCCGTTGAAGCTGAAACGATTGTTCAGGAAGTGACTGCCGTGGCCCTGCCCGAACCCAAGGCCGATATTGTTCCGCTGGAAGAGGCCGATGAACCTGTCGGCGCGGAAATTCGCAAACGGATGGAAGAGATCGACATGGGCAATACCAATTCGATCGTGTCCTTTGGTTCGTCGGCACAGGCCGAGTTGCAAGAGATCAGCCAGGCCATGCTTGCGGACGTACGTAACAAGGATGTTGGCACCGCTGGCGACAGCCTGCGCGATATCGTGACCACGATCCGCGGGTTCTCGGTCAGTGAGCTGGACGTACGCCGCGAACGTAGCTGGTGGGAGAAATTGCTGGGTAAAGCCGCGCCCTTTGCCAAATTCACAGCGCAGTTCGAAGATGTGCAAGGCCAGATCGACAAGATTACCGACGATCTTCTGGGGCATGAACACACCCTGCTCAAGGACATCAAGTCGCTGGATTTGCTATACGAAAAGACGCTGGGCTTTTATGACGAACTGGCGCTTTACATCGCGGCGGGCGAGGAAAAGCTGACCGAACTGGACAGCCACGACATCCCGGAAAAAGAGGCCGAGGTTCAGGCCGCCGCTGAGGGCGAACAGGTAATGGAAGCGCAGGAGCTGCGCGATCTGCGCGCCGCGCGCGATGATCTGGAACGCCGCGTTCACGACCTGAAGCTGACCCGGCAGGTGACAATGCAATCGCTGCCGTCGATCCGTCTGGTTCAGGAAAATGACAAGTCGCTGGTGACCAAGATCAACTCGACCTTGGTCAACACAGTCCCGCTGTGGGAGACGCAGCTTGCGCAGGCCGTCACGATCCAGCGCAGCGCCGAGGCTGCCTCGGCCGTGCGCGAAGCCAACGACCTGACCAACGAATTGCTGACCTCGAACGCGGCCAATCTGCGCCAGTCCAACAAGATGATCCGCGAGGAAATGGAACGCGGTGTCTTTGACATTGAGGCCGTCAAAAAGGCCAATGCAGACCTGATCGGCACGATCAACGAAAGCCTTGCCATCGCCGATGAGGGCAAAGCCAAACGCGCTGCCGCCGAAGAAGAGCTGAAAAAGATGGAGGCTGAACTGCGTGACACTCTGGCGGCGGCCAAAGCCCGAAAGGATGGCATTGGCGACAATGCCGGAACCGCTGTATCGGGCTGAGGCGGGTCGGGGCGTGCGTCCGTTGAAATGTCTCAAGGTCCTGCTGGGACTGGTTTCGCTGTTGGCTCTGGCCAATTGCGACGAAGCGCTGACGACCTCACTTGTTCCCGAGGCTCGCCCGGCTGAACCGGCGCCGCATCCCAATGCCTATGTTCCCCCGTCTGCGGCCAGTCAGGATCTGGCGCGTTTCTATCAGCGGGTCGAGCGCGATCTGCTGACACGCGGATTGCTTCGTGTGGACGGTGGCGGCCCGGATACGCCCTATGATGCCGACGATCTGGCTCGCAATTTCGAAGCCATCGCGTTTTACAGCGAATACCCTGATCACGCCGTGGCGATTGGTTCAGGACAGACCGATGGGCAGCTCAGTCGCTGGTCGGGGCCGGTGCGCATCCAGACCGAGTTCGGGCCGTCAGTTCTGCCCGAAACACGCAAGCGGGATTCGGAACTTGTCCAAGGCTACACCGAACGTCTGGCGAAACTGACGGGGCACCCTGTCTCGGTCGTCAGTCGCAAGGCCAATTTTCACGTCTTCTTTGCCGGCAAAGACGACAGCGCCTACGTCGTCGCCCGCGTGAAGCAGCTGATACCGAATATTAGTCAGGCCTCGCTGGATCTGATCGCCAATCCCCGCGCGAGCTTCGACTGTTTCGTGCTGGCCTCGGCCACAAGAACATCACCGTACAAATACGTACGTGCTGTCACGCTTATCCGGTCCGAATTGCCTGATCTGGTGCGGCGCAGCTGCATTCACGAGGAAATCGCCCAAGGCCTGGGTCTGTCCAACGACAGCCCCACAGCGCGACCGTCGATTTTCAACGACGATGACGAGTTTGCGCTTCTGACCAGCCATGACGAGAAATTGCTGACTATTCTATACGATCCGCGTCTGCAGCCTGGCGTGTCTGTTGAAGATGCCAGGCCGGTGGTGCGTATCATTTCACGCGAGTTGATGGGTCAGTCGCTCTGACCTCAAGGACAGGAGAACCCAGATGGGAATTTTCGATTTTCTGACCGGCGAATTCATTGACGTCATTCATTGGGTGGATGACACCCGGGATACGATGGTCTGGCGGTTCGAACGCGAAGGACACGAGATCAAGTATGGCGCCAAGCTGACGGTGCGCGAGGGACAGGCAGCGGTTTTTGTGCACGAGGGGCAACTGGCGGATGTGTTCACGCCGGGCCTTTACATGCTTGAGACCAACAACATGCCGATCCTGACGACGCTACAGCATTGGGATCATGGCTTTCAGTCTCCGTTCAAATCCGAGATCTATTTCGTCAACACGACCCGGTTCAATGACCTGAAATGGGGCACCAAGAACCCGATCATGTTGCGCGATCCCGAATTTGGCCCGACCCGGATCAGGGCCTATGGAACCTACACGATCCGCGTGAAGGACCCCGCGAAGTTCCTGGTCGAAATCGTCGGAACCGATGGCGAATTCACCATGGACGAAATCAGCTTTCAGATCCGCAACATCATCGTGCAGGAGTTCAGCCGGGTGATCGCCGGGTCGGGCATTCCGGTTCTGGACATGGCGGCCAATACCGCCGATCTGGGCAAGCTGATCGCGGCAGAGGTATCGCCGGTGCTGGATGGCTACGGGCTGGAAATGCCCGAGTTCTATATCGAAAACATCTCGCTGCCTCCGGCGGTCGAGGCTGCGCTGGACAAGCGGACATCGATGGGGCTGGCGGGAGATCTCGGCAAGTTCACCCAGTATTCCGCAGCCGAAGCAATGACGGCCGCGGCCAGCAACCCCGGTCAGGGAGGCGGTATGGGCGCGGGTCTTGGCATGGGAATGGGCATGGCGATGGCGCAGCAGATGTCGAACATGGCAGCGGGTCAGCCGAGCGGCCCCTGGGGCGCGTCCGCCCCCGCTGCTCCGCAACCGACGGCGCGTGTGGTACCGCCGCCCCCGCCGCCCGTGGAACATGTCTGGCACATCGCGGTGGACGGACAGGTCAGTGGACCGTTTTCCAAAGCCAAAATGGGCCGCATGGCCACGGATGGCGAAATCACCCGCGACACGCATGTCTGGACGGCCGGACAGGACGGCTGGAAAAAGGCCGGTGATGTGCAGGAACTGGCGCAACTTTTCACCATTCTCCCGCCGCCGCCGCCAGGTGCGTGACCCGATGGGAAGGTCTGTTGCGCCAGTCTTCATCGCCGTCGCTTTGCTGAGCGGATGTGCGGGACCGGGCCGCGAACCGGCCACGCCCTCTCTTCCTCCGCTCGCGGTGGACGCCGCGCGGCAGAGTTTTTTCAAGGCTCATCCAGGGGCTGCCGCCGATTTGCTCGATACCAAAGGCGACGGTTTCCGGATATTCCAGAATGGCCGGGCCGAATACCGGTCATTTGGGGCGCTATCCGATCTTCGCACGTCCACCTATGTGTCGGAGATGTCAGGCAACCGGATATGTCTGGCTGCGGCTGATCATTGGTCAGGCGCGTGCCTTGACCTATTCGGCAATCCCGAAGGCACAATTCTGGTGCAGGTCGAGTTTGGCAATGGCGCCAGACGCAGCTACCAAACGCAGGTCGTTCCGGCATCTGATTTCTAGGACCATTTGGAAAGCAACTGAACACGCGCCTGTAAGAGACAGTAAACCCTGGTGAAATGGCAATGACCGATCCTGAGCAACTCACTGTTACACAAACAGACGAACACCGCTTTCCATGCAATCAGTGTGGCGCTGATTACCGGTTCAACCCCGGCGACGGCACGTTGACCTGCGATCACTGTGGGCACTCGGTGTCGATTGGTGCGGGTCCGTGGGGCGGTGCAAGCCTGCGTGAGTTGGATTTTGACGCGGCAGTTGCAGATCGACTGCCAGACAGCGAGATTGAGGAAACCCGAGTTCTGTCCTGCCCGAACTGTGCCGCACAGGTCGAATTCGACCCCGCCACGCACGCGGCGGAATGCCCGTTCTGCGCCACGCCAGTAGTCACGGATTCGGGCGTGAACCGTCACATCAAACCCAAAGGGGTATTGCCGTTTGCGCTGGATGAACGTTCGGCCCACAAGGCCATGGGTGATTGGCTCGGCCGACTGTGGTTCGCCCCGAATGGCCTGAAAGAATACGCCCGCAAGGGGCGGAAGATGCAGGGTATCTACGTGCCCTACTGGACGTTCGATGCCGATACCAAATCCCGATATCGCGGTGAGCGGGGTGTGATCTACTATGAAACCATAACGGTCATGCGCGATGGGAAGCGGGTTCAGCAACAGGTCGCAAAGGTGCGCTGGTCGCCCAAATCGGGCCGCGTGGCGCGGTTTTTTGATGATGTTCTTGTGCTCGCCTCTCGCTCATTGCCGAAACGTTACACCGATGCACTGGAGCCCTGGGACCTGCCAGCGCTCGAGCCTTATCAGCCCGAGTACCTGGCAGGCTTTCGGGCCGAAGCCTATACGGTCGAGTTGAAGGACGGGTATGCCGAGGCACGGGCGCATATGGCGCGCGTCATAGAACGGGATGTACGCTTTGACATCGGGGGCGACCGTCAGCGCGTGCATGCGGTCGAAACCGATGTGCGGGATGTTACCTTCAAACATATCCTGCTGCCGGTTTGGATGGCGGCCTACAAATACCGCGGTCAGACCTATCGATTCGTAGTGAACGGGCGAACCGGCCGGGTTCAGGGGGAACGGCCCTGGTCAGCCATCAAGATCACAATCGCTGTGGTGCTTGGACTTCTGGTCGCGGCCGGGGTTGGTTACCTGGCGGCGACGGGCCAGCAATAGACTTACAATCCGTCGTCCGGACCCTTGATCTTCGCCCAACCCGCAGCCATCCTGCGCGGCGTTGGGGCGAAGGAGATATCGGGTGACGCTATCGGCATTGAACGGCTTGCTGGAGGATCGACACTCCTGCCGCGCCTTTTTGTCAGATCCGGTACCGCGGGGTGATATCCGGAAAATCCTGACCAGCGCGTCCCGGGTGCCAAGTTGGTGTAATGCACAGCCCTGGCAGGTCGTTATCACCAGCGGCGCGGAAACCGAGCGGTTCCGGCAGGCCATGATGCATGAAGCCGCGACCGGCACCCCTGCCCCGGATCTGCCCTTTCCCAGCTCATATTCAGGAACCTATCAGGAACGCCGCCGTGCCTGCGGATGGGCATTGTACGAATCGGTCGGGATCGAGCGCGGCGACCGCGCGGCGTCGGCGCGGCAAATGAGCGAGAATTTTGCCCTTTTCGGTGCGCCCCATTGCGCCATTATTTCCAGCCCGGTCGAGCTAGGCCCTTACGGTGCGATGGATTGCGGTGGTTTTGTCACGGCGTTTACGCTGGCGGCGCAGGCTCTGGGCGTGGCCACCATTCCCCAGGCGGCGCTGGCCGCTTACAGCCCGTTTCTGCACCGGTTTTTTCAGATCCCGGATGATCGCCTGATCCTGTGTGCGATATCTTTCGGGTACCCGGACAGGGACCACCCTGCAAACGGTTTCCGAACAAACCGCGCAGGCGTGGATGAAATCGTGGACTGGCGGGGCTGACGCCGGTGTTCCTGAAAAGAATGGACTAGGAGAGAAGACATGCGGGCCCTTCTGCAACGCGTGACGCGCGCATCCGTATCGGTCGGCGGAACAGTGATCGGTCAGTCCGGCACCGGTCTGCTGATCCTTGTCTGTGCTATGCGGGGTGACGACGAACAGCAGGCGGACAAGCTGGCGCAGAAGATTGCCAAAATGCGTATCTTTCAGGACGACGCCGGAAAGATGAACCGGTCGCTGCTGGATATCGGCGGATCGGCCCTCGTGGTCAGTCAGTTCACACTGGCCGCCGATACGTCTCGCGGCACCCGACCAGGATTTTCTGAGGCTGCGCCTCCGGAACAGGGCAAACAGCTTTATGAAACGTTTGCAGACAAACTGGCGGCTCAGGGTGTTGCCGTCGAAACAGGAGAATTCGGCGCGACAATGGCCGTCGAACTGGTCAACGATGGACCGGTCACAATCTGGGTGGAAAACTGATGTCCCAAGCGGAAAAAGCACAGCGGATCTGGCAGGCCGGCGTTTCGGCGGTGGATGGATACACGTCTGTTAGACAGGCGTTGAGCGATATCCCGACGCCCGATCGCATCCTTGCCGTGGGCAAACCGGCAGCGGCCATGGCGCGGGCGGCGCTGGAGCATTTTGGTGCATTGCCGACACTTGTCGTAACCAAGGACGATCACGGCCGCGACCTGCCTCCGCATGTTGAGGTGATCGAGGCCTCGCACCCTGTTCCAGACCACCGCAGTCTTGCGGGCGGCAAAGCCCTGCGTGAAGCCGTCGAGAACATGGCCGACGGATCACATCTTCTGTTGTTGGTGTCCGGCGGCGCCTCGTCGCTGGCCGAGGATCTGGTGCCGGGCAAAACTCTGTCCGATCTGGAACAGTTGAACAAAAGACTGTTGTCCGAGGGGCTGGATATTACCGCCATGAACGCCGAACGGCGCAAGCTGTCGCGGATCAAGGGCGGCGGTCTGTTGACTGGTTTTTCGGGCGCGCGCGTGACCGTTCTGGCCATATCCGATGTGCCCGGTGATGACATCAACGTCATCGGTTCGGGCATCGGCGCACCGCCCGATGATCACGCCTACCAGGCCACGGCCCGGATCGTGGCGTCGAATGCACATGCGCGGGGCGCAGCAGCCGAATTGGCGGCGGACGCCGGATACACGGTGCTGGCCAACGAGGAGTGTCTGCACGACGACTATCTGGAAATTGCCCGGACGCTGGGGCCGCGATTGCGGTCCATGCCGACGGGCACCATGATTTTTGGTGGTGAACCAACGGTTGTACTACCGCAAAACCCTGGCCGCGGGGGGCGGAATCAGGCGCTCGCGCTGGCTCTGGCACGGGAAATCGCCGGGACCGAGGGGCTGACACTGGTGGTCGGCGGGACCGACGGGACCGATGGACCCACACTGGCTGCGGGTGCAATTATCGACGGATCAACCTGGGGCGAGGGCGCAGAGAAGGCATTGCAACGGGCCGACAGCGGAAGCTTTCTGGACAAAGCAAGCGCATTGCTGATCACCGGCCCAACCGGAACGAACGTTATGGACCTGCTTGTCGTTGTGCGCGCGTGAACGGGAATGATCTGGTCCCGAAGTCGCACGGTGTTGGTCGTTTTGGACAAAGATCGGTCCGCAAAACCAACAAAAACTGACGTATTTTGCGCCCGCACATCGACAGTTATCAAACCTTTCGTGAAGAAAGTTTCACTGATGAGAGACGCCTGGATCGCGATATAGTATTGAAGGACAAGTAATCTGGTCGCGTTCCCTCTGGATGAGCGGCCTTCGAGACACAACATTTTTAGGCTGGGACGGCATTTCTTGAAATTTTAGTTCTTGTCGCCTGCTCTAAAATGCGCGAACTTTGACTCGTGCGTCAATAAAAAGCCCAGAAAGGGCCTGCAACTCTACCAACCGGGAGATTCTTGAATGAACGAACAACTCACTCACATGACCAAACAGGTTACAGCCGGCAAGCTGACCCGTCGCGAATTCATGGGGAAAGCAGCGGCATTGGGTGTAACTGCGGCAATGGCCAGCACCATGTTTGCAGATGCCGCGCGTGCGGCAGGCCCGAAAAAGGGCGGTGATCTGAAGTTCGGCCTGCAGGGCGGCGAATCCACGAACTCGCTTGACCCGGCAACCTATGCAAGTTCGGTTCCGTTCCAGAACGGCAAGCAATTCGGAGACCAGCTGGTCGAAGTCGCGCCGGACGGCACGATCGAACCGCGTCTGGCCGAAAGCGTTGAAGGCAGCGCAGATGCCAAGGTCTGGACTTTCAAGCTGCGTCAGGGTGTCGAATTCCACAACGGCAAGACAATGACCAGCGAAGACGTGCTGAAGACCATGCAGCGTCATTCGAACGAAGATTCGAAGTCGGGTGCTCTGGGCATCATGAAGGGCATCGAGTCGATGAAGGCCGATGGCGACAACTTCCAGGTCACGTTGAGCGAGCCGAATGCGGACCTGCCCTATCTGATGGCCGACTACCATCTGATCATTCAGCCGGATGGCGGCATGGACAACCCTGGTGCGGGTATTGGTACCGGCCCTTACAAGCTGGAAGTGGACGAACCGGGTGTCCGTCACCTGTTCACCAAAAATGAAAACCATTGGAACAGCGATTTCGGCAACTTTGACAGCGTCGAAGTCGTTGTTATCAACGATGCAACCGCACGGACGGCTGCGCTGCAATCCGGCCAGGTCCATGCGGTCAACCGTGTTGAACCCAAGGTTGCCGACCTGCTGGGCCGCGCACCGAACCTGACGGTGCACTCGACTGCTGGTCGCGGACATTATGTCTTCATCATGCATTGCGACACGGCGCCGTTTGACAACAACGAACTGCGCACCGCGCTGAAATACGCCATCAACCGCGAGGAACTGGTGGACAAAGTGCTGCGCGGCTATGGCTCGATCGGAAATGACATGCCGATCAACGCAGCCTACCCGCTGTTTGACGAGACCATCGAACAGCGCGAATTCAGTGTTGAAAAAGCTGCTGAGCACTACAGGAAGTCTGGCCATGACGGCTCGCCGATCGTTCTGCGTGTCGCTGACGGTGCCTTCCCGGGTGCTGTGGACGCTGCTGCGCTGTTCCAGCAAACCGCTTCGCAGGCGGGTATTCCGCTGGAAATCAAGCGTGAACCCAACGATGGATACTGGTCCGAGGTTTGGAACGTTCAGCCGTTCTGTGCGTCGTACTGGGGTGGCCGTCCGGTTCAGGATCAGATGTACTCGACCGCATATCTTTCCAGCGCCGACTGGAACGACACGCGGTTCAAGGTTCAGGCGTTCGACGATCTGCTGTTCGCGGCGCGCGCGGAACTGGACGCCGAGAAGCGCAAGGGCATCTATAGCCAGATGGGTCAAATGGTCCGCAACGAAGGCGGCCTGATCTGTCCGATGTTCAACGACTTTGTCGAAGGCGTGAGCAACCAGCTGGACGGCTGGGAATCTGACCCGACTCAGGAGATGATGAACGGCAACATGTCCCGCAAAATGTGGTTCGTCTGATACGGGCTACGGATAATGCACCCCATCATCAAACTGGTTTCCCAGCGCCTTGCGCTGGGAATCCTTTTGCTGTTCGGCGCTTCGGCCCTGATTTTCGGCCTAACCGAAGCCCTTCCCGGAGACGCCGCGCAAGCCGTCCTGGGGCAGTCCGCAACGCCTGAAGCCCTGGCCAACCTTCGTGAGGAGATGGGCCTGAACCGCCCTGCCCTGACACGCTATTTCGAATGGCTGGGAGGTATCGTTCAGGGTGATCTTGGCCAGTCACTCACCAACAAGCTCGATATTGCCGAGAGCATTGGAAAACGACTTGGGAACACTCTGTTTCTGGCGTGTGTTGCCGCAATCGTGTCCGTCCCGCTTGCGATCTTTCTGGGGCTGCTTGCCGTCCGGTACCGTAACCGCTGGCCAGATAAACTGATTTCCGCAGTGACCCTGACGACAGTTTCCATCCCGGAGTTCCTTATCGGCTACGTTGTCATCTACTATATTTCGGTCAAGCTGGGATGGTTTTCATCACTAGCGATGATTAATGATTCCATGTCCTTCGGGCAAAAGCTGAACGCAATTGCGCTGCCGGCCTTCGTTCTGACGCTGGTGGTATTGGCGCAAATGATGCGCATGACGCGTGCGGCCATTCTGAACCTGATGCAGTCGGCCTATATCGAAACCGCAGAACTGAAGGGTTTGAGCACGTTTCAGGTCATTGCCCGACACGCTTTTCCCAACGCGATTTCGCCGATTGTCAACGTCGTGATGCTGAACCTCGCCTATCTGGTTGTGGGTGTCGTCGTCGTCGAGGTTGTGTTCGTCTATCCCGGCATGGGGCAGTATCTTGTGGACGCCGTGACCAAGCGTGACGTGCCCGTTGTTCTGGCCTGCGGCGTGGTGTTCGCGGCGGTCTATATCGGCCTGAACATGGTTGCGGATATCGTGTCGATCCTTGCCAACCCAAGACTGAGGCATCCGAAATGATAAAGAACATTCCTCTTTCGGCATTGATCGGCCTTATGTTCACCGGCGCGTATTTCTTTGTGGCCATTGCCGCCCCATTGATTGCGCCTTACGGAATGGCTGAAGTCGTCGGCGACGTTTGGGAGCCCGCCAGCGCCGAGCATCTGCTGGGCACCGACAATATCGGACGCGACCTGCTGACCCGGATGATCTATGGCGGTCGGACAACGATCTTCATCGCCGCCGCTGCGACACTGCTCAGTTTCATTACCGGCACGTCTCTGGGCCTGTTGGCTGCGGTTCTGGGCGGATGGGCCGATCAGGCGCTCAGCCGGACGGTTGATCTGGTCATGTCGATCCCTACCCTGATCCTGGCGCTGGTCATTCTGGCAATCGTTCCGGTAACCGTTCCGATCCTGATCCTGGTGATGGGCCTGCTGGACGCAACGCGACCCTATCGCCTGTCACGCTCTGTCGCCGTGGACATCAACGTCATGGACTATGTCGAAGCCGCCAAACTGCGCGGTGAAGGCCGGGGCTGGATCATCTTTCGGGAAATCCTGCCGAACGCTCTGTCGCCTTTGGTGGCCGAGTTCGGATTGCGTTTCATCTTTATGGTTCTGTTCATCTCGACCCTGTCGTTCCTGGGTCTTGGCGTCCAGCCGCCGCTGGCGGACTGGGGCGGCATCGTGAAAGAGAACAAAGATGGCATCGTCTATGGCATCGGCGCGGCGCTTTACCCTGCTGTCGCTATCGCGACGCTGGCCATCTCGGTCAACCTAGTGGCTGACTGGATTCTGAACCGTACCACATCGCTGAAAGGAGGCCGGGGATGAGTGATACCCTTCTCAAGGTCCGCGACCTCAAAATCGGCGCGACTGTCTACCCGCCGGGCGAAAAGCCTCATGACATCGAAATCGTGCACGGGGTCAGCTTTGACCTCGCGCCCGGCAAGGTGCTGGGCCTGATCGGTGAATCCGGCGCCGGTAAATCCACCATCGGACTGGCGTCGATGGCCTATGGCCGGGGCGGTGTGAAAATCACCGGTGGCGAGGTCTGGGTAAACGGACGAGACATTCTGAAAGCGTCGCATGGCGATATCCGTAAGTTGCGGGGGGGTGAGGTCACATACGTGTCTCAGTCCGCCGCTGCCTCGTTCAACCCGGCCAAAAAGATCATGGATCAGGTGGTCGAGGCCGCAGTCGAACAGAAAAAGTTCTCGCGGAAAGTGGCCGAAGGCCGCGCACGGGAGCTGTTTGCCAAGCTGGGTCTGCCTGACCCGGACAATATTGGCGAACGCTACCCGCACCAGGTCTCGGGCGGCCAGTTGCAACGCTGCATGACAGCACTGGCGTTGTGTCCCGAGCCCGATCTGGTGGTGTTCGACGAACCCACCACGGCGCTGGACGTTACCACGCAGATCGACGTTCTGATGGCCATCAAGGAAGCCATTGCCGATACCGGCGTTGCCGCGCTCTACATTACGCACGACCTTGCTGTTGTTGCGCAGGTGAGCGACGACATTATGGTTTTGCGAATGGGCAACACTGTCGAATACGGCAATACCGATCAGATCATCAACAACCCGCAAGAAGAGTACACCAAGGCGCTGGTCTCGGTCCGGTCCATCGAACACGAAGAAAAGAAGCCCACACCCGAAGCGGTGCTGAGCGTCGACGGCATCACCGCGCGCTACAAGGGGCTGAATTTCGACGTGCTGCACAACGTCAATGTCGAGCTTCATCCGGGGCAGACTTTGGCGGTCGTGGGGGAATCCGGTTCGGGTAAATCGACGCTTGCACGGGTGATCACTGGCCTGCTGCCGCCCCGCGACGGAGAGATCACCTTTGCCGGTCGCAAGCTGTCGCCCGACTTAAAGGGGCGTTCCCGCGAGGACCTGCGCGAGTTGCAGATGATCTATCAGATGGCCGACGTGGCGATGAACCCCCGTCAAACGGTTGGCACGATCATCGGCCGCCCGCTGGAGTTCTACTTCAACATGCGCGGCGCGGAAAAGCGCAAGCGGATCATCGAATTGCTGGATGAGATCGAACTGGGCGAGAAGTTCATCGACCGCTACCCGGCGGAACTGTCCGGTGGTCAGAAACAGCGTGTGTGTATCGCACGCTCGCTGGCGGCCAAGCCCAAGATGATCATCTGTGACGAGGTGACCTCGGCGCTCGACCCGCTGGTTGCGGACGGCATCCTCAAGCTGCTGCTGGACCTGCAGAAGATCGAGGACGTGGCCTATCTGTTCATCACCCACGATCTGGCAACTGTGCGCGCGATCTCGGATTCGATTGCCGTAATGTACCAGGGCCGCGTGGTCCGGTACGGTCCGAAATCCGAGGTTCTGAGCCCGCCGTTCGACGACTATACCGACCTGCTGCTCAGCTCGGTCCCCGAGATGCATCTGGGCTGGCTGGAAGAGGTCGTCGCCCACCGCAAGATGGAAAGTGCCGGGAACTGATCCCTGCCCTTTCCGTGACTTTTCGGTGAAAATCTGAAATCCCGACACCTTGTTCAATGACAGGTGTCGGGATTTTGCCATTGGGGGCGCGAACGGGCAGAACCCTGACCGCGAATCCCCTAGGGTCGCCTGAAATATTCAATCAAAAGGCCAATGACATGGACCGCAAACTACTCCTCATCATTCTGGACGGTGTTCCGTGGCGCAATTTCCGGCGACTGTTCGGCAACCTTGAAGGCTGGGTCGAAAATGGCGAGGCACGGGTCTGGAAACTGCGCGCGGTTCTGCCATCCACATCGGCCAGTTGCTATGCGTCTATCCATACCGGAGTGACACCGCAGGAGCACGGCTGCACGGGCAACGGAAACGTGTTCCGGCTAAGCAACAAGGACGTCTTCAGCCAGGTCCGTGAGGCTGGTGGCGTGACCGGGGCTGTGACCCACAGCTATTGGTCGCAATTCTTCAATCGGCACCCGTTCGATTACGTCCGCGACATCGAATATGATGAGCCTGAGAGCATGACGATCAACCACGGCCGGTTCTACACCATGACCGGCTACGGCAAAGCCAATCAGATGACGCCGTCCGACGTAGACCTATATGCCACTCTGACCAGCCTCTGCCTGCGTCACGGGCTGGATTACGGGCTGCTTCACGCCTGTACACTGGACAGCATGGGACACCGCTTCTACCACGATTGCGAAGAGATGGATCACGCCTGTTTCGTCGCGGACGAAATGCTGGCCCCGTTCATCCCACGTTGGCGGCAACTGGGCTACGAGGTCATCGTGACTGCCGATCACGGTCAGGATGAACGCGGCCACCACGGTGGACGCAGCCCGCTGCAACAAGAAACGGCGTTGTATTACTTTGGGGACGCAAAGGGGCCTGAAGCCGATCAGGTGATCGACCAGCTACAGCTTGCCCCGACAATCCTTTCCCGTCTGGGCGCCCCCATCGCCGACACGATGAAGGCTAAAGCGTTTCTGAAATAAGGCAGGGGATCAGTCGTAAGACCAGATGCCCTGCCCCAGCGCCTCGATGGCGACGGAAATTCGTTCAAAGCTGGCTGCTGCGCGCGTGACAGATGTTCGGGCGCGCAGATAGCCGTGAACCAGACCAGGTTCGTTGATCCAACAAGCCTGCCCGCCAGCGGCGATGATCCTTTCACAATATTCTGACCCGTCATCCCGCAAGGGGTCGCAATCAGCGGTTACGACAACGGTTGGTGGGAGCCCTGAAAAGTCAGAATCGTGCAAAGGCGCAAAAGTCGGATCATGATCCGGCACGGAACCGCCGCAGCGGACTTTTTCATAGAACGTCACTTCTTCCTGAGTCAAAAGCGGGGCATGCGCATGTTCGAGATAGGACCCCTTTGAGTTGTCCCCACCAAGAGCCGGATAAATCAGGACCTGCCCCAGAACGTCGTCCAGTCGCCCGCGCGCATAATGCGCAACCGCTGCCGCCAGATTGCCCCCGGCGCTGTCGCCGGCCAGTACCATGGGATCGCCGAACTCCTGCGCAGCCCAGGTGACCGCAGTCCAGCTGTCCTGAAACTGCGCCGGGTGCACATGTTCGGGGCAAAGCCGATAGTCGACGGCGACAACGTGGTATCCGGTTTGCGCGCAGATTTCGGCACAGACGTCATCGTGGCTTTCAAGGCCCCCCACGACAAATCCGCCGCCGTGAAAATAAACCACGGTGCGGGTGGGATATCCGGCTGTATAGACCCGGACAGGCACACCGTTGGCGGACCTGTCCTGCGTATTTACGCCCGGCGGCCGGGGTTGACGAAAGTCCCGACACATCGCGTCATAGACGCGGCGCTGATCGTCAATCGACAACTCAACGGCATCTTCGGGATAGCTTTCAGCCGTTCGTCTTATGAACGCCCAGGTTTCTTCATCGATCAGACGTTCATAATCCATTGTCCCTCCGCGGTCAGGCTGCCCATTCCCATGGCCGAGTGAACGATCCCAGCACTTTGGAAACATCGTCCTCGGATGAGCCGTTCGCGTCAAGCTGTGCGACGAGCCCGCGCTTTTTGTCGTCGATCACGGAAACCACGCGCGCGTCGACGCCCGCCTTCTCGAGCGCACCATTGTAGATTCGGGTAATCGCCTGTTTTCGAAGTTCGGGCTTAAAGACCTTGCCAACCGCCGTTTTTGGCAATTCGTCCAGAATTGTCATATGCTTGGGCTGCGCTGCACGCTCGTGAACGTGAACCTTGCAGTATTCCAACAGTTCTTCTTCGGTCACGCTGGCCCCGTCGACCAGTTCCACGAAAGCGCACGGCACCTCGCCCGAATGCGCGTCCGGCTGTCCGATTGCGCCGGCAAAGGCGACCGCCTCGTGCCCCAGCAGTGCTTCTTCGATCTCGGCCGGATCGATGTTGTGGCCGCCGCGAATAATCAGGTCCTTGGCACGACCGGTGATCCACAGATACCCGTCCTCGTCAAACCGCCCCAGGTCACCCGTCCGAAGATACTTGTCGAAATGATAGAGGTTAACGTTCTTGTCCACTTCGGTATAGGTATTGCCCGCGTAGACACCGGGGTTCGAAACACAGATTTCCCCAATCTCGTCTGCGTTGCATTCCGTCGGGCCATCCGGCCCGTCGCGCAGAATTTTGACGTCGGTGTATGGGAACGGAATACCGATCGAGCCGATCTTCTTCTCGCCATCCACCGGATTGCACGAAACAAGGCAGGTTGCTTCGGTCAGGCCATAACCTTCGACAATTGTAACGCCGGTCGCTTCCTCGAACCGGCGGAACAGCTCCACCGGCAAAGGGGCCGAACCCGAAAAGGCGGTTTTCACGCTTGAGATATCAGCATCCACTGGGCGCTGCATCTTGGCGGAAATCGCGGTGGGTACGGTGATGATAAAGGTAACTTTCCAGCGTTCGATCAGTTTCCAGAAATTGTCGAACACTCCGTCGCCCCGATACCCTGCAGGCGTCGGGAAAATCACATGTGCGCCAGAGGACACCGCCGCCATCATGATCACATGCACAGCAAAGACATGGAACATGGGCAACGGGCACATGATGACGTCGTTTTCATCGAACAACAGCGTGTTGCCCAGCCAGCCATTGTAAATCAGACCGGAATATTTGTGCTGCGCGACCTTTGGCATACCGGTTGTCCCTCCGGTATGGAAGAAACAGGCGACGCGGTCTTCCTTGCTGTCTTCAAAGGTCAGCGTTGTCGGCTGTTTGGCCAGCTCTTGTCCGAAATCCTTGTAGTCCGCATGGGCAAGGTGTTCCTTGTCGCCCATTTTGGGACGCAGGAACGGCACCAGCCACGATTTCGGAGGCGTGAGATAGCGGTTCAGATCAATTTCGAGAATGGTGTTGACGCTTGGCGCGTGCCGTACGGCTTCTTCCACTTTCTGCGCGACATCCGCCTTAGGGAATGACTTCAACGTGACGACAACCTTGGCACCTGTCTCCCGCAGGATGGCCGCGATCTGCTCCGGCTCCAGCAACGGGTTGATCGGATTCACGATACCCGCGACCGCCCCACCCATCAGAGTGACCAGCGTTTCGTTACAGTTGGGCAGCACATAGGCCACCACGTCCTTTTCCCCGATGCCAAGCGAACGGAACAGATTGGCCGCCTGATTAACCTTGCCCAGCAGTTCTGACCAGGTCAGGGTCTCCGCCTTGTCCTTCGGGCCAGACAACAACTGAAAGCTGATTGCCTTGTGGTTGGGAAAACGCCCGGCCGTACGCGACAGCAACTGATGGAAGGTAACCGGAACGTCGCGGTCCTCCCACGGCATCTCCTGCTCCATTCTCGCCTTGTCTTCCAATCCCACAAAGGCCATGTGGCTCCTCCCTTATCTCTCCCACGTCACGCGCGGGTTTGCTTTGCATGCAAGGATGCGGCCAAAACCGAGCGTTATCAAGCAACGGCTTATCGAGAGATACAGAAGATTTGTAGAATTACGCCACGGCGAAATCGGAATTGCCCATACGTCAGGCTATTCCGCAGCGACGCCATCCGTGAATTGCAGGCGCGCCAAACGTGCATAGAGGCCATCCTGCGCCACCAGATCCTCATGCGTGCCCTGCGCCACGATCCGGCCGCTTTCGAGCACAACGATGCGATCGGCCTTTTTAACTGTGGCCAGACGGTGCGCAACGATCAGCGTGGTCCGCCCTGCGCGCATCTGATCCACCGCGCCCTGCACCGCCCGTTCGCTTTCGGCATCCAGTGCCGAGGTCGCCTCGTCCAGCAGCAGAACCGGCGCGTCCCGCAGGATTGCGCGAGCGATCGCGATACGCTGTTTCTGTCCGCCAGACAGCATGACGCCTCGCTCGCCGACAAAGCTGTCATAGCCTTCCGGCAGCGCCAAGATGAAGTCATGTGCGGCGGCGGCACGTGCAGCGGTCTCAACCTCGGCATCGGTTGCGTCAAGACGGCCAAAACGGATGTTTTCCCGCGCAGAGGCCGCAAAGATCACCGGATCCTGAGGCACCAACGCCATGTGCTGGCGGAAATCGGCACGGCTCAGATCGCGCAGGTTCACCCGGTCGAGGCTGACATAACCTCCGTCAGGGTCATAGAACCGCTGGATCATCTGGATCACGGTTGTCTTGCCTGCCCCGGACGGACCAACGAAAGCAACCGTTTCGCCCGGCTTGACCTGCAACGTCAGGTGGTCCAGCGCCACGATGTCCGGACGCGCCGGATAGCGGAAAGTCACGTCTTCGAACCGGATTTCGCCCCGTACAGGCTGTGGCAGTGTATGGCCCTGCGCCGGATCGATCACGGTGTCTTCGGCGTTCAGCAGTTCAACCAGCCGTTCGGTTGCCCCTGCGGCGCGCTGAAGCTCGCTCCAGATTTCCGACAGCGCGGCGACCGAGCCTGCCATGATGATCGAATAGATCACGAACTGGATCAGAACGCCTTCGGTCATGACCCCGTTCCGCACATCATTTGCACCCATCCACAACACGCCGACGATGCCTGAAAACACAAGGAAGATAACGATGACGGTCAACACCGCACGGGTCTGAATTCGGCGCAGCGAAACCACGTACGAGGTCTCGGTCATGTCACCGAACTGCTTGCGGCTGGCGTCTTCGTGGGTAAAGGCCTGCACGGTTTGAACGGCGCCCAGCGCCTCACCCGCATTGCCTGACGAAGCGGCGATCCAGTCCTGATTCTCGCGGCTGATCACGCGCAGGCGGCGGCCCAGAACGAGGATCGGAACGACCACGATCGGGATCAGCAGCAAAACCATGCCGGTCAGCTTGGCCGAGGTCAGCAGCATCAGCACCAGACCACCGAAAAACAACAGCATGTTGCGCAGCGCAATCGAGACCGACGACCCCAACACAGATTGAATCAAGGTTGTGTCTGTGGTGATGCGGCTCAGAACTTCGCCGGTCATGATACGTTCATAAAATTCCGGGCTCATGCCGATCACACGGTCAAACACTGCCTTGCGGATATCGGCAACCACACGCTCACCCAGCCGCGTCACCAGAGCGTAGCGAACCCCGGTTCCGACCGCCAACACCGCCGCGATGCCCAGTGCGGCCAGAAAATACCAATCGAGCAGCTCACCGTCTTCGATGCGGAAATTGTCCACCACCCGACGCACCGCCAGCGGCAGTGTCAGCGTCATGCTCGCGGTCAGCACCAACGCCAGAGTGGCCCCGATCATCAGCAACCGATACGGCTTCATGAACGGCCAGAGAGACGTCAGTACCCCAACCTTTCTCGATCCCTTACGCTCTTCGCTGGCACCGGGGGCCGGTGTTGTTGCTGGACTGGCGGTCGTGCTTCTTGCCATGTCTGGCCCTTGTGTCTTGATCGGGTTTGAGTGACCGCTTTCTTGGCGGCAGTGACCGGCAGGGTCAAGCCGCATGGCAAAATCAGCGGTCCACATGGGCCATTTGACGCAGAGTTTTCGGGGCTGATCTGGAGCGGGCGGCGGGAATCGAACCCGCTTCATCAGCTTGGAAGGCTGAGGTAATAGCCAGTATACGACGCCCGCTCAGCAGGTGGCGGTTTAAGCGATGCATCTGACCGCGTCAAGCGCAGTTCGCCGGGTGGAAATCAAAAAACCTGCCTCAGGCAGAGGGCAGGCTTTTGGACAACCACGTGCAGGATTTCAGGTCAGAAGATATCCGGATCAATGTGTCCGCCTGCAAGGGCGCAGGCGGCAACCCGATCATCCGTGCAGGTGTTGTTGTCGCGGCCACAAGAGCGTCCTGCAAGGGCACACCGACCTGTTCAACCAGGGTTCTGACAGCGGTCGTCAAATCCAGATCGGCGCCAGCCAAAGTTCCATCGCCAAGGGTCAGCCGCCCATCTGTGCGCGTAATGCGACGCCCCTCCAGTTTGAATTCGGTTTGATCCGTTCCGGCCACAGCCATTGCATCACTGACAAGAAAGATCCGGCCGGGTCCGGTTTTGGCGGCCCAGGCGGTCCGCATCACTTCGGGATGCACGTGGATACCGTCGGCGATCAGACCTGCAGACAAACCACCATTGGCCAAAGCTGTGCCAACAAGGCCAGGTTCACGATTGCCCATCTGGCTCATCGCGTTGAACAGATGAGTGACGCAAGATGCCCCAGCTTTGGCATAGCGCTGGCAGGTTTCGAAATCCGCATCGCTATGGCCCAGCGACACTAGTGCGCCGACCTGCTTGAGTTCCATGACCTGTTCCAGTGTCACTGCCTCGGGGGCGAGCGTCACTTTCAGGCTTGGCAGCAACTCGGCGGCCCTGATCAGCGCATCAAGGTCCGCATCCCCCATGGACCGGATCAAAGAAGCGTCATGCGCCCCTTTTCGGGCAACCGACAGGTGCGGCCCTTCCAGATGCAGGCCGGCAATGCCGGGAACACCTTTCCGAATCGCCTGAACAGCGGCCTCGATAGCTGCCGCCGTCTTCTCTGCCGTGTCGGTGATCAGCGTCGGCAACAGATACGAAACGCCCAGCCGCTTGTGTGCCGCAGCTATCCGGCCAAGGGTTTCGACGGAGGGGTCGTCATTGAACATCACCCCGTCCCCGCCGTTGACCTGAAGGTCGACATATCCGGGGCTCAGGATATCTCCGCCCAGATCAACGATGACCCCTTCACCGGATGCGTCCGATTCGCGCCCAAGAATAGTCAGGTTCCCATCGACGAGCCGCACCGGCCGATCGCTCAGCAACTGCGTACCGTCAAATATTGTTCCGTTTCTGAATGTTATTGCGCTGGCGCTCATACCGTCTCGGTCACTTTCTTCAGGTGTCGCGGGGTATCGGGATCAATTCCGCGATTGTCAGCTACAGCTTCGACCATGCCATAAAAGGCCGTGATCGCCGTTATCGGATCTGTCAGCCAGTGATCGGTGCGCACAACCGGCAAGGGTTTGGCCCGTTTGACCTTGTCCGTCGCTGCAAACACGGTCGCTCCTTTTTCAGCCAATGCATCGGCGGCTTCGGCCGCATTTTGCTCGGCGGCGTCGCGGGCGGCAAACACAATCGTTGGAAACCCCTCGTCGACAATGGAGACAGGCCCATGCAGCACTTCGGCGGCCGAGTAGCTTTCGGCGTGGATCTGGCAAGTTTCCTTGATCTTGAGGGCGGCTTCGTTGGAGATCGCCAGCGAGGGTCCGCGGCCAAGAGTAAACAGTGATCGCCCGTCGATGGCCGCGGCTGCGGCAGACCAGTCACATCGAGCGGCGTCGGCCAGGTGACCTGGCAGTGCGTGAATGGCGTGCAACAGCGCCGCATCACCCTTGATCTCGGCCAACAGCCACAGCCCGGCAACAAGCGATGTTACAAATGTCTTGGTGGCCGCCACGCTCAGCTCGGGGCCCGCGTGGATCGGCAATACCGCGTCCGCCACCTCGGCCAGGCGCGATTCTGTGTTGTTGGTGATCGCCATCGTAAGCGCGCCTGACGCCTTGAGCGATCGGGTCATTCCGACGATATCCGGGCTTTGACCCGACTGGGAGACCGACAGGCACAGTGTTCCGTCTGCCTTCAGATCAACGCCATAAATTGAGCTGACGGAAGGTCCGACCGAGGCCACCGGCAAACCCAGCAGCAACTCGCTGGCGTATTTCAGATAGGTGCAGACATGATCGGACGAACCGCGCGCCACTGACACCAGAAAACGCGGATCGGCATCGCGCGCCAGTTGGGCCGCCGTCTGAATCTGGGCCGCGCCCTGAGACAGCAGCCGTTCGACCGCGTCGGGGATTTCCAGAATCTCCCGGCGCATTTTTGTGGTTTCTGCGGACATAAGAGTACCGGCCTTTCCGTGTTACAACCGCAATTCGGCTACGAAGTCGTAGGCGTCACCGCGATAGAGGGATCGGGTCAGTTCCGCGACCCGTCCATTTTTCAGAAATGATATGCGTTCTATGTTCAGCCCTGCCGCCCCTTCGGGAACAGCCAGCAAATCCGCTTCGCGCGCCGCCAGGTTAAGGGCTGAAATCTTCTGCACCGCACGAACCGGGCGATGCCCCAGATCGTCGAGCACTTCATACAGGGATGTGGTCACCTCGATCGGGTTGGGCAGGATGTCCAGCGGCAAGGCTGCCCGTTCCAACGCCAGCGGTCGGCCATCGGCCTCGCGCAGGCGATAGATACGGGAAATCTGCTCGCCCTCGGACAGGTTCAGGGCGTTCACTTCCTCGGCAGACGGCTCGAACACTCCGCGCTCAAGCCATTTCGAGGTGGTTTGCATGCCCCGGCTGGCCATGTCCTCGGTGAAGGATGTCAGGTGCGTCAGCGACTGCTCGACACGCGGCAATCGCTGACGGATGAACGAGCCCGAGCCCTGCCTTTGCTCGATGACGCCCTCTTGCACCAGCTCCTGAATGGCCTTTCGGATGGTCACGCGCGAAAGATCTGTTATTTCAACCAGTTCCCGCTCGGAAGGCAGCGAAGAGCCCGGCGGCAGCACGCCCGTATCGACACCTTCCTGCAATCTGCGTCGCAGTTGCACATAACGGGGACCGTTGTCGCGGCCCAGCCACGCGTCGGGGCGCAGGAAATCAGTGATACTCATGCTGAACCTCCCTCGCCAGTTCCAGCGCCCCTGCCAAAGGCTCTCCCAATGGCGGGCGAATGCAGGATTGCATTTCCGGCGGCAGATAGTCGGCATAGTGCTTTGCAATACCGCCGGTCAGGCAAATCGTGACGCCGCTTTGCCAGCCCAATTGACCAGCGGTTTCCACGACATAATCCGCCCCTGCCCGCATGATCCGCACGGCGACGACGTCGCCGTTTCCGGCAGCTTTCGTGACCTGGGGCGCGAGTTCGCCGAACTGAAAAGGTGTGGCCCTGCCGGCAAACTGCACGATACCGGGCGCGCCCCCAAGATCGGACAACAGGCTTCGCGTCAGGTCGGACCGGGGATGAACGCCATCAAGTGCGCTCAGCGTTCGGGACAATGCTTGCCGGCCAACCCATTGCGCCGATGCCTCGTCACCAAGAACGGGGCCCCAGCCACCTGCGAACCGCATGACGCGGTTTCGCTGCGACGCCAGGAACGAACCGGTTCCGCAGTGGACCACGACGCCATCCTGCGCGCCCAGCGCACCCCGAACCGCAGCAGGCCTGTCGTCTTCGACACGCGCGCAGGCAAACCCCACCGCATCTCTAAGTCTTTGCGCCAAAGTGGCATCTGTCACACCGGCGAGGCCGACAAACGCAGGCAGGCCGATCAACGAACGGGGATCAACGCCAAGCTTTCCCGCCAACGCGTCAAGCCCGGCCCGAATCTGACCCACGGCACCATAAAAATCCGTCGAAACATTCGCAGAGCCAGCTTCAACCTGACAGACACTTCCCGCAATGGCACAGGCAACGCGGCATCGCGTTCCACCGCCATCCACGGCCAAAACAGCATCTGCAAGGGACTCAGTCATGACAATACCATTATAATACCTTTAAGCAATTTGAAAGACTGAAATAGACCAGAACCAACAAAAACCCGCCAATTGCCCCAGCAATCACTAAGAAATCATGAAGAAAATAAAGTGTTGGACAATTGGTATTAAATAGGTATTGTAAACCGATCAACAGGGGGAATCCTTTGACGCTGCCATCAACAGAACAAGTGCACAGCGCTGCCGCCAGCCTGGATTCGGGCAACCTTTCCGCCTCGGCATTGCTGCTGGCCGAGGGCCAGATAGCAGCAGCGCAATCCGTGCGTGACGCGGCCGACGCGATCGCAAAGGGTGCGCACGCAATGGCAAGGACGATTCAAGCAGGAGGAATTCTGCATTACACCGCCGCCGGATCTTCCGGCCTGATGGCCGCAGCAGACGCGCAGGAACTGGGCGGAACCTTTTCGATACCGTCTGACCAACTGCGCATTCATATGGCCGGTGGCCTTCCGACCGGGGTGGAAATGCCCGGTGATGCCGAAGATCTGCAGGACGGTCTTGACCTGGCCTTCAGCGCGTTAGGCAAGCGTGACACGGTCATCGCGGTCTCAGCCAGCGGCTCAACCGCCTATACGGTGGCAGCCATCGAGATTGCCCGCGCGCGCGGCGCCTGCGTGATCGGTATTGCCAACAATGCCGGCGGCCCACTTTTGCAGAAGGCCGACATTCCGATCCTGCTGGCAACACCGCCCGAACTGGTTTCGGGTTCGACCCGCATGGGGGCCGGAACCGCGCAGAAGATCGCCCTGAACATGCTGTCCACGCTGATGGCGCTGGAACTGGGGCATGTTCACGACGGCATGATGGTCAACTTGCACGCCGACAATGACAAGCTGCGCGCCCGGGCCACCGGCATCGTTTGCCGCATCGCCCGCGTCCACAGCGAAACGGCCAACCGGGCGCTGGCGATTGCAAAAGGCGAAGTAAAACCCGCCATTCTGATCGCGGCGCTTGACCTGACCTTACTCGAAGCAACCGCGCGACTGCGCAATGCAAATGGAAACCTGAGCGCCGCACTGGCGCAGGACACATGACTGCTAACCAACTGGGAGAGAGAAATGACATATAGAAGTCTGAAACTGGCCTTGCTCGGCTCGACGCTGGCCGCAACAGGCGTCATGGCCGAGGATGTGACGCTGACCATCGAAAGCTGGCGCAATGACGACCTGACTTTGTGGCAAGAGCAGATCATTCCGGCGTTCGAGGCCGCAAACCCGGGCATCAAACTGCAATTCACCCCGTCGGCCCCGGCAGAATACAACGCGGTTCTGAACTCGAAGCTCGATGCGGGTTCGGCCGGAGATCTGATCACCTGCCGTCCTTTCGACGCTTCTCTGGCCCTGTACGAAGCTGGTCACCTGACCGATCTGTCCTCGGTCGAAGCGATGAGCAACTTCTCGGACGTGGCCAAGTCCGCGTGGCAGACGGATGACGGCTCGGCCAGCTTCTGCGTTCCGATGGCGTCGGTGATCCATGGCTTCATCTACAACAAGGATGCGTTTGCCGAACTGGGTATTGAAGTCCCAACCACAGAAGATGAATTCTTTGCCGCGCTCGACAAGATCAAGGAAGACGGCAGCTACATCCCGATGGCGATGGGCACCAACGACCAGTGGGAAGCCGCCACGATGGGCTATAACAACATCGGTCCGAACTATTGGAAAGGCGAAGAAGGTCGACAGGCCCTGATCGCGGGCGAACAGAAACTGACCGATGAGCCGTGGACCGCCCCCTACGCCACTCTGGCACGTTGGAGCCAGTATCTGGGCGACGGGTACGAGGCGCAGACGTACCCTGACAGCCAGAATATCTTCACGCTGGGCCGCGCTGCGATCTACCCTGCCGGTTCGTGGGAGATTGCCGGTTTCAACTCGCAGGCGGATTTCGAAATGGGCGCGTTCAAGCCCCCGGTCCAAAATGCGGGCGATACCTGCTACATCTCGGACCACACCGATATCGGCATTGGCATGAATGCTGCCACCGAGCATCCCGAAGCGGCAGAAACCTTCCTGGCCTGGGTCGCAAGCCCCGAGTTCGCCGAGATTTTCGGCAACGCCGTGCCCGGCTTCTTCCCGCTGTCCAATACTCCGGTTGAACTGCAGGACCCGCTGGCCAAGGAATTCGTCGGCTGGCGCGACGAGTGTGAATCGACCATCCGCTCGACCTATCAAATCCTGTCGCGCGGCACGCCGAACCTTGAAAACGAAACCTGGGGCGCATCGGTTGCCGCAATCAAAGGCACCAGTTCCCCCGAGGAACTGGGCGCTGAACTGCAGCAGGGTCTGTCCTCCTGGTACGCGCCGCACCAGTAAGTCTGGCCTCAACCTTACCCGGGCGGCGATGATCGCCCGGGTATACCCGACACTCCATTGAAAGCAGTCCGATGAACCGCCCCCGCTTCCGCTGGCATATCGTTGTTTTTCTGGCACCCGCCGTGCTGGTTTACACCGCAGTGATGATCTTTCCGCTGTTCAACACGCTGCGTCTGGCGCTTTACACCGAGATCGATCAGAGCCGCGTCTTCGTTGGGTTGCAGAATTTCCAAACGCTGTTTTTCGACCCCATATGGTCTGAACAGTTCTGGAACGCATTGGGCAACAATTTCTGGTTCTTCCTGATCCACATGCTGGTGCAGAACCCCATCGGGATCGCTCTGGCCGCCCTGCTCAGCCACCCGCGCCTGCGATTTGCGGCACTGTACCGGTCGGCAATCTTCATCCCCACGATCCTGAGCTTCGTGATCGTCGGGTTCGCGTGGAAGCTTATCCTGTCACCGATCTGGGGCATCGCGCCGTCCATGTTGGACGCCATCGGCCTCAAGTCTCTTTACGCACCGTGGCTGGGGAAAGAGGAATACGCGTTGACCACGCTGGCGCTGATCTCGGTCTGGCAATTCGTGGGCATCCCGATGATGCTGATCTATGCCGCCCTACTGACCATTCCGGAAGAAATTCTCGAGGCTGGAGAGATCGATGGCATCACCGGTGCCGCCGCATTCTGGAAAATCAAACTGCCGCTGATCCTGCCGTCGATCGGGATTATCTCGATCCTGACCTTCGTAGGCAATTTCAACGCGTTTGACCTGATCTATGCAGCCCAAGGTGCATTGGCTGGCCCCGATTTCTCGACCGACATTCTGGGCACATTCATGTACCGCACCTTCTTCGGCTTCCAATTGCAATTGGGCGATCCGCATATGGGGTCCGCAATAGCCGGTGCGATGTTCGCCATCATCCTCGTCGGTGTCTGCATCTACCTGTTCGGCATCCAGACCCGGATGCGCCGGTATCAACTGTGAGGGCCAAGCGATGAACAAAGCACGTCATAACCCCCTCAATATGTACGCGATGCACGGCGCGCTGATCCTCTACACGTTGATTGCCCTGTTCCCGGTCTTCGTAATCCTGATCAACAGCTTCAAATCCCGCCGCGCCATCTTTCGCGAACCGCTGGCTTTGCCGAATTCGGAAAGCTTTTCGATGATCGGCTATGAGACGGTGATGAAGCAGGGGGATTTCTTCCTTTATTTCCAGAATTCGATGATCGTCACCGTGGCATCGTTGTTCTTTATCCTGCTGTTCGGTGCCATGGCGGCCTATGCGCTGTCCGAATACCAGTTCAAGGGCAACCTGGTGATGGGCCTGTACCTGGCGCTTGGGATCATGATCCCGATCCGCATCGGCACCGTCGCAATCCTTGAGATGATGGTGGCAACAGGGCTGGTGAACAGCCTCTGGGCGCTGATACTGGTCTATACAGCGCAAGGTTTGCCGTTGGCGGTGTTTATCCTGTCCGAGTTCATGCGACAGGTCAGCGATGACCTGAAGAATGCCGGCCGCATCGACGGGCTGTCGGAATACACGATCTTCTTCCGGTTGGTGCTGCCCCTCGTCCGCCCTGCCATGGCAACCGTGGCCGTGTTCAACATGATCCCGATCTGGAACGACCTCTGGTTCCCGCTGATCCTTGCCCCGGCTGAAGAAACCAAAACGCTGACGCTGGGCAGCCAGGTCTTCATCGGCCAGTTCGTCACCGACTGGAACGCTGTTCTGTCGGCGCTGTCCATGGCGATCCTGCCGGTGCTGATCCTGTACGTCATCTTCTCACGCCAGTTGATCCGCGGCATTACATCCGGAGCTGTCAAATGACCCGTGTTCTGATTGCAGGCCTTGGCAATATGGGGCTGAGCCACGCGCTGGCTCACCACCACCATCCCGACGCCCAGATCGTCGGATTGGTGAACCGGTCCGGCCGTGTGGATCACCCCGAGCTTGCCGGTTATCCGGCTTATTCGGACTTCGCAGCGGCGCTGGCCGAAATAAAACCGGATCTGGTGGTGGTCGCCACCTACTCGGACAGTCATGCCGACTACGCCTGCGCGGCGATGGAAGCTGGTGCGCATGTGTTCGTTGAAAAGCCTCTTGCCACCAACGTCGCTGACGCACGGCGCGTGGTTGAAACCGCCACTCGACTGAACCGCAAGCTGGTCGTCGGGTATATCCTGCGCCACCACCCTTCATGGATGCGGCTGATTGCCGAGGCGCGTGATCTGGGCGGGCCTTATGTGTTCCGCCTGAACCTGAACCAGCAATCTTCGGGCGCAGAATGGGAGACGCACAAAGCGTTGATGCAGACCACCTCGCCCATCGTCGATTGCGGCGTGCACTATGTCGACGTGATGTGCCAGATCACCGACGCGCGCCCTGTCCGCGTGCATGGCATGGGCTTGCGCCTGTCCGATGAGATCGCGCCTGACATGTACAACTACGGTCAGTTTCAGGTGATCTTCGACGATGGATCGGTCGGCTGGTACGAAGCGGGCTGGGGCCCGATGATGTCCGAAACCGCGTTCTTTGTGAAAGATATCGTTTCCCCCAAAGGGTCCGTTTCGATCACGGACGGCAACAAGGGCGCTTCCGCCGATATCGATGGCCATACGAAAGTCGGCGGGCTGCTGGTCCACACGCCGGAGGGAGACCGCACAATCGAAATGCCCGATGAACCCGGCCATCAGGAGCTCTGTGACGCCGAACAGGCCTATATGCTGCGCGCCATTGCCGAAGACATCGACCTGACCCGCCATATGACCGACGCCGTACAGTCGCTCGCCATCTGTCTGGCCGCGGATGAAAGCATCCGGACCGGCCAACCCGTTTCCCTTGAGGAGCCCGCACAATGACCGCTCTGACCCTGACCAATGTAAACAAATCATTTGGCAATGTGCATGTCCTGAAAGACATCACGCTTGAAGTTGAAGAAGGTGAATTTGTCGTCTTCGTTGGCCCTTCGGGCTGTGGCAAGTCCACCCTGCTGCGGGTGATTGCGGGGCTTGAGGATGCGTCTTCGGGCGAGATCACCATCGGCGGCCAACAGGTCAATCTGGTGCCGCCCTCGAAACGCGGGATCGCGATGGTGTTCCAGAGCTACGCACTCTACCCGCACCTGAACGTGCGCGGGAACATGACGCTGGCGCTGAGGCAGGAGAAGCAACCCAAGGCGGTGATCGAAGAGCGCGTCGCCAAGGCCAGCCGAATGCTGAACCTTGAGGAATATCTGGACCGCTACCCGTCCGAGCTGTCCGGCGGCCAGAGACAGCGTGTCGCCATCGGGCGGGCCATCGTGCGCGAACCCAAACTGTTCCTGTTTGATGAGCCGCTCTCGAACCTCGACGCCGCCCTGCGGATGAACACGCGGATCGAGATCGCGAACCTGCATCGGGCGCTGGATGCCTCGATGATCTACGTCACGCACGACCAGACCGAAGCGATGACGCTGGCCGACAAGATCGTCGTTCTGCGCGACGGTCGGGTCGAACAGATCGGTACCCCGATGGAATTGTACAATAACCCGGCCAACCAGTTCGTTGCTGGCTTTCTGGGCTCACCCTCGATGAATTTCCTGCCGGAAGATCTGGTCCATGGCGAAGGGCAGAACACCATCGGCATCCGTCCCGAAGACCTGTTCCTGTCCGATGGCGGCCCCTTGGCCGCGCGCGTGAGCCACGTTGAAAAGTTGGGCGGCGATACGAATGTCATTGCAAAAGTGCATGAGCATTCGGTGACAGCCCGGTTGTTCGGCCAACATGCCATTTCGGAAGGCGAAGAACTGCACCTGTCGTTCTCTCCGGAAAAAGCCTATCGGTTTGACAGCGACGGAATGCGCCTGCGGTGACGCGCGGTGCCAACAACGTGTTCGAATAACTGCCGAGTATAGCAATCGGTGCTATTCGCAACGGCCTTGTCCCATACGCATCGAAGAAGGTTGCCGGGGGTATTCATTTTCTTCAAGCCGCCCCGGACATTTTCACTGGATGACCAATTGTCAGATATCCTCGCCCGGGGGTTCCAGCGGTCCGCCCGGCCCGGCCAGATGACGCTCGGCCAGCCACGGATTTAGAACCAGCGCTTCATCAAGCGCTTCACGCGCCTGATCTATTCTGTGTAACCCAAGCAGTGTCAGCGCCCGGCCGCTGATCGCCGCGACATGGTTGGGCGAAAGCTCGATTGCCCGGTCAAGGTCAACCAGGGCCGCCTTGAAATTGGAACGCAGATAATTTGCGAAAGCCCGTTGATTGTAGCCTTCGGCGTAGGAAGGGCAATAATCGATCAACCGATCAAATTCCTGTATCGCGCCTGACAGATCGCGACGTTGGATGCGCGCCATGCCGCGGTCCAGCATGGCTTGCGCATCTTCATCGGGCGCATCCCGCCACAACTCCCACATCAGGCCAGAAATCTCACGCGCGGCCTGTTCGCTGGGCGCCTGTTGAACCTGCGAGATCAGCAGGTCGACGTCTTCGACATGGTCGGGCGCTGGCGGACATTCTTCAGCGTTGGCAACCGTAGCGGCCAGTACGGCAATCAGAGGCAGGGCATGAAGTTTCATCTGCCAAAGATGGTGCATCCCGCGGTTTCGTCAACCGATCCTTTCGATGGCCCCGGACAATCCGGTTTCCTTCACGGCCTCCATCGCGACAAAAGTCGATGTATTCGCCACATGTGGCAGGGACGAGATCTTTTCCGCAAGGACCGCCCGGTATTCAGACATAGACCCTGTGCGGACTTTGAGAAGGTAGTCGAAGTTCGAGGCGATCATATGCGCCTGCTCGATCTCGGCCACCCGACGCACCGCCGCGTTGAACTCGGCCAATGCCTTTTCTCGCGTGTCGGACATGCGTACCTCGACGAACGCGACATGATCCAGTCCAAGGCGGATAGGATCCAGCAGGGCGCGATAGCCCGTGATGATGCCTTCAGCCTCAAGCCGTTTTAGGCGCGCCTGTGTCGGCGATTTCGACAATCCGATCCGCCGCGCCAAGTCCGCGACGGATACCCGTCCGTCCTCTGCCAGAATCGTCAGAATTGACTGATCGAACCGATCAATATCCAAAAAGTCTTTTTGCATCGCACTTACCCGAAAATACGGTCCATTTACCCAAGTATTGCCAAAAATCAGGCGATTGTCCCGAAAATTCGACGGTATACTCATCAAAAGCCCGGAGGAAAGATGTCACACAACCTGCGCTCTGTCATCGACAGCCAAACTTATGCCGACCAGGACACTGTACTGGAACGCCTGACCGAACAGGCAAATCTGACGGTTGCCGACCGAAACGCCATATGCGCGGCGGCGGCGCAACTGGTACGTGATATTCGATCCAGCACATCGCCGGGCATGATGGAGGTGTTTCTGGCCGAATACGGCCTGTCCACGGATGAGGGCATCGCGCTTATGTGTCTGGCCGAAGCCCTGTTGCGCGTTCCGGATGCCGACACGATCGATGCGCTGATCGAAGACAAGATCGCACCGTCGGACTGGGGCAAGCATCTGGGCCACTCCTCGTCCTCGCTGGTCAATGCGTCGACCTGGGCGCTGATGCTGACGGGCAAAGTGCTGGATGAAGACAAGGCCTCGCCCGTGGGTGTGCTGCGCAGTGCAATCAAGCGGCTGGGTGAACCGGTGATCCGAACCGCAGTCGGACGTGCGATGAAAGAAATGGGGCGCCAGTTCGTTCTGGGCGAAACCATTCAGTCGGCCATGTCGCGTGCCAAAGGGATGGAGACGAAGGGCTACACTTATTCCTATGACATGCTTGGCGAAGCCGCCCGGACCGAGGCGGATGCAGCGCGTTATCATCTGTCCTATTCCCGCGCCATCACCGCGATTTCCGATGCCTGCACCCATGACGACATCCGTGCCAACCCCGGCATTTCAGTGAAACTGTCCGCTCTGCATCCGCGCTATGAGCTGGCGCAGGAACAGCGGGTGATGGATGAACTCGTTCCCCGCTTGCGCGCGCTGGCATTGCTGGCCAAAGCCGCGGGGATGGGTT
Organism: Ruegeria sp. D1(2025); assembly: GCF_056536425.1. Classification (NCBI taxonomy): domain Bacteria; kingdom Pseudomonadati; phylum Pseudomonadota; class Alphaproteobacteria; order Rhodobacterales; family Roseobacteraceae; genus Ruegeria; species Ruegeria sp. D1(2025). The sequence continues at coordinate 54,936 of NZ_JBQFPO010000001.1, read as the reverse complement.
TGAACGTGGACGCGGAAGAAGCAGACCGCCTGTCCTTGTCGCTGCAAGTGATTGAGGCTGTCATGTCTGAACCAGCATTGGCGGGTTGGGACGGCTTCGGCATCGTTGTTCAGGCCTACGGCCCCCGCGCCGCGCTGGTTCTGGATACGCTTTATGAAATGGCCGAACGTCACGACCGCAAACTGATGGTGCGGCTGGTAAAAGGCGCCTATTGGGATACCGAGATCAAGCGGGCTCAGGTCGAGGGCATGAACGGGTTCCCCGTCTTTACTCGCAAAGCCGCAACCGACGTCTCGTACATTGCCAACGCCCGGAAGCTTCTCGGCATGACGGACAGGATTTATCCGCAGTTTGCCACGCATAATGCCCACACCGTCAGTGCGATTCTGCATATGGCGGACGACCAGCCGTACGAGTTCCAGCGCCTGCACGGCATGGGCGAAACCCTGCACCGGATCGTCAAGGACAAAAGCAACACACGCTGCCGTATCTACGCTCCGGTTGGCGCGCATCGCGATCTGTTGGCCTATCTAGTGCGGCGGTTACTGGAGAACGGTGCGAACTCGTCCTTCGTGAACCAGATTGTGGATGAGGACGTTCCCCCGGAAGAAGTTGCAGCCGACCCGTTCGTATCGATTGAACACGCTGTCACGCCGCTGACCACCGGTCCCGATCTATTCCAGCCCGAGCGAAAAAACTCGGTTGGGTTCGACCTGCATCACACGCCCACGCTGGACAGGATCGACGCCGCAAGGGACAGGTTCCGGGCCCATCACTGGTACGCACAGCCCCTGCTGTCCGACAACGCTGCGCCCGAAGCGGATGAGCCGGTTATTAACCCGGCGCAACCGATGGACAGGCCCGGAGCGGTTGCCCCCGCCAGCGCAGACGATGTCGAACTGGCCCTTGCCTCAGCGGCGCCGTGGCAGGCCCCTGCTTCCGAGCGCCGGGAAACCCTGAACAGGGCTGCAGATCTTTATGAACAAAACTTCGGGGAACTGTTTGCCCTTCTGGCGCGGGAAGCCGGTAAGACCCTGCCCGACGCGGTAGCCGAGCTGCGCGAAGCTGTCGATTTCCTGCGCTATTATGCGGCCAACATTCCCGATGCCAAACCGGCCGGAACCTTTACCTGCATCAGTCCGTGGAATTTTCCGCTGGCGATTTTCTCGGGTCAGATTTCGGCGGCGCTGGCGACCGGCAACGCCGTTCTGGCCAAGCCTGCACCGCAAACACCGCTGATCGCCCATCGGGCCGTGCAATTGCTGCACGAGGCCGGTGTGCCCCGCGATGCCCTGCAATTGCTGCCGGGTGGGCCGTCGGTTGGCACAGCTCTCACCTCTGACCCGCGGGTATCCGGAGTGGCCTTTACCGGCTCGACTGCGACGGCACTGAAAATCCGCGCCGCCATGGCAGAAAACCTGCGCCCGGGCACGCCGCTGATTGCGGAAACCGGCGGTTTGAATGCGATGATCGTCGACAGCACCGCGCTTCCGGAACAGGCCGTGCAATCCATCATTGAAAGCGCGTTTCAGTCCGCTGGCCAACGGTGCTCAGCCTTGCGCTGTCTCTATGTGCAGGAAGATATCGCCGACGATCTTCTGAAGATGCTCAAGGGTGCCATGAATGCCCTGCAATTGGACGATCCGTGGCTGATTTCGACTGACAGCGGCCCGGTGATCGATGAAACCGCGCGGCAGGGTATTGCCGACCATGTGGCCCGCGCCCGCGCCGACGGCCGCGTATTGAAAGAAATGCCCCTTCCGCCCGAAGGCACATTTGTTGCTCCGACCCTGATCGAAGTGTCAGGCATCGCCGCACTGGAGCGCGAGATCTTTGGACCCGTTCTGCACGTCGCCCGCTTTAAGGCCGCCGAAATCGACCAGGTGATCGCGGATATCAACGCGACCGGCTATGGCCTGACATTTGGCCTACACACCCGGATTGACGACCGTGTTCAACACGTGACCGAGGCGGTGCATGCCGGAAACATCTACGTCAATCGCAACCAGATCGGCGCGATTGTCGGCTCGCAACCATTTGGAGGAGAAGGGCTATCCGGCACCGGCCCAAAGGCGGGCGGGCCAAACTACATGGCGCGATTCTGCGCGCCGGACAGACAGAAAAGCCCGGGTCAATGGGACTCAATCATGACAACGCTGCCCAAACCAGAAGGACAAGCCGCGCCAACTCGGACACGCTCCTTGCCCGGCCCGACCGGCGAATCCAACCGCCTGAGCGAAACACCCCGCGCGCCCCTGCTGTGCATGGGACCCGGTGAAGACGCCGCTCGGGCACAGGCGGAGGCTGTAAAGGCCCTTGGCGGCACCGCCATCTGCGCAACCGGCAATCTGGACCTGCACCGGATCGAAAACCTGACCGGGATTTCGGGCGTATTGTGGTGGGGTGACGAAGAAACCGCCCGGCAAATCGAACGCCTTCTGGCGCGACGGGACGGTCCGATCCTGCCCCTGATCCCGGGCTTGCCCGACCGCGCCCGCGTGTTGGGAGAGCGCCACGTCTGCGTCGATACAACCGCCGCCGGAGGAAACGCGGCCCTTTTGGGGGGTGCGGCGTAAGCATATCTTGACGCTGGGCCGGGAAAAGCCCAGCGTCGCCCCATGTTTCCGATCCGAGATCATAACCCTTCGGGGCGCGCGCCGTATGTCGTCTATATTCTGATGGCGGCCAATATCCTGATTTTCCTCAGCTATGTCGGCGTTATGGACAACGCGCGACTGATCAACCAGCTTTACTACGACTATGCAGTCATCCCCGCGCACATCACGGACGGGTTCAGCTTTGAAACCCTGGTGACCTCGATGTTCTTGCACGGCGGCTGGATGCATCTGGCGGGGAACATGCTGTTTCTGTGGATCTTCGGCGACAATCTGGAAGACGAGATGGGCCACCTGCCCTTTCTGCTATTCTATGTACTGTCCGGCATCGGAGCAGGCCTGATTCATGTCCTGACCGCGCCAGACTCCATCGTGCCGACCATCGGAGCCTCTGGCGCCATTGCTGGTGTCATGGGCGGTTACCTCTTGCTGTTCCCCAAAGCGCGGGTCGATGTTCTTCTGATCCTGATCATCTATTTCCGCGTCTTCACCATTCCTGCCTTTATCATGCTGGGCATCTGGCTGGGGATGCAGTTTTTGGGTAGCCTGGCCAGCAACCCTGATGAGGGTGGTGTCGCCTACTGGGCGCATACCGGCGGCTTTGTGGTCGGATTGGTGCTGTGCATTCCGGTTTGGCTGCGCCGGGGCGGACCCGGTTTCTGGAACCGGACCCATGGCCACCCGCCTCACCCCGAACACAAGTACAAGCTGACCCAATCCCGCATTCCGAAAGTGCCTCGCAGATGACCAGAATGACAGCCACCTGCCATTGCGGCGCAGGGGAAATCGAGGCCGAGTTTCCTGAAGGCCTGTCCTCGGCCGCCCGTTGTGATTGCTCATTCTGCCTGCGGCGCGGAGCAGCGGCGGTCACTGCGACCACCGAAAGTCTGCGCGTATTAAAGGGTGCTGAGAACCTCAGCCTGTACGCCTGGGGCACGCACACGGCCAAGCATCACTTCTGCAAGACCTGCGGCATCTACGTGTATCACCAGCGCCGGTCCGACCCCGCCGAATGCGGCGTCAATCTGGGTTGTATCGAAGGCGGCAATCCCCGCATGCATGGGCCAATACCATGGAACGACGGCGTCAATCACCCGTCTGACAGATCGGAGTGATCCAGGGGGCGCCCCCCGCTCAGGAACGTGATTTCAGCAGCGGCCTTTGTCACAAGGCCTGCCAGTTCCGGCGCACGTGTTTCGTCAAACCGCACCGACGGGCCAGAGACAGATATTCCCGCACAGGGTTCACCCCGGTCATTGTAGATCGCGGCACCGATGCAGGACATGCCCTCATACCGTTCTTCCCTGTCCAGCGACCAGCCACGCCTGCGCGTTTCGACCAAATCCAGCAACAACTGCGGTTCGGGCACGTGCGTATGCTGGGTAAAGGCGGTCAGTTCCGTGCCGCGGAGGACTTTTTGCAGGGAAGCTTCCTTCATAGCCGCCAGAATGGCTTTGCCTGTTCCTGATGCGTACATAGGTGTTCGCGCCCCGGGCGGAAAGAAAGCGCGGATCGGGTTCGATGTTTCAACCTGCCCGACAAAGACCACCTCGGCGCCATCCGGTACCGCCAGATTGGCCGTTTCCCCACTGTCCTGCATGAGACGGCGCAAAATGGGGCGGCCAATCTCCAAAACACTGTTGCGCCGCAAAAAGGATGCGCCGGTCCGGTAGGCTTCGATCCCGATCATCCATTCCTGCCGTTCATCGTCAAAAGTCACATAGCCGTGCTTTTGCAGGGTCGTCAGAATCCTGTGTGTCGTGGCCGTTGGCACATCGATTTCTCGGGCCAGATCGCTGAGGGCCGCACGTTCGAAACGGGCAACCGCGCTCAGAACACCCAGCGCCCGGTCCAGCGATTGCATGGTCCCGGCCGAACTTTCCTTGAACAGGGATTTTGGTCTGCCGCGTGGTCGTTTTTGATTGTTCATTTCTGTTTCCTGTTCGCAATTTCGCCTGGCCATAGATTGGAAATTTTCAGGCCATATTCCGGCTTACAAATTTGAGAAACTGAAAATCTCATAATTTCAGGGTATTACATATTTAATTGCAAAAATGAAAATATTTTTCAAGAAAATTGCAAGCTGACGCCTGCGCAGTCACAATTCTGACAAAGCGGAGGACTCAGTCATGTCAAACCAGAATCCGGTCTTCATACCCGGCCCGACCAACATCCCCGATCGTCTGCGTCTGGCCATGCATGTTCAGACACAGGATCACCGTGCGCCGGATTTCGTCGAAACCTTTGCCCCCGTGCTGGAGGACACAAAGAAGGTGTTCGGCACCGCCGATGGCAAGATCATCACATTCCCGGCCAGCGGAACCGGAGGGTGGGAAGCGTCGATAACCAACACGCTCAGCCCCGGCGACAAGGTTCTGGTCGCGCGCTATGGCGTATTCAGCCACCGCTGGATCGATATGTGCGAGCGGCACGGGCTGGACGTACAGGTCATTGAATGCGCCTGGGGAAGCGGCGCGCCGGCGGATCAGTTCCAAGCCGCCCTTGCTGCAGACACGAACCACGAAATCCGCGCTGTACTGGTCACTCACAACGAAACGGCGACCGGTGTGCGCTCGGACATCGCTGCAGTTCGCAATGCTATGGAGGCGGTCGGCCATCCGGCGCTTTTGATGGTCGATTGCGTCAGCTCGCTTGCCTCGATGCCGTTCGAATTTGATCAATGGGGTGTCGATATCGCCGTGTCGGGCTCGCAAAAGGGGTTCATGCTGGCAACCGGAATGGCGATCCTGTGCGCCAGCCCCAAGGCGCTGGAAGCGATGCAATCCGCGAAACTGCCGCGCACCTTTTTTGACTTCCGCGACATGCTTGCGGCCAACGCATCCGGCGGCTTTCCATATACCCCGCCCCTGCAACTGATCTACGGTATGCGGGAAAGCCTGAGAATGTTGTTCGAAGAAGGGCTCGAAAATGTCTACGCCCGCCATTTCCGCCTGGCCGAGGGCGTTCGCCGGGCCGTGGATGCGTGGGGGCTGAAGCTGGTGGCGCAAAGCCCGGATCTGTTTTCGGATACCGTCAGCGCGGTTTATGTTCCCGATGGGTTCGACAGTAACGCCCTGACCGACCACGCCTTCAACGCCTATGGTGTCTCGTTCGGAGTTGGTCTGGGGCAACTGAACGGCAAGGCGTTCCGTATCGGGCATCTGGGATCGCTGACCGACGTTATGGTTCTGTCTGGCCTCGCCACGATCGAGATGGCCATGGCCGATCTGAACTACCCCATCAAACTGGGCAGCGGTGTTGCCGCGGCACAGGATTACTATCGCAGTGGTCCGTCCGGCCATGCTCAGGCTGCAGCGTAGGAGGCGAAGATGCTGGATCAAGTCACCGCAGCCGATCTGACCATCGCCGACATGCGCGCGGCGCATGAGCGGATCAAACCCCATATCCGCCGCACCCCGGTCATGCGTTCGGAATATCTGGATGACCTCACCGGTGCACAGTTGTACTTCAAATGCGAGAACTTTCAGGAAGCCGGCGCCTTCAAGGTGCGCGGTGCGTGCAACGCCGTCTTCGGGCTGAGCGAAGAGAAGTCCGCCAAGGGCGTCTGCACGCATTCCAGTGGCAACCACGCCCTGTCCCTGTCCTACGCGGCAGGCCGGCGAGGCATTCCGTGCAACGTGGTCATGCCCCGCACTGCACCGCAGGCCAAAAAGGACGCGGTGCGCCGCTATGGCGGTACGATCACCGAATGCGAGCCGTCGACTTCGTCCCGCGAAGCAACGTTCGCCGAAGTACAGGCCCGAACCGGTGGCGAGTTCGTGCATCCCTATAACGATCCTCGCGTCATTGCGGGTCAAGCGACATGTTCGGCGGAATTGCTGGAACAGACGGATGGCGTGGATGCCGTCATTGCCCCGATCGGCGGTGGCGGCATGGTGTCGGGGACTTGCCTGACCGTCTCCAACCTAGCCCCGGAAACTGCGATTTACGCGGCTGAACCGGAACAGGCGGATGACGCATATCGTTCATTCAAAGCGGGTCGGATCATTGCAGATGACGCGCCCAAGACGGTGGCCGACGGCCTGCTGGTGCCTCTCAAAGAAAACACATGGCATTTCGTTTCAAACCACGTCACCGACATTTTCACCGCGACCGAGGATGAGATCATCAATGCGATGAAACTGACATGGAAGTACCTGCGCGTGGTGATGGAACCTTCGTCGGCGGTGCCGCTGGCGACCATTCTCAAAAACCCCGAAGTGTTCCGGGGCAAACGCGTCGGGGTGATCATTACCGGCGGAAATGTGGATCTGGACAAGCTTCCCTGGCTGGCAGGGTAAGGAGGATGACAATGAACAAACCTTTAAACATGGACGAACTGGAAGTTGGTTTTGACGTCCCCGCCGCCATTGGCATGGATGAAAGCGAAATCCAGACCCCCTGCCTGATCCTGGACCTTGACGCGCTGGAGCGGAACATCCGCAAGATGGGCGACTATGCCAAGGCACACGGGATGCGCCACCGGGTGCATGGCAAGATGCACAAATCGGTGGACGTCGCCAAACTGCAGGAAGAGCTCGGCGGCGCTGTTGGCGTGTGCTGCCAGAAAGTGTCCGAGGCCGAGGTGTTTGCCCGCGGCGGCATCAAGGACATTCTGGTGTCAAATCAGGTGCGCGACCCGGCCAAGATCGACAGGCTGGCGCGACTGCCAAAATATGACGCCCACGTCATCGTCTGTGTGGATGACATCGACAACGTCGCCGATCTGTCCGCCGCGGCAGTGCGGCACGGAACGGAACTGAGTGTTTTTGTCGAAATCGACTGCGGTGCGGGGCGCTGCGGTGTGACGACAACAGCGGATGTGGTTGCGATTGCGCAAGCCGTTGATGCCGCTGACAACCTTAAGTTTCTGGGCATTCAGGCCTATCAGGGCGCAATGCAGCACATGGACAGTTTTGACGATCGCAAAGCCAAGCTCGATGTTGCAATCGCCATGGTGGCGGATGCGGTGCAGGGGCTGAAGGCCGTCGGACTGGAACCTGAACTGGTTTCGGGCGGTGGCACGGGGTCTTACTACTTCGAATCCAATTCTGGCGTTTACAATGAACTTCAGTGTGGGTCCTACGCCTTCATGGATGCCGACTATGGCCGGATCCTCGACAAGGACGGCAATCGGATCGATCAGGGGGAATGGGAGAACGCGTTCTTCATCCTGACCAGCGTGATGAGCCATGCCAAAGCCGACAAGGCGATCTGCGATGCAGGTCTCAAGGCCCAGTCAGTCGATAGCGGGCTGCCCTTTATCTATGGGCGCGACGATGTGGAATACATCAAATGCTCGGATGAACACGGGGTGATTTCCGATCCCGGCGGAGCGCTGAAGGTGAATGACAAACTGCGGCTGGTGCCTGGCCATTGCGACCCGACGGCCAACGTCCATGACTGGTATGTTGGTGTGCGCGACGGCAAGGTTGAAACGCTGTGGCCGGTTTCTGCCCGTGGCAAAGCCTACTGACCGGTATCCAATCTGACGGACGGGGCAGTTTACAATCTGCCCCGTTTGCTACGTTCTTCGCCAACACTCAGGAAAGGCGCAAACGATGTACATCGTTCCCGAAAAGGAAATCGGAGCCCTGATGGGCCGAAAGGAAAGCTATGCGGCTGTCGAACAGGTATTTGCCGCGATGGCGTCAGGGGATGCATACAACTTTCCGGTTGTGCGCGAAGCCATTGGCCATGCGGATGCGCTATACGGGTTCAAAGGCGGATTTGACCGGGCAAGTATGACATTGGGCCTGAAGGCCGGGGGATACTGGCCCAACAATCTGGAAACGCACGGTGTGATCAACCATCAGTCCACCGTTTTCCTGTTTGACCCGGATACCGGACGGGCAAAGGCAATGGTTGGTGGCAATCTGCTGACCGCCCTCAGAACCGCAGCGGCCTCGTCCGTGTCGATCAACCATCTGGCCCGGAAGGATGCCAAGGTGATTGGCATGGTTGGCGCAGGGCATCAGGCTGCCTTTCAACTGCGGGCGGCGCTGGAACAGCGCAAGTTTGAAAAGGTCATCGGCTGGAACCTGCATCCGGAAATGCTGCCCAATCTCGCCAAGGTTGCCGAAGACGCGGGATTGCCGTTCGAGGCCGTGGACCTGCCGGGTCTGGCCGAAGCGGATGTGATCATCACCATCACGTCGTCCTTCGCACCTTCACTACTGTCGCAACATGTGTCGGATGGCACGCATGTCGCGTGCATGGGCACCGACACGGTTGGGAAACAGGAAGTGGAAACGGATCTGATCATTCGCGCCAGTGTCTTCACGGACGAAGTAGCGCAAGCGGTGACGCTGGGTGAGTGCCAGCACGCGGTCGCGGCTGGGGCAAAATCCGAAAAGGACATTCGGCAGATCGGCGAGGTCATCAACGGCACGCATCCGGGCCGCACCTCGGCAGAAGAGGTCACGTTATTCGATGGTACAGGCGTGGGCCTGCAGGATTTGGCCGTCGCCAGCGCGGTGGTCGATCTGGCGATCGAAAACGGCGTCGCCATCGAAGTCGACTTCTGAAACGAGAAACGCGCCCTGATTGGGGCGCGTCATCGAAAATTTCGCTGTGGCGGGATTGTTCCGTTATCCCCGGATCACCTTGGCGAAACTGTCAAAGATCGGCTCGTTGGCGCAGATGACTTCGCCGTCGGACAGAATTTCGCCCTCAGGGTCCAGCGCCTGAACCAGCCCACCCGCTTCTTTCACGATGATGATGCCTGCAGCCAAATCCCAAGCGTTCAGGCGGCGTTCCCAAAACCCTTCGTACCGGCCAGCCGCGACATAGGCCATGTCCAGCGCAGCGGCACCCCAGCGGCGTACGCCGGCGCACACCGGCATCAGCCGGGCCAAATCCTGCAACGTCGCAGGCAAATCGGAACGACCGCCAAACGGCAGACCCGTGGAAAACACGGATTCGATCATGCGGTGCCGGCCCGAAACCCGGATACGATGGTCATTCATCCATGCGCCTTCGCCCTTTTCGGCAAAGAACATCTCGTCCTTGGCCGCATCGTAGATCACACCGGCGACGATCTTGCCCTTGTGTTCCAGCGCGATGGAAATCGCCCAGTGCGGAAGGCCGTGCAGAAAGTTGGTTGTGCCGTCCAGTGGGTCCACAATCCAACGACGGGTCGGATCTTCGCCGTCGATCGAACCGCCCTCTTCTGCCAGCCAGCCATAGGTTGGACGCGCGCCGAGCAGTTCCTCTTTCAGGATCGCCTCGGCTGCAATATCGGCCTTGGAAACAAAGTCTCCGGCACCCTTCATCGACACCTGCAGGTTCTCGACTTCACGAAAATCCTTGACCAAAGAACGCCCCGCCTTGCGCGCGGCCTTGATCATGATGTTGAGATTTGCACTGCCAACCATTGTGTATGGGCTCCTGTCCGGTCAAACCGCGCGTATACTGATGCATTGCGCCGTTGCCAAGAGGGTTGATGCGCATAGCAGCCCCACAGCTCGCGCCGTGGCTTGGACCTATTGCGCCTGAAGCCTGCGTGCCTCGGTCCGGGCCAGATTGACCAGTTCCTGCACAAACGGTTTTTCCAGATCTTCTGACCGGACCGCCGCGTACAATCTGCGCGTGATCCCTTCGCTGGTCAGGGGCCGGGTGACGTAGTCCGAGTTGTACTTGACCTCGCGCACGACCCAGTCCGGCAGAACCGAAATACCGCGGTTTGAGGCCACCAGCAGCAGGATGACGGCAGTCAGCTCCACCTGACGGATCGATGCAGGCTCCACGCGGGCGGGTATCAGCAACTGGCTGAACACGTCCAGCCGCGTGCGTTCGACCGGATATGTGATCAGGGTCTGACCGCGAAAATCCTCGGCCTCGATAAATTCCTTTTGCGCCAACGGATGGGCCGAGGCAGCGACGAAAACCGCGTTGTAGTCGAACAGTTCCACGAACTCGACACCCGGCAGGTCCTCGGGGTCGGAAGAAACAACCAGGTCGACCTCTTCTTTCTGCAAAGCCGGAAGCGCGTCAAAGGCCAGGCCCGGGCGAATGTCCACGTCGACATCCGCCCAGGATTTCCGGAATGATTCAAGCACCGGAAACAGCCATTCGAAACAGGCGTGGCATTCGATTGCGATATGCATGCGCCCGGTTCGCCCGTCCCGAAGCGATGAAAACTCGTGCTGGGCTGCCTCAACCTGCGGCAGGATCTGTTCGGCCAGACGCAACAGGCGTACACCCGCCGCCGAAAGCTTCATCGGTTTCGAGCGGCGCAGGAACAGTTCAACACCGGCCTGATCCTCTAACCCCTTGATCTGATGGCTTAACGCAGACTGGGTAATGTTCAATTGATCTGCAGCCCGCGCCAGTCCACCGCAATCATGGATCGCCTTGATCGTACGAAGGTGGCGGAATTCAATGTGCATTACTGTTCGACTCATGTTGTTCTTGAATTATATGAGTTTGTCTCACATAGCGGGACGTGGCACAAGGGATCCAGGTTGTTAAGACGAGGCCACGATGACCAAGCCAGATATCTCATTCGAGTTCTTTCCGCCGCAGACGCTCGAAGCTTCCTTTCGGTTGTGGGACACGGTTCACATTCTAGCACCGCTGGCACCACGGTTTGTCTCCGTCACTTATGGTGCAGGCGGCACCACACGCGAACTGACACGCGATGCCGTGGCGACCCTGCACAAGTCGCTGGATCTGCCGGTGGCCGCGCACCTGACCTGCGTCGATGCCTCGCGTCAGGAAACCCTGGAGATCGCCGACACGTTTGCCCGCGCGGGCGTTCAGGACATCGTTGCCCTGCGCGGTGATCCGCCCAAGGGTCAGGATCAGTTCGTTCCGCACCCGGACGGGTTCGCAAGCTCGGTCGAGCTGATTTCCGCGCTGGCCGAAACCGAGATGTTCTCGATCCGTGTCGGCGCCTATCCAGATATCCACCCAGAAGCCTCCAACGCGCAGGCGGATATCGATTGGCTCAAGGCCAAACTGGACGCAGGCGCGGAAGAGGCCCTGACACAATTCTTCTTTGAGGCCGAAACCTATTTCCGGTTCCGCGACGCGTGCGAAAAGGCCGGCATCGACAAACCCATCGTGCCCGGCATCCTGCCCATCGAGAACTGGAAGGGCGCACGGAATTTTGCCCGCCGCTGCGGAACGCGCATTCCGGCCTGGGTCGAAAACGCTTTCGAAAAGGCCGTGCGTGATGATCGCGAAGACCTGCTGGCGACGGCAATGTGCACAGAATTGTGCTCGGACTTGCTGGAGGGCGGCGTGGACAAACTGCATTTCTACACGCTGAACCGCCCCGAGCTGACCCGTGATGTCTGCTTTGCGCTGGGAATTACGCCGAAAACTGAATTGCAGAACGTCGCCTGACCCGGTTGGCACGTTCCATTCTGCCCCTGTTTGGCCACCGCCAGACAGGGGCTTTTTTTCGAAGGCTCCTTTATTTCAGACGGGATGCCCCTTCCGGGTGCGCCTGACGGACAATCCAAGATGGAATTGCCGCATTGTTCCCGCAACGCCTTAAATTTACCTGAAAATTTGACAAAGCCATGAAGCTGCTCAATGTGGTTTCAGTGTAGTGTTTAATGAGTGATTTGAGTATGGAGCCTGCTGACAAGATAAGGGCGCGCCAGGATGCTTTGGCACATCTCGGCCTGGACCCGTCTGCTAATTCCGATGACATCCGCGAGGCGTGGAGACATATCGCGTTTCATGCCCATCCGGACCACACCGAAGGTGACAGTTCCGGCTTTGCCAATGCCAAGGCGGCCTACGATCTGCTGCGCCGAGAGGGCATGGTTGCAAAAGGGACTGCCGGGTCAGCCGCCCGAAAGCCACGCCGTCCGAAAATTCGCAAACGGGTCATCGAACTGGACGCAACCGCAATCGACGCCTGCCGGGATATGCTGCGCAACGTCCTGTCGCAATCGAATGGATCAGATGCTGATCCGGTTTCTTCCGGAAAAGGTGCCAAGTCTGCATTGTCCGACCACATCCCCGAGGCTGTCGGGTGCAATGGTCGGCATCTGACTTATTTTGTGACCTCCTCAGTTTGCGAAGGGGCAAACCGCGTGGCCCTGCCTACATCGGTCCTGGCCGGTTGCCGGCACGCCGAAACCGAGGTTTTGAGTTTTCAGTCGAAAGAGTCAGGCGCAGGAGAGGTTGTGGTTCCTGACGCAATCATGGCCCGCAAGTTTCCCGGTGCCAAAAGTGTCAGGATCCGGTTCGAATCCGATCAGCGCACACGCGACGATTATTGCATGGCAAGTTGAGCCCTTGCCGCAAAGCCAAAGCCCGGCATCGGTGGGGAGCCGGGCTTTGGTGATTTAAACAGGTAAGGCTCAGTTTGTTACAGGGCCTTCCGAAGTGAACTTTGGGATCACACTGGTCGAGGCGGCGTCGGGTTCGATACCCGGCCAGTTGCCTTCGGCCAGATTGATGTTGCCGGGCACGTCCTCTTCCCAGAACCCGACCACAACATCGGTAATGTTGAGGTACAGCTTGTCATCCACGATGCGCCACAGGTTCGGATTGCCCGGGACTTTGCCGCCTTTGGAAACGCCATAGGCGCAATGTCCGTCATATTGCGGAGCGTAATAGGCAGGATTTTCAAGGAACTTGTCGCGGTTTTCTGCGCTTGAAAAGGCCCACGTGGCACCATTGTATTCTGCCGTGAAGTTTGCGTTGCCGCGAACGGCTTCGGGCTGAGACTGCCCGACCGGAACCTGATCCAGGCCGCGATAAGCGACAACGTCGTAGCCCGAGACGGCAAATCCGGTTCCGTCAATATACTGATCACCGGCAAAGGCGGGCACGGCCAGGGTCAGCGCGGTGGCAAGGGACAAGGCAAAGCGTTTCATGTCATAAATCCTATTGGGTCCGGGGTTAGCAGGATCGCCCGTTTGGCGGGTCTGGTCAGAGAATAGGCAATACACGGTCAAAACATAGCCCCGCTCGCGCCGCTGTGAGGTCGAATGAGATTTCGTGACGGGTTTTGCAGCCATTGTTACAAAACAGACCTGTTAACCGGGGTTGGACTCTGCCGATTGCAATATTAGCTGTTGGGATGTCGGACAATTCCTCCCACTTTGCTGAGAAAGGCAAGATAGAGATGAGCGAGCAACCCACCTATGAACCCCCGAAGGTCTGGACATGGGACAGCCAAAGCGGCGGACAATTCGCCAATATCAATCGCCCGATCGCAGGCGCGACCCATGACAAGGACCTTCCGGTCGGTCAGCATCCCCTGCAGCTTTATTCGCTGGCCACGCCCAACGGGGTCAAGGTCACTGTCATGCTGGAAGAACTTCTGGCGCTGGGGCACAAGGGTGCCGAATACAATGCGTGGCTGATCAATATCGGTGAAGGGGATCAGTTCAGTTCAGGATTTGTCGAGGCCAACCCGAACTCGAAGATCCCGGCCCTGTGGGACCGGTCGGGTGACAAGCCGGTGCGCGTGTTCGAAAGCGCCTCGATCCTGTTCCATCTGGCCGAGAAATTCGATGCGTTTCTGCCCAAGGAAGGGCCTGAACGCACGGAAGTCATGAGCTGGGTGTTCTGGCAGATGGGAAGCGCGCCCTATCTGGGCGGCGGGTTCGGCCATTTCTATGCTTACGCGCCAGAGAAATGGGAATATCCGATCAATCGGTTTGCAATGGAAACCAAGCGGCAACTGGACGTGTTGGACCGGGAACTGGCCAACAAGACCTTTATCGCGGGCGAAGACTATACCATTGCCGATATGGCAATCTGGCCGTGGTACGGGCAACTGGTTCTGGGCCGCCTTTACAGCGCAGCCGAGTTCCTGGACGTTGAGTCCTACAAGAACCTGATGCGTTGGGCCAAGGCGGTCGATGCGCGGCCCGCGGTACAGCGAGGCCGCATGGTCAACCGGGCCTTTGGCGAGCCGCACACGCAGTTGCACGAGCGTCACGACGCCAGCGATTTCGAAACCCGGACGCAGGACAAACTGGAACCTGCCGCCGAATAGTCTTGCCGCCCTGCCCGTCACGGTAGGGAGTATCCGGCTAGCGAATTACTTCAGAATTGGCGGCCGCTCGGGATCACTACCGGGGGCAGAGCGCCCGACATCACGTTTTTCGGGCTGCGGCAGGTCAAACCGCAGCCCGACTTTTTCCAACCTTAACGTGACTTGGTCCCCGGACGCGAAAAAGCCGACATCCATCGCGCCAGCTTCGATTCCGGAAAATGTCAGCGCTTCGGACGCGGCTTTGGCAAGGGCCGGTTCTGCGCCTTCGACCGCCCCGACAAAACCCAGCAAATGACCAGATGCTCCGCTGGCCGATCTGGTTCCGGCCAGGAAAGCAGCCTGCGCCAACCCCACCGCCGTCGCCAGTTTGGTATCAAGCGCCGTCAGCAGTTCATCCGGCAGACCCGCCGGGGGAAAGAACTCGGCGAGTTGTTCCTGAACCTCTTGCGGGGAATGCTGAAGGGTCTCCGTCAGCCATCCCAAAGCCTCTGGCGGAATCAGCATCGAGGACGGGGCGACCTCGAGGTTGAGCCCCAGACCAATTCGCTGCCCTGCCAGCAGCGATGACAGAACCCGCCCGGACAGGGCCACATAAGGAACGGGACGATCTGCAAACCGGGCAAGCCGGTCTTCGCGATCAAACGCCAGCACAAAACGTCCGTCCGCCACATCGAAAACCTCGGGCGAGACGTTATCGTCCCGCGCTTCTTCCGTCAGCAGCAGGAACAGTTCAGCGTCTGCCAGCCGTTCAAAGAACTTCAGCCGGGCTGCGTCATCCTGTGGGGCAGCCTCCATCGCGGAATGGGCGGCATCCAAGGCCGTTGTCTCAGTCATTCAGAACCTCTTGCACCCTGGCGCGCAGAACCGGCAGCAGGTCTGCCTCGAACCAGGGGTTCTTTTTCAGCCATGCCGTATTGCGCCAGGACGGATGAGGCAAGGCAAAGACCTGCGGCGCGTGGTCTCGCCAGTTCCGGACCGTCTCTGTCACGGACGTACGCGTACCCAGATGGTAGGTATGGGCATGGGCACCGACCAGAACAGTCAGCGGAACCGCTCCCAATGCCTGCATGACTCTGTCATGCCAAGTCTCGCCACAGATTGCGGGCGGCGGCAGATCGGCATTGCGCGCATCATAGCCGGGGAAACAGAAAGCCATCGGAACGATTGAAACACGGGATCGGTCATAAAACACGCTCTCATCAATCCCCAACCAGTCTCGCAATCGGTCGCCCGAAGGGTCTGTGAAGGGACGACCTGAGTCATGCACCCGCGCGCCCGGTGCCTGTCCTGCAACAAGGATCGGCGTTCCGGGACGGAACCAGACTACCGGGCGTGGCTCATGCGCGGTCTGCGTCGCGGCAAAACGCGCTTCGCAGATCCGGCAGGACCGGATTTCCTGGGCAAGAGTGGTCATCTGGTGGCAGCACTTCCTGAGACAAGTTTCCAAACGGGCTTCGCTGAAAGATAGAGACCGCGCGCGCCTGCGCCAACTGCCGTTATATCACAAAAGCCACAGCACCTTGTGGGGCGCATTGATCATTTGTTTCACAATTCGACATAATGTAGCCAACAAGAACTCGTAAACGATGCGTTCTTTCATCGAGGAAAGACCGCAACTCCGAAGCGAAACAGGCCAGCAATGCTTGAATTCGAAAATGTCAGCAAGTCCTTCTGGACCGGCACCCGGCGCAAGGTGATCCTTGATCGTGTTTCCTTTCGGATCGAACTTGGCCGCTCGGTTGGGATACTTGCACCCAACGGAACCGGAAAAACCACGCTGATCAACATGATGGCCGGTCTGGAAAAACCTGACGAGGGGGTGATCCGCCGCGAATGCAAGGTGTCCTTCCCAATGGGGTTTACCGGAGGGGTTTCCGGCAAGATGTCGGCGCTGGAAAACTCGCGCTACATCGCAAAGATCTACGGCATGGACCCCGATTATATCGAGGCATATTGCCAATGGCTGTGCGGTCTCGGCGAATACTTCAACCAACCGCTTGCGACCTATTCATCCGGCATGCGGGCCCGGTTCACGTTTGCGCTGATGCTTGCGCTGGACTTCGACATGTACCTAATAGATGAGGGCATGCCCGCTACAACCGATGTCGAATTCAACAAGAAAGCGGGCTCGATCCTGAAAGAGAGATTGCGCACCACAACGCTTGTGATTGTGTCGCATTCTCCAACCACTCTGGAAAAATTTGCGCGTCAGGCAGCGGTTCTAGTGGACGGGCAGCTTTACATGTTTGAAACCTTGGAAGAGGCAAAACAGTTATATGACTACCAAACCCAAGGCTAGAAAATACAACTGGCGCCGAAAACGCCAAGGCGAAGGTACACCAGATGCGCGCGCAGATGCGATTTCGCGTATTCGAAGTGCGACTCAACCACCCGAAGCGGCCAACAGTAAACAGCCCGGAACTGAACTGGACGAAATCAAGCGCGAGGGGCTGACCGGGCGCCAGTTACGCATGGCGCGACGGCTGGCACAGAAGAACGGGCTGGCGGCCACGTCGGATTATGACGCGGTTCGCCTGTTGCGCAAAAAGGGGATCGACCCTTTTCAGGGCAACAACCTGCTGGATCTGGCGGCTGCGGGTAACAAGGACGAGCAGAGCACGGCTCAGGTCGAGGACAAGGTAACGGTCCACCTGCCGCAAACTGTCGGAGATAAATCCCATCCCCTGCCCGGCCCGGAGTGGAGCCCGACTGAACGGCGCAACTATGAGATCAGCCAGATCCAGAAAGAGGTCGCCCGGCGTCGCAAACGGAAATTGTTTACCCTGTTTGCCCGTCTGGCCGCGTTTGTGCTGCTACCCACATTTGTTGTGGGGTATTATTTTTACCGCGTAGCGACCCCGATGTATGCCAGCGACTCGGCGTTTTCGATCCTGCAGGCCGACGGCGGCGGCGGTTCGATTGGCGGCCTGCTTTCAGGAACGCAGTTTGCAACGGCACAGGACTCGGTCGCGACGCAGGAGTTTCTGGAATCCAAGGATGCCCTGCAACGTCTTGAACGCGATACCGGCTTTGCTGAAATCTTTAAGCAGGACTGGATCGACCCGGTGCAGCGGCTTTCCCCCGACGCCAGCCTGGAAGAGACGTACAAACTGTACAAGCGCATGGTGACAATCGGCTACGACCCCACGGATGGAATCGTCCGGATGGAGGTTGCGGCCCCGGATCCGGATATCGCCGTTGATCTGTCGAACCGGCTGATTTCCTATGCCGAAGATACAATCAATGGCTTGACCGAACTGAAGCGCGAAGACCAGATGCGGGACGCTATGAGGGGGTTTGAAACCGCTCAGGAAGAGCGGCGCAAGGCGCAGGAAAAGCTGATCGAACTGCAACTGGAAGGCGCGGTGCTTGATCCCGAAAACGTTCTGGCGGGACTACGCGGCCGGATCAACGAGATCGAGATTTTGTTGCAGGACAAGGAGCTGCAGCTGGCCGCCCTTCTGGACAACCTGCGGCCCAACAAGGCTAAGGTCGATGGCGTTACCGCCGATATCGAACGGCTTGAGGTCGTGCTGGAGGAACTGAATGCCGAGATGCTGGATGCCTCGGCAGGCGAAAACTCGCTGGCGCGGCTGAGTGTCAGAATTCAAATGGCACAGGCTGATCTGGCGGCGCGGGACATGATGCTTCAAACAGCCATGCAGCAAGTGGAAACAACGCGCACCGAAGCCAACCGTAAAGTTCGGTACCTGACAGTCTCGGTCAACCCCGTCCCCAGTCAGGAACCCAGCTATCCGCGCAAGTTCGAAAATACGATTTTGGCTTTCCTGTTGTTTGCTGGTATCTACCTGTTGATCTCGCTTACCGCGTCGGTCCTTCGTGAACAGGTATCCTCGTAAGACATATGAAACATGTAAAAATCTCCGACCTGACGGTTGGCAACGATCTTCCGCTGACCGTCATCGCCGGCCCCTGCCAGCTTGAAACCGCCGATCACGCCCGGATGATCGCAGGCACCATGAAAGAAGCCTGCGATGCCGCAGGCGCGCAGTACGTTTTCAAGGCCTCCTATGACAAGGCGAACCGCACGTCGTTGTCTGGCAAGCGCGGCATGGGCATCGATGCCGGGCTGAAGGTGCTGGACGACATCCGCAGTTCGATGGGCATCCCGGTACTGACGGATGTCCACACCGAGGCCCAGTGCGCAATCGCGGCCGAGGCGGTGGATATTCTGCAAATCCCTGCCTTCCTGTGCCGACAAACCGACATGTTGCTGGCCGCTGGTGAAACCGGCAAGGCCGTCAATGTCAAAAAGGGTCAGTTCCTGGCGCCGTGGGAGATGGGCAATATCGTCGACAAGATCGAAAGCACCGGCAACCAGAACATTCTGCTGACCGAGCGCGGCACATCCTTTGGCTACAATACATTGGTGGCCGACATGCGATCGCTGCCGCAAATGGCTAAAACCGGCTATCCGGTCGTGATGGATGCCACACATTCGGTTCAACAACCCGGCGGCAAGGGCGGCTCGTCCGGCGGGCAAAGGGAATTCGCGCCGGTGATGGCCCGTGCGGCGGTTTCGCTGGGCGTCGGCGCCGTGTTCATCGAAACCCACCAGGACCCGGATACCGCGCCGTCCGACGGCCCCAATATGATTCCGCTGGACCAGATGGGACAGCTGATTGCCACATTGATGCGTTTTGATGCGCTGGCCAAAGAAAACCCGATTCAGATTTAACGATTGAGAAGAATTATGACCAAACCCACGCCTGAGGTGACCCCCAACACCTGGAGCTTTCTGCGCGATGCGATGATCAAACCCACCGGGTTCCGCGAATATGACGCCCGCTGGAAATACCCCGAGGAAATCAACCTGCCCGGCATGACCGCGCTTGGTCTGGGGCTTGGCACGCAGATGCGCAGTCGCGGGATTGAACCGGTGATTGCAGTGGGCAACGATTACCGCGACTATTCTCTGGCGATCAAGAACGCGCTGATACTGGGGCTGATGCAGGCGGGTATTCAGGTCAAGGATATCGGCCCGGCCCTCAGCCCGATGGCTTATTTCGCGCAATTTCATCTGGACGTGCCTGCCGTGGCGATGGTCACGGCCAGCCACAACCCGAACGGCTGGACCGGCGTCAAGATGGGCTTTGACCGCCCCCTGACCCATGGTCCGGATGAGATGTCCGAGCTGCGCGATATCGTCCTGAACGGCGAAGGTATCCCGCATGAAGGTGGGTCTTATGAATTCGTCGATGGCGTGAAAGAGGCGTATATTGACGATCTGGTAGGCGATTTCAGAATGTCCCGCCCGCTGAAAGTTGTGTGCGCCACAGGAAACGGGACGGCATCGGCCTTTGCCCCTGAAATATTCGAGCGGATGGGCGTCGAGGTCGTGCCTAGCCACAACCGGCTGGATTACACCTTCCCGAACTACAACCCCAATCCCGAAGCCATGGAGATGTTGCACGACATGTCCGACACTGTGAAATCCAGCGGCGCCGATCTGGCGCTTGGGTTTGACGGGGATGGCGATCGATGCGGTGTGGTCGATGACGAGGGTGAGGAGATTTTCGCCGACAAGGTCGGCGTCATCATGGCCCGCGATCTGGCCAAGCTTTATCCCAATTCGACCTTCGTGGCCGACGTGAAATCTACGGGCCTGTTCGCCAGTGATCCAGAGCTTCGGGCGCATGGCGTTAAGGCGGATTACTGGAAGACCGGCCACAGCCACATGAAGCGCCGCGTGAAAGAGATCAACGCCTTGGCCGGGTTCGAGAAATCGGGCCATTACTTTCTGGCTGAACCAATTGGTCGCGGCTACGACTGCGGCATGCGCGTGGCCGTCGAGATCTGTAAACTGATGGACCGCAATCCTGATCAAAGCATGTCTGACCTGCGCAAGGCGCTGCCAAAAACGTGGTCGACGCCGACCATGTCACCCTATGCAGCAGACACCGAGAAGTACGATATCCTGAACCGCCTGGTCGACAAATTGGTCGCCAAGGCCGACGCTGGCGAAAGCTTTGCCGGACGTGCGATCAAAGAGGTCGTTACCGTCAACGGTGCCCGTGTCATTCTGGACAACGGCAGCTGGGGTCTGGTACGCGCCTCTTCGAACACGCCCAACCTTGTTGTGGTTTGCGAAAGCAGCGAGAGCGAAGGCGAGATGCGCGCCATATTTTCGGATATCGACGCGGTCATCCGTACTGAACCGGGCGTCGGCGATTACGATCAGACCATCTGATGTAACAACCGGGGCGCGGATCGCGCCCCGGGTTTTTCTGACCTGGCCGTCATTTCAATCCGCGCCCAGCAGTTTCAGCAGACCTTTTTTGGCCTCTTCCTCAAGCTTGTTCCTGATGGCATCTTCGATTTGATCACTCTCCGTAATCGTTGTGTCCAGTTCGCCGCCGACTTTTTCAAAGACCTTCTGCTTGGCGTCATCTTCAAGCTTTTTCAATTCTGCATCAGCCGCGGCCTCGATCACCTTGCTCAGGTCCGGCCGGATCGAGGGATTGCTCCAAGGCCCCTGTATCCGCACCGGCACGGCGATGCCCTGACCCGAATTTGCCCGCAATGCGACCGGGGTGAACAGGTAATCGATGTCCCGGGCACCCAGCCCGACGCGACCTTTTCCATCCGCCCGGTAGTTATCCAACAGCATCAGCAGATCGTTATTGGTCAGCGTGCCTTGATCCATGGTGAACATGGCCGACAAGCTGTTGAAAACCGTTGTGCCGCCCGTGCCCTGCCCCCGGCCCATCAGACGGTCGAGATCGATACCTGCGATTACCCCTTTGCCAACATTGACGCCCCCTTTTCCGCTGAGGGATCGCATGATCTGGTCTTCGGTTTGCCCGACGCCCAGAAACTCGAGCGTTCCCGATCCGGTGCCCGAAAGCCGTTCGATCCCGGCCAGCGTTGAGAGCATCTGCTTCAGGTCAATCCCGTCAGCCCTAAGGTTGCCGCCCACGGACAGCCCGTTCCGGTTGTTGACCACCATCTGCCCGTTCAACTGTCCTGAGAACAAGGTTGCCGGGTGCATTTGAAACACAGCCCGCGCGCGATCAAGGCTCATGGTCAGATCGCTTTGGCCGAATGTCATTCCAGGAACCGCAATCGAGGTGGCCGTCAGGCGGATATTGCCGTTGGCCAAAGCCAGGGCTGATGCATCAATCGGGTCTTTGGACCAACCCGTGTCAGGCGCAGATGCATTGGTTGCTCCACCACCGGTGGAGGCATCGGTGCCAGCAATCTGAGACAGATCCAGATCACCCGCGTTCAGCCGCGCCGTGATCTGAGGCGGATCGGAAATGACAATGTCCGCCTCGCCAGTCAGGCGGTTGTTGTCCAGAATTGCGGTCATATCCCGCAAGGCGACCCGACCGTCGCTGGTATAGGTCATCTGACCGGATACATTCGCCGTACGACCCAGCCCCTGCGGCACATAAGTTCCGGCCTGCCCGAAGGCCGCCAGCATTTTCTCGGTGATTGACGATTGGACCTCAAGCTGGCCGTCCATTTCCCCGGCCAGGTTGACCCGTCCGTCAAACCCAATCTGGCCACCCGGTGCCTTCAGCAACAACCCCAACGCGGTCACGTCTCCAGACGAAAATGCGGGTAGGTCGGGTATTTTCAGATCGACCTTCACGGTGCCGCCGGGCACCGCCATGCTGGCCTCCATCACCATTGGAGCGGTGACTTCGGGCCAACTGGCCGACAAATCGACATTCGCGAAATCCATCGTTGTGACACCGTTTTCGACGTAGATCAGCCGCACACGGGTCAGTTCCAGAAACTCCAGCGTGACCGTGCCAGCTTCGGCATCCGGCGCAGATCCCCCGGGATCGCCACCCGAAGTGGCAGCCGTCGCAGTGCCAAGTTCCCAGTTTGCGCGCCCATCCGACACTTCCAGTCGAAGAACCGGGTTTTCTGCCACGACCCGTTTGATCCTGATGTCACCGGACAACAACGCCGCTGCGTCGACACCGACCATCAGGCGTTCCGCGCTCAGCATTGGTTCTGGCCCGGCCCATGCAGCGTTACCAAACGTGACGGGCCCGGTTTCCATTCCCAGAACCGGCCAGAAGGACAGGTTCACGTCTCCGGACAGGTTCAGGTCGCGACCTGTCTGCGCCCGAACCTGCTCGGCCAGAATCGATCCCAGTTTTTCGCCCGGCATCAGCAACAACGCGCCAATCACCAGCCCGATTACGGCAACGAATACGAACAGGATCCGCAAAAACCACTTCATCTTTCTGCTCTCCGCCTTTTTGGCTTTTCTTTGCTTGAGATCATTCAAATCAAAAAGCGGGATTTGCAAGGGGAAGCGTTCCCCACTATATGCCGCGCCATGAGCACGAACCCGCCAAACCTCCGCCCCGACCTGGCGCCTGCCGCCCGGATCACCGATACGCCCCGTCCGAACCAGCCGACCATCGGTATGGTGTCCTTGGGCTGCCCCAAGGCTTTGGTCGATAGCGAGCGTATCCTGACCCGTCTGCGTGCCGAAGGGTACGGCATTTCGCCCGACTATTCAGGGGCCGATGCCGTCATCGTGAACACATGCGGGTTCCTGGACAGCGCCAAGGCAGAATCGCTGGATGCAATCGGCGAAGCGTTGGTGGAAAACGGCAAGGTTATCGTGACGGGCTGCCTAGGCGCGGAACCGGACTACATCCGCGAGCATCACCCGCGGATCATGGCCGTCACCGGCCCACATCAATACGAACAGGTGCTGGATGCCGTGCATTCCGCTGTTCCGCCCGATCCGGACCCGTTCGTCGACCTGCTGCCTGCCTCGGGCGTCAAACTGACACCACGCCACTACAGCTATCTGAAGATTTCGGAAGGCTGTAACCACAAATGCAAATTCTGCATCATCCCTGACATGCGCGGGAAACTGGCAAGCCGCCCCGCCCATGCGGTGCTGCGCGAGGCGGAAAAGCTGGTTGAAAGCGGTGTGCGCGAGTTGCTGGTAATCTCGCAGGACACCTCGGCCTATGGGCTGGATCGCAAATACGACGTCAACCCGTGGAAAGACCGCGAGGTACGCAGCCACATCACCGATCTGGCGCGCGAGTTGGGACAGTTGGACGCCTGGGTACGGCTGCATTACGTCTATCCCTACCCGCATGTGCGCGAACTGATCCCGTTGATGGCGGATGCTGGTTGCAATGTTCTGCCCTATCTGGACATCCCCTTTCAGCACGCCCATCCGGATGTTCTGAAACGCATGGCCCGCCCGGCCGCTGCGGCCAAAACACTGGATGAAATCGCCGCATGGCGCGCGACCTGCCCCGACATCACCCTGCGTTCGACCTTTATCGTGGGTTATCCGGGCGAGACAGATGCCGAATTCCAGACCCTGCTGGACTGGATGGACGAAGCCCAATTGGATCGCGTTGGCTGCTTTCAATACGAAAACGTAGACGGTGCCCGGTCCAACGACCTGCCGGATCACGTTCCTGCTGACGTCAAACAGGACCGTTGGGAGCGTTTCATGGAAAAGGCACAGGCAATTTCAGAGGCCAAGCTGGCGGCCAAGGTTGGTCAGACGATTGAGGTCATCGTCGACGAAATCGACGAAGACGCCGCCACATGCCGCACGAAGGCAGACGCGCCCGAGATCGACGGCAACCTGTTCATTGACGAAAACTTCGAAACCCTGAAACCGGGCGACATCGTTTCTGTCGAGGTCGACGAGGCCGGAGAGTATGATTTGTGGGGAAAACTGGCCTGACCAAAAGACGTCAATCGCCGTGACGACCGGCAATTGGTACATTCAGATCAGGGCACGGATTTGCAGGCGGCCCTGAAAAGGACCGCCTGCGAAAGGCTTATTGGGAAACTGGATTACAGACAGTCTGACCCGCTTCGGTTGTGGCCAGTTCATAACCTGCCGGACAGCTCGGAGAACCGTATTTGTCATAGTCAGGCTGGATATAGACCGGGGCCGGCTCTTCCTGCTGAGAGCAGGCGGTCAGAATAAGGGCAAACGCACCTACGGCTGCGAGTTTCAGTTTCATGTCCGTCAATCCTCTATTACTTTTCTGATATTGCCCGGTTTTTCGGGCCAATCTCAGAATAAGAGTTGGCGGGCGTTCTGGCAACTAAACAGATCACAAATTCGTTATTTCGGGCAGAGTTACGCTGGTAAAGGCGACCACGAGCGCTGAAAATTCCTCAACCGCTACCCTTTTCAGGCCTATGTTCTAAACTATTGAAATGACATCAGCCAACAACGGAGCAGCCAAATGTCCGACAGCCCGATCATTGCCCAGAAAGGCCCTTATCCGGTCGAAGTGACCGAAGGGAAAAGCTATTTCTGGTGCGCCTGCGGTACGTCCAAGAAACAACCTTTTTGCGACGGATCTCACAAAGGAACCGGGCTGGAGCCGGTGAAATACACTGCCGAAGCAACGAAGAAGGTGTTCTTCTGCGGCTGCAAGCAGACATCGAAGCCGCCATTGTGCGACGGCTCACATTCGCGTCTGTGAAGACTTTCTAAGCGCCTCAAGAGCAGAGGCGTTTGCGCAGAAATCAGGCGCCTTTTCCGGTGTGGACTGCTGCGTTGCCAGCCATAACTCACATTTGCTGCTGCACTCCGCTGTCCGGCACCGAGTAACGATTTCGGCAAATCCCTGGGGCGACAGTTTCCCTTCGGCCATCGCATCCGAGAACGAAACCCCGATGATCCGTGCGGTCGATCGGGTAAGCCAGAAGTGCTTGTCGATATCTCCCAGTCTGTCCGAATCCATCACTTGCATCCTTTTTGCCGGGTTTTCAGCACCGCAAACTGAGCCTTGTTCATACAGATTTCAGGGGCGTTGGACGCGTCTTCACAACGGTCCAACCATTCAGGACAGGCACTGGCCCAGTTACAGCCCCGGCATCGCTGCACCATGTTGCTCCAGTCCCGCTGGGTCAGGTGCCCGCCCTTATGCGCTGCGGCGATGTCTACGCCGGTCGCCTGCCCCATGCGCAGGACCAGTCGAAGATGGGTCATGATGTGTCCCAGTGGTGACATGGTACATCCGGCCGCTCAGGGTTTCAGTTTGTTCAGCAATTCCTGATTTCGGCAGTATTCCGGCGTCTGGCTTGTGGCTACCGCTTTGGTCAGGAAGTTCTCGCAATGGCCGGGATTGGGGCAATCGGTGCAGCGCAGAACGGCATCGGAAATCGCGTCGATCGAAACCTGGCCAGCGATGGCGGCTTCTTCCAGATCAACTCCGACAGTTGTGGCCATCTGGTCCAGAAGACCGGCATGGCGTCGCAATGTGTTACGGCTGAGCATTACGCATCCTTTCCCGTTCGCGTTACAAGAAAGGATATCGCACCCGTTCGCGTCAGCCTTTGACCCAGGTCAAGGTGCTGGCGCCTGATGATCCAGATAGGCGCGCGTCGCATCCTGCACGCGCCGAAAGCGATCGCCCCCCAGTTTTTTCCCGCCGTACCAGCGCGTTACTACGATCAGATGGCTGTCCAGACCTGCCCGCTCCATCATTCGCAGGATCACCATTCCGGCCCCGCTTTCGCCGTCATCCGCTTTGAGCGCACCGGTCGGCAGTACCGCAGCCCAGGTATTGTGCGTGGCTTTCGCATAGCTCTTGTCAGATTTCAGCTCACTCAAAACCGCATCGATTTCATCCCGGGTCTTAACTGGCGCACCGGATACCGCATACTTTGAACCGCGATCTGTCAGGATCACGCCCATCCGGACAAGCGATGTCATGGGGTCAGCCCCAGTTGCCGGGCGGTTTCCTGAACTATCTGCACACGCTGCGCGTTAGGTGGATGGGTGCCAAGAAACTTGTCACCCGGATCAGGAATGCGATTGAAATACACTGCCCCCACCAAGGGGTTGTATCCCGCCCTATAGGTAATGACGGTGCCCAGTTGATCGGCCTCAAGCTCGAAATCCTTCACATAGGCCTGCACACCGACCTGTGCCCCCAGTTTCTGCCAAGCTTCGACATCAGCGTCATCTCCTCCGTCGAGGCGCGCGAGGTCACCGAAAATCACCGCGCTTTCCTGCGAATTGTTCGACTGCCTGGCAAGGTGACCCAAAACGTGATGCGCGGCCTCGTGCCCCATGACAAACGCCAGTTCGTCGGCGTTCTTTGCTGAATTGATCATGGTCTGTGTGAAAATGATCACCGGTTGCCCGTTATCATCCAATGTCTGAAACGCGTTTTCTGGGGCCCGTGGGTTCAGATCAACCATGATCGTAAAGTCGCAGTTCCGGTTGCCCGACTGTCGCAAGCATTCAGTGCGCGCCGCTTTGCCGACTGCTCGGCTGATTTCGCGGAACTCTGCGGACGAGACCTGAGAACCCGGGCTTTCGCTGTCCCAATCCTCGGCAGGCAAAACGCGCAAAGTACCGCCTTCGCAGGCCGCCAGCAGAACAGAAACCAGCAAAAATATCAGGCGGCGCATCAGTAATCCTTTGGACCGGTCATACCGTATCGCAACCATAGCGTGCCATGCCGGGAACGGCCACGTCTGATTGGCAGTCAATGGGTTGCATTACCTGCGTCGGCCCTGCACTTTGCCTTTATGTTTTCGATTGAGCATGAATTCGACTCGACGGTCATTACCCTGGTGGACGAAGGCGAAAAGCCTTTGAACGAAGATGTCGTCATCAACAGTTTCGCAGAATGTGTGACGCTTGAACAATTGGATCCGCGCACGGACCAGGTTCAGAAAATTACCCTGTCACCCGAACAGGTGCGCGACTTGGCGGCGGCGCTAGACCTGCCTGAGGGGGTCTATCAGATACGCGAAACGCCACCTCAGGGATCATAGACAAAGGTTTTGTCACGAGCGGTCTGACCGTGCTTCAGGATCAAGGCAGACGCCGAAATCCCCATGGAGCGTGCCAAAAGATTCCGAACCGCCTTGTTTGCCCTTCCGTCTTCAGGTGCGGCGGTGACACAGACACGCAGAGTGGTGCCGTCTACCGCAATGCTGTCACGCGCTGCTTTTGGAGTAACCCTGACCGAAATCTGTTTGCCCGGCACGGCAAGTGCGCTCAGATCAGGTAAATTTCGTAGTTTTGCTTTGGCCATCCTGCTTCCCTGTTCGCAACACCCTTGCATGAACGGGGACAGAGTGAAATTGATCTGACACCAAAACAGCTTGCCCTTGAATCAGAGGCAGTGCCACCCAAGATACAAACTGCCTATGTAAAGGAAATTAACATATGCCTCTCAAGAATCAGGCTGCTCTGGAGTTTCTGCAAATCCGCCGCTCACGTCCGGCCAAAACGCTGATTGCACCGGCCCCGACGCGGGAAGAGCTGATACCTCTGCTTACGGCCGCGGCTCGCAGTCCGGATCATGGCAAGCTCGAGCCCTGGCGTTTTCTTGTGTTGGAAAAAGGGGCGATGGCCCGTCTTTCGGAGCTGACCGGGGACTGCGGCGCTCGACTGGGGAAATCGCCTGAAGATATTTCCAAGGCCCGCAGCCAGTTCGACATGGGTCATCTGGCCGTCGCTGTGATCGAGGTTCAGAAACCATCGGAAAAAATTCCCGCCATCGAGCAGACCTACTCCGCCGGAGCGGTCTGTCTGGCGCTTTTGAACGCGGCGCTGGCTGCCGGCTGGGGCGCGAACTGGCTGTCAGGCTGGCAAGTCCATGACCGCAAGTTCTGCAAGGACGCTCTGGGCCTGGCCGATCACGAGCGTGTAGCGGGCCTGATTCACATCGCGACCGAAGGAGCGGAACCACCGGAGCGCCCCCGCCCGGATGTGATGGCACTGACGCAATGGGTTGTTGAATGATTATCTTTCAGTCGTTCTTCCTGGCGCTCGGCCAGATCGGAGATCCGAGATTCCGCAAGGTCCTGCTGCTGGGCGTCGGCTTGACTTTCGCATTGCTGGTCGTGGCTTATGCCGGTTTCCTGTGGCTTATCAATGCGCTTGTCGGCGACCAGGCCACTTTACCCTTGCTGGGTGAGGTCACGTGGCTGAACGATCTGCTCAGCGTGTCCTCACTGCTGTTGATGATGGTACTGTCCGTGTTTCTGATGGTGCCCGTCGCCTCGGCCATCACGTCGATGTTTCTGGATGAGGTCGCGCAGGCCGTCGAGGACAGGCACTATCCCAATCTGCCGCTGGTTGCAGGAATTCCGGTATCCGAGGCGTTGAAGGATACGGTGAACTTTTTGGGCGTTCTGATCACGGCCAACCTGCTGGCGCTGGTTCTTTACGTGATCTTCACGCCGCTTGCCCCGTTTATATTCTGGGCGCTGAACGGATTCCTGTTGGGGCGTGAATACTTTACTCTGGCAGCAATGCGCAGACTGGGCCGCGATGGCGCGCGCAAGCTGCGCGCCAGGCATTCCGCAACCATCTGGATAGCCGGCACGTTGATGGCAATTCCGCTGTCAGTGCCGCTTGTAAACCTGCTGATCCCCATTATCGGGGCAGCCACGTTCACGCATATCTACCATCAACTGTCAGCCACGGACTTGTAAGGACTATCCCTGCCGGTCAAGCTGATTCAGCCAGTCGAAATCCTGCACCGAGATCACGCCGGACACGATGATACCGGCGATGATGGCCCACAGGACGGCCGAGATTCCGGTGGTGATCCACATCTTTTTCTTCATGTGATGCACTTCCGGAGCACCCGCATGGGTGCCCGGAACGATCTCGCCCAGATCGCCCTGCGTTTTGATCCGGATGGGCAACACCACCAGCAAGGTCATGAACCAGATGACCGCAAACAAAACAATCGCTGCCGTGATCGTCATATCAGACCCTCCGAGGCTGTGGTCAGACCTGCTCGAGTTCGACCAGACATCCGTTGAAATCCTTGGGGTGCAGGAACAGAACAGGTTTCCCGTGGGCACCGATCTTGGGCTCTCCTGATCCCAGGACACGGGCGCCGGTTTCCTTCAGGTGGTCACGAGCGGCAATGATATCTTCGACCTCGTAACACACATGGTGAATGCCGCCCGCAGGGTTCTTTTCCAGAAACCCGTTGATCGGGCTGTTGTCGCCCAGCGGATAGAGCAGTTCGATCTTGGTGTTCGGCAACTCGATGAAAACGACGGTTACACCGTGGTCCGGCTCATCCTGAGGCGCGCCAACCTTTGCGCCCAGCGCGTTGCTGTATTGCGCGGATGCGGCTTCGAGGTCCGGAACGGCGATGGCGACGTGGTTCAAACGTCCGATCATTGTGCTCTCCTGTCGTTTCTGCGTTGCAGCGTTTATGGGCGCAGACGATCAAAAGGGCAAGGCGCGACGGCCCCGCCCAGTTATTGCCTTTAGGCGTCAGACACCCAGACACCAGCGCATGACCGCCTTTTGCGCGTGAAGACGGTTTTCGGCCTCATCAAAAATGACCGAGTTCGGGCCATCCATAACCTCGGACGTGGCTTCCTCTTCCCGGTGCGCCGGCAGGCAATGCATGAACAACGCGTCGGGTTTGGCGTGGGCCATCAGTTCGGCATTGACCTGATAGGGGCGCAGCAGGTTGTGACGGCGTTCCTTGGCCGACTGGGAATCGTGCATCGAGACCCAGGTGTCGGCGACCACCAGATCGGCACCTTCAACCGCTTTGTAGGGATCACGTTCGACCACGATCTTCGAGCCCTTCTGACGGGCAAAGCCCATGAACTCTTCCTCCGGATCGAATTGAGCGGGTCCCGTAAACGTCAAATCGAAGCCGAACTGGCCTGCAGCATGCAGGAACGAAGCACACACATTGTTGCCGTCGCCTGTCCAGACCACCTTCTTGCCGGCGATGGGGCCGCGGTGTTCTTCAAACGTCAAGACGTCCGCCATGATCTGGCAGGGATGGGTGCGATCTGTCAGACCGTTAATGACGGGGACATCCGAGTACTCGGCCATTTCGGTCAGAATGGTTTCGTCAAAGGTCCGGATCATGATCATGTCGACATAGCGTGACAGCACACGGGCGGTGTCGGCGATGGTTTCGCCATGGCCCAGCTGCATATCCTTGCCGGACAGAACCATGGTCTGCCCGCCCATCTGGCGCACGCCCACATCAAACGACACGCGGGTTCGGGTCGAAGGCTTTTCGAAGATCAGCGCAACCATGCGATCCTTGAGAGGCTGTTCATCGTCATGAGCCGCCTTGGGGCGGCCGAGGCGCGCCGTTTTCATGGCGTCGGCTTGGTCGATCATGCTGCGCAGGGCTGCCGCATCGGTTTTATGGATGTCGAGAAAATGGTTCATTTCATTTCGCTTTTGGCTGTCGGACGCCGGGGGCCAGCCCCCGGACCCCCGGAGTATTTGGGAAAAGATGAAGATCAGGCGGTTGCGAGACTGGCTTCGACCTGTCGGGCGGCTTTTTCCAGGTGGATCATGGCCTGCGCGATATCGTCCTCGGTCAGCGTGAGCGGTGGCAGGAGGCGAATGACGTTGTCGGCGGCAGGGACAGTGATGACCCCGTTGTCATAGCCGGCATTCACCACGTCTATGTTTGTCGGCTTGCATTTGAGGCCCAGCATCAGACCGGCGCCGCGCACTTCTTCGAACACGTCAGGATGATTGGCGATCAGGCTTTCGAGTTTCTGGCGCAGCAGGCCGGCCTTGCGATTCACGCCTTCGAGGAAGGCCGGTGTGGCGACCTGATCGATCACTGCACAGCCTACCGCGCAACCCAGCGGGTTGCCGCCATAGGTGGACCCATGTGTGCCCGCTGTCATGCCGTTCGCAGCATCCTCGGTTGCCAGCACGGCACCCAGCGGGAAGCCGCCTCCTATACCCTTGGCAACCAACATGATATCAGGCGTAATACCCGCCCATTCATGAGCAAAGAGCTTTCCGGTACGGCCGACACCGCATTGCACTTCGTCCAGGATCAGCAGGATTCCGTTTTCGTTGCAGATCTGGCGCAGCGCCTTGAGTTCCGCATCCGGAACCGGGCGAATGCCCCCTTCGCCCTGAACGGGTTCGATCATGATCGCGGCTGTATGTTCAGTGATGGCGTTTGTGACACCGTCAAGATCGCCGAAGGCTACATGAACAAAACCGGGTAGCAGCGGACCGAAGCCCTTGATCATCTTCTCGGACCCGGCGGCGGCGATACCTGCCGAGGAACGCCCGTGAAAAGATCCCTCGAAGGTAATGATCTCGATCCGCTCCGGCTGATCTTTGTCATAGAAGTGCTTCCGAGCCATCTTGACGGCCAGTTCACAGGCTTCGGTACCGGAATTGGTGAAGAATACGGTATCCGCGAATGTGTGTTCGACCAGTTTGTCGGCCAGCGCCTGCTGTTGAGGGATCTGGTACAGGTTCGAAACATGCCACAACGCGTGCGCCTGATCCGTCAGAGCCGCAACCAGTGCCGGATGCGCGTGACCCAGCGCGTTCACCGCGATCCCGGCGCCGAGGTCCAGAAAACGTCGGCCGTCCGCCTCGGTCAGCCAGGCACCTTCGCCTTTCACGAATGAAAGCGGTGCGCGATTGTAGGTCGGCAGAACGGACGGGATCATCGGATCATCCTTTTCAGATTGGTTAAGCCCCGTGAGTGATACACTAAGGCCGGTTTCGTCAACTGATTTGGTGGAGATTGCGCTGATTTGAACAGCACAAAGGATCAACAGGGCCGGTTACGCGGTCAGGCGTCGGCGTCGGAGGCGCAGGATATGTGCGTGTTTGATCATGCGGGCCGTATAGCGGGACCTTCGGTTTCTGAAAACCCCGAAATTGAGTGGATCGCATAATTTCACTCTGACACAAGCATTTGGCACTTGTCATTTCGCCCTGCGTCGCGCACCGCTGAACCATGACCCCGGCGCGCCAGAACCCTGCCCTTGCGGCTATTCTCATCTTTGTTGCAAGCGCGCTGATCGCGGGCACAACACTGCTGGCCAAGGCGCTGGGCACCGATACGCTTGGTCCGGCGCTGCATCCGATACAGATCAGCCATGGGCGGTTTCTGTTTGCCTTTGTCGTGATCATCAGCGCGGTCTTCGCGCTGCGTCCGAACCTACGGCGACCGCATTGGGGGCTGCATGTCGGGCGGACCAGCTTTGGCTGGTTGGGGGTCACGCTGATGTTTGCCTCGGTCGCGTATGTTCCAATAGCGGATGCGACTGCGATTTCCTTCCTGAACCCGGTCTTTGCGATGATGCTCGCCATCCCTCTTCTGAAAGAGGGGGTCGGTCCCTGGCGCTGGCTGGCGGCAGCGGTGGCCCTGACAGGCGCGCTGATCCTGTTGCGCCCCACGCCGGCCAGTTTTCAGCCCGCAGCGCTTTTGGCGTTGACGGCGGCTGCGGTGATCGGGATGGAGCTGATATTTATCAAGAAACTCTCGGGTCGTGAAATTCCGATCCAGATTCTGCTGGTGAACAACTCTATGGGGCTGGGCATCGCAACGGTCGCGGTAATTACGGTTTGGCAGCCGCCCACCGCAGCACAATGGGTCGCTCTGGCGGGGATCGGTGGGCTCATGGCCTGTGCGCAAGCCTGTTTTGTCAACGGTATGGCCAGGGCTGACGCCTCATTCGTGGCGCCGATCAGCTACGCGACCCTGATCTTTGCCGCCCTGTACGATTTTGCTGTATTTGGCGTGATTCCGGATGCGGTCAGCTTGGCAGGCTCGACAATCATCCTGACCGGCGCCTTGATTCTGGTCTGGCGCGAGGCCCGCGCGCGGCAATAAAAATATCCGGAAACTTCCAACGCTTTGGCCCGAGGGCGACCTCGGTGTCGCAAATCTTCACGACACCTGATCCGAGACCCGCATTCTGGTCGAAGTTGTTTGTTGTTTAGAGAGATTACGCGATGCACGAACGCCGAATCCCGGAATGGGTCCGCCATGCTCCTGCCCCGTCGGTTCGCGAGTTCGGACTGCTTGCGGGTTTTGAGGCGATTGTTCGCGGCATTCTGATTTCGGTCTTTCCGCTGGTGATGTATCGCGCGCTGGGCGACGCGTCTTCGGTTTCCTTTGTGTATTTTCTGGTGGGGATCGTGTCACTGACGGCCGGTCTGATGGTGCCATTCATCATTCGCTTCATTCCGCGGCGCTGGGCGTACACCATCGGCTGCGTGATGTTCATGGTCAGCGCTGTTCTGGCCATCGAGGGCAGCCCGACCGCCGTGGTGACTGCCTTGGCCATAAACACGGTGGCGACAGTTGTGACATTTGTCTGCTTCAACGCTTACGTGCTGGATTACATCAGCAAAATCGAACTTGGACGCTGCGAAACCAGCCGCATGTTTTACAGCGCGCTGGGCTGGACTGGCGGACCGATGGCCGGCGTATTGCTGATGGAACTATGGGCACCAGCGCCTTTCGTGATCAGCGCGGTCGCCTCTTTTGGCATGCTGATCCTGTTCTGGAGCATGCGCCTGGGCAATGGCAAACTGATCACCAAAGCACGCGGACCGGCAACGAATCCACTGGCGTTTCTGCCTCGTTTCTTCTCCCAGCCCCGGCTGGTGGCCGGATATCTGTTTGCGATGATCCGCTCGTGCGGCTGGTGGATCTATGTGGTCTACCTGCCAATCTTTGCCATTCAGAACGGGCTGGGTGAACAGCTTGGCGGCATTCTGCTGTCGGGAACCAATGCAATGCTGTTTGTCGCCCCATTGATTCTGCGCTGGGTCCAGGCGCGGTCTTTGCGGGCTGCGGTTCGGACGGGATTTGCCGCCTGTGGGGTCTGTTTCGTTGTCGCAGGGGCGGTGGCGGGATGGCCCATCGCGTCGGTTGCGGCGCTGGTTTTGGGGTCGGTCTGGCTGATCGTGCTGGATATCTGCGCCGGATTGCCGTTTCTGATGGCCGTGAAACCGTCGGAGCGGACCGAGATGTCTGCTATCTATTCCAGCTATCGGGACGTATCGGGCATTCTGACGCCGGGCGTGGCTTCACTGGTACTTCTGGCTACGCCGGTTGCAGGCGTGTTTGCGGCCGGTGGTGTCGCCCTGTTTGGGGCATGGGCGGTAGCGGCACGGTTGCACCCCAGGCTGGGACGACCCCGGGTCCCGTTGCAGCCGGGAGCGCTGGCCGAAGCCGCCTAGGCCTTTAGCCGATATCCTGTGCGCAGCATCTGCCAGGTCAGCGCGCCTATCAGGCCCGTCGCGCCTGCGCAGACGGCCATGCCCAGCCACGGCGAACTGTCGGACACGCCGATCATCCCGTAACGCAACCCGTCAATCAGATAAAAGACGGGATTCAGATGGCTCAGGCGGTTTAGCACCGGTGGCAAGGCTTCGACCGAGTAGAAGGTGCCCGACAAAAAGGCCAACGGTGTGACAATGAAATTGGTGATCGCCGCCATCTGGTCGAATTTGTTGGCGAAAATTCCGGCAAGCAGCCCGAGTGCCCCCATGAAAGCGCCGCCAAGCAGCACAAAAATCAGCGCTGTCAGCGGATGTTGCGGCACCAGCCCCAGGACCACCGCCAGCGCGATGGCGACAACGCAGGCAATCAATAGCCCCCTAGCGATGCCGCCGGCCAGATAGCCCAGCAAAATCTCCAGCGGCGAAAGCGGAGGCATCAGAGTGTCGACAATGTTTCCCTGCACCTTGGCGATCACCATCGATGATGATGTGTTGGCAAAGGCGTTCTGAATGACTGTCATCATCATGATGCCCGGTGCCAGGAAGGTCAGGAACGGCACACCCATCACGTCCGGCCTGCCGGGGCCGATAGCGATATTGAAGATCAGCAGGAACAACCCCGCGGTCACCAGCGGGGCCAGCAAAGTCTGCGTCCACACCGCCAGAAAGCGCAGGGTCTCGCGCTGCGCCAGCGTGTAAAGGCCCATCCAGTTCACTGCTCCGAAATGGCGCGTATTCTGATCTGCGGGAATTTGCATCATCTGACCTCAACCTGATTCGAAGACAGCTTGTAACTCGGGCTGCAGTGATTAAAATAGGGGGCTGATACGAATTCCCAAGGCGGCCCGAATCCGGGGCCGCTTTCCGCTTTTGAAAGGCAAATGATGTCCTGGACTGACGAGCGTGTAGAACTGCTGAAGAAGATGTGGGGCGAGGGCCAGTCGGCCAGCCAGATCGCCAAGGAACTGGGTGGCGTGACCCGCAACGCCGTGATCGGCAAGGTGCACCGTCTGGGCCTGTCGAACCGGACCACTGGCGCGGCACCAGCCAAGGCTGAACCCAAGGAAAAACCGGCCCCCGAACCCAAGGCGGAAGCCAAGCAAAAACCTGCACCTAAGACTGAACCGGCACGCCCGGCCCCTGCCCCGGCAGCCGAAGCCAAGCCCGCCATTCCGGCCCGTCGTCAGATCATCCCGGCCGGTCAGCCCCTGCCGCCGCAACCGTCGGCCAACGAGATCAGCCCCGAAGCGCTGGCCAAGGTCAACGAGGTCGAAAAGAAGGCCAAAAAGCTGACTTTGATGGAACTGACCGAGAAAACCTGCAAATGGCCGGTTGGCGACCCCGCAACCGAAGATTTCTGGTTCTGCGGTCTGCCGGTTGAACAGGGCAAACCCTATTGCGAGGCGCATGTGGGCGTGGCCTTTCAACCCATGAGCGCCCGCCGCGACCGCCGTCGCTGACCGGGATGCGCCAGGAGCCGACCGCGCTGGAGGATACCTGGCTTGCGCGGGCGAAACGTCTGCTGGCGCTGTCCGAGACCGGGCAGCACTTTACCACGGACGGTTTTGACCGCGAACGCTATGACGAGATCGCCGCGTTGGCGCGCGCCATGCTGGCTGATCTTGGCCACGTCCCGCTGTCACGGATCGAAGGGCTGATATCCGACCATACCGGCGGTTACGCAACGCCCAGCATTGATATTCGCGGCGCAATTATTCGCGACGGCCGAATCCTTCTGGTCCGTGAACGCAGCGACGGACGATGGGCGATGCCGGGCGGTTTTGCCGATATCGGCAGTTCCCCGGCGGAAAACATAGAACGTGAAGTCTGGGAAGAGGCCGGACTGCGGGTCCGCGCACGTCAGCTTTACGCGCTGCGACACAAGGCACGCCATCCGTATCCGGCGGACATACGGGATTTCTACAAACTGTTCTTTCTGTGCGAAGAAAGCAGCGTCACAGCACCAGAACCAGGCATGGAAACAAGTGAGGTCGCGTTTTTTGCGCCCCAGGATCTTCCGGAGCTGTCTTTGGTTCGGAATCTGCGGTCAGATATCGAAGCCGCATTTACGGCACTCACGAACGGGTCGACTGTCACCCTGTTCGATTGACATCAACTTCCCACCGTAATCAGTTGTTCTGGTAGAAGAATGACAGCTTGCGGCTGGTTCCGCTGGGCGGGCGTGGGAACGGTGCAGCGCGCCTGACCTGTTCGCGGGCTGCGCGTTCAACTTCGAGCGAGCCGGAACTGTCCACGATTTCGACCCAGGCCAGTGAACCGTCGGGATCGATCTGGAAAAACACCTGCGCAAAACCTCGGGCCGAAACAAACACAACCGGTGCGCGATTCAGATGCACCAGAACCTGCCCGGCATAGTTGGTTACATCGGAATTCCCAGGCCCGCGCCCGCCCGAGCGCGATCCCCCGCTGCCCTGCCTGAACCTATCGATGCCTTCGCGGCGATAAACGGTCAAAGGCGAATCGACTACCTGATCAGGAAAGCGCAAGTCGCTGAAATCCCTCGATCCCTTCAATACACCTTGCCGTTCCGTTGTTGGTCGCCGGTCCGGAAGGCGTGGCCTGATTGAGGTGGTCACGGCGAGCTCTGAATCTTCAGATTCTTCCACCGTTTCCGCCGCATCCGGTATCGGTGACAGAGCGGCGATCTCCGGTTCCACCGCTTCCTGCACGGGTGGAACAATGGCCGTGACCGGCGGGGTGGCGACCGCTTCAGGCACGACAGGCAGAGCGGCAGGCTGTTCGGGTTCTGCCGCTGCCTCGATTGCATCAGGATCGCCCTGAGGCGCTTTGGCCGCGGTTTCCGCCTCAATGGGGTCGGAGT
Source organism: Ruegeria sp. D1(2025) (assembly GCF_056536425.1). Taxonomy (NCBI): domain Bacteria; kingdom Pseudomonadati; phylum Pseudomonadota; class Alphaproteobacteria; order Rhodobacterales; family Roseobacteraceae; genus Ruegeria; species Ruegeria sp. D1(2025). Next base: position 17,500 of record NZ_JBQFPO010000001.1, on the reverse strand, counting down.
TGGCTTCATCGGCACTGGGTTTGTCGTCACCATCGGCTTCTTCGGCTGTAACTGAAGGCTGGACCGGCTCTGCAATCTCTGGCTGAACGATTTCGGCTTCGCCGGTATCAGGGGACGGCACCGGCTTTGGGTCGTTTGAGGCGACCAGCGCCTCGGTGATCGGAACCGGTTCCGTCCGTTCGGGCTCGGGCGGCGTTTCCTCTGGCGGCTCGGGCGTTTCAGCAGGCTCGGGTTCGACGGGTTCCGCCACGGGCTCGACCAGATCCTCGAAGGCATTGCCCATTGCCACCCTGTCAGGCCGGGTATCCGGTGTCTCAGATCCGGGCAGCGCCGGTGTCGTCAGAGTAAGCCCCATCAAGTGAACCATCACGGAAATCGCGATCGCCACGGCGGCAATCAGGGCAGAACCGCGGATCATTCGAGCGCCTGTTCGGTCACGACAAAGACCGATGTTGCCCCCAGACGGCGCAAGGAAGTGGTGATTTCGATCAGGCGCTGACCCTGCGCATTGCGGTCCGGAACGATCCGTACCGGACCTGCATCATGGGTTTGCATATAGGCCTCGGCGCTGGATGGAGCACCGCGAAAACTAAGTGTTCCGTCGCTGTGCAGCACCAGCGCGTCGGGTGGTTCGCGCCCGGCCAGATCGGACGTGTTCACCAGCTCAAGATCCCCGTCCATTGGTGGTGCCAGCGTGCCCGTTATCAGAAAGAAAATCAGCATCAGGAAGATGACATTGATCAGCGCGATGGTGGAATCACGTTTACGGCTGGGGCGGGTACGGCGGATCATGGCCTTACTCCAGCACCAGAACGCTGAGGTCTTCACGGCCGCGCAGCAGAGCCAAAATATCAACTAGATGCTGTGCTGTGGCGTCGTTGTCCATGCTGATCAGAACCTGACCCGCTTCGACCTGGGCCGCCAGTTCCTCGGGCGTGACCGGCGCGCCGTTCAGTACTAGCCGGGTCGCCCCCAATTGCACGAAAGCGCGTTCCGACGGCGCATCCGAGGCCGCCCCACCGCTGGTTGCGCTGCTTAGTTCGATCTCGCCAAAGCGGGAAAAGGTCGAGGACAGCATGAAGAACAACAAAAGCAGGAAAATGACGTCAATGAGTGGCGTCATCGACAATGGGCGGCGAACGAAGGGTGCGGTATTACGCATGTTCGGGCGCGACCGGGGTATGCGCTCTGCCCGTCGCGGCCTGAATGCCCTGCCCCGGAACCAGCACGGTCCGCAGTGCCTTGTCAGCGAACACACGCTCGCGTGCTGTCCGGCTTTCGAACCACGACAACACCATCGAGGTTGGCATAGCGACCGCCAGCCCGACTGCCGTGGTGATCAGCGCAACCCAGATACCGCCAGCCAAAAGCGAGGGATCGACCGAAGCCCCGGCGGATTGCAGGCTCTGGAACGCTTCGATCATACCCAGAACGGTTCCGAACAGCCCCAGCAGCGGCGCGAGTTGCGCAACGGTATCAAGTAGGCGAAAACCCCGCTCTAGCCCCGCCAGCGCCAGCCCGGCCTCGGCATCCAGCCGCTCAGACAGGCCCGGTGCATCCGGTGCGTCCATCGCCGCATTCACGAGCGGAGCAAGGTAGCTGTGGCTTTGTGTCAGACGGTCACGCGCAAGCTGCCGATCACCCGCATCCCAGGCCGCCAGCGCCTGAGACAACACCCGATGCCGACCCACGCCGCACGCGGCAAACTGCCAGAGCTTGTACAGCGTGACGGCGAGCGTCAGCACCGACATCACGATCAGGATCGCAACCACCGGCCCACCCAGGGCCACGATCTCGCGCAGCGCAACCAGCGGGCTCATCCCAGTAGCTCCACGTCGACACGGCTGCCAAGCGTCAGCGTTTCCCGGCATATGTCGCTTTCTGCCCCGTTGACCTGACAGGAATTCGTACCATTAAAAAGAACCTGACCGATCTTCTCGCAGGACAATCCGGAAAGGTTGAACTGGCGCACGCGCATACGGCCCTCGGGAAGGTCCCTCAGAAGCAGAAGCGTCAGGCGATCCACGCCTCCGGAGGTGTCGAAAATCACGGCTTCAAACGAAACAGCGTCAACACCTTGCCCCGTGTCATTTCGCACCACGAAAGTCATCTGGCAGGCGTCATCAATATCCTGAAGTGTGTTGAGTTCGACAAACAGTTCCGCCGCAGAGCTTTCATCGGATTGCGCCAGCGCCATGGCGGGCAACATTCCCAGAAAGAGCCCGGCTAGCGCGAGACGTCGAATTAACATGTGCGGGCTCCCGAAGGTTCAGCAGTTACTTTGTTGACCCCGGGGATCGCCCCCCGGGGTGTGGTTTTCATACCCAAGATAGGTGCGATGAAAAAGACTTGCAGGCGGCCTTGTGAAAATTCGTGCATTTTTTGGGAAAAGCCCGACATGCCTGATCAAACAGACCTGTTGGGCCAACCGACTGTTGCCCCGCTTGGCGTCAGCGCCCGAATGCGCTGTTCGGGGTCCATTTCATTTTTTCACCCGCTTTGCCCCATTTCATCATCAGGCAGGATGTTCCGTATTTCTGGAAATACTTAATATTCAGCGGGTACCACCCGGCCTTTGGCACTTCGACCTCGGTGCGCTGGTTGGCTTCGCAGCCCTGGCGTCCGTTGACATATCCGATCTGTTGACCGCCGACATAGGCGTCAATTCCATCGTTGGACCAGGTTTCCAACTCGTAAATGCCGGGCGAGTCAAAACGGATAAAACCGGTAATCTCCGCCGCCACATTATAGGCTTCGTTGAAAGTCATGACAGGATCACCATCCGATGTGTCACGGTAATCCAGTCCCCTCAAAGGCGGACCCGCCTTGGCCTTTTTCAACAGGAAACCAACTTTGGCGAGGTTCTGAATCTTGCGCGGCGGATTCCCCTCCCATGCGTATTTCACATTCAGTCCCGCCTTCGCGTTGGGCTGCGGGTTTGCGGGTTGCAGTTTCAATGGCGCGGACATGGCCGTGCTGCCGATTACTGCCGCGACTGTGGCCAGCGCACCGATCCGAAAGAGTTTCATGGTCTTCTCCCTGAGTGTGGTCCTTTGGGGTTTCTCCCCTTCCGACCTTTTTATTGCGAAGACACTAGGACGTGAAAATTCACCTCGCAAGTCGGTTGAAGTTCACAATCTCAACGTCAGGCCCTTACGTCCTTTGGTGAATCCATTACAACATAGGACGTAATTGAGGTCACATGCGGCAGGGTTCCCAGCACCTCGGTATGGAAAGTCTTGTAGGACGGCAGGTCGGCACACTCCACCCGCAGCAGATACTCGATTGTTCCGGTAATATTGTGGCATTCAACCACTTCCGGCGCACGCTGCAATGCGCGCTCGAACCCTTCCTGCGCGGCTTTGGTGTGCTCGCCCAACCCTACGCCGATATAGGCCACAAACCCCACTCCCAGGGCTGCGGGGTTTAGAACCGCGCGATAACCCGTGATGACACCGGCACGTTCCAGTTCCTGCACCCGGCGCAGACAAGCAGACGGCGACAGACCAACACGGTCAGCAAGGTCCAGGTTGCTGATACGACCGTCCCGGGACAGCTCTCGCAATATTTGGCGGTTTATTTCGTCAATCTTGGTCATTGATTGCAAAACTAAGGGAAGTACGCATCAAAACGCAATTTCATTTACCGGTTTTGCCTCAATTATTCGCTTCATGACCTATGAACTTCTGCTCGCCCTGATCGCTTTTGCATTCGTTTCCTCGATTACGCCGGGGCCGAACAATCTGATGTTGATGGCATCGGGTGCCAATTTCGGGTTCCGGCGCACCGTCCCGCATATGCTGGGGGTCGGGCTGGGCTTTGCCTTCATGGTTCTGCTGGTGGGAACCGGACTGGTTCAGATCTTCGACCGTTATCCGGTCAGCTATACGATACTCAAAATCGCATCCGTAATTTATCTGCTGTACCTAGCCTGGAAGATTGCCAATGCCGCGCCGACGCAAGATCAGGCCGTGAAGGGTACACCAATGACGTTTCTTCAGGCCGCCTCGTTTCAATGGGTCAACCCCAAGGCGTGGGCCATGGCCCTGACAGCAACTGCCGCTTATACGCCGGATCAGACGCTGGGTGCGATCATGGTCGTTGCAATGGTTTTCGGAGCGGTCAACCTTCCCTCGGTCAGCGTCTGGACCGTTCTTGGACAACAGATGGCGCGCGTTTTGACAAACCCGCGCCGATTGCTTGCCTTCAACTGGACCATGGCGGTGCTGCTGGTGGCCTCGCTTTATCCGGTGCTGTGGCCGAGTTGAGCTATTTCAGTGGCAGACAGATTTCAGTCAGCAGGTCTTCTGGCGCGGTGTCGCGCGGATCGTTGAGGTAAATTTCATAGCAAGGCCGATCCGCCGGTTCCTCGCCAGATTCAGGCAGCCAGTTGCCGAACAGGCTGTGATAGGCGGCGTGAATTCCTGAATACGGGCCCTTGTAGGTCAGCACAGCGGTATTGCCGCCGGGGATTTCCAGAGCTTCCATACCGTCGGGGGTCGCACCGCCGCGATGTTCGGCACCGGCATAGCTGCGCAATTGATCTTCGGGCACGTCATCGGGACTGTCGAGGTAGACCCCGATAACAGGACCCATCTGCGGCCACAGTTGGCGGGATTCGCACAAGGTACCAAAGGCTTCAAAGCTTTTGCCGATCTCGGCATACGCGCCTTTGTGAGGCAGCGCGACAACGCGGCGGGCGGGTTCGATTCGTTTCGTGACAGGGTGCATTGGATATTCTCCGGTTCTGAAATTTGGGTTGGCTGGCAGGCATTGCCCGGCCTTCCGAAAACCGGCGGGGCTGCTGCCATAGGCCTCGGAAAAGGCCCGCGCAAAGGATTTCAGGTTGGGATAGCCGATATCAGTGGCCACCTGCGCAACCGGCTTGTCGGATTGCACCAGCCAGCACGCCGCCCGATGCAACCTGATCCGGCGCACGGCCTGCGCGCAGGTTTCGCCAGTGATGGCCCGAAACACACGATGCCAGTGAAACCGCGACATGGCCGCGACATCGGCCAGCGTGTCCAGTGACAAATCCCCGGCCGGATGATCGTGGATATAGGCCAGAACGCGCAAAATGCGGTCTTCATAGCTGGCTGTCATCGGCTCCCTTCCTTCTTCTTGCCTGACCGGGATCGCATATTCCGCGACCACAAATCTTGCTGAATTCTCACCAACCAATACACTGAAACGCTACGATCTTCGCTTGGACCAATCCTGAGCCCGAACGATGGCCCAAAACAATGGACTTGCATGACATGTCTCACTCACTAGTTTGGCCGCGGTTTGGCTGCTTCCGCATTTTTTGACTTCTCGCAGAGAAGCCAAAAACACTCTTCTGCCGACGCAGGGCATTTGGCTCAGAACGATCCCAGGTCTGAAACCCTAATTGAGGATCGGCCAAGCCTTGGTCGGAAACTGATCAGCGATCCGTTCAGTGACATTCCGGATGCGATTCATCAACATCCGGGATCCGTCGGCGCCACGAGCAATAGTCAGATCTGTCGAGCCAAAAACACGGGATGGAAGTGAGAACCGGGTCTAATTGCCGAGGGTGGGTGCCGATGACCTTGCGGCTGTGAAACAGCCATACCCGCTACGGATCAGGTTCAGGACCCGGCTTGCCTTGTGTTGCATTCCTCTGGCGGCAAGTTCATATAGCGGGGAAATTCCGCGTTGAGAGGCGTCATGACCCAGTATCTGGATTTCGAGAAACCCCTGGCCGAGATCGAAGGCAAGGCCGAGGAACTGCGCGCGCTGGCCCGTGCCAACGAAGAGATGGACGTGGCCGAAGAAGCTGCTGCGCTGGACGCCAAGGCGGCCAAACTTCTGGATGAGCTGTACGGCGATCTGACCCCGTGGCGGAAATGTCAGGTAGCACGCCACCCGGAGCGCCCCCATTGCAACGATTATGTCGGCGCGCTGTTTACCGAGTTCACGCCCCTGGCCGGTGACCGGAACTTTGCCGACGACCTGGCCGTGATTGGCGGTCTGGCGCGGTTCGACGACCAGCCGGTGATGGTGATCGGGCACGAGAAAGGCTCGGACACCAAGTCCCGGATTGAACGCAATTTCGGCATGGCCCGCCCCGAAGGCTACCGCAAGGCCGTACGTCTGATGGAGATGGCTGGCCGTTTTGGCCTGCCGGTGATCACGCTGATCGATACCGCAGGCGCCTATCCCGGCAAAGGCGCCGAAGAACGCGGCCAGTCCGAAGCAATCGCCCGGTCGACAGAGATGTGTCTGAAAATCGGTGTACCACTGGTCTCCGTCATCATCGGCGAAGGCGGTTCGGGCGGTGCGGTTGCGTTCGCTACGGCAAACCGTGTCGCGATGCTGGAGCATTCGGTCTATTCGGTGATCTCGCCCGAAGGCTGCGCCTCGATCCTGTGGAAGGACTCCGAGAAAATGCGCGAAGCGGCCGAGGCCCTGCGCCTGACCGCGCAGGATCTGCACAAGCTTGGCGTCTGCGACCACATTATCCCGGAGCCCAAAGGCGGTGCCCATCGTGATCGTCCGGCGACAGTTGAGGCAGTGCGCGCATCAATCACGGCCATGCTGGCCGAACTGGCAGGCAAAGACGCAGCGGCCCTGATTCAGGACCGCCGCCAGAAATTCCTCGACATCGGATCGAAAGGGTTGGCGGCCTGAGCCGTCAGCCCCCAAGCCTGCGCAGCAAGTCTGCCGAGGGCGTCCCAGTTACGGCCAGACCGCTGGCCCGCTGGTAGTCGCTGATGGCGGCTTCGGATTTCTTGCCGATCACACCATCCGCCCCTTCCGTGTCATACCCGGCCGACGTCAAACGACGCTGCAACTCCTTGCGGTCCTCGAGGGTCAGGCCGTTCTCGTCCGGCCCGAACGAGGCCTGAAACGGCGCGCCGCCGGCGATCCGGTCGGCCAGATGCCCGACACCGATCGCGTAGCTGTCCGAATTGTTGTAGCGCTTGATCACCTGAAAATTGCGGAACACCGCGATGCGCGGTCCGGGCGTCTGCGGCTGCAGCACTGCGACAGGTGTGCCTGACACCGTTCCGACCTCGCCACCCCACTTCTGGCCCCGCACCCAACCGGCGCGCGCCAGATAGGCCGCGGTCGAGGCCAGTGAGTCGGTCGGATCGTCCGACCAGATATCCCGTCGCCCGTCGCCGGTGAAATCCACCGCGTAGGCCAGATACGACGTCGGAATGAACTGGGTATGCCCCATCGCCCCGGCCCAGCTGCCGGTCATTTTGTTGGGGGTCGTATCGCCGTTCTGCAGGATCTTCATCGCTGCGATCAACTGCTTTTCAAAGAACTCCCCGCGCCGTCCGTCGTAGGCCAGCGTCGACAGAGCCGAGATCACCGCCACATCGCCCCGACGCGCGCCATAGCGACTTTCCAGCCCCCAGACCGCAACCACGATTTCACGGTCGACGCCGTATTGGGCTTCAATTTGCGACAAGGTTGCGCCATGGCGCTGCAGCATCTGTTTGCCGGTGCTGATCCGCTCGTCCGAGGCCGCAATGGCCAGATAATCCTCAAGCGAGCGCTTGAACTCGACCTGGTTGCGGTCACGTTCGATCACGCCGGGCAAATATCCAGCCCCCTGAAACGCGCGATTGATTGTGGCCTGCGAAATCCCCTGAGACGCCGCGCGTCCCTTGAACCCGGCAACCCAGGCATCCCAGCCTGCATTGGGCACAGCCTGCATCCGTGTGGCCGGCCCGCGCGCAGGTGAACTGATATCGGAACAGGCGGCCAGCAGCGCCGACCCAAGCCCCATAGAGAAGGTCCGTCGATTGATCATGTCTGAAATCTGCTCTTGTTGTGGTTTTGGCCAGAGTAACGCAGACCGCGCTTTTGAGCCAGAACGTCGCTGGCCTGCGCCTGTCTCGAATGGGGCAACCGGGATGTCGTCGGCAATAAGCCGCCTAGCTGACCAGCAACCGCAAGCCCTGCGTCACATCGGACCGTACCGCCAGCCGTAATCCTGGCTCATCGCCAGCCTTGAGCGCAGCTATGATCAGCTTGTGGTAGTGCGGCGGCTCTGTGCGCCGTAGCCGCCCATAGAGTGCGCGCATCGTCGGGCCCAGTTGCAACCAAACGGTTTCCGCAATTGCCAGCATCGCCGGTGCCTGCGCCCGAAGGTACAAAGTGCGGTGGAACTCAAGATTGGCGCGGATATACCCGACCGCATCCCGTTTGGTTACCATTTCCGCAACCGTCATGTTGATGCTCTGCAGCCGGTCAATTAGCGCCATGTGCGCCCGTGGCAGTGCCCGGCTTGCCAGTTCAACCTCAAGCAGGGCGCGCAAGGCCGCGAGTTCCTCGATCCGGTCGTTGCCAAGTTCCGGGGTCGATACGCGACCTGACGACGACAGGGTCAGTGCCCCTTCGGCCGCCAATCGGCGCACCGCCTCGCGGGCCGGTGTCATGGATACGCCAAACTCTTTGCCGATCCCGCGCAGGGTCAACGCCTGCCCCGGGGCAATATCCCCATGCATGATACGGGACCTGAGCGTCCGGTAGACGCGGTCGTGCGTTGCGGTCTGGGACTCGGTGGAACGTGTGCTCAACATGCGCCCATGTGATCACAAATATCAGCCGGGTCAACTCGTCCCGGCTTCAAATCGGTATTGATGCAGCCGCGCCCCGTTGTCGCGCAACCACCGCCGCTGATCCTTGCAAGGCCCGAAGATCCGCTCGACCTGTGCCCAGAAAGCCGGAGAGTGGTTCATCTCAACCAGATGAGCCACCTCGTGGGCCGCGACATAATGCAAAATTTCTGAGGGTGCCAGAATCAAGCGCCACGAGAACATCAGCGCACCGACGGAACTGCACGATCCCCAGCGCGACCGCGTATCCCGAAGAGTCAGGCTTTTGTACGGACGGCCCAACATGGCGGCATAGTCATCGCAGGCTTCTGTCAACCGGTCGCGCGCGAGTTCCTTGAGGAATCGGGCCAGTCGTCGCCCCTCGGCCCCCGAAGGAACCGCGATCTGGTCGTCATGCATCTGGATCCTTCGCCCCGTCGCGGCAACGATTTTTCGCTCGGACCCTTCGATTGGAAGGAAACCGCCGATTTCCACCGGCGTCCGGCCGGGCTGGTTCTGCAGATGCTGCCGGATCCAGTTTTCCTTTGTGCGGGCGAAACTCAGCGCTTCGGCCTCGGGCACGCCTTGCGGGAAGGTCAGCGTGACCCGCCCGTCCAGTTGGGAAATCCGCAGACTGATCCGCCGTGCCCGCGCCGACTTGCGCAATGTCAAAGGCACCGGAGGCGTCCCGGGCAATGCATGTTTCCCCATATCCCAACTTCTCCTGCGCAAAGGCTTTGACAGTGCCGGCCGCATGTGGCACGTGACCTGAATCGTTGATACGACTCACCTGATATCAAGGGGATTTGACATGCCCAAGGAAGAATGGGGCGTAAAGCGCGTTTGCCCGACCACTGGCAAGCGGTTTTATGACCTGAACAAGGACCCGATCGTAAGCCCCTACACCGGCGAGATCGTGGTTATGGAAACCGGCAAAAGCCGGATGATCGCCGCCGACGCCGAGGATGCTGCATCCGCCAAGGCGCGTGAATCGCAGTCTGACGATGACATCGCTCTGGACGATGACGTCGATGTCGATCTGGACGATGATCTGCTGGATGATGACGATGACAATGACAACGTGTCGCTGGACGACATCACTGACATGTCATCGGAAGACGAAAACTGAATTCGTCCCGAGGCGGCCCCCGGCCGCCTCGTTTCATTTTTGCGGATCAGCAAGACGGCAAAAATTTTGCAAAACCGATTTTTTGGACTTGCACTATCCGGCACCGTCTCATAAACGTCCGTCCACCGCACAGGCGGTACCTGCATGGGGCCTTAGCTCAGTTGGGAGAGCGCTTGCATGGCATGCAAGAGGTCAGGGGTTCGACTCCCCTAGGCTCCACCATTTTTCTCCTCAGTTCGAATTCACTGGCAGTCACACGGCTTTGTAAATAAGGCCTTTGACGTGTCCGTCTTTCTGACCCCCAAGGAAACTTGGGCTCTGGCAGAGTTCCCATTGTGGGGGTCTGTGTGGGGTTCTCCAGTGGGAAAGTATGCGAGATGACCAAACTAACGGACAGACAAATCAAGGCTGCGAAACCGGGCGACAAGAAGATCAAGCTGGCAGATGGCCTCGGCCTGACGCTGATCGTTCACGCGAAGGGCAGCAAGACATGGGTCTGGCGCTACAGGGTCGGTGGAAAGCAGTGTGAGATGACTTTGGGCTCCTATCCCTCTGTCGGCCTCAAAGATGCGCGCCAGCGCGTTGAGGTGCAGAGGAACCTGCTTGAAGATAACATCACCCCCGATGTGGCGGAGATGCAGGCCCGGTCGGGCCTGACGGACACCACCTTCGCCGGTGTCGCACGCGCATGGCTGGCAGCGGAGCGTTCACACTGGGCAGAGAAGACTTATGTCCGCGCCCGCAACCGGATCGAAAAGGATGCCATCCCTCTGCTGGGAACTGTGGAAGTCGCGGATATCACGGCAGTCGATATCAAGGCCGTTGCGCTCAAGATCGCAGATCGCGGGAGCCATGAAACTGCGCGCCGGGTCATCCGCATCCTGCGACAGGTTCTGGGCTATGCGGAGGCCGAGGGCCTGATCTCTGTCGTACCGGGTGCAAACGTAATCGACCGCTTCAAGCCCCAGCCAAAGAAACACCACCCCGCTATCGTTGAGCCAGAGCGTCTGGCGCAATTTCTGCTGTCGCTGGACGCGTGGCCGCATCAGACCTTGGGCAAGCCTCTGGTTCAGATCATTGCGCATACAGGTCAGAGGGCCGGTGAAGTGCGCAAAATGCGCTGGGCGGACATTAACATCGGTGAGCGTGTATGGAATAACCCCGTCACCAAGACGGGCATTACGATTGCCATTCCCCTGACGGACCCGGTGATCGATATCCTGAATGAGATGTACAAGCTCAACGGCCACCGCGAATTCGTCTTTGCGAGCGAGAACGGCCCCGTGTCTGAACCGGCCACAATGAACATGATCCGCAAGATCGGATTTGATGGAGAGACCGACGCCCACGGGTTGCGGGCTACGCTGCGCACATTGGTGACCGAGCGGCTCGGGTTCGATTAGAAACTGGCAGAGGCACAGTTGAGCCACGCATCTAAAGAGCAGCATGGCCGCGCTTATGACCGCACATCCTTCCTCGCCCAGCGCCGGGTGATGATGGAAGCCTATTCGCAGTTTCTGGTTCAGTTGCAGAAGGGCCGTGCTAACGTCGTGCCGATGCTTGTGAAGGCAAAGGTATGAGTGAGACGGATAGTCAGACAGAGGCAGAGCGCGTATTGGCGCTTCTTGAAGAACTGCGTACGCGGGTCAGTTCGCAGCCCGATCTACCCGATGATGCGATGTTGTCAGATGAACTTGTCGGTGTTCTGGACTTCTTCAATGGGGTTGGTCTTGAGTTCCCCTTCATGAAGCGATTGCTTAAGCAAGAACGGCAGCGGCAGCATAAGGTACGCATGGGCGGCAATTCCATTACCCTCGAAGAAACCATACTTCGAGCAAAGGTTGTGGCGGCAATCAATCACCTGATCAAGGCCGAGGGCGAAGCCAACGAGGAAAAAGTGCGCAAGGATGTTGCCGGTTATGCAGGTGTCGATGCCGCAAAAGCGGCACGCTGGCATAAGGAATGCCGCGACTTGCAACCACCAAAATTTTCCGATGTGGGAGGAGAGGCTATTTACCTTGGGCGGATTGATTGCCAGATCGAAAAATACAGGTTGGAATTGGAGCGCAAACACAACTCCATGACACCCCATAAAGCGGTCATGGACCTGTTTGAGCCATAAAAATAAGCCCAACGAACAAGGGTATCAGTTCGTCGGGCATGCATGACTTACAACGTTGCCAGTATCTTTTTGTAGGAGGCTGGCAATGTCAGATCACATCGAAGTGCCCGTTCCACACCGTCTCTATGATGAGCGGTATCTGGCGGCGCTGCTCTGTCTCAGCGACGACGAGTTCTATCTGTTGGACCACTGGCGCGAGTACCATCTCGGCCCGAAATTCATGAACCTTCCCACGGGACAAATCCGGTATCTCGGCAGCGACATCACCAATTGGATAGAAGCTGGGCCAGGAAATGATGGAGAAAGTTTTTTTCAAGCGGTCACGGGCTGCAATTGAAAAAGCCAACGGCGAAGAACCTCAGACGGAGGCGTCTGCATGAGTGTCGCCCGTATGCCTATCCACCCCGACAGCTTCCCGAAAACAGGGAACGTCACACTGAAACAGCTTTCCACACACAGCGGTGCGTTGGGCATGTTCCCCGGATCGCCAAGCACGTGGTTGCGTATGGTGGACAGCGGCGATGCGCCGGAACCCATCCAGATTGGTCGCCAGCATTTTTGGCGCGCTGAACATGTCCGCGCAATTGCGGCGGGTATCGACTGGCGGCTTGTGAAGATCGACACGCCTGATCTGGCAGCGGAATAGGAATAGAGAAACCCCGCCGCACGGAGAGCGCAACGGGGCCAGTGATGATTGTTGCTCTCCCAAGACCAAGGAAAGGAACAAAGCATGCAGGCAAAATCTGCAGCATACCGGACCGAAACGCAGCGGTGGCGGGCATGAGGGGACCAATGAAAAATTTGACCGAGCGTCTCCGCATCGTCGAGGAATCACACGCGGACAAAATTCTCGCCGCCATTGGTGCCAAACCACAAACTGGAAAAAAGCATCAGCGCTGCCCGTTTCCTGACCATGAAGATAAGAACCCTTCATTTCGCTACGATGCAGACGCTAATCGTATTTTTTGCGCGTGCCTGCCCGAAACAGGGGTTTCGCTGACCGATGCGCTAATGAAGGTACGAGGCCTTGCCGACTTCAACGCTGCTGTACGCGAGATTGAAGCCATAACTGGCGAAAAGGTTCTTGAAGGACGGCGGAAGCAGAAGCAATCGGAACCGGGAGAACAGGCGGCCTCGGAGAACCGTGAAGAAACTGATGAACAAGCCGTGCAGCGAGAAGCGGAAGAAAGAGCACGCTCCGACGCGGCATCTGATGAAAAGGCTGCTAAGATCGCATGGGTGCAGAAGCAGGTTGCGAAGACACGTCCTTTAGCCGGCTCACCCGGCGAAGAATACTTGCGCAACATCCGTGGATTGGTTGGGATCGATCTTGAACACGACGCTTTGCGATTTGCTCCAGATTTCCAATGCAAACCGGGTGGTAAGAAAAGCCCGGCTCTAGTGGCGGTGGTTACGGATGACGATGGAAATATTGTTGGCATGCAGGGCACAATCCTGAACCGCAATGGGCAACCGATACGCGACGAGAACGGCAAGAAGACCAAACTGAGCGCAGGCTACATCGGGGATGGTTCAGTTCGGATCAAAAACAAACTGGGTACAGGCACAATTGCGATCGCCGAAGGTATCGAAACCGGATTGACCCGATTGTTTGCTGGGCCAGCAGAGATCAGGGTGTGCCTCGGGTCTATCCGCCCCGAAACGATAGGAGCAAACGCCGGTCGGATTGAGATCATTGCCGACAGCGACAAAGCGCAGGACTGCCGCCAGATCGCGCGTGAATTGGCGGCAGAAAACCCAAATGCACGGGTCCATGTCGTCACGGTACCCTCAAACCTTAGTGAAAAGGCCGATTTGAACGATCTGCTCCAGGATATGGGACGTCGGGCTGTTGCCGCCGCCGTGGATGATGCCGACCGCATCCACGCGCGGCGGCGCAGGTCCAACGTTGAGCAGCTGGTCCGCGGTAGCGACGAAGAGATTGCCGATCGTGTGCTGGAAAACCTAGAAGATCTCTTTGGTCGCATTGTCATCACTGAGGGCACAGTTTGGATTTACGATGGCAAGCTTTGGACTGCTCTCAACGACAATCGGCTTCCGCGTGCCATCGCGCGCTTTGACGGTGCCACTTACCCTACGCCGTCCAACGGCATTGGCGAGGTCAAGATCACGTCAAGTAAGGCGCAAAGTGTCAAGTCGCTTCTCATGTCCAAACGCGATGACGATGGGTTTTTTGAAGGTGCGCCTGTTGGCATCACCTGTGAAAGCGGGTTCGTTTTGTTCGAACAAGACGTTGCAACAGATGAATATGTCCCACGGCTCGAACCACATGCCCGCAAACACCGGGCCCGGCATGCCGTACGTGGTGTATGGCCAGTGCAGGATGCTGAGAAGCGGCTTTTGGGAAGCGACGTGATGAAGCTGCTCACGGGTTTGTTCTCAGCTAAAACGACTTTGAGGCGGCTGCAACACGAGGCTCCAAACCTTGAGTTCGACTTGGACATGGCTGAACAAGACAAAAGCGCGCGGATTGAGCTGATCCTGCAGACAGCCGCCGCAGCGGCACTTGGTATCGGCACGCAAATGAAACACCCGCAGGCCCTTATTTGGATTGGGCCGGGCGGCGCAGGAAAAAGTACCACGCGCAAGGTCATCTCATCATTGATCTCAGCGGATGCACTTCAGTCGGTGCCGCCAGCCAAGATGGGACAAGACTACTTCGTCTCAGTTTTGCGCGGGTGTGCGCTGAACGTTGCGGAGGAGACGTCGGATCGTGATCTTTCAGGCGACGCGCTAAAAAAGGTCATCACCGGGGACATCTGTCATGCCCGGCTGCCATACGGCATACCGTTCTATTTCACTCCCACGGCGCAGCATGTGTTCATCTGCAATGAGCTGCCCGCATTTAGCGGGGGGATCGACAGCGGCGTTGAGCGCCGCTTCAAGGTTCTGGTCTTCGACAAAGCGTATTCTGAAGAGCAGGCCGACGAGGGATTGGCAGATCGCATAATCGAACACGAGGCGGATCTTCTACTACATCTTGTCGTGGTTGCGGCTGCGGAACTTTTGACCACGCGGCGCATGGCGGATCCCATGACATCACGCATAGCCAAGGAGGCGTGAATGAGGGATGCGGACCGGGTTCGTGCGTGGGCGGCAGAGAGACTATCCATCAAGGCAAACAACGTCGTCACTGTTGCTGATCTGTATTCGAATTTCCGTCAGTGGTGTGCCGCAGAAGGTGTATCGGACAGCCGAATTCCTGCGCGCAACAGCTTCGCTCGACGCTTGCGTCATGTAGAGCCCCGTCTCGTTCCAGGACCCAATAGCAAAGGCGCTCGATTCGAAAATGCTATCCTCAAGACGGCCTGATTTAAAGTGGGACAGCTTGTAACGAGGCCAAACGAACTAGGCCGGCCATTTCGTTGTGGGTGGACATGCAATAAAACCTCCCAACTTCCCTGTCGGGCGTTTGGTTGGGAGGTTGGGATGTTTTGTGTCTCGTCCGTCTGTATATTTTCTGTTGTTCACATCAAGCATAATGCTGATTTTTAACGCCCGACGTTCATTGCAGCGTCGCGGTGCGACCTCGCGAGGACCTCCGTGTTTCGTCCAGCGTCTGACGCATTGCTGCCAAACCAGCCCGCTCGACAAACTGGTCCATCGGGTCGAGTTCATCCCAAGTGCGAGATGCGGCAGCAGGCCAGAACTGCGGATGACTGTGCCGCATTTGGCTGAGCCGCCATTCACGGTGGCAGAGTTGCGGTGTCATAGCTTCAGGATCGCTCAGGAAGCGCGCAGCGACACCACAGCAGGCCTGCCACTGCCGGTCATGCACAATCGGGCTTTCCTCGCCGCTCGTTGCTGTTTGGGCTTCACAGTAGGCCATAGCGATCAGGACGATGTGCCTTGCTGCGGCAGCTTCAAGTTGGATATCTTGCTCGATGTGATTTCTCCTATTCATCATGTTGATGCGCATCCCGTTGGCTGTTGCCACCGGCGACCACCCCAAGGCGGGGTTGGTGATCACGATTTTCGTGACGCTCTGGATTCTGTTGGTTTCGCCCTGCCTTAGGCTCATCAGTGGATCGGCGCTAGACCCAGACCATTCGCACCGGTCGCAAGCATGTCTCGGGCGGTCCATACCCCGGCGGTCTTCCGCGACTTACGGGCAAAGCTCGGTAGACGAGCGTCATCATGTTTGGGGGAATTGCGGGCTGTCCGCCCACGTTTGGTATATAATCGCTAAGTCTGTCAGCTTCAAGGAGCGGGCGGCGTAGCGCGGACAAAACAAAAAGCGGCTACGTCTTTTAGAAGGAACAACGTCTGCTTCGCGCTCAAAATCAGCCGCTCATGCCAAGTGCAGCGAATGACTGTTCTGAGCCCCAAGCAGTCAATTGGCAAAACAGTATCCTATCCGAAAACCGACTCTACGCTTCTGGATCCTCCGAAGATTTCCCGAGCTCAGCGAGGTCCTCCCAAACACCTTCAGGAATGGACCACTCTGCCCATTCCATCGCCTGTTGAACATGCTGAGGCCATGTCACTCCGCAAATCGTCGAAGTGATGTCGTCATTTTTCAAAGAGTGTTGCAACGCGACCGCCCCGACTGGGACATCGTAGTGCCCGCATATCTCTTCAACAGCACGTATTGGCGCAAGTACTTCATCATCTGCAGGTCGATAGACATAAAAGCGATGGATCGCGCTGCCTCGGGCAAGCGCACCCCCGGAATAAGGTGCCGCGTTCAATATCGAAACCCCTCGTGACTTCGCGAGTTCTATCAGAGGTGCCGCGTTGTCGTTTACCAGCGTATGCCGGTTGTGTGTCAGGACTACGTCAAAATCCCAACCCTCCAAAATTGGCATCATCAAGTCGATACGTCCCGCTGCGATTCCGACCGCCTTTGCCAGACCTTCCTCCTTGATGCGGAATAACTCTTCAATCGCGCCACCCCGTCTTTTGACCTCAGATAGATCATTTGCATATTCGACATCATGGACGTGGAGTATATCGACGCTGTCGACACTTAGGGCCGAAATACTTTCCTCGAATGACCTACGTGTCTGAGAAGCATCAAAGGCACCGGTTTCCATATCCCGGTCGACTTTGGTGGAAAGCACCCGTCCGACCGGCCAACCGCCAAGCTCACGAATGACTTTACCTATGCGCTCTTCACTTCGTCCCATGGCATAGCAACGGGATGTGTCCAGGAACGCATTTGGCTGCGAAAGAATTGCCCGAATTGTATCAATCGCGCGCTCTTCCTCAACCTCATACCCATAGATCTCCGGAATACTGCCCAACCCTGTCGACCCAAACCCGATGCGAGGGACTCGTATCCCTGTCTTACCAATTTCGCGTAGCTCTGCCATGCCAACCTCCCAATTGGTTCTGGACATTCACAGATGTTGCGCCAGTGGTTTATTGAAAACAAGTCAGGCATGTCGCTGGAGTTACTTTCCGGCCTCAACGCAATTGTTCAAGCCGCAAATTCACCAGGCTTTTTCGCGAACGACCGGTTTGTCTGCGCAGCTGTCGTTCACGCCGAGCGCAGCGAAGTCAAAAAGGCCTACGGCCGAGTTTCGGCCGCAACTTCTGTTCGTTGGAAGTGATTGCAGCAGGCTTTGCTGATGCCTGATTGCGATCTCGTTGAATTGACAAGGTGTGATGATCTAGGATTATGGAAAGATGAGCAAAGTGCAACGCCCTCCG